>CAWEYD010000007.1:0-6400 GCA_963813255.1 uncultured beta proteobacterium | reverse complement strand
ATATCGCGGAGTTTGTGCTCGAACGGACCTCTTGGGCACGCGGCTTTATCCGGGGTATCTCATTGAGGCCACACCCGGCCGCGGCAAGTGAAGCGGATTCCTCGATGAAAGAGAAACCCAACTCCGCGATCGCTTTGTCGGTGGACGCGTGCGTGGCCGAAGTGCCTGAGAATTTGAAGCTGGTTCTGGATGGCTTCGATCAGAAGGAGTTCAGTCGCCAACCGGTGGTGGTGCTCTCAGCACCGCGAATAGTTGTGAACGACAGACAGGAGGCCTCAGTACGGATTGGAGCAGAGACCCGTACCAACGGCACTGTCGCGACTGGTTATTCGGTGTCTGCTCCCAATCTTCTGTTTCGCCTGTTGCCGGCACTTGAATCCGACGGAGTCCATTACACGGCGAAAGTGTCCGTGACAAAGGCGGTGTCCGGGAATCAACCGGGCAAAACCAACACCACGCGAAGCGCCACGACCGAGTTCGCGGGAAGCGGCATCGCACCGTTGGGGAAATCCGTCGCGCTGGAACTGGGGGCGGCCGGGAGAGTCGTCGAATGGTGGCTGTGTTGTCGTTCAGATCTCCGCCGTTCAAACCCGACGAGTTTGAAATTTAGCCCGGGAAAAGAGGCGCAGGCCGTCGAGGCAAACTCCGGGGCATCCACGACTCCAGAGGCAAGAGCGCGAATTCAGTTGGCGACAATTGAGTGTCGAACCCTCGATACAAGTTTAAGCTCGTATGCGCCCTTAGCAGGGGCGTGCCTTCGACCACTCGGCCACCTCTCCGAAGGCCGCGAATGATACTGATTAGAGGCTAAGTGGTCAAACGATTTATGCGTCTTCCTGGTCCAGATTGAAGGCCTTGTGCAATACACGCACGGCCAGCTCCAGATATTTCTCGTCGATGACCACGGAGATCTTGATTTCGGAGGTGGAAATCATCTGGATGTTGATGCCTTCTTCCGCCAGGGTGCGGAACATCTTGCTGGCGATGCCCACGTGCGAACGCATGCCGACGCCGACCACGGAAACCTTGGCCGCCTTGTTGTCGCCGACCACGTCGCGCGCGCCGATATGCGGCTGCACCTTGTTCTTCAGGATGTCCATCGCCTTGGCGAACTCGGTGCGATGCACGGTGAAGGAGAAGTCGGTGGTGCCGTCCACGCCGACGTTCTGGATGATCATGTCCACGTCGATGTTGGCATCGGAGACCGGGCCCAGAATCTGGTAAGCGATGCCGGGCTTGTCGGGCACGCCCAGCACGGTGATCTTTGCCTCGTCGCGGTTGAACGCGATACCTGAAATGATTGCCTGTTCCATTTTATTGCCTTCCTCGAAAGTGATCAGCGTACCCTCGCCCTCGTCCGTAAAGCTGGAGAGCACGCGCAGTTTGACTTTGTATTTGCCGGCGAATTCGACCGAGCGGATCTGCAGCACCTTGGAACCCAGGCTCGCCATTTCCAGCATCTCTTCGAACGTGATGCTCTTCAGGCGGCGCGCTTCGGGAACCAGACGCGGGTCGGTGGTATAGACGCCGTCCACATCGGTGTAAATCTGGCATTCGTCGGCACGCAGCGCGGCCGCGATGGCCACGCCGGTGGTATCCGAACCGCCGCGTCCCAGCGTGGTGATATTGCCGTTTGCGTCCATGCCCTGGAAACCCGCCACCACGACCACGTTGCCGTTGGCCAGATCGGCGCGGATGTTCTGTTCGTCGATGCTGACGATGCGCGCCTTGGTAAAGGCGCTGTCGGTCAGAATCTTGACCTGCGCGCCGGTGTAGCTCTTGGCTTCCAGACCGATATCCTTCAGCGCCATCGACAGCAGGCCGATGGTCACCTGTTCGCCGGTGGAGATCACCACGTCGAGTTCGCGCGGATCGGGATGTTTCTGGATTTCCTTGGCCAGTGCGATCAGGCGGTTGGTCTCGCCGCTCATGGCGGAAACCACGACCACGACCTGATGTCCCTGTGCCTTGTATTTTGCGACGCGCTGCGCAACATTCCTGATGCGCTCGGGGCTGCCCATTGAGGTGCCGCCGTATTTCTGAACAATCAATGCCACGATATGCCTGTGTCGTTTTTTGTGAGGGCGGCATTCTAACCGAACTGGCGTAAAAAGACGATTACCGCTCTGCTACACTGCGTCAAAATCAATACTGGACCATGACAAAACCAATACAAGCGGCCCAATGAGCAAAATCACCCAACGCCCCTATCCGGAAGACACCGCCCAGCGTCTGGCCGCATCCGGCATCGCGCCTTTGCTGGCGCGCATCTACGCGGCCCGCGGCATCGCCAGGACACCGTGCAACTGGATACCGATATCAAGCGCCTGCTGCCTTTCTCCCTGCTGAAAAACGCGGAGCAGATGGCCTGCTTCCTGGCCGATGCCATTGCGGACAAGAAGAAGATACTGATCGTGGCCGATTACGATGCCGATGGCGCAACGGCCTGTGCCGTGGCCATGCGCGGCCTGCGCGCCCTTGGCGCGAGAGTGGATTTCATCGTGCCCAACCGTTTCGAATACGGCTACGGCCTGACGCCGGAGATCGTGCACCTTGCGGCCAAGTCTGAACCCGATATTCTGCTCACCGTGGATAACGGCATCGCCAGCGTGGAAGGCGTGGCCGAAGCCAATCGACTGGGCATGCAAGTGCTGGTCACCGACCACCACCTGCCCGGCGATGCGCTGCCGGATGCGCTGTGCATCGTCAATCCCAACCAGCCCGGCTGCACCTTCCCCAGCAAGAATCTGGCCGGCGTGGGCGTGATGTTTTATGTGTTGCTGGCGTTGCGCGCGGAACTGCGCAAGCGCGGCGCCTTTGCCGATCAGCCCGAACCCAACCTCGGCAACCTGCTCGACCTGGTCGCGCTCGGCACCGTGGCCGACGTGGTCAAGCTGGACGACAACAACCGCATCCTCGTGCAGCAGGGCTTGCAGCGCATCCGCGCCGGACGCACCTGTGCCGGCATTCAGGCCCTGCTGCAGGTGGCGCGCAGGCCGGCGGCACAGGCAACGTCTTACGAACTGGGTTTCATTGTCGGCCCGCGCCTGAATGCCGCCGGGCGTCTGGAAGACATGGGGCTGGGCATCCGCTGCCTGCTCACCGACGATGCCGCCGAAGCCGGCGACATCGCCGCCAGGCTGGACGCGCTCAACCAGGAACGGCGCAGCATCGAGGCCGATATGCAGGAAAGCGCACTGGCTGCCCTGGAATCCTTCGACCCCGCCGATGCCCGGTCGCTCGCGCTGTTCGACGAAGACTGGCATCAGGGCGTGATCGGCATTCTCGCCTCGCGCCTCAAGGACAAATTCCACCGTCCGGTGATCGCCTTTGCGCGCTCCCAAACCGGCGAACTGAAAGGCTCGGGGCGCAGCATCGCCGGTCTGCATCTGCGCGATGCGCTCGATCTGGTGTCCAAACGCCACCCGCATCTGATGCAAAAATTCGGCGGGCACGCCATGGCGGCGGGCTTGAGCATCACGCGAAAATAACCTGAACGAATTCCGTCAAGCCTTTGAAGTCGTTGCACAAGAACTGCTCGACGCCGAGTCGCTGGTGAAGACCATTGCAACCGACGGCGCGCTGGAGACGAGAGAATTCACTTTAAGCATTGCGCGCGATCTGCAGCGCCAGGTATGGGGGCAAGGTTTCCCGGAACCGCTGTTCGAAGGCGATTTTCGCGTGCAAACCCAGCGCGTGGTCGGCGAAAAACACCTCAAGCTGAAACTGTCCTCGCCCGCCGGCAGTTTCGATGCCATCCGTTTCTTTTCCGCCGAACCCGCGCCCGAGCAAATCCACGCCGTATACAGCCTGAGTGTCAATGAATACAATGGCAGCGAGAGCCTGCAGCTTATCGTGCGGCACTGGGCAGGAGATTGAGATCGTGGAACCGACTCTGTTACAAGGCAACGGCATCGAAGCACTGCCGCAATTCCTGACCAGTCTTGCCATCGGCCTGCTCATCGGCCTGGAGCGCGAGCGCAATCCCTCCGCCAAAGCCGGGCTGCGCACTTTTGCGCTGGTCGCCGTGCTCGGCACCCTGCTGGCCCTGCTCTCCGACAAGATCGGCTCGCCCTGGCTGGTGATTGGCGGGCCTGCTTGCCATTGCGGGAACCATCATCGCTGCCTACCTCAACGATGCCCCGGAAGAAATCAACGATCCCGGCACCACCACCGTGGTCGCCCTGCTGCTGAGTTACTGCCCTGGGCGTACTGGTCTGGTTCGGTTACTCCAAGCTCGCCGTCATGCTGGCCATCGCCACCACCACCCTGCTCTATTTCAAGCCCGAACTGCGCGGCATGACGCAGCGGCTGACGCGCCGCGACCTGGTTTCCATCCTGCAATTCTCGGTGCTGACCTTCGTCATCCTGCCCATCCTGCCCGACCAGAACTACGGCCCCTACGAGGCGTTCAACCCGCACCAGGCGTGGATGATGGTGGTGCTGATCTCCGGCCTGAGCCTGGCGGGTTATGTCGCACTGCGCTGGACGGGACCAGCGCTATGGCGCGCCGCTGCTGGGCTTTTTCGGCGGTCTGGTTTCCAGCACCGCCACCACCCTGGTCTATGCCAAACACAGCAAACTCAATGACGGCATGCTGCGTCTGTCGGCGGTGGTGATCCTGATCGCCAGTCAGGTCGTGCTGGTTGCGGCTCATGGTCGTCAGCGGAATCATTTCTCCCGCAATACTCAAGCACTCGCCCCGGTGATGGGATTGGGCCTGTTATTTGGTCTTGTCGCCACCTTGTTCAACTGGAAACGGCTGAAGAACGCAGGCGAACTGCCCATGCCGGAAACCGCCAACCCGACCGAGATCCACGCGGCGCTGACTTTCGGACTGCTGTACGTGGTCGTGCTGCTCTGTTCCGCCTGGCTCTCCGATGTAGCGGGCAGCAGCGGCCTGTATGTCGTCGCCATGGTTTCCGGACTGACCGACGTGGATGCCATCGCGCTTTCCAGCCTGCGCCTGTTTCACATGGATAAACTGAGCAGCGTCAGACCGTCACGGCCATCGCCCTCGCCTTCCTCTCCAACATGATGTTCAAATTCGGCCTGGCTGCTTCATCGGCGGTCTGGCGCTGGCCAGACACCTGGCCGTCGGCTTCCTCGCCATCGCCGCGGGTGTCGCGCTCGGTCTGCTGTTCCTGTAGCAGACACGGCTTCGGTCCTTGGGAATGTTCAGGCCGTGTATAATCGCCGCCTTTCCAAGCAACAACCAACAAGACGTAACCCATGGAAGCCGAACAACTCAACGCCCTATCCAACTCCCTGCAAGATTTGCGTAACCGCAGCAATGAATTACGGAGGTTTCTTTGACTTCGACAACAAGCAGGAACGCTTAGCCGAAGTCAATCAACTCGCCGAAGACCCGGCCATCTGGAACGACGCGAAGCGCGCCCAGGAATTGGGCCGCGAACGCAAGTCGCTGGAAGACGTGGTGCTCGGCCTCACCCAGATCGGCCAGAATCTCGACGATGCCGCCGAATTGTTCGAGATGGCGCAGGCCGAGAACGACGACGACAGCCTGTTGAGCATCGCCGCCGACGTAGCAGGATATCGAGAAGCGCGTCGCCGCGCTCGAATTCCGCCGCATGTTCTCCAACCCGGCAGACCCGAACAACTGCTTCATCGACATCCAGGCCGGTGCCGGCGGCACCGAGGCTTGCGACTGGGCCTCGATGCTGCTGCGCCAATACCTCAGGTACTGCGAACGCAAGGGCTTCAAGGTCGAGGTGCTGGAACAGACCGACGGCGACGTCGCCGGCATCCGTAGCGCCTCGCTCAAGGTCGAGGGTGAATACGCCTACGGCCACCTGCGCACCGAGACCGGCGTGCACCGCCTGGTGCGCAAGTCGCCCTTCGATTCCTCGGGCGGTCGCCACACCTCCTTCGCCAGCCTGTTCGTTTCCCCCGAAGTGGACGACTCCATCGAAGTGGACATCAACCCGGCCGACCTGCGCATCGACACCTTCCGCGCGTCCGGCGCGGGCGGCCAGCACATCAACAAGACCGACTCGGCGATCCGCATCACCCACGCTCCGACCGGCATCGTCGTGCAATGCCAGAACGACCGCTCGCAGCACCGCAACAAGGCCGAGGCGATGTCCATGCTGAAGTCGCGCCTGTACGAGCTGGAGTTGCGCAAGCGCCAGGCCGAAGCCGACAAGCTGGAAGCCACCAAGACCGACGTCGGCTGGGGCCACCAGATCCGCTCCTACGTGCTCGACCAGTCGCGCATCAAGGACCTGCGCACCAACGTCGAAATCTCCAATACGCAAAAGGTGCTCGACGGCGATCTCGATCCCTTCATCGAGGCCAGCCTGAAGCAAGGCGTTTAATCAATGTCCGTGCAGCAAGACAACGGACTCGCCGAGTTCCTCGTCGACGGGGTCGAACCTGC
>CAWEYD010000006.1:0-8711 GCA_963813255.1 uncultured beta proteobacterium | reverse complement strand
ATGTTGTAGTGTCCAACGTGTGCGGAGCAGCGACAGAGGTGAGCAAAGAAGCCGGGGCGGTCGTCCCTCTGAATGTGCCGCTCGAAGAATGGGAGAGTGCGGTACGCAGACAATTGCAGCGGGGAATCGCTCCTCCGTGCTATGTGCATGGTTGGCGTGAAGTGGCACAGGAGTATGAGAAAATCTACCGGGCTGCATAACAGGTGCAGCTGTAGTCCTCTAATAATGAATTCTGAGGCACTGTGCGTCCTGTTGTTCGACAGGGGCAATGACATGGCGATGCTCCTACGGTGCGAGTGAGTCTACTCTCTCTTCAGGATGAATCGACTGGCCAAGAATGTGACCGGAATGGTTCCGGCGACCACACCCAGCATCGCCAACTCGGGAGAGACGCCGGCCTGACCAACCAGCAGCCACAGGATCACCGCTCCCAGCGAATACTGGATAATATAGACGATGGGGAATTGCATGAAACGGCGCCAAGAGAGTTCTTTCCTGAAAACGAAGCGGGCATTCAGGATGTACGAGACCACCACGCCGATGCAGTACGAGATGGAATAGGCATAAAGATAAGTGCTGAAATTGAGTAGCAGCAGGTAGAGCACGTAGGCGAGGATGGTGTTAGTCGCCCCTACCAGCAGGAAGCGGAAGAATTCGCTATGGATACTTTTGTTGAAGAGGGTCTTCACTGGCTTCGGATTGGTATGGTGCAATGATGGGACGGGATTATGCCGCACTCGCACATGATCGGTTAACCGATTCGTGCGTGCACGAAGAGAAATCAGGCTCATCCCGATATTTTTATGAACTGCGATAACACCGGATATGAAATTCTGTCTTGAATGCCAAAATGGCTTTGCTGCCGCAGATTGGCGCTGTCCAAAATGCGGCCACATCCCGGCCGAGCGCGACGGCTTCCTCACCTTCGCCCCCCGGCTTGCCGCGCAGAACGACGGTTTCAATCCCAAGTTCTTCGAACTGATGGTCGAAGTCGAGCCCACGCATTTCTGGTTCGTCTCGCGCAATGACATCCTGAGGGATGCATTGCGCAAGTATTTTTTCGCTCCGGACAAGGTGTTGGAGATAGGGTGTGGTACCGGATACGTATTGTCAGGTGTGAGAGCGGCTTTCCCACATGCCAGTCTCAGCGCCAGTGACATCTATACCGAGGGTCTGGGCTTTGCCGCACGACGTTTGCCGGATGCCAATCTGTTTCAGATGGATGCGAGCCACATCCCGTTCCGCGACGAGTTCGACCTGATCGGCGCGTTCGATGTGCTGGAGCACATCGAGGATGACGAGGCGGTGCTGGTGCAACTGTTTCAGGCATGCAAGAGCGGCGGCGGTGTGGCGCTCACTGTCCCCCAGCATCGCTGGATGTGGAGCCGTATGGACGATTTCGCCCATCACAAACGGCGTTATACGCGCGACGAACTGGTGCAGAAGCTGAAGCGTGCCGGATTCAAGGTGGAATACAGCACCTCGTTCATCTCCCTTTTGCTGCCGTTGATGCTGGCGGCACGGCTGTTGCGCACGCCGGCAGGTACCGGGATGGAGGACCAGATGGATGCGGCGGGGCTGAGCATCAGCAAACTGGCCAACGCGGTGATGGGCGGCGTGATGGCCGTCGAGCGTGTGCTGATACGCCTGGGGCTGCGCTTTCCGTTTGGCGGCTCGCTCCTGGTGATCGCGAGGAAACCGGTCGCTGCCGGGAACGATTAGAATGCATGCCATGCAAAAGAACATCCCACTTATTTCCGTCGTCGTACCCGTCTATAAGGCGGAAAGCTGTCTCGACGAGCTATATCTGCGCCTGAAGCAAGCGCTGGAAACGATCTCGCCGGACTTCGAGATCGTGCTGGTGGAGGATTGCGGCGGCGACGGCTCGTGGCAGGTCATCGAGCGCCTGGCCAGGCAGGATGCGCGTGTCAAAGGCATCCAGTTCAGCCGCAACTTCGGGCAGCACTATGGCATCACTGCCGGTCTCGATCATTGCGAGGGCGACTGGGTGGTAGTGATGGATTGCGACCTGCAGGACCGTCCGGAAGAGATCCCGCGCCTGTATGCCAAGGCGCAGGAAGGCTACGACATCGTGTTGGCGCGGCGCGGCCGGCGCCAGGATCCGTTGCTGAAGCGCTTCACTTCCTGGCTGTTCTACAAGCTGTTCAGCTATCTTGCCGACATGGAATACGACGGCGAGACCGGCAACTTCCGCATCATGTCGCGCAAAGTGGTGGAGAGCTTCCGCAAGATGCGCGAGCAGCTGCGCTTCTTCGGCGGCCTCGTGCAATGGATGGGTTTCCCTACGGCCAGTATCGAAGTTCAACATGCGGAGCGGCACGAGGGGCAGTCCAGCTACACTTTTGCCAAGCTGTGGAAGCTCGCCACCGAGACCATCATCGCCTATTCCGATAAGCCGTTGCGCCTGGCGGTGCGTTTCGGTTTCCTGATGGCGTTCTTCGCCTTCTGCTACGGCGTGTATGCCTTGGTACGTGCGACGGTGTATGGTGTACCCATTCTGGGATGGAGCAGCCTGATCGTCTCGCTGTATTTCATCGGCGGTGTCATCATCGGCATCCTCGGCATCCTTGGCATTTATCTGGGCAAGACTTTCGACGAGAGCAAGAAACGCCCGCTCTATATTGTCAGACGGGCGACGTTCGATGAACATGATTAAAGACACCCCGTGGGATGAGGCGGTATTCGGTATGCATACCGCCGAGGTCGTCGAGTACAGCGAAGCGGCTTTGCGCGAGGCGGTGCAGACGCCGGGACATTACACCATCAAGGTCGATCCGCTGGCGGATAAGCATCTGTTGCACAAGTACGGCTTCCATTATTGCGACACATTGCTGGAGCCTTATTGCACGAAGCAGAAGCTGAAACCGGTCGTGCACCCGGATGCCACGGTCTCCAAACAGGCAGAGTGGGAAGGTTTGCTGCAGATCTGCCATGGTGCTTTCGCACACGGACGCTTTCATCGCGATTTCAATCTGGACAAGGCGCGCGCCGACTTCCGTTATGACAACTGGCTGCGCCAGCTTTACGAGAAGGGCGCAGTGTACGGCCTGTATTGGCATGATGAGCTGGCGGGCTTCATCGCCCATGCCGATAACAACCTGGTGTTGCATGCGGTAGCCGAATCGCAGCGCGGCAAGGGAAGGGCGAAATACTGGTGGAGCGCGGTGAGCGCCGAATTGTTTGCGGCGGGTCACGCCGAAGTGAAGAGCTCGATTTCTGCTGCCAACCTTGCTGTGCTCAACCTGTATGCTTCGCTGGGCTATTCGTTCCGTCACCCGCTGGACGTCTACCACCGGTTGGTCAAATAGCGGTTCACTGCGGCTTGTTGCATGCTTCGCCGCGGCATAGCAGATACAGATTGTCTCCCCCCAGGCGGTATTTTTTGTACACCTTCCCCATTGTTTCATCAGCGGTGCGCGCGATCACGAAACCGGATGACCACTGGGCAGGCGGCCACTGCAAGGCGGTAGCCGGAAGGCGTCGTTCGTTGAGGTAGGCCGTCACGCTCAGCCCAGCCGAACTGACATCCATGGTGTAGAGCTGTGTGCCCTGCACCAGCTTCAAAATATCCGCCGCCGCATCATTGTAGTTCTTGCCGCGATACTGGTTCTGATAATACGGGAAGGCGGCCAGTACAACGGCGAGCTTGAGCACCAGCACGGCAACGATCCATTTGCGTGCCAGTGCTATCGCCGCTTCTCCCGATCGCCACACGACACGTGCTGCGATCAGTGCAAACAGCGGGTAGAGCGGGAGCAAATAGCGTATGCCGCCACGCGGCGAAATCCAGTACGGCAGGAAGTTCAGCAATGCGATGCCGCAGGCGGTAATAAACAGCACGTGCTGGGCCGGGATCGTTTCTTTGAGATAGCGTTTGCGCACCCACAAGTAGATCGCCAGCAGCGCCAGCGGTGAGAGCCAGAGTATCACCTCGAGCGGGAACGAGAGCATTCTGAGCAGGTACTCGGCTAATCCTGGATGGTCCAGCTTGTGAGTAAGCTCGGCAAACATACGCTCGCCCTGCGCCGCCCCGTCCGGGATGGCGGCATACCAGATGAACAGGCCGCAGAGCGATACGATCAGCACGGGCAGGGTTCGCCAGTGCAGCAGGAAACGACGCTGGCCGCCTTCGAACAACAGGACGAACAATGCGCCGCCGTAAAAGATGTAGGCCGTAAGTGCTTTGCTCAAAAAAGCGCAGGTCAGCAGCACGCCGGAGAGAACGACCAGGGTGAGGCGGCGTTCAAGCGCTCCTATCCATAAGGTCGCGATGGCGGCGAAGACGAACATCGCGAACAGCGGATCGACATAGCTCAACCAGCCGTGGTACAGCAGCAGGTCTGCCGTGCAAAGATAAGCCAGCGCGGTGAAGGCGGCGAAGCGTTCGTCCCGGAAGAGGCGCCGGGCGAGCCAGGCTAATGTCAGCGCCGTCACCAATGACGAAGTGATCGTGAGGATGCGGGTCACGGAGAGCACGTGTTCCCAGCCGAAAAGGGCCGAGAACGGCATGATCAGCCAGTTGAAGAGCGGGTTGTGCTGCACGTCCAGTCCGTACAGATATTGTTTCAGCCAGACGTCGCGCTCCCACATCTCTTGAGAGACTATGGGAAAGATCGCCTCTTCCCCGACGTAATAGAAGCCGATGGCCGGGATGAAGCTTGCCGCAGCGATCAGGAAAAGTATCCAGTAGGGTTTGGTCTGTGCGTCGAACATGGTGGACTCAGTAAGTGGTGCTGTGCGGGAGATTCATTTTGCCGGAGGAGCAACCCGGCGCCAGAATTGCGGGATTATCTTGCGGTAGCAGGAGGGCAAAGCGTGATGTTCGTCGATGAATTCGCCGGCATCGCAGCCGAATCGTTCCGATGCTCCCGCATCGATCAGCGGGATGTTCTCGCGTTCGGCCCAGGTGCGCAATGTCGTCTTGGTATGCGCCAGGATCGGAGCCAACTGTGTATGACGGGCGAAAGCGTCTTCCATGCCGGGCAACAAGGGCGGCATGAACAACAACAATTTGCCCCCTTTCTGTTCGGCTTGGCGAGCTAGCCCGGACAAACGGCTCAATACGACCGCGCTCGGTTCACCACTGGTCTTGGTCAGGTTCAGGACATACTTCGAACTTGAAGTCGTGGCGGAATAGACTAATGGACGGGCATCTTTTACCGGATCCGAATTTGCGAAGGTGGCGCTGCCGTCGAAGCGAAAACCGGTGCAGCTTCCCCAGTGGATCGAGTCGAAATCCTTGGCCGGAGTACCATCGGCACAAAGGTAGTCGTCGCTCACCCCTTGCAGGAAATACTGCCGAAAAGCTGAGCTGCGCCCCCCGCTTTGCGCGATCATGCGCAAAGCGTCGAGCAGGTTGGCGACACGCGGATAAGACAATGCATCGACCATCCTGTTCGACAACGGGACGTCATGAGTAGCAGTCCGCTGAGTGGTGGCTGCGGCGAGGTCGAATGATACGGGTTCGCCAGCCTGATAGACGAATCCGAGCGACCAGTCGAGAGGAACCACGACATATCTGACTTTGTCGGCATGGCTGATCAACCATTCGGCTTCACCGATGACGGCAAGCAGTCCATGTCCGGTCTGTGCGAAATTGTAGGTCTTCAACGGTGCAGGGAACATGTCCTGGGTGATCCCAAGCGCAGTGGAAGAGCCAAGCACGACAGTATTGATCTCGGGCAGGCGGTCGTGCAGCCGCAATGCCTTGAACAAAGCTGTGTCGCTCAGCGTGGGCGCATAGGTCACCCCATGCGTGCGCTGTTGCCAGCTGCTGGCCTGAATCACCTTGTCGTTGTCGCCAAGCGTGCGCGCACTCAGCAACATGTTCAGCGCGATTATGGGTAGCAGCGTCATCCCGAGAAGGGCTGCGGCGATCCAGACGTAATGCTTGTGCGCGTGCGAGGCCATCAGAACTGGAAATACAGGAATTCGGATTGCTGGTTCAGGTTGATGAGAGCGACAAACCCGAGTGAACAGACCAGCACGGCAGCGAGAAGCGTGGGACGCCAGGTTATGCGAGTGAGCACCGTGCCCGGCGGAACATCAAGCGCGGGCCGGAAATGGCGCATGATCTGCTGCGTGTTGGGAGCGAGCCATATGATGAGCAGCGATATCCAGATCCAGTTGATCGCGCCTCCACCGATCAATCCGTTGTTCTTACCGAAGGCGACGGCTTCATGTGTTGCCAGCCACTGTCCAGCCGTCCCCCACTTTGCCAGCCAGGTATCCGGCAATGCAAAGCCATTCCCGCCGAACATGGCATGTACGATGCTCATCGCATCGCCGAAAGAATCGGCGCGGAAAAACACCCAAGCCACAGTGACTGCGAGGAAAGTAAGTACCGCTGAAGCCAGATGCATGGGGCGTGATAGCGGCTGCGCAGGATCCTGCCCCAAACGGCGGCGCAGGCTATGCCAGGCGTGATTGATGACCAGATACAAACCGTGGAGCCCGCCCCAGATCACGAATGTCCAACCCGCGCCATGCCAGAGTCCGCCGAGCAGCATGGTCGTCATCAGGTTGAGATGACGGCGAACCTTGCCGCGACGGTTCCCGCCGAGCGGGATATACAAATAGTCGCGGAGGAACCGAGACAGCGTCATGTGCCAGCGACGCCAGAACTCGATGATGTTCACCGATTTGTAAGGGGAGTGGAAATTCAAGGGCAGGGTTACGCCGAACATGCGCGACAGGCCGATTGCCATATCCGAGTAGCCGGAGAAGTCGAAATACAACTGGAGGGTAAAGCAAAGTGCGCCACCCCAAGCCTCGATCAAAGTCAATTCTACCCCGGCCGCCGGTGCGTTGAATACGGGGGGGACATAGGCTGCGATGCCGTCAGCCAGGATGATCTTCTTGAAGAGGCCGATGAAGAAGATCGTACCGCCTACTGCCAGATTTTCGTAGCTGAAACGATAGGTGGAAGTATGCGCAAACTGCGGCATCATCTCTTTGTGGTGTAGCACCGGCCCGGCGATCAGGTGGGGGAAATAGGTTACGAACAGGGTGTAGTGGATGAAGTTGTATTCCTTCACCTTGCCTTGATAGGTATCGACCAGGAATGCGATTTGGGTGAAGGTGAAGAACGAGATGCCGAGGGAAGAATAATCTCGCCCAGAGTCCATTCGCTTCCGGCAGCCGAGTTGATGCTGCCCAGGAAGAAATTGGCATATTTGTAATAGCACAGCAGCAGTAGATTGGCTGCGATGGCGAAAACGAGCAACTGTTTCTTGCGTGCGCAGTCCTTTCCGGCAGAGGCTTTGACTATCCAGATACCGAATGCGTAGTTGCATACAATGGAGCCAAGCAACAGGCCAGTGTAGGCTGGATTCCAGTAGCCGTAGAAGAACAAGGAGGCCAGGGCCAGCCAGCCTGCGGCAAAGGAGTGGCTTATCCGGGCCAGCCAGAAGAAGCCCAGTAGAACCACCGGCAGATAAAGGAAGATGAAACCGTATGAATTGAACAGCATCAGGCAGCGAAGAAATCCCGGATCGCCGCACTGATGCGTGCCACATCGGCGTCGTCCATCTCGTAATGCAGCGGCAGGCGCAACAGGCGCTCGTTCAGGTCGTCGGTCACCTGCATGTTCCCGCTGACACGGCCATATTTGCGTCCGGCGGGAGAGGAATGCAGCGGCACGTAATGGAACACCGGATGGATGCCCTGCGCCTTAAGGTGCGCGATCAGTGCTGTGCGCGTGGCAAGGCTGTCGAGCAGCGTGTAGAACATGTGGCCATTGCTGTCTGCGTCGAAGCGGGGCAGGCGCAGCTTGCCCGATTGCTCCAGCGGCGCCAGTTGTTCGGCATAGGCGGAGCAGATACGGCAGCGCTGTGCGGTGATCTCGTCGGCCCGTTCCAGTTGCGCATAGAGGAATGCGCTCACCAGCTCGCTCGGCAGGTAGGATGAGCCGATGTCCACCCAAGTGTATTTATCCACCTCACCGCGGAAGAACTGACTACGGTTGGTGCCTTTCTCGCGGATGATCTCGGCACGCTCAAAGAAGCGTTCGTCGTTGATCAGCAACGCGCCACCTTCGCCGCTGATGATGTTCTTGGTCTCGTGGAAGCTCAGGCAGCCGAAATGGCCGATGGTGCCGAGCGCCTTGCCCTTGTAGGTGGAGAGCAGCGCCTGCGCGGCGTCTTCCACCACTAGAAGTTTGTGGCGCTGGGCGATATCCATGATGGCATCCATCTCGCACGGCACGCCCGCGTAATGCACCGGCACGATGGCGCGGGTCCTCGGCGTGATGGCGGCCTCGATCAGTTTCTCGTCGATGTTCAGCGTGTCCGGACGGATGTCCACGAACACCGGTACTGCGCCGCGCAGGGCGAAAGCGTTGGCCGTTGAGACGAAAGTGTAGGAAGGCAGGATTACTTCATCTCCAGGCTGCAGATCGCACAGTATGGCGGACATCTCCAGCGCGGCAGTGCAGGAATGGGTAAGTAGCGCTTTACGGCAATGCAGCCTTTCCTCGAACCAGCGGTTGCACAGCTTGGTGTAATGCCCGTCGCCGGAGAGATGGCCACGGGAAACGGCATCGGCGATCAGCGAGAGCTCGCGGCCAATGATGAACGGTTTATTGAATGGGATCGGTTTCATCAGGAATCAAAAGAATTCTGGTACTGTTGAGTCTGCGTGTGGTGCGTATTGTACAGGCTTCAAGCGGGGAACAGGGCATGGCGATTTAT
>CAWEYD010000005.1:0-138992 GCA_963813255.1 uncultured beta proteobacterium | reverse complement strand
GCCAGCGTGTCGGGCGACGAGATGTACAGCACCAGCACGTGCAGCAACTCGCGTTGCGGGCTGGTGTGGATGACATGGCCGGGATAGGCCAGCACCATGGTCTCGGTGCACTGTTCCTCTTCGGCGAAACGGTAGCCGTCATACAGCAGCTGCCAGGTGGCGGCATCGACTGCGATGTAGCGCATCAGCTCAAGCTTCATCTGCGCGGCCACGGCCTGCAGTTGGCGCACACAGACCAGCGGCATGTGCGATTTGAGCTCATACGTCTTTTTGTCGGTATGCCGGTATTCGCTGATGCTCGCGCCATAGGCGGCGGACAGGGCTTGCGCGAAAGCATGGATGCCCTGCCACAGATGCAGGCCCTGGAAATCCCGCAGATGCGGCGCATCCAGATAGCGCCCGAGCAGTTCTGCCTGACGCCGCTGCCCTGTCTCGTCCAGCAGCATGATGATCGCAGTGCGCAGCTCGGGCATGAACCCCGCAGCGCTCTTGATCGATTCCAGCCAGAAGGTGATCTCCTCCAAAGCCTTCAGCGCATTGTCCTGCGGCAGTTCAGCCAGCAGCCGTTTGGCCTCGAACACGTCGTACATCGGGTGGTCAGGTTTTGCGCCGAACAGACTGAACATGGTACGCAGTGCCTTTCATTGGTAAGTGCACAAGGATGATAAAGCAGCGCACCGCAAACCAGAAGGGCGCATGCAAAGGCTGGACCACGAGCGCCTAAAATTTATACAGGCACGCCTCGCTCCAGTGGGATAATCGCGCATGACTAAAACTATCCCATCTTCCGCCGTCCCCGCAGCTGCCGGACGATCTTTCAACGAACTGCCGCTGGCGCCCGCCATGCTGGACAACCTGCAGCAGCTCGGATATCTCACCATGACGCCCATCCAGGCGGAGAGCCTGCCGATCACGCTGGCCGGGCACGACCTCATCGCCCAGGCCAAGACCGGCAGCGGCAAGACCGCTGCCTTCGGCCTGCCGCTGCTGAACAAACTCAATCCGCGCCATCTCGGCGTGCAGGCCATGGTGCTGTGCCCCACGCGCGAACTGGCCGACCAGGTCACGCAGGAACTGCGCCGCCTGGCGCGTTACATGAACAACATCAAAATTCTCACGCTGGTCGGCGGCAGTACCATGCGCCCGCAACGCGACAGCCTGGGCTATGGCGCACACATCGTGGTCGGCACGCCGGGCCGCATCATGGATCACATCGAACAAGGTTCGCTGGAACTGAACGCCATCAACACGCTGGTGCTGGACGAGGCCGACCGCATGCTGGACATGGGCTTCTACGATTCCATCGCCTTCGTGGTGAAGCGCTGCCCGCACGCACGCCAGACCATGATGTTCTCCGCCACCTATCCCGAAGGCGTCACCCGCCTGGCGCGCCAGTTCATGTACCAGCCGCAGGAAGTGAAGCTGGTCGAGCAGCATGACGACAGCAAGATCCGCCAGCATTTCTACGAAGTGCGCCGCGAGACCCGCCTGCCAGCGGTCGCCGCGCTGCTCAAGCACTACCGGCCGGTCAGCACGCTGGCCTTCTGCAATACCAAGCAGCAATGCCGCGACCTGCTCGAACTGCTGCATGCCGAAGGCATCCACGCGCTGACCCTGAACGGCGACATGGAGCAGCGCGAACGCGACCAAGTGCTGATCCAGTTCGCCAACCGCAGCTGCTCGGTACTGGTCGCCACCGACGTCGCCGCGCGCGGCCTGGACATCGCCCAGCTCGAAGCCGTCATCAACGTCGATGTCACGCCCGATCCCGAAGTCCACATCCACCGCATCGGCCGCACCGGGCGCGCAGATGCCGAAGGCAGCGCCTTTAACCTTGTCAGCCCCGCCGAAATGGGGCGCATCGAGAATATCGCCAAACTCATGGGCATCTTCCCAGAGTGGGAAGACATTGCGACCCTGCAACGCGAACACAACGCTCCGCTGGTGCCGCCCATGGTTACGCTGCAGATACTCGGCGGCCGCAAGGAGAAGATACGTCCCGGCGATGTGCTGGGCGCGCTCACCGGCGAAGCAGGCTTCACTCGCGAGCAAGTCGGCAAGATCACCGTGACCGACATGTCCACCTATGTTGCGGTGGTGCGCAACATCGCGCGCGAGGCCGTGAAGCGATTGTCGGCAGGCAAGGTGAAGGGCAAGACGGTGAAGGTGAGGGCGCTGGAAGACTGATGCCGTGAGGGCTGCTTTGCTGCGTGAGAAACTGTGAGTAGACTTCCGCTATCGGCCAGGAGGAGTCATTCACGCATGTCCGCTTTGGAGTAGACAATAGGGTAAACAAATGCAGCTTTGCTATGCCCTCTGAACTGCTGGCAATAGATTGAACCTGGAGTACTAAATCAGCAATGAGTAAGAAATCCAAATCTTCCAAGCGAGCATTCACCAGATTACTTCTAGGATGCATATTTTTCTTTTTTCCGCTGGCATCTTTTGCAGATTACGGAGAAGGCTTCTTGGTTACGGATTGCTCTAACCATGAGTCCTTTAGCATCTCCTACAAAATGTTATGGAATGAAGATCTGGCAGCCGCAGCACCTGCGATTAGCAGACATGATGGAATATTGAAGCAAGGCACAAAGCAGTTAAAGCACCTCTTAACAGTTGGCGGTGATGTTGCATCCGATTGCCAAATTTCAAATCATCAACTCGAAGTCAGATTTTACGGCCTTAATTCATATGCGGGGGCATTCGATCTAGTTGATAACGGCGTTATCGAAGCAACCTATAAGGTCGAGAACAATAATCGCATTTTCGATGAAAAGAACTTCAGGTTGAAATATACGCCGCAGACTGGATGGGAAATTTTGTGTGGAAATGAAATCGGCTCAACTCGTTGGTTCAAGACTGGGAAAAACGACGACGATAAACAGATAAAGAACGGATGTGGCTTTAGCAGGGAGGACTACAAATATCCTAATGGAGTGGACTGGAGACCGATACGGCTAATGCGTCCGGTATGTAATGGTGTCATTTTGCGCAGTCAGTTTGAGCTGACTAAAGCAATCAAGAGCGGCAATACTGAATTGGCTGAAAAGTTATTGGAGACAGTGCCGTCCGTGAACTACGTAGGGAAAGCGTTTGAACAACAACCATTGCATTGGGCTGTCCAGAAAAGCAACTTGCCGTTGGTTAAATCTCTGCTCGAGCGAGGCGCCGATCCAAATGCAGTGAACTGTCGTGGCGATACGGTATTGATTACAGCCCTTCGGCAGAGGGAGCACGCAACAAGTAACGACATTACACTTGATGTAACTCGCATGCTTCTAAGCAAAGGGGCCAATCCGAATGCTGCGGCAGCATACTTAGGCATACCGCCTCTTTCGTTTGCCGCATCCCACGGGGATGTAGAGGCCCTGAAGCTATTACTTGATGTTGGCGCAGACCCCAACCTTGCGGGCGATGCCTCTCAGTCAAGTCTTCCAATATTTTCCGCGCTAAGTGTGCTAAATAAAAATCAGCTGGAAATTTTCCGACTATTGCTTGAACGAGGTGCAAATCCGAACGCGCGGTCTTTTGATTACAGTATATTAAGCGAGGCAATTGGTTGTATTTACCCCCATCCGGGACAGGAAGATCAACGCCTGCTGTTGGTCAGATTACTATTGCAGCATGGAGCAGACTCCAATTTGCCATCAAATGGAGTTTTGCCTTTGACGTGCGCATCCTCACTTGGATTCGAAAAGATCAGGCAGGAGTTGCATTCAGTTGCTGCCAAGTAGATATATAGCAGCCGACTGCTAAGAGAGCCGCTTCAAACATAATCTGTAATCAGTGTGGCGTCCGCTTTAGAGAAGCGAAATTACAGGGCGGTCGGTCCGCTGTGGGTTAGTTTCTGTCGTCCGCCACTGTCCGCTCTCAGGCAATTCAATTTCCATCTCCGCCCCATAATCCAGCACCGCCCGCATCGAGGTAAGTCAGGTAGACCCGCAGATCAAATTCGAGCTGCGCGTAGCTGGGCTCCATGTGCATACACAGTTGGTAGAACGCCTTGTCGTGCTCGCGTTCCTTCATGTGCGCCAGCTCGTGCACCACGATCATGCGCAGGAATTCCGGCGGCATTTCCTTGAAGACGGTCGCCACGCGTATCTCGCGCTTGGTCTTGAGGTTTGCCCCCTGTACGCGCGAGATGCTGGTGTGCATCCCCAGCGCGTTCCTGATGACATGCAGTTTGCTGTCGAACGCCACCTTGCTCAGTTGCCCGGCGTTGCGCAGATACTCGTTCTTGAGTTCCAGCACGTAGTCGTACAGCGCCTTGTCCGTGCGCACCTCATGTGCCAGCGGATATCTCTGGCGCAACAGATCGGACAGCTTGTCCTGGTCAATCAGCTGCTGCAGCTTGTGCCACCAGTGCGGCTGGGTAGCCAGCGAGGTAATTCGGGGGAGGTTTCGGACGCATGGTGGAGTGGCGTGGCTGGCTGGATGGATGGATGGATGGTACTGGCGGCAGCAGCGGAGGAATCTTCCTGCCGACTCGATCGGCAGGCAAGACGATATGCGAAGGTGGATCCGCTCAGAGGCGATGGGTCACGATCTTGGTCGCCAGATCAGAATCAGAATGATCAGGCCCAGCGCGATGAGGCTCTGCTCAATCTGGCTTCTGGTCTTCGCGACCACTCTTTCGCTGTTGTTGGCCTTCTCATCCTGCATGGCCGTATCGGCGGCCGCCAAGAGGTCGAGCAGGGGCCGGTCCCGGCCCATCACGGCGGCGTCGGCCGGGTGTGGGTCGTAACCGCTCCTGGCCAGTATCTCGGTGCTCTTCTTGTACTCTTCGCGATTGGCTGCATGGGCCTCGATGAAGGCGCTCAGTTTGACGTTGATCGCCCGCACGTCGCTGTGTTGCAGGGTCTCCTGTGCCAAGGCGGCGACCTTCTGGTATTGCTTCTCGTAGACCGTCCAGTTCTTATCCAGGCTCGCCTGGTTGTTGCTGCGCAGCAGCAGGTTCTTCCATTCCTGGATCTCGTTCTTGTATTCGACCTCGAGGTTGCTCGCTGCGGCGAACTGGTCTGCATTGGCGCTGAGTTCCTTGTTGAGCTGGGAGGTGCTGTTCCAGATGAAGTAGAACCACAAGCCGAACACGGCGGTGAGGCCTACGCGCGCAAGGTTGCGCCAGCTGAATACGGAAGGTTTGCGGCTTTCAATATTGGTGACCATGACATCCTCTCTCATTGATTGGGATCGAGCAGAGTCGATCTGCAGTTCTACTGGTCGTCCTGCGGAGTCACGGCGCTGTTCAACTTCGTCAGCTCAACGGTCGACAATTCATCGATGTCCAGGTATTCGTGAGTCACGTCCGACTCTGCAGTGACTCCGTTGTTGCTGCACCAGTTGTTCCAGGCATGTCTTCCAAGACGGGAATTACCTGGCAAGCCCATTAAACGGTAAGTCCTGCCACTGCGCGTGGTGGCGATCATGGCATCTGAATTAAATACCACGATGGGGCTGGATGCACGACCCAAGCCGTTCTTCACGTCATGTCCCCAAATGTGGCGGCTGCGATTTCCATTCGGCGCCTGGATTTCTATCACGCGCCACCGGCGCAATATGATTTCATGAGAATCACCCTGAGCATTCTTGGTCGACATAATCTCCCCCCCCCGATATTGATTGGCT
Source organism: uncultured beta proteobacterium (assembly GCA_963813255.1). GTDB lineage: Bacteria > Pseudomonadota > Gammaproteobacteria > Burkholderiales > Gallionellaceae > Sideroxyarcus. The sequence continues at coordinate 133,367 of CAWEYD010000005.1, read as the reverse complement.
GTCTTGTTCCGGCAGGAAATCGCCGGTCATCGCCACTTTAGCGGCAAGGGTACCGCAGTCGCATGGCTTTGACTATCTGTACTGGCTTCCGGTCACCGTTTCCTGAGCGGGTCCAACAGATGCGAAAGCCCGTTGTGGTCCAGCTCCTGCATCAACGCCAACAGCTTGCCGATCTCTCCGGGCGGGAAGCCTTCGCGGGCGAACCAGTTCAGGTAGTTCCCCGGCAGGTCGGCGATCAGCCGTCCTTTGTATTTGCCGTAAGGCATCTGGCGGGTGACCAGCAGTTGCAGGTGTTCCGGGTTCATCGCTGGCGTGTACCTGGGGCCATGCTAGTTCACCGGCAGCGCAAGGCTGACTTCGCTGCCCGAAGAATCGCGGCCTTTGACGATGATCTCGCAGGCGGTGATGTTGTTGGCGCAGGGGGTGGAATTGCGCGTCAGGACTAGCAGGTCCGGAGCCGGATAACTCGCTGTGACAAAGGACACCTTGGGATTGGCTTTTCCGGAATACCGGTAACGATGCCCGGCATAGCTCACCGCAAAATTGGTGGCGGTGCCGCCGTTCAACTTTACTTCCAGGGTCGAGCCTGCTTCGGCACTGACCTGCGACGCGGACGGGATCAATTGTAGCGGGGTGGCTTCGAGGGTGGTGAAGCGCCACTGGGTCGAGAATGCTGTCCCGTTCAAAGTGCCCGTAGCCTGAGCCTGATACGCCGTTCCGTAAGCCAGCGGTTTGAGCGGTATCCAGAAAACGTAGCCGCTCAGCGGCTTGCCGTCATCGGTGCGCGTAGTAATCAATCGCCCCTCAACCGCAACTTTCCTTGCATCGGTCAAGCTGAAGGTCGTGATCTTCAGCTCGTCGCCCGGGGCGGCGGACAGGCTGACCGGGTAGCCGACGCGCTGACCGTTCATGTCCGGCAACGGGTTGGGCGACTCGTTCGCGATCCAGTCGGCGGGTACGTCTTTTTGCCCATCCACCGGATAGACGAATGGCTGCGTCTTCCGGCTTTTGTCATTGGCCGAACTGTCTCCGCCGAAATTGACGACGTAGATGTAATGCTCTGGATTCACAAAACCCTGTGGGGCCGGTTGTGTGCCCATCGCCACGCCGGCTTCCATATACGGGCCAAACTGTGCCTGCCGATGGTAGGGGGCGTCGATCAGGTCGTCCGTGTTGAGGGCACCCAAGGGATAGCTGACCAATGCGATGTTTTCCGCAGTGCCGCTGCCAGTGTAGCCGGCGGCCAGTATGCGTTGCGAGGGTGTGGCACCGGTATACCCGGGTCTGCCCGCGCTTTCATTGTGTCCCTCGGTACTCAGCGAGCGGTTCTTCGTAAGGTAACTCGCGTGGGCGGCTGCTGAGCGATCCAGCACCACGTTGCGTTGCACGGGGGCAAGCCCGATCTGTGCCCTGCGCTGGTTCAGTCGATCCAGGGCGTCGTTCGCCATCTTGTCCAGTGAGGCCGCGCTTTCTGCAACGGCGGCGCCGGAGAGCAGAAGCAGTATGAGGGCTGGCAGGTATCGGCTAAACAAACTTGTCATATCCAGATCGGTTGATAGCATTCAGTTCAAGAGACGCGGGGCGGAATCATTCCAGAGATAACCCAAAGGCCCGGCGAGGGCGTGCATTGTAGAACATATGCGAAGCGCGGGGATTGGCCTGGGGTTAGACATTCCTCCCGTAAGCATTTAGGCTCGCGCTCTTTCAATCGGGATGGGCTGAACATGAGACCAGGAGCGAAGATGGGAATGAGATTTTTGTCGCTGCTAGTGGCAACGGTATTCCTTGCGATCTCATCGGCTCGCGCGGAGAGCACCCTGCTCATCGAGGAGATGACCTGGCCGGAAGTGGCGGCCGCGATCAAGGCGGGCAAGCAGACCGCGATCATCTATGCCGGCAGCACGGAGCAGAATGGCCCGCATATGGTGCTGGGAAAACACAATTTCGTTGCCCGCCACCTGGCCGTGATGATCGCGCGCGAACTCGGCGATGCCCTGGTTTACCCGGTCCTGCCGTTTGCGCCGACGGGTGACCTGGCATTGCGAAGCGGCCATATGCGCTTCCCCGGATCCGTCAGTTTGCGCGAGGATGTTTTTGGCGAAGTCATCCGGGATATGGTCTTAAGCGCCGTGGATGCCGGCTTTCGCGACATCCTTATTATGGGCGATCACGGCGAAGGACAGAACAGGTTGGCTGCCGTGGCGAGGGCGATCGACCAGATCACGCGCCCCAGTGGGATACGGGTCTTCTATGTGGATGCGGTGTATACGCAAAGCGTTGGGGAACATGCGGGGCGCGAAGATACGTCCATGCTGATGGCCGTTGATAGCCAAAGGCATTGGGTCAGGAAAGACCGTCTTGGACAGGCCGATGCGGCTAATGGTGTCGATGCCGATCCCAAAGGTGCATCCGTAGCTGAGGGGCGGCGATTGCTTGACGTTCGCGTACGGGCTGCCGTGCGGCAGATTCGCGAGCTGATGGCGGGTACTTCTTAGGAGTCGGATCTCGGCTGTTTGTTGCGGCGCAGGATGATTCGCGCCGCGCCGATAAAAGGCTTTATCAGCATGTGCCGCACGGTCTGCCACTGCTCGGTCGTGCCGTCGTCCAGTCCGATCTCGAAGTGCTCTTCCGGCCCTGTCGGCACGTAAAGCGTCCCATAGAGGCGGTCCCAGATCGCCAGTTGAAAGCCGCGGTTGCATCCGAGGTGGCGGGGCTCACAGCTGTGGTGCACCTGATGGTGTGCAGGGCTGATCAGCCATTTGCCCAGTGCTGGCCCGTAATTGATCCAGACGGGAGTGTGATTCAGGTTGCCCATGAGGTTGCTTGCCCACAGTAGGACATGCACCCCCATGAAGAAATAGGCATCGACCGTCGCCCCGGCGAAATGATTGAAGGCCCACGCCACCAGCCCGGCGGCCATAGTGCCGCCCCAGGCCATGACCAGCAGGTCGACCGGATGCGCCCTGAACGCCGTGATCGGAGTCAACACGGCAGCCGAGTGATGCACCTTGTGGAATTCCCAGAGTACGGGGATATCGTGAAGCAGGCTGTGCGCAACGAAGCGGCCAAGATCGTAGGCTACGAAGAAGGCCAATGTGAATGCCAGCTTCCAGCCTATCGACGCTGCTGAGTCGGAATCACCCGCCTGGGAAAAGCCGAGGAGCTGGTCCAGCCAGGCCGCAATGTCCTGATGCCGGAACAACAAGGCGCCGAACAGGGCCGGGAAGAGGAGGGCATTTACGAAATACAGGCGATAGTCTGCACGAGCCGAACGGTGCCACCACAGCTTGGTGGAAAGAAAGCGTTCTCGGATATGTTGCCAGCTCAGCGAGCCACGATGGTGCCAATACGCAAATGCCAGCAGCGCAATTACCAATGTGGAAAGCAGGAAGGGCCAGAAAAGGAAGGAGTCGCTACGCAAGGGCGCGAACAGCGCCGAGACGAGATGAAAGATGACAAAGTATTCCGTGTCGAGAAATTGCTGCATGGTGAAAGTCATTGAATAGTTGAGTTCATCTTAGCATGCCGCTTCAGTCGGGGATTCATGGCGCTTGGCTGGGGAGCGCGCGGGCAACTCCTGATTCCGCCCGTTGTGGACGGGTAAGAGGTGAAGCCCGCGTGTCCCCGTCGTTAGACATTCCCCTCGTAAGCCTTTAGACTTGCGCACTTTTTTCACAGGCAAGCATCATGTCCGCTGACATAGACCAGACTCCGAACGAACCCGCAGCCGTCCCGCGCGACCAGATCGCGCGCGAGGTGGCGCGCCGCCGCACCTTCGGCATCATCTCCCACCCGGACGCCGGCAAGACCACGCTCACAGAAAAGCTGTTGCTGTTCTCGGGAGCGATCCAGATGGCCGGCGCGGTAAAGGCACGCAAGAGCGGGCGCCACGCCACCTCCGACTTCCTCGAGATCGAGAAGCAGCGCGGCATCTCGGTCGCCAGCTCGGTGATGCAGTTTGAGTACCGCGACCACGTGGTGAACCTGCTCGACACGCCGGGCCACCAGGACTTCTCTGAAGATACCTATCGTGTGCTGACCGCTGTGGACTCGGCGCTGATGGTGATCGACGCGGCGAAAGGCGTGGAAGCGCAGACCATCAAGCTGCTCGATGTGTGCCGCATGCGCGATACGCCCATCCTCACCTTCATGAACAAGATGGATCGCGAGGTGCGCGATCCGCTGGAACTGCTGGACGAGGTCGAGTCGGTGCTGAAGATCCAGTGCGCGCCAGTCACCTGGCCGCTGGGCATGGGCAAGACCTTCCGCGGTGTATATCACCTGTTGCGCGACGAGATCCTGCTGTTCACGCCGGGCGAAGAACGTGCCGATGGCGAGGTGGAGGTCATCAAGGGCATCGACAACCCGGTGTTGGCCGAGCGCTTCCCGCTGGAGATCGAGCAGCTGAAGATGGAAGTGGAGCTGGTGCATGGCGCATCGCATCCCTTCGATCTGCAGCGCTTCCTCAAAGGCAAGCAGACCCCGGTGTTCTTTGGTTCCGCCATCAACAACTTCGGCGTGCGCGAGATCCTGAACGCGCTACTCGACTGGGCGCCCGCGCCCATCGAGCGCGATGCTTCGGTGCGCGCGGTGAACCCGACCGAGCCCAAATTCTCCGGCTTCGTGTTCAAGATCCAGGCCAACATCGACCCCAACCACCGCGACCGCATCGCCTTCCTGCGCGTGTGCTCCGGCCATTTCGAGCGCGGCATGAAGATCAAGCATCTGCGCATCGGCAAGGAGATACGCGTGTCCAGCGTGGTGACTTTCATGGCCTCCAGCCGCGAGCTGGTGGAAGAGGCGTTCGCCGGCGACATCATCGGCCTGCCCAACCACGGCAACATGCAGATCGGCGACAGCTTCTCCGAGGGCGAGACGCTGCAGTTCACCGGCATCCCGTATTTCGCGCCGGATCACTTCCAGACCGTGCGCATCCGCAACCCGCTCAAGGTGAAGCAACTGCACAAGGGCTTGCAGCAACTGGGCGAAGAGGGCGCGGTGCAGGTGTTCAAGCCGGTGGACGGCGGCGACCTGATCCTCGGTGCGGTCGGTATGCTGCAGTTCGACGTGGTGGCCAGCCGCCTGCAGGGCGAGTACGGCGTGGACGCGATGTTCGAAGGGTCGAGCACCACCAGCGCACGCTGGGTGACTTGCGAGGACAAGAAGATACTGGCCGATTTCGAAAGGGCGCTGTCGCATAACCTTGCCATCGATGCAGCGGGCAACCTGGCCTACCTCGCACCGAACAACGTCAACCTGAAGCTGACGCAGGAGCGCTGGCCCAAAGTCGTATTCCATACAACACGCGAACACGCGGTGAAGTTATGACACAACAACTCGAATTCCAACTTCGTGGCGAGTTCGTCGAGCTGAACCAGCTGCTCAAGCTCACCGGTGTGTGCGATAGCGGCGGAGCGGGCAAGGCGCTGGTGGCTGAGGGATTGGTTTCGGTCGATGGCCAGATCGAGTCGCGCAAGACCGCCAAGATACGTGCCGGGCAGGTGGTCACGCTGGGTGATGTGCGTATCAGCGTGCTCGCCGCGTAGGCCGCATGCTGTACATCTCCCACCATGTATCCATCGCCGATCATGAGATCGAGCTGACGGCTGTACGCGCGCAAGGCGCGGGCGGGCAGAACGTGAACAAGGTGTCGAGCGCGGTGCATCTGCGTTTCGATATCCATGCCTCTTCTTTGCCGCCGGAATTCAAGCAGCGCCTGCTGCAGCTCAGCGACCAGCGCATCACCAAGGACGGTGTGGTCATCATCAAGGCGCAGGAGTTTCGCAGCCAGGACAAGAATCGCGGCGAGGCATTGAGGCGACTGAAGGAACTGGTGCAAAGCATCGCGGTGTTGCCCGCAGAGCGCCGTGCCACCAGGCCGACAAGGAGTTCTCAGAAGAAGCGTGTGGAGAGCAAAGTCAGGCATGGCGCGACGAAGTCGTTGCGCGGACGTGTGACGGAGTAGGGCCGCAACGGCCGACAAAAGGAAAACATGGCAATCAAGGCAACAATCTTCAAGGCCAATCTGCAGATCGCGGATATGGAGCGTCATTATTATCAGGACCACGCGCTGACCTTGGCCCGCCACCCTTCGGAAACCGACGAACGCCTTATGGTGCGTTTGCTGGCGTTCGCACTGCATGCGCACGAGTATCTGGAGTTCGGTCAGGGTATGACGGATGACGACGAGGCGGACCTGTGGCAGAAGGACCTGACCGGGGCGATCAAATTATGGATCGATGTGGGCATCCCCGATGAGAAATTGATACGCAAGGCATGCGGCCGCGCCGAACAGGTGGTGGTGTACTGCTACGGCGGGCGCGTGGCCGACATGTGGTTCGCACAGAACGCGGCGCAGTTCGAGCGTCAGAAGAATCTCACTATCGTCAACCTGCCGGTGGATAGTACAAAAGCGCTGGCCAAACTGGCTCAGCGCACGATGGACCTGCAATGCACCATCCAGGACGGTCAGGTGTGGCTGGCCGATGGCAATGCCAGTGTGCAGGTGGAACGCGTGGTGTTGAAACAGAGCCAGAGCGGCGGGATGAAGGGGTAGCGCTTACTGGGCGAAATCCAGGTCGGCGATGAGCAGGTGGTGGTCGGACGACATGGTGGGCACGACCGCATGACTGAGGACTTTCAATTGGCGGTCGAAGAAGATGTGATCCAGTACGTAAGGCATGCGCCGCCAAGTGATCTCTTTGGTCTGCACCGTCCGATATCCTTCTTGCGCGAACTGGTCGACCAGTTCGACGTGGTTGCTGGCGTTGAAGTCTCCGCCCAGCAAAGTGGGAATGCGCGATTTTTGCAGTTGTTCGATGACCAGATGGCGTTGTTCCGCAACTAGCCTGCGTCGTTCCAGCTGGATCTCGCTGGATGTTTTGAGCATGAAGAACGCCAGCAAGTGGGTGTTGAATATCTGCACTTCACGTCCGGCGATGGTGGTCTTGGCGCCTATGAGCAAACGGTCGGTGGGCGTCGTGTATACGCCGTTGAACTCGAATTCGACAGGCGGCGAAGGCAATTCAAAACGGGACAGGTCGTACAGCGGAGTCTTGGAGAAGATCGCCAGGCCGATGCCGAAAGGTAATTCGCGCGGATCCGCTTTCGGATAAGAGAAGTGACCGTGATAGCCGCTGAGTGCCCGACTGAGCTGCGTGAAATTCGGCGGAGGGTCGATCTGTCTTCCGCCCGGTTGTGCCTGTTCGACCTCCTGCAGCAACACGATGTCGGCGTCATGCCGCAGTATCTCGGCAATCGTCTGGCTCAAGTCGACAGGCGCATTGTCCGGATCCGCATCGTCCCAGACCTGGCCGAACTGCATGTTGAACTGCAAAACCTTGAATTTGCCCATAAGCGTTTTGGCTTTAGAGTGAACGGTCTAGCGCAACTCTATAGAAACAGCATGCAAGAATCAAGGAACACCCGCCGAATCACCGCGGTTCTCACGCTGTTCCATCCAGGTATTGTCTGCGCCGGTTCTCTGGGAAGCGCTCGATGGCATAGCGCAGCATGGTGCGCGGCATGGTACGGTGGTGTTCCTTAAGGAAACCCTCCTCGGCGGCAAGGTCACGCTTGCCCACTTCCCGCAACATCCAGCCTACGGCCTTGTGCATCAGATCATGCTTGTCTTGCAGCAATATCTCGGCGATGTGCAGAGTGTCGGCGAAGTCATCCAGACGAATGAACCAGGCGGTGGCGAGGATGGCGATACGCCGTTCCCACAGGAGAGGCGAACGCGCCAGTTGGTAGAGTATCTTGCGTGGCCGGTCCTGCAGGTGGCAACCCACGATACGCGGCGCGGAGAGGTCGACCAGGTCCCAGTTGTTGATGCGGTGCGTGTGGCCGAGATAGAGGTCGTAGGCGGATTGCCGTGCTGCTTCATCGCCCGCCTGATAGAGCTGCATCAACAGCAGCAGGGCGAACAGCCGCTCTTCGTGGTAGCGCGACTCAAGCAGTCTGGTGACGGTGACGAGGTCGACATCACGATGCTGCTTTGCGAGTGCCCGTAGTGGCGGCACCTTGATGCCGAGGAAGATGTCGCCCTCGCCGTATTGTCCCGGGCCGGTCTTGAAGAAGCGCTGCAGGTTGGCGGCAGTCTCCGGCGAGGCGAGGGCGCGCAGTTCCCTGCTGATGGCAGCCGCAGATGTGGCCATGCCTAGCGGCGGCGTCCGCCGCTGCCGCCCATCAGCGAACCAAGAAGGCCGCGCACCAGCTGTCGTCCGACCTCGGCGCCTACGGTGCGTACCACGCTCTTCACTAGTGCTTCGCCCGCACTCTGGCGGCGCAGGCCACCCCGCGGGCCGGTCTCGCCCCCGAAGATGCCGCCCAGCAGCCCGCCGCCACTGGGAGCGGCCGCTGGAGCAGGTTTCTCGGCTTCGGCCTGTTTCTCATCGGCGCGGCCTTTCAATATTTCGTAGGCCGATTCGCGGTCGACGGCTTTTTCGTAATGGCCGGCAACGACCGAGTTGGCAATGATGTCGCCGCGCTCGGCTTCGGTGATGGGGCCGATCTGCGCACGCGGCGGCACGATGAAGGCGCGCTCGACGATGGTGGGGCGGCCTTTCTCGTCCAGCAGCGAGACCAGTGCCTCGCCCACGCCAAGCTCGGTGATGGCGGCCTGTTCGTCAAGGTCAGGGTTGTCGCGCATGGTTTCGGCGGCGGCGCGCACCGCTTTCTGGTCGCGCACCGAGAAGGCGCGCAGCGCGTGCTGCACGCGGTTGCCGAGCTGGCCCAGGATCTTGTCCGGCACGTCCGCCGGGTTCTGCGTGACGAAGTACACGCCCACCCCCTTAGAGCGGATCAGGCGCACCACCTGCTCCACCTTGTCCACCAGCGCGGCGGGCGCATCGTTGAACAGCAGGTGCGCCTCGTCGAAGAAGAACACCAGCTTGGGTTTGTCCAGGTCGCCCGCTTCCGGCAGGTTCTCGTACAGTTCCGACAGCAGCCACAGCAGCAAAGTGGAATACATCTTGGGCGACTGCATCAGCTTGTCGGCAGCGAGGATGTTGATGATGCCGGCGCCGCGGTCGGTCTGCATCAGGTCATTGATGTCCAGCATCGGCTCGCCGAACAGTTGCGCGCCGCCCTCATGGTCGAGCTGCAGCAGGCCGCGCTGGATGGCACCGACACTGGCGGCGGAAATGTTGCCGTACTCGGTGGTGAATTCTTTCGCGTTCTCGCCGACATACTGCACCATCGCGCGCAGGTCCTTGAAATCGAGCAGCAACATGCCGTTGTCGTCGGCGATCTTGAACACCAGCGTCAGCACGCCCTGCTGCGTATCGTTCAGGTTCAGCATGCGTCCGAGCAGCAGCGGCCCCATGTCGGAGATGGTGGCACGCACCGGATGACCTAACTTGCCCTCCACGTCCCAGAACGTCACCGGGTAGGCGCGGTGCTCGAAGTCATCCAGATTCAGCTGCTCGATGCGCGCCTGTACCTTGGCGTTGCCGCCGCCTTTCTTGGCGACTCCGGACAGGTCGCCCTTGATGTCGGACAGGAACACCGGCACACCGATGCGGCTGAACGATTCCGCCAGCGATTGCAGTGTGACGGTCTTGCCGGTGCCGGTGGCCCCGGTGATCAGGCCATGGCGGTTGGCCATCTGCGGCAGCAGTACGAGTTCTTCTTTGTCGTTCTTGGCGATAAGCAGTGGAGCGGTCATCGTGTCCCTATATTATTTCAGCGGTGGTTTGTTGGAGGTGTTGTTGATGGCCTCGATGCGACGGTTCGCATCCTTGGACAAAGCGTGATTGGGGTATTTCGCGACAAACTCGGTATAGAGCTTTCTCGCTGCTTCCCTATCGTCTAGCTCGTTCTCGGTGATGTCGGCATTCTTGAACTGCGCCTTGATCGCTTCCTCATGTTGCGGAGCGAAGGCGATGATGCGGTTGTTGATGTCGATCGCCACCTTCCAGTCGCGCATATTGAATGCGGCGATACGTTCAGCAGCCAGCAGCGCCTCCAGCCCTTCCGGTCCCTTGAAGATATTGGGGATCTTGAGGTAGGTCTCGATCGCCTTGGCTGACTGGTTGGATTTGTTCTGCTGGATGTTGGCCGTGGCACGCAATGCCCGCAGCACGATGGGGTCATCCTTGTAGCGGGCGACCACCGCCTCGTAGGTCTTGATCGCATTCGGGTAGTCGCGCATGTCCTCGTCGTACATCGCGCCGAGCAATTCATAGGCTTGTTTGGTCTCTGCGGAATCCGGGAATTTCTCGATCAGTTTGGTGTAGGACTTCGCCGCCTGATCGTATGCGCGCAGGCTCTTGCGCTGGACATCGCCGATGGACAGCATGCTGTCCGCCCGCAACGGGCTGGCCGGATACAGGGCCAGCATCTTGTCGAAGTGGTAGAGCGCGATCTGTGCGTCCAGCAGTATCGACTGGCGGGCTTGCGCGTGTTCGATCACGTCCTCCTGCAGCCAGCTCTGATTGCTGACCAGGAACGACGCGCAGGCATCAGCGATGGGGGCTGCAAAATCCTTCTCCGTATTGCCGCCCAGGTAGCGCAGCATCGCAGCCAGTCGCTCCTCCCGGTCGCCTTTCAGGTTGTCGAGCTGTGCGGTCATCGCCTTCAGTGTGTTGGCATGTTTCTTGAGGTCGTCGCCGGCCAGAGCCTGCAACTGTTTGGCAGCATCCTTGTTGAACGGCGAGTCCGGATAGGCAGCACGCAACAGCAGCCAATCGATGGCGGCCGCGGGATAGTTGTCGGTACGTAGGTGCACCTGTGCCATCAGGTGGTACACCTCAGCGGTTTCCGGAAAGTCGGGGAAGCGTTCCGTGAAGCGACGCATCTCGGCCAGCAGTTCTGCATCGATTGGGTTCGACGCCGAGGACATCAGGCGGGAAAAGAGATTCTTCTTGACGGTGGTATTCTTGACCGTGGTGCGGAACAGCTCCACCTTGGGCAGGGCCAGATTCTGTTGTGCCGTTCTCAGCTTGGTTGCGGCCGTTTCTGCCGGCGGCGCGGGTGGTGCAGGCGGAGCGCATTCCACGACAGGTGGGGGGGGAGGGATCTGGATGGCGGGCGCTTCCACCGGGGATGCAGGCGCTGGAGCTGTCTGGCTTGTGGTGTTTACGTTTTCTGCAGCAGGTGTCGATGCCGGAGCGGGTTTTGAGCCCGGAGCGATAGTCTCATCGGCTGCCATTGCAGGTGCGAGCGAAAAACAGAGCCATACGGCCAGTGTCAGCTGTCTCATTTGTATCTCCCCTTGGAGCGGTTTTTTGGCGGCGGTTGAACGTGTTGAGAATAACAGTCGCCCTGTGCTGTTTCAACCGGTTATTGCCTGAAACTCAAGCGGAAGGGGAAGCGCTGGCGGGATGTCAAAGGTGCGCGTCGTGACGAAGGGCGGACTGATGTCCCGCTCAAGTTTCTGTTGCGGATAAGGCCGGATATATTGCACACTGCACGGCATTGCGGGGCGCGTCAGGGGCCCGAAACTTGTGCACTTCTAGGCGATGAGCCAACAGGAGAGGGACGGATGGACAAGCAAGAAAAGATGTCGGCCATCAGCAATCTGGTATTCGAACTGACCATCACCAATAGCATGACGTCTGACCTGGACGCGTTGCTGGAACGTCTGTTCGAGGTGTTGAGGCATCACCATGATCTGCAACTCGAGTCACGCGGCGCCATACTCCTCCTCAATCCGCGCGGACGCTATTTCCAGGTCGCTCAATGCGGCATGGAGCCGGCCTGGAATACCCGGGTGCGCTGGGATGCGCCGGTATTTTCCGATCCTGTCGTTGCCAGCCACTGTCAGACACAAGACTTCCGGTTAACAGGCCTTTCCGGCGAAGGGCATGCAGGCGTTCCGGCCCGCATGGTGCTGTTGCCGCTGCACGTCGAGGGGCAAGGGTTAGGCTATACCGTCATGTTCGCCCCACTCGACTACGAGATGAGTGCGATACACACGGAATTCCTGAACGACCTCGCGCTGGCATTGTCGGGCCTCGTGCAACGTGCGCTGACCACCGAGACCCTGTGCATACGCGAGCTCGAACTCGAAGACGCAAGGGCCGACGCGTTGCGCAGTCTGTGGGTGGCGTCCGGGTATCGCGACGATGAAACCGGCTGGCACATCATGCGGATGACCAATTTCGCACAAGCCGTCGCCAAGGCGATGGGCCTGCCTGAAGCACAGCGTGAGTTGCTGTATGTCGCAGCACCGATGCACGACGTGGGCAAGATCGGCATCGACGACGCGGTATTGCGCAAGCCCAGCAAGCTGACCCCGGAAGAGTTCGAGGTCATGAAGACGCACACCGATATCGGGGTCACCATCCTGAGCGGGAAAGATGCGCTGATTGCTGCGGCACGCGACATCGCCGGGTCGCATCATGAGTGCTGGGATGGAACAGGCTATCCGCAAGGGCTGAAGGGGGAGGAAATCCCGCTGCTGGCGAGAATTTGCACTGTGGCTGACGTATTCGACGCGCTGACTTCGCCGCGTCCTTACAAGAAGCCCTGGTCGGTGCAAGAGGCACATGACTGGATCAGGTCCAACTCGGGCAAAAAATTCGACCCGGTCGTGGTGCGTGCCTTCGAAGAAGCCATGCCTGAGATACTGCGCATTCGGGAGCTTTATCGCGACGACATCATCAATCCAAAACAGGTGCTCACCCTGCCGCCCATCAAGCATCGCGAGGATACCTGGATACCCTGGGACGATGATCTGAACGTGGGTATCGGTACCATAGACGAGCATCACCGTTACCTGTTCGACCTGCTCAACGACCTCTATGCCGTGGTCGTCAACAAGCGCGGAGCTCGTCAGGTGGCCAGGCTGGTGAAGGCACTGGATGCATACGCGAAGATCCACTTCCGCGCGGAAGAACAGATGATGGCCCATTACGGCTATAAGGGCATCGATCGCCAGCTGCACCAGCACCACGCTTTCGAGGAGAAGATCAGCGAGTTCTATGAAGAGTTGCACGCCAATCCGCTGGTGGCGCAGTTCGATGTGCTTGCCTATCTGCGCAACTGGCTTATCAGCCATATACGCGTCGAAGATGCAGAGTTGGTTGCTTTGACGCGGACGTAAAGTACGCATCGGCTTGTTCCGACTGCTCCTCCGCGATGCAGTTGCTGCACAACTGCGGCGTACAGGTGGGATGCGAGTAGTACGTCGTTTTAAGTCTCCTCTAAGGCGCGTTTGTCGCACAATGCAGGGGAGTGCCGACTTTTGCATGGAGTGATTGATGACCCAGCAGAGCAAAATTCTGGTCGTCGACGACGATCCCAATCTCAGGAAGACGCTGGCGGACATCCTGCGGGTCAAGGGGTATGCAAGCGTGGTGGCGGGCAATGGGGGTGAGGCCGTTGCGGCGGCCGAGCGGGAGAATATTTCCGTGGCGCTGATCGATCTGATGCTGCCGGACATGTCCGGTCTCGACGTCATGGCGCGCATCAAGAGTCTTTCGCCCTTGACCGAGGCGATCATCCTTACCGGCCATGCCTCCATGGACAGCGCCATCGAAGCGACACGGCGCGGAGCTTTCTCCTACCTGCTCAAACCCTACCAGATGGATGACCTGCTGCGGAATATCCAGCATGGCATAGACCGGCAGCAGGCGCAGGCGGAGATCCGCCGCTTGGGCGAAGCGCTCAGACAAACCCAGCAAGCCATCGTCATCACCGACGCGAATCTGAACTTCGAGTATGTGAATCCCGCTTTTATCCGGCTCTTCGGCTATTCCCTAGAGGAAGTGGTCGGGAAATCGATCGACTTGCTGTCGGTGCCGGATGCCAGCGCGGTACCGACTTTGCCCATCGCGGCCGAGAGTGGGAGATTCAATGGCGAAGTCCTGCTGCGTACCAAGGATGGGGGGGCAGTCCCCGTCCTGCTTAATGCCACGCCCGTCATTGACGAACAGGGCAGGGTGCTGAACTATGTGGGCTCCCTGACCGACCTGTCCGATCTGAAGCGCATGGAGGAATCCCTGCGCGAGAGCGAGGAGAAGTTCCGCTCGATCAGCGCCTCCGCCAAGGATGCCATCATCATGCTCGACGAGAACGGCGCGGTCAGTTTCTGGAACGCGGCGGCCGAAACGATCTTTGGATATACATCCGAGGAGATGCTTGGCAAGCGTATGCATGAGCTGTGTGCCCCGGAGAGATTCCACAAATATTATCTGGCGGGCTTGGCCAAGCTGGTGAACACTGGAAAAGGCTCTCCTGTTGGTACAACGGTCGAGCTAGTGGCGATCCGCAAAGGCGGTGAAGAGTTCCCGGTCGAGGTGTCGCTGTCCACGATCAGGCACAAGGACCACTGGCTTGCCATCGGTATCGGGCGAGACATCAGCGAGCGCAAGGTGGCAGAGCAGAAGATGAAGACCTATGTCGAGGAGTTGACCCGCGCTAACGCCGAACTACACGACCTCAATGCCAAGCTGGCGCAAGCGCAGAACCAGTTGGTGCAGTCCGAAAAGATGGCTTCCATCGGTATGCTGGCCGCTGGCGTCGCACACGAGATCAACAATCCGATCGGCTTCATCAAATCCAACACGCAAACACTGGGGAAATATGTCGACGAGCTGTTGCAGGTGGTACGCGCCTACGAGCAGGTTGAGGCGCAGCTGCCACAGCATGCGGCGCTGTTCGCAGAATTACATCGGATAAAGGAGCAGATCGAGTTCGAGTACAAGAAAAGGGATATCCTGGCCTTGCTGTCTGAATCAAACCAAGGGCTGGAGCGAGTGACGAAGATCGTCCATGACCTCAAGGATTTCTCCCATATGGAGTCGCAAGAGATGTGGTTCACGGACGACATCCACAAGGGGATCGAGAGTACGCTCAACGTCATCTGGAACGAACTGAAATACACCTGTGAGGTGAAGAAGGAATACGGCGTGCTGCCGCCGGTCGAATGCGTGCTCTCCCAGCTGAATCAGGTCTTCATGAATTTGCTGGTGAACGCCTCTCAGGCCATCGAAACCAGAGGCACCATCACCATTCGGACAGGGACCGTCGAAGACCAGGTCTGGATCGAGATCTCCGATACGGGCAAGGGCATTCCAGCGGAGAATCTCAAGTCCATCTTCGACCCTTTTTTTACCACCAAGCCAGTCGGCAAGGGCACTGGCTTGGGGCTCTCAGTCTCCTACAACATCATCCAGAAACATCATGGTCGGATCGAGGTCGAGAGCGAGGTAGGGAAAGGCAGCACGTTCAGGGTGTGGTTGCCGATCAGCCAGCCACGCTCGACGCCCCAGTCATCTCCGGACACGATGGCCGGTCGTAGCGCCTAGTTGTCGATCCAACCGGCGGCGCAATAATTAATTACAGGCCAGCGTGCTCCGCCTGCACATCCGCGAAGTAACTGCTGCGCACCATAGGCGCACAAGCGGCGTGGGAGAAACCCATCTCTTTCGCCGCTTCCTCGAACATCTTGAAGGTCTCCGGTGGAACATAGCGCAGCACGGGCAGGTGGCCGTCGGAAGGTTGCAAATACTGCCCCAGTGTTAGCATCTCCACGTCGTGCGCGCGCAGGTCGCGCATCACCTGAAGCACTTCCTCGTCGGTCTCGCCCAAGCCCAGCATCAGGCCGGATTTGGTCATCACTTGCGGGAAACGCGCCTTGAATTCCTTGAGCAGTTTGAGCGAATGCGCGTAGTCGGCACCGGGGCGAGCCAGCGGGTAGAGGCGCGGCACGGTCTCCAGGTTGTGGTTGAGCACATCGGGCAGGCTGCTGGCCATGGCATCCAGCGCGATATCGAGGCGGCCGCGGAAATCCGGCACCAGCGTTTCCAGTTTGGTATCGGGCGCAGCGGCGCGGATGGCACGCAGGCAGTCGGCGAAGTGTTGCGCGCCGCCGTCGCGCAGATCGTCGCGGTCCACGCTGGTGATGACGACATAGCGCAGCTTGAGCAGGCCGATGGAGTGGGCGAGGTTCTTCGGTTCGTCGGCATCGGGCGGCAGCGGCTTGCCGTGCGCCACGTCGCAGAAGGGGCAGCGTCGTGTACAGACATCGCCCAAGATCATGAAGCTGGCCGTACCCTTGCCGAAGCATTCGCCGATGTTGGGGCAGGATGCCTCCTCGCATACCGTATGCAGCTGGTGCTCGCGCAGCATGCGCTTCACTTCGTTGTAGCCAGCACCGCTGCCGGACTTGACGCGTATCCATTGCGGCTTGCGCAGGCGTTCCTGGAGCGGCACGATCTTGATGGGGTTGCGCGCGGTTTTGGCGGCACCGGTTTGTTTGTTGAGCTCGTTCATGGGGTGAATTGTAAAGCATCCCGAATACCCAAGCATAAAGGTATGGTATATTCCTAGCTGATGGTTAAGCCATTTCCCCGTTACGAACAATAATCAGGAGACTGCCATGGAACATCAATTGCCCGCATTGCCTTACGCCAAGGACGCGCTCGTGCCGCACATGTCCGCCGAGACTTTCGAATACCACTACGGCAAGCACCACCAGGCCTATGTGACCAACCTGAACAACCTGATCAAGGGTACCGAGTACGAGAACCTGGATCTGGAAGCCATCATCAAGAAGGCTCCCGCCGGCGGCATCTACAACAACTCCGCGCAGGTGTGGAACCACACCTTCTTCTGGAACTGCATGAAGCCGAACGGCGGCGGCGCACCAACCGGCGCGCTGGCCGATGCGATCAACAAGAAATGGGGCAGCCTCGACGAATTCAAGAAGGCCTTCCAGACTTCCGCCGTGGGCAACTTCGGTTCCGGCTGGACCTGGCTGGTGAAGAAGGCCGACGGTTCGCTGGACATCGTCAACATGGGCGCTGCCGGTACGCCGCTGACCACCGGCGACAAGGCCCTGCTGTGCGTGGACGTGTGGGAACATGCCTACTACATCGACTACCGCAACCTGCGTCCCAAGTTCGTCGAGACCTTCCTCAACAACCTGGTGAACTGGGACTTCGTGGCGAAGAACTTCGCCTGATCTTTCAGTGCATCACGACAGCCCGGCCTTGTGCCGGGTTTTTTTGTGCCTTGAAGTTTCCTCGCAGCCTATTTGGGGGCTGTAAAAACACGCACTCCCTTTATCTGCATGCGCTGACAAAGAATTTTCAGGTTATCCACACTGCATACACAAGCTTGTGCACGATTATTGTGGATAGGCTAACGCATTTTCGCGTTCAAAGCGCGCGCGGATAACATCCTGACGGTGTTGGCGAAACTAAGTCTTTGGGCCTATTGCCCAATGCCCTGGTTTTAGTTAAGGTGTCCTGCAGTGAGTGTGGAGCGTTTGTTCCCGCAATGGCGGCAATCCTGGTGACACAACTCACTCCAGTTCAAGGGAATGACGTGGTTGTCTGAAGCTGTCTCAACATGTCATCAATGTGCCGGTTAGCGATATGTGCGGAGCCAAGTATCTATGACCAAAAGCCGGATTGGAGCGTTGCGACAATTTGCCACCAGCCTTCCTCAATCAAGTTCAGTGCTGGGCATGATGACATGCAACGCGGGAATTCAGCCAAGGCAAGCACAGACTGAGAACTGGAACGGAGTCCCTGGACGACTTTTGACGGGATCGGGGACTGGTTTGCTCTTTCATGCGTTGAGTCAATGGCCGGTGGACAAGACCGCCGGGAAGCGGGTCTGATGAAGCAGCGAAGCATTCGCCAATATGTCGTTTGGCTGACGATGACGCCGTTGCTGTTATTGGCGGTCAGTCTGGAGTCGTTCTTCCTGCATGACCACTTTACCACTCTGGACGATGAACTGGCTGAGCGCGGCCAGCTGATTGCACGCCAGCTTGCTTCGAGTAGCGAATACGGGGTGTTCTCGAACAATTTGGCATTCCTGCAAAACATCGCGCAGGGGGTGCTGCAGCAGCCGGATGTGCAAAGCGCGGTCATTCTGGACTCTGCTTCCAACGTGTTGATCGAAGCGGGCGGATTCCCTGGTGACCCCAAAAATGCAGCAACCAGTCGAGCCGGCAAACTCAAGGAGCTGGTCAATGCGCAGATGCCGGTATATCGCAGTAGTGAAGGGCTACTGATATACAGCGCCATCGTTCCGGCACAAGTGGTGCTGGATGAGCTGGATCCGTCGCATCAGGCCAAACAGATCGGCGCAGTCATCGTGGCAATGAGCAGCGCGCGCACCGAGCAACACAAGTCGCAGACACTATGGTTGACGGTGGGGGCCACCGTGCTGTTCCTGATATTCCCGCTCAGCCTGATCTATTTTGGCAGCCGCAACATCATCTCCTCGATCCGCGGACTGAGCGATGCCATGCGTGCATTAGGTAATGGTCATCTTGAAACGCGCGTCTCGGTGGCTTCACATGCGATCGAGCTGGAAACCCTGTCGCTCGGCATCAATGACATGGCGGCGAAGTTGCAGCGAGAGAACGAGATCCTGCTGCAGCGCACGGACAAGTTGACCGAGGCCCAGCGCATCGCCCATCTCGGCAACTGGGAATGGGACATCGTCAACAACACCCTCAACTGGTCGGACGAGATATTCCGCATCTTTGGTATGGAACCGCAGCAGGTCAAAGTCACCTATGACGTCTTTCTGCAGGCCGTGCATCCAGAGGACCGTCAGTCCGTGCAGGAAGGTGTGCGCGAGGCGCTGGAACAGCGGCGCCCATACAGCGTCGATCACCGCATCCTGCTGCCGGATGGATCGCTGCGTTACGTGCATGAGCAAGGGGAGGTGTCGCGCAATGACGATGGTCAGCCCATCAAGATGCTGGGTACTGTGCTCGACATTACCGCGCACAAGCTGGCGGAAGAGACCATCCGCAAACTGAATGAAGAGCTGGAAGAGAAGGTCAGGGAAAGGACGAGGCAGCTGGAGGAAGCGCAGGAGGCCCTGGTGCGCAAGGAGAAGCTGGCCATGCTGGGACAGATCGCCGGCGGCGTGGGGCACGAGTTGCGCAATCCGCTTGGGGTGATGAGCAACGCGGTGTATTTCCTGCAGACCGTGCTGGGCGATAAAGCAGACGACGCCGTCAAGGAGTACCTGACCATCATCCAGAACGAGATCGCCGGCTCGGAGCGCATCGTCGCCTACCTGATGGATGCAGTGCGCACCAAGCCGCCCAGCCCCGGGCTGGTGGGCGTGCGCGAGCTTGTGACCCTCGCGCTGTCCAGATTCACGCCACCGCCTGCCGTCCAAGTCAGGGTAGACATCCCGGACCAGCTGCCGCCGCTGCGGGTCGATGCGGAACAGATCCATCAGATACTGCGCAACCTCATCAGCAACGGTGTGGAAGCCATGCCGAACGGCGGCAAGCTGGACATCCGCGCGAGGGTGGGCGCAGACGGTCAGAGGATCGTGATCGGCGTGAGCGACAGCGGCGTCGGCATGTCGCCTGAGCAGATGGAAAAACTGTTCCAGCCGATGTACACCACCAAGGCTCGCGGCATCGGGCTGGGATTGGTGGTGGTGAAGAACCTGACCGAGGTCAACGGCGGCACCGTCGAGATACAAAGCAGGTTGGGCGGGGGCTCCACATTCTCCATTACCTTGCCTAGCGAGAATCTGTCAGCGCAAACGGCATGAAAGGGGCGGGATTCGATGATGGCCGATCAATCAGGATTCATACGCCAGGCCACGAACGACCTGCGAATATGGTCTGCCGCAGCATGGGAACGCTTGATCGAAGTTCAAGCTCGCGACGAGGAAGAGGCGCGCCTGGGGCGCCTGTTCAATACCCTGATGGTGATCGGCTTCGCCATTCTCATCGTACTTTTTGTTGTCCTGGCGCTGATGCTCCCACTTGGACTGACCAGCGCGCGGGTGAGCATGGTTGCAGCCGCTTTCCCTGTGGTGTTCCTTGCGTTCTCATGGTTCTGCCTTGCCCAAGCCAGGCGTGGATACATCCGGCCGATGATCCGCCTTTATGTCTCGGTCAACATGATCACTATAGGCGTCGTGGTCTGGCTGTTCGACGGTGTCTACTCTCCGGCCTGGGTGCTCTTTTTCTGGAACGTAACCATAGGCGGGATACTGCTGGCACCGAGCTCTGCGCTGTGGATGACCGGGGGCGTGGTCTCATACTTCCTGTTGCTGTTGTTCATGACCTTGTCGGGTGTCTACACGCCGCCACTCACCTTTGGCGTCGCCGGACGCGAGTTTGTCAACATCAGCTGTGTGCTGATCATTCAGGTCTCCACCGTCGGTCTGCTGACCTACCTGAACATGCGCAGCCTGCGCAGTGCCTTAGGCGGGTTACGGGAGCGCACCGGCCAATTGCTGACTGCCCAGGAAGAGCTGGTGCGCAAGGAAAAACTGGCGGTGCTCGGGCAGGTGGCCGGAAGCGTCGGGCATGAGCTGCGCAACCCGCTGGGCGTAATGAGCAACGCGGTGTATTTCCTGCAGGCCATATCGTCTGATGCAGACGAAACCACCAGGGAATATCTGAACATTCTCAAGAACGAGATCGCCAACTCCGAACGCATCGTGTCCGATCTGCTGGACTCGGTGCGGGCCAAACCGCCGCAACCGGAAGAGGTGCGGGTCGCGGAGTTGATCACACAGACCTTGCACAAATGCAGCGTTCCAGCCTCCGTCAGCGTGCAACTGGATATTGCGGCAACGCTGCCCGTGCTGCGGATAGATGCTCAGCAGATCCGCCAAGTGTTGCGCAACCTGATCAGCAACGGTACCGAGGCGATGCCGGATGGCGGCACACTGCGTATCAGTGCCAGGGCAGACGCGTCGGAGAAGACGGTTACGATCAGCGTGCAAGACAGCGGCGTGGGCGTGTCGCCTGAGCAGCTGGGCAAACTGTTCCAGCCGCTGTACACCACCAAAACGCGCGGCATCGGGTTGGGATTGGTGGTGGTGAAGAACCTGACCGAGGTCAACGGCGGCTCGGTTGACGTATATAGCAGGTTGGGCGAGGGCACCACGTTCTCCATTAGCTTGCCTGGAGAAAGTTCGCCAGCGCAAACGGCATGAAAGGGCGCAATTCGATGATGGCCGAATCAGGATTCATACGCCAAGCCACAAACGATCTGCGGATATGGTTTGCCGCGGAATGGGAACGCTTGATCGCAGTCCAAGCGCACGACGAAGAAGAGGTGCGCCTGGGGCGTTTGTTCAATACCCTGATGGTGATCAGCATCTGGATATCCATCCTGCTCTCCATCGTCTTCCTGCTGATGCAACCCCTCGGTTTTCTTCCTCCTTTGATAAGCTGGTTCGCGGCGGCCTTTCCCATTGCTGTGATTCCGATCTCGGTCTTCTGCCTGGTTTGGGCCAGGCGCGGGCATATCCGGCCGATGATCCGTCTTTACGTCTGGTTCAACCTGATCGCCATCGGCGCCGCGGCCTGGACATTCGATGGCCTGGTCTCACCGGCCTGGGTGCTGTTCTTCTGGACGGTCACCATAGGCGGCATCCTGCTGACACCTGCAACCGCTCTTTGGATGACGGGAGGCGTACTGGCCTACTATCTGACGATGTTGCTGCTGTCCCAGGCAGGTCTTTACGAACCGCCATTGGTCCCGGGGGCCGCAGGGCGCGAGTATGTCCACATGTCGCTGGTGCTGATCATGCTGGCCTTGACCGTCGGCATGCTGACCTATCTGAACATGCGCAGCCTGCAGCAGGCGTTGCGGACCTTAAGGGAGCGCACCCGCCAATTGATGGCGGCTCAGGACGAACTGGTGCGCAAGGAAAAACTCGCTGTGCTGGGACAGGTGGCTGGCAGCGTTGGGCACGAGTTGCGCAACCCGCTGGGCGTGATGAGCAACGCCGTGTATTTCCTGCAAACCGTGTCGTCGGATGCGGACGAAACCACCAGGGAATACCTGAACATTCTCAAGAACGAGATCGCCAATTCCGAGCGCATCGTGTCCGACCTGCTGGACTCGGTGCGCACCAAGCCACCGCAACCCGAGATCGTGGGTGTGCCGGAATTGCTGACGCAGACCTTGCGCAAATGCAGCGTTCCTCCGTCGGTCAGCGTGCAGATGGACTTGCCGTCCACGCTACCTATATTGCGCGTGGATGCCCTGCAGATGCAGCAGGTGTTCCGCAACCTGATCAGCAACGGTATCGAGGCGATGCCGGATGGCGGTACTCTGGACATCAGTGCCGTGGTGGACGAATCCGCAAAGACCGTAGCAGTCCGCGTTCGTGACAGCGGCGTTGGCATGACGCCTGAGCAGATGGGCAAGTTGTTCCAGCCGCTGTACACCACCAAGTCGCGTGGCATCGGGCTCGGCCTTGTGGTGGTGAAGAACCTGGCCGATGCCAACGGCGGCAGGGTGGAGGTGCAGAGCGAGCCGGGCAAGGGGACTACTTTTTCCGTCACGCTGCCGGGCTGGGTGGAGAGAGGAGACGGCAATGCCTGAGAAAGCGGTTCAACGGCCCACTGCGGCCAGACGGGTCTATCTCATCATTGCGCTGTTCGTTGCGCTCATCATCATTTTCCTCTTGCTCATCCAGCTCCAGATGAATGCTCTCAACGCCGTGCGCGCCTACGTGGGCGGAGAGGGGGTGTGGGCCAAGGCCCAGAAGAATGCGGTCATCAGCCTGGAATACTATGCCGAGTCCGGCGACGAAGCCGCCTGGCAGGCCTATCTGCAAGCCATTGAGGAGCCGCTGGGTGACCGGGACGCGCGTATCGAGCTGCTGAAGCCCGAGCCGGACCTGGACGTTGCGCGCGCGGGATTCCGTCGCGGCAGCATTCATCCGGAAGACGTCGAGTACGTGATTTCTTTCTTCCGCAGCTTCCGGCGCACGTCCTACATGGACAGGGCGCTGACGCACTGGACAGAGGGGGACCGCCTCATTGCGGAAATGGACGAGGTGGCGAGGGCGCTGCATGAGGAAATCTCCGCCGGGCGCAGAAATCCCGAGATGGTGCGTTCCTTTCACGCGAAGCTGTTCGAGATCAACCGCAAGTTGTCGCTGGAAGAGGACGGGTTTTCTTCCTCCATGGGCGAGGCGGCGCGCTGGGCCATCAACGTATTCGTCAAACTGAGCTTCGCCGCGGCCCTCCTGTTCGCGGCGCTCGGGGTGGCGTTGTCCTTACCCATCGTCGCCCGCATTCGCGCCACCGAGAGCGCCCTGTCGGAAAGCGAACAGAAGTTCCGCACCATCACCACTGCGGCCATGGACGCCATCGCCATGCTCGACGACCAAGGCAGGACCGTCTTTTTCAACGAGGCCGCGGAGAAGATGTTCGGCTACTCGGCGGACGAGGTCATGGGCCGGGACCTGCACCCGCTGGTGTCTCCATCCCGTTACCTGGACGACTACCGGCGCACCTATCCGCACTTCGCCCTCACCGGGGAAGGCGCGGCCATAGGCAAAGTCCTCGAGCTGGCCGGGCTGCGCAAGGACGGCAGCGAGTTCCCGGTCGAGTTGACCGTGTCCGCCACTCGCATACAAGGGAAATGGGCGGCCGTGGGTATCATCCGCGACATCACCGAACGCAAGCGCGTGGAGCAAGAGGTGCGCGAGCTGAACGAAGCGCTGCAGACCAAGGTGGACGAGCGGACGCGGCAGCTGCTCGAAGCCCAGGAGGAGCTGGTGAGGAAGGAGAAGCTCGCGCTGCTGGGCCAGGTGGCTGGTGCGGTGGGGCATGAGCTGCGTAACCCGCTGGGGGTGATGAGCAACGCTGTTTTTTTCCTGCAGTCGGTGCTGCCGGAGGCGGACGAGACCACGCGCGAATACCTGAACATCATCAGGAAGGAGATCGCCGGTTCCACGAGGATAGTGTCCGACCTGCTGGATTCGGTGCGCACGCCGATGCCGTATCCGGAGGAACTGGGCGTGGCAGAGGTGGTTGCGCAGGCCCTGAGCGAATGCGTGGTACCGTCGCGCGTGTCGGTGAGGGTGGATGTCCCACCCGCGATCTCGTCGCTCTACGCGGATCGTCGGCAGATCCAGATGGTGATAGGCAAACTGGTCAGCAATGCCATTGATGCCATGCCTGAAGGAGGCAACCTCGAGGTGGTCGCACGCGAAGACGAGGCGGGCGGAACCATCGTTCTGAGCGTCAAAGACAGCGGCACCGGCATCGCACCGGAAGACATGCCCCGTCTGTTCCAGCCCCTGTTCACCACCAAGGCGCGCGGCATAGGACTGGGGCTGGTGGTAGTGAAGAACCTGACCGAGGCCAACGACGGCCGCGTGGAAGTGCTGAGCGAACCGGGCAAAGGCTCCACGTTCTCCATTACTTTGCCGAGCAAAGTGAAAGGTGGGGGAGAAGGGATATGAAAAAGGTCAAACCACACATGTCGTATGGCCGCGTCGCCCGGATGACTCTCGGCGCGTTCGCTCTCGTGTACTGTCTCGCAGCCCATGCGGTACCCATATTGTCGTTGGACAAGACAAAGCAATCCTACTCGCTGGGCGAACTGGTGGAATATGTCGAAGAAGAGTCAGGTCAGCTTGATATAAAGGAACTGACACAGCGGCCGGAAAGTGTGTGGAAGAAACATGCCGGGAAGATTCCCAATTTCGGTTTCAGCCGCTCTGCTTACTGGTTTCGTATCCGGCTGCAAACCAACGAACCACTGAGGTGGCTATTGGAGGTCGAGTATCCGTTGCTCGATGAAATCTCCATGTATACGTTTGACGGAGCGCGCCCTCTGCAAACAATCCAGACAGGCGACACCAGACCCTTTATCGAGCGTCCACTCAAGCACGTGGCCTTTGTCATGCCGCTCGTGCTGCCGCCGGCACAGCCGGTCACGGTCTACCTGCGCGTCAAGAGCATGGGCACGATGCAGGTGCCGATAAACCTGTGGCAAGAGGACGCGTACTTCGAACACGACGAAGCGATCACCGCGCTCAAAGGGGTCTATTTCGGCATCGTGCTGATCATGGTCTTCTACAATCTGTTCTTCTACCTGATGGTGCGCGAGCCGGCCTATATCCATTATGTCCTGTTCGTAACGATGTTCGGATTATTCACGGCCGGGCTGTCCGGCTGGGGCTACAGATACCTGTGGCCGGAAGCAGTGCGATTCCAGCAATACAACACGGCGGTCTTTCTTTGTCTGAGCCTCATCTTCGCGTCCCGTTTCATCCGTCATTTTCTCGATCTGCCGCGCACGGCACCCAGGATCGGACATCTGCTTTTCGGCGTGGTGCTGAGCCAACTTGCAGTACTCATTCTGCTTCCTGTCATTGGCTATCATGTGGCGGTCCAGATCGCATTGGCCATGACCCTGGTTACCTGCCTGACAGCACTTTATGCCGGAGTCCTGCTATGGCGGCACGGAGAACCTACAGCACACTATTTCACCATCGCCTGGAGCTTGTTTCTGCTCTCCGCCATGTTGGCGACACTGGAGAAGTTCGGTGTCATACCAAGTACCTTCTGGGCCGATTTCTTCCTTCCCTTGGGCGTGGTGGCTATCGTCAGTCTGCTATCGCTGGCTTTGGCAGAGCGCCTCAACGTTGAGAAACATCAGCGCATCCAGGCACAACAACAGCTCATTCAGCAACAGGAGAAGAACCAGAAAGAGCTGGAGCAGCAAGTCAACGAGCGTACCGGCGAACTGAAGGAGGCCAACCAGTCGCTGGAAAAGGAACTTATCGATCACAGGAAAGCAGAGCTGGCGTTGCATGACAGCGAGGAACGCTTTCGCAAGGCATTTCAGGATTCGGCCATCGGTATGGCCCTGGTAGGGCTGGATGGTCATTGGCTCAAGGTCAACGATGCGCTATGTCGTATCGTTGGCTATTCGGAGCAGGAGTTGCTGAGCCGGACTTTTCAGGACATCACCTATCCGGATGATCTTCCACTCGACATGGATTTCAAGGATCGGCTGCTGTCGGGTGAGATAGACCACTTCCAATCGGAGAAGCGATATGTTCATAAGGACGGTCATGTCGTATGGGTACGCTTGAGTGTTTCGCTGATACGGGATGCGCAAAATAGCCCCATCCATTTCGTTACCCAGGTAGATGACATCACCGTGCGCAAGCAGGCGATGCAAACCATCGAGGAGTCCGAGCGTAAATTCAGGGCCATCCTTGAGGCTGCCGTCGACGGGATATTGGTGGCCGACGCGCAGACCCACAAGTTCATACTCGGCAACCGGGCGATCTGCGAAATGCTTGGTTATCTTCCGGATGAGATTGCCCAACTCGGCGTGGACGATATTCATCCAGCGCAGGCGTTGCCCGAGGTTCGACGCCAGTTCGAAAGGCAACTCAAGGGGGAGATCCGGGCTGCCGCGAGTCTGCCAATCAAACGCAAGGATGGTTCGGTATTTTTCGCCGATATCAGCAGCTCGCCCATGGAGCTTGCCGGGCACCCTTATCTGGTCGGGGTCTTCCACGACGTCACCGAACGCATGCAAGCCGAGGAAGACATCCGCAAGCTGAACGAAGGTCTGGAGGTCAAGGTTCAGAAGCGCACGCAGCAGTTGCTGGAGGCACAGGAGGAACTCGTGCGCAAGGAAAAGCTGGCAGTGCTGGGGCAAGTGGCTGGCAGCGTGGGGCACGAGTTGCGCAACCCGCTGGGCGTGATGAACAATGCGGTGTATTACCTGCAGACCGTGTTGTCCGAGGCGGACGACAGCATCAAGGAATACCTGGACATCATCAGGAACGAGATCGCCAACTCCGAGCGCATCGTGTCCGACCTGCTGGACTCGGTGCGCACCCAGCCCCCGCATCCGGAATCGGCAAGTGTGCATCAAATCATCGAGCAGACGGTGGGCAAACTAACGATTCCGTCCAACGTGCGTATCACACGGGATCTGCCTGAAACGTTGCCGATGCTGTGGGTGGATGTCCTGCAGATGCAGCAGGTGTTCCGCAACCTGATCAGCAACGGGATCGAAGCCATGCCGCAAGGCGGCACGCTGGACATTGGAGCAGCTGAAAACAAACAAGACGGAACTGTGACCGTCAGCGTGCGCGACAGCGGCAGCGGCATCACCCCGGAGCAGTTGGGTAAGCTGTTCCAGCCGCTATACACCACCAAGGCGCGTGGCATCGGTCTCGGTCTGGTGGTCGTAAAGAACCTGACGCAGGCCAATGGCGGTCAGGTTGCGGTGAAGAGCAAGACGGGCCAGGGCACGACGTTTACTGTGACGCTGCCTGCCAACTATTCCTCCAACGAGGGAGCGAAATGATTTTTTCAAAGAGCGATGTAAAAGAAACCCTGCAACTGCGGCTGTGGTTCCTGCTGCCGTTGGCGGGCGTGTTGCTGGTCACGGTGCTGTCCATGGTGCTGGCCATCCATCGCCAGGCGACCGAAGATATTGACCGGGATGCCGGGAGGGCGGCCAATCTGGCTGAACACCTGTATCAGGAGGAGATCGACGCATCCGCCGGCATGCTGGGCGCGGCCATGGAGGTGCTGGCCACCGACCAAGTGCTGCGCCCGGCGCTGATGCGCCGGGACCGCGCGCAGTTGCTGCAGCGTTCAGCCCCGCTTTTCGCCGAGCTGAAGAAAAAATATTCCATCACCCATTTCTATTTCTCCGACAGCAAGCGCGTCAACATCCTGCGCGTGCACCAGCCGGCGCGCTATGGCGACACCATCAGCCGCACCACGACGCTGCAGGCGGAACGCAGCGGGCAAACCAGCTACGGGGTGGAGCTGGGGCCGTTAGGCACCTTCACGCTGCGCCTGGTCACGCCATGGTTCGCCGCAAACGGACAGTTGCTGGGTTTCGTCGAACTG
This sequence comes from uncultured beta proteobacterium, assembly GCA_963813255.1. Lineage (GTDB taxonomy): Bacteria > Pseudomonadota > Gammaproteobacteria > Burkholderiales > Gallionellaceae > Sideroxyarcus. Next base: position 105,775 of record CAWEYD010000005.1, on the reverse strand, counting down.
GGGATGGAGATCGATCATGTGCTGCGCACGGTGCAGCACATAGGCAGCGCCAAAACCTATGTGCTGATCGACAAAAAGTTCCTTGAGCGCAAGGAATGGGAAGCGGGCATGCGCATGATGGGGCGTTTGCCGGACTGGGAGCAGCTTCCGGACGTGGTGGTGAACAATCAGGCGACTGAAGACCTGCCAAAGGAGGTGGCGCGCGGTTTGCAGGAAAAACTGCTGGGCGAACGGAAGACCATTGAGCCTATGGTGGAGGGTACATCGGCGTACCGGGCGCTGTTCCTTCCGCTCAAGGATGCGGCCGGGAAGAGCGTGGGGAAAATGGTGCTGCTGCTGGATGTTTCGGCGCAGGTAAGGGCTAGCAACCTGCTGACGCGCGAAAGCGTCCTGGTGGGAGGGATCGCGTGCGTGACCCTGCTGGGGCTTTTCTACTGGCTGCTGGGCAGGGTGGGGGGGCGCCTGGAGCAGGATCAGCAGGTTTTGCGCGAGTTGAATGCAAGTCTGGAGGCCAAGGTTCAGGAGCGCACGGAGCAACTGCTTGCGGCGCAGGAAGAACTGGTGCGCAGGGAGAAGCTGGCGGTGCTGGGGCAGGTGGCGGGCAGTGTGGGGCACGAGTTGCGCAACCCGCTGGGCGTGATGAGCAATGCGGTGTATTTCCTGCAGACGTTACTGGCCGATGCGGATGAGACCATCCAGGACTACCTGAACATCATCCAAAGCGAGATTGCCGGTTCCGAGCGCATCGTGTCCGACTTGTTGGACTCTATGCGCATCCAGCCACCGCGTCCGGAAGCGGTAGGAGTCGCGGAACTGATCGGGCAGACCCTGCGCAAACTCACGATCCCGTCCAACGTGCGTATCACACTGGATATGCCTGAAACATTGCCGATGCTGTGGGTGGATGTGCAGCAGATGCAGCAGGTGTTGCGCAACCTGGTCAGCAACGGCATTGAAGCGATGCCGGATGGCGGCACGCTGGATATCGGAGCGACCGAAGATGTGCAAGACGGGACTATGACTGTCAGCGTGCGCGACAGCGGCAGCGGCATCACGCCGGAGCAGTTGAAGAAGCTGTTCCTGCCGCTGTACACCACCAAGGCGCGTGGCATCGGTCTGGGGCTGGTGGTAGTGAAGAACCTGACCGAGGCCAACCGCGGCACGGTGAAAGTGGAAAGTGAGGCGGGCAAGGGAGCGACCTTTACCGTTATTTTTCCGACGCAATCATTATCGATGGAGCACATCCAACCATGATCTCCTACCTATCCGTAGCGCTGGTTCTGATTGGCTTGGTTATTCATGTGGCGGCTCTTGCCCCGCTGCGCCGGCTGATTGCGACAATTCCTGCCGGTTCGTTGCGCAATAAGTGGCTTGCCATGACTGGACTTATCTATATATTTATCGCTGGTTACTTGGGCTATATAGGGGTGCTTTGGGGTAAGCAGACTGAGTGGGGCGATCTGCTTATTCCCTGCATATTTCTATTCGGCGCAATGTTTGTGTGGCTAACGATAGGACTTGCGCTGCAAACTGCTGCGGTGCTGCGGCGCATAGAGGACGAACTGGTGCGCAAGGAAAAGCTGGCGGTGCTGGGGCAGGTGGCAGGCAGCGTCGGACACGAGTTGCGCAACCCGCTGGGCGTGATGAGCAATGCCGTGTATTTCCTGCAAACCGTGTTGGCCGATGCGGATGAGATCAGCAAGGAATACCTGCACATCATCGAGAGCGAGATCGCCAATTCAGAACGCATCGTGTCCGACCTGCTGGACTCGGTGCGCACGAAACCGCCGCAGCCCGAAGCCGTGGATCTTGCGCAGCTGATCGGGCAGACCTTGCGCAAATGCAGCGTGCCTGCCTCCGTCACCGTGAAGCTGGATATCCCGGCAACGCTTTCTCAAATGCAAGTGGATCCGCAGCAAATCAGTCAGGTGTTGCGCAACCTCATCAGCAACGGCATCGAGGCGATGCCGCAAGGCGGTACACTGCAAATCGGTGCGGTTGAAAACAAGCAAGACGGAACTCTCACCGGCAGCGTGCGCGACAGCGGCATCGGCATGACGCCGGAGCAATTGGGCAAGTTGTTCCAGCCGCTGTACACCACCAAGCCGCGCGGCATCGGGCTGGGACTGGTGGTGGTGAAGAACCTGACGCAGGCAAACGGCGGCAGGGTGGATGTGCAAAGCGAACCGGGCAAAGGGACAGTATTCTCAATTACGCTGCCATCCAGCAGTGCCGGCAGCAAAGGGGAAACGAACACATGACAGCGTTCTACGCACGGTGCTCAAGCATCAGAGTCGCCTGGACGAACTGGAGGAACCCGAGATGAAGGGCTCGCCTGTGAAGTTCTTGCTGTTCAACATGCATTTCTCCGAGTCTGAACAACCGGTCAAATACAAGATCGTCTTTCTCAACAGCGTGTTCCTGCTGGCAGGCATCGTCGCTTTCGGTCTGGCCTTTATCCGCATGCAGACCAGCTTGGCGTTGGGCGTGATCGATTTTGTTTTCGCCCTCCTCAATTTTGCGCTGTTGGCTTACCTCAACCGGCACAAGGAAAAGATCGAGCTCGTTTCCTCGATTGCCCTGTCGCTCTCGTTTCTGCTCTTTTCTGCAATCTACCTTTTGGCTCCCGCCAACCCCACGCGGGTATCGCTGTTCTTCCTGCTGGCAGCCTCGGCCTTCTTTCTCAAGGGACGCAGCGTGGGACGGCTCTGGCTGGTTTTTATCATAGCGTCCATCCTGGCTGGCCAATTCATTCCCATCTTCGAGACGGGCTACTCGCCTTTCGACACACTCACGACCTGCATTTATCTGGTGGCGCTGTTCTTCATTTTCGAGAACTATGAGACATTCAAGGAAGGCCAGTATCAGCTTGGGCAGGAACAGGAAAGGCTGCGCAGATCCGAAGAGCTGACGCGCAAATTGAATACAGAACTGGAAGCCAAAGTGCAGGAGCGGACGCAGCAGCTGCTGGCGGCGCAAGACGAACTGGTACGCAAGGAGAAGCTGGCGGTGCTGGGGCAGGTGGCGGGTACCGTAGGGCACGAGCTGCGCAACCCGCTGGGCGTGATGAGCAACGCGGTGTATTTCCTGCAGACCGTGCTGGCCGATGTGGATGACACCACCAAAGAATACCTGGCCATCATCCAAGGCGAGATATCCGGTTCCGAACGCATCGTGTCCGACCTGTTGGACTCTGTGCGCATCCAGCCACCGCATCCGGAATCGGTGGGCGTGCGTCAAATCATCGAGCAGACGGTGGGCAAACTCACGATTCCGTCCAACGTGCGTATCACACTGGATATGCCTGAAACGTTGCCGATGCTGTGGGTGGATGTGCAGCAGATGCAGCAGGTGTTCCGCAACCTGGTCAGCAACGGTATCGAAGCGATGCCGGATGGCGGCACGCTGGAGATCGTTGCCACAGCGGACGAAGCTGCAAAATATGTGACCATCGGCGTGCGCGACAGCGGCATCGGCATCGCGCCGGAACAGTTGGACAAGCTGTTCCAGCCGCTGTACACCACCAAGGAGCGCGGCATCGGGCTGGGGCTGGTGGTGGTGAAGAACCTGACTGAGGCCAACGGCGGTATGGTTGATGTGCAAAGCGAACCAGGCAAAGGCAGCACGTTCTCCATTACGCTGCCATGCAAGAACTCTGCGGGGTGAACATGAATCTTCACCGCCATTTACGGACTGATCTATTTCAGTAGCTGAAAGGGGATGCACATGAACGTCAATGCGGAAATTCGAGGGGGATTTCATCAAGCCTCGCGCCAGATGACAGCGCGCTTCGACTCACCCTGTCCGGCACTGGTCATCGCTCTGCTTACAGCGTTGTCCGTGCCGGGCACAGCGAATGCACAGGAATACTCCCCCCCGGTCGACCTTACCCAGTTGCCGATAGAACAGTTGATGAATATCGAGGTGTACAGCGCCTCGAAGTTTCCGCAAAAGACCACCGAAGCGCCGGCCAACGTCACGGTCATCACCGCGGCCGACATCAAGCGTTACGGATACCGCACACTGGCCAATGTTTTGAGCAGCGTGCGCGGCATGAATGTCGCTTATGACCGCAATTACAGTTATCTGGGGGTGCGGGGCTCGGGCAGAACCGGGGACTTCAACAGCCGCGTGCTGTTGCTGGTGGACGGCTACCGGCTCAATGACAACATTTATGACCAGGCCGGCATCGGCACCGAGTTCCCGGTGGATGTGGACCTGATCGACCGGATAGAGGTGGTGCGCGGCCCCGGTTCTTCAATCTACGGCAGCAACGCCGTCCTCGGTGTCATCAACGTCATCACCAAGCGGGGGAGCGACCTCAAAGGAGTCGAGGCATCGGGTGAACTGGCCAGCTTTGGAACCGACAAAGAACGGCTTAGCTACGGTAAACGCTACGAAAACGGCACCGAGTTGCTGCTGTCGGCATCAAGGTATCACAGCACCGGCCAGGAACTGTTCTTCCAGGAATTCAATACGCCGACCACCAACAACGGCATCGCCCACCATCTGGACGGCGACCGCTACAAGAACTTCTTCGGCAAGCTGGCCTATGCAGGTTTTACGCTGACGAGTGGCTATTCCAAGCGGGACAAGGCCGTCCCTACGGCTTCCTACTCTACGGTATTCAATGATCCCAACTTCATCACAAGCGATGGTGCGTCCTTCCTGGACCTTGGTTACTACGGAGAACTTGCCAAAAGCTGGGAGATTTCCGCCCATGTGTTCCAGGGCCGTTATCACTATGAGTCCATCTTGCCGTATGCAGGCGCCCCCATTGTCCTCAACTACGATGCAGCCCAAGGCAACTGGTGGGGCACCGAGATGAAAGTCCTCGGGCGACTGGAAAACCACAAGGTAGTGGCGGGTGTGGAATATCAGGACAATTACCGGCAGGATCAAACTAACTACGATATCGCGCCTTATGCGCTCGTATTGAATGACAAGCGCAGCAGCAAACGGAATGGGATATACATACAGGATGAGATCACCCTGGGCCATGGGCTGTTGCTCAACGTGGGGCTGCGCAACGACCACTATTCAAACGTGGGCGGCACAACCAATCCGCGCCTCGGCTTGATCTGGAGTCCGGTCGACACGACTGCCTTCAAGTTCCTCTACGGCACAGCCTTCCGCGCGCCCAATGTCTATGAGCTTTACTACTTTACCGTCGGCACCCAAAAGGCGAACCCCGCTCTCCAGCCGGAGAAGATCGCCACTTACGAATTTGTGGTCGAGCATAGCCCCCGGCAAGACCTTCGCCTTACCGCCGATGTATATCGCAACCAGATCCGCAACAACATCAACCAGATAACCGACCCTGCGGACGGGCTGTTGGTGTACATAAATGCAGGACAGGTGGATGCGCGAGGAATTGAACTTGAGGCGGAGCGGCTGTGGGATAGCGGCATGAGGCTACGTACGAGCTACGCCTGGCAGATCAGCCGCGACGAGACGACACAAGCCGAACTGGTCAGCTCGCCCCGGCACCTGGCCAAGCTCAACTGCTCCGTCCCGGTGTGGGGAGACGGGCTGCGCACGGGGCTGGAGCTGCAATCCACCAGCCGCCGGAAAACCCTGGCAGGCCGGGCTACAGGCGGACATTTGCTTACCAACCTGACCCTGCTCAGCGAGCGACTTGTGAAAGATATGGAGCTATCTGCAAGCCTCTATAACCTGTTCGACATACGTTATGCCGATCCCGGCGGGCAAGAACATCTGCCTCTGGACCAGATCGCACAGGACGGCAGAAGCTTCCGGCTCAAACTGAGCTACCGTTACTGAGCGGGTGACATCCTTGATCAAAACAGCCAAACAATTGATCGCCCTGCTGACCGGCACCATGCTGGCAGCAGGTTGCATGAGCGCACAGGCCGAGGTGTCTGCCGAATACGAGGTCAAGGCGGCATTCATCCACAACATCGCCAAGTTCGTCGAGTGGCCCGCCGCTGCCCATAGCAGAGGTACGCTCAGGCTGTGCATCCTGGGCAGTCCCCGTTTGGCGGCGCGCTCGATTCGCTCCAGGGAAGAGCCATCGGCGACAAGGTGTGGGCAGTGTCGTCCGCCCAACCGGATACCGATCTGCGGGAATGCGGGGTGCTGTTCATTGCGGCATCTGAAAGAAGCAGGCTCGGCCGGATACTGGATGGCATCAAGGGCAGCGCGGTGCTGACGATGGGGGATAGCGAAGGTTATGCAGGACAGGGAGTGATGGTCAATTTCTATATCGAGCAAAACAAAGTGCGTTTCGAAATCAACAAAGATGCAGTCGGCCGCGCCGGACTCAAGGTCAGTTCGCACCTGCTGAAGCTGGCGCGCATCATCTCTGAAGAGGGGGGCAGAAAATGAGACTACCCGTTTCGCTCAGGGATGCGCCGCTGAAACGCAAATTGATGTTCATCGCCACCCTCGCTACGGCGGGTGCCATGCTGTCTGCCATGCTGCTGTCGGCAGCCATGCAGTGGTTCATGCTGCGCGACGAGTTGGCAAAGAACGTCTATGCACATGCGTCCATTATCGCGGCCAACAGCACGTCGGCGCTTCTCTTCGGTGATCGCGAGGCGGCGGAGCAAACGCTGGGGGCGCTGGCCGCCATCGACAGCATCGAATTTGCGCAGCTGTTCGACAAGACGGGAAGAGAGTTGGCGGTCTATGTGCGGACGGGATCGATGATGCCGCTCCAACAACATCCGGCAGGGGGGGGCAGTATCTACACGACGAAGTACATCGAAGTCGTGATGCCTGTCGTGTTCAAGCAGGAGCAAATCGGTTTCATCCATGTGCGCTCCGATCTGGTGCCGGTGTATGAGCAGCTGGCATGGCGCATGCTGGTGATCGTACTTGCTGCGGGAGGCGCATTGCTGGTTGCGGTGATGATGCTGTATTGGCTGATTCCGACCATCACCGCTCCCCTGCTAAAACTGACTGAATTGATGAATGTGGTTTCGCGGGATAAGGACTATACGCAGCGGGTGAGGTTGTACGGCAAGGATGAACTGGGAATCTTGGCGCAGGGCTTCAACGACATGCTTGCGCAGATCCAGCAGCGCGACGATGAACTGGCGCGGCATCGGGAACATTTGGAGGAAGAGGTGGCGAAGCGTACCGCCAGACTGACCGAAGCTCAGCGCATCGCCCATCTTGGCAACTGGGAATGGGACATCGTCAACAATACCCTGGATTGGTCGGATGAGATCTACCGTATCTTCGGCCTTACCCCGCAGAAGTTCGTTCCCAGTTATGAAGCTTTCCTGCAGCTCGTGCATCCGGATGACAAACCGCTCGTGGAAGAGAGGGTTCGGCAGGCGCTTGAGCAGGGATCGGTCTACAGCCAGGACCACCGCATCTGGCTGCCGGACGGTACCGTGCGCCATGTGCATGAACAGGGCGAAGTGACGGTTAATGAAGAAAAGCGGGCGGTCAGGATGGCGGGTACGGTGCGGGACATTACCGAGAGCAAGCAAGCGGAAGAGAAGATCAACAAGCTCAACGAAGAACTCGAAATCAAGGTGCGGGAACGTACCGGGCAGCTGCTGCAAGCCCAGGAAGAACTGGTGCGCAAGGAGAAACTGTCGGTGTTGGGGCAGGTGGCGGGCAGCGTGGGGCACGAGTTGCGCAACCCGCTGGGCGTGATGAGCAACGCGGTTTTTTTTCTGCAGGCCATGTCGTCGGACGCGGACGAGATCACCAAGGAATACCTGAATATCATCAAGAGCGAGATCGGCAATTCAGAGCGCATCGTGGCCGACCTGCTGGATTCGGTGCGTACTCAGCCCCCGCATCCGGAATCGGCAAGTGTGCGTCAAATCATCGAGCAGACGCTGCGCAAACTCACGATTCCGTCCAACGTGCGTATCACACTGGATATGCCAGAAACACAGCCGGTGCTGTGGGTGGATGTCCAGCAGATGCAGCAGGTGTTGCGCAACTTGGTCAGCAACGGCGTTGACGCGATGCCGGACGGGGGCGAGCTGGAGATCAGCGCCGTGGCGGACGAACTCGCAAGAAATGTCACCGTCAGCGTGCGCGACAGCGGCAGCGGCATGACGCCGAACCAGTTGGAGAAGCTGTTCCAGCCGCTGTACACCACCAAGGCGCGGGGCATCGGTCTGGGGCTGGTGGTGGTGAAGAACCTGACGCAGGCCAACGGCGGTACGGTGGCAGTGCAAAGCGAGCAGGGCAAGGGCTCCAAGTTCTCCATCACTTTGCCGAGCGCTGTTGCAGCTGCGGGAGCGGAAACATGAACGGAACGCAGTCAAGATTTGCCGATGCATGGGAACGGCTGATCGTCGCAAGAGCCGGCGACGAGGAGACCCTGCGTCTCGGCCGTCTGTTCAACACCCTGATGGTGATCAGCACCGGGATCGTCGTGGCGCTTTCCCTGGTGTTCCTGGTGATGCAGCCATTGGGCTTGCTAAGTGCCAAGGTGAGCTGGATCGCCGCAGCATTTCCCCTCGCATTCATTCCGCTTTCCCTGCTCTGTCTTATTCAGTCCCGGCGTGGTCATGTCCAGCCCATGGTTCTGCTTTATGTATGGGTCAACCTGATCGCGATCGGCGTCGCTGCCTGGCTCTTCGACGGTGTCTTCTCTCCGGCCTGGCCGCTGTTTATCTGGACCATCACTGTCGCCGCCGTGCTGTTGGCACCGGCATACGCCCTGTGGATGACCGGCGGCGTGATGTTGTACTTCCTGCTGTTGCTGATGATGAGCCGCTCAGGTCTGTATGCGCCCATCCTCACTTTTGGGGATGCCGGGCGCGAGTTCATCCACATGTCCGCCTTGCTCATCATGCTGGTCTCCGCCGTTGGCCTGCTGACCTACCTGAACATGCGCAGCCTGCGCGAAGCGCTGGCGAAACTGCAGGAGGAGATCGCCGGGCGCAAGCGGACCGAAGAACATCTGCGCCAGAGCGAAGAGCGCTTTCGGGGCATCTTCGAACATGTCGATGACATCATCTTCACCGTCGAGGCCGACGGCACCTTTTCTTCAGTCAGCCCATCCATCGAGCGCATGCTCGGGTCGAAGCCGGAAGAATGGATAGGCCGTTCCTTTCGGGGCCTGGTGCACCCGGATGACCAGCCTCGCATGCAGGAGTTGTTCCTTCAGGCGCAGGCAGGCAGGCCGCTGCCCGTCTTCCAGGTACGTATCTTGACCACGGCAGGGGATTACCTGGAGTCCGAGGTCGTGGCCAACCCGATCCATAGAGGCGACACCCTCACCCTTATCGCCGTGGTGCGCGATATCACCGAGCGCAAACGGGCGGCGCAGGCGATCGAGGAGTCCGAGCGAAGGTTCAGGGCCATCTTTGATACTGCACCGGACGGTATCTTCACGATCGCCCTGAACGGTGTGCTTACTTCCGTGAATCCGGCCGTGGCGCATCTGGTCGGCTGGACCGATACGGACCTTGTCGGTACGGCGTTTCCTGCATGGATACACCACGAGGATGTGGAGCGGGTCAACGCGGCCTTCCTGAATGTGCTATCCGGGCAAACGATAGAAGTGGAAGCACGGGTTCGGGCCAAGGCGGGCGGCTACAAAGTGCTGGATTTCACTGCCACCCCTCAGATCGAGCATGGCAGCGTGGCCGGCGTCCTCGGTTTTTTCAGGGATGTCACCGAGCGCAAGGGGATGGAAGCAGAGATACGCAAGCTGAACGAGGAGCTCGAAGAGAAGGTGAAAGAGCGCACCCGGCAACTGCTGGACACGCAGGACGAGTTGCTGCGCAATGAGAAGCTGGCAGTGCTGGGGCAGGTGGCCGGCAGCGTCGGACATGAGCTGCGCAACCCGCTGGGGGTGATGAGCAACGCGATCTATTTCCTGCAGACCGTGCTGGCCGGCGCAGATAGCGGCGTCAAAGAGTACCTGGACATCATCAAGAACGAGATCGCCAGCTCCGAGCGCATCGTGTCCGACCTGCTGGACTCGGTGCGCATCAAGCCGCCACAGATCCAGACGGTCGGCATCTCGGAACTGATACGTCTGACTTTGGGTAAACTGACCGTTCCGCCCACTGTACAGGTCAAGCTGGATGTGCCGAAAACGCTGCCGCCGCTATGGGTGGATGCCCAGCAGATGCAACAGGTGTTGCGCAACCTGATCGTCAACGGTATCGAGGCCATGCCGGACGGTGGTATCTTGGCGATACGCGCCAGCGCCGACACGGCAGCGCGCACTGCTTCCATCGTTGTGCAGGACAATGGTATCGGCATGACGCCGGAGCAAATGGGCAAGTTGTTCCAGCCGCTGTTCACCACCAAGGCGCGCGGCATCGGCTTGGGACTGGTGGTGGTGAAGAACCTGACCCAGGCCAACGGCGGCAGTGTGGATGTGAGAAGCGAGCCGGGTAAGGGCACTGTGTTTTCCATCACCCTCCCGGCGACCTCATGAAAGGGAAACCTAGATGTCGAAACATCAGCCCCAGTTTATGAAACAGGCCTTGAGATGGCTGGTCACCTGGTTGCTCGGACTGCGACCGCTTCAGGTTGCCGTCTTGTTCATTGTCGCGGCGGTTGTCATCTCGGTCATGATCGTCCTGTCCATCGACATGCTGTGGGACGCACGTCTCAGCGCCGAACTGGAATTCGCGGGTGTCGTCACACCCTTCCTGGATGCCTTGTTGATCGTGGGTCTGTTGACTGTGCTGCTCAATGAACTCCGCGAGGAAGTCGAGCGGCGCAAAGCGGCAGAACAAGCCACCCGCAAGCTGAACGAGGTGCTGGAAGCAAAGGTGGCGGAGCGCACCAGGCAACTGCTGTCGGCGCAGGATGAGTTGGTGCGCAAGGAGAAGCTGACGTTGCTTGCCCAGGTAGCGGACAGTGTGGGGCATGAGCTGCGCAATCCGCTGGGTGTGATGAGCAATGCGATCTACTTCCTCAAGACCGTGTTGTCTGAGGGCGATGAGGCCACCAAGGAATATCTGGGTATCATCGAGGGCGAGATCGCGGAATCCGAGCGCATCGTCGCCGACCTGCTGGACGCCGTGCGGACCAAGCCGCCGCTGATCGAAACGATAGGCGCCGCAGAGTTGATCAATCAGGCATTGCGCAAATGCGATGTCCCTTCCACCGTTTCCATCTACCTTGATGTTCCCCCTACGTTACCCCCGCTTCAGGTCGATCCCAGGCAGATTCAGCAAGTGTTATGGAACCTGATCACCAATGGCGTGGAGGCCATGCCCGACGGGGGCAATCTTGAAATACGCGCAGTCGAAGACGAGGCGGCGCATACCCTCTGTATCAGCGTCAAGGACAGCGGCACCGGCATCGCACCGGAACACCACGCCAAATTGTTCCAGCCGCTGTTCACCACCAAAGCACGGCGCGTGGGGCTGGGGTTGGCCGTGGTGAAGAACCTGACCCAGGTAAACCGAGGCAGTGTGGAAATGAGCAGCCAGCCGGGAAAAGGGGCGACGTTTTCCATCACTCTGCCCACAACTGGCTCGGATGCAGAAATGACATAAGAGAAAAGCTTTACTTGCCTGGTGCTGAACAAAAAGAAAAAGGAGTGGCAATGAAGATACTAGTGGTGGACGACGACAAAAGGATCGTAAAGACGACCTGCGATATCCTGAAGATCAAGGGACATGATCCCATTCCCGCCTACACCGGCGAAGAAGGGATCGAAAAGGTCAGGGTCGAAAAACCGGACTGCGTCCTGATGGACATCAAGATGCCAGGTATCAGCGGCGTCGAAGCGATGAAGCGCATGGAAGAGATCGCCCCCGCATTGCCGATAGTGCTGGTGACAGCCTATGCGACCGAAGACCTCATGGATGAAGCAAAGAAGGCAGGCGCCTACGCCATCCTGAGCAAGCCGCTCAACTTCCAGATGATACTTTCCTTTCTTGCTCTGCTGGACAAGGAGGAAGGCATACTTGTCGTGGACGACGACACCAATTTCCTCAAGACACTCAAGGATGTGTTGACCCTGAGAGGCTATAAGGTCAAAACGGAAAATGAACCTGATCATGTACTGGGAAATCTGGACGAAAACTATAACCTCCTCGTTCTTCTCGACCTCAAGCTGGGCAACATGAACGGCGTGGAGGTACTGAAGCAGATCAGAGCCAAACATCCCACCAAGCCCGTCATCATGGTGACTGGATACCGCCAGGAAATGGGGGAAACGATAGAACAGGGCCTCAAGATAGGTGCCTACACCTGTCTGTACAAACCGTTCGAGATGGATGCCCTGATCGGGCTGATCGAAGAGATCCGCCTCAAGAAATTGAAGGAGCTGCTTGCCATGGCGTAAGGCCGGCCCACTAACTCAAACTGGAAAACTCCGTGCGCTGTCATGACGAAAAAGCCCAAAATTCTGGTGGTGGACGACGACCCCAACCTCAGGAAGACGCTGGCCGACATCCTGGGCATCAAAGGCTATGAACCACTGATCGCGGGCAGCGGCACCGAGGCGATAGCGGCGACAGCGCGGGGGACGGTCAGCGTGGCGTTGATCGACCTGATGCTGCCGGACATGACCGGTATCGAGGTCATGGCGCGCATCAAGGCGCTATCGCCGTTGACGGAGGCGATCATCCTCACCGGGCACGCTTCGATGGACACGGCCATCGAGGCCACGCGGCGCGGGGCTTTCTCCTACCTGCTCAAGCCCTACCAGATGGACGACCTGTTGCGGAACATCAGGCATGGTGTGGAGCGGCAGCAGGCGCAGGAGGAGATACTCCGCCTCGCATCCTTTCCCCGTTTGTTGCCCAATCCCGTGATCGAACTTGACCCAGCCGGGCAGGTGACCTATCTCAATCCCGCCGCCGAGAGACTGTTTCCGGAGTTAAGCGCGCAGGGGCTGCTTCATCCATTGCTGAATGGCTCGGCAGAGCTGATCGCCAACCTGTGGCAAAACATGCAGGAGGGAGAGGTAAGCCTTGAAGCGACGCTCGGTGAGGCGACATATGAACTGCATATCTCCTACGTGCAGGAGGTAGGGCTCATCCGCATCTACGTCCTCGACATCTCCCAGCGCAAGCGGGCCGAGGAAGAGATCAAGCATCTCGCCACCACCGACAGCCTGACCGGCATCGCCAACCGGGGGGCGTTCTCTGCGATCCTGACGGGAGAGGTGGAGCGCGCCAAAAGGTATGGCACCCCATTGGCACTGGCGATGTACGACCTTGATTATTTCAAGCGCGTGAACGATACATTCGGCCACGACGTGGGCGACTATGTGCTGCGGGCCGTGACCGATCTGGTGAAGCAGAACATCCGCGCTACCGATGTCGTGGCGCGCTGGGGCGGGGAAGAGTTCCTGGTGCTGATGCCGCAGATGGACATGCGGGGCGCCGGGAAGGCTGCTGAGAAGCTGCGCCAGGCGATCGCCGGGCATCACTTCGACAAGGTGAGCGAACTGACAGCCAGTTTCGGGGTCGTCGTGTTCGATGCGCAGGATGACCAGAACTCGCTGCTGAAGCGGGTGGACGACGCGCTTTACCGGGCGAAGCAGCAGGGCAGGAACCGTGTCGAGATGCTGACTGGCGAGGCGGTCTCCAAATGAAAGACAAATCCAGACTGCTGGTGGTGGACGACGACGCGAATCTCAGGAAGACGCTCGCCGACATCCTGCGCATCAAGGGCTATGAGGTCGCGGTAGCAGGAACCGGAGCCGAGGGAGTTGCGGAGGCCTTGCGCGCTTTCGTCAACGTGGCACTGATCGATCTCAAGCTGCCGGACATGTCGGGCATCGAGGTGATGGAGAAGATCAAACTCGCCGCCCCCCTCACTGAGGCCATCATCCTGACCGGCCATGCGGCTCTGGATACGGCCATCGACGCCACCAACAAGGGGGCGTTCTCCTATCTGGTGAAGCCCTACGAGATCGACGATCTGCTGCAGCACATACGCCGCGCGGTCGAGCGGCAGCAAGCGCAGCAGAATACGCTGCGGCTGTCGTCGTTCCTTCTGTCGAGCCCGAATCCCATCTTCGAAGCCGACGCCTCCGGGCAGGTAAGCTATGGCAATCCTGCTACCCAGACCCTGTTCCCCGATCTGGTCTCGATGGGGCCCAAGCATCCATTGCTCGCTGGATTGACCGATGTGTTCGCCGCTTTCCGAGAAGGCAAGCAGCAGGAGATAGTGCGTCAGGCCAGCGTCGGAGATCGCACCTTCGAGCAGCACATGTCGTTCGTGGCGGACAGCAACCGCATCCTCATCTATGCCGTGGACATCTCGGAACGTCTGAGAACAGAGGATGCGCTGAGAGAATCCGAGCAGCGGTTCAGAGCCATCATCGAGAACGTCCGGGACGGGATATTGCTGGCGGACGTGAAGGAAAGCAGATTCGTCTACGGCAATCCCGTCATCTGCGAGATGCTGGGCTACAGCCAGCCAGATATCACCGGGCTGAGGCTCGCCGATGTCCACCCCGAGAGAGACTGGCCCCACATCCGGAAACAGATCGAAGAACAGTGCGGTAAAGGAATGATGCTGGCGCGGGACATACCGGTCAGAAGGAAGGACGGCAGCACCTTCCTGGCGGATATCCATTCGTTTCCGGTGACGCTGCAAGGTAAGGAATACCTCGTTGCTTTCTTCAGGGAGGCTACAAAGCGGACTTCCTGACCGGCAAGCGCAACCAGTCGTGATCCAGGGACTCAAGCTGTCTTTCGGCTGATGACTGACTACAAACAGAACCACGAAATGCAGTATTTCAGGAATGGCAATTCGATGTGACCTGGCGATAGTGTGCTGATTTGTACCGAGCTGATTGCAAACCATGGGGGATGTGGGGCATGAATGTTTCCGAGCAGCGTCATCTGTATGGGGCGATAGACCGCGTTCCGCAAATTGCTGCGGTGGTTGCGGCTGCAGTGGGCGTGCTCGTGATCATCGGCTGGCTGCTTGACCTGGAGGCGCTCAAAAGCGGCCTGCCTGGGCTGACCGCGATGAAGGCCAACACTGCGTTCTGCTTCATCCTCTCCGGCGTCTCGCTATGGGTGATCCAGACAGGCGATCAGAGCCAGCGCTCGCGTATCGTTTCGAGACTCTGTGCGGGTGCCGTGCTGCTGGTCGGGCTGCTGACACTGGGTGAATATCTGAGCTGTACAGACTTCGGCATAGATCAGTTGCTGATCCGGGACATCAGCGATCTTCCCGGCGATATCCCTGGCAGGATGGCTGTCAACACGGCACTCAGTTTCGCCGCGCTGGGGGCGGCTCTGCTGCTGTTGAGTATGGGGAAAGGTGGCATGGTCATGGCGGTCAACACGCTGACCATGGTGCCCATCGTGGCGGCCGGGTCTGCGCTTATCGGCTATGCGTTCGATATCGAAGATTTCTTGCGAGCGCAGCTCAGTTACACCCCGATGGCGGTCAACACTTCAGTGGCCTTCGTGTTGCTTGCCCTTGGGCTGGTGAATGCGCGCCCCGATTATCCGTTCAGGCGCTTGATGACCAGCGACAGCGCCGCGGGTGTCACGGTGCGGCGCCTGTTGCCGGCGGCAATTGGGTTCAGCCTGGTGGCCGGGTGGATGATCCTGCAGGGATACCACGCAGGATATTTCAGCGCACCTTTTGCGCTGGCACTGTTTTCGGCAACGAGCATAGCCGGGCTGGGCGCCTTGATCCTGTGGATAGCGGGAGCGCTCTTGAAAGCCGAGATCCAGCGCGAGCGAACCGAGGAAGAGCGGCACACGGCAGCACAATATGCGCGCAGCCTGATCGAGGCCAGCCTTGATCCGCTGGTGACCATCAGCGTGGAGGGAAAGATCACCGACGTGAATGAGGCGACCGTGGCGGCGACGGGCGTACCGCGCAAGCAGCTGATCGGCAGCGATTTCTCCGAGTATTTCACCGATCCCGACACTGCGCGCACCGGCTACCAGGAAGTGTTTGCCAAGGGATTTGTCACGGACTATCCGCTGACCCTGCGCCATGTTTCGGGCGGGACGAAACAGGTGCTTTACAACGCCAGCGTGTACCGCAACGCGAAGGGCGAGGTTGCGGGCGTGTTCGCTGCGGCGCGGGACATCACCGAGCTGAAACGGGTGGAAGAGGACTTGCGAAAGACGCAGAGCCTGCTCAACGAGACGCAACATGTCACGAAGTTGGGCGGCTGGGAATACGATGTGGCCGCACAGCGGGTCGTCTGGACGGACGAGGTCTATCGAATCCACGGCGTATCGAAAGACTACGATCCGGGCAATCCGAAGCAGGACATGAAGTTCTACGCACCCGATGACCAAGAGGCTATCGACGAGGCTTTTCAGCAAGCCATCGAAAAAGGCATCCCCTACGATCTGGAGTTGAAGTTGGTGAATGCCCAAGGGGAGCGGTTGTGGGTAAGGACCATGGGACGCGCCGAACGCAAACAGGACGTGACTGTTCGCGTGTTCGGCAACATCATGGACATCACCGAGCGCAAGCAGGCAGAGGAAGAACTGCGCAAGTACCACGAACATCTGGAAGAACTGGTGCGGGAACGCACTAGCCTGCTTGAGGCCGCCAACAGGGACCTGGAAGGTTTTGCCTATTCGGTATCCCACGAACTGCGTATACCACTGCGGGCAGTCGACGGTTTTTCGAACATGCTGCTGAAGCGATATCCGGACAAGCTCGATGAAGAAGGCAAGCGCTATCTGAATGTGGTGCGCGACCATGCCCAAAAGATGGCGCGGCTGATAGATGACATCCTGGCCTTCTCTCGCGTTGGGCGGCTGAGAATGAGTGTGTCCGAAATCGACACGGAGGCGTTGGTGCGGGCGGTGTCCCGCGAACTCCAGCCTGGCGTGGCCGGGCGTGAGTTGACCATGGAGATAAAACCGCTCCCTCATTGTCATGGCGACCAGGCCATGCTGCACCAGGTATGGTTCAACCTGCTGGGTAATGCCATCAAGTTCACCCGGCCTCACCCAGCGGCACGGGTCGAGGTGGGAGGACACACCAATGGTGAGGAAACCATCTACTACGTCAAGGACGACGGAGTGGGTTTCGATATGCAGTATGTCGGCAAACTGTTCGGCGAGTTTCAGCGTCTGCATGGGATCGAGGAATTCGAGGGGACCGGGGCCGGTCTGGCCATCGTGAAACGCATCATCACCCGGCATGGCGGGCGGGTATGGGCGGAGGGTAAAGTCGATGAAGGTGCGACGTTCTATTTTGCGTTGCCGCTTCATCAGGGGAACGCACAGACTCTGTTGCGCAAAAAGGAGGGTGAATATGCAATCGATGATTGATTTCTTCGGGGTCAACGACTACATCCCGCATGGCTATTGCCTGACCTGGAACCCGGCCCTGCTCTGGACGACCGCCTTGTCGGACGCGACCATGGTGCTCGCGTACAGCTCCTACCCTATCGCTGTCACCTATTTCGTCTGGAAGCGCCAGGATCTGGAATACCGTTGGCTGTACCTGGCTTTCTTCAACGGATTCATTCTGACCTGCGCCAGCACCCACCTTATGTCGGCCATGACGATCTGGCTCCCGCTGTACTGGCTGGCCGCGTATGTAAAGGCAGTGTCTGCCGTGGTTGCCGTGGCAACCGTGTTCGCGATCTGGTGGGTGATACCGCGAGCCCTGAACCTGCCCAGCCCGGCCGAGCTGAAACTTCAGCGCAACGCAGCGCAGTATGCGCGCAGCCTGCTGGAGGCCAGCCTCGATCCGCTGGTGACCATCAGCCCGGAAGGAAAGATCACCGACGTGAACGAGGCGACCGTCACTGCGACCGGTGTTGCTCGCGAAGCGTTGGTCGGCAGCGACTTTTCCGATTACTTCACCAAACCCGACAAGGCGCGTGAGGGATACCAACGGGTGCTCCGCGAAGGTTCGGTCACCGATTATCCGTTGGCCCTGCGGCATGTGTCCGGCAAGGTGATGGAAGTGCTCTACAACGCCAGCGTGTATCGCGACGAAAAGGGTGACGTGTCTGGGGTATTTGCCGCGGCGCGTGACATCACCGAGCGCAAGCGAGCGGAAGAGGAGCTGCGCGCCGTGTCACTGTACTCACGCAGCCTGATCGAGGCGAGCCTTGACCCGCTGGTGACCATCAGTGTGGAAGGTAAGGTCACCGACGTGAACGAGGCGACGGTACAGGTGACGGGAGTGCCGCGCCAGTCGCTGGTCGGCAGCGATTTCTCGGGATATTTCACCGAGCCGGACAAAGCGCGTGCGGGCTACCAGGAAGTGTTTGCCAAGGGGCTGGTCACGGACTATCCGCTGGCGTTGCGGCATGTATCCGGCAAGGTGACAGAGGTGCTCTACAACGCTAGCGTGTACCGCAACGAGAAGGGCGAGGTGGCCGGTGTTTTCGCTGCGGCGCGTGACGTCACCGAACGCAAGCTGGCAGAAGATGAATTGCGCAAATATCACGAACATCTGGAAGAACTGGTACGGGAACGCACCGGCCAACTCGAAACGGCCAACAAGGATCTGGAAGGATTTGCCTATTCGGTCTCGCACGACCTGCGCGTACCGTTGCGTGCGATCGACGGTTTCTCGCAGCAGGTGCTGAAACACTATGCAGACAAGCTGGATGATGAAGGCAAGCGTTACTTGAACGTGGTGCGCGACAACACCAAGAAGATGGGCCAGCTCATCGATGACATCCTGGCGTTCTCCCGCATGGGGCGGGCGGGGATGTCGATGTCCGAGATCAACATGGAAGAGTTGGCTCATGCAGTGTTCGAGGACCTCAAGCTGAACCTGGGCGAGCGCGAACTGACCCTGGAGATCAAACCACTCCCGCTGTGTCATGGCGACCTGTCCATGCTGCGCCAGGTCTTGATCAACCTGATGGCCAATGCCATCAAGTTCACGCGCCCCAAGGAGGCGCCGTTTGTAGAGGTGGGAGGACGCGCCGAGGGCACTGAAAACATCTACTACGTGAAGGACAATGGCGCGGGTTTCGACATGCAGTATGCCGACAAACTATTCGGCGTGTTCCAGCGGTTGCATGGGGTCGCGGAATTCGAGGGAACGGGGATCGGTCTGGCCATCGTGAAACGCGTCGTCATCCGGCATGGCGGACGAGTATGGGCCGAGGGCAAGGTCAATGAAGGCGCAACATTTTATTTTGCATTGCCAAACCAAGGGAGAACGACATGACTACTCAGATCGACGACGTGGAAATCCTGCTGGTGGAAGACAACCCTACCGATGCCGAACTGGCCACGCTGGCGCTGAAGGAACGCAACCTTGCCAACAAGCTGGTGTGGGTGAAGGACGGCGCAGAGGCGCTGGACTTTCTCTTCGCCACCGGCGAATACGCCAACCGGCAGATCGAGAACCCACCCAAAGTCGTGTTGCTCGATCTGCGCCTGCCCAAGGTGGACGGACTGGAGGTGCTGCGCCGCATCAAAGGCGATGAGCGGACGAAGAACATTCCTGTGGCGGTGGTGACCTCATCCAAGGAGGACCGGGACGTCATTGCCAGCTACAAACTCGGCGTCAACAGCTTCATCAGCAAACCGGTGGATTTCGATGAGTTCACCAAGGTGGTGTCCGAGCTGGGGTTCTACTGGCTGCTTATCAACCGACCTCCAATCAAGGAAAAATGACCATGGCTGATTCCATCGAGGACAAGGAGCTGCGTATCCTGATCCTGGAAGATGTTCCCTCTGATGCGGAATTGGAGGAAAGCGAGTTGCAGGATGCGGGACTGGTGCCCTCCATATTGCGGGTGGACACACGCGAGGCGTTCGAGCGCGCGCTCGATGAATTCAAGCCCAGCATGGTCCTCGCCGACTACCGCCTGCCGGCCTATAACGGCCGTGAGGCTTTGGAGTATACGCGCCGCAACCACCCGCAGGTCCCGGTGATCATGGTGACCGGCGTGATCGGGGATGAAGCAGCCGTGGAGCTGCTGAAGCTGGGCGCGAAAGACTATGTGCTGAAGGACAGCCTGGCGCGGCTGGCGCCTGCCATCAAACGAGCCTTGTCCGAAGAGAAGGGCATCCGCAACCGCAAGCTGGCGGAGGGGAAATACAAGTCGCTGTTCAGCGAGGCCATGGATGGCATCGTGCTGGTCGACTGCGATACCTGGCAGGTGGAGGACTGCAACCCGGAATTCGAGAGGCAGACCGGCAGGACTTTGGAGCAGCTCAAGGTACTGAAGGTTTGGGATATATACCCCAGAAAACTCCATGAGCCAGTCCGGCACCGGTTTGTCGCGATCAGAAAAACCGGCCGCGGCCGCGGCGGCGACATCGAGATACAACGGCCCAGCGGGGAGACGATCCCCATCGAATATTCCGCCAATTTTCTGCACATCCAGCAGCGGAGTTTCGTTCAGGTAGTCACGCGCGACATCAGGGAGCGGCTGCGCGCGGAGCAGGCGCTACGGGATAGCGAGGCTCGCTACAAGCGCATCACCGAGGGGCTGACGGACTATCAATATACGGTGCGCATCAAAGACGGGCGCGCTGTCGAGACCATACAAAGCCCGGCCTGTGTGACGGTGACGGGGTACAAGTCGGAAGAATTCGTAGCCGAACCCAACCTGTGGATACGGATGGTCGTTCCCGAAGATCGAGAACTGGTTCAGGAGCGAGTGAAACAGGTCCTGGCGGGGAAGGAGGTTCCGCCGATCGAACATCGTATCGTCCGGAAAGACAGGGAGATACGATGGGTGAGCAATACGATCATCCTGTTCAAGGACGCTTCCGGGAAGTTGCTGGCCTATGACGGAGTGATCAGGGATATCACTGAACGCAAGCGAGCAGAGAACGCGCTGCACCGCGCCAACCGCGCGCTAAAGACGCTGTCGGCAGGCAATCTTGCCTTGGTGCGTGCAGCGAGCGAAGACGAACTGTTGCGTATGGCTACAAAGGTCATCGTGGAAGAGGGTGGCTACCGACTGGCGGTAGTGGACTATGCCGACGACAAGCCGGATAAGATCATCACACCCATGGCATGGTCGGGGATGGGGGAGGGTGAGTATTGGGCGCAACACCTCAGCTGGGCCGACACGGAACGGGGGCGGTTGCCAATATCCAGAACCATCCGTCTTGGCACGACGAATATTTGCCGAGACATCGCCAGCGATCCGGGATTCAAACCATGGCGAGATGCCGCGCTGGCAAGAGGCTATGTCTCGAATATCGCGCTGCCCCTTTCCGGCGGCGGCGACACTTTCGGCGGCTTGAACATCTATTCGTCCGAGGCTGACGCCTTCGATGCCGAGGAAGTGCGGCTGCTGGAGGAACTGGCCAACGACTTGGCCTACGGCATCATCACCTTGCGCACCCGCGCCGAGCATGAACAGCATGCAAAGGTACTGAGGCAGAGTCTGGAACAATCCATCCAGACCATCGCCGCCACCGTGGAGGCGCGCGATCCCTATACCGCCGGCCATCAGGAGCGCGTCGCCGAGCTGGCGACCGCCATCGCTCAGGAGATGGGATTGCCGGAGGAGCAGGTCAACGGCGTCCACCTGGCTGCCATCATCCACGACTTGGGGAAGATCCGCATCCCGGCGGAGATCCTCTCCAAACCCGGCAAGCTCAACGAGATCGAGTTCATGCTCATCAAGACCCATCCCAGGTCCGGGTACGATATCGTGAAGGACGTCAAATTTCCGTGGCCGATCGCCGACATCATCCTGCAGCACCATGAAAAACTGGACGGTTCAGGCTACCCGCAAGGGCTGAAGGGCGAGCAGATCCTGCTCGAGTCGCGGATACTGACAGTGGCCGACGTGGTGGAAGCGATGTCCTCGCACCGGCCCTATCGTCCGACACTGGGGAGCTTGGCTGCCATGAGTGAGATCGATCGTGGCCGGGGCAGCCAGTACGACCCGGCAGTCGTCGATGCATGCCGTATCCTTTTCTTTGATAAAGGCTTCCGCTTCAGCAGCTAAGCCTGCAAGCAAACTCGCCGGGATTATCGATACAAGTTCGGAACTTTTCCCCGGTCATTTCTTTTGTGTGGCTGGTAAACTCGGCGCATGAAACTAAAACTATTCCTGCTCAGCCGTTACCGCTTCGCGCTTGCGGCATTCTCTGATCTGCTGGCCCGCAAGTGGAAGCAGAGCTTCTATCTGTATCTGGCCGCGCTGTTTACCGTGTTCGCCTTGCTCGACACGGCCTTCCTGCATATCACCAGCGAGATGCGCACGGCGGCTTTCGATGCCATGGTGCGCTACCGCCTGGCACCAGCCCAACCCGATCCGGACATCGTGATCGTGGACATCGACGAGAAGAGTCTGGCGGCGATGTCGAATGAATACGGGCGCTGGCCCTGGCCGCGCCAGGTGCTGGGCGAGTTCCTGGAGAACATCGAGAAGCAGCAGCCCAAGGCGGTGGTGTTCGACATCCTGTTCAGCGACGCCGACGTGTTCAACCCGGACAGCGATGCCTACTTCAACGCGGCCATCGCGGGGACCAACAATACCTTCTTCCCCATGTTGCGCCTCGATCCCTCCAGCGATGCGCTGAGCCAGATCAAGGCGGCGCAGATACCCGGCGTGTTGCCGATGCCGGACGAGGAACCGGAGCCGGATGCGACGATGGGTATCATCCTGCCGCATTTCCAGGCTGCGATCGATGGCGGGCGGCTGGGGACGCACAACGTGGCGCTGGACCCAGATGGCGTGGTGCGCAACTACCCGGTGTATATCGCAGGCTACGGCTGGAAGCTGCCTTCATTGCCGGCACGCATGGGGCGTGAATTCGGCTGGCCTCAGCCCAGCACCGAACTCATGCTGTTGAACTGGCGCGGCAAACCTTTCAGCTATAAGTACGTCAGTTTCGCCGACGTGTATCTGGACATGGGCAGCAAGCAGAAGAAGCGCCCTCTGGATGAGTTCAAAGGCAAGATCGTGCTCATCGGTTCCACCGCGGCTGGCCTGTACGACCTGCGTGCCACGCCGATGGCGCGCATGCATCCGGGCGTGGAGGTGCTGGCGACGGCGATCGACAACACCAAGCACGGCGACTCGCTGCGCTTCCCCGAGGGACGCATCTGGTACCTGCTCATCACGCTCGCCATCATCTGGGCGACCGCGTGGGCGTTCTATCGCGAGGAGGGGCGCGGCAACATCGACAAGTTGTTCGGTCTGTCGCAAGTCATCCTGATCGCGTTCTCGTTCGCCAGCATCAACTTCACCAATATCTACATCAACCTGGCCGGGCCGGTGCTGATGGGGATCGCCTACTTCACGCTGGCGCGTCTATATGCGACCGCGACCAGCAAGGCGCTTGAGCAGAACATGGTGCGTGTGGCGGCAGCCCGCTCGGGCGATCTGCAGGCCACGCTGCTGTTGATACGTTTCGACACTGGACGCAACGTGATCCCGGACAGCATGCTGGAAAAGATCCGCCTCGGATTGAAGCGCATGGGTGCGGTGCACAAGAGCGTGGAAGTGATGAGCGGCGAGCAGAAAGGGCTGTGGGGGCTGTTCGAGAAGACCATCGCCATCTCCTGGGTGGCGGATGCCAGCGATGCAGCGGCACAGCAGGCGGTCGACGCCGATGTGGAAGCGCTGCTGGCCGGGTTGCAGCCGCTGCTGTCTAAGTTCCTGTTCCATGTCGAAGGCGCAGTGAGCCATGTGGTGCATAGCGGCAATGTGCACGGTGGCGAGGAGGCGGAGAAGGAGTGGCGGCTGTTGTTGGCGG
This sequence comes from uncultured beta proteobacterium, assembly GCA_963813255.1. Taxonomy (GTDB): domain Bacteria; phylum Pseudomonadota; class Gammaproteobacteria; order Burkholderiales; family Gallionellaceae; genus Sideroxyarcus. Next base: position 82,211 of record CAWEYD010000005.1, on the reverse strand, counting down.
AAGCCTTACTCAAATGGGAAAGAGAACATGAAAAATAACTGGAAATTTCTGGTTGCGCTGTGCCTGTTGCTCGGTGCGTCTGCGGCATCGGCGGCGGAGAACGGTACCTTGATGAAAGCGGAGGAACTGAAGGCGGAACCGTTCCGCGATGCAAAGACGCTGAAGAACCTGGCGGCGGGCGAGAAGGTGAGCATCCTCGGCAAGGACGGCGGCTGGTTCAAGGTCAAGGCAGGCAAGGGCAGCGGCTGGGTGCGCATGCTGAGCGTTCGCAAGGGCGATGCCAAACAGGGAGCGTCCAAGGCATCAGGGTTGCTGGCACTGACCTCGGGGCGTGCGGCGACGGGCAAGGTGGTGGCCACCACCGGTATACGCGGGCTGAACGAGGAGGAGTTGAAGGCGGCAAGCTTCAATGCGGACGAGTTGCAGCTGGCCGAGTCATATGCGGTCAAGAAAGCCGATGCACAGAAATTCGCTGCGCAGGGCAAGCTGGTGTCGCGCCAGTTCGATTATCTGCCTGCAGTGCAGTAAGGAGACGACATGAGAACGATGATGAGATGGATGGCGGCAGTCGGTTCTATGTCGGTGGTGCTGAACAGCGCGGCGCTGGATTTCGGCCAGGCATTGAAGGACAAGCTCAATGCCGAAGCTCCCAAGCTGGTGGAGGTGGTGAAGGAGGTCAGGGGGCCGGACGAGTCCGAGGAGATCGCCATCGGCAGACAGATATCCGGCAACCTGCTGGGCGCCGCACCTTTGGTCAAGGACGCCAAGCTGCAGAAATATGTGAACCAGGTGGGTGAGTGGGTGGCGAGCCAGAGCGAACGCCCCGATCTGCCTTGGCATTTCGGCGTGATCCAGTCGGATGACGTGAACGCCTTCGCGGCTCCCGGCGGCTATGTCTTCGTCACGCTGGGGTTGTACAAGCTGTTGCAGAACGAAGCGGACCTGGCCGGTGTGCTGGGGCACGAGATCGGCCACGTCATACGCAAGCACCATTTGAAGATTTTGCAGCAGAGCAAGCTGGTGGATGCGGGTAGCAGGGCACTGTCAAAACAGGTCGGCAGCGACAAGCTGCAGCAGCTGATCGGCAGCGGAGCCGAGATCGTCGCGCGCAGCCTGGACAAGGACGCCGAGTTCGAAGCGGACCGCATCGGGGTGGTGCTGGCGACGCGCGCCGGCTATGACGCCTACGGCCTGCCCAGCGTGCTGCAGCAGATCGGCCATTTCGCCAAGGACGATGGCAGCATCGCCCTGTTGTTCAAGACCCATCCGCATCCCGATGACAGGGTGGCCAAACTGGACGGGGCGATGGACGATCGCTTCGACCGTATCAAGGGAGCGACGCTGGAGAAGCGTCTTTATCGCGTGAAGCGCTGAGCTCCTGCTCCAGGCGCAGCAGGTTGTTGCGTGCCTTGTGGAGTTGCGAGTCGAGCTGCAGTGCCGTGGTGAACTCGCGCCGCGCATCCTCTTCACGGTGGGCGAGCAGATAGGCATAGCCCAGATTGTTGTGTACGCGCGCCTTGTGCGGTGATTTCGCTGCGGTGTCTTCCCACAGGCTGATCTCGTTGGCATACACCTGGTTGCGCAGCAGCGTGAGGCTGGCAAAGGTGAGCAGCAGCGCGAGTGCCACCAGTCGCAAAGTCCGGCTGTCCAGCCACAGTCTCATCTCGATCGCCAGCGCGAGCAGCAGTGGCCAACTTGCCAGATATAGTTGGCGTTCGTTGGCGATGTCGATGCGCGGCAGCAACAGGTAGAGCGGGAGGATTTGCAGCATCGCCCATGCCAGCGCGAAGCTGATCCACGGCCGTTTGCGCCAGCACGCCATCATCAACACCAGCGACGCAATGAAGAATGCCAGCGGCAACATCGCTTCCGACAGTTGTCTCAGCATCGACAGATCGGGGTCGATGTTCAGCCACAGCGGCAGCGCCCATTGCTGCAGCAGGTAGGCGTAAGCCGAGAGTTGCGTGGCGAGGTTGCCTTGCATGCTGTTGAATGCGGCGCTGCGCGCCATCTGCGACGAATAGCTGTCGCTGAACAGGAACAGCAGCATAGCGATACCCAGTACAACCCAGCTTGGCCACTGCGGCTTGAGCTCCGTCTGCCACCTTCCTCCACAAGCCGATTCCCAGATCAGCAGCGCGAGCGGGAAGGTCACCGCCGTTTCCTTCACGCCTAGTGCCAGCAGGAACAGCAAAGGCGTGACGAGGTAAATGAGTCGCCGGTCCTGTTGTGTGCGTCCCTTGATGTAGCTCAGCAGTCCTGCCAGATAGAACAGCGTCATCAAGGAGGTGGAGCGGCCGCAGATGTAGCTCACCGCCTCGGTGTGGACGGGGTGGAGGGCGAACAGCAGTGTGGCGAACAGCGGAACCTGCCGGAGTTGCGACTGTTGCCATTGTTGCTGCACGAATTCCTGGGCGAGCCGATACACCAGATAAGCATTCGCCAGATGGATCAGCAGATTGGTCAGGTGAAAGCCTGTCACGCTGCTACCCATGGTCCAGTTCAGGGTGTAGCTGAACTTGAGCAGAGGGCGGATGCCGCTACCAAGACTGGCGTACCAGTTCGCCCAGCTGTGCACCTGCGCTTCGTTGACGATGACGTTGTAGTCGTCGAACTGGAAGTCGCCGGTCAGCGCAGTCGCATAGGAGATAAACACGGCCAGCGCCAGCCACAGCAGCACGGCTGCCGATGTTTCAGGGCTGGTGGCGCGCATGTTCAAAGGCTGCATCGAGAATATCCACTGCGTTCCACCAGCGGTCCTTGCTGCGCAGCATCACCAGCAGCACGCGCTGTTCTCCGCGCTTGGCATAGGCGATCAGGCACTTCCCTGCGTTCGCGGTATAGCCGCTCTTCAGGCCGAATGCTCCCGGGTAGCGACCGATCAACTCGTTCTTGTTCTCGAAGTGGTAACTGTGCTTGCCATCCCGTGAGGTGATGCGGGCATCGATCCGGGACGTGATCTCCAACAACTCGGGGTGCTTGAGGACTTCGTGTGCAAGCAGGCTCAGGTCATGCGCGCTTGCATAGTGGCCGGGGGCGTCATGGCCGCAAGCGTTGGCAAAATGGGTGTCATGCATGCCCAGTTCCTTCGCTCGCTGGTTCATCATCTGCACGAAGCGCTGCTGGTCGCCGGCCACCGCATCGGCCAGTGCATGGCAGGCATCGTTGGCGGAGGCGATCAGGGCGGCGGTGAGCAAGTCTCCGCTGCGAAATGTCTCGCCTGCCTCGATGCCGATGCGCGAACCGGTTTCTCTTGCAGCAGCCGGGCTGACGGTGACGAGGGCATCAGGTTGGTTATGTTCTGTCACCAGCAAGGCAGTCATCAGTTTGGTCAGGCTGGCGGGAGGCAGGCGGCGGTGAGATTGTCTCTCCCACAGCGCAGCGCCGTTGATCTCGACCGCATAAGACTCTGCTGCCTGTGGAAAAGGATCGGGGTGTGCTGCTGCCAAAGTCAGCTGGCAGAACAGCAACACCCCAATCAGATATCGCATGATGCGATCAGAAGCCGAACAGTCCTTTCAGCTTCTTGGCACCGTCGATGGCTGTGCCAACGGGGTTGTCCGTGACTGCGTTGGTCGACCTTGGGGTGCTGCTGTAACTGCGCGCAGTCTCGAAGGACTTGGCCTCTACAGGGCAATACTCGGACAACTGCTGGTAATTGCTGCCGTCCACTTTCTTGCAGATGGTCTTGATGGTCGACGGCATGTCGATGCCGCAGGTCTTGGCGATGGACACATCCGATGTGTCGTCATGCTTGGCCAGCTTTACGAAGACTTCCGTGTTTTTTTGGACATCCTTGTTGATGACTTTGCAGGCGAACTTTTCCTTGCCGGGGCAGGCCGCGGTTGGGCCAAAGAACCTGTTCGAGATCAGCTCCGGGGTCTGATAGTTGGAGACTTCGCATTGTTCGGCCATGGCGCTCGCCATCTGCTTGTTGGCCATCCCCATCATCTCGTTCATGTTCTCCATGCCTTTGACGGCGACGACAGTGGGCGCTGACGTATCGCAAGGCGTGCCGATGCGCTTGCCTTGGTAATTCGCGGTCATGTTGATCGTTTTGCCCTCAGACTGGCCGGAGAGATTGGTGACGCCCTGGTAGCTGTCGGATCTTTGCGTGACCTCGCCTGTGCCGGTCATCACTTCGCCGTCCCTGTCGCAGCGCATCTTCCAGGTGGTTTTGCTCCCGGAAGTCTTGAGGTCGGTCATCTCGCAGCCTTCCTGCTTGACGAGCTGTTTGGGATTTTTCGCGGCACCTTTTGCGAGGCAGATGGTGATGGTCGACTCGCCCATTCCAGCCGGCATGCCGGCCATTTCGGTCTTGGTGGTGACTTCCCAGTTCTCGCCGGTGGCGGCGAATGCGGAGCTGGTGAAAAGGCTTGTTGTTGCGGCCAGACAGGTGATCAGGTGCTTGTTCATGATAGCTCCTTCAGGTTGAACTGCATTGAACGTGATTCCTTCGTGACGAAGGGATTCTTTACCTTCCTCCGCAGCGCGTCAAGCAGGCATGGACAAGCGCCACGTAGGAAGTTGGGATGGTGTCGGGTATCATGCGCACCCGGAAAAACCCAAGTCTCTCTAGTTAGTTATGACACCTACCCTCGTTTTCGACATCGAAACCATCCCCGACATCGCCGGGCTGCGCGCGCTGTATGAACTGGACAGTGCAGTAGGCGATGCCGAAGTGGCGGAGATGGCCTTCCAGATGCGCCGCCAGAAGACCGGCAGCGATTTCCTGCCGCACCATCTGCAGCGGGTCGCGGCGATCTCCTGCGTACTGCGCGAAGGCGACAACTTCAAGGTGTGGTCGCTGGGGGAGCTGGATGAAGACGAAGGCAGTCTGATCAAGCGTTTCTTCGACGGCGTCGAGAAATACACGCCGCAATTGGTGAGCTGGAACGGCGGCGGCTTCGATCTGCCGGTGCTGCACTATCGCGGACTGATCCACGGCATCCAGGCCCCGCGCTACTGGGACCAGGGCGAGGACGACAAGGACTTCAAGTGGAACAACTACATCAGCCGCTACCATTCGCGCCATCTCGATCTGATGGACCTGCTGGCGATGTACACCGGTCGCGCCAACGCGCCGCTGGACGAGCTGGCCAAGCTGATCGGCTACCCCGGCAAGCTGGGCATGGACGGCAGCAGGGTGTGGGAGGCGTACCAGCAAGGCAAGCTGGCCGAGATCCGCAACTACTGCGAGACCGACGTGGTGAACACGTATCTGGTGTTCGCGCGATTCCAGTTGATGCGCGGCCAGTTCACCAAAGCACGCTACGAGCAGGAACTGGGGCTGGTACGCACCACGCTGGAGAAATCCGGCGAGCCACATTGGGCTGAATACCTCGCGGCCTGGAACAAAGGGTAGGGCATGCTGCACAGAGTCTGGCTGGCCCTGGGCTGGCTGTGGGTATCCGCCGTGTTCTACCTGTCGCTCATGCCGCATCCGCCGCAGCCGATTTCCTTTGCCGGTGTGGACAAGCTTGAACATGCGCTCACTTACACACTGCTCACGCTGTGGTTCTGCCAGATATATGTCGGGCACAAGGCGCGCATCAGGTTGTTGCTGTCATTGGTGGCGATGGGGGGAGGGATTGAATTCTTGCAGGGCATGGGCGGCTACCGCTACTTTGAGTATGCCGACATGCTGGCGAATACGACCGGCGTGTTGATCGGTTGGGGATTGGCGCAAACCCGTCTGGGGCGCGTATTAACGATGTTGGAAGAAAATGGCAAAAACTGAACAAGCAGTAGTGATCGAATCGCTGGACCATGAAGGCCGAGGCATCGCCCATGCCGACGGCAAGGTGATCTTCATCGAGGGCGCACTGACCGGCGAGCGTGTGACCTATTCCTCGTATCGCAAAAAGAACAACTACGAACAGGCGAAGGTCGAACGGATACTGAAACAGTCCTTCATGCGCGTGCAGCCGAAGTGCCCGGTGTTTGGCGTGTGCGGCGGTTGTTCCATGCAGCACCTGGAGCCGCGTGCGCAGGTCGCGGTCAAGCAGCGCGTGCTGGAGGACAACCTGGAGCGCATCGGCAAGGTGAAGCCGGAGACCATGCTGCCGCCGATCTACGGACAGCCCTGGGGCTATCGCCAGCGCGCAAGGCTGTCGGTGCGCCATGTACTGAAGAAGGAAAAGACGCTGGTCGGTTTCCGCGAGCAGAACGGCAAATACGTGGCCGACATGCAGCACTGCGAGATCCTCACGCCCAAGATAGCCAGCCTGCTGCCGCTGCTGGGCGAGCTGAACGAAAAATTCACTGCCAGGGACATCATTCCGCAGATCGAAGTGGCGGTGGGCGAGCATGTGGATGTGCTGGTGTTGCGCATCCTTGCGGCGCTCACACCGTCCGACGAAGCCCTGATCAAGGAATTCGCCGACAAGCACCAAGTACAGTTCTGGACGCAGACCAAGGGGCCGGATACGGTCGCGCCGTTCTATCCGCTGGATGCGCCCAAGCTTTCCTACAGCCTGCCGGAATTCGGCATCACCATGCCGTTCGCGCCGACCGAATTCACCCAGGTGAACAGCGACATGAACCGCCTGATGGTGAGCCGCGCCATACGCCTGCTTGATCCGCAGCCGAACGAGCGCATCGTGGATTTCTTCTGCGGCTTGGGTAACTTCACGCTGCCCATCGCGCGCAGCGGCGCGCAGGTGCTGGGCGTCGAAGGCAGTGATGCGCTGGTGCGTCGCGCCAGACAGAACGCCGAGCACAACGGTCTTTCCGGCAACACCACCTTCCAGACGATGAACCTGTTCGAGATGGATGAGGCAACCTTGGCCAAGTCAGGCCGCTTCGACAAATGGCTGGTCGATCCGCCCCGCGACGGCGCCATCGAGCTGATGAAGTCCATCAGCGACGAGACTGCACCAAGCCGCATCGTCTACGTGAGCTGCAATCCGGCCACGCTGGCGCGCGACGCCGAGGTGCTGGTGCATGTGAAGGGCTACAGGCTGAAGGCCGCGGGGGTGATGAACATGTTCCCGCAGACTTCGCATGTGGAGTCGATCGCGGTGTTCGAGAGGTCATGACCCGCACGACGACTTGGTCGCCGAGGAGCTGATACAGCGGTTCCCTGGGAACGGATGGGCATTGGAAATCAGACCATGATGTAATTTTTCGGGGAGGCTAGACGTGCGTTTTTCCGTTTCTCGACACCGCGAAATACTCCGTTTGAATCGAAAGATTCAACAGGCTGGCTTTCCCAGATTGCAGATGCTGTTTCTGGTGACTATCACCGCGGCATCCGGTTTTATCGCTTCGTTTTCCATGTTGCACAATGGTGTCCGTTCGATGCCTTGGCGCTACCTACTGGCGTGCATGGTGGCCTATGCGGTCTTCTTGTTGTTGCTGTGGCTTTGGCTGCGAACCAAGGCGGAGGACTACACGGATATCCCGGATTTGGGAAATGCGCTTCCATCACCAGGCAATGGCGGCGAAGGGCATCCTTCCTGCGAAGGCGGTGGCGGCGGCTTCGGGGGCGGTGGCGCCAGTGGTTCTTTTGATTCGACAAATGAGTCGGCCGCTTTTGAACTTCCGGATACGGGCGGTCCTGCAGGGGAAATACTGGAAGCGGCGGGTGGCGCCGGGGAGATGGCGATTCCGTTGTCGCTGGTGATATTGCTTGCGGCCTTGCTGTTTTCATCCCTGTATGTGGTGTACTCAGCCCCCATGCTGTTTGCGGAGTTGTTGCTGGACGGGATGCTGGCTGCCGGCCTTTATCGAAGGCTTGCGGTCATACCTCGGCGACATTGGCTGGAAACTGCGTTACGCCGGACTTTCTGGCCTTTCTTGCTAACGGCGCTGCTGGTTTGGGGGGCGGGCTGGGCGATGCAGCTCTATGCTCCTGGTGCGGATTCGATGGGCGAGGTGCTTCATCACCATGCAATGCATGATTAATTTATGGCGAGTTGCGTGATGAAACAATACGACGATCTGGTGAACGATGTGCTTGGTCGTGTGGAGGAAGTCACGCCGTGGGACTTCGGGCGGCGTTACAAGGCGGGCGACGTGCCTCTCATGGTGGATGTCCGCGAACCTGGAGAGTTTGCGATGCTGCACATCCCCGGCTCGATCAATGTGCCGCGCGGAATTCTGGAACAATCCTGCGAATGGGACTACGACGAGACTGTGCCTGAACTGGCCGCCGGTCGTGAACGGGAGATCGTGGTCATCTGCCGTTCTGGCAAGCGCTCCGCGCTGGCGGCTGACGTGTTGCAGCAGATGGGGTTCTCTAATGTGGTGTCGCTCAGGCTGGGCATACGCGGCTGGAACGACGCCGAACTTCCGCTGGAAGATGCGAACTGCCAGACAGTGGATGCCGACGCGGGTGATGAGCTGCTGGCCTCGCGCGTGAGGCCCGAGCAGCACAAGCCGGTGTGATCAGACCCTGGGCTTGAGCGCCTCGCCCTCGAATCTGATTCCCTCCCAGCCGTTCTTCATGAAGTTGCGTATGTTCTGGTGGTCGCTACCTTCCGGATTGCCCAGGACGTCCTTGCGGTAATAGTCGCCGAAGCAGTGCAGCGTCTGTTGCGGCGAGAGCTGCTGCAGTCTGGCGAACGAAAATATCTTGCATGAGCCGTTGTTCTGTCCCGCTTCGCTGCGCAGCGTACCGTTTGCGAAAGCGGTCGGGGTGAATTCGTACATCGCATCGATCAGGCCGATGGTGTCGTTGAAAGCGATGCTATCGGGCGCTTCTTTCAATTGCTTCAGGAAGGTATTCAGTTCCATCTCTTTTATCCCGGTCAGAAAACAAAAGGCGGCCACAAGGCCGCCTTTTTTGAGGCGATGAAGGATTATTCCTTCTCGCCCATGAAGGCCATCAACAATTGCAGCAGATTGATGAACAGGTTGTAGATATCCAGATACAGCGACAGCGTCGCCATCACATAGTTGGTCTCGCCGCCATGCACGATCTGGCTCACGTCATACAGGATGTAGGCGGAGAAGATCATCACGGCGATGGCGGAGATGGTCAGGCTGAGCGCGGGGATATGGAAGAACATGTTCGCCAGGGAAGCGACAATCAGCAGGATCAGGCCGATGAACAGGAACTTGCCCATGAAGCTGAAATCCTTCTTGGTCACGGTGGCGATGGTGGCCAGCGAGAAGAAGATGATGCCGGTGCCGCTAGCGGCTATGCCGATCAGCTGTGCGCCGTTCTTCAGGTGCAGCGCCACTTGCAGGATGGGGCCGAGGAACACGCCCGCTACGAAGGTGAAGCCGAGCAGGGCGGCGATGCCCCACACGCTGTTGCGCAGGGCGGTCACGGCGAACAGCATGCCCATCATTACGCCGAACATCAGGAGCGAGTAGATGATGGGATGTGCCGCCATGAACGAGAAGTTGATCGAGGTGCCGATGAACGCGCCGATGATGGTGGGGATCATGGTCAGCGCCAGCATCATGTAGGTGTTGCGCAGGACTTTGTTCTGCTCGACGGCGATGGCGCCGATCTGTGCGGTTTGGGTTGGGTATTCCATTGATTTCTCCAGAATGAAAGTGCGGCATGACGCACGGCGGGCGTGAGACTACCGAAGCAATGTAAAAGTTGCAACCGCGATGGCGTGCCGATTTTTTGGCGCGGGGCAAATTTCGGGTATCATGCGCGCCATTGTTTTTCGGGTGCAGCCGAGGCCCGAGAACTCTTTCCATGTATGACCGTCGTAGTGCGGTTATCCGCGGGATGAAGAAGTGATCTGGAGGTGTGGCCGAGTGGTTGAAGGCACTAGTCTTGAAAACTAGCGAGGATGAGAGTCCTTCGTGAGTTCGAATCTCACCGCCTCCGCCAAATTTGATTGATTAAGGGGTATCTATGTTGCGTCGTCTCGTTGCTTTATCTCTGGTCGCAGGCAGTTCTGTTGCTGTTGCGGACACACTGGATGTCAATCTGAGCAATAGTGCCGCCCAGTTCAAGTACAGCGTGATCAGCGGCATTGCAGGCAAATCCGACCTGTTCGCTTCCTTCATGTACAACGACTCAAATAGTCTGCTGGGCGAAGCTGGCTTGCTGGTGCTGAACGAAGAAGGGTCCGTTCCCGGTCTGTCGCTCGGTGTCGGTGCGAAGGCCGTGGTTTCTTCGCTGAACAAGGTGGCACTTAGTCGCAAGCTGGTTTCCGGTGTCGCCTTGGGTGCCCAGGTGCGTTTTGAGATTCCCACTGACCGCCGTTTTGCTTTCGTCGGCGAATACCACTACGCACCCAAAATCATCAGCTTCGGCGATTCGGAACGTTTCTACCAAGGCGCCGTGCGTGCCGAGTATTCGATCTCCGCACTGACCCAGGCTTACATCGGCTATCGCAATACCAAGTTCTTCCTGATCAACAATCAGCCGAGCGGCGTGCTGGATAACGGCCCGCACATCGGTATCCGTTTGTCGTTCTGAGATCCGCTTTCCGCTAAGGAGATGTCATGTTGAGAATGCTGCTGGTGTTGGGGTTGCTTGTTTCGGCGTCGTCTCCGGTGCATGCCAAGGATGTCTCGGCACAGCAGGCGGGAGCGGAATATGCACGCGAAGCGCTGCTCAAAGCCGAGGCGGAACATCAGGACAATCTGAAGAAAGTGGCAGAGTCCGAAAAGGAACTGGCGGAAGCGCAGAAGCAATTGTCCGAAGACAAGAAGAAGGCAGAAGCTTCGAAGGCCAAGCTGGATCAGGCCAAGGCCAAGTCGGACAGGGCTCAGGCATTGCTGGAGCAGGCCTGGAAGCAGTAAGCAGCTGGCAGATGCATCGATCAGAACGCCCCGGCCAGTCCGGGGCGTTTTGTTTAGTAGCCCAGCGCGCGCGCCGTCTGATAGAACACAAAACTGACCAGCCATGCCAGCGTCAGCGACCATGCAAGCACCAGCAAAGTGAAGCCGCTGTTCTTCGATTCGCTGCGCAGGGTGGCGATGGTGGACAGGCAGGGCGTGTAGATCAGGGTGAATAGCATGAAGCTGTAGGCCTGTACCCAATCCAGCTGATGTCCCAGCGCGCTGCCCAGCGCGTCACCGCTCAAGCCGTAGATCACCGCCAGCGAGCCGATGACGATCTCCTTGGCGACGAAGCCGAAGATCAGTGCGATGGTGAGCTGTTCGTTGATGCCGACGGGCGCGAACAGAGGATGCAGCCAAGCGCCTATCATGCCGGCGAAAGTGTCTGCGCTGGCTGGGGCGGCAGAGGGCGGCAGATTGGTGAGCAGCCATACCAGAACCACGCCGGCAATGATGTACTGCGATGCACGACGCAGGAAGTGGGTGACCTCATGCCAACCGCGCAACACCATCTGCCGTCCCGTTGGGAAGCGATATGGCGGCAGCTCCAGCACGAACGGCTCGTTGTTCTTGAACTGGCGTTTGAACAACAAGGCGGTGACGATGGCGGCGGCGAAGCTGAACAGGTACAGACTGAACAGCACCAGTGGCGCAGCCTGGTGCGAGAACAGCGCGGCAGTGATGAATACGAACACCTGCAGCCGCGCCGAGCACAGCGAGAACGGGATCACTAGCATCGATAGCAGGCGCAGGCTGCGCGAGCGCATCACCCTTGTACCCATCAGCGCAGGGACATTGCAGCCGAAGCCCATCAGCAACATGACGAAACTGCGCCCATCCAGCCCCATCTTCGCCATCAAGGTATCCATCAGGAACGCCGCGCGCGACAGGTAGCCCGTGTCCTCCACGATGGCCATGAACAGGAAGAACAGAATGATGATGGGCACGAAGGCGGCAACGGTCGCAACACCGTTGTAGATACCGTCCAGCAGCAGCCCTGACATCCATGCAGGCAGCCCGGCGCAGGCCGGGTTGAGCACGGTATCGCGCAGCCAGCCCAGCAGATTGCCGACGCCTCCTTGCAGCGGCTGACCGAAGAAGAAGATGCCCTGGAACAGCAGGTACATGATGCCGAAGAAGATCGGCAATCCCAGCCAGGGGTGCAGCATGAAGCGGTCGAGCTTGTCGGTCAGCGTGTCCGACAGCCGTACAGGGACTTGCACCGCGCCGTTCAATACCCGTGCCATCTCTATTTCGATATGGGCGTCCTGCTCCAGCTGCGTGCGCACCGCTTCGGCCATCCCGGGCGTTGGATAGCGCAAGGCCTTGACTATGGTCTGCATCGCTTCTTGCTGGCCCAAGCCATATTTGGCACTGATGAGTCGGACCGGCATGCCCAGCAGCTGCGACATCTTGTCGCCATCGATGGTGATGCCGTATTTCCTCGCTTCGTCCGCCATGTTGAGCAGGACGACCATGTTCAGGTTCAGCTGTTTCAACTGCAACAACAGGCTCAACTGGCGTTCGATCTGCGTGGCATTGAGCACCACCACAGCCAGGTCTGGTACGTTGTCGTGCAGGAAATGGCGCACGACCTGTTCGTCTTCGGAAAAGCCGTGGATGTCGTAGATGCCCGGCAGGTCGATGATCTCCACCATGTCACCGCCGAGCAGAATATTGCCGGTGAGCAGCTCGACCGTGACGCCTGGCCAGTTGCCGACACGCGCCGCCCCGCCGGTGAGACGGTTGAACAGCGTGGATTTGCCGGTATTGGGCATGCCCAGCAAGGCGATGCGTTTCATGCTGTTTTGACCTCGATCTTTGCCGCTTCGCTGCGGCGCAGCAGGATGTCGGTGGTGCCGATGCGCACCTGCAGCGGGCCGCCGAAGCTGGCCTTGCGGATTACCTCGATGTTCTTGCCGGTGCGGAACCCCAATGCCAGCAGGCGCTGGCGCAAAGCCTCATCCGTATGGATGTCGGTTATGGTTGCGCGGACACCCGGGGCGAGGCTGGATAAGGGGATGTTGGGTTTGAAATCGATGGCATTCACAGTGCGCTGATTATTTCATAGCTGGCACGCTTGCGGACAAAATATCGGGTGAATCGGTTAGAATGCGCGCTCTCAAAACACGTAGCGGACATCATGATTACAGGCAGCATCGTCGCGATCGTCACCCCCATGCATGAGGACGGAAGTCTGGACTGGGCGGCATTTCGCGCATTGATCGATTTTCATATCGCCGAGGGCACTGACGCCATCGTGGTGGTCGGCACCACCGGCGAATCCCCCACCGTGGATGTGGCGGAGCATGAGCAGCTGATCCAGGTTGCCGTGGAGCACGCGGCTGGACGTATACCCATCATCGCCGGAACCGGTGCCAATTCCACCAAGGAAGCCATCGAACTGGCTGCCTTCTCGAAGAAGGCGGGTGCGGTTGCCTCGCTCACCGTCGTACCGTATTACAACAAACCTACGCAGGAAGGGCTGTACCAGCACTTCAAGGCCATCGCCGAGGCGGTGGACATGCCGCACATCCTGTACAACGTGCCGGGACGCACCGGTGCGGACATGAGCAACGACACTGTGCTGCGCTTGGCGCAGATCAAGAACATCGTCGGCATCAAGGATGCGACGGGCGGCATAGACCGCGGTAGCGATCTCTTGCAGCGCGCCGCTGCTTTGAAGGACACCATCGGGGACTTCGCCATCTACAGCGGCGACGACGCGAGCACGCTGGCTCTGATGCTGTTGGGCGCGCACGGCACCATCTCGGTGACGGCCAACGTCGCGCCTAAGTTGATGCACGAGATGTGTGTTGCCGCGCTGAACGGCGAGGTCGCCAAGGCGCGCGAGATCAATTTCCGCCTGCTCGGCCTGCACCGTAACCTGTTCGTTGAAGCCAACCCGATCCCGGTGAAGTGGGCAGTGGCGCGCATGGGCAAGATGAAGAACAATCTGCGGCTGCCACTCACACCGCTGTCTGCTGGTGCGCAGCCCGTGGTCGAGGCCGCAATGCGTCAGGCAGGAGTTATTTAATTGGGAATGATCATGAAGACAAGCAACATCGCACTGGGTTTCATCGCAATATCGCTGCTGGTCGGATGCGGCAGCATGTTCGAACGTAAACAGGTGGATTACAAGGCGGGAGCGGTGCAGGCTCCCTCGCTGGAAGTGCCGCCGGACATGACGACGCCCGCGACCGAACAGCGTTATGCCATCCCGGGGGCCGATGGCACGCAAGTGGCGAAGTACTCGGATTTCTCGCGAGACAAGGCGGCAGAACAAACTGCAGTAGCCTCAGCCAGTGCCCCAACGGCTGCGGTTGTTCCTGCCAAGTTGCTGGAAGTGGGAGGTGTCCGTTTCATCCTGGTGAATGAACCGTTCGACCGCAGCTGGCGCAAGGCAGGACTTGCCTTGGAACGTGCGGGCATCGCTGTCGGCGACATGGATAGGAGCAAAGGCATATATTTCCTGAGGGCTGTCGCTAAGGATAAGAAAGCGGACGAGTTGCAGGTGCTGGTGCACGAGACCAACGGCATGACCGATGTGACGGTAAAAGAAGGCTCCGACCTGCACAGCAAGGAAGCTGCGCGCGTCCTCGATGCGTTGTATCAGAATCTGGAAAAATAGTCCGCAGTGATACGCTTTGCCCTTCTCGGCAGCGGCAGTGAAGGCAACGCGTTGGTGGTACAGGCCGGGGCGACATCGCTGCTGATGGATTGCGGCTTTTCAGTCAGCGAGACGCAGCGACGCCTGAGTCGCTTGCGGCTGTCAGCAGAACAACTCAGCGGAATCCTGGTCACCCACGAACACAGCGATCATATCGCCGGTGTGGCCAAGCTGGCGCGCAGATTCAACCTTCCCGTCTGGATGACGCACGGCACCTTGCGCGCGCAGAGTGTCGCGTTTGCCGAACTCAGCGCGACCGAGATCAATTCGCATATCTCATTTTCCATCGGTGATCTGGAAATACAGCCATACCCAGTTCCGCACGACGCGACTGAGCCAGTGCAATACGTGTTCAGCGATGGCGCAAACAGACTGGGCGTGCTCACCGATGCCGGGCACGCCACGCCACACATTGAGGCAACGCTTTCCGCCTGTCACGCACTGGTGCTGGAGTGCAACCACGATGCCGAGATGCTGCAGAACGGCCGTTATCCTTACACCCTCAAGCGGCGCGTGGGCGGGCGCTTTGGGCACCTGAATAACCAGCAGGCAGCAGACCTGCTATCCCGACTGGACAACAGCCGTTTGCAGCACATCGTGGCGGCACACTTAAGCCAGCAGAATAATCTGCCCGCATTGGCGGTAGGTGCCTTGAGTCAGGTGTTGGGTTGTAGCGGAGGCTGGATCGCGGTGGCGGATCAGCAGCAGGGATTGGGTTGGCGCGAGATCGCCTGAGCGTAAAAAATGTGGGCAATAAAAAAGCCGACTTGCGTCGGCTTTTTTCAAGCTTGTTAAGCTTACTTCGCAGCGGCAGCAGCCGGTGCGGAAGCGGCTTCAGCAACGCCGGAAGCAGCGACAACAGCGGAAGCGGCAGCAACGCCGGAAGCAGCAGCTTCAACAGCAGGAGCAGTGGTTTCAGCTGCTTTTTGGCCGCAAGCGGTCAGGGACAGGGCGAACAGGGCAGCGATCAGGGTAGCGAATTTCATTTTATTTCCTATCAATCAAAAAGTTACAAAAGAATTACCGAGGTATTCAGATCCTTCGCGGCGACTTTCGTACTGCAAAGGGCGCGGCATTCTAACAATTCCTGTGAAAAAAGCTAGGGTGTTATAGCCCCAGTCTGGTTGAGGTCGCGCCGGAACGGGACGATTGCCACATCTCTTCGAAACGCGAGTTGAGCAGGCGTGCGCCTTCGGGATCGTTCGTGGCCAAAAGGCCGCGCGTATCGTCGAAGTGATAACGGCGTACATAGTGCGCACTGTCGGCAACGGCGAAAGGCTCGGTCACGTTCTTCATGTGCGGCGGTGTCTGGTAGGTTGCCATGCTGTGACTGAACTCGCGCAACAGCATCATCATGCGTGGGCAATAGCGGACCAGATGTTGCGGGTCATGTGCCAGCAGCCGCAAATGGTTGTTGGTACTGTTCAACAGAAAGTGGCGCAAGGTATCGTAGCGCGCTTCCGAATTGAAGCCGATGTCAGAAAAATCTTTTTCGAAGATGTTCAATGTACGCTGTGCCGACGCGCATACAGTATCCAGCGCCGCGATGTAATCAACTGCGCCATCGAACAAAATATGTTGCAGCGTCTTGTCGTTCATGTTCAGCGTCTCCTGGCGGTTGCTGTGGGGGCGAGGTAACCGTCCAGATACCATTCATAAAGCAACGCGATGACTGTCTGCGGCAATTCGCTGCTGGCTGCCAATTCACGCGTGTCGGCTAACTCACGCAAGCTGCGGTAGACAACCTTGCTGACCTGATGTGCATCGCCGTTTATGAACAGCGTGCTGCCATGGCATTGCATCTGCGTTTTCAAGTCCAGCGACACGCCGCGTGAATGCAAGGCTTGTATAAAACGCGCCTCGGAGAGGGGCTTGACGGGAGCATCGAAGAAGATATGCGGCTTTGGCTCGCTCAAATAACAGCCGAGGAAGTTGGCGACATCTTCGTCATCCCATTTGATCTGGCGTATGGCGCCGGCCACCTGCCGCAGCATATAGGTGCCGATTTCGGAAGGATGTTTTTGCAGCTTCAGGTCGGGGTCGGCATACATGCCCTCCACGCAGATGCGGTCCTGTAGATAGACCAGGAACTGCTCCGACAACTCCTGATAGGCGGGCGTGCGGAAGCCGATGGAATAGGTCATGCAATCGTCTTCGGCGATGCCGTTGTGCGCGCAATGCGGCGGCAGGTAAAGCATGTCGCCCGCTTCCAGGACCCACTCCTGCTCCACGCAAAAATCCTTCAGGATGCGCAGCGGTGCACCGTCGATCAGCGTCTGATCCTTCTGCGTGGAGATCTGCCAGCGCCGGTGTCCCAGGCCTTGCAGCAGGAATACGTCATAAGCGTCGAAATGCGGGCCGACTCCGCCACCCTTGGGGGCATAACTCACCATCAGGTCGTCGAGCCGCGCGTGAGGGATGAAATTGAACTGCTTGATCAGCTCGGTAGCCTGCGGCAGGAAGTGGTTCACACCTTGCACCAGCACTGACCATTTGGCTTTGCCGAAATCGCCGAAGTCCTTAGGCGTAAACGGCGAATGCTGCAGACTGAACTTGCCGCGTTGTTGTGTCACGATGCGCGCCTGTGCATCTTCATCGCACGCCAATTCGATCAACTGTTGCGGGCCGAGTAGCCCCTTGAAGCCGGGCACGGCCTGACGGATCAGCAACGGCTTCTTTTGCCAATAATCGCGCAGGAATTGTTGCGGAGTGAGTCCGCCAAGTAATGTGTTTTTCATGCCACGATTATAGCGCCGAGGCCAGTATTGAAAAGCAAATTCAGGCGCGCGCGATATTGAAATTGGATAGAATGCAAACGGGAGGTAGCCATGCCATCACAAGCTGTGACGTTGAAGGTTGGAATGGAAGCGCCGCATTTTGAATTGCCGGATGCGGACATGGGAACGTTCAAGCTGGTCGCGCAGCAGGGCAAGTGCAACGTCGTGCTGTATTTCTATCCGAAGGACGACACACCAGGCTGCACCATGGAAGCCAACGAGTTCTCCGATCTGGACGAGGAATTTTCCAGACTGGATACGCTGGTGGTTGGCATCAGTCGCGACGACTGCATCAGCCATGCCTCCTTCCGCGACAAATACGGTCTTTCGGTATTGTTGCTGGCGGATCCCGAAGCGCGTGTCTGCAAAAAATATGGCGTGCTGTATGAGAAGGAAATGGATGGGCACAAGAAGCTTGCCATCCAACGCTCCACCTTCGTCATCGACAAGCACGGCAAGTTGCGCCAAGTCTTCTATGGTGTTCACGCCCACGGACATGCGCAAGAAATTTTTAAATTGATAAAGGAAATGAAATGAAAGTTGAAAAGAATGCCGTAGTCTCGCTGACCTATGAACTGACCGACGCCGCTGGCGCGGTTCTGGAAAAAGCCGGCGACGCCATCAGCTACCTGCACGGTGGCTACGACGGCATCTTCCCCGCAGTTGAAGAAGCACTGCACGGCAAAGCCGTAGGCGACAAGTTCTCCGTCAGCATGGAACCGGACGACGCTTTTGGCGAGTACGAACATGACCTCGTGCGCTCGGAACCGCGCAACCTGTTCCCCAAGGATGTCTCAGTGGGCATGCAATTCGAAGGCGGCGCTGAAGGCGACGATGACGAAGACTACATGCTTTACACCGTCACGGAAGTCACTGATACCGAAGTCACTGTTGATGGTAACCATCCGCTGGCCGGCAAGGCGCTCGTGTTCTCGGGGACCATCACCGGCGTGCGCGCCGCGACGGCAGAAGAGCTGACGCACGGTCATGTGCATGGCGATGGCGGCCACCACCACTAAGCGTTTCCGCTGTGCGTGAAAAAAAGCCCGCTCGAGCGGGCTTTTTTGTGTGCGCTACAAGGGGACTCAGTCCCTTTTTTCTTGTGCGGCGAGTATCTGGCACAGATGTTCGCTGTTCGGGTTCAGCGTGCAGTCTGCTACAGCATCGAACAGCGCCTGTATCTCCTCCAGACTGAAACTGGCCAACAGACGTCCCGCCAGGTCGGGACGCACCGGCAGCATGCGCGATTCACCGTTCGGCAGGGTGAAGCGGAATCCCGCCAGGTGTTTCAGGTCTCCTTCTGCCTTGCTCAGATTGGCTTGCTCGCTCTCCAGCACATCGTAATAGACTTCCAGTTCGTCCGCCACATCGTCAGGCAAGTCCTCGGGGACCGCCACTAGCAGCCCCATCGTGTCATCGGTGGCGGTGCAGGGCACATTGTGTTGCCTGGCATATGCCACGAATTTGTCGCGCAGCGCAGCATCGAAAAAGATGTACTCAATCATGGCATGCAGGTCCGAAAGTTCAAGGTGCCGAATCCTGCCTTGCAGCGTGAGTGAAATCAATCACCCGAATGGGGAGGGCAGTGGGACAGTGACCTGGAGTTTCGCTGGCGCGTAGTGCCGTGCTTCAGATTGGGCAGCTCTCCGTTCCGCGCAACTGCTGCAGATATTCCTCCAGTCGTTCATGCAACCTCTGCGGGGTCGAGACGATGTCGTGCGAAAGGGAAAATAGCGGATAAGAGCGCCACTCGAACACCTGGTATTTCTCCACCATCTGCAAGGTATGCACTCCCTCGCCAGAGATATCGTTCCACTCGCCACGCACCAGCTTGCATCCTAGTTCGTGGTGATGCGAATCCGCGCTGGTTCCTGTCGTCACCAGATCGCCCAGACCGGCATAACTGTAAGGCGTGTGCGCCTGCCCGCCGAACGCCTGCACGATGCCGGACAACTCCGCGATGGCAGCGACCATCAGATGCCCACGCATGTTCTTGCCCATCTTCAGCTCGTCCGCCACACCGAACAGGATGGCATACACGTTCTTCAGTATCACCGACCAGCTCCTGCCGTGCATGTCGCTCGCTTGCTGGCATACCAGCGTGCTGCCGCGGAACAGGCTGTGCATCACCTCGAAGTCCGCATAGTCGGATAACACCACATCGGCAAAGGCATGCCGCCCGGCTCGTATCTCCTCGGAGATCATCGGGCCATACACCACTCCGTAGTGATGCTTGCCATTGAACACATTGTCGAACACCTGTGCCGCGGTGCGTCCTGACTCATCCAACCCTTTTGCGATGGAAAGGCATACGCTGCCCTCGGTCAGATGAGGCTCGATACGGCTGGCGATCTCATGGTGCGGATTCACCGGCAGGCAGAACAAGATCACCTGCGCCTCAGCCACTTCTTCCTCCAGCGTCGCATGGCCGCCTTTCAACACTTCACCCAGGTTCCAGATGCGCACATCGTGCCGTGCCGCCAACAGATACTCCATGGCATGTCCCATTTCGCCATAGCCCAGGATCAATACGCGTAGTCTCATACCTGCACCTCATCAACAGAGGCGGCCATTATCCTCGAAATGCTAGGTTCCTAGCGCTTGCTGCTAGAATGCGCTGCTTATTTTTTGAATCAACCGTTGCGAGGGAACACGATGTCATCAGGCCTTACCGATCAGCAAGCATATGAATACATCATCAAACTGCTCACTGCCATGAGCAGGGCGGGCGGGTCCGACCTGTTCATCTCCAATGACTTTCCGCCCAGCATGAAGTCGCATGGCGAAATGACACCGATGACCTCGCAGAAGCTCAACGGCGCCGTCACGCGCCAACTGGCCTATGCGCTGATGAACGAAGACCAGCGTGCGGAATTCGACAAAGAGATGGAATGCAACTTCGCCATCGCCGTCCCTGGCGTATCGCGCTTCCGCGTCAACGTCTTTGTCCAGCAGCGCCAGGTTGGCATGGTCATCCGTACCATCGCCGCAGAGATCCCCAACTTCGAGAAGCTCGGCCTGCCCGAGACCCTCAAGGAAGTGATCATGAACAAGCGCGGCCTGGTACTCGTGGTCGGCGGTACGGGCTCCGGCAAGTCCACCTCGCTCGCCGCCATGATCGACCACCGCAACCGCACCTCCAAGGGGCACATCATCACCGTCGAAGACCCGGTGGAATACGTGCACCAGTCCAAGCAATCGCTGATCACCCACCGCGAAGTCGGCGTGGACACACACAGCTGGCACCATGCGTTGAAGAATACGCTGCGCCAGGCACCCGACGTCATCCTGATCGGTGAGATACGCGATGCCGAGACCATGGAACACGCCATCGCCTTTGCGGAGACCGGTCACCTGTGCCTGGGCACGCTGCACGCCAACAGCGCCAACCAGACCATAGACCGCATCATCAACTTCTTTCCAGAAGAACGGCGCAACCAGCTCCTGATGGACCTTTCCGCCAACATGCGCGCGCTCATCTCGCAGCGCCTGATCCGTACGCCGGACGGCAAGGGGCGCAAGGCCGCCATTGAGATCCTGCTCAACACGCCTATCGTGGCCGACAAGATCTTCAAGGGCGAATTCAACGAGATCAAGGGCATCATGGAAAAGTCGCGCGAGCTGGGCATGCGCACCTTCGACTGGTCGCTGTTCGAGCTCTACAACGACGGCTTCATCTCCTACGAAGAAGCCATCCGCAACGCCGACTCCGCCAACGAACTGCGCCTAAACATCAAGCTCAAGAGCAAGCGCGGCGAGCCGGGCACCGCGTCGAGCATGGAGCTTTCATTGCACGAACACAAAAGTCCGGAAGAACTGGAAGAGGAGAGGAAGAAGGAGTTGGCAGCGCAGGAAGAACATAAGCGCCAGTTCGAAGCGCAACAGCGTGCCAAGCAGCTGGAGGAAAAGCAGCAACAGGAAGCAGCACAGGCAGAGAAACCACAGCAGCCGCCGATCCAGCAGGACAAGCTGCAGTTGTCTCTGGAATAGTGCCTGGGATGCTATGCTTGCCGCTCAATTCGAGCGTCGCCCTTTAGCCAACCATTCAGGGAGCAGAAACAATGAGTCACGAGATCAACCAGCTTGATATTCCAGACCATCAGCTGCAAGCAGGCACCTCGCAATCGAAAGGTGTGTGGACAGAGATCGGCGAGGCGGAAATCACTTATACGGTGTTCGGCAATGCCAGGGTTCGCATCATCCGCAAACAAGACAAAGTCCGTCGCACATTGTGGCTGACGGCGACGGGGGGACTGGTCCTGGCAGCAATGGTTTGGCAGGTGTGGTTCTCGTCACAACAAGCCCAGCCACAGCAGAGCGCCGATCCCGCATCCGTCTTAAGTGTTGGTGAGACGGGGAGTGCGCCGCTGCCGACAGAAATCAAACAACCCGCGATCAGCCAGCATAGCGTGCAACAACAATCCGGCGGCTTGGATGGCGCCGGGAAAATACCTGCAAAGCGGGCCCGACCGGTAGCCATGAACAAGGCGCAGACTGATCCACTTGTCGCCGCGACACCCTCCATCGCGCAGCCTGTTCTGAACAGACCAGAGCCTGCAACAGTGGCCAAGGAAGGTACCTCGGCCTCCTCGCTGGCGGACGTCAATCAAGCAGCGCCATCTGCCAGCGCACAGCCTTAGACATTGAATGAAGCTCAATGAGTTCAGGCTTGTTTGGCTTCCAAATACGAAATCGCCTGTATTGCGTTCGTATTTTGTGGTCACGAGAATGGCATCGTGGATAAGCCCCTAAAACTTCACGCCTTGCCTGGCGCTGTCAAAAGCGATGCCACGCCGGGCAGTCTTGCGCACAAAGACGCACAGCTCGAAGGAGAGAAGAAATCACTCGAACTTCTGAAGACCATTGAGCAGTTGCGCGCAAGCCTCCAACAGGAACAGGCGAAGACAGCCGAGCTGGAAGCCAAGATAAACAAGTTGGTGGCATTGGGTGAGGAACAGCTTGCCAGGAAGAATGCCCAGCTTGCGGAAGAAAAGAAGAGATCTCTCGAGCAGATGAGCATGATCGAGCAGCTCCGGGAGATCATCAAGCGTGACCAGGCATCAAACACCGAGCTGGACAAGAAGAACGCCGAGTTGCAGGCCAAGACCAGAGAGCTGGCTGTGCTGGAAGCAAAGATAAGCGACCTGTCCGCAGCCCCCAGCAAGATCTCCACCATCGCGGCAGCGGGTAAGCTGGTATAGCAGCTTACCCGCTGCGCGAGTATTCCAAGCTCACCGCCTGCTTTGATGTTGTCCTGTTATTCTTCCCCGGGTTTCAAATCTGAAATACAGGCCTGTCCTCCTTTGATTCGCCTGTTTGATTCGCTAGACTGTCCCGAATCGAACAGCGTCGATATCGCCGTGCCTACCATCACTTACGTGTCGGACAACAAGAGCGTCGAATCTGAGGACGGCGAAACCATCCTCCAGACCTCCCTGCGGCTCGGCATTCCCCATACGCACGTATGTGGAGGCAATGCCCGCTGCTCCACCTGTCGCGTCATCATCCTGGATGGGGTGGAGAACTGCTGCGAGCGCAACAGCCGCGAGCAGGTGCTCGCTAGTCGTCTGCATTTCAGTCCGCAGATACGTCTTGCCTGCCAGACCTCGATCAGTGGTCATGTGACATTGCGCCGCCTAGTGCTGGATGAAGAGGACGTGGAGCTCACCAGTCAGTTGACGCAGGACAACACCCCCATCGCTGCCGGTGAAGAAAAGAAGATCGCGATCCTGTTTGCCGACATCCGGGAATTCACCGCGTTTTCTGAGAGCCTCCTGCCCTACGATGTCATCCATGTGCTGAACCGCTACTTCAACACGATGGGCAAGGTCATCAATCTGCATGGCGGATACATCGACAACTACATGGGGGACGGCCTGATGGCGCTGTTCGGCGTCGATGATCCAAAGGAGTCCGCGCTCAAGGCGGTCAAGGCGGGGCTGGACATGCTCGAAGCAGTCGAGCAACTCAGCGTTTATCTGGAAAACACGTACGGCATGGGTTTCCGGATCGGTATCGGCGTGCATTACGGAGAGGCCGTGCTCGGCAGCATAGGCGCCAAGAACGCACGCCGGATGACGGCGATAGGGGACGTGGTCAATGTTGCCAGTCGCATCGAGCAGGCCAACAAGGATTACGGGACGCGATTGCTCGTTTCCGAGCAGGCTTACGATGAGATACGGCAACAAGTGCGTATAGGCAGGGAGATCGCCGATACGGCGCTGAAAGGAAAGAGCGGCAGATACAGGCTGTACGAGATCGTCGGACTTAACCTCAGTCGCGACGCCTAGTCGCTTATCCGCCCCATCAGTGTCGCGGGGGAATGTGGTGCTCTCTCCGCGATCAATCGTCTGGCGGCGTCCAGTTGCCCCCAGGTGTTCCATAGCAGCACACCGCGCACACGCCCATCGCGCAGGTAGTAGATCACGCCCTTGCGGTACGGCTCCTTCCAGTCCTCGACGATATCGAGGCTGACATCCAATTCGCCCACTGCCTCGTAGCCCAGATCGAACAGGTCGGAATAGAAGAACGGCAAGTGCCTGTATGCGTCTAATTGTCCGGCCATGTTCCTGCCCGCCATCTCTCCCATCACGTTGGCGTTGTCCTCATGTTCGACACGGGTACGTTTATCCAGCGCGGCGCTGTAGAAGTTCGCCACGTCGCCCGCCGCATAGATGTTCGGATCGCTGGTGCGCAGAAATTCATCCACCACGATGCCGTTGTCCACCTTGAGACCGGCCCGCGCCGCCAATTCCGTGTTGGGCTGGATACCGAGGCCGGCCACCACGCCGTCTGCGGAGATCTCCTTGCCGCCACCTGTGGTCACGACGGTCTTGTCCCCGATCTTCTGCACGGACCTGACGGTCTCGGATGGGAGCAGCGTAATGCCCTTCTCCCGATAATACGTGTTCAGGAACGTAGCAAGTGGCTGCGGATAGACCCGCGACCCGATCACGTTTGACGGGAAGATCATGGTGACGTGTTTGCCGTTCATGGCGAGCGCGGCTGCAACCTCCGAGCCGATGAAGCCGCCGCCGATCACCACAAAATCAGAACCGCGATCGCTCAGCCAGCGCAGCTTGTTGTAGTCGACCGCCGTCCTGAAATAGATCACGCTGTCATCGGCGTCAGGCAAGCGACGCACCGAGCCTCCGGTGGCGAGCAGCAACTTCTTGTAGGAATAGACGCTCCCGGCATCATCCGTCGCCGTCTGCTTCGCTGCGTCAAGTGAGACCACCTTCCTGCCCAGATGCAGGTCGACCTTGAGATCGCCGGTGTTGCGCCAGATGGATTCGAACGGCTTGTTCTTCCATAACGACTTGGACAGGGGCGGGCGGTCATAGGGCGGGTCGCCTTCTTCGCAGATCATGGCGATGCTACCGTCAGGGTCGATCTTGCGGATGCCGCGGACGGCGGAGTCGGCGGCCATACCGCCACCGACGATGAGGTAGTTGTGATGTTGCATGGCAGCTCCTTTCGATGGCCCAGCTCATCATGGAGTGACGGGAAACAACGTCCATAACCAGCTGCATCAAAGTAACTCAGTGTGTATCACCAACATGCCAGCACCATCTTACGCCCTAATCCTGAGGTTGGCGCAATGCCAGAATGCTTCATCCCCGACATCATCAAACGGCCTTGAACGAGCGGGGAAGGACTTTCCGATCGTACGGGTCAGAAACCCTTCGCGTACGACTCCTCGGCATCCTCGGCAAGTTCTTCGTAATGTTCACATACCTCTTTGTCCACGGCCACCACATCGAGAATTGCGGTGCAAAGTACAAGATTCATTTCGTCGCGCATCCTGATCTTCTTGCTACACATTCCGCAGCATCCGGATGAAACAGCAGTGTTCGAGACTGAATTCATGTTCTCTCCTGGACAGTATCGTCACTATTGGTTATGGCGCGGTCACTACGTTGTCCCTCGTATGCCACACGGCACGGACACGGTGCTGCCTGAGCGTCGCTCAAAGCGTGTTCCGCACCATGCGCAACGCCATTAGGGGGCTGTGTTTGCGCTTCCGATAGAAGATGTAATCGCCGATGAACTTGCGGATCTTCTCCAGGCGTGACTGCATCCGGCGCATGGGGCGCGAATGACCATGACTGATGCGCAAACCAGTGTTCATGTTTTTCTCCTTGGCAGATTTCTACGGTTCACTTATTGCAGTGTGGGAACATCCGGGCACGAATTCATGCGGCCAGATGCGCAGGAGGAAATTTAGCGCGGGGTCATAAAATGAAAAATGGGTAAAGGCTGTTATTTCCCCACCTTAAACACTGTAGAGGCAAAGCCAGAAGGCGGAAGAGAGGAGAGGGGGAGAAGATAGGGGAGAAGAGCGCACGACGCGGGCCGAAAGACAGCCGCCGTTTGACCTTAGGGGGGCGCCGAAAGAGGTTGCCGACCACAGTCGTTCGCGAGGATGCTCGCGCTGTGGTCGGCATGAGGTGGCGGTTTCGCTTCAAGACCGCTCGTGGTCAGCACAGATACTCGTACAGCCTTTCCCGGAAGGAATCGACATCCATGTTTGCCAAGTCCGTAAGCAGATTGCCTTGCTTGTTGATCTGCGCGACGGGGCTGTCACCCAGCAGGTTGAGTTGCGGATTCCATCCCGCAAACATCACCTCTTCGCCGTACTCTTCAAGCATAAGCGCCTCGTGCGCGATATCGCATCCGTCTGTGTTCATCACCGAGCTATCCATGTCATACCTCCGTTACCTGTGGCACCCAGACATGCCAGTGCAGATAAGGTAGCGGCATGTGAGGACGAAATACATAAGCAATATCCAGTATCTCCAGCCGTAGTCTAGACAGTAGTTGTGTCAGAAAGATTACTGAGTTTTCTGCATCCCGTGCATCCCCCTATTGGTGATCGTGGCTACATCAGACAGTAATTCACCGGCTTCAACGGTGTCAGCCCATGTTCCTCGCCCAGCGTATCGCGCAGATTGATCTCGACCGCGCGGCAGATCGCATCCAGTGCCAGGTCGTTGGGCAGGTTGCCGAAGGGTTCCTCGATCTCATCGCCCAGCGCATCCAGCCCGAAGAATGTGTAAGCCACCAGGCCAACGACAAAAGGCGTCATGAAACCTATCGTATCGACCAGGCCGAACGGCAGCAAAAAGCAGTACAGGTAAGCCGTGCGGTGCAGCAGCAGCGTGTAGGAAAAGGGGATGGGCGTGCTCTTGATCCGTTCGCAGGCTGCGGACGCCGCCGTGATGGCAGACATGGTCGCGTCGATATTGGCCGCAAGGCAACCATCCAGACGTTTCTCATCGATGCACAAGCGCAGGTCATTGCCCATCCGGTGCATCAGATGATCGGGGATGTTGGCGCTCTTGCAGCTTTGCTCCCATTCCTGCTGCGTGAGCAGCGGCTTCAGTTCGGCGCGAGCATCAGTGTTGCGCAACAGGTGGCGCAGCGCGTGCGTAAAAGCGATGGTGCGGTAGATCATCCTGACGCGCACGTCGCTCAAGCCGGTACCGGCCTGCAACGGCGCCGCATGCTCGATGAGTGTCAGGCACTGGCGCGCGAAATTCCGGCTCTGCAGCACGATCTCTCCCCACAGCTTGCGGCCCTCGCAGTAGCGGTCATAGGCCGCGTTGTTGCGGAAGCCGAGGAAGATGGCCAGCGGCAGGCCGATCAGCGTGAAGGGGATCGCGGTCAGCGTGATCTTGTGGCTGAACAGGTCGCCATGCGTCATCGTCACCAACGTGGCCAGGACGATGTTGACCAGCAGCACCTTCCAAATGTCTTTCAGCACCGAACCACGAAATATCAGAAACAACCTTAAGCCGGACGGCCTGCCGCGAACGATCATGGAGTAACCTTTCTTGAGTGAGGGGTGATTGCCGGATCAAACAGAAAAAAACCATCTTCGGTGGATGATCTTTGGGGTAGACGGCACATAAGCTGGTGCATCGTTGACCAATCTTGGTGTATCAGAACTGCGGGCTGCATAGCGTTAAGAACTTTGGAAGTTGTTCGAGCCGGCATTGCTGGCTCCCTGAATTGAGTCACTTAGTCCAAAAGGGGGCGTCCATAGTTCCGCAATAGTTTCTGGTGATGCACAAATGCCGCCCCGAATGACGCTACAATCATGCCCATGTTCAGGGAATTCATCATTCGGATCGGACGCGTTCGGAGTGTGTTCATCGCGACGGCATTGGCAACCGCATCGTCGGTTATGTTCACCTATGCCGTCATGATCTTCATCAAGGGAGTGCCTCTCAACGACAACGCCTTGACCATATCCATCCTGGCGCCTCTGACCATCGCACCTTTTCTGTTCTGGCCCCTGTTCGGCGCATTCGTCGAGATCCACCATCTAGAGCAGGAAATGCGCAGACTGGCGATGATCGACGATCTCACCGGCATCATGAATCGCAGGGCCTTCCTGGCCAAGGCAGAATACGCGATCAGTGTGGCGAGTCGCAGCCAGATGGGACTGGCGCTGGTCTACATCGATCTCGACAACTTCAAGGCCATCAACGACGTCCATGGCCATGCAGCGGGCGACGAAGTGCTGAAGTGTTTTGCCTCGGTCGCCGGCAGCATCGTTCGCAAGAGCGACGTGGTAGGGCGGCTGGGCGGTGAGGAATTCGCCATGATCATCTATGGAGCCGGCAAGGAGGCCGCGCAGCACCTGGTCGAGAAACTGTTGGCGGAGATCAGGGATACACACGTGCTTGCTTCCGGCAGTCAGATTCGTTTCACCGCCAGTGCCGGATTGGCATATCTGGATGCCAAGGAACGCAAGACAGTAGAGCAGCTTCTCGCGCAGGCCGACAACGCATTGCACCACGCCAAGCTCGCCGGCAAAGACCGCGTGAGCATCTTCGAAGAAACGTGATCCGTAGTTCAAAAGGCTGAGACTGATACGATCAAATCGTCCGATTCGTGGGGCTGACCGGAATTACATCCCCACCATGGAGGCGGATGGGTCTAGTTTGCGCACCATCTGCAGTATCTCCGTCCCCGTAATCGTATCGGGATCGTATTTCACCATCAGCGAGTGGGGGTGTGGATGATGGTCGAATTCTGCACAGTCAATCCCAACGTGCCCCATCACCTTTCGTTCCAGATCCGTCCTCGCTTCCGCATCCAGCTCCGGGTGCACATAGATCATCAAGTCAGCAGTGTTCATGTTCATCCCCTTCATTCGATGAATCGAGAAAAGCGGCCAGGTTAGGACATCGGCATGGCCTGACGGTCAATTGAACAGACCATTCCCCTCAACTCTGGCGCGACAAGCCGCGCTCAGTAGTTCATCGGTGAGGTGTTGGATTCAGGCGAAGGAGGTTGAGGGGAAGGGCAGCCGGCGAGGCAGCTAGAATACATTTCCCGGCTGTTCCTCATGCATTGCTCCCGCTCCTGGCCCTCGGTCGAAGAGTCATACGGCGAGGGGCAATCCATATCGCGCGTCTCTTTGGCAGTCTCGCAGCCCACTTTGCAGTCCTCATAGGTGTCGGCCCAACTGATATTGACCCAAAATAGCTGAGTCACGATAGTTGTGAGAACGAGCATCAATCGCATGACGGCCTCCCGGGTGAGTTCTTGGTACGATGACTGTGGTGTGGCGCCCTAACTATGGTCAGCATTCTTGCCGTGAAGCTCTCTCGCGGCAATGGGGCAAATCATGTAAATGACCGAAAGGCCTGATGCTGATGATTTGGCCGAAACTGGCGACGTGAGCTGCAGCAGGTAGAATCCGTGCTTGACTGATACGTTAAGGGCGAGCAATGAGATACCGGCACTACAAGGGCGGCATCTACGAGATCGTTTGCGAGGCGAGGCTGGAAGCCGACCCCGACGTCATCCTGATGATCTACAAGTCGGAAGAAGGCCTGATCTGGGCGCGGCCCAAAGATTTGTTCTTCGAGCGAGTGCAGCACGAAGAACAAACCGTGTCGCGGTTCGCGCCCCTGAACTGAGGCCACGGCCAGTCGCTCAACATTTCACAATGGTATTCAGGGTGGGTGGCCGGTCAGATGATTCTCCGGGCTCGGATTGTTTTCCGACCCCACCGAAACTCCACACCCAACACGATCCGGCCGCCGCCTATCCCAGTGCCTTCTGCACCAGTTCCCGCACGTCCTTGGATAGATTCTTTGCTTTCGCCACCTGCTGCAATGCTGCCTGCATTTGAGTACTCAGCCCGGGTGTGTATTTCTTCCAGTGATCCAGGCTGCGCACCAGTCGCGCGGCCACTTGCGGGTTGAGTCGATTGAGGGCGATCACCTGCTCTCCCCAGAAGTTGTAGCCGCTGCCGTCCGCCGCATGGAACTGGGCGGGATTGGCGTTGCAGAAACTGAAGATCAGGCTGCGCGCCCGGTTCGGATTGCTCAGCGTGAAGGCAGAGTGCTGCATCAAACGGCGCATCGCATCGACATCGTTGTGGCGGGCGCAGGCCTGCAGGCTGAACCATTTATCCACGGCCAGCGGTTCATCGCCAAAGTCCTGATAGAAGCGTTGCAGGGCGGGCGTGGCCGGGTCGCGCTGCACCAGCGCCACAAGGGCGGCCTGTCTATCGGTCATGTTATCCGCGGCCCGTTCCTGTGCCAGCGCCAGTTGCACAGTGCTCCCGTCATCCCATT
This sequence comes from uncultured beta proteobacterium, assembly GCA_963813255.1. GTDB lineage: Bacteria > Pseudomonadota > Gammaproteobacteria > Burkholderiales > Gallionellaceae > Sideroxyarcus. Next base: position 52,407 of record CAWEYD010000005.1, on the reverse strand, counting down.
CCTGCAGATACGACAGACAGAGATTCTTCAGCGCGCGCTTGCCTGCCGACTCTGCGTCAGGGCGATATTGTCCGGTCGTCAGCTGCGCTTCATACGTCGCAATCAAATCGGCCTTGAGCGACTGCGCCAGTGTGCGCCGCATGAATTGCCGCGCCTGATGGATCGCGTGCGGATCGATCACCTCGCTGTGTTCCGCCAGCACGCTTTCCGAGGGCAAGCTCAGCAACTGTGCGCGGAAGGCGGGTGCCAGCGTTTCATCCCGCAGGGTGCTGCGCAGCGCACCGATGAATAGCGTATCCAGCGTCAATGCGTGGCCGGCCTGCGCCTGGGCAACCAGTGCCAACAGGCGTTGCATCGCCAGACGCTGTCCTGCCTCCCAGCGGTTGAACGGGTCGCAGTCATGTTTGAGCAAATGCACCAGTTCGTCGTCGCTGTAGTCGTAGTGCAATTCCACCGGGGCCGAGAAGTTGCGCAACAGCGAGGGGATGGGGCGCTGCATCACCTGCGTGAAACGGAACGTCTGCTGGGTCAGAGTGAGTTCCAGCATGCAGCTCGTCTCCGGCTGTGCCACGCCTGCCAGATGCAAGGGCATATCCCCGCCCTGCGCATCCAGCAAACCCAGTGCGAACGGAATATGCAAAGGCAGGTCGGACTTGTTGCGCGAACTTTGCGCGAGCGTCACCCCGTAGGTATGTGCCACACTGTCGTAATGCGTAGAAACGCTGACGCGAGGTGTGCCGGCCTGGCTATACCAGCGTTCGAACTGGGTCAGGTCGCGGCCATTCGCATCCGCCATCGCTGCACGGAAATCGTCGCAGGTGACAGCCTGTCCATCATGTCGCGCAAAATACAGATCCATGCCCTTGCGAAAGCCCTCGCGTCCCAGCAGGGTCTGGTACATGCGCACCACTTCGGCGCCTTTCTCATAGACGGTGGCGGTGTAGAAGTTGTCGATCGCCACATAGCTGTCGGGCCGCACGGGATGCGCCATCGGCCCGGAATCCTCGGCGAACTGCACCTGGCGCAGGCCGCGCACGTCGTCGATGCGTTTCACCGCGCGGCCGCTATCCGTGCCGACCATGTCCGCGGAAAACTCCTGGTCGCGGAACACCGTCAGCCCTTCCTTCAGCGACAGCTGGAACCAGTCGCGACAGGTGACGCGATTGCCCGTCCAGTTGTGGAAATATTCATGGCCGATCACCGCTTCGATGTTGTCGTAATCGCTGTCGGTGGCGATGCGCGGGTTGGCCAGCACAAACTTGGTGTTGAAGATGTTCAGCCCCTTGTTCTCCATCGCGCCCATGTTGAAGTCGTTCGTCGCGACGATCATGAATCGCTCCAGATCGAGTTCCAGGCCGAAGCGCTGTTCGTCCCAGCGTATGCTCTTCTTCAGCGATTCCAGCGCGTGCTCGGTCTTGTCCATATTGCCCGGCTCCACCCACACCTGCAGCAAAGCCTTGCGCCCGGATCGCAGCCTGAAATGTTCCTCCCGACACACCAGATCGCCCGCGACCAGCGCGAACAGATACGAGGGTTTGTTGAACGGGTCCTGCCACTTCGCGTAATGCCTGCCGTCGTCCAGATCGCCCTGTTCGACCAGGTTGCCGTTGCTCAACAACACCGGATAGCGGGCCTTGTCCGCGCGCAGCATCACCGTGTAGGGCGCCATCACATCGGGACGGTCGGGGAAATAGGTGATCTTGCGGAAGCCCTGCGCCTCGCATTGGCTGAAGAAGTTCCCGTTCGATACATACACGCCCATCAATGACGTGTTCTTGCCGGGATGGATGCGCGTCACGATCTCAAGCTCCACCGCATCGGGGGCATGCAGGATGTCCAGTTTCCCCTCAGACACCTTGTAGTCCGCACGCGCCTTGAGCAACACGCCGTTCATGCGCAAAGACAACAGCTCAAGCTCCGTGCCGAGCAATTGCAGGCCCGAAGCCGGCATCAGCGGATTGCGCCGCATCAGCAGGCGCGCACTGACCCGCGTCGCGTCCGGGTCGAGATCGAAGCCGAGTTCAACCTGCTCGACAAGATAAGCGGGGGCTATGTAGTCCTTACGAAAAACGGGGGTGTTGTCTTGAATCTTCATGGTTAGGTCCGGTCGTTACATCAATCTTTTGAGTTCATAAAGGTGACGCTGCCCCCTATAAGCTCTTGTGGCGGAGTCGAAATCAATGCGACTCCAGTATCTTTTGTTCGAAATGCACAAGCCCGCGAAAGCGGGCTTTGTGTCTTGTGTGTCAATCTTTCATTCAGAAACCGAATCGAAGTCCCAGATATGCATTGGCCGGGCTCAAGTCATATCGATCTCCGCTGGCCAGCATAGCCCTGAAGCCATTAAGGAAGTCGACGCCGCCTACGAGGCCAACCGATTGCGATACCTGATATTTGATGCCGATCCCCAATGACAGGCCGATAATATCTTGTGTCGTGCTGTAATTCGGGTGGCTGAACTTTGCATGGAATGGGGCTAACCCACCTTTGAGCAGCAAGCTGGTTTGAGTCGAAAGGGGAGCGGCATAGACAAGATTGACTGGAACGATCGTAATTGACTCAGAGACACTGCCTTTGGATGCCTTCACAGAAAACGCGCCAACCTCTATCGCATATCGATCATTGAACGCGTATCCAAGCGTCGGTTTGATTTGCGTACCCACCGAGAGTTTCTCCTCGGGAGTGTTCACAACTTTCCATGTTGCTCCGTACGGCATCACCGCATCCAAGCCAAAATAAATGGAGCTACTCTGTGCTTGAGCGGAAGTGGCAATGAAGGTTGCCAATAGGAATACGATCTTCTTAGTAACGCTTTGCATTAAACATCCCCTTCTTTATTGAAATGCCCTCAGATGAGAAGCCGAAGAATTCTACGCTTCACTTTGTGCTGTTGGAAATTTGAACGTGGTGCTTTTAGTTGGTCTTGCGATGCTGACCTAGTTAGCTAGTAACTAATTGGGCTCCGTCCCAATTTCACAGTCCCAATTTCACTGCAACTTCGTAGGTCGTGGTTGGTGCAATCAGTCCCACCGGTCCGTGATTCAATCAAGCGTCCTGAATTGATTGGCGAAACCGCTGCTGGCAATGCTACGCCGGTGCTAATCTTCTTCCGTCGCAACAACCAGGAGGAATCAGTGAACGTAGCCCCCAACCAGCCACAGGACCCGGTCTATGCGCGCCTGCTCAAGGCCGCGCAGGAATGCTTCCTCGCCGACGAATACCACAAGGTCACGACGCGCCTCATCGGCGAGAAGGCGAACACCAACGTCTCGATGATCCGCTACTACTTCGGCAACAAGGAGGGACTGTACGAGGAGATGATCCGCGACACGCTCAAGCCGCTGCTCGACGTGCTGGACGGACGCATGCTGTCGGAGGTCGGCGGCTTCGCGGAGTTCTTGCGCCTTTACTACGACACCATGAGCAAGCATCCCGAATTCCCCAAGCTCATCCTCAAGGTGCTCGCGCTCAACCAGGGGCCGGGCCGCCGCTTCGTGTTGCAGTTGCTGGAACGCGGCCGTACGCGCGGTGCGCAGAAGGTGGAGGAGCTGAAAGCGGGCGGGCACATCGATTCATTGCTGAACCCGGACATCGTGCGCATGGCCTTCGTCAGCCTGGCGATGACACCCATGCTGCTCAAGGACATCTTCGAGGAGCAGATGGGCGGGCAGATGGACGAAGCGTTCCTCAACGAACTCGCAGCTTTCAACGGCAGGCTGCTGGCGGCGGGCATGGCAGCGGGACGCAGCGGATGAACTTATTGATCCACACGAAAAACGATGCCGTCATACCGGCGAAGGCCGGTATCCAGATGATCAAGGATTTCCCACACATGTGGGACGACATCATGGTTTTGTTCGCTCTGCGAAGTATTTTGTTGACTGGATGCCGGCCTTCGCCGGGATGACGCGACCAGCTTGTATGAACTATCCGGATTTATAGAAAGAACCAAACATGACCCTGCAAAAGAACGCCGGCGCGGTGCGCCGTTTTGCCAAGCTCGCCAAATTCGGCGCCTGGCTGCAAAACCTCCCCAACAAGATCGTGCCGCCGCCGTTTCGGCTCATGCAGATCAGCGCGTCCTACTGGCAATCGCGCGCACTGTATGTCGCGGCACGGCTCGACATCGCCACCGTGCTGGCGGATGGCGAACTGGCGGCTGAAGAGCTTGCCACCCGCCTGCGCACCCAGCCGGACGCAACCTACCGTCTGCTGCGCATGCTCGCCGCCATGGGCGTGTTCGAGGAGACCGCGCCGCACCGCTTCCGCAACAACAAGCTCTCCAACTGCTTGCGCGAAGGCTACCCCCAGAGTGAGCGCGCCATGATCCTCATGCACAATTCGCCTGAGATCAGCCGCCCCTGGTTCGAGCAACTGGAACAATCGGTGCGCGAGGGCGGCGTGCCGTTCGAACGCACGCACGGCCAGGAGCTCTATGCCTACCTCGATACGCATGCCGAGTTCGATGCCTTGTTCGCCAGTGCGATGGATACCGTCGAGGCGCTCACCGGCGACAGCTTCATCACCGATTTCGACTGGGCGCGCTTCGGGCGCATCATCGACGTCGGCGGCTCCAAGGGCGCCAAATCTCTCGCCATCCTCAAGCGCCATCCGCATCTAAAGGCGCTGGTGGCCGACCGCGAACAGGTCATCCGGGATGCGGCGCAGTTCTGGCAGCAACAGGGCGAGGGCGCAGTGCTGCAACGCATGCGTTACGAGGCCTGCGACGTGCTGCAGGCCGTGCCCAAGGCAGAGAACGAAAAGGACATCTACCTGCTTAGCGCCTTGCTGCACGGCTTCGACGATGCCACCTGTATCACCGCGCTGCGCAACGTGGCGGCTGCCGCCGCAGGCAGCGGCGCCACCATCGCCGTGATGGAGATGGTCATGCCAGATGCACAGGCCGATGCGGGGACGGCTTCGTTCGATATGCAGATGTTCGTGAACTCGCGCGGTCGGGAAAGGACGCTGGCCGAATGGCAGCGGCTGTTCGAGAAGAGCGGAGTGGTGCTGAAGGAAGTGGTGGGGTTGCAGACGTTCGGGAAGATACTGGTACTGCGCGCGGGGTGAGGTGCGGCATGTAGAATCCGGGGCGGACGGATACGTTAGAGGTGAACAATGAAATATCGGCACTACAAAGGCGGCATCTACGAGATCGTGTGCGAAGCGAAGCTGGAGGCCGATCCCAACGTCATCCTCATGATCTACAAGTCGGAAGAGGGCCTGATCTGGGCACGACCGAAAGAGGTCTTCTTCGAATCGGTGCAGCATGAAGGGCAGACCGTGCCGCGCTTCTCACCCATCAACTGACAGTCAACGTCGATCATCATGGATTTCGCAAGCTTGATGGTACTAGCCGTGCTGGGACTGACGGTCTGGTTCTGGCTGCACAGCATCCGCATCCTGGAGATCGCGCGCGAAGCGGGCAAGCAGGTCTGCAAGCGGACGGGCGTCCAGTTCCTCGACGACACCGTCGCCAGCACCAGGTTGTCGCTGGCGCGCGACGACAATGGGCGCCGCATATTGCGCCGCACCTATCGTTTCGAATTCAGCGAAACCGGCAACAGCCGGCGGGAAGGGGAAGTGATCATGCTCGGCGACCGGGTCGAAACGGTTACCATGGAGCCCTACCAGATCGTGGAGTGAGGGGGGCTAAAGGGAATGCGAAGCCGCCCCCCTTTAGCTGTCGATCGATCCAGAGGGTATTGCCAATAATTTTCCCCCTTTAGTTCATCATGGCTCAAGGCTCACAAGTCGCCAGGGGCATGGTTCGAGCATTTGCTCCAACACTAACTGATCAAGAATCGCAGAGTATGCCTCGACCTGGATTTGTTGCTGAGAGTCCCACAAGCTAAGCACGTGAGACTTCCAATCCTGATTGGGTACAATGACTACGGCGTTGTTTGGCGAGAATAGCAGTTCATTATCTTGAAGCCGCCATTCACGCTCCCACGTGAAATCGACTGGATCCGTTCCGGTTGGTTCGTAGCGTACATGCCGCCAGCGTATCTCCTCAGGAAGTAGGTGATACTCCTCATCGGATTGATAGATGACAGGCCGAGCACCTCGCTCGTAGAGCCATTGTTTATCAAACATGAGCCCGAAGGGTGAATAACGGGTAAATGAGTTTGCATTCACAAAGCCACCTGCGACTGCGAGAAGAGGAGCTTCAGTGAAGCACACGCATCGATAGCCCCCCTTGATCATTCCGGTTCCGCCAACGAGACGACCTTCACCAACTATCGTAAGGAGGAGTTCAAGTGCTTCCTGGTACGTTTGAGCCTTTGTAAAGTGAATTACCTTATCGCTGATATCTGGGCGGCTTGGCATTTTGGCTATGACTCCAACGTAAAGAACCGAACGAGGTATATCGCGTTGATCAACCCATCTCCCCTTGCCGCACATTTCAGTCTGTACTATGCGTGTTCTTCTGGCTTGGGCGTTTCAGACGGATGAGCATCAAAATACTCTAGTAAGTGGGAGTAGCGGAATGCAAGTTTGGTATTGAGATTGGCTTGGTGCATATCCAATTGCTCGCACACGAACTTTCGAGCCGCGGCATAAAGTTCGGCGTGTTGATTGTGGCTTACTGCATTTTGAAATTCTTCGCCGAGATAATGTAACAGCCAATAACCATCGATGTCTTGAGCGACCATGCCGAGGCAGATTTTTGCCAAAGCTTTTTCGCTCTGCGAGAACGGATCTTGCTCGGGATTGTTGAGGTGAAGTTCCAGAAATCTGATCATTTCTGAACCTATGACGATTCTGGGATATTGTGCAATCTCGCTCTCAAGCTCATACGCGCGAGCTACTGCTGCACCGTACAGCTCACCGGGGTGAAGTTCGATACCCCAAGCGATTTCAATAGCTCCCCTGACGGGTCGCTGAGAAGCTAAACCAAGAAAACAGAGAGTTCCTGCTAGGCAAAATAAACCGAACACTCCATTCATTCGGCACTTCATTTCCCTATCACCCAAGTTCACGAATGACATCAAGCCATCCGACCATCTCTGTGTGGTTAGTCGGGTGAGTTGCATCTCGTCCCAGAGGGCGTGCTGTTCTGGGGGCAAGGCGGCCCGAAATGGGGATTCTGGATTGGGGTGAAGAATGTTTTGAAGCATGTCTTCAGCTTGGCTCTGGAGGCTGAGGATTGAGCCAATGCTTTTTCTTAGTATCGCGTTGAGTTTCTTTCGTTCATCCTCGGAGCCGAATGGAGGAAGCAACCCCTGACCCTGCAAAGCAACTCTTTGCCCAAGCAAATCAATAAAACTGACGCAATAATTGCCAGCTAATAATTCTGAATCGGTGGTGTTGGGTGTGATGGTCATAGCGTTCAGGCTACACCAGCTTCTTCAACTGATAGATTTTTTCCAGCGCTTCCTTTGGACTCAACTCATCCGGCTGCACATCGCGCAACGCCGCAACCAGCGGATGTTCTTCCGGTTTCGGCGACTCCGGTATAGCAGCGAACAGGTCGCCTTGCGGGTTCTGCGCGGCGCTGTTCTGTTCCAGTCTCAGCAGTTGTCTCTTCGCGTTGCGGATGACGCCGTTCGGCACGCCCGCCAATGCGGCGACTTGCAGGCCGTAGCTCTGGCTGGCTGCGCCTTCGTTGACTGAGTGCAGGAAGACGATGGTGTGCTGGTGTTCGACGGCGGCGAGGTGGACGTTGGCGAGTTGCCTGAACTCCTCGGCCAGTCGGGTGAGTTCGAAGTAGTGGGTGGCGAACAGGGTGTAGCTGCGGTTGAGTTCCAACAGATGCCGCGCGATGGCCCAGGCGAGGGCGAGGCCGTCGAAGGTGCTGGTTCCGCGCCCGATCTCGTCCACCAGCACCAGGCTCTTGTCGGTGGCGTTGTGCAGGATGTTGGCGGCCTCGGTCATCTCGACCATGAAGGTGGAGCGTCCGGAGGCTAGGTCGTCCGATGCGCCGATGCGCGTGAAGATCTGGTCGATCTCGCCGAGCACGGCTTCCTGTGCGGGGACGAAGCAGCCGACATGCGCGAGCAGCGCGATGATGGCGACCTGGCGCATGTAGGTGGATTTACCGCCCATGTTGGGGCCGGTGATCAGCAGCATGCGGCGCGCATCGCCTAGCTGCGTGTCATTGGGCGTGAACTGGTCAACCTGCGCTTCCACTACCGGATGGCGGCCCTGCTTGATGCTGATCTGCGCATCGTCGCTGAAGCGCGGTGCGCTGAAGTTCAGTGTGGCGGCGCGCTCGGCGAAGGTGGCGAGCACGTCCACCTCGGCGATGGCGGCCGCGATGGTTTGCAGCTGGGGGATGAACGGCGCGAGCTGGTCGAGCAGTTGTTCGTAGAGGAACTTCTCGCGCGCCAGTGCGCGGTCGTTGGCGGAGAGCGCCTTGTCCTCGAAGGCCTTCAGTTCGGGCGTGATGTAGCGCTCGACGTTCTTCAGCGTCTGGCGGCGGCGGTAGTCGTCCGGCACCTTATCGGCGTTGGCGAAGCTGACTTCGATGTAGAAGCCGTGCACGCGGTTGTATTCGACCTTCAGTTTCTCGATGCCGGTGCGCACGCGTTCGCGCAGCTCCAGTTCCAGCAGGAAATCGCCGCAGTTGGTCTGGATACCACGCAGCTCGTCGAGCTCGGGGTCGAAGCCGTCGGCGATGACGCCGCCTTCGCGCAGCACGGAGGAGGGCTCCGTTTTGATGGTTTTCTGGAGCAATTCAACCAACTCATTTCCCGTTCGTGCTGAGCCTGTCCAAGCATGAAGGGGCGCGCTGGCCTGCGCGTCGCTGAGCGACGATCCTTCGACGAGCTCAGGACGAACGGGCAGGTGAAGTGCGTCGGCCAGTTGCTGGATGAGCGACGCGTCGGACTTCGCCAGCGTTGCATGCAACTGCGGCAAGGTGAGCAGCGTGTCGCGCAGGCCGGAAAGGTCGCGCGGGCGGGCAGAGCGCAGGGCGATGCGCGCGGTGATGCGTTCCACGTCCACGCTGGGCTTGAGCTGTTCGTGGACTGTGCGATATCCCTCTCCCCCGGCCCCTCTCCCGCCAACGGGCGAGGGGAGCAGGTCGGAGACGGCATCCAGCCTTGCGCCCAGCACATCGCGGTCGCGTAAGGGGTGGTGCAGCCAGTTGGCGAGCAATCGGCTGCCCATGTTGGTGGCACAGGTGTCGAGCAGCGAGAGCAGGGTGGGGGCCGGTTCGCCGCGCAGCGTCTGGGTGATCTCCAGGTTGCGTCTTGTCGATGCGTCCATGCGCACGTAGCGGTCCGCACTGTATACCTGCATGCCGCGAATGTGGGCGATGCTCTGGCCCTGGGTGAGCCTGGCGTAGCCGAGCAACGCGCCTGCGGCTTCCAGTCCTACGCTGAAATCGTTGCAGCCGAATCCGGAGAGGTCGAGTGTGGCGAACTGCTGGCACAGTCCGCGGCGCGCCGTCTCCAGCTCGAAATGCCAGTCCGGCAGTGCCTTGTGCGCGGCATTGAGGCTGGGCGGCAGGGCTGCGTTCTCGGCGTGCAGGATCTCGGAAGGTTGCAGGCGCTCCAGTTCGGCCGCGAGGTTGTCGGTGGCGGTCTCGCATACGAAGAACTGGCCCGAGGCCAGATTCAGCCAGGCCAGGCCCAGCTTGCCGCTGCGCTGGTGCAGGGCCAACAGCAGGTTGTCGCGCTTCTCTTCCAGCAGGGCGGAGTCGGTGACGGTGCCGGGGGTGACGATGCGCACCACTTTGCGCTCGACCGGGCCCTTGCTGGTGGCGGGGTCGCCGATCTGTTCGCAGATGGCCACCGACTCGCCCATCTTCACCAGGCGCGCCAGGTATTGCTCGGCCGCGTGATACGGCACGCCCGCCATCTTGATCGGCGATCCGTTGGAAGCGCCGCGCTGGGTGAGCGTGATGTCGAGCAGCTTGGCCGCCCGCTCCGCGTCGGTATGGAACAGTTCGTAGAAGTCGCCCATGCGGTAGAACAGCAGCATGTCGGGATGCTCTGCCTTGATGCGCAGGTACTGCTGCATCATGGGGGTGTGCTTGGTGGTGTCTGTGGTCTTGTCGTTCACTGTTGTCCTGCGGTGCGTAGTCGCCAGTTAACCAATACAAGCGCGGTTGCGGCCTGGGAGGCCATCACCAGCACGCTGTTCCAAGCAGGGTGGCTGATCGTCATTGGCGTTGGAATCGGCATGAAGAAAAAGAACAATTCGCTCAGCCCTGCAACAGAGGCCAGGAATGGCAGCAGCAAGTCGAGCAAGATCAGGAACAACATCGTCTTGCCCGCCGCACTCTTGCTGTTCGTTGAAAAAGCGAAGAAAAGCACAATGCATACATCGCGCAGCAACATCAGTATGAGTGCGAAAGCGTGTATCGGCTGAAGGGGGATGTCACTCCCGTGTGGAATGGGTATGAGCACATAGCTCAGCGTGGCAAACACCAGGCTCAGTACCAAGGTGGTCGTCCACACTGGCAGGTGTTCGAGCCAGCTGCGCCATTCTTGATTCCTCTGCAGGATGCGAAGTTTGCGCCAGAGTAGCAGCGTGTTCGGCTCGGAAAATAGCGCGAAATAGGTCAGGGCGACAGAGATGATCAAGCCAAAGAACATCAGTACCGACAGGAGTTCATCGGTTGTTCCAGTTAACTGGCCGCTGAAGTAAACCGTCAGGATGCAGGCGAATGCAGGCCACGCCCAGGGAAGGGTGCGTACTTGCAGTGCGGTGCACATCGCGCGCCATGCAGCGAAGATAAAACAGATGGCGAACAGCAGCGAGGTGATGAGCCAGAACAGAGCATGATCGAACTCCATTCCCCACCAGGATTTGGCTGTGGGCGCGCTCATATCCAGCCCAAAGTCAAAGAAATATTTGAATGTGACCCCGATGACGATCAGCCAGCCCACGGTGGCGCCCTGAGTGGTGCGCGTTCCGAATTGGCTGGTATATAGCGCCACTGCGATCATCGCGGCATGCAGCAATATGGCGACTGCACACAGCGTCATCAGTGTGAGCGACAGACCAGGCTTGTCTTCAAACAGGCCGGTCAGGACGATAGCGAACAGGCACCAGAGTCCGCCGTACCAGTTGTAGGAAGTGGCGCCGAATAATTTACCCCAAGCCATCGTCCACGGTTCGAGCGCGCTCATACGCTGCTGGTCCCATGTTTTGTTGCGCATCTCGTCGATGATGGCGGCGCTGGCCTTGCCCGCGCCCCACAGCCAGACGATGAAAATGAACGCGCCGATCGCGATCGTGCGAATTTCACCGATACGCGCATCTGGCGTATTGGATGCGTAGGTGGCCAGGAAGATCAGCCCCAATATCGCGGGCATGGCGATCAGCCTGGATGCGGAGAAAGACAGCCAGAGGTTGCGCCTGAATTCCGGGTTGCTCATTGCCGATTCTCCAGATGGGCTGCGACCGAGCGCAGGTAAGACTGTTGCAGGTTCTCTCTGCATGCCGCGAGGCTGCTTACGGCAAAGCCGTGCTCGATCATTGCTTTCAGCAGCGCGGCCTGTCCGTACTGGTCGCCATGAAAATCGAATTCGGCGCTTTCAATGTCCGCATCATGCAGGGTGATTTGCCCATGTGCCTTCAGCCATGCGGGCAGGCGCGTATCGGACCGTGCCAGGTCGAGCCGCAGGCGACGGCGTGCATCGGTCAGTTGCGATGTCATTAGCGCGCGACTTTCCAGGATGCGTCCGTCGCGCAATGACAAGATATGCGTCGAATACTCATCCAGTTCGGCAAGGATGTGCGAGGACACGAGCAATGTCATGCGGTCAGCCTGGAGCTGGCGGAATAGCGCAGCCAAGGCGGCGCGCGCCTCCGGGTCAAGGCCAGAGGCGGGCTCATCCAGTATCAACACTTTCGGATCATGGATGATGGCTTGGCCAATGGCGACGCGCTGGCGCAATCCGCGCGATAGGCTGCCGCTGGTCTGTTCCAGACGGTCGCTCAGATCGAGCCGCTGCGCAGTCTGCCGGACTGCCTCGTCGATCTCGTATTTCGGCAGGCCCTGAGAGGTGGCGGCATATTCCAGGCATTGGGCGACCGTCAGGTCCTGGTAGAGGCCGAAGAAATCGGACAAATAGCCCATGATGCGATGCACTTCGCGCGGCTGTTCGATGACGTCCATGCCGGCCACGGTGATGCGACCTTCGAGCGGTGTCTCCAGTCCGGCGATGCAGCGCATCAGAGTGGTCTTGCCCGCGCCGTTGGGGCCGACCAGCGCGGTGACGCTGCCGCTGGCGACGGCCAGCGTCACGTCTTTGAGTGCGCGGTGGCCGGGGTAGTCGAAGGTCAGTCCGGTGATCTCGATCATTGGCAGTTCTGTTTCTATTGGCTAGCTGATCTTGACGACGATGTCGTGCAGACGGTTGGCGCACTGCGCCATGTGGTGGGCGGCGTTGGTCAGGTGGCGGTAGATCTCGCGGCGCTTGAACATATTGATGTAGTCGGTGCCCTCGAACAGGATGGGCAGGGCGGCGCGATACAGCTTCTCCGCGTGGCGGTCGGCGTGGCGAGCCGCATTGGCATCCATGGCTGCCAACGCGGGGGAGGTGCCGAGCTTGGCGTAGCCATTGGCCAGCGCATCGACGCCGTCCTTGATGCTGTGCGAGATGTCGCGCATGAAGTCGTCCGGGGTGACGCCCAGCATGTCCATCTCGTGCACGGTTGTCTTGCAGTACAACACGATGTCGTCCAGCGCCATGATGGCGCGGTATATGTCTTCGCGGTCGATCGGGGTGGAGAAGGCGTCGTTTAGTTCGTGCAGGTTGCGCACCTTGATGAGGTCGGCTTCGTGCACGTCCTGTTTGAGCGCTTCGGCGATCTTGGGGTCGCCATGCTCCATGTAGGCCACCAGCATGTCCACGGTGTGCGTGACCTTGACGGTCTGTTCGCTGATCATCCCGAAGAAATCGGGCGTCTTCGGGAATATCCTGTCCCGCAGGGAGATAAGCAGTGTTTTTGCAGCTTTGAGCATGACCGTTACTTAGATGAGTGCGTGGATAAGAAGATAGCAGCTAATCGCCATCAACGCAGCGCCGGGGATGGTGATCACCCAGGTGGTGGCGATCTCGCGCGCTTTGCCCCAGCGCACGGCCTTGGGGCGCTCGGAGGCGCCGATGCCCATGATGGACGAGGCGACCACGTGGGTGGTGGAGACGGGCGCGCCGAACATCGAGGAACCGAAGATCACGCCGGCGGCGGTCATCTGCGAATCGAGCGCGTGCAGCGGACGTATCTTGTAGATGGAGAAGCCCAGCGTGCGCACGATCTGCCAGCCGCCGGAGAGGATGCCCAGGGTGATGGCGAGCGAGCAGGCTAGCATCACCCAGAATGGCACGTCGAAGGTCGGGATGAAGCCGCCGAGCACCAGCACCAGCGTCAGGATACCCATGCTCTTCTGCGCGTCGTTGGCACCGTGCGAAAAGGCCAGCCCGGCCGACGTGACGAACTGCAGGTGGCGCAGGTCACGGTTGATCGAGGGATGGGCGCCGCGCAGCAGCATCAGCATGATGCGATGCAGTACGAAGCCGACCCAGAAGCCGATGATGGGGGAGAGGACCAGTGCGACGAGCACCTTGGCGACGCCATTCAGCTCTCCGTGCAGCAGGTCGCCGAAACCCCACACGACATGGCTGGAGCCGGCAGCGACCACGACCACGCCGGCCAGTCCGCCGACCAGAGCATGCGATGACGAGGAGGGGATGCCGAACCACCAGGTCAGCAGGTTCCAGGCGATGGCGCCGAGCAGGCCGCACAGCACGATCATCAGCGCGAGCACGCGGTCGATGTCGTCCAGCGTGATGAACTTGCCTATGGTGTTGGCCACTGCGGTACCGCCGAGCAGCGGGCCGAGGAACTCGAAGAAGGCCACCAGCAGCACGGCCTGCACCGGCGTCATCGCGCGTGAGGCGATGACCGTGGCGATGATGTTGGCGGCGTCATGGAAACCGTTGGTGTACTCGAAGATCAGGACGATGATGATGGTCGCGATCGCGAGGACGAGCAGGGTGTGATCCATGAGGCTTCAGTGCTGCTTGTCTTGCATCAGCCTTTCAAGCCGTCGGTCAGGTGCGGGGCGATGGTCTGCAGCAGCTGCTCGTGGATGTGTGGGTTGCCGGCGCAGATGTGGCCGCTCTGAAGGAAGTTCTGGTTGCCGGCGAGGTCGGTCACGATGCCGCCAGCTTCGGTGATGAGCAGGCATCCGGCGGCGATGTCCCAGGGCTTGAGCGCGGTCTCAAAGAAGCCGTCGTAACGACCAGCGGCTGTCCATGCCAGGTCCAGTGCGGCTGATCCGGGGCGGCGCAGACCGGAACTCTTTTGCATGACGTCGCGCAGGATGTTCATGTAGGCATCCAGATGTTCGAAGCGGGTGTAGGGGAAGCCGGTGCCGATCAGGCTGTCGATCATTTCCTTGCGCTTGCTCACGCGGATACGCTTGTCGTTGAGGAAAGCGCCGCGGCCGCGGGTGGCGGTGAACAGGTCGTTCTTGGTCGGGTCGTAGATGACGGCCTGGGTCAGCACGCCGTTGTGCTGTAGAGCGATGGACACTGCGTACTGCGGAAAGCCGTGCAGGAAGTTGGTGGTGCCGTCTAGCGGATCGATGATCCACACGTACTCCGAGTCGCCTTGGGCGCCGCTCTCTTCTGCTAGAATCGCATGGTCTGGATAGGCTTGCTTCAAGGCTTCGATGATGATGCGCTCGGCGGCGTGATCCACTTCACTGACGTAATCCGCGTGGGATTTTTTGGTCACCGTGAGGTGGTCGAGGTTGTCTGCGGCACGGTGTATCAGATTGCCGGCGCGACGGGCGGCCTTCACCGCGATGTTGAGCATGGGATGCATAGTCGAAACCTTTTTAATGAGCGAAGAAACGGTTCGCATTTTAGTTGGTATTGCGTTTTGAATAAACCAAATAGTTTGAATAACGTCCGCGTGGTGCTCAGTCACACCACCCATCCGGGCAATATCGGTGCGGCGGCGCGGGCGATGAAGACCATGGGTTTGCGCCACCTGTACCTCATCAATCCCCGCCATTTTCCCGATCCACAGGCCACGGCGATGGCCGCAGGGGCGGACGACGTCCTGCAGAATGCGGTGGTGTGCAGCTCCATCGACGAGGCGTTGCAGGGCGTGGTGTTCACCGTGGCGATGACGGCGCGCCTGCGCGACATCTCGATCGAAGTGCATACCCCGCGCGAGGCGATGCCACAGGTCTTGCAGGAAGCTCAGGCTGGTCCGGTCGCCTTGTTGTTCGGTACCGAGATGTCGGGGCTGACCAACGAGGAGATGAGCCATGCCCAGCTGGGGGTGAACATCCCGGCGAATCCCGATTTCTCCTCGCTCAACATCGCGGCTGCAGTGCAGGTGATGGCCTATGAGCTGGGCGTGGCGGCGCAAAGCTACACGCCGGTCGCGCAGCAGATCGAACCAGCGACGCATGAGCGGGTCGAAGGTTTGTACGCTCATCTGGAGAAGACGCTGTTCGAGATCGGCTTCTTCACCACGCAGAATCCGGCGCGGCTGATGCAGCGCCTGCGCCGCCTGTACTCGCGAACCAGGCTGGAGGATGAAGAGATCAACATCCTGCGCGGTATCCTGACCGTGACGACCGAGTACAATGCGCGTCTGAAAAAACGCTATTTGGAAGAGCACCCGAATGAACGCCTCTAGAAATTCGTTTTGTGGGATGAAGCGCAAAGAGCCGCGCAGCGAATGACGAGGCATATCGGGATTGATAGACGAGGAATGAGCGAGCACGCGATGCAGCGATTCGCCCACAAAACGAATTTATTGAGGCGTTTGGATGTTCAAGAACATTAGAGAAGATATAGCCAGCGTATTTGCCCGCGATCCGGCAGCACGTACCACCTTCGAGGTGCTGACCTGCTATCCGGGGCTGCATGCGCGCATCTTCCATCGTCTCTCCAATACGCTATGGCACATGGGGCTGAAATGGCTGGCGCGCTTCATCTCGCACTTGGCGCGCTGGTTCACCGGCATCGAGATACATCCGGGGGCGACCATAGGCCGGCGTTTCTTCATCGATCACGGTATGGGCGTGGTGATCGGCGAGACGGCAGAGATCGGCGATGACGTGACGCTGTACCACGGCGTCACCCTGGGGGGCACCTCCTGGCAGCATGGCAAGCGTCATCCCACCTTGGGCAACGGCGTGATCGTGGGCGCGGGGGCCAAGATCCTGGGGCCTATCCATATCGGTGACAACGCCAAGATCGGTTCCAATGCGGTAGTGGTGAAGGACGTTCCTGCGGGCGCGACGGCGGCGGGCATCCCCGCGCGCATCCTGGATGATGCCAAAAAAACCAGTGGATTCAATGCATACGGCCTTAGCACCGACCAGAACGACCCGGTCGCCAAGGCCTTGCACGGCCTGATCGGGCATAGCATGGCGGTGGATCAGCGCATCGAGCATATATTGCAGCAACTCGAAAAGATGGGTGTACGCGTGGAAGACGAGCAAGCTACCGCCGATAAGTTCGATCCCAACTACCTGAACAAGATTGTTGATTAAAAGAATCAAGTATTCTATTATTTCCCTTAATGGCAGAACGGACTGGCGTGTTTGCTCGACGCTGCCTTGATCTATTTAATTAATTTACGGGAGAGGGTACGGTATGCGGCTCACGACTAAAGGACGTTTTGCGGTGACAGCGATGGTTGATCTCACGATGAACGGTGGGAAAGGCCCGGTCACTCTGGCTGCTATCAGCGAGCGTCAGAAGATTTCGTTGTCCTATTTGGAGCAGCTGTTTGCCAAGCTGCGCAAGAACAATGTGGTGGCCAGTGTGCGCGGCCCCGGTGGCGGTTATTGCCTGGCGCGCCCGGCAAGCAAGATATCCATCGTGGAGATCATCGTTGCGGTGGATGAAGCGCTGGATGCGACGCAGTGCGGTGCAAGGGGTGATTGCCAGGACGGCAAGCCTTGCCTGACCCACGAATTGTGGTACGGCCTGAACGAGACGATCCACGAGTACCTGAGCAAAGTGAATCTGCAACAACTGGTGGACGGGCAGAACAAAGCCAGCGATGCCGACTCTGTTGCACCTGTCGTGATGGCGAAACACGTCACCCTGACGCGAGCCGTTGCCTAGGAGAAAGTATGACGCTGCACCTGCCTATCTATATGGATTATTCCGCGACCACGCCGGTCGATCCGCGCGTGGCCGAGGTGATGATCCCCTACCTGACCGAGAAGTTCGGTAATCCGGCTTCGCGTTCGCATTCCTTCGGCTGGGTGGCGGATGAGGCGGTGGAGCGTGCGCGTGAACAGGTGGCGGCCTTGGTCAATGCCGATCCGAAAGAGATCGTGTGGACGTCCGGTGCGACCGAATCCAACAACCTTGCGCTGAAGGGCGCGGCCAATTTCTACGCCGACAAGGGCAAGCACATCGTCACCGTGAAGACCGAGCACAAGGCGATCCTCGACACCGTGCGCGAGCTGGAGCGGCAGGGCTTCGCCGCGACCTATCTCGATCCCGAGCCGTCCGGTTTGCTCGATCTGGAGAAACTCAAGGCGGCGCTGCGCCCCGATACCATGATCGTGTCGGTGATGCTGGTGAACAACGAGATCGGCGTCATTCAGGACATCGCGGCCATCGGCGAGATCTGCCGTGAACGCGGCATCCTGTTCCATGTCGATGCGGCGCAGGCCACCGGCAAGGTGGCGATCGACCTGCAGAAGCTCAAAGTCGACCTGATGTCGTTCTCCGCGCACAAGACCTACGGCCCGAAAGGTATCGGCGCGCTGTATGTGCGCCGCAAGCCGCGTGTGCGTCTGGAAGCGCAGATGCACGGCGGCGGGCATGAACGCGGCTTCCGCTCCGGTACCTTGGCGACGCACCAGATCGTCGGCATGGGCGAAGCGTTCCGTATCGCCAAGGAAGAGATGGCGACCGAGAACGAGCGCATCCGCATGCTGCGCGACCGCCTGTGGAAGGGTCTCTCCGGCATGGAAGAGGTCTATCTCAACGGCGACATGGAACAGCGTGTGCCGCATAACCTGAACGTGAGCTTCAACTTCGTCGAAGGCGAATCGCTCATCATGGCGGTGAAAGACATCGCGGTATCCAGCGGCTCGGCCTGTACTTCGGCCAGCCTGGAGCCGTCTTACGTGCTGCGCGCCTTGGGGCGCAACGACGAACTGGCGCACAGCTCCATCCGCTTCACCGTGGGACGTTTCACCACGGTCGAGGAAGTGGATTACGCAGTGAAACTGTTGCAGGAAAAGATCGCCAAACTCCGCGAGCTATCCCCCTTATGGGATATGTACAAAGAGGGCATAGACCTGAATACTGTGCAGTGGGCTGCACACTGAGAGCCGTCCTTTGCTCGTCTGGCTTGCGTTGTCGGTCAGCTTGTTTACCGCAACGTAAAACGGCGCTGACCTCCGCCTTGCCAGACAAGCAAATCATCGGTTCTCGCGAAAGTATAAGGAGCACAAAATGGCATACAGCGAAAAAGTACTGGATCACTACGAACATCCGCGCAACGTCGGGTCGCTCAACAAGGACGATGCGACCGTCGGTACCGGCATGGTCGGCGCGCCCGCCTGCGGCGACGTGATGAAGTTGCAGATCAAGGTCGGCAAGGACGGCATCATCGAGGATGCCAAGTTCAAGACCTACGGATGCGGTTCGGCCATTGCGTCCAGTTCTCTGGTCACCGAGTGGGTCAAGGGCAAGACGGTGGATCAGGCGCTGGCGATCAAGAACACGCAGATCGCCGAAGAACTGGCGTTGCCGCCGGTGAAGATACACTGCTCCATCCTGGCGGAAGACGCCATCAAGGCGGCGGTGGCGGATTACAAGGCCAAGAGCGGTGCGACGGTTGAGACCGCTGCCTGCAACGGGAACAAATAGGAGGCCGGCATGACGATCACATTGACGGAAAATGCGGCGAAACATGTGCAGAACTTCCTGACCAAGCGCGGCAAGGGTGTCGGCCTGCGTCTCGGTGTGCGCACCAGCGGCTGCTCCGGCATGGCCTATAAGCTTGAGTTCGCCGATGCGGTGGACAGCGAGGATCTGCAGTTCGTCAGCAACGGCGTGACCATCCTGGTGGACCAGCACAGCCTGCCTTACATCGACGGCATGGAGCTGGATTACACGCGCGAAGGTTTGAACGAAGGATTCAAATTCAACAATCCCAACGTCAAAGACACGTGCGGTTGCGGAGAGAGTTTCAAAGTGTGATGGACATGCACTCCGCGGATTTCCAGCAGGATTTCTTCCGTCTCTTCAATCTTTCTTCCCGTTTCCAGATCGACAGCGCCACGCTGGAGCAGGGCTATCTTGCCTTGCAGGAGCAGGTACATCCCGACAAGTTTTCCCATCTCTCCGAGGCCGAGCGCCGTCTTTCCATGCAATGGGCGACGCGCGTCAACGAGGGCTATCAGACCCTGCGCAACCCGCTGAATCGTGCCCGCTATCTGTTGTCGCTGCATGGCGTGGATACGCAGGAAGAGAGCAACACGGCGATGCCCGTCGATTTCCTGATGCAGCAGATGGAATGGCGCGAAGCGCTGGAAGAAACCAAAGAGACGAAAGACCTGCTAGCGCTGGAGGAACTGGAACAGCGCGTGCAACACGAAGTGCGTCTCTTGCAGCAACAACTCGCCATCGATATCGACGACACGCACGATTACGCAGCCGCTTCCGGTATAGTGCGCAAGCTCAAATTCCTTGAGAAACTCGCGGAAGAGATCGGCTCCGCATTCGACGAACTAGATTCATAAAAATGGCACTGTTGCAGATCGCAGAACCCGGCCTCAGCGCCGCTCCCCATCAACATCGTCTGGCGGTCGGCATCGACCTCGGCACGACCAACTCCCTGGTAGCGACAGTGCGCAACGGCATCAGCACGGTGCTGAACGACATCCACGGCTGTTCCATCTTGCCTTCGGTGGTCCGTTATGCGGCGGATGGCAGCGTGCAGGTCGGCCATGCGGCGCAAGCCATGCAGAGCGAAGATCCGCACAACACCATCGTTTCGGTGAAACGATTCATGGGGCGCGGCCTCAAGGACGTGGGCGAGGTCGGTAACCTGCCGTATCGTTTCGCCGATGCCGCTTCGACAGGCTCAGGACAGGCTCCGGGAATGCTGCAAGTTGCGCACCGCGGCAGGCGTAAAGAGTCCGGTCGAAGTCTCCGCCGAGATACTCAAGGTGCTGCGCGAACGTGCAGAGCTGTCCTTGGGCGGCGAACTGGTCGGCGCGGTCATCACCGTGCCGGCCTACTTCGACGATGCCCAGCGTCAGGCCACCAAGGATGCGGCGAAGCTGGCCGGCATCAACGTGCTGCGCCTGCTCAACGAACCTACTGCAGCTGCCATCGCCTACGGCCTGGATAATGCCGCCGAAGGTGTCTACGCGGTGTATGACCTGGGCGGGGGGACGTTCGATATCTCCATCCTGAAGCTGTCCAAGGGCGTGTTCGAAGTGCTCGCCACCAACGGCGACTCGGCGCTGGGGGGCGACG
The DNA here is from genome assembly GCA_963813255.1 of uncultured beta proteobacterium. Lineage (GTDB taxonomy): Bacteria > Pseudomonadota > Gammaproteobacteria > Burkholderiales > Gallionellaceae > Sideroxyarcus. The sequence goes on along the minus strand of CAWEYD010000005.1, from coordinate 31,960 downwards.
ATTTCGACCATCGCATCTATTGCTGGGTACTGGAGCAGGCCGGTCTGTCCGCCTTGAGTGCGTATGACACGCGCCTGCTGCTGACTCATTCGCGTGCCGCCAAGGAGCAACTCACCGAATATCCGCAGACGCAGATCACGGCGGTATTGAGCGGCGGTGAGCTGGTGGATCTGACGCTCACGCGCGAAGCGTTCTACGAGATGACGCAGAATCTGGTCGCTGCGTACCTTGCAGGCCACGCGCCGTGCCTTGCGCGATGCCAAGCTGAAAGTGGAAGACATCAAGGGCACCGTGATGGTCGGCGGCTCCACCCGCATGCCGCAGGTGCAACTTGCAGTGGGTGAGTTATTTGGACAGACCCCGCTGAACAATCTCGATCCGGACAAGGTGGTGGCACTCGGTGCTGCCATTCAGGCCAACGTGCTGGCGGGCAATCGCAGCGGCGACGACTGGCTGCTGCTGGACGTGATTCCGCTCAGTCTGGGCATAGAGACCATGGGCGGCCTGGTCGAGAAGATCATCCCGCGCAACAGCACGATACCCAGTGCACGCGCGCAGGAATTCACCACCTACAAGGACGGACAGACCGCGATGAGCATCCACGTGGTGCAGGGCGAGCGCGAACTGGTGAGCGATTGCCGTTCGCTGGCCAAGTTCGAGCTGCGCGGCATCCCGCCCATGGTGGCGGGTTCGGCGCGCATCCGCGTCACTTTCCAGGTGGATGCCGACGGCCTGCTCAGTGTCTCGGCGCGCGAGATGGGCAGCGGCACGGAAGCACAGCATCGTGGTCAAACCCTCCTACGGATTGAGCGACGAAGAGATCACGCGCATGCTGCAGGATTCCACCCGGCATGCGCGCGAAGACATGCAGGCGCGTGCCTTGCGCGAACAGCAGACCGAAGCGGCACAATTGCTGGAAGCCGTGGACAATGCCCTGCAGCAGGACGGCGATGCCTTGCTGGATGCCGAAGCGCAAGCGCGCATCCGCAACAGCATGGATGCCCTGCGTGCGGTGCTCACAGGCAGCGACCATCAGGCCATCAAGCGCGCGGTCGAGGCGCTGAACCTGGTCACCACCGAGTTCGCGCAACGCCGCATGGATCAAAGCGTGAAGCAAGCGCTGGCCGGGCACAAGCTGACCGAACTGGAGTAAGGAGTCGCTGATGACACAGATCATCGTTTTGCCACATGAAGAGTTGTGCCCCAAGGGCGCGTTGTTCGAAGCCGAGCCCGGCACTTCCATCTGCGACGCGCTGCTGGAGCACGACATCGAGATCGAGCATGCCTGCGAGATGTCCTGCGCCTGCACCACCTGCCACGTCATCGTGCGCCAGGGTTTTGGCAGCTTGCCCGAGGCGACGGAACTGGAAGAGGATATGCTGGACAAAGCATGGGGGCTGGAAGCCAACTCGCGCCTGAGTTGCCAGGCCATCGTCGGCAACCAGGATCTGGTGGTCGAGATCCCGAAGTACACCATCAACATGACCAAGGAAGGGCACTCCAAATGAAATGGATAGACGTGCGCGACATCGCCATCGCCCTGTCGGAAAAGCATTCCGGGGTCGATCCGAAAACCATTCGTTTTGTTGATCTGCATAACTACGTGGTCGATCTGGAAGGTTTTGACGACGACCACAGCCACGGCGGCGAGAAGGTGCTGGAAGCCATCCAGGCCGCATGGATAGACGAGGTGGAATGATATGTTGAAGATATGGGACAGCATTTCCAGACGCTGGCTGTATCTGGCCGGCGCATTGACGGTGGCAGCTTTGTTCGGCGCGGCGCTCTATCTGCAGTACGTGCTGCGCGAGGAGCCGTGTCCGCTGTGCATGGTGCAGCGTGTCATCTTCATCGTCATCGGTGCGCTGTTCGTCATCGCCGCGCTGCACAATGCTAAAGGTCTCGGTGCGAAGGTCTATTCGGGCCTGATCACGCTTTCCGCACTGGGCGGTGTGATCGTCGCCTCGCGCCACATCTGGATCCAGCACCTGCCCAAAGACCAAGTGCCTGCCTGCGGCCCCGGCCTCGATTACATGCTGAAGCACTTCCCCATGGCCGACGTGTGGCAGGAGCTGATGCACGGTTCCGGTGAGTGCGCGGCCAAGGGCTGGACGTTCCTGAGTCTGGGTATCCCCGAGTGGTCGCTGCTCTGGTACGTCGTGCTCGGTGCATGGGCGCTGCTCATCGCCTTCAAAAAACAGCCGGCCTGATTCCCCTTCAAATCGCGCCACGGTAGCCGATATCTCGGCTACCGTGGCATGCTCATATCGGCTCGTCTCCGATGTGGCGCCCGTTGTATATGCACTATAATGCGGCATCAAACAGCTAGGCGGGCGCTCAATGTATACCCTACAAAACGAGTCGTTGCTTCTGAAATCCCCTGCTTTAATCCTGCTTATCGTTTGCCTGTCCGTCTTTATCTCTGAAGCAGCCGTGATGCTGGTGCTTTACTCCCTGCCCGGGCTATCTTTGATCAGCGAGTCAGTCATCGATGCTGCTCTGCTCGTCGCGGTCGTCTCCCCCGCACTCTATTTCTTCTTGTTTCGTCCTCTGGTCATCCACATCCGTGAACGCGAGCAGATCGAGGAGGTGCTGCACAAGAACGAGGAAGAACAGTTCAAGGTCATGATAAGGACCTCGCTGGATGCCTTTCTGATCACCGATTTGAGCGGACGTATCCTGCAGGTAAACGATGCCTACTGCCAGTTGATGGGGTACAGCCGAGCGGAGCTGAAGAAGATGACCACCGCGGACATCGAGGTGGCCGATACATCTGAAGAGCCTGCAATGGATGTCGGCAAGCTGCTCGAAACAGGCAGCGCCCGATACGAGACGCGCAAGCGCCGCAAGGACGGCCGCATCCAGATCGTCGAAGTGAGCTCGAACTACAGTGAGGTCAACGGCGGACGGATATACAGTTTCCTGCGCGACATCACCGAGCGCAAACAGGCCGAGGAGCAGCGCGACAGGCTGCTGCGGGAGATCGAGAGCGCCAACGAGGAGCTCAGGAACTTCGCCTATGTGGTGTCGCATGATCTCAAGGCGCCGCTACGCGCCATCAGCTCATTGGCGGACTGGCTGGCCACGGACTATGCCGACAAGTTTGATGCGGCAGGCAAGGAGCAGATGCGCCTGCTGATCAACCGGGTACACCGCATGGATGGCTTGATCGACGGAATCCTGCAGTATTCGCGAGTAGGTCGCGAGAAGGAGACGATGGTCGCCGTGGACCTTAATCGCCTGATGAGGGAGGTTATCGACATGCTAGCCCCGCCTGCAAACATCACGGTCACCATTGACGGTTCCTTGCCCACTGTCGTCACCGAGCCGACCCGCATACAGCAGGTGTTCCAGAACCTGCTCTCCAACGCCATCAAATACATGGACAAACCCGAGGGCAGGGTCCATATAGCCTGTAGAGCCGAGGGGGCGCAATGGAGGTTCAGTGTCGCCGACAACGGCCCGGGCATCAACCAGCAGCATTTCGGCAAGATATTCCAGTTGTTCCAGACGCTCGCACCGCGCGACCGCGTCGAAAGTTCCGGCGTCGGCCTGGCGCTGGTGAAGAAGATCGTGGAGATGTATGGCGGACAAGTATGGGTCGAGTCCACAGTGGGGGAGGGAAGCACGTTCTTTTTCACGCTGCCGTACACACCAGCCACCTCAACCCAAGGAGCAAGCGCATGAGATTTCCCGACAAGCCCATCCTTCTGGTGGAAGACGATCAGGTGGACGTGATGACGGTCAGGCGAGCTTTGAAGGAAACGCATGTCACCAACCCAGTGGTGAATCTGGAAAATGGCGAAGAAGCGCTGAAATACCTGCACAACCCTGAATGCACGAAGCCGTGCATCATCCTGCTCGACATCAACATGCCCATCATGAACGGCATCGAGTTCCTGCGGGTGATGAAGCAGGATGCCCTGTTCAAACGCATACCGGTGGTGGTGCTGACCACCTCCGACGAGCAGCAGGACATCTCCAGCAGCTTCGACCTGGGGGTGGCCGGCTATATGGCCAAGCCGGTGGATTACCGCAAATTCGTGGAAGTCATGCGCACCATCAACGCCTATTGGACGATCAGCGAGGTACCGCAATGAGCAAGCCGCAGATACACATACTTCTCGTCGAGGACGACGTGGTGGACCGCATGGCTTGCCGTCGTGCGCTGGCACAGGATGCGGACTACGAATTCGTGCTGGCGGAAGCCGACACCGGCCGTGAGGGGCTGCAACTCGCCCATGCACACAAGCCTGACTGCGTGCTGCTCGATTATCACTTGCCTGATCTGAATGGCCTGGAGTTTCTGGCCGAACTTAGAAACGATGTTGGGGAGATCCCGGTACCGGTGATGATGCTGACCGGTGCCGACAACGCTTCAGTCGCAGTCGAGGCCCTGAAGCGCGGTGCGCAGGATTACCTGGTCAAGGACACCAACCGCCAATACCTGGAGTTGCTGCCCGCTGTCATCCAGCGCGTGCTGCGCGAGCGGCAGGTGCTGGTGGAAAAGAAAGAGATGCAGTCCCGTCTGGTCCAGGCCGAAGCTCAGTTCCGTTTCCTGGTGGAACAGATCCCCGCGATCACCTACACCGCAGCGCTGGACGTCCCCGGCAAGTTGCTCTATGTGAGTCCGCAGCTCAGCTCCCTGGGCTATTCACCGGAGGAATTAACCGCCCAGATCGGCGGGCTGCGCAGCCATGTTCATCCCGATGACAGACAGCGGGCAGAGGAGGCATTCGACCAGGTGCGCGCCACAGGGAAGCCGTTGCGCTGCGAATATCGCGTGCTCGACCGTGACGGCGAAGTACGCTGGTTCCTCGACGAAGCCAGCCTGGTGTGCGACGAATACGGCAGACCGCTGTTGCTGCAGGGCATACTGATCGACATCACCCAGGACAAAAAGGTGGAAGAGGAATTGCGCCAGCATCGTCGCCATATCGATGACCTGGTTGCCCAGCGCACGACACAGCTCGAGAAACAGATCGAGGTGTACAAATCAGCCAATGCCAGTCTTTCCAGCGAGCTTCGTGTGCGCACAGATTCCGAGACCCGGCTCAGGATATCCGCTGACAAGATTTCGGACCTTTACCACAACGCGCCCTGCGGCTATCACTCGCTAGATGCTGACGGCGTGATCGTCCAGATCAACGATACCCAACTCAAGTGGCACGACCTTACACGCGGGGAGGTCGTGGGCAAAATGAGGTTCGCCGAGCTGCTCACGACCGAGAGCCGCAAGGTGTTCCAGGAACGGTACCCTCACTTCTGGAAAAGCGGGTGGCTACGCGATCTGGAGCTCGAGATCGCGCGCAAGGACGGCACCAAACTGACCGTGTTGCTGAGCGCTAATGCAATCAAGGGTGCCGATGGCCAGTTCGTGATGAGCCGCTCCGTGCTGCTCGACATCACCTGACGAGCAAGCACGTTGATATTCGGAGCGGCGTCGTTCCTGATGTACTAGAGAGGCTGGCTGCGCGTGGGATTGAGGCCCTTAGTGTGTCTTCAGGGCCGACTCCTGCATCAATCTTCGAAGCGTTTGATCATGATGCGGCGCAGCAGGTTGTCCTTGACGATGATCTGATGGTAGAGCGCAGCCGCTACGTGAAATGCCACCAGTAGCATAGTCACTCCCAGAAACAACTCATGGAATTCCTTGGCGCCCACCTTGCCGAAATCCGGAATCAGGCTGGGGTCTGCCGCCTTCAATGCGTCGATGAGTCCGGAAGTGGCGACGGTGGCGATGCCAGAGATGACCAGCGCGATCACCGACAGGTTCAACAGTACATGCGTCGCCGCGGCGACCTTGTTCAGCAGCGGGCTGGCATTCGCAGCAGCAGGCTCGCCGTCCTTCTTGCGGAAATAGATGCGCAACAGCACGAGCAACAGCACGGCATCGCCGATCAGGAAGTGCAATGGGTATACCGAGAGTTTCTGGCGGGTGTTTTCGCTTTCGTCGAGCCAGACGCCCAGCGCAAGTGCGGCAGCGATCAGGATGAAGATCAGCCAATGGATGATCGCGGTGCGTTTGCTGTATTGCTTCATGTCGGTTTCCTCAGAGGTTGAAAAATGCCGCGCATTGTAGCGCGTCACCGAGGTTCGACGGCACTCGCGAGCGCCGTTAACCCTGTGTTGTGCGGGGGTGTTGCAGCCACTCCGACGAGCCCACCCTGCTGCGCGGCCACTGGCAAGACAGGCGCTGACACAATAGTTCTAACCCATATGAGACGGTCGCGCTGCGCGCCATGCATGGCCGATATTCGGCCATAGCGGCCGGTTCAGTTGCCTGACTCTTCGTCTGCTGCTGTATCCATTGCGGAAGTTCTAAGGGCGCCTTCAAAAACCTCGTTTGAAAATACGGAGGTTTTTGAGGCTGCAACGAATCGGCGTTGCCTTGAGGCGCCTTCCTAAACGGGGTGTGAAAGCCAGCCGTTATTGCGATACCAGCCTATCGTATCGCCGACGGTCGCTTCGAGCGGGCGGAAGGTAAGCCCCAATTCGCGTTCGCTCTTTGCATGGTTGAAACGGCTGCGGTCAGCCTCCTTGTCCATCAATCTGGCGATAGCCAGGCTGAACAGCACGGGCTTTCCGGAAAGCCGCGCCCACAACTCTTGGATTCCTGCGACGGCATAGAGCAGAAACATCGGCAACTCGCGAGTCGGCACTTTTACATTAGCGGCGCGGCCAACGAGTGGTATGAGTTCACGCATCGTCAGATGCCGTCCGGCAGCCAAATAGCGCTCGCCGCGCCTACCGCGGTCTGCCGCCGCAATCAGTGCTGCCGCGACATCGCGCGCGTCGACAACCGAGAAGCTTCCCGGAACGATGCCCGGCAATTTGCCGCGCACGGTGTCGAGAGCGGCCTGTCCGGAAGAAGTGGGACCCATGTCCCCCGGCCCCCACATCCAGCCAGGGAGTACGAAAACCGCATGCATATCCCCATGGGCTGAAAGAAAGGCGTGGACTTCGCGATCCGCGAGGATTTTGCTGCGGTAATAATCATCGGCATCGTCTGGATGACGCTCACATGTTTCGTCAATGAGCGATCCTGGCGGGCCATTCAGGACCGCAATCGAGCTCGTCTGGACAAAGCGGCGCACGCCGGACTTGTACGCCGCGGAGATGAGGGCCGCCGTCCCGTCGACGTTGACCCGCTTCAGCTCGTCCCAGTGCTGGCCACCCTTGTAATTGTCTCGGAAGAACGCCGCAGTGTGGAAGACGACGTCGGCGCCATCGAGCGATTGCGCAAACCCGGCCACGTTGCCCATGTCCCCGACGACGATCGACAGCCGATCATGTGGCGGAAGCTGCTGGCTTGCCTTTTCCTTTGAGCGCGCGAGCGCCCGGACATGCCAGCCCTCGGCCAGCAGAGCCTGGACGAGATTGTTTCCAAGTAATCCGGTACTGCCTGTGACAAACGCAATTCGCTCGGCCATAACCATCCCCTTTTCTATTCCAGATAGCACGCGCTATCTGGAATAGTCTAGCCGATTGTGATTCAGGATAGCAAGTGCTATCCTGAAAAAGTGAAGAAGAAATCCGAAAAAGCGCCTCTCTCCCGCACCGAAAGCCAGGCGCAGACGCGAGAGCGCCTGGTGCATGCGGCATGGGATCTGGTTGCACGCCAGGGGCTGACAGGCGCGTCTGTGCGAGACATCGCCGAGGCTGCGGGCTATTCTCAAGGAGCGTTCTACTCGAATTTCTCGAGCAAGGAAGATATTCTGCTGGAATTGAAGCGCCAGCACATGGCGGCCGAGGCCGCCGAGCTGGAAGTTTTGCTGGAACAAGCCAGGCGGAATCCGGAGCAGGCGATGAAAGTTGTGGAGGGATGGTGTCTCAATCTCAACCAGCACATCGACTGGGGCAAGGTCAGCCTTGAGTTGCAGCTGCATACCTCTCGCAGCAGCGCGTTTGCCAAAGAGTGTGACCATCTGTACCGTGGCCATCGCCGCAAGCTGGGGGAGATCATTGCTGGACTGTTTGATCTGTTTGGAAAGATTCCGCCGGCGCCCGCCGAGGATATCGCCGAAAGCCTCATGGCGCTGGTTCATGGCATGGCTTTGTTCCGCCGCCCTGGAGAGCGAAATCGTGCTGGCGAGATGATATTCCTGCATCTCCAAGCGCTGTTAACAGACAATCGCGTTTAAATTGTTCGGCTCAGACGTCATAGGCGTGATTTCACTTCATTTATTCGGCAATTTGCTATGCCCAAGGACTTCTGCCGAATCAGTTATCTCTGCGTCGCTGAAACAGCACGAGGGAAAGGAGTGGGTACCGCACTTGAGTCACGCGCGATTGAGCTTGCTACAGCACGAGGCTGTGATCGAATTCAAGGAGTCTCGACGCACTCCGGTTCTATGATCGGCACGGGTACGGTGAGTCGCCAAAATATTTGCTTAAGCCATAAGACTCACAGCGGAAATTGATGAGGCAATGAATGCCATGTCCGATGGACAACAAGGAAAGTTATATGCGCTGTAATTGTTTGTGTGGGCAAGTTGAGTTTGAAATTGTTGGCGAAATACCCAAACTTTATCAATGCCATTGCTCGCTCTGCCGTAAGCAAGGTGGTTCCACATCAAATACTGCAACAGTTATTGTTCGCGAAAATTTCCGTTGGCTGTCAGGCCAAGAGCACATTACATCCTGGGTTAAAGACAATGGATTTCGCTCTGATTTTTGCTCGAAATGTGGGTGTCCCGTTCCAAATCCGTTAGGTAATGCACCTTATTATTGGGTACCTGCTGGCCTATTTGGCGAAGAGGTGAAATCGTCAATTGTTTCTCATCTGTACGTTGCCTCTAAAGCGTCATGGGATGTTATTTCATCATCAGGTAAACAGTATGAAACCATGCCTACGTTGTCTGAGGTAATAGAGTTATTGGGCACGCAGCAGACCTAGCGCGAGTGTTCCTTACGTCCGCATTGGCATACAAGACGGTCTCTCTGTCTGCTGATCATATGGTCCGCAATGGCCGATGAGCGGGCATCTACAGTGTGATTACCTCGATTGACCGATACAGGTGTCTGAGACGGATACTGCCCAATGTGCTATCCGTCGAATGTGCAAGCTAAAGCTGCCATAGGTGTGATGGTCTTCGCGCAGCAGCACCTGCGATTTTTCAGGACTGATTGTGGAGATTTAGCCATTCACTCGCGCCCAGTCCCGCGCACAAACCGGTGGCGAAGCAGGCGGTGAGCAGGTACCCGCCGGTAGGTGCCTCCCAATCGACCATTTCTCCAGCGACAAAAACGCCGGGCAGGGCAGTAAGCATGAGGTTCTGATCGAGGCTGTCGAAGCGCACGCCGCCGGCGGTGCTAATTGCTTCAGCTATGGGGCGGGTTGCGCGTACTGTGATTGGCACAGACTTGATCGTTGCAGCCAACGTAGCCATATCCGCAAATTGTTCCTTACTGAGTACTTCGTGAAGCAGAGCTGCCTTTACGCCGGTAATGCCAACGCGGCTTTGCAGATGGCTGGATATTGATCGAGAGCCGCGGGGATGACTGACTTCGGACAGCACTCGCTTAGCGTCGCGTCCGGGTGCCAGATCCAGTGTGAAGGTGGCGCTACCGTGAGCATTTAAGTACTCGCGCAGCCGCTGGGAAAACGCATAAATCAGGCTGCCTTCCACGCCATGCTCGCTAATCACCATTTCGCCTGGACGCTGCTCGGTGCGGCCCAGCATATCGGTAAATGTCAGGGCCACTGATTTGAGCTGTGCGCCGGCAAATTTGTTGCGTAGATGTGAACTCCAGTTCACCTCAAAGCCGCAATTAGCGCTCTGCAATGGTGCGATCTCTACACCGCGTGCCTGCAACCAAGGCACCCAAGCTCCATCTGATCCAAGTTGCGGCCAACTGGCGCCTCCCAAGGCGAGTATCGTTGCTTTCGGCTTGATCGAAATTTCGCCATCTGGAGTGGCTATCCGCAATGATCCATCATTATTCCAGCCTAGCCAGCGATGACGTACGTGTAGGCGAACACCTGAACTGCGAAGTCGATGTAACCAAGCTCGCAGAAGCGGTGCTGCTTTCATTTGAGTGGGAAATACTCGGCCCGAGCTTCCGACGAAAGTATCGACGCCCAGCCCAGATACCCATGACCGTAAAGCGCCAGGTGTTAACCGGTCTAGGAAAGGTTGCATCTGAAGCTGGCGATCACCATAGCGGCTGCAGAAGGTGTCGTAGGCTTCGCTGTGGGTGATATTCAATCCGCCGATACCGGCCAGCAAGAACTTACGGCCGAGCGATGGCATGGCGTCGTATACATCGACTTGTACGCCAGCACTACTCAGTACTTCAGCGGCCATCAGTCCGGCGGGGCCGCCGCCGATGATGGCGACGGTCGGTATGTGTTGCTGGTGGTTCAAATCTTCACTCCGCGGCGTGCTGCCATATTGTGTCCGAGTGTTCGCAGCTGCTCCTCATTCAACAGGGTGCCCGCCAACGGCAGCAGACTGCCATTTTCCACTGCGATGTGTTGTGCGTAGAGGCCGATGAAGCGTTCCGCGATCTGTGCATCGAGCTGGTTGGACAGATTCTCGGAAATGTCTACCAGCAGCGGACGCAGATCTTGCCAGGCGCCATCCATCACCTGGTGTTCATCCAGCAAGCGCGAAACGAGCGCTGCTGCCGTTGTATCGCCTGTGGCAAGCAGCTGCGGAAACAGATCTCGCTCCTCGTCATCGTGGTGGTGACGGCCGGCGGTGTCGAAATAGCGCAGGATGGCGCGCGCTGCCTGCTGTGCCTGAACATCGTTGCCTTGGGTTGCAAGGTGTTCCGCCAGCCTGCGTAGCGTATCGCACTGGGCTTGTATCCTGCCGTGGCAGGCTTGCAGCATTTCCAGCGGGTCGTCGAAGCCGGGAGCGGCAGCACCTGTGAGCAGAGCATTCATGTCTGGCCTTTCACAACGAGGGCAGCGGATCGTGCGTGATTGCGACTGCGACGATATAGAAGAACACGGCTTGAGCTGCTAGCCACGCCGCGAGCCTTACCCGCGGTGTCTTGCCGAACCTGAAGGCCAGCATGCCGAGGCCGATATAGAACAGCAGTGCAACGGTCTTGGCCGCCAGCCAGGGGGCGTTGAACGGGGAATAGCCCAGCTGCCATGCGAGGGCGATGGCGCTGACGAGCAGCACGCTATCGACGCTGTGCGGCGCGATCTTCACCCAGCGTTGCTGCACGATTGCTGAGCCGCGCATGAGCCAGACACCGCGCAACAGGAACAGCGTGTAGCTGAGGACAACGCAGGTGACATGGATGGATTTAAGCAAAAGCATGGCGGCAGTCTATTTGAGTTTCGATTCGAGGCGAGTCTGTGCGTGTTCCTGTGCCGATGCATAGATCTCTGCCAGATCTTCGACGCTGATGTCGATCATGCTGTCCATCTGGTTCAGCGCCCACTCGATATCCTGTTGTTCCGGCAGCACGGGCAGCTCGGCCTTGGGGTGAGCGGGAGCGACTGCCGCCATCGGATAGCGCCTATGCGGCAGCATGTTGTTGATGAGCAGCGCCAGCAGCAGCAACATGCCGGCATTGGCGAAGACGATCAACGCCACCCATTGCCCACCCATAGGCTGAAACTGCGCGGCGCCCAGCACCAGCGTCAGCGCGGTGGCAGCACCGGGCGGGTGCAGGCAATTCAGGACATACATCAGGAAGATGGCCGTGCCGACAGCGATACCGGCCGCGAGCAGCGGATCGGCGATCAGCAGGTAGCTGGTCCATCCTGCCAGCGCAGAGATACCGTGGCCCGCGATCAAGTTCCACGGTTGCGAGAACGGGCTGTGCGGTGCGGCGAACAGCAGCACGGCAGAAGCGGCCATCGAACCCAGCAACAGCAGCGGGTATTGGTGTTGCGGAAGGTGGTGCAGCGCCCATGCCAACGACAGGATGGCGATCCCGCCTGCCACGCCGCTACGGGCTTTTTCCGCAAAATGAATCGGTGTTCCTTGAGGAAGGAAGGACCGTAAAAAAGTGACAGCGTTCATTTATTTCCTGACATGCGGGGTGGGCGAATCCGGATGTTTTTCGGGTGATTCCACCCTATCGTTCCGTGGGATGGTTCGTGACGTTTCGTCGGCAGGCCAATAATACATGACGCGATACGGCATGTGCTTCACATCCCGCCAATCCGGTAGGCGACAGAGCCTACTCTGCTCCGTGCCAGCCCGGATGGTCGAAATACGTTGCATAGTCCTCCAGCGCTCGAGACATCCTCTCGGCTCCCAGGTGCTTGGAGTGCACATCACCGGATGTGGAAATGGCATCGGCCGCCGCGATAAGCTCGCTCAGGATGAGATGGAGCACCGCGTCAGCTTCTTCATCCAGCTTGCAGTTCTGCACCATAAACGAGACTTGGCCATTCACTTCCTGTGCGAGAGCCTGATATTGCTGTGCCGACATCTTGTCATTGGTAATGGTCCTCGTTTTCGCCGACAACGCATCACGGATGCGTACCATGCCTTGACGCAACGCAGCGTCGGTCGCCCATTTCGTTCCGTTATTTAGGCTGGGATGCGCCATTCCTGCCGTGTGATGGGAGGAATGATCGTGACCGTTTGTTTGCGCCGCCCCATTCGAAACGGCTCCAAGACAGAGCGCCAGGATCGCCAAGGGTGGCTGACCTGCTATTCATTTTCATAAGAAATCTCCACTGTTGAGTCCCCCACGGGGAAAAGAAATGTCGATATCCAGACCAGACTTCCTGCGATCGCCAGCGCCAGTAGTCCGCTCCCGGCACGCAGTTGATCGTTGGTCAGATAGGAATTGCAGATGCGAACCGGCGCCTCGACATACAGCCAGCCCACCACCATCATCATCGGCAGCACGTTGCCTAGGAAGAAGCCACGGACGATCATTCCCGCAGACTGCCACGACAATTCAAGTGCCGCACCTGCCAGAAGCAGCGTCAGGAACTTCCAGCATTCCACGGCACGGTTGGCCAACGCCATGTCCAGCGCGCGAGGGATCATCCAGAACATCAGGACAATCGAGGCCAGCAGCAGTCCGCAGATTCCCGCATGGTTCCATTGCCGCAACCATGCTTTGGTCTGTGCCGGGGATTCCGCTGCCAGAAGCCATCCGGCAAGCAGGATGAGCGGGAACTGGAGCAACATGTGCAGCGCCATGTCGCCTTCCATCGTTCCGCGCACTGCGGGAGTCAGCAGAACGAAGAGCAGGACCGCGCCCGCTACAGGCGCAATCTTTTCCGTTTGCCTATCCGTTTCCGTCATTTCGATTCGTCCAGCAAGCTCAGCTGATCGCCTGAATCCAAGTCCGTCACGCGAACCAGCTTGCCTGATGGCGCGACCCAGACCAGGGCCGCATTGTGCTGGAACCCGCCCTGTTGATCGGGGATGACGGTGACGCCGAAAGTCCGCAGCAAGGCATCGAGCTCTCCTGCATCGGCGATCGTCGCAAGGGTCCACGCATCGGGTCTCGCCCCCATGTGTTCGGCGTATCGGCGCAGCACTGCAGGTGTGTCGTGTTCCGGATCGAAACTCACCGACAGGAGGCGGACGCGGTTCTGCAAGCCCTGTTCAACGATATTGCGCTGAAGCTGTTGGAACTCTGTCCCTAGAGCACGACAAAGCGATTGGCAGTTCGTGTAGATGAAATCGACCACCACGAACTGGTTCTTTTCCAGTGCCCATTCATCGAAGCGAAACGACCGACCTGTCTGGTCGATCAGCCGCACCGCCGGAACGGTGGGCTGCTTGCGCGATATTTCCAGCCGGCGCGCCTGTTCTGCGGTCAGCACCTCGAAGCCTTCGGTGATCCACCACACTGCCCATATTCCGAGCAGCAGGAGGATCGCCGAGGCGGCGGCCGTTCTCACCCGGATGCCCTGTGCTCAGCCTTGCCTTGCGGGACGGACGATCCCGCCCAGTGCCCGACCGATGATGACCATCGCGCTGACGACCACGCCGGCCGCGAACAAGGATGCGACCTGGCTGTACCAGACCCACTCGGGCAGGTGTATCGCCCATCGGCGCGGGATGCTCGCCTGGCCGGACAGCAGGAACATGAAGGCATACGCGAACGCGCTGCATGCGAAGGTCCACAGCATGGCTTTTTCCAGGCCGCTGAAACCAGCCGCTTTTTTCTGGCTCGACAGCGATGTGATGAAGCCCAGGATCATCGTCACGCAACCCAGCAGCAGATACAGGTGGAAATGCCCCGGCACCCACAGCGTGTTGTGCATCACCAGGTTCACGGCGATGGTGCCGTCGATCACGGCGGGGATGACGCCTGCGCTCCAGCCGAACACCGACAGCACAAGCAGCGAGGAGGTCAGGTCCCACTTGATGTTGCTGCGGTAGATCTGTCCCAGCGTCGCAGTGAGGGTGAGGGCCAGCACCGGCAGACTGCTGGTGTAGGAGACGATCTGCCCCATGATGTGCATCCACAACGGCTGCGCGTAGTCCATCAGCAAGTGGTGCGGGTAGACGGTCAGCACCATCAGGCAGGTCGCCGACCAGGCCCATACGAACGGCTTGTACACGTTCCACGGACGGCCGGTGTATTGCGGCAGAATCTCATAGACGGCGATGACCGCCATGTAGATGGTGGAATTGATGAACACGTGGCCGAACAGGAAGATCAGGTTCTTCGCCAGCAGCGGGTGGATGGCGATCTCCGGCACGTACAGGTTGACCAGCATCATGGTCAGGATGACCGCGCCGATCAGGATCGCGATGATGTTGATGATCGTGACCACCGCGCTGACGATGACGGTCGCTGGCGGAGCATCCTGCCCGTTCTTGAGGAAATGCCAGCCCAGGGCTTTGGCAAAGCTGCCGTACCGCTGGATGATGGCGCGCGCCGATTCCAGGTAGAACAGCAGCATGCCGACGCCGACAAGCAGCACGCCTCCCATATAGGCAGCCGCGGCATGCTTGTCCCACTGGCCCATGCCATTGGCCGGCAGCGGATAGAGGAAGGTCCAGGCGGCGGCGAACCCGCCGAGGAAGATGCCTCCCAGAACGAACACCACCCCAGTAAGGAAGAAGGCGAGGTTGGCCCACGCAAAGCCCGCCCTGAGGTTGACGTATTTGCCGAGGAAGTGCCACATCACCGCCGAGCCGCCCAGCCCTGCGATAGCCACCATGCCGATGCCGTGCGCGGTCATCAGCTGGTAGAACACGTTCGGTTCGATCGGCAGCATCTGGCCCTGCGTCATGCGCATGGCCAGTCCGAACAACATCATCAGCAGGATCACCACCCCTGAAATCGCCGCATAGACCTTGACTGCCGCCCCGGCCTTCGGGAAATTGCTCTCTTTATGCATATTCATATTCTTCTCCGTGGAAACTTATTGTGCGGACACATGAAGCTCGGTCATCATTTGGTGATGCGCCACCCCGCAATATTCCAGACACAGTATCTTGTAGGTCCCCGGCTGTTCGAAGGTGTAGCGCAACACATTGACCACGCCAGGCATGCCCTGAGTCTGTGTGACGATCTTCATGTCGGGACCATAGATTGCGAAGCCATGATTCACATCGGCGGAGGTCACCAGGAACTCGATCGTCTTGCCTGCGGGCAATTCGGTTTTCGACAACTCCCAATACCACTGGTGGCCTGTGGCCTGAACCTGAACCGCCTCAAGGTTTGAGATCGCCTTGCGCGCATAGGGCAACTCGGTCAACGTATAGGCGACGACAGGAATGCACGCCAAAGTCACGCCCCACAGCAATCGTCCTCTCCAACGCCCCGTTGCTGCAGAAATGTCGGCGCTGTTGCCTTCACGACTGCTGTTCCTCGCTACGTAGATAAATGCGATCGCCAGCAACGCGATCAATGCGATCGAAACCACCAAAGCAATTTGCTGATACATATAACTCTCTCCCCTTTAAAAGATGCGGCGGGCGCGAATATATAGTGGCCTCGTTAATGATTCAATATAAATGAATCATTAACGAGAGAGTACTCAAGCTGTAAGCATGGTTATCTGTTGGACGTTCATCGCAAGTGCTGCTCTGTATCGCAGGCAGAACCTGCCGCCTTCTTTGCTGATCGTGTTGCCGGGATAGCCTGGCGACAGGCCGGGATGACGGCGGGGACTGCGTGCTTATCGCCGCACGTTGTGATGGGCAAGCCGGCGTTCCAGCGCCGGAAACAGCTCTTGTTCTTCGAACCGAACGTGCATCTTCAGGCTAAAACCGAAATTCCGCAGTGCGGCGGCATCGTTCTGCCTCAAGCCGTTCAGCAGTTCGCGCAACGATCTGTGCTCTTCCTGCGTACGTTCGGCCAGAGGCTGGTCCGGCGTGTCGGAAAGCAGCGGCAACAGCGTCCGTTCCTCATGCAGGAAATGTGCATCCAGTTCGTTGGTATAGGACTGGAGCGCGTGCTGGCACGCGTGCCGGATCTCTGATTCGTTGGCGGAGACAGCAGCGCGTTCGCACAACAGGGCAAGCTTGAGCGCCGCGTGGTGTTCGCGGGAAAGAGGTTGCAGGGCAGGGCTGCGCTGCATGGGGCGGCCGGCTAGATGCGTTTGAAATCGAGAACGATCTGCCCCGGCTCGCGCGAGACATAGCTGATCTCGATGTTCTCGCCATAGTGCTGTTGGAGTTGCGAGAGCAGCGGCAGCGGGTCGTGGTCGTTCAGGAAGCGCATGGTTTCCCCGGGGTTCAAGGCGTTCAGTGCACCGAAAATGGCGGCATGGCGGAAGCGCTTGGCAATGCCACGCGCATCGAACGGGTAGCGCATATCCAGAGAAATGGTGTTGGAACAGTTGTGTGTCATGCGAAGCTCCTACTGGATTATTTCGTGTACGTGTTGGGGTCTGGTCAGGGCCTGCCCTGCAAGGCAGCCTCCGTCTCGATGGCCTTGGGGAACAGTATGTCGTTCTCGAGTTGGATATGCTGGAGCAGGTCGTCCACCAATGCATGCAATCCAGCGTACAGGCTGGTATAGCTGCCGCATGCGCCCGTTGGTGTGGTGAAACTTCCGGTGACTTCGAGCATCTTGTGCAGTATCAGGCTATCGTGCAGGTGCTCCATCGTCATCATGCGGATAGGGTTGGCAACCGTGCCAAACGGGGCGGCGGGTGGGTTCGCGATGTTCTCCAGTCCCTGTATGTAAGGAAAGAGGACGTGCTCTTCCTTCATCAGGTGCATATCCATGTCATCGCGCAATTCGCGGAACAACTTGGCGAGTTCCGCCAGCTCCGGGTGCGCATCGCCGTGCACACGCAGTACCTTGTCGAGCAGAGGTGCCAGGGACTCCAGCGCGGAACGGGTGTAGGGATGATGGTGCTGCAGCAGATGCTCGATCAGCTGGGTCAGGCTGCTGGCGGAATCAGGTTTCGGATCGGGGTTCAAGGTGCGCTCTTTCGGTGGATCATAAGATTCATGTAGAACGAATCTTATGATCCAGGCGAGGCGAGTGCAACCCTTGCGATGAAGTGGATGCTATAGGAGGTCAGCCAGCGAGTTCTGGTCGAGCGAGTCGAAAAAGGCGTCCTGTGCCCGGGAAAAGACTTTCTTCAAACGGCATCTCGGCAATAACGGGCAGGTGTCGTTCGTGGCGTCGTCCTTCATGCAGGCGACCAAAGCAAGATTGCTTTCCATCAGGCGTACGATCCCGCCGATCGAAATGTCCTGTGCATCGAGTGCCAGCCGGATGCCGCCGTTGCGCCCGCGCTCGCTGACCAATACGTTGGAGGCGACCAGCGCCATGACCACCTTCATCAGGTGCGTCTTCGAGATGTCGAAAGCGTCCGCTACCTCCTGGATGGTGGCGGCTGAGTCCTTCTGTCCAAGATAGATCAGGGTGCGCAGTGCGATGTCGGTAGAGAGATTGAGTTGCATGATGCCAAGTGAGTAACGGGTTCTGGATGTTCGGATTATAGGAGCAAGACAGACTGTCCGCTCCACGATGATGGTTATTATATTCCCGTATGTTGAATGTTTTATCGAATGGGGATACATTTCGCTCACATCTTCCGGTCTAGTGGCGACATGATCGAACCTGCCAGTCTTGGGAATTTCTTCACCATCTTTCACCTCTGCGATGGTGATCCTGCTCGGTGCCTTGTATGCATTGCTGTTCGCGTATTCACGCGTCAACCGCCTCCCGCGCTTGATGCCCCTGGCTTATGGCGCATATGTCGGATTATTCGTCTGCGCTTTGGTACTGGCGGACGCCGCCAACTTGCTCAAACATCCGCTGTGGGCATCCATTGTCGTATTCATGCTGTCTGGTTATCTGTTCGCCCCGCATGCCATCTGGCACCTGTGCGTGGGGACTCATGCGGAGGAACAGACGGATCTCGTTTCGGGTAAACGTTCCATAGACTGAAAGAAAGGGGTAGCCATGGCAACAAACCAGTGGTGGTCATCCGAGTCCTTTTGGCGCAAGACGGCCATCTGGGTCACGGGTGGGTCGTTGATTGTGTTGATCTTGTTGACCTTCGATACCTTGCCGCAGATAACGGCTGGGTCGAAGCGGGTGCCGGCCTACTCGGCGATCAACTACCGGGTCGAATACAAATTCGATGAGCAGCGTCATGTGCAAGTCCCATCGATGGGCGTGAAGGAGCCGCTGTTTGGCAAGGAGCTTTCCGAATCGGAGGCCGAGGCGCTGGTGCGGCACGGCAAGCTGACCATCCAGGCCAAGAACTGCATCAACTGTCACACCTTGCTCGGGAACGGTGCCTATTACGCGCCTGACCTGACCAAGGCTTGGCTCGACCCGTACTGGGGCGACAAAGCAATGCGCGAACAGGCGATGGTCGATTTCATCAAGGACCCCTCCGACAAGGTGCACAACAGCATCGGCCGCCGCATGCCGAAATTGGGCGTGACCGACGATGAGGCGCGCGCCGTGGTGGCTTTCCTGAAATGGATGTCTACCATCGACACCAACGGCTTCCCCTATAACTTCAAACCCATGTCACAGGAGAATTGATCATGGCTATGACAGGTCAGTTGGACAGTGCCAACCTGAACGGTGGGCAGAAGCTGGCGGTGAAGTATTTCATCGTCGCCATGGTGTTGTTCGGGGCGCAAGTGGTGTTTGGCCTGCTCTCCGGCTTGCAGTACCTGATGCCGGATTTCCTGTATGGCGTGCTGGATTTCAACGTCAACCGCATGGTGCACATCAATGCGATGGTGGTGTGGTTGCTGTACGGTTTCCTCGGCTCGGTGTACTGGATGCTGGAAGAAGAGTCGCAGCATGAGGTGGTCGGTCTCAAGCTTGGCAACCTGATCTTCTGGGTGCTCACTTCGGCTGTGACGGTGGTGGTGCTGGTCTATCTGCTGGTGCAGGTCGGGCCGGGTACTGAGTCGAGTATCTGGCTCATCAACGAAGGCCGCGAGTACATCGAAGCGCCGCGCTGGGCCGATATCGGTATCGTGGTCAGCGTGCTGACGTTCTTCTACAACGTGGCCGCCACTTTCTCCAAAGGCCGTTACACCGGCATCGCGGGCGTGCTTGTGCTCGACCTGCTGGCGCTGTTCGGTATCTACCTGGCCGGCATGTTCTACACCACCAATGTTTCGGTCGACCAGTACTGGTGGTGGTGGGTCATCCATCTGTGGGTGGAAGCGACCTGGGAGGTGATGGTCGCCTGCATCATGGCTTACGGCCTGATGAAAGTGCTAGGCGTGCGCCGCAAGATCGTCGAGACCTGGCTGTACATCGAAGTCGCCTTGATGTTCGGATCCGGCATCCTCGGCCTGGGGCATCACTATTTCTGGATCGGCACGCCGGAATACTGGTTCAGCATCGGCGGTTTCTTCTCCGCGCTGGAACCCATCCCGTTGGTGGCGATGGTGGTGCATTCGGTGTTCGACGCGGGAGTGAACAGGATCAAGAACTCCAACCACCCGACCATGGCCTGGCTGATTGCGCATGCCTTCGGCAACTTCTTCGGCGCGGGCGTGTGGGGCTTCATGCATACCCTGCCGCAGATCAACCTGTACACCCACGGCACGCAGTGGTCGGCATCGCACGGACATCTGGCGTTCTTTGGCGCCTATGCCACCATTAATATCGCCTTCTTCTACATCGCCATGCAGCAGTGGCGAGGCGGGGTGTGGATGGCGGGCGAACTGCCCGGCAACGGCTGGAAATGGAAGTGGTCGCTGGGCCTGCTGAATCTAGGCATGATCGGCATGACGGTGGCGCTGCTGATCGCGGGTTATGAGCAATCCCAGATCGAACGCGCCATCGAAGGCTCGACCTGGGGCGGCTACTTCATGGCGCAGGGGCATCCCTGGTTCATGCAGGGAATGTGGTGGCGAGAGGTCTTTGGAACGATGTTCGCGGCAGGTTACTTCCTGCTGGTGTGGGATCTGCTGAGCATCGGCAAGCATGAGACGCGCTCGATGCAGGCACCTATTGCCCCGACATGAATTCGCATGTACCCACTGAAAGTGTTCGCATGACAAAAGAGAGGATCTATGCCTGACATCGATGATGAGGGATATCTGATCGATCCATTGGCCTGGGACGAAGGGATGGCCGAGGAGTTCGCTCGCCAGGAAGACATCTCGCTTACGGAGGATCACTGGGATGCGATCCGTTTCATGCGCGACTACTACGCTGAGCATCAGGTCGCACCCGATGTGCGCCATGTGACGAAACATCTGGCGGAGCGGCTGGGAGCTGAGGCACGCAACAGGATATTCGAGCTGTTTCCCTACGGCTATGTAAAGCAGGCGTGCAAGATCGCCGGTATGAAACGCCCCCGGGGATGGAGTACCGGCTAGCTTTATTAGTCACCCGATGAGCAGTCTTGCCGTATATTTTTTGTCACGCTACCAAATGCCAATGAAATTCGTTAACCACTTCACCGCAGCACCACATCGTGTCATGTTTTTCGGGGGGGCGATGCAAACGGTGGTCGCCATGCTGTGGTGGCTGTTCGAACTCTCCACCCGTTATTTGTTTCCCGGATATACCGTGGCATGGCCGCTGTTCCCCGCGGCGATACATGCCTGGCTATTGCTTTACAGCATGTTGTCGTTCTTCATCTTCGGCTTCCTGATGACCACGTTCCCGCGCTGGATGAACGGCACGGAGATACCGGTGCAGCGCTACCTGCCCGCATTCTTGCTGATGTTTCTGGGCGCCGTCTTGTTTTATGCCGGTCTGTTCCTCGGGCGCACGTTGATCGTCATGGCGAGCGTGAGCGCATTGGCTGGCTGGGCAACGGCACTGTACGCGCTGCTGCGCGTGTTGCTGGATACGCGCCATCCGGACAAGCGGCACCCGACGGTGCTGTTCTTTGCCTTGTGTTGCGGCTGGGTTGGCTTGGCATCCTTCCTGTTCTGGCTGTTGACGGACGATCACCGCTATCTGCAGTTTTTCCTGCGCGCCGGATTGTGGTGGTTCGTGCTGCCGGTGTTTGCCAGCGTGGCACATCGCATGATCCCGTTCTTCACCAGTAACGCGCTGTCGCGCCAGGATGTGCCGCGCCCCTACTGGCCGTGGATAGTCATGCTGGCAGCCAGTACCACCCACGGGCTGTTGGAACTGCTTAACGCGCCAGCCTTGCTCTGGCTGTGCGACATGCCGCTGGCGGTGTGTGCACTGTATCTGAGCTACCTCTGGGGCTTCCGCAGCAGTCTGCGCGTGCCATTGCTCGCCGTGCTGCATGTGGGCTTCGCGTGGATGGGAGTGGCGATGCTGCTGTTCGCGTTTCAGAGCCTGTGGCTGTGGACGCATCACGGTACCGGATTCATCTGGGGGCTGGCGCCTTTACATGCACTGACCATAGGCAGCTTCGCCACGCTGATGATAGGCATGGGCACGCGTGTCACGCTGGGCCATTCGGGATTGCCATTTATCATCGATAGACCCATCAAACTGATGTTCATCGGCATCCAATTGGTTGCCCTGTTGCGCATGCTGCCGGACATGTCTTCGCTAGATCCGGTCGGGTTCTATATCGCCGCGGCCCTGCTCTGGCTGCTGTGTTTCCTGCCCTGGGTGTGGCGTTATCTGCCTGCCTACTGGCGCCCACGCGCGGACGGGCAACCGGGGTAGTCTCGTCGCAGGTGTTGTGGCGGCCGGGGGCGTATAATGCCCGACTTATTCCGCCCACAACCGAGAGAAGCCCACATTGAACACAGTTAGTTTTGCCGACCTGAAGCTGGCCCCCCCCATCCTCAAGGCGCTCACCGAGGCGGGTTACACCACGCCTACGCCCATCCAGGCGCAGGCCATCCCGGTGGTGCTGGAAGGTCACGACCTGATGGCCGGAGCGCAGACCGGTACCGGCAAGACTGCCGCATTCGCGCTGCCCATGTTGCAAAAGCTGCTGCCGCACGCCAGTGCCAGCACGTCGCCCGCCAAGCATCCGGTGCGCGCCCTGATCCTGGTGCCCACGCGCGAGCTGGCGGTGCAGGTGGAGCAGAGCGTGAAGGCCTATGCGAAATACACCAACCTGCGTTCGCTGGTGGTGTTCGGCGGGGTGGACATCAAGACGCAGACCCCACACCTGAAGAACGGCGTGGAGATACTGGTGGCAACTCCGGGGCGCTTGCTGGATCATATCGAGCAGAAGACGGTGCTGTTGAATACCGTGCAGGTGCTGGTGCTGGACGAGGCGGACCGCATGCTGGACATGGGCTTCATGCCCGCGCTGAAGCGCATCCTCGCTTTGCTGCCCAGACAGCGGCAGAGCCTGATGTTCTCTGCCACCTTCTCGGAAGAGATCAAGAAGCTTTCGGAAGATTTCATGAACTACCCGACGCTGCTCGAAGTGGCGCGCAGCAATGCCACCTCCGAGAACATCACGCAGAAGGTCTATCTGGTGGAGCAGGAGAACAAGCACCAGTTGTTGTCGCAGCTGCTGCGCGGCAGCGATGCGACGCAGGTCATCGTGTTCACCAAGACCAAGCTCACCGCCAGTCGCCTCGCCAAGCAGTTGCAGCATGAGGGCGTGTCTGCCGATGCCATCCACGGCGACAAGAGCCAGTCGGAACGTATGCAGGCGCTGGAGGCATTCAAGCAGGGCAAGGTGAGCGTGCTGATCGCCACCGACGTGGCCGCGCGCGGTCTGGACATCGACAGCCTGCCCATGGTCATCAACTACGAGATACCCCATGCCGCGGAAGACTACGTGCACCGCATCGGGCGCACCGGCCGCGCGGGTGCGACCGGCACGGCGATCTCGCTGGTGTCGCCGGAAGAAGAGAAGTATCTGCTGGATATCGAAAAGCTGATCAAGACCGAGATCAAGAAAGAGCGGGCAAGCTTGCCTGAAGCGGCGAAACCGCAGCGGGCACCGCGCGGCGACCGTCCGGAACTCGGCCACAAGTACCACACACCCTCGCCGAACAAACCCAACCACGACCCGTGGTTCGACAAGCCCTATGTACCGAGCATCAGCGCCCCGGCTGCACCGGTGAAGAAGCTCGACGAGCCCGTTCTTGGTAAGCCCAAGGTGCAGATCCCTGCACTGTTCAGAAAACCCGGCTGATCTGAACTGAAGAGACTAGCTGTTGGTCGCTCAATACAGCCTTATTTTGATTTTGAGCTGCAGGGAAAGCGCGCCATAGCCCAGGTCTTTGGTTTCGGGGATAACCATCAGATTTGCACCGATGTTCTCGTACTCCAGGCTGGCTACAGGCATGGCTGCAATGAACCATCCGCCGTTCAGCACTCCCGGATAACCGTCAACGCCGCCGATCACTGCCCCCAGTCTGAGTCTTCCCCAGGCCAGCGGCTGCCAATACAAACCAGCGTAGTGTGAAGTCTTCCTATCGCTGTTATGGAACAGTCCCGCCGTCACCGAGTACACGGTGGAGAAGCGATATTCGGCCCCCAGGCCCAGATTGGTATTGTTCAGGCCCTTGTTGGTCTGAAAGTGATACGACAAGAAACCTGCATTCAGCCAGAACTGGTCCATTGGTTTGGCTTCGACCACTTCCAGCGGCGTCAGCGACTCGGCGCCGGCGGCCGGACTGATGCCGAGAAGACCCGCCAGCGCGAAATATCCGATAGGACGTCGGCGCATCTCTTTCTTGTTACCCGCATGCCCCGATCGCGCCGCAGCTGGTGCAGAACTCGCAGCCGTCTTTCTTGATCAGCGTGGCGTTGCCGCACTCCTTGCACACCTTGCCGACGATGGGTTTGATGGCGGTGGGCTTGATCTGTCCCTCGGGGATCTCCAGCACGCCCATCTGCTGCACCGGGTAGCCCTGCTCATCAAGGATGCCCAGCATGGC
Source organism: uncultured beta proteobacterium (assembly GCA_963813255.1). GTDB lineage: Bacteria > Pseudomonadota > Gammaproteobacteria > Burkholderiales > Gallionellaceae > Sideroxyarcus. The sequence continues at coordinate 7,775 of CAWEYD010000005.1, read as the reverse complement.
GTAGCGGTGGATGATCAGCTTCGCCACGTAGGAAACCGTCGAGGGGTAGCTCTCCATCTTGGTGCCGCCTGGCACGCGTGCCATGAAGTCGCCCAGCGGTTCGCCGAAGTTGAGCAGCTTGCGCAGCTTCATGCCTATCCACGCCGGGTCGATCACGCGCATGTCCAGGCTCAGCACCTTGCACAGCCCGTCGAGGGAGCGCGGATACACGCCTGACAGCCACATCGAATAGGGGCGGCGCTGCCCGTCCGGCAGCACCAGCTCCTTCAGTCCCAGCACGAAGTCGTCTCCGGTCCCTGCGTTGGAGATGTCCACCGTCCAGCTCATGGTGCCATCGGTGCCGGTCTTGGGTTCCTTCCTGGCGAACAGCGCATCCATCATCGGCGTGGTCACGTCTTCGCTGATCTCCAGCGCCCCCAGTTGTTCGATGCGGTATTTCAGTAGGTGCGCGAACGCGGCTACCAGGCTGGGCATGCGCTTAACTTCGCCGTCCGGCGGCATCGGCATGTCGAATGCGTCATCGCCCGCGGTCTTCATCAGCATCTCCAGCTTCATGCGTATCCACACCGGATCCTGTGTGCGCATGTCCATGGATAGCGATTTCGCCAGGGCGCCGAGTCCGCGTGGTTGTTCCGAGCCGTTCACCCATACCTCGAACGGGTGGTTCTTGCCGTTCGTCGTGTGCGAAACGAATGCGACAAAGCTGCCTAGCGGATGCTTCACCACCTGCGACACCCAGCCTTCGCTGCCTGCTGGCAGCTGGGGACGTCCTGGCCAGCGCAACGAAGCGAGGGCGGGCGTTGGGGTTGCTTCCAGCACGATGCGGCGATCCTGGTCGAACACGAAGTCCTGCGGCTGCTCGCTCTTGGGTTCCGGTGTGACGGACAACACCGAGCCCAGCACGCTGTTCGGCCTGTAGGTCGCCAAACCCTTCAATCCCGCCTTCCACGCTTCGGTGTAGAGGTCCTTGAAGTCCTCGTACGGATAGTCGGCGGGCACGTTGACGGTCTTGCTGATCGACGTGTCGATGTAGGGGGCGACGGCGGCCACCATCTTCATGTGGTCAATGGCGCTGATGTCCAAGGCGGTGACGAAAGCGGGCGGCAGATGTACGGTATCGCCGCCCAGTTTCTTGTACAAACGCCAGGCGTGGTCCTCCACCGGGTAATCCTTGATGGTGCCGTCCATCATGCGTTTCTTGCGCGTGTAGAACCACGAGAAGGCAGGTTCGATGCCGTTGGAGGCATTGTCGGCGAAGGCCAGCGAGATGGTGCCGGTGGGCGCGATGGACAGCAAGTGGCTGTTGCGCAGACCGTGCTTGCGTATCTTGTTCTTGATCTCATCCGGCAGGCGCGAGGCAAAGCGCGGCGGGGCCAGATACTGGTCAGCCTGCAACAGCGGGAAGGCGCCGCGCTCGATGGCTAGATCAACCGAGGCTAGATAGGCCTCGTCGCGCATGATGCGCGTGATGTCTGCAGCGAAGGCGCGCGCCTCGTCGGTGTCATAGCGCAGCCCCAGCATCACCAGCGCATCACCAAGACCTGTGAAGCCCAGGCCTATGCGGCGCTTGTTTTGCGCTTCCTGCTGCTGTTCCGGCAGCGGCCATGCGGTCACATCCAGCACATTGTCCAGCATGCGCACGGAGACGCGCACCAGCTGCTTGAACGGTTCATAGTCGAAGCCGGCATGCGGCGAGAACGGGTTCTGCACCATGCGCGTCAGATCGATGGATCCGAGACAGCAGCAGCCGTAGGGCGGTAGCGGTTGCTCCGCGCAGGGGTTCGTGGCCTCTATCTCTTCGCAGTAGGAGAGATTGTTGTCGCGGTTCATCAGGTCGATGAACAGCACGCCGGGCTCGGCGTGGTCGTAGGTGCTGGCGATGATCTGCTTCCACAACTCGGTGGCGCGCACCTTGCGATATACCCACAGACCGTCGGCGCGCCGCGCAGCACCTGCTTCCTTCAGAGCAGCGGAGGGTTCGGCGGCATGCACCAGCTCGAACTCGTCATCCTTCTCCACAGCTTGCATCAGCGCGTCGGTCACGCCCACGGAGATGTTGAAGTTGCGCAGGTCGCCCTGGTCCTTGGCACTGATGAATTTCTCGATGTCGGGATGGTCGCAACGCAGCACGCCCATCTGCGCGCCGCGCCGCGCACCGGCCGATTCAACCGTCTCGCAGGAACGGTCGAACACCCGCATGTAGGAGATGGGTCCGCTGGCGCGGGAGTTGGTGCCTTTGACATGCGCACCTTCGGGACGGATGGTGGAGAAGTCGTAGCCGACGCCGCCGCCGCGGCGCATGGTCTCGGCGGCCTGCTGCAATGCGTCGTAGATGCCCGGTTTGCCGTCCGTGATGCCGGAGATGGCATCGCCAACAGGTTGCACGAAACAATTGATCAGCGTCGCCTGTATCTTCAAGCCGGCGGCGGAGTTGATGCGACCGGCAGGCACGAAGCCATTCTCCTGGGCCAGGAAGAAGGCCTCTTCCCACTTTGCGCGTTGCTCCGGCTTTTCGGCCTGCGCCAGGCCGCGCGCCACGCGGCGGCGCACGTCCTGCACCGTCTTCTCATCCGCTTCCGCGTATTTTTCCAGCAGGACTTCGGTGCTGATCTCTTGCGTCATGTATTGCTCCTAATTGGTGAACTGCGTCACCACCCATCCGAATCGTTCTGGCGATCAGCCGGCGCAGCTCAAACGCAGTTTGTCACCCTTGCCAGAGAGGCTGGACAGCGCGGAGGAATAGACGGCGTTGCCGCTGCCGCATTTCCATTCGGCGGCAAAATCTTTGCTGCAACTCGGTGCCGGGTCTTCCAGCGCGGCTGTGTCGATGGTGAAGTCGCAACTGCCCTTGCCGTCGCAGGCCGTGGACAGCGGCGCAGTGGCGTTGCCTGCCTTGGCGTTGCAGTTGCGGCCATAGGTGCCGGATACGACCTTGATGGGGATCACTTCAGCGACGGGGGCTGCGTTGGCAGCAGGGGCGACGGGCGTCACCTTGGAGGGGGGCAGGGCCGCAATCACATCGGGCGGCAACTTCGCATACACATCGTGTGATTCACTGAACTGCAGGGCGAGCCCGATCACGATCAGGACTACACCCAGGATGGCGGCGCCGATGCGGCCGATGCGGCCGGGTTCGATCTTGCCTTCGATCTTGCCCAGCACAGCGATTATCAAAAAGATGATGCCGGCGAGGACGAACATGCGCACCATGGGAACATCGACCAGCTTCAAGATTACGTCTTGCATGACCACCCTTTCTGTCTAGTACGGAAAAAATCGTCTGCACTCTAGCACAACCGCACACGGGAAAATCGTGTGACAAATCGGCCGATCTGTGATGCCTTTTTGCCTAATTCTTGAGCAGGTTAACCAGGCCATCCAGCCCCACGAAGTTCAGTGCGTAGCTCGCCTGTTCGCGTACCACGGGCTTGGCGTGGTAGGCGATGCTGACCCCCGCCTGCGCCATCATCTTCAGATCGTTGGCACCGTCTCCCATGGCGATGACCTGTTCCGGTTGCAGCTCAAGCTCGTCGCGCGTCTTCAGCAGCCACTCGGCCTTGCCTTGCGCATCCAGTATCTTGCCCAGCACTTTGCCGGTGAGCTTGCCGTTCACGATCTCCAGCGTGTTGGCATGTGCGGAATCGAGGCCCAAGCGCGCTTTCAGTCGTTCAGTGAAGAACACGAAGCCGCCGGATACCAGCAGCGTCTTGATGCCGTGCTTCTTCAGCTCGGCCAGCATGATCTCCGCGCCGGGGTTGAGCTGCAGGCGCTCGTCATACACGCGCTGTAACGCGCCCTCGTCCAGCCCTTCCAGCAAGGCCACGCGGCGGCGCAGGCTCTCGGCGAAATCGATCTCGCCGCGCATCGCGGATTCCGTGATCTCCGCCACCTGCGGCTTCAGCCCCTGCATGTCGGCGATCTCGTCGATGCACTCGATGGAAATCAGGGTCGAGTCCATGTCCATCACCACTAGGCCGAACGCGGAAAGATGCTTGCCCTGTGCCACGAACCCGTAGTCGATGCGGTGCTCGAAGCAATAGGCAGCGATGTCGGCGTGTGGCTTGGCACCGCGCAAACGGTACAGATGCGTGGCGACCTGCTCGATGCGTGTGGCGCTGGAGAGTTTGGCGAGATGCTCGACCTGTGCGGAAGGGATGTCGTGTAAGGCTTGGAGGATGAGGTTCATGTTCTAAGTTCGTCATTCCGGCGCAGGCCGGAATCCAGTTAATCAAAAATGTGTCTTGCTTGTGGTTTACAGAAACAACGCTGCAGAAACTCCAAAACGTTCTGCTAACGCTTTCGCCTGGCGGGCATTGAACTCGCGCCGCCCCGAGAGCAATTCGGACACGACACCCTGGCTGCCGAGTTCCGGCAGATCGACCTGGCGCAGATTGTCGCGCTGCATCAGGTAGCGTAGCGCTTCCGCGCCGGTCGCCGCTGGCGGCATCTTGTCTTTGGCTTCGTATTCGGCGATCAGGTAGCCGAGGTAATCGACCAACCGGGCAAGTGGATGCTTTTCATCCGCACCGCCAGCATCGATAGCAGCGTCCAGTGCTTCAACCAGCTGCGCATATTCCTTGGCATTGCGCGCAGGCTGCAACAGCGGTGCCACATAGCCCCAGTGTTGTATAGCTTCTTTAACTCGTGCGTTCATTTCCAACCTCCTTGCTCATACTCTTTGTGCGTCAATATCTCCCTGACGAATAGTCGCCCCGTGTTGAAGTGGATCGCGGCGATAAGGCGCAACTTGTTGCCGCCGATGTCGAACACAAACACATCGCCTACCTTGTCGGTGCTGGGGAACAGTTTTCGCAGCTCCGAAAAGTTGCGCCATTCGGCTTTTCTGCACAATCGATACCATTGATCCAAGGCACTGGCGCATTGCGGATGCGCTTGTTGCGCAGTCACGATCCGGCGGTGGGAGATGATGTGCATGCGGTGATTATATCTCAATAAGAGATATTCATGCTGCGGAGTTGGAAGGACGGGATTGTGGTGGATAATCTTCCTAAAACCAGCCCGGCACAGATGGAGGCTCCATTGAACATAGACTTCGATCACGAGATACCACGCGACGGCACCAATTCCGTCAAGCATGGCGGACGCGCCGCCTACTTCGGCACTACCGACCTGTTGCCGCTGTGGGTGGCGGATATGGATTTCGCCTCGCCCGAGGCGGTCACACGTGCCTTGCAGCAACGCGCCGCGCATCCCGTCTACGGCTACACCCTGTATCCGGAAAGCCTGTACGAGGGGCTCATAGACTGGCTGAAGAAGCGCCACGGCTGGGAAGTGCAGCGCGACTGGATCGTCATGGCGCCGGGCGTGGTGCCCTCGCTGTTCGCCAGCGTCATGGCCTTCGCCAAAGAGGGCGAGGGAGTCATCGTCCAGCCGCCGGTGTATTTCCCGTTCTTCTCGGCGGTGACAACCAACCATCGCCGCCTCATCGAGAACCCGCTGCGCCTGGTGGGCGAGCGCTACGAGATCGACTTCGAGCATCTGGAGCAGTGCGCGGCCGACGGCGCGAAGCTCATGCTGTTCTGTTCGCCGCACAACCCCGTGGGGCGGGTGTGGAGTGCGGATGAGCTTATGGAGTTGCTGCGCATCGCGCGTCGCTACGACCTCACCATCCTGTCGGACGAGATCCACGCCGACCTAGTCTATCCCGGCGACAAGCACATCGCGCTCGCCACGCTGGTGGAAGAATCCGACAAGGTCATCACCACCATCGCGCCGAGCAAGACCTTCAACATCCCCGGCCTGGGGCTTTCCTGCGTCATCGCGCAGAATGCTGCCCACCGCCATGCCATCCAGCGCGCCTTCGAGACGCTGCATATCAGCAACACCAACCCGTTCAGCATCGCCGCGTTCGAGGCCGCCTACCGCGGCGGCGAAGTTTGGCTGGATGAGTTACTCATTTACCTCCAGGGCAACCGCGACTTCGTGAGCGGCTATGCTGCGCAGCACCTGCCCGCCATCAAGGTCATCCCGTCGCAGGGCACCTATCTGCTGTGGCTGGATTGCCGCAATCTCGGATTGAGCGATGCGAAGTTGCGCGAGTTCTTCGTGCGCGAGGCCAAGGTGGGCATGAATCCCGGCACCGTCTTTGGCAAGAACGGCAGCGGCTTCATGCGGCTGAACATCGCCTCGCCGCGCCATGTGATCGCGGATGCGCTGGAGCGGATCAGGCAAGCACTGGACGCAGATCACTGATCCAGTATCCGCCCAGACAATTTTCCGCTGTACCTACATATTTGCAGGTACTTACAGAAGCCAGCGTAGCGGCTATGCTGCACCTCTCCATTCGTTCAGCCGTCGAAAGGAAAGATCATGATTGTCGTTACTGGAGCCACCGGGCAATTGGGACATCTGGTCATCGCGGCGCTGCTGACGAAAGTCCCCGCATCGAACGTCGTTGCCGCCGTGCGCAACGTGGAAAAGGCCAAGGACCTCGCGGCATTGAGCGTGCAGGTGCGCTATGCCGATTACGACAAGCCCGAGACCTGGGACGTTGCGCTGAAAGGGGCGGACAGGGTGTTACTGATCTCCGCCAGCGAGATCGGGCAACGTGCAAGACAGCATCGTTCCGTCATCGACGCCGCCAAGCGCGCAGGCGTAAAGCTCTTGGCCTACACCAGCATCCTGCGTGCCGACACATCCCCGCTAGGGCTTGCCGCCGAACACAGGGAGACCGAGGCCGCGATCCGCGCATCCGGCGTTCCATTCGTCCTGCTGCGCCACAGCTGGTACAACGAGAACTACACGGCGGGCATCCCCAATGCACTGGCGCAAGGCGCGGTGTACGGCTGTGCGGGCAATGGTCGCATCGCCTCGGCCACACGCGCCGACTACGCAGAAGCAGACGTTGCCGTGCTCACTGCAGAGAACCAGGCAGGGCGCATCTGTGAACTGGCGGGCGACTCTGCTTACACGCTGACCGACCTGGCGGCGGAGATCTCGCGCCAGTCCGGCGAGGAGATCCGTTACGTGAACCTGCCGGAAGCGGAATACAAGAATGTGCTGATCAAGGCTGGATTGCCTGAGCCGATTGCCGCCATGCTCTCCGATTCGGACACGGGCGTTTCCAAAGGCGGGTTGTTCGATGACGGGCATCAGCTGAGCAAGCTCATCGGCAGAGCGACGACGCCGATGGCGACGTCAGTCGCGGCGATGATCAAGTGAATCGGGGGGCTTCGAGCGGTTTCATCGCGTAACCCAACATCAAAGCCAAAACCACCGGGGCGGTGGCGCAAGCACTGAGCGCTCAGCTCACGACACGGTTCAGGCTGAACGCTTCAGTTTCGCTCGCATGATCTTCGGCAAGTTGCTCTCGATCCAGTCGATGAGCGAATCGACCTGACCGCCGATCTCCACCCCTAACGGCGTCAACGAATATTCCACATGCGGTGGTACGACCGGATAAGAGATGCGGTCGATGAATCCGTCCTTCTCCAGTTGCTGTAGCGTCTGCGCCAGCATCTTCTCGCTCACCCCTCCGATCTTGCGCCGCAGGTCGCTGAAGCGGTGCGTTCCCTCCATCAGTGCGACCAGAACCAGCACGCCCCAGCGGCTGGTGACGTGATTGAGAATCTCGCGCGAGGGGCAGGCCGTGGAGAACACCTTGCCCCGGCGCTGGGCGATCTTCGATATCCGTGTATTGACTTGTGGCATGACACTTACCTTTTTGTGCGTACTTACGAAAAGTTATTGTAGTGGATATTCTTCGCCTCCCCAACAACCAACGAAGAAAGAAAACACCATGATCGTCGTCACCG
>CAWEYD010000004.1:0-67528 GCA_963813255.1 uncultured beta proteobacterium | reverse complement strand
ATTGTGCGACTGGTTGGCGCTCACGATTCTCGACGCGCCTCACCTCGGCTTGTGCAGCCTGGCGCGTCAGGCCGGAATCCCGCCTATCCAGCACGGCCAGCACTTGGCCGGCCTTCACCTCGCCGCCAGCGACCACACGCACCTCCACCACCCGCCCTGCCACCTCCGCGGACACCACGGGATCGGCCCGGCTCTCCAGCGCGCCCACCGACTCCTCTATCAGTTCCATCTTGCGCAGTTCGCTCTGTGCCACCGTCACAGGAATGGCCGGAATGCCAGCCTTCTTTTCTTCCGTTTTATTGCCGCAGGCCGGCAACAGCAGCAGCGACAGACACAGCGCGATCAACTGATGATTTTTCTTCGACGAGCCCGCCCTGAAAGGATAGAGATATACCCGCGACGAGATCGCCGTAGGTGGAAGATTATAGGAGATATAGGAAATGCTGTTCGCTGAAGGACTCAACAAACTTTGAAGCAAGCAAGAAACCACCCCGCTCGCTTGCGGAGGTTGCAGAAAGGGCGAAACGCAACGACCCGGCGCCCGCCCCAATCCACAAAGCTTAGGCGCCGAGGATGCCTTTACCTGCAGCAGGAGCAGACTTCGCTACGGCTTTCTTTGCAGGTTTCTTTACCGCTGCTTTTTTCACAGCCGGTTTCTTGGCGGCTACTACTTTCTTCGCTGCCGGTTTCTTGGCGGCTACTTTCTTGGCGGCAGCTGGCTTCTTCGCTGCTACGGCTTTTTTCACAGCGGGCTTCTTGGCTGCTGCTACTTTCTTCGCCACGACTTTTTTCGCTGCCGGTTTCTTGGCAGCTACTTTCTTGGCGGCAGCTGGCTTCTTCGCTGCTACGGCTTTCTTCACGGCCGGTTTCTTGGCTGCTACCACTTTCTTCGCTGCCGGCTTCTTGGCGGCTACTTTCTTGGCGGCGGCTGGCTTCTTGGCTGCTGCAGCTTTCTTCACAGCGGGTTTCTTGGCCGCTGCCACTTTCTTCGCTGCCGGCTTCTTGGCGGCTACTTTCTTGGCGGCGGGCTTCTTCGCGACAGCCTTCTTGGTAGTGGTGCTCTTTGCTTTGGTATCGGCAGTTGCCATTTTCATTCCTTAATTAAAGTTTGATGGACTAACCAGGTACTACTTTGTTCGTGCAACCACTGCACTCCCGATGCGTCTCTCGACTCGCTGAAATCACACAACACGCGCGGTGGCCGCATTCTATGCGCGATTATTTTTTTAGCGCAATAGATTTGTGCAGTTTTGCGCGAAAAAGTCATCCGATGATTTTTGCCAGCATACAGCTGACGCACCGTTTCGCGCTCGCGAACGAGGTGAATCTGCGCACCATCCACCATCACTTCGGCGGCACGCGGACGCGTGTTGTAGTTGGAACTCATGCTCATCCCGTACGCTCCCGCCGACATCACAGCCAGCGCATCGCCCTGATCCACGGCCATTTGGCGAGCATGGCCGATGAAATCGCCGGTCTCGCAGATCGGCCCGACCACCTCGTATTCTTGCACCGCCCCCTCTCGTTTCTGCAGCGGCAGGATGGCATGGTAAGCGTCGTACAGCGCCGGACGCATCAGGTCGTTCATCGCGGCATCGACGATGGCGAAGTTCTTTTCCTCGCCATGCTTGAGGTATTCGACGCGCGTCAGCAGCACCCCGGCATTGCCCACCAGCACCCGGCCCGGCTCGACGATGATCTTTTCGCGAGCGCCCTTTGAGCGCACCCAGCAGGGCTTGCGCGTATTCCGCGATGGAAGGTGGAGTCTCGTCGTCATAGCAAATGCCGAGGCCGCCGCCCAGATCGAGATGTTCCAGTACGATGCCTTCTGCCGCCAGTTGGTCTACCAGCACCAGCACCTTCTCCGCTGCCGCGATGAACGGGCTGGTCTCGGTCAGTTGCGAACCGATGTGGCAATCCATGCCGGTGACACGCAGGTTGCGGCATGGCCGCCGCCTTGCGGTACAGCGCCAGCGCCTCGGTGTAGGCCACGCCGAACTTGTTCTGCTTGAGGCCGGTGGAAATGTAAGGATGGGTCTTGGCATCGACGTCCGGGTTCACGCGCAGGCTGATCGGCGCGACCTTGCCCATGCTGCCCGCCACCGCATTCAGCCTGTCCAGTTCGGGCGCGGACTCGACGTTGAAACACAGGATCCCGGCCTCCAGCGCCAGTCGCATCTCGGCCTCGCTCTTGCCTACACCGGAGAACACCACCTTGTTCGCTGCGCCGCCCGCTGCCAGTACGCGCTGCAGCTCTCCTCCGGACACGATGTCGAAGCCGGCACCGAGGCGCGCGAAAAGATTAAGGATCGCGAGATTGGAATTGGCCTTTACCGCGTAGCAGATCAGGTGCTCGCGGCTCCGGAACGCTTCGGCGAATTGACGATACCCATCGGTCAATGCCGCACGAGAATATACGTAGCATGGCGTGCCAAAGCGTTCGGCGATGTCGCCGAGTGCGACGTTCTCGGCAAACAGTTGATTTTGCTGGTAGTGAAAGTATTGGCTCATGGTTACTTGTTTGGTCCTGATTGATCGGAGGTGCTCTGTTGATTGGCGGATGGATGTGGCAAGAACAGAGGCCCTTTGCGTCCGCATCCTTGCAAGGCAACGAGCAACAGCAACATAATGCCAACGATACGCATAGCCACATTCTTTCTTGAAGACAAAACGGGCGGGATTATATGACGGAAAGAACCATATGACTGAAGGCTTGGACAACGAACTGGGCAGCGCGCTGTTCGCCCGCATCCAGCAGATGGTTAACGAACGCGGCGTGGACATCCGCCAGACCTTGAGCGGTAGTGCATTGCGCATGGAGTTCGCCGACGGGCAGCGCATCCTCATCAACTTCGATTCACAGACGCACAACGTGTGGCTGGCCACGCGCTCCGGCGGCATCGAATTCATACAGCACGAAGACTCCTGGCTCGCGCATGACCGAAGCGAACTCTTTGCCAGGCTGCGCGAGGGCATCGAACAGACCATCGCCAGCAACCCCGTCAACGCCCGGGTACCCGGCGTGCAGACGTCCTCCACCTTCCGCCCCGCCCCCGTCATCTATTACGAGGCGAAGGAAAGTCACGGGCTGCGTAATATGCTCATCGTGCTGCTGGCCGCTGCCGTCGGCTTCTGGGCGGCACTGCAACTGCGCCAACCGCATGAGGCTGGCAACACCAGCGCGGCGCCGCCTGCCCAAACCGTGGCGCTCGATGCATCTGGCACTGACCGGCGATGCGAAGGTGGATTTCCCTCCAACGGCAGTATTTCCGTCTTCACCGAGGGCCTGCGTACCGATGGGCCGAACGACCCCGAGATCACACTCAGGAACAATCACGCTCATCCGCTGCTGCTGATCCTCACTGCCCCCGGCACCGTCATCCCGTCGCTATCCGTGCTGCTTCATGCAAAACAAAGCACCACCCTGCGTTTGCCCGCAGGGCAATATGACATGATGTTCGGCACGGGCAGCGTGTGGTGCAACCCGCACAGTGGTTTTAGCGACGGACATATCGTGAAATTCGACAAATCGCTGGCCGTGGAGATGGACAGACCGATGCAAATCGCCATGCAATCTTCCGGTGCGGGCATGGAAGATTTCCAGCTATTCGTCCGGACCATCACCCCCGAGGTGGCGTTGCCGCAGCCGACCTATTCCGGCGACGGCAGCATGGAGGTGCCGCGCCAAGCCAACGGGCATTTCTACGTGCCCGGCACGGTAGCCAGCGTTCCGGTCACCTTCATGGTAGACACCGGCGCAACGGTCACTTCAATCTCCAGCAATATCGCGCGGCAGGCGGGCATCCACAACTGCAAGGAGGTTCAGTTCCTGACTGCGAACGGCCAAGCCACGGGCTGTCTCGCACTCGTGCCGCGCATGACGCTGGGTAATTTCGTATTGGAGAACATCACCGTCGCAGTGATGCCCAACATGGAAAACAATCTGCTCGGCGCGAACGTGCTGCGTAATTTTCAGGTGAGCCAGAGCGACAGCGGCATGCTGATCGGGCGACGTTAACAAGGACAGGAAATGACAGAGAGAGAATTCAGCGAACAGGCAGATGCTGTGTTCCAACGCATAGAACAGGTGCTGGACAATTGTGCGGCTGACATCGATTACGACAGCAACGGCTCGGTACTGGAGATGGAATTCGCCGATGGCGGCAAACTCATCGTCAACCGCCATGTGGCCAACCGCGAGATCTGGCTGGCTGCCAAGTCCGGCGGCTTCCATTACGCGATGCAGGACGGGCGCTGGCGCAGCCAGCGCGACGGCAGCGAACTTTACGCAAAACTGGAGGAGCTGGTCGAGATGGGGGCGGGAGAAAGGATCTCGTTCCAGATGAGCGCCAGGTGATGGCTGCCAGCTATCCGGAATGAGCTGGCTCCGGCTTGCCTACTCGGCGATGCCATAGCCATGCAACTCGGCCCGGCACTGCCGGTAATCCGGGCAGACGCTTTCCACCACCCTCCAGAACGCGGGCGAATGGTTCATCTCGACCAGATGAGCCAGTTCGTGTGCCACCACGTAGTCAATCAAATGCAGCTGCATCTTCACCAGCCGCCAGTTCAGGCGCACCACACCAGCCACAGTACAACTGCCCCACTGGGTACGTGCCGATGTCAGCTTGATCTCTCGCGGCGCCACATTCATCAGCGGTGCAAAGTGCGCCACGCACTCCTCGAACACGCGCAGCGCTTCGATGCGATACCAAGTCATCACTGCCTTTTCGATGGCGGCCGCATCGGCTTCCAGCTCCGACCGGCACATGCAACACTTCGCCCCACAATTGCGGCGCCGCGCCGCGCGATTTAGGCGTCAGCGTCAAGACAAATTCCTCGCCACGAAACGGGATACGCGCCCCTTCCGTCCAGAATATCGGTGGCGCTTTTTTCGATTGCCAGCTATCCAGCTTCTGCAGCACCCAGTCTGCCTTGTCCTGCAGCACGCTGTGCAGCCATGTCTCGGAAGCACGCAACGGCATGCTCACCGTCAGTCCGCGCTCGTCGATACGCAGGCCGATGCTGCGGCGCTTATCGCTGCGCTTGAGGGTGTAGGGGATGTGTTTATCGGAAAGCTGAAGGGTGCGCTGTTCAACGGCAGGCGGTGGGGCTTTCGGGCTTAATGTCTTGAACATCATCCCAGCTTGGTCATCTCGCCTTCGATCCACTCCTCAACGCGGCGATTGATCTCGTCGGTCTTGAGCCCGGTGGTGTCGATGGGCTTGCCGAAGCTCATCACGATCGTGCCCGGATGTTTGATGAAGGCATTGCGCCCCCAGAACTTCCCGGCATTGTGCGCCACCGGCAACACCGGAGCACCACTGTGCGAGGCCAGCATGGCGCCGCCGATCTTGTACGTGCCGCGCTGCCCGAAGGGGATGCGCGTGCCTTCGGGGAACAGCACCACACTGAATCCCTGCTGCAACTTCTTCTTGCCTTTATCCAGCAACTGGCGCAACGCCTCCTTGCCCTTGCTGCGATCCAACGCGATGGGGCTGGACAATGCGAGCAACCAGCCGAAGAACGGGATCCACAGCAATTCGCGCTTGGCCACCCAGGCATGCGGAGGCAACACCGTTTGCAGCGACAGCGTCTCCCACGCCGATTGGTGCTTGCTCAAGACCACACAAGACTGCTTCGGGATGTTCTCAAGGCCGCGAACTTCCATCTTGATGTTGCAGATGACGCGCAACAACCACAGCGTCCCAACTGCATAGCCGGACAGCAAGCGATGCCGGATGTGCTGATTGAACGGAAAGATGAACGGTGACGCCAGCGCATAGAGCATGGTGTACAGCGCGTGCGCCAACATGAACAAGGTGGATCGGATCAGTTTCATATCAGGGTAGCCACTACGCTGGCGAGATCGGGGAAAATCAAGGTGCCCTCGGGCAGACCGCCCTTGGCCTGAGTCTTGGTGCCTTTGCCGGTGAGCACCAGATAGGGCTGAGCTTCCAGGCGCGCCGCCGCTTCCAGATCGCGCAGGGAGTCGCCCACCGCGGGCACGCCTTTCAGGCTCACCCCGTAGCGTACGGCGATCTCTTCGATCATGCCGCTCTTCGGTTTACGGCAAGCGCAGTTCGATTCGCTGGTATGCGGGCAGAAGAAGATCGCATCGATGCGGCCGCCAACCTGTGCCAGCGATTTGTGCATCTTGTCGTGGATGGCATTCAGCGTCGGCATGTCGAACAAGCCGCGCCCGATGCCGGACTGGTTGGTCGCCACCACCACACGATAGCCTGCCTGATTGAGGCGCGCGATGGCCTCCAGGCTGCCGGGGATAGGCTTCCACTCATCCGGGCTCTTGATGAACTGGTCGGAGTCGTGATTGATGACGCCGTCGCGATCGAGGATGATGAGCTTCATGGAACTTTCAGTAATTCAGAATTTCGGGATGCAGCGCAAGGCGCACGGAACACAGCGACCGAGACATACCGTTTTGGTAGGCGAGGGAGCGAGTACCGCGCAACGCGGCGATGCGCCCGAAAAATGGATTAATGGAAGTTTTCATCATGCTGCGAGCTTCGAGATGTCAGCCGACTGGTTCATCAGGCGGCCCAGTTGTTGCAGCAAGATCGCGCGGTTCACCCGCAACGCCTTGTCTTCCGCCATCACCATCACCTTGTCGAAGAAATCGTCGATGAACGGTTTGAGCGTAACCAGCGTCTTCAGATTGTTGCTGTAATCGCCGCGCTCGAAATAGCCGCGCGCCATCGGTGTGATGTCCTGCATGGCTTGGTGCAGCTCGCGCTCGGCGGGGTCCTTGAGCAAGGCGACGTTCACGCCGGATTGTGTCAACTCGCCCAGCTCCTCGCGGTTCTTGCGCATGATGTTCTGCACGCGCTTGTTCGCTGCCGCCAGGTCCTTGGCCACTTCCAGGGCGGCGAAGGTGCGCACGCCCTGCAGGCGAGGCAACGCTTCGTGCAGGCGCCCGTTCAGCACCGCTAGCACCGCCTCGATATGCGCCACATCGAAGCCGCGCTCGCGCAGGTAACCGCGCAGCCGGTCCAGCATGAACGCCTCCACGTCCGACGCCACGGTGGCGCTCAACATGCCCGATTGGAAATTATCCGCTGTCGCCTTGAGCAGCGCCGGCAGCGACAGATCGAGCGGTGTCTCGATCAGGATGCGCAAGATGCCCAGCGCCTGACGCCGCAAGCCGAACGGATCCTTGTCGCCGGTCGGCACTTGGCCGATGCCGTAGATACCGAGCACGGTTTCCAACTTGTCCGCCAGTGCCACCGAACACGCAAGCGCGCCTTGCGGCAGCGTGTCGCCGGCAAAACGGGGATGGTAATGCGCCTCGATCGCGTTCGCCACTTCCAGGTCTTCGCCGTCATGGAAGGCGTAATAGCGGCCGATGATGCCTTGCAGTTCGGGGAACTCGCCCACCATGTCGGTGATCAGGTCCGCCTTGGAGAGGCGCGCGGCCAGCTCGGCTTGTGCCTTGTCCGCCCCCAGCAGGCGCGCGATGGTTCCCGCCAGCGTGGTGATGCGCTCGACGCGCTGTAATTGCGAACCCAGCTTGTTGTGGTAGACCACATTGCCGAGTTTCTCGACGCGAGATTCCAGTTTCTGCTTGCGATCCTGATTGAAGAAGAAGCGAGCATCGGACAGGCGCGGACGCACCACGCGCTGGTTGCCCTCGATGATGTGATGCGGATCGCTCACCTGCATGTTGGAAACGAGCAGGAACTTGTTCAGCAGCTTGCCCGTAGCCGCATCCAGCAGCGGAAAATATTTCTGGTTCTGCTGCATGGTAAGGATCAGGCATTCCTGAGGGATTTCCAGGAACTCCGGCTCGAATTCGCCGACGTACACCTCGGGCCATTCGACCAGTCCCGTCACTTCGTCCAGCAAGGTGCTCAGCACGCTGCGCTCTTCGTTGGACATGCTCAACAACTTCTGCAGATCGAAGTTGGCATGGCCGACCCAGATCGCGTTGTTCTGCTCCGCTAGTTGGTCCAGGCGCGCCACGATGCTCTCCCGCCGGTTCGCAAAGCTGACCACCACGCGACCGTCGCGCGCCATGGTCGCCTCGTAGTCGTCCGCATGGGCTATAACGACTCGCTCGCTGCACATGAATCGGTGGCCGCTGGTGACGTTGCCGCTACTCAAGCCCAGCACGTCTGCCATCACCACACGGTCACCGTGCAGAATGGTGAGACCGTGCACTGGACGCACGAACTGATGTTCGAAGTCGCCCCAGCGCATCAGCTTGGGCACGGGCAGCTTCTTCAGCGCCTGCGTCACGATGTCCTGTAGGTACGCATCCAGCGTCTTGCCCTTCTGTTCGGTGCGCGCCACGAAATATTCCGCCTTGCCGTCTGAGACGCGCTGCAGTTGCGCCAGCGTGACATTGGCCGAACGCATGAAGCCTTCCAGCGCCTTGGTCGGTTTGCCTTCGGCATCCAGACCTGCATTCACCGCCGGCCCTTTGCGCTCGATGATGCGGTCGGGCTGCTGCCGCGCAACTTCGGTGATGCTCAGCGCCAGGCGGCGCGGCGTCGCATACGGCGTGCACCTGCTGGCTTCGTTGAGCAAAGCCTGTTCGCGCAAGGCGGCGAACACCTCCTCGGCGAAGGTGGTGGAGAGCTTCTCCAACGCCTTGGGCGGCAACTCTTCGGTGAGCAGCTCGATCAATAATGTTTCGGTAATCATGCCGATTTCTCCATTTGTTTAGCCATGGGGAAACCCAATGCCTCGCGCGAATCGTAATAGGCCTGCGCCACTTGCCGCGCTAGGGCGCGCACCCGGCCGATGTAGGCAGCGCGCTCGGTCACCGAGATCGCACCGCGGGCATCCAACAGATTGAAGGTATGCGAGCACTTCATCACCATCTCGAAGCCCGGCAGCGCCAGCCCGGCTTCCATCAGGCGCTTGGCTTCGCTCTCGTATTCGTTGAAATGGCGGAACAGCATCTCGATGTTGGAATGCTCGAAGTTGTATTTGGACTGCTCCACTTCGTTCTGGTGGTACACGTCGCCATAGGTTATGACGGTGTCGCCGTTCTTCGCCCACACCAGGTCATACACGTTCTCCACGCCCTGCAAATACATGGCGAGGCGCTCCAGGCCGTAGGTGATCTCGCCCAGCACCGGCTTGCAGCTGAGCGAGCCGACTTCCTGGAAATAGGTGAACTGCGTCACCTCCATGCCGTCCAGCCATACCTCCCAGCCCAGCCCCCATGCGCCCAAGGTTGGCGACTCCCAGTCGTCCTCGACGAAACGGATGTCGTGCTCGTTGGTGTTGATGCCGAGCGCACGCAAGCTATCGAGATACAGTTCCTGGATGTTGTCGGGGGAAGGCTTCATCACCACCTGGAACTGGTAGTAATGCTGCAGGCGGTTGGGGTTCTCGCCGTAGCGCCCGTCTTTCGGGCGGCGCGAAGGCTGCACATAAGCCGCGCGCCAAGGCTCGGGGCCGATCGCGCGCAGGAAGGTCGCGGTGTGGAACGTGCCCGCGCCGATCTCGATGTCGTAGGGTTGCAGCAGCGCGCAGCCCTGCTTGTCCCAGAATTTCTGTAGCGTCAGGATGACTTGCTGAAAACTTGGCTTTGGGCCAAGTTTCGGCGAAGACTCATGCCCGCTTGCGGGCGTTATGTCGGAACCAAAAGTGAGCATGTACGAAAACCGGCTTGATTTGCGAAAGGCCGCATTTTACGGCTTCCGGCTCGTTACGTCACGCCGCATAGCGTCAGCTTTTCTGCGCGGGACAGGGCCTTGATGCCCATCTCGCGCCTCAACGCCGCGGACTTATCGGCACAGGGTTCACAGTACAGCAATTTCACCGGCGTACGTCCGCGCGTGTATTTGGCACCTTCGCCCCCGTTATGCGCGGCAAGACGCTTATCGAGGTCGTTGGTGATGCCGCAGTAAAGCGTGTCGTCGGCGCATAGCAGGAGATAGCAGACCCATTTGCTTTTAGGTGGAGATGAAATTACGCTGACTTCCATTGTTCACTTTCTTGTGTCAGACCCAAACGCAATACCTGACTCGAATAACCTTGATGAACCATACTAAAAACTATACAGGGATTGCGCTGGCAATCCTTTCCATTTTGACTGCCTGGCTGTTCGTCCCGCAAATCACCGGGGCATTCCTCATCAAGCATCACCTCGCTGTCATAGGCGTCCTGGGGCTCGCGCTGGCGTTTTTCATCCGCATGAACACACTGATAATGCCTGGAGGATGGATTGCTGCAGCCCTGGCGGCCTGGATGGGGCAGCCCTCGTTTCTGCGATTGTGGCTGAGAGTTCATATCTGGCCGGAAGCCGGCTTATCGAGATCGTCGCGCTGTTAATATTGCTGGTATGCATTTCCGGTTGCCGCGATCAGGCCCGGATGCGACGCCACATTGAAACCGGCATCATAGTTGCGGCATGCGGCGTCGCGCTGTTTGCGCTCAAGCAGTATCTCTTGCCCAACTGGCTAGACCCGGGCTTTCACGCCTTGGGAAAGATGAGAATCTATTCCACGCTGGGCAACCCTAGCCTGGCGGCAATCGTCATCATGACGGCCGTACCTTCCGTTATTTGGCGCATGCTGAAGAGCGATAATAATCTCCGGGCCTTATATGCAGCTTGCGCCGCCGTATTGTTCGCGGGATTGCTGGTGACGCAAGCGCGCAACGTGCTGGCCGCTCTCGGCGTGATGGGGTTGGTTGCCGTGCTGTGGCTGGGCTCTGCCGCCATCCGCAGGAAAGTGCTTGTCACGCTGGTCGTAGTGTTAGTGCTGGCGACGGCGGTTTTCATGTTCGCCGATCTACCTCCCTCTGTGCTGCATAGCATCAAGGGGCGGCTATTCATCTGGCAAACCACCTGGTCGATGATGCTGGACCATCCTGTGAGCGGGATCGGGCTGGGACAATTCGGCATCCAGCACATGGAATATCAGGGCAGACTGTTCGCGTCCGGCCAGTTCGGCGCTTATCTTGACAACGCCGCGGTGATCTCGGAAGGGCATAACGAATTTCTGAACTGTGGCGCGCTGGCGGGTATCCCCGGCATGATCGGCTTCACGCTGCTGTGCGGACTGGCACTCTGGCACGGCTGGCGCTCGGACCATCTGAAAAAAGAAGCACCGCAATACTATCTGGCGCTGGTGGGCTATCTGTTCACCATGCTATTCATCTCGCTGCAGTCTTATCCGGCGACGGTATTCCTTTTCTGGCTGTTGCTCGGGGTGGTACTGGCCAACAGCAACTCGCCGCGAGTCACTTGGCAGCCGCAGGCATGGGGGCGCTATCTGATGGCGACAATCGTTCTGGTGCTGCTGTTCACCGATGGAGTGTTGGCCTGGAAGGAAGCGCAGGCCGGGCTGCATGAAGCGCGTGGCGACAGACTGCTCGAACAGCATGACGCCTGGCTGGCCGAAAAGGAATATTCACGGGCACTTGCCTGGAACGAACATCGCGGCGAGTTGAGAAAGAAATATGCGACCACCCTGTTTATGGATCAAAGGATGGATGCGGCAGTGCTCGAACTTGAACGCGCAAGGCTCGATTCCGGAGATCCCGGCATCTCCATACTGCAGGGCGAGATCCTCGCCAGACAAGGACATCTCGATCAGGCGGCAGATATCTATCGGGAGATTGCGGCGGCATTCCCCAACATGGTCGGCGCGCATTTTGTACTGGGGCAGATATACCTGTTGCAGGGAGAGCGCACGCTGGCAGAAGCCGAGTTGAACAAAGTGCTCGACATCACCCCGTCCCCATTCAATCTGAACCTGACGATGGACAAGATTGAAGTGCAGAAACGGATCGTGCGCGAATATTTCCGGGAACGTGCGGGAGCGCCAGAGCGATCAAAGGAAAGCTGATCTCATTTCAGCGGGAAAGCGCGGCCGTCACCGCATTGCGCATCCACCCTTTGGAGATATCGAATCGTCCGCGCTCGACGATTTCGCAGCCGTCCTTGTAGTTGTAGGACAGGCCAACGAACAGGACTTGCGAGTTGCGTGCCGATTGGGCCAGCAGGTCCTTTTCATCCAGATCGATCTGGGTCATCGTGTTGCTGCCGGGGTAGATCTCAAACAGCGTCGAGTAATGCCGTGCCAGCAGACGGTCGCCGCCGCCCTGCAACGAGTGATATTTGCCGGGCAGGATATTCAGACCGGACTGTCCGGCATTCAGAATGCCCAGCTTGTAGTCCGCTCCATGCTGCTTACTCAGCAACAACCAAAGCGAACGCCCGACTGCGCTCATCTCGGCCAGCGCCCCAAACGGCAACGCATTGCTGCTTTCGGCATCAAGGCGAGCAACAGAAGTGGCAGTGATGTGCAGCAGCTTTAACTCGGAGCTGGCAAACCAGATGTCGTTGTCCGCCGCCACGGCATTGATGTATTTGGCTTCGGCGGATTTCGACAGCACGACCTTCTTCAGCGCTGTGCCTTTCTCGTCGAACAGGAAGACGCCGTTGTCAGCCGCAATCCAAATTCCGGATGCGGTGGCGACCATCTTGTGTATTGTTCCTGTCGCATCAGCCGCGGGCTGGAATCTTTCCAGTGCATGACTGGCTGCACGGTAGCGGTACAGCCCGTCGCCGTAGAACCAGACTGCGTTGAGCGTCGGCTGATAAACGAACTCGCGCGGGCGGACGTGCAGACTACTCGGACTCGCGGCATGCAACCACTGCCCCGAAGCATGGTCGAGCAGGTGCGTGCCATCCGGCGAGATCAGCCAACTGACGGCGCCCGTAGCAATGGCTGCCTGGCTGGAAGAATCAGGCAAGGCATTTTCAGCAAGTAAGGGGGAAACGGTTTCCCAGATGCCCGGAATGCCTTGCATTCTCGCATCAGGAAGACGGGTGAAAGTGAGCGGCGCACTGGATTCGATCTGGATTGAGCCAGAGGCTTTCTCATTATTGACCGGCACAGCGGAGGACTCAAAGGACAGGAGAGACAGCAATGTGAGCAGGCCGATGCGGAAAGCCGGATGTTCGCTCACATGGGCAAGCGCGGAAAAAAACATTTTGTCGCCTCTCTATTTATGTCCTCATGACGTATCATGTTATTACGGAATTGATCATTGCCACAATCGTAAGGAGAAGTAATGGATAGCCGTACCCACGTCGAGCTGGCGAACAGGTTGTTGCTGTCATGCAATGCCAGCCAGGAATTGACTTTGACCAGTCTGTTTCCGCAGATAGACCGCTGGCCGCACACCTTGCATCGCATGTATGCCCACAATGTGTTCAGGGCAAAATCCATCACCGAGATCGGATTGCATGTGCTGACGGACGACACATGGGATGACAAGTCCAATGCCTATGAAGTAAAGCGCTTCAAGGATGAAAAACAACGCTACCTTTCCTATTTGGATGGATCGTCCTGGCGTCCCGGATTGGGCTTGGATGAACGCGAAGCTGCGCTGATGTCCTACGTATCGCACATCTATCTGGACACCTACAACCAGCCTGCACAACCCTTTGCCCCACTGTCTGTGTATTGCTCCGGGCAGTGGAGCTTATGGGAAAAGCTGGGCGATTTCCGTCGCACCCTCTACACGACGCATGTCATCACCGAGTTGCGTGCCGATTTATTTGCGGATCGTTTCTGGAGTGGCCTACCTGCCATGTCCGCGAGTTCGCTTACTCAGGCGATGCTGGTGCGCATGTGCCATCATAGCCTGGACAAGATCGGCGAAGAGGTCATCCCCGTGGCGATGCGAGCGCTGGCGCTGGAATCCTGCCCGGCAGCCGCATTGAATACGGCTGTGGAGTTCCTGCGCGAGTTTGAAGACTTGCTCAACAGGAAGCACATACACCACCTGACTGGAAAGTCTTTCAACATCGGATTCCCGGGACATGTGCCGGCTGAACCGGTATTGGCCTAGCGTCAGAGTATCCGTGAATGAGCGTTATGAACATAACGGAAGATTTTCCGTTTCAACTGGCCGAGTATTCCTGTCCGCTGATCAATCCGCCGTCCCAGCGCGGCCTGTTCGAGAACAAGCTGCATAACATCCGCTTGGCGATCTCGCGCATCCCCCCCGCCCTGCAAAAGGGGCAGGAGTTTTCGTTCTGGCATAAGGCGCTGGCGCCGACGGCCGAGAACGGTTACCGCGAAGGCGCGATGTTCATCAACCACCAGGTCAGAACCTCGCTGGGCGGCGGACTGTGCCAGCTCACCGGACTGCTCTACAACCTGGCGCTGTTGTCCGGCTGCAAGATCGTCGAGCGGTACAACCACAGCATCGATGCCTATGGCGAAGAGCGTTACATCCCGCTGGGGCGGGACGCGACGGTGGCATATGGCAGAAAGAATCTGCGCTTCTGCAACCCCTACGATTTCCCGCTGATGTTCGAGCTGCATGTCGATGAGCAGCGCGCATGGGGACGAGTGCTGGGCGCAGAACCCATGGAGCACAGGATACGGATCGAGACCGAACTGCTGTCCACGCTCGACGGCCCGAAGCGGCGCAAGGCAGATCCGTCGCTGCCCCGCGGGGAGGAGATGGTGATGCCGGGATTGACCGGAAAAGTCGTCAAGGCATGGCGGGTGTTCGAACTACAGGACGGCACGAGCCGCACCGAATTGCTGTCGCATGACCGCTACGCTGCCACGCCGACCTTTACCCGCTATGGTGCGCAAGACTTCCTGTGGGCGAGGAAGGTGCTGGACCGGATCGGCCTTCATGGATGAGCGCAGCTACCATGTGACGATCAAAGGGCTGTGCTTCGACGAACTGGGGCAGGTGCTGCTAGTCCAGGAAGACACAGGGCGCTGGGACCTGCCTGGCGGCCGCATGGAACACGGTGAAGATTTCCACGCCGCATTGCGCCGGGAATGCAGGGAAGAAATGGGCATCGACTGCCAGATACTGGACGAACAACCGTATTGGGCGTGGTCGGCGTTACATGACGATGGCCTGTGGAAAGTCGTGCTGTGCTTTCGCATCGTCCTGCCGCACTTGGACTTCACCCCTTCCGATGAATGTGTCGCGGTCGGTTTCGTCGATGCAGACGCGTTCGACGATCGGACCGCCGTCCTGCAGATCCATCCGCTGCGACGCCATCTTGCCGCGTCGCGCGGCTAGCCCTACTGCGGCTTGGCCTCCGCCGCCTTCGCCTCCAGCAGACGCACGATCTCTGCACCGACAGAATATCGGCGCGCAAGGTCCAGTGCGGATTCGCCGCGCGCATTCCTGATGTTAGGGTCCGCGCCGGCGGCGACCAGCAGCTTGATGGCCTCGTTCCGCTTTCCCTCATCGAGTTCCCACCCGCTGGGGCGCTGCGAAGGCGCAAGCCCATCCGGATCCGCATAGCCCCGTGCATCGGGCGCCTCGTCATAGTCCCGGTAATCCGTTTTACGGATCGCCAGATAATGTAGCGCGGTCATGCCGCGTTTGTTCTGTGCGTTCACGTTTACCTTTTGCACGAGCAGCAGCTTCAGCACATTGAACTCAGCAGGGAAACGCGCTGCCTGGAGCAGCGGGGTGTTCCCATCGCCGTTGATGGCATTCACGCGCGCGCCCTGCTTGATGAGCAGATCGGACATATCGACCAGGTCGCGCGCTGCCGCCATGTGCAGGGGCGTGTTGAACAACTCATTCTTGGCGTTCACGTTCGCTCCGTTCTGCAGCAGCAATGCAGCGACCTTGATCTGATCGTAGGGGACAGCGCGCAACAGCGGCGTATTGCCCCAACCCGAACGCGCCTCTGGTGACACGCCCCGCTTCAGCAACAGCTCGACCACTTCGGCCTGCCCGTTCTGCGCAGCCTGCAGCAAGTAGCTTTCCCCATCCTCTGGGAGAAGCTGCGCTCCCTTGTCGAAAAGGAACTGAAGAAGCTCGTGATTGCCGGTGGCTAAGGCATTGGCAAGCATGGAGGTCGCATGAACCTTGAGGTCGGTATCGCCCGCAAACAGGATCTGGAACAAATCCTTGGATATCCCGACCGTTTGAGCCCCGCCATCAAAATAGGTATAGGCTGAAAAATGCCTGACGATGTCTGCGTAGTCGAGTTGACCGGCGTTGGCCATCAGATAGGCCAGCACCTCTCGGTTGGGGCATTCGACCGAACGGGCCAGGACCGCACTCTCGACTTTGCTTCCCTGTGGTATGACCTGTTTCACCAAATTGAGGTCGTTCAGGCACACGACCTGAACCTGGTCTCCAACACTGACCGACGCGCCGTTCTTGATCAGCAACTGAACGATATCTGACCGCTTGACCTGCAGCGCGGTCTGCAGCGCATTCGCGTAATGCGTGTAATCTTCCTCATCATTAGGTTCCGGATTGATCGGCGTGGCATCAACATCTACCTTGCGCGACAGCAGCTTGTTGATCGTCGCAAGGTTGCCCTCGGAGACCGCATGCACCAGCAACGTCGCGGCTTCCTGGGAGTCGGCGGATTCCGCACCATGATCAAGCAACAATTCGATGATCCTGTAGTGCCTGCCCATGGCCGCGAGACGCAGTGGTGAGCCTGTTCCGGCTTGGTCCATATTGACGTCCGCTCCTCGCTCGACCAGCAGCTTGGCGATCTCGTCTTTTCCCTCCCGAGCAACGATCTGCAGCGGACTTTGTCCCGATTCATCGGTTTCATTAACATCTTCGCCCGCGTTCAAAATCTGCGTGACCCCGGACAAATCTCCCGCATAGATGGCGTCATGGATCGGCGCTGCCCATGCAATGCCGGGCAACAGGCAGCACAAATTGGCGAGCAGGAACAAGAAGTATTTCACAGCCTCATCTCCAGAAGACTCAAGCAGGGACCATAACGACTTGCCGTGCGTACGAACAGACTCACAGCGAGCAGGTATTCGATTTGATCGCGTCCACCAGCTGGTAGACGTCTTCGGCTCCACCCTCGCCCTTCAGCGTGAAGCGGCTGCGGCTCTCCGGCTCGACGCGTTGCACTATGGGCTCCTCATAAAGCATGTTCGGAGGCTTGATCCAGATCATTTCGCCATTGCTGACGCCCCACGCGCCAGAAATCGTCATGCCTTTTTTTCGATCATCGGACTGCGGAATCGCGGTGAACAGGCTGTCATCTGTGAACGTGACCTTGTAAGGCACGCCGTCCCGGGTTGTCGACCAGATGCCTACATAAAGGCAGGGCACCGCAGGCAAAGACATGATGCGTTTCTTGGTCACATTGAAATAGATGCTGCCCAGTATGCCCGCTCTGGTATCAACACAGCTTGCCCACTGTTGCGTTTCGGACACCACCTTTAACTTGGTATTGGCGTTTGACAATTCCGGATTGGGCAATGGATCAATCAGGCATTCGTTGGACGAGAATCTGACAGATCGCTCTGCGTAGGAATAAGTACCCATCCATAGAAGAAAGGAAACGAAGCCGATGGCAGCGATCAACATGAGCGTGTGTGTGTAACTCATGAAGAAGGCCAACTTCTTTTCTTCCAGACGGCGCAGGACCAAGTACAGCACGATCGGAATGGCAATGGCGAATGCTATCCACTTGAAATCGTTCCAGACCTCGGTGTATTGCTCCCACTCGGATCGTTCACTTCCCGTGGTGCCGAATGATGGAGCGGCAGGCGAAGCGCTTGCGCCTGTTGGGCCGTTCGCTCCTGCTGCATTAACTGGCTGAGGCTGCATGGCCTTGCCAG
The DNA here is from genome assembly GCA_963813255.1 of uncultured beta proteobacterium. Taxonomy (GTDB): domain Bacteria; phylum Pseudomonadota; class Gammaproteobacteria; order Burkholderiales; family Gallionellaceae; genus Sideroxyarcus. Next base: position 49,946 of record CAWEYD010000004.1, on the reverse strand, counting down.
CTTCGCTCCACTCTGCAGCCTCTTCCGGTAACAGATATACGAATCCATCTATTGTCGCCCTCACCGATCCGTCATCAGTCTCGTCCAGCAAGGAGCTCTGCTTCAAGGGAACAGGCAGATCGCCGATCCGTTTCCACTCGTCGTCTTCATCTGCATCCCAGCGCACTGTCGTCGAGTGTTCGGCCGTTTTCTTCCCTTCGACAGGAACATCGGGCACCGTCTCGACCAGCAGCACTTGCCCGTTCGCCAAAGGCAAAGCGCGCCAGCGCAGGTTCTCCAATAGTGGCACTTCGGTGTGCGTCAGGGTGTTGGTGCCGCTGTTCCAGAAGTCGGCGCTGCCTTCCAGCCCGTTCACGATCAGCACCTGGCCGTCGTTCAGTACGGCGATGTCCGTGCCCGCAGCGGACTTGATGGCGACAGGCAGTCTCTCCACTGCGTTGGTGGCAGGATTCCACAGGCGTGCCTGGTATTCCGGCTTGACGTTCTGCCCTTCGCGACTGGCGAAGAACAGCACCCGCCCATCGGGCAACTGGTTGAGATGCAGCCGCTGGTTCCCTTCGAAGCGCAGGTCGTTGCCCAGCGCTTGCCACTGACCGGTTTCCGCATCCCATACCTCGCTGTCCAAGCTGACTGGGTGGCTCGCATATGCATTCGAGATCGCCGCTCCGCCCGCTACCAGCAGGCGTCCGTCTTCCAGCAGCAAGGCCGGGTGGTCGACTGTGGGGCGCGGGATGGCGACGGGGGCGCTCGCAGGAAGGTAGGCGCCGCTTGTATCGGGAAAACCGTCGGCAAACACGGTTTGAGCGCAGCACACAAGACAGAGTTGGCAGCACAGATAAAGCCACTTGATCGGTGCAATCTTCATGTACGTCATCCTTCGTTAGTTCAATCGTTGTTGGCTGGAATACAGACTGTTACATCGAGCAGGTGTTGGATTTGATCGCATCCACCAATTCAAAATTGGTCCTCAGTCCGGTTACTCCAGAAAGCGAAAAATGGCTCCTGTCCTCGATATTTATTCGTTTAACGTCCATCGGCCATGTCATGCCCGTGTCGTACAACCAGACCATGCTGTCATCAACGACGCCCCACGCGCCCGAAATAGGACCATTACGGTCGCTCACCGACACGGGGACTGCCGTAAAACGGCCATCATCCGTGAACATAACCACGTATTTATCTGAACCAAGATGCGATGATGCCCAGCGCCCGATGTACTGGCAGGGTAGCGCGTGCGGTGATGAGACCCACCGCTTGGCAGGACCAAAATACACTCCCTCGATAAATCCATTCTTGTCGCCTATGCAGCTGACCCAGTGTTGTGCCCTTTGCAGGGTGGGCTGGGTTTTTGATTCAGGTGCTTCCTCCTTCATGCACTCTCTTACATGCCTGCCGATTGTTTCCGTGGCGTAAAGATCGAGCACCTCATGGACGAACAGAACAATGATGCCAAGCGCGAATGCCGCGGCAATGAAGCCGAGGAACTTCTCCTGACGTCGCTGAAGTTCGATGAACTGCAAGTTGTCAAAGTGCTTCAGCACGACGAACAGCAGTATGGGCATGGACAAGGGGATTACAGACCACGTGAGGGCATCCAGAACGCCAACGCATTTATCCCACCAGGAGCGCTCACTTTCTGTTGTCCCATATGATGGGGCGGAGAGTGAAGTAGTCACGCCTGTCGGGGCGTTCGCCACTGCCTCATTAACGGACTGTGCTGCCTTGCCAGCTTCACTCCAGTCCGTTGCCTCTTCCGGCAGCAGATATACGAATCCATCTACTGTCGCCCTCACCGATCCGTCATCAGTCTCGTCCAGCAAGGAGCTCTGCTTCAAGGGAACAGGCAGATCGCCGATCCGTTTCCACTCGTCGTCTTCATCTGCATCCCAGCGCACTGTCGTCGAGTGTTCGGCCGTTTTCTTCCCTTCGACAGGAACATCGGGCACCGTCTCGACCAGCAGCACTTGCCCGTTCGCCAAAGGCAAAGCGCGCCAGCGCAGGTTCTCCAATAGTGGCACTTCGGTGTGCGTCAGGGTGTTGGTGCCGCTGTTCCAGAAGTCGGCGCTGCCTTCCAGCCCGTTCACGATCAGCACCTGGCCGTCGTTCAGTACGGCGATGTCCGTGCCCGCAGCGGACTTGATAGCGACAGGCAGTCTCTCCACTGCGTTGGTGGCAGGATTCCACAGGCGTGCCTGGTATTCCGGCTTGACGTTCTGCCCTTCGCGACTGGCGAAGAACAGCACCCGCCCATCGGGCAACTGGTTGAGATGCAGCCGCTGGTTCCCTTCGAAGCGCAGGTCGTTGCCCAGCGCTTGCCACTGACCGGTTTCCGCATCCCATACCTCGCTGTCCAAGCTGACTGGGTGGCTCGCATATGCATTCGAGATCGCCGCTCCGCCCGCTACCAGCAGGCGTCCGTCTTCCAGCAGCAAGGCCGGGTGGTCGACTGTGGGGCGCGGGATGGCGACGGGGGCGCTCGCAGGAAGGTAGGCGCCGCTTGTATCGGGGAAGCCGTCAGAGGATGCGGGCGGCGCGAAGGAAAACAGGCAGGCAAAACAGAATGCGAGGTACGGCCATCGGATTGTGGTGATTCGCATACCGTCCCCTGAAGTGGATGTGCGCTGCATCGGGATGATCCATTTTTTGTGTTATACCCCGACCAGCCAGAAGTGTACTTGGACGAGGCAATTCATCCAAGTGACTTCAGCACAAACTTGGCTCCTGCTGTGGTCAGAAACTCAGCGGAACCAGGTGTGAGCCGCGTCCCGCCAATCCGGCGGCAATGATTCTCGGCGCTTGCGCCAAGCCAGCACGGTCCAGCGCCAGAAGGCTGCTGCCCGGGGCGGACGTGACCATCAAGAGTTCGTGTTCTGCGGAGTAGGCCAGTCCACGCGGCTCCGGCAATTCATATTGCCGGACGAACTGGCCGGTCTGGTAATTCCATATTTGAAGCAAAGACGAATTCGGCAATGTCGTTGCGACCAGCTTGTCCGCTTCGTTGAGATACAGGCTGAGGGCCTCGCCATGCAGCGAGGTGCTTTCCGGCATGAGCGTCTGCACGGAATCATCGGGGCGTATCACCGCCAGCAATGGCTGCGACATGCCACTAGGCGCATCGTATGAGCCGGATAAAGCCAAGAAACCATCCGATGAGCGGGCAAGATGTGCATAGCCGAATCGCGCCGTCCCGATGCGAACCTGCTTGCGGCATTTTCCCGTATCCGCATCCAGCCAGACCACGGAACTGGAATTAGAACCGACTTTGCCACTTGCATGTGAGCTGCGGCTGTTCACGACCAGCAAGGTATTTGAATCCGGCAGCCACTGGCAATCGTGCGGGAACACGCCTTGTGTCGAAAACTCGCGCACAACCTGGTGCGTCGCGGCATCCATCACCGAGACCAGCCCCACGCCGTTGACGTCATCCATCTGCGTAGCGTAGATGAGATTACCGGCATGCACCCCGTGCCCAAAGAACCTCCGCCCTGGCTGAGCCCTTGTGATGCGAATGACGGCCTGGGTTCCGAGATCGATCTCAGCCATCTGCCTTCCCCATTTTTCGAAGGTAACCACACGATGGGGGGCTTGCGGCGCCGAGGTGAATGAGTGAGGGAAGAACGGCAGCCCGATTTCCTGCACATGGGACTGCCCGAACCGCCAGTTTCTTACCCGACCGGGAACGGGCGCGTATTCCGTTGTTCCGAACAGCGTTTCCTTGCCACGTATACCGTCGCCAATCAGGAAATACTCGCCCGCCTGCCGGACGGAAGCAGAGCTTGCCTGTGCGCTGCGCAACAGCAGCGACGAGCCGCAAAGCACGCTGGCAACAGAAGCCATGGATTGGACCAGGAAACGTCTGCGTGAATTCATGATTGTCGAAATCGAACCGTCTCGTGCCGCCCCAACCTCCAGGTCACTCCCAACATCAGCCCTAGCACTACCAGCATCGCCGCGTTGCCCCACCACACATACGGCGTGCTGCCCACATAACCCCGCACTTCGGCGGTAAGCACCCCTTCCTCATGCTGCGGCAGCATGGCTTGAATGCGGCCATCCGGGCCGATGACTGAGGTGACGCCGGTATTGGTGGCGCGCAGCATCATGCGGCCCGTTTCCAGTGCGCGCATTTGCGACAACTGGTTGTGCTGCATGGCGGCATGCGAGTCGCCATACCAAGCGTCATTGGTGACATTCACCAGCAGCGTTGCTTGCGGCAAGGCACGAATGATCTCTTCACCGAAGGCATCTTCGTAGCAGATGTCCACCGCGACCTTTTGCCCGGCAACGTTGAGCGGCGCCTGATGCGCACCTCCCCTGGCCTGATCGCCCATCGGGATCTGCAATACCTCGTTGATCAGCCAGCCGAACACGCTACGCAAGGGAATGAATTCGCCGAACGGCACGAGGTGGTCCTTGCGGTAGTGCTGGCTTTCCGAACTGCCCAGCGTATACACGCTGTTGTAGTAGCTGCCGTTCTCTTTCTCGAACGCACCGATGAGGATGTCGCCGCCGTTCTGGCGCACATGCTCGCGCAGGATGATCTGGTAACCTTGCGGCACGTTCTCGCGCAGCAGCGGCACTGCCGTCTCGGGCATGACGATAAGTCGCGCATCGCTGCTTTGTGCGAGGCCGCGGTAGGTCTCCAGCGTGTCTATCAGCGCGTCCTGTTCGAACTTGATGTCCTGCGAGATATTGCCTTGCAGCAGGCTGACCTTGATCGGCTCGCCTTGGGCATGAGTCCATTCGACGTTGCGCAGCAACGCGCCGCTCACCCACAACACCAACAGCGTCGCCAAGGCGATCTTGCCCTGCTTGCTCCAGTGCACGTTCCACAAAGCAAACAACAACCCAGCACTGACCGCCGCCACAAGCGACACGCCGTACACTCCAAGCAGCGGCGCATAGCCCGCTAGCGGACTGTCCGGCACTTGCGAATAGCCGAACACCAACCACGGGAAGCCGGTGAACAGCAGGCCGCGCAGCCATTCGGCAAGCACCCAGATCGGGGGCATGACCAACAACATGCGCACGACCGGCGACGCCTTGAACTTCGCCTGCGCATACCCTGCCAACGCGGGCAGCGTTGCATTCACTGCTGCGAACAACACCGTCGCCGTAGCCGCAAGCATGGGATGCATGTAGCCGTATTCATGCAGTGCGACATAGATCCAGCTGATGCCGACGCAGAACAATCCCATGCCGAAGGCGAAGCCTATCCAAGCGGCTTGTGCAGGACGTTCCGCTTGGCTCCACAGCCCAAACAGCACGGCGAGTGCGATCATGGGCAAGGGGAAGATGCCGAAGGGGGCAAAGCCCAGCACGGCGACAGCACCTGCAACGAAGGCGATCAGCACGGGAGAGGAAAGGATTCTTTTCACGGATTGCGCGGTACGATTTGATTCGGAGCATTATACGGTGTAACTTCGCGCCGCCTCGTTACGAAAGCCGCCGCTTCCATGCTGGACTTCACCGAATACACCAAAATCTTCATCAGCCTGTTCGCGATCATCGATCCGATCGGCATCATCCCCATCATCATCGCGTTCACCGCAGGCATGACCGCGCAGAAACGTGAGCGCATAGGACGCATGGCCTCGCTCTCGGTGCTGGGGATATTGCTTGCCGCCCTGCTGCTAGGCGAGGCGATACTGGAGTTCTTCGGCATCAGCATCCATTCCTTCCGCACGGCAGGCGGCATCCTGCTGCTGCTGATGTCCATCACCATGCTCATCGGCAACAAGCCGGCTCCCACACCGAATGAGAGCACCGACGGCGACTCCACCACATCCGTCGCCATCGTTCCGCTCTCCACGCCGCTGCTGGCGGGGCCCGGTGCGATCAGCACGGTGATCCTTGATGCGCACAAGGACAGCCATGTGGGACACTACTGCATGATGGCGCTGATACTGGTCGCCCTGAGCCTCACGGTGTGGATCACATTCCTCATCGCGCCGTGGATCTCTCAGCGCCTGGGCAAGATCGGCAGCAACATCTTCACGCGGCTGATGGGCCTGCTGCTCGCCGCCATCGCGGTCGAATTCATCGCCGGCGGCTTGCGCGGATTGTTCCCGGCACTGGGCTAAAGGAAATATCGTGTGTTCCTTCAGTCATTCCGGCCAGCCCTCTATCCAACTTTCCCCCAGAGGGGAAAGAGCAATCGCCTCATCTCCCTTTGGGAGAGGATTGAGGTGAGGGTTAGCCTGGATTCAATTGATTAACAAATTCCCGCATACGCGGGACAACACTTTGGTTTAGTCCGCTTCGCGGAAATCTTTTTTATCGCTGGATTCCGGCTTTCGCCGGAAAGACGGCCCAATGAATCACTTGGAATAAACATGGAAAAAATCAGACTCTCGAAATTGATGTCCGAACAAGGACTCTGCTCGCGCCGCGAAGCAGACGAATTCATCGCCAAAGGCTGGGTGAAAGTGGATGGCGAAGTCGTCAGCGAACTCGGCACCAAGGTCTTGCCGACGCAGAAGATCACGCTGGAAAAAGCCGCGCAGGCCAAGCAGCAAGGCCGCGTCACCATCCTGCTGCACAAGCCGATGGGCTACGTGTCGGGACAGGCGGAGCAAGGCTACAAACCCGCTATCGTGCTGCTCGATGCGGCATCGCGCTGGGAACAGGATACCGTGCCGACCCGCTTCCACCGCAGCCAACTGCTCAACCTCGCCCCGGCTGGCCGCCTCGACATCGACTCCACCGGCCTGCTGGTACTCACCCAGGACGGGCGCGTCGCCAAACAGCTGATCGGCGAAGATTCGCCCATCGAAAAGGAATACCTGGTTCGCGTACAAGGCCAGCTTGTCGGCAATGGCTTGGCACTGCTCAATCACGGCCTGTCGCTGGACGGGAAGAAACTGAAGTCGGCGAAGGTTAGCTGGCAGAACGAGAACCAGCTGCGCTTCATCCTACAGGAAGGCAAGAAGCGCCAGATCCGTCGCATGTGCGAGATGGTGGGATTGAAAGTCACCGCACTCAAGCGCGTGCGCATCGGCAAAGTAAGACTGGGTGATCTGCCGGTGGGACAGTGGCGCTATCTGCGTGAGGATGAGAAGTTCTAATTATCCCTCTTCGCAAAAAAGAGTTAAGGCACCCACCAATAACGGATGATATGGAAGCAGATCAGTGCCCAGTGCTCCGTGAATGTCTGCACATCGCGCACGGATGCACCCGAGCTGGTCGAGTATTCGTGTTCGCGGGGAGAGCGGCCATGTCCGCGAGCATCCTACGCAAAGAAATCGAAATCGGACAGGTTGAACTCACCAGGTGCGCCACACCGTGGACCACGGACTATTGCGCCGCGGGATTGCCGCTGGCGATAGACCAATGGAGGTAGAACAGGAATACGGCGTCGCGGGTGGAAAAAGTACGCTCCGAATTTCCGCGACTCAGTCATCATGCACCTCGTTTGGTTGTTGAAGAAAGTTGCTGCAATGCGTTGCGTATGCGGTTGATGATGTTAAGCAGGATCAACAGGGTCATGCCGGGCATGATCCAGAAGGTCCAGCCCGGCAGACTGCCGGCCAGACCCAGCCACAACCCCAGCACGCCGAAAACGAGGGCACGATCGCTCTTGCCCATGGGGCCGTCGTAGCGGCGATCCGTGCCAACCATGGGACCGAGCGCGCCGGTCATTTCGGAAAGAGCGGACAGGAAGATCACTGCAACCACACTGCCCCAGCCAAAGGGGAAGACGAGCACAAAAGGAAGATAAAGCGCCGCGTCAGAAACAACGTCGGTGAGTTCGTTCAGGTAGGCGCCTAGCGGAGACTTATGGCCGAACTCGCGGGCGAGCATTCCGTCCACCGCATTGAGCGCCATGCGCACAAACATCCACAACGGCAGCAGCAGGAACAGGCTGGACGATTCTGCCGCAAACAGTGTAATGCCCAGTGCGCATGAAACGATCATCGCGAAAAGCGTGACCGCGTTTGCGGTGATACCCATCCGGTCAAGCCGTGCAACGAGGGGATGCAGCAACGCCTGGAATCGAGGTTTAAGCTGGTAAATGCTGATCATTGAACAGATGCCTTAAACCTGAACACTGGCAGCATACTTAGGGCGAACAACATGATCAATCAAGAACCAAGGATGGATACGGTAATCGGAACCACACTCGCTGCCAGGCCATATGCCCCACAAAAAGTAACATCGCGAAGCAGAGCATTGAGCGGCACGACAAACGAGCCAATGCAGACGCCGATGGCAACCATCATTGCGTAAGCCGAATGACCGCGCCCAGCAACAACCCGCCTCTCCGTAGGCGTTTCCGCGAAACAAGGTGTCCGCATAGCGAGATGGACTACTTTCCTGATGTTATGCATTCCCAAGGTTAATTCTTCCTGTGCTTGTGCTTCCGCATTTTGGTCACTTTCTTGCCTACCCCCACTATCGTCAGCATCAAGCCCATTCCCAGCAAGCCCACCGGCAACGGTACCGGATTGGCCGATTCCTGACGCAACGCCAGCCCCTCGCGCAGTTGTGCCGGGAATGGTCTGGGTTCGGTGGGGACGATTTTCCATTGACTGCGGTCCGCCGGTGCTTGCTTCATGTATTGGTCGAAGCTGTACACCGGAGCCAAGCCGAACGCGCGGCTGGACGGGATTTGCGGGATGCGCACGAAGATCAGGGCTTCAAGGTTGTCGCCCAGTTCCTTTTCAAAATTGCTCAGTGTTCTGCGGGCTTGATTCTGCGCCAGCGCTAGCAGGTCGTTGCCCATCGCGTCGAAGGCGACTGCAGGATACAGGCGCGTGGCTTCCTCGCTGAGGTAATCGTATATCTTGCGACCATCGGCAAGGCTGGTCGAGGTTGCCGCGACATAAACGTAAGCCGCGCTGGCCTTGGGCAAGCCCGCATCGCCACGTTGCGGGACGTTCCAGCCCAGACTGCGGAAGGTGTCGAGGCTGATGCCTGAGCAGTTGGCCTGGGAGTGGTTGTAGACGAAGTCGTGACGGTAAAAGTGGTTGTAGACGCGATTGATCGCGGCCTGATATTGGCGCGCCGGAACGTCGCTTTTCAGCACCGCCACCAGCATGTACGAAGGCCGGTAAAAACTCTGGCCGCTGTTCAGGTCCATCAGGTATTTGTCCATCGGCGTGACGGCGGCGACGATACCTTTTTCGCTGAACGAATCGAGGTTGTAGAAGTTGTTGACCAGCCAGCGCGACCAGTTGCCATCCGCTTCGTAGCGTCCGGTGACCACACCGAAATGTCCGCCGTGCGCTTCGTCGTCATCGCCTTGCGCCCCATTGAGCATCAGCCCGACCACGGCCTTGCCCGCCCAGTCGCGCCCCTGTCCCGGCTTGCGTTCCCACAATACGCGCGTGCTGTAAGCACTCTTCGCCCCACCCTGCTCGGCCTGCACCAGCGTTTGCAGAGTTTCGCCCTCGCTCAAGGCCTGTAGCGGCGCTGTCGCGGGCAAGCTGAAATCAAGCGGCCAGATGGTGCGCGCAACAAACTTGTCGCTGCCGTCGGCCTCTTTCACCGTCTCGCCGCGTAGCCGTAACGGGCGCTGACTGAAATATTCCTGCGTGCTGGCGTCGTAGTAGGAAAGGTTGGTAGAGATTTTAGGTGTGATGCCGAATTCTATCGTTTCGCCGCTATCCAGTTTGATGTGTTTGCCGTCTTCCGACAGTGCCGCCTGCTTGACTACCTGGCTTGAACCCAGCCACACCAGCGGCGGCAAGGCATCAAGATCGTCCTTGCCGGATTGCGTAATCCATTGCCGCACATCTTGCTGCGCCGGGTCTGTTGGCGAATATCCCGCCACGGGCCGGTTGGCAGCTGGCACCGCGATCATCTCCTGCTCGAAATACCATTTCGCCTGCGGAATGGTCGGGCAGTTTTCACACTTGCCATTGGCGAGCTGTATTTCGTTGGTCGCATAAAGCCCCAGCGCACCGTCCAGATCGGCAGCGACGGGTCTGGACAGCGCTGGATTTGAAGACAACACCAGCATCACAATGAAAAAGCTCCGACGAAGCTGCATTTCTTCTCCTTCTTTTGATTTATTGAAGCAGCATTTCTTCAACTTTTCCGCAACACCAGCGTCCGCGCGTGCTCTAACGGCATCGTGCGCACTATGCGGATGGCCTATTGGACTTCATAAGCCTTGATCAAAAACACAGTTGCTCTTCCGATTCCGCGCTCTCAATCTCAAACCCGCCAGCCCTCCAATCACCCCTAGCAACACCAGCCCGAACCCGACAATCGTCAGCGTGACCGAAACGCCCGCTTCCGCAGCCATGCTGTAGCCGCCCACAAATACCAGCATGGCGATGTTCTCGGCGAAGTTCTGCACCGCCAGCGCATTTCCCGCACCTATGCTTTCGTGCCCGCGTTCTTGCAGTAAGGCGTTGAGTGGCACGACGAAGGAGCCGCCGCAGATGCCGATGGCGACCATCAGCGCGTAGGCGAGAGTGAGGTCGTGCACGAGGGCCAAGGCCAGAATGACTGCACCAAGCAGCAGCCCGCCTATCAACGCACGGTTGACGTGGGCCAGTGAGATCCACAGGCCGGCGCCCACTGCACCCAGCACGATACCGATGGAGACTGCGCCCATAAGGTTGGCAGGAGTCTGATTGTCGGTGATGAGCAGCGCGGCAGGAACCCAGGCGAACAACATCAAACGCAGAGTGGTGCCGCTGCCCCAGAACACACTGGTGCCGAGCAGGCTGAAGCGAGCGTCGGCGTTGCCGAACAGGGTGGCCAGCGAGGTCTTGAATTTCTTCAGCAGCAGCCATGGGTGAAAGCTTGGCCCGGCTTTCTCGGCGGGAAGCGCTGGAATGAACAGGTTGGCGATTGCGGCGATGCTGTATGCAGAAACCACGCCGACGAAAGCCGCATGCAGCGAATGGTCGGCCAGCCAGCCGCCCAGTATCACGCCGAGCAGAATGGCGACAATGGTGGACCCTTCCATCATGCCGTTGGCGCGCACCAGTTTCGCCGGGCCGAACATCTGCGCGAGGATGCCGTATTTTGCAGGCGAATACATGGCTGCACCAATGCCAATGATGGCGTATGCGGTGAGCGGATTGGTGCCGTACACCATTGCCAGCGCGCCGGAGAGTTTGACTAGGTTCGCCACCAGCATCACGCGCCCTTTGGGAAAGCCGTCGGCGATCTGCCCAACGAAGGGCGCCAGCAGGATGAAAGGCACAACGAAGGATTCCTGCAACAGCGGCACCAGATTAGGCAGCCCCTGCGATTTAACGATGGCGATGGCGGCGATCAGGATGGCATTGTCGGCCAGCGCGGAGAAGAACTGAGCCAGCAACACCGCCATCATGCCCAGCGACAGTAACGGCATATCCGTAGATTTTCTAGGGCACGTCATACTGCCTCCGCCATGCGTTTCAACGTCACGTGATCGGTCTTGCCAGTGCCCAGCAGCGGCAGTGCATCCACGCGTTGTATCTTGCGCGGCACGGCGATCTCCGGGATGCCCAGTATCTTGGCGGCGGCAGACAGCGCATCGCGCATCAATGAGACGTCGGTGGTGAACAACACGATGGTCTCGCCGCGCGCACCGTCAGGCTGGCTGGTTGCGCCGTGCATTGCACCGGGCGATGCTTGTGTTGCCAGCTTTTCCACCACCTCCAGCGACACCATCTCGCCCGCCACCTTGGCGAAGCGTTTAACGCGCCCGACGATGGAAACGAAGCCGTCGTCGTCGAGTGACACCACGTCGCCCGTTTCGTACCAGCCCTCGCCTGCCTCTGAGGAGGGCGCTTGCAGCTGCCCGGGGGCATCGTAGCGGTAATAGCCGGACATCACATTTGGACCGCGCACGTGCAGCATGCCGCCTTTGTCGATTCCGGGCACCGGGATCAGGCGATGCTCGACACACGGCAACAGCTGGCCGACCGTGCCGCTGCGATATGCCATCGGGGTATTCACCGCCAGCACCGGGGCAGTCTCAGTTGCGCCATAACCTTCCAGAATGCGTATGCCGAATTTCTCGAACCAGAGTTCGCGCACCGACGATGAGAGTTTTTCTGCGCCCGCCACCACGTAACGCAAGCGGAAGAAGTCGTAGGGATGGGCGAACTTGGCGTAGTTGGCCAAGAATGTGCTGGTACCGAACAGCACGCTGCAGTTGCGGTCGTAGGCGACTTCCGGGATGACGCGGTAATGCAAGGGGGTGGCATAGAGAAACAGATTCATGCCCGTCATGATGGGCAGCAGCGCACCGCCGGTAAGCCCGAAGGAGTGGAAGATTGGCAACGCGTTGAGTACCTTGTCTTCGGCTGAGAAGTCGATGATGGAACGTATCTGCGCAATGTTAGACAACAGTGCGCGGTGCGACAGCACTACGCCTTTCGGCTTGCCTTCCGAACCGGAGGTGAACAGCACCACCGCCGCACCTTCTGGATCGCACCGCTTTTCCATCAAGCGCGGGAACAGCATTCCGAACAGCACCCACAACTTGTCGCTTACACCCATGCTTGGGCGCAGATCTTCAAGATAGAGAATAGTCACGCCCTGAATTCCAGCAACATCCGCCTCCAGCTTTGCCTGTTCGATGAAGGCACGCGAAGCGAAGATGGTGCCTATCCTGGCCGCAGTGCAGGCGTCCTGCATGCCGCCTGCGCCCGCCTTGTAATTCAGCATGGCGGGCACGCGGCCTTGCATGCCGGTACCTATCATCATGCATACTGTAGCAGCGAGGTTCGGCATCAGGATGCCGACACACTCGTCCGGCTTGCTGTGATTGGCGACCAGGCGCCCCAAGGCCAGCGTCATCTTGAGCAGTTCGCCATAGGAGTATTCGATCTGCTTGATGTCTTCCACCACGCGCCGGCTGCGCCCGTAGATGGAAATGGTGTCCAGCAAGCCGGAATAGAGCGTCTGCTTCGGATGCGATTCGAACAGCATCTTTTGCATCAGACGGCGCATCGCCTCACCTGCTTTGCGGCGACGCTGCTTGGTGGTCTCTCCTTCTGGCATGGCGATAACCGTGGTCTCCTGTGCCGAGATGGTGACACGCGGAAACAGGCGGCGCGGGTACTTGCCGGAGATACGGCTGAAGTAGGATCTCGCAGGGCCATCCAGACGCACCGGCAGGATCGTCGCACCGGTCCTAGCTGCCACGAATGCGGGGCCTTCATACACTTTCATCAGCGAGCCTGTCACCGTGATGCGGCCTTCCGGGAAGATCACCACGGGACGACCGGACTCAACCAGTTTGATGATGCGCTTGATCGCCATCGGACTGGTCGGATCGACCGCCAGATAATCCACCTGACTCAACACCAGGCGGAACCAGAAATTGCGCGTGATGCCGGTGTGCACTACGAACACCGGATTAAAGGGAAGGTAAAGCCCAAGCAACAACCCATCCAGGAACGACTCATGGTTGGCGATGACCAGCAGCTTGCGGGTATCGATGTCCTTATCCAATCCTGTGGTGCGAATGCGGAACAGCAGTTGAAACACAGCTTTCAAAACAAACCGGATGATGCTTCTCATTTTTCGACTCTCCCTTAATCCATTCTCAATACATGATCGATATGTCCAACGGATACGACATCCAGATCCGCATGCAGTCTCGCACCAGGTAACCCATCTGCAACCGAATCGACTCCACGTTACCAAGGAACGAGTCAAATTGCCAAAGCAATACACACAGTACACATGTTCTCGACAACCAGCGATGACTGGACAAATTTGGCATTGGCGTCCCCTCTTGTGTTGTTGAAAGTGGCGCCAAACTAGCCGACGGAATCGCCCAATGAAACATTTGACCGGCCAGGTGCTGAAACATACACTACGAAGTATCGTTTTCCGATACTTTTGTCATGTCTGAAACCGCCCGGCTGATCGCCGCCATCAAAAAGCAATTGAAGAGCCAAGGGATGACTTACCGCGACCTTGCTCGTGCTCTACAGATTTCCGAGCCCAGCATCAAACGCATGTTTGCGTCAGGCCGCCTCACCGTCGAGCGCCTGGTGCAGATCAGCAACCTCCTCGGCTACACGCTGGCAGAGCTTTCCAGGGAAGCCATCGCAGGACAATCTCGCCTGCGCATGCTCACGGAGCAACAGGAACGGGAACTCGTATCGGACCCCAAGCTGCTGGTGATTGCAGTCTGCGCCTTGAATCACTGGACGATGGACGAGATCGCGGCGACCTACCGCGTGAGCAATGCGGAATGCATCAAATACCTGCTGCGCCTCGACAAGCTGAGCATCATCGATCTGCTACCGGGAAACCGCATCCGCATCACCGTTGCACGTGATTTCGACTGGCTGCCGTCCGGCCCGATCCATCACTATTTTCAGAGCCGGGGACTCAGCGATTTCTTGAAGAGCGGATTCGCTCACGAGGGAGAGGCGATGGCGTTCGTGCACGGGATGTTCACTGATCAGGCACTGGCGCAGATACAGGATGAACTGCGCCGGCTGCGCAGGAAATTTGCGGAACTACATGAAGAAAGCTTATCCGCACCGTTAAGTAAACGGCGCGGCGTCGGTCTTTTGCTGGCTATGCGGGGATGGGAACCGGCAGATTTCACCAAGCTGCGCCGCTGAAGGCTGCATGCGCGCAACGGAAAGGTCTAACTAGGGCTTGGGAGTATTCTCGCCTTTGCCTGCGTCGGCGTTACCTGCAGAAGAGGCCGCTGGCTGAGTTGCCACTTTGGGCTCAACCGCGGCTGGCGCTGCACTTGCCGGCGGCACTTCCGCCGTGGGTGTTGGAGCAACCGGCGCGGGCGCGGCTGGCGCAGGCTGCTTGCTTGCCGCATCAGTTGCGTCCTTTACTCGAGGAACGTTGCTCTCTTCGCCCCCCTTGGGATTCTCGGCTTTCTTGATCTTGTTAATCGCTGCTTGCGCGAATTTTGCGTGACGACCGTTAGCGTGCTCAGCCAGATAGACTTCATAAGCCTCGATCGTGTTGATCTCTTTCGCTGAGGTCCAGGAATCCATTTCGTATTCCTCATTGGCAGCGAGACTCGGTTGAATGTCCTCAGCCGAGGATTCCCCACTTAACAATAGCATCGCTACCAATATCGATGCGGCGATATGAAATGTCTTATTCACAATTCTTCCCCTGATATCCACCTTGTGTTCCCGCTGATGTAACGCGGTGATGCCGACTAACCCTTATGCCCTTGCGGCATAAGGTCACACCCATTATTTACGGCAATTATACCCACGGGGGACAGTTTTCGCAGAGGCAATCTACGAAGGCCAGCCACCTGCCAGATGGCGCGCTGCCTGCCCTTGGAATGATAAGGGGATCAGCCAGACAGAGTTACAGCAGTAACCTGTGCATTGCACACTATTTTTCAGTATCGCCACTCGGCAATACCAGCGTACGTTCCACCAATAAGGAATACAGCCTGCGGCTATCCGCGCGCAGCACAGTGAATTGCCATTCGCCGATCTGGATGCGCTCGTTACGCTTTGGAAGCTGGCCTGCTGCTTTGAGCACGAGGCCGCCGATGGTGTCATAGTCTTCGTCGCTGAACTCGGTGCCCAGTATTTCGTTGAAGTCGGCGATCTCGGTATCGGCTTTTACGCGCCAGTGCGCATCGTCCTGCCGAATGATGTTGTCTTCGCCTTCATCGAAGTCGTACTCATCGGCGATGTCACCGACGATCTGTTCCAGCACGTCTTCGATGGTGACCATGCCGCACACGCCACCGTATTCGTCCACCACAAGTGCGATGTGATTGCGGTTGCTGCGGAAGTCGCGCAGCAAAACGTTCAAGCGTTTCGATTCGGGCACGAACACAGCTGGGCGCAACATGTCGCGCACATTGAACTCTTCGCCAGCGTAGTAGCGCAGCAAGTCTTTTGCCAACAGGATGCCGATGATGTTGTCTTTGTCGCCATCGGTAACAGGGAAGCGCGAGTGTGCCGTCTCGATGACGTAGGGAATGAATTGTTCGGGTGGCTGGCTGATGTCGATGACATCCATCTGCGCGCGAGGAATCATGATTTCGCGCACCTGCTGCTCGGAGACCTGGATCACACCTTCCATCATGGAAAGGGCATCGGCATCCAGCAGGTTGCGCTCGTAGGCGCTGTACAACAGTGCGATCAACTGCTCGCGGTCTTCCGGCTCCCGCAGCAACATCATAGAGAGCCGTTCCAACAAGGTGGGTTTGTTACTGCTACTTTCTGAACCGTCCATTACCAAACATCAACTAACAAGATACGGCGCAGGATACCTCAATTTGAGCATCAACGCAGTCTCGCGCGCCTCCATCCGCTCGGCATCGCGCATCTTTTCGTGGTCGTAACCTTGCAGATGCAACGCGGCATGAATGGTGAGATGTGCATAGTGCGCAAGCAGATCTTTGCCCTGCTCCCTGGCCTCGCGCGCCACCACCGGCGCACAGATGACGACATCGCCATACAGCGGCTCGGTGTCGTCATAGACGAAGGTCAACACGTTGGTCGCATAGTCCTTGCCGCGATAGCTCAAATTCAGGGCGCGCCCTTCGATCTCATCCACGATGCGCAACGCCATCTGCACATCCTGCTCCAAAGCCACCTTCACCCAGCGGCGGAATTGCAGTCGGGTCGGCAGGTCCTTGGCATTGCTGGCGTATTGCACCGACAGCGAAATCTTGTATTCATCAGTCATGGTTGTCCGTGTTTCTCGTAAGCGGTGACGATCTTCTGCACCAGAGGATGGCGCACTACGTCTTCAGCAAGGAAGACCTGGAAAGCGATGCCGCGCACATCCTTCAACACGATGCGCGCGTCATTGAGCCCACTCTTCTGACCGCGTGCAAGGTCGATCTGCGTTACATCGCCGGTGATGACGGCCTTGCTGCCGAAGCCGATGCGCGTGAGGAACATCTTCATCTGTTCCGGCGTGGTGTTCTGCGCCTCGTCCAAGATGATGAAGGAATGATTCAGCGTGCGACCTCGCATGTAAGCAAGCGGCGCGATCTCGATCAAGCCTCGCTCGAATGCTTTGCTTACTTTATCCGCCCCCATCAGGTCATACAATGCGTCGTACAAGGGGCGCAGATAGGGATCGACTTTCTGCGCCATGTCGCCTGGCAGGAACCCCAAGCGCTCGCCCGCCTCCACCGCTGGGCGTACCAGCACTAGGCGTTTCACCGTCTCGCGCTGAAGCGCATCCACCGCCGAGGCGACTGCAAGATAAGTCTTGCCCGTTCCCGCAGGACCCACACCGAAGGTGATGTCGTGGTCCTGTATGGCTTGCAGATATTCGTTCTGGCGCACCGTGCGGCCGCGCACTTCGGACTTGCGTGTCATCAGCAGCGGCACTGACTCGCTTTGTGCATCGGGCAGGTCGCGCTTCATGGATTCGATCAGGCCGAGCTGTAAGCGCTCCAACGTGATATCGCGCTTAGCTTCTAGATAGAAACGCTCCAGCACCCCGCGTGCCAGATTCGCCTGCGCTCCCGTGATAGTGAAACGTTCGCCGCGCCGCACGATGTTCACTTCCAGCGCTGTCTCAATCTGGCACAGATTCTCGTCGAATGCGCCACACAGGTTTGCCAGTCTCGCGTTGTCCACCGGCTCGAAAGAGATGTTCACTGTGTCAGTCATGACTGAATCATCAACTCCCCGCGGAGCGTATGCATGGTACCCGATAGTATCCGCACATCCACGTAGCGCCCCAGCATGCCAGGCGAACCGACGAAGTTCACCACTCGGTTGTTTTCGGTACGCCCCGCCAGCTCCAGCGTATTCTTGCGGGAAATATTCTCCACTACCACACGCTGCACGCTGCCCGCCATCGCATCACTCACCTCCCTCTCCAATTCTGCGATACGCGACTGCAGACGGTGCAGACGAGCGAGCTTGGTTTCGTATGGAGTGTCGTCCGCCATCTCGGCAGCCGGCGTGCCAGGGCGCGCACTGAAGATGAAGCTGAAGCTGGCGTCAAAGCGCACCTCATCGATGAGTTTCATGGTCGCCTCGAAATCGGCATCGGTCTCCCCGGGGAAACCGACAATGAAATCCGAAGTGATGGAGATATCAGGTCGCGCGGCGCGCAGTTTGCGCACCACTGATTTGTATTCCAGCGCGGTGTAACCGCGCTTCATCGCCGCCAAGATACGATCCGAGCCTGACTGCACCGGCAGATGCAAATGCCCGGCCAGCTTGGGCGTGGTGGCATACAAGTCGATCAGGCGTTGCGACATCTCGCGCGGGTGCGAGGTGGTATAGCGCAAACGTTGCACACCAGGCACCGCGGCGACAGCCTGTACCAGAAAGGCAAAGTCCGCCGTGTCGCCATCTTCCGTTTCACCCTGATAGGCATTCACATTCTGGCCGAGCAGAGTGATCTCACTCACCCCCTGTCCCGTCAGACTATCCACTTCACGCATCACATCGACGAACGGTCGCGACATCTCTTCGCCGCGCGTATAGGGCACCACACAGTATGTGCAGTATTTGCTGCATCCCTCCATGATGGAAACATAAGCCGTACCGTGCGCAGTCTGCGCGGCGGGCAAAAAGTCGAATTTTTCGATCTCCGGAAAACTGATGTCGACTTGCGGCTTGCCGCTGGCGCGCCGCGCCGCGATGAGCTGCGGCAGACGATGCAGAGTCTGCGGGCCGAACACAACATCCACGTATGGTGCCCGTTTGATAATGGTCTCGCCTTCCTGACTGCCGACACAGCCTCCCACCCCGATCAGCAAATTCGGCTTGCGCTGTTTCAAAGCACGCGCGCGTCCCAGATCGGAAAACACCTTGCCCTCCGCCTTCTCGCGAATGGAGCAGGTATTGAAGAGAATGATGTCGGCATCCTCAGGCGCGTCGGTCTGCACCATGCCTTCGCAGGCGCGCAACACGTCCGCCATCTTGTCCGAGTCGTACTCATTCATCTGGCAACCATAAGTCTTTATGTAGAGTTTTGTCAGCACACTGGATACCTGATTCTTCATATAAATTTTCATACCCCAAACAAAGGCCTTTATTTTCTAAGCCTTAGATAAATTGTGGGAATGCCTTACAAAAATGCTCATATAATTCGGAAAGCTTTAGTCAACTATTTAATCTGGGATTTTAGTCAACTATTGCCATTATAGATGTCATTTAAAACAGACTCATCAGGGAGAGAAGTATGTCGATCATTGCAGACGTAGCATCCATCGGTACAGCAGTATTCGCAATCGGATTTGCAGTGTGGATCTCGATCCAACTCATCAAGAGCAAATAAACCATTAAATTGCGGGAGGCTTAAGAAACAACCGCCTCCCGCAACACCCCCGTTTCCCTAGCATCTCTTATTCCTACGCAACGCCGTCGGGAGAATTCTTCTTTTACAAAACACTTGCCAGAAGAACCGATTGTGCTACGATTCCTCCCGCTGTTTTTGTTCTTGTGTTTAATCTAATTCTCTCGGGAGGGGAAAAATGTCATTTATCGCAGATATTTCAGCAATCGGCACAGCACTCATCGCAGTGGGCTTTTCTTTGTGGATGCTGAAACAACTGTTCTCTGATCAGTAAGATAAAAGCGATTCAAAGAACAAATAAAAACTCCAGCCGAGGCTGGAGTTTTTTTATTTGGTGGTGATAGGTGGACTTGAACCACCGACCCCAGCATTATGAGTGCTGTGCTCTAACCAACTGAGCTATATCACCGCAATCCTTCACGGCATGAACCACATCGCCAAAAAGAGGGCGGCATTGTGCTGATTTCGCACCCTCCTGTCAATTGCAGTCTGCAATTTTCAGCTCGCTGTCGGAAAAATCTTTTTGTAGCGCCCGTATTTTGTCAGCCATAGCCGCGTCCATATCCTTCAGCACGAACACGGTAAATTTGAGTTTGCTCTTGCGCTCCCCCACCTTGGCAGTGCGCACGCCTTTGG
Source organism: uncultured beta proteobacterium (assembly GCA_963813255.1). Classification (GTDB taxonomy): domain Bacteria; phylum Pseudomonadota; class Gammaproteobacteria; order Burkholderiales; family Gallionellaceae; genus Sideroxyarcus. The sequence goes on along the minus strand of CAWEYD010000004.1, from coordinate 30,128 downwards.
CACGCAAGCCAGCCAGGAACTTCTGCGCCGCCTCCTCCGTTCTGAACACACCCAACGAGATCGCATTCAGCCAAGGGCCTTCCTCCTGCACCACAAAATGATCGTTTACCCCGAGCGCCTTCAATTGCGCGATCTTGCGCTGAACCTCGGCATGATTCTTCAACGGCGGGATGTATACCCAGAACCCGCTGGCATGCTCGACTGAGCGTTGTGTTTCTCTGTCCCCCAATTTCAATGCTGCCAGCGCAGTTTGCACTTGGGTCAGGCCACTGCCGGAAAACTCCCCCCATTCCATGCATTGCTTCCGTCCCTTGGCAGCCAGGAGCGGATCGAGAATCAGGGCCGGTGCGGACGCAGCCACGGCTGAGGCCGCCTGCGGTCTCGCATCCGTTGCTGCCACGGCGACAGTAGAAACGGGGACGGCCTCACTGAGCAGCCTTAGCTTGTCTGGGCTGATTTCCGCCTGCACCATCGGCACATCTGCATCCACTGTCAGCGCCGCCCCCCAACGCATCACGGCGAAGAAAAGGATATTCGCCAGCAACAACAAGCCCACCACCCACTTGGTCATACTCTATCTTCTCCTATGATTTGCAGTCCGTGCAGCACCAGATTGTCCACGTAATCCAGTGGCATGGACAGATATGCTTGCACTTGGTCTGCAGCCCCACCGCTCAACACGCAGCGTGTGCCGATATTGCCTGCTGCCAAGAGTGCATACTGATGCTCAATGGCTCCCAGTGTCGCGCGCAGCACCCCGCTGTGCATGGCATCCGCGGTATTCAGCGGAAAATCGCGCAATTCGCCGCTTTGCCCGGAAAGCTGCGCCGTGTTGCCGAGCAGGCTCTGCTGCATCAGGTACATGCCGGGGAAGATCAGACCGCCAAGGAATTCGCCTTCCTGCGACAACGCATCCACGGTCGTCGCCGTGCCGCAATTCACCACCAGACAAGCGGTACTCGTGCGCCGCCGAGCAGCAATCAACGCCGCCCAGCGGTCGCTGCCCAATCTTTGTGGCTGCTGGTAGCCGTTGCGCACCCCGCATTGCTGCGTTTGTGCACTCACGAATTCCAGCGGGCATTGCCACTTTGCACAAATTGCCCGCAGACGCTCGGCCATGGGCGCACCCGCCACATTGGACACCAGAATGCGTGATGGAGGCGGCAATTGGGCGAAATCCTGCTGCATGGTTCCCCATTCGGTATTGCCGAAAACACCATGCTGCATCCATTGACCGTTGCGCAGCAGAGCCCATTTGCAGCGACTGTTTCCCACATCCAGCAATAGCACGTTAAACGCTCCTTAAGCTGATCTCGCCCGAGTTGAAGACCCGCTCGCCCTGTGCCGTCTCCAAGCGTAGCGCACCAGCGTCCGTTGCACCGCGCACCACGCCTTCGATCCATGTTCCGTCGGGCATGTGCAGCCTGGCCGGACGTTGCTGCAACAGATGGTAACTTTCCCATTCGCCGCGCAGCGGAGAAAATCCGTGCTGCGCAAACTCCCGCAACATCCGCGCCAGATGTTTCAACAACACACCGAGCACCCGATTGCGTTCACGCAGCGGAATCCCACACATAGCCAAGTCACTCACCGCCTGATCGATCTGGCGGCTCACCTGCGGCGGCAGTGCCAGATTCAGGCCGATGCCGATCACCACCGCACTGGGGCCTAGCATGTCACCCTGCGCTTCCAGCAGGATGCCGGCGAGCTTCCCGTCATGCAACAACACATCGTTAGGCCACTTCAAACCCGCATCGTGCACGCCCAATTCACGCAGCGCGCGCATGGTGGCAACGCCAACCGCCAGACTCAACCCGGATAAAGCTGCCAGGCCAGTCTCGAAGCGCCATAGCACAGAAAAAGTCAGCGCATTGCCCAAACCGGAGTGCCACGCCCTGCCCAAACGGCCGCGCCCGGCACTCTGCCATTCCGCGGCCAGCACGCTGCCGCTCGCGGCCCTCTGCGCGGCACGCTGCAACAACAGCGCGTTGGTAGACGCGGCATGATCAAGTATTTCCAGCTGCAGGCTGGCGCCCACCTCTGCCAGATGTTCCGCTATCTGCCCCGCATCCAACCAATACAGCGGCTGCGCCAACTGATAACCGCGGCCCCTCACGCTGTGCAGCGTGATGCCGTAACGTTCGACGTCCTGCAGTGCGTTGTGCACGCTGGCGCGCGATAGCTCCAAGCTGCGCGCCATCTCTTCACCGGAATGAAAATCCCCGTCTGCCAGCAATCTAAGCAAGGTAACCGTCAGCGGTTTGGGAGCGACATGTTCCGTCTGCTTCATTGCGGCATGTCATTGTGCGCTGCGGTCCCGGCCTGTTCGAAGAATTTCAGTATCTCGTCCCGGCGTTTGAAGGCGTCCTGGTAACCCAGATCGATCAGGGCACGGCAATAATGTTTGTCGAACAGCAGGTAGCTCACGAGATTCGCGCCGCTTCCGCGCATCACACCGGCCATACGCAGCAGCACCCTGATCGTCCACGGCAACCGCGAGACATGGCGTTCGGCAATCCTCTCCAGTGGCTGGCTGGGGGTGATGACCAAGGCCTCGACGTGCTGCAGATTCACTTTGCCGCGCAACTCTTCCGGGATCGTGCTGATCGTCCGGTTGATGCGCCGCAGTCTTTCCAGATCGACTTCCAGGCCATCGATGAAGATGCTATCCAGCGCATGCCCGGCGATCTCTGCCAGCGAAGGGTAATTGTCGATCTTGGCGCGCCGGTCGTCCCCGTCCGCGTCGTTGTGCCCGACACCGACCACCAGCACTCGGTCCGCCCCCAGATGCAGTGCCGAACTGATTGGGGCGATCTGGCGCATCGAACCATCGCCAAAGAATTCGCGGTTCACATGCACTGCAGGAAAAATAAAGGGGATCGCGGACGAGGCGAGCATGTGATCTATGCCGATCTGCGTCGGCACACCGACACGACGAGCACGCCGCCAGGGTTGTATCGTCGGTGAGCCCTGGTAGAAGGTTACCGAATGCCCGGAACCATAACCCGACGCAGTGATGCTGACTGCATGCACAAGGCCCTCATCGATATGCTGCTGAATGACTTCGCAGGGCAGCGCCTGTTCCAGGAAGTTGCGCAGCGGCCGGTTGTCCAGCAACGACACGCGATTCAAACGATTGCTGCCTATCACGCTCAACAACAAGCCCAACAACCAGCGCCCGCTGTTGTTCAACACCCCAAGCACATCAGAACGATAGATGTCGCTCACACGGGCGTTGTTCCAGATGTTCAACAGATAGCGCACCCCCTTGCGGAAGTGGCGCACATTGATGGCCAGCGTGACGACATTCAAGGCACCGGCCGAGGTACCGCACACCACATCGAACGGCATGCGTGCGCGATACGGCATGAATTCCGCAATCGCTTTCAATACCCCAACCTGGTATGCCGCGCGTGCGCCGCCACCGGTCAGCACCAAGCCGATCTTTTGTCGTCCCATGTTGAAAAGTTATTCCACCGTTTGGGCGCTCACCGACTCGAGAGCATCCTGCAGGGTTTCTTCGGGCAATGTATTGAGCAATTCAGACAGAATGTCAGCGGCATCCATTGCGCCTGCTGGCAGCGATGCAGCATCGGCATTCGCCACCAGAACCGCTGCGGCACCAACCACTTTGAGCAGACGCGCGCGCTCCACCATCAACATCTCGATCTCGTTGCTAAGCAACTCTATTTCCTGCTTGTTCATCTTTTACTCCTGATTGATACCTCGGCGACTGCCGGGTACTCCTATTCACGCTGTGGGCTATTGCGTTTAGAGGACACTTCCAGATTATAGCCCAGCGCTCCACCTATGCCGCTAGCACAGACTGCAGTCAGTTGGCCGCACCGCCCATGTCTGGAATTGCTAAAATGCCCCCCTTTTTGACACAGCCTTGATCCATGAACCCTGTCACGCTGACAGGCGGCGAACATGCCGTCCTGCTGATCCACGGCCTGCAAAGCAGTCCGGCCGAACTTCTGCCGCTGGCCAAGCGCATGCAGCAGGCCGGCTACACGGTACACATGCCGCACATCGCCGGTTACGGGTTCATCCACGGCGATACGCCACGTTCGGTCACACATTGGCAGGATTGGCATGCCAAGGCTCTGGAAGAGTTCCGTACGCTGCAACGGCAATACAAGAGCGTCGCGGTCGGCGGGTTGTGCATCGGCGGCACCCTTTCACTCAGCATCGCTGCCGAACTGGGAGATGAGGTCGCCGCGCTGACACTGTTGTCCACCACGCTGTGGTATGACGGCTGGGCCATGCCCTGGTATCGACCTTTCCGCTATTTAGGCTACGTTTGGCCGATTCGTTACTGGTACACATACAAGGAGCGCGAGCCCTTTGGCCTGAAGAACGAACAGCTGCGGAAGTGGGTCGCACGCGAAATGGCCCACAAGGATGCATCCATGGTCGGGGCCAGCCGCCTGAATCTGCCCGCCATCCAGGAAGCGGAGCGCATGATCGCCGTGGTCAAGAAGACGATGTCGCGCATCACTGCCCCCGCCATCATCCTCCACGCAGTGGAAGACGAAGTTGCCTCACCTCGCAGCGCCCACTACATCGCCGAGCACATAGGATCCAAGGTCGTGGAAAAAGTCATGCTGCATGACAGCTACCACATGATCACCGTGGACAATGAACGCGAGCAGGTCGCTACCGACACCATCCGTTTCTTCGACAGCGCACGCGCCCAGCGTGGCATCAGCTAAAACGCCTTCTGCTATACTTCGCGCCAGTTTCTCACTCTGAAAGCAAATGACCATGAGCTCCATGCAAACCATACAAAACATGATGGTCAAGCAATTCGACCTCAAGCTGGAAGACCTGACACCCGACGCCACTTTGGAAGGCCTGGGACTGGACTCTCTGTCGGTGATCGAGTTCACCTTCAACCTTGAAGACGAATTGAAACTCAAGATGCCGGAAGAACGCATCGAGCTAAAAACGCTGCAGGACGTGGTCAACCTGGTGGACAAGCTCGTCGCCGAGCAAAAAGGCTCCGCACAGTAAGCCACCATGACCAGGCGAGTCGTCATCACTGGATTAGGCGTCATCTCCCCAGTCGGGAAGAATCCCACTGAATTCTTCAGCAACCTGATGGCCGGGCACTCCGGCATCAAGCGCCTGCAGACCGATTTCATCGAACGACTCTCGATACGCATCGGCGCACCGGTACAAGACTTCGACCCGACTACCCACTTCAGCAAGATCCAGCTCAGCGGCATCGAACGCTTCAGCCAGTTTGCACTGGTCGCCGCCGAACAAGCCGTGCAGGATGCACAACTAGAACTCAGCGAAGCAGAATACCCAAGGGCTGGTGTCTGCATGGGTTCCTGCCTGGGCGGAGCCAGCACGATGGAAGACGGTTACGTGGAGACGCTGCTGCACAACCCGCCGCGCGTCAAACCGCTCAGCGTATTGCTCAGCATGAACAACGCTGCCGCCTCGCACCTTTCCATCAAATATCATCTGCAAGGCGCGAACATGACTTATGCCACCGCCTGCTCCTCTTCCGCCATCGCCGTCGGCGAAGCTTATCGCCAGATCAAGCACGGTTACGCCGATGTGATGCTGGCGGGCGGCTCGGAAGCCATGCTCACACTGGGAGCGATGAAGGCATGGGAAGCCTTGCGCACGCTGGCGCAGGAAGATCCGAACGATGCGGGCGCCTCCTGCAAGCCGTTCTCGAAGAACCGCAACGGCCTGGTGCTTGGAGAGGGCGCTGCCGTGCTCGTGCTGGAAGATGCGGAACGCGCCCAGAAACGCGGCGCGAAGATCTATGCGGAACTGGTCGGCTACGACTGCTCATCCGATTCCAGCCACATCACCAAGCCGGATGCCGCCGGACAGACGCGCACCATGTTCAATGCCTTGCGTGAAGCGAAGTTGCAGCCGCAGGACATCCACTACATCAATGCCCATGGCACGGCCACGCAGGCAGGCGACATCGAAGAGACCAAAGCCATCAAGCAGGTGTTCGGTGCGCATGCGGCCAAGGTTCCAGTCAGTTCGACCAAATCCATGCATGGTCACCTGATGGGTGCAACAGGCGCTGTGGAATTCATGGCCTCCGTGTTGGCGCTACACCATCACGCCATCCCGCCCACCATCAACCTGCACGAACCCGACCCGGAATGCGACCTGGATTACGTACCCAACCAGGGCCGCAGCGACGTCAAGCTCGAAGCAGTGATGTCCAACTCGTTCGCGTTCGGCGGCAGCAACGCGGTGTTGATAGCCAAGCGTTTCAACGCCTAGCCGTTTGCCTTCTGATCCCTGTCCAGGCGCAGCGTAGTCAGCGTTCTTTTGCGCACCTGACGCAGCAGCGCAACATTCTCATCCAGTGACTCGCCGTAGGAAGGGATCATCTCTTTCATCTTGTGCTCCCAGTCGGCACTCTTCACGCGTGGCTTTAAGCAACGCTCGATCACCTCGATCATTGCCTGCACCGAAGTGGAGGCACCGGGCGACGCGCCCAGCAGCGCAGCCAGCGTCCCGTCCTGGGCCGTGACGATCTCGGTGCCGAATTCCAGCTTGCCGCCTTTTGTGTCGCAGCCCTTGATGATCTGCACGCGCTGCCCCGCCGTAGCCAGCTCCCAATCTTCTTCTTTTGCCTCGGCATAGAACTCGCGCAACGCCCCAACACGATCCTTGTGTGATTTGAAGGCCTCGATGATGAGATAACGCGTCAGGTCGAGATTGTCGCGCGCCACGGCCAGCATCGGTTTCAGGTTGCCGGGCTTCAGCGAAGAAAACAGGTCTAGTACCGATCCCTCCTTGAGGAACTTGGTGGTGATGCTGGCAAAGGGGCCGAACAGCAAGGCTGGTTGGCCATCGATGATGCGCGCATCCAGATGCGGTACGGACATCGGCGGCGCGCCCACGGCGGCCTTGCCATACACCTTGCTGGCGTGACGCTTGACTACTTCCGGATTCTTGCAGATCAGCCACTGGCCACTGACGGGAAAACCGCCATAACCTTGCGCTTCCGGAATGCCGGATTTCTGCAGCAGCGGCAGCGCGCCACCGCCCGCGCCCAGGAACACGAACCCGGCGTCGATGGTCCTGGTCTTGCCGGTATGGTTGTCTTTCACTCGCACATGCCAGCGCCCGTCACCGTGCTGTTTCATGCTGACGATGGTGTGGCTCAGCTGCAAATCGAAGGTCGAATGCTTGGTCAGCGACTTCACCAGCTTGCGCGTCAGGAATCCGAAGTCGACGTCGGTGCCATGCCTGACCTGCGTGGCCGCCACCGCTTGTTTTGCGTCGCGGTGTTTCATCACCAGCGGCATCCACTTGCGCAGGACGGCGTGGTCCTCGCTGTATTCCATCTCCTCGAACAGGTGATGCTGGTGCAAAGCCGCAAACCGTTTGCGCAGGAACACCACGTCCTCCTCGCCCCACACGAAGCTCTGATGGCAGACCGGGTTGATGAATTTCTCCGGCTCAGGCAACACGCCGTGCTCGACCAGATAAGACCAGAATTGCAGCGACACCTCGAACGCGGCATTGATCTCCAGCGCGCGGGCGGTGCGCACCGTACCGTCAGGCAACTGCGGCGTGTAGTTCAACTCGCAGTAACCCGCGTGCCCTGTTCCCGCATTGTTCAAGCCGTGCGAACTTTCGTGCGCCACCTTGCTCAGGCGCTCGACCATCACGATCTTGAGCGACGGATCCAGATGCGACAGCAGCGATCCCAGCGTGGCGCTCATCACCCCCGCACCGACCAGCAGCACATCCACTTTTTTCTGCGTCATGATTCAGCCATCCCGATTCGTATGTCCCGATTTTAACTTAGTCCAGCCAGCATCTTCTCCAGCCGTTTCGCCGACACGATCACCGGCGTCTTCAGCTCCTGCGCATACAGCGAAACGCGCAACTCCTGCAGCATCCAGCCGAAGTCCTCCAGGCGCGTGTCCACCTCGCCGTGCTGCGAGGATACCTTGCGCTGCCATTGCTGCTGCAAGGGCTGCATCTGCGCCATGTTCTGCGCATCGCGCGCCGGATTGCCGCGCAGTTTCTCCAGTCGCACGTTGATGGCTTTCAGGTAGCGGGGCATATGCTGCAAGCGCTCGTAAGGCGTGCGCCCCACCCACTCCTTGCGCAGCAGCCATTCACACTGGCTGCGGATGTCCTGCTGCGCCTGTCCGTGCGCCTTTAATCCGGGTAGCGCTTTCTGCAGCGACTGGTGCTCGGTCAGCACAGCGCCGACCAGACGCGCGATCTCCTGTGCCACCAGATTCAAGCGGGCTTTGGCGTCCTTGCAGCGTGCGGCGAAATCCTTCTCGCTTTCCGGCCAAGGTTCGTTCAGGCAGCAACGGTCGAAGGTCACCGCGAGTATCTGCCGCTGCAAGTCCTGCTGGCTACCGAAGGGCAGAAACTGCATCGCCATCACCTGCAGGCCGGGCATGTTCTTCTCCAGGTATTTCACCTGTTCCTTCATTGCCAGCATGAACAGGCGGCGCAAGCCGAGGCGGTGCACGGATTTTGCCGCATCCTGCGTATCGAAACGCTGCAGCGTCACCGCATCGCCCTCGTCCACCAGCGCGTTGAATACGGTGATGTTCTGGCCGGCGCGTTGCTCTGCGCTGGTCGGCTTGAAATCGCCAAACTTCCATTCGGTGTAGCGCTCGCCGCCGCTCTTTTGTTGCGGCGCAGCATTCTTGGCGGCCGCGACCGGCGCAACAACAGCCTGCTTCGGCGCCCACTCGCCGCGCAACTGGGCGAAGTTGCGCGACATGCCGAGTTGGCGTCCATGCTCGTCCACCACACGGAAGTTCATCAGATGATGGGCAGGCAGTTGCTCCAAGCGGAACGCATCCAGCGGAACGTCGAGCTGCTTCTGTTCGCGGATGTAACGCGCCAGCGCCTGCAGCAGCGGCGTATCGGAAGGTTGCATGGCCGCGCAGAACGCCGCCGCGAATTCCGGCACCGGCACGCAATGGCGGCGCAGTTTCTGCGGCAACGATTTCACCAGTTGCGCGACCTTCTCGGCCAGGATGCCCGGCACCAGATATTCGCAGCGCGCCGCCGACACCTGGTTGAGCAGGGCTTGCGGCACGGTCAGCGTCACGCCGTCGTCGCTCTTGCCCGGCGCGAAGTTGTACGCCAGCGCATAACTCACGTTGTTCATCTGCAGCTGCGGCGGGAAATGCTCAGTGGTGATGCCCGCCGCCTCGTGGCGCATCAGGTCGTCCTTCTTCAGATACAGCAGCTTCGGCTGCTCACGCTCCGCCTCCTTGCGCCAATGCTCGAACGCCGCACCGTTGTGTATGCCTGCCGGGATGCGCGCATCGTAGAACGCGAAGATCAGCTCGTCGTCCACCAGCACATCGGGGCGGCGTGCCTTGTGTTCCAGCGCCTCGATGTCGGCAATGAGCTTCTGGTTGTGCAGGAAGAACGGTGCCTGGGTGTTGAACTCGCCGTTCACCAGCGCCTCGCGGATGAACACTTCGCGCGACTCTGCCGGATTCATGGGCCCGTAATGCACACGCTTCTTCGGGTTGATCAGCAACCCGTACAGGGTACTGCGCTCCCACGCCGCCACCTGCCCCGCCTTCTTCTCCCAGTGCGGATCGAAATAGCTGCGCTTGATCAGGTGCTCGCCCACTTCTTCCAGCCATTCCGGTTCGATGCGTGCCACGCAGCGCGCGAACAGCTTGGTCGTCTCCACGATCTCCGCCGCCACCACCCACTTCGTGCCTTTCTTCGCCAGCACCGAATTGGAGGCGATGAAGAATTTGATCTCGCGCGGACCGAGGTAATACGGCTCCCTGTCCACGCCTTTGCAACCTATGTTGCCCAGCAGCCCGGTCAGAAGGGCTTTGTGTATCTGCTCATAGGTCGCAGGCTGCTCGTTGAAGCGCATGCCCATCTCCGACACCTGCGCATGCAGTTGCTGGTGCAGTTCATGCCACTCGCGCAGGCGCAGCGGAGAGAGGAACTTGTCGCGACACTCAGTCGCCCACAGCTTGTTGGTCTTCTTGTGTTTCAGCGCCTCCTGGAACCAGGTCCAGAGCTTGATGTAGGCGAGAAAATCCGAACGTTCGTCGTTAAAGCGCTGGTGCGCTGCGTCCGCCGCTTCGCGCCGCTCGGCGGGACGGTCGCGCGGGTCCTGCAGAGCCAGCGCGCTGGCGATGATGAGGATCTCGTTCAGGCAGTGATACTGCCGCCCCGCCAGCAGCAGCCGCGCCACCTTGGGATCCAGCGGCAGCTTGGCCAGTTCGTGCCCGAGCGGCGTGAGCGATCGCTTGTCGTCAATGGCGTTCAGTTCCTGCAGCAGCTGGTAACCGTCGGCGATGGCACGCGAACCCGGCGGTTCGATGAACGGAAACGCGTCCACCTCCCCCAAGCCCAGCGCACTCATGCGCAGGATGACCGTCGCCAGCGACACCCGAAAAATTTCCGCATCGGTGAACTCTGGGCGTTGCAGAAAATCCGCCTCTTCGTAAAGGCGGATGCAGATGCCGCTCATCACGCGACCGCAGCGGCCGGCCCGCTGATTAGCGGCGGCGCGCGCGATGTTCTCGATGCGCAGCTGCTCGACCTTCTGGCGCACGCTGTAGCGATTGATGCGCGCCAGACCGCTGTCGATCACGTAGCCTATATTGGGCACGGTGAGTGACGTTTCCGCCACGTTGGTCGCCAGCACCACGCGGCGTATGCCGGACGCGGGCTTGAACACGCGGTCCTGCTCCGCGATGGACAGGCGCGAGAACAGCGGCAGGATTTCGATTCCTTTGTGCTGGTGCTTGCGCAGGGCTTCGGCGGTGTCGCGTATCTCGCGCTCGCCGGGCAAGAACACCAGCACGTCGCCCTTAAGTCCACCGATGGAAAGTTCGTCCAAGGCGCTGCACACCGCCTGCGGGACATCCTGTGTATCGCCTTCCTCATTCTGTTGCGGCGCACGGTAGCGTACCTCGACCGGATAGGTGCGGCCGGAGACTTGCAGCACCGGCGCATTCGAGAAGTGTTTGGAGAAGCGCTCTGCATCCAGCGTGGCCGAAGTGATGATGAGTTTCAGATCAGGACGGCGCGGCAGCAGTTGGCGCAGATAGCCCAGCAGGAAGTCGATATTCAAGGAGCGCTCGTGCGCTTCGTCGATGATGATGGTGTCGTATTGTTTAAGCAGCGGATCGTGGTGTATCTCGGCCAGCAGGATGCCGTCGGTCATCAGCTTGATGCAGGTGTCGGGCGACACCTTGTCGTTGAAGCGCACTTTGTAACCGACCAGCCCGCCCAGTTCGGATTTCAGCTCATGCGCGATGCGCGCACCCACCGAACGCGCCGCCACCCTGCGCGGCTGGGTGTGGCCAATGACGCCCAACACCCCACGCCCCAGGCTCAAGCAGATCTTGGGCAACTGCGTAGTCTTGCCCGAGCCGGTCTCGCCACACACGATGACTACTTGATGTTTTTCGATTGCCTGCGCCAACTCCTCGCGTCTTGCCACCACGGGCAGGTCGGCAGGATATTCGATGGCGGAGAGTTGCTGGATACGCGCCAGACGACGCTGGGCGATGGAAGATAAAGCAGGATTCATGGCGCGCGATTTTACCTGTCACGCCTGTTGCACGCACAAAAAAACAGGGGAGACCGAAGTCTCCCCTGTTTATTTACAGCTCAGTTTAGCTTGTGTGTGACGGGCCTTGCTTGCGCTCAGCCCATCCTACGCGAGCGTCAACTTACCATGCAGCTTCCAGCATCATAGTCAGCAGGTTCTTGCCAGCGCTGCCCACTGCAGCTGCATCCTTGCGATGCACCAGCATTGAATGCCGAGCCGGAACCGATAGAGTAGTTGGCAACCACAGCGACGTTCTGTGCCAGGTCATACACGCCGGTGAACGGTGATGTAGTTCTCTGTTTCGCCAGCACTGGTCTTGCCGTTCAGCAAGTTAGCACCGATGGACAGGGTGTGCGGAACAACCGTCACGTCTGCGCCGATCTGGATAGCAGTCTTGTCGTTAGCTGTGCCAGTGTTGTACGCATTCAAGACAGTTGCACCAACGCTGCTCTTCGGAGCCTTGGAATAGGCTGCATACAAGCCAGTTTCCATGCCAGCCACTGCACCGTGAGCCTGTGCGCTCAGAAGCCCATACCCTTGGTCGCCACCTTAGTTGCCAGCGTAGTGCCAGTGTAGCTTTCGCCGGTCAGGAACTCAGCGCTGATCACAGCAGCAAAGTCACCGATGGTCGGTGTGAATGCAGCGTGAACAGCTGTCGAAGACATCTGAGTCGCAGATGCGAAGGTACGGAGCAAAACGGGACACGTTGATGTAGCCCATATCGCTATGCGCAACGAAGGCCAGACCGGTAGTGGCGCCGTTGCCGATGCCCGTGTACTGGTGAGCAAACACTTGTGTGCGGTTCTCAGCCCAGCGGATCGCACGGTTCAGACCGTTGCTGGATTCTGTGTAGCCGTAGAACGCACCCAGGCTGTCTGTGGTGTAAGGGATCAACGACAGCTTCGCTGCGTCCAAGTCGACCACAACAGGCACGCGCAGACCGGCAGCCAATGCGCCAGCAGCAACCAGGTTGTTTTCCATCATCATGCCGACCTTGACTGCGCCGTTATCAGCCACGCGGCCGCCGAAGAACAGGGAGAATTCGTCAGGGAACTGCCATTGGCCGCTGTTGGTGCTCGCGCCAGAAACCTCGCCAGCTGTTGGGCCGTTAGTCTTCTGATAACGAACCTTCAACAGCACAGCTGCGTTCAGTGTGCTAGGGATGGACAGGTGCTCGCCTTCCACTTTTTCTTGTGCGCCCATCATGGTGAAGCCAGCTGCCTTGAATGCGCGGCCGAAACCATTCAGAACGGGGAAGTGTTGTGCGTGACATGCGGAACATGCCATGCCGGTTTGACGTGCAAACGCGGGGATAGCGGAAGCTTCTGGTGCGAAGGTTGCTGCTGCCAGCACGCCTGCCAGAGAGAGAGCTACTTTCTTCATTATTTCTCCTCGATGTATTTAACTTCTGAATACCCTTGATGATTAAAGGGCTGACGCCCCCTAGGCATCGGGACGGAACCATAAAGGAATCGTTAATACCATGTCAAAGTTACGTTAGCATTATGTTGTAACTTTGCAACACGCTCATTCTTGGCTCAATTCAAAGCACACATTTCCCGCCCGATTTTCGCGCAACACCAAGCTGCATCCAGTTTGCTGCGCCCAGCGTACCGACTGATACAAACCGACGCCCAGACCGTCTTCCGAGGGCACAACAGTGCGTAACAGGCGTTGTGCCAGATTAGACGGCACTGCGCTGCCGGTGTCGCTGATCTGCAAACTCAGCGGTACTGCACGGAACCGCGCAGTGATGCGGATACCCGGTTCGCGCAGCCGTTTATTGCTGGCGTTCTCGATTAAGTTGTCGGCGACACAATCGAACATGGATGCGGGTATCAGCTTTGACGATGAGGTGGCGTTATCGTCACCCGCTTCATAGACCCACTCGATCTCCCGATGCTGATGGCGCTGGCGCAAGCTCTCCCACCAGGTTGCTGCCGGCATTTCCACCATGTCATCGTTGGCCCCCGGGGCCTTGAGTTTGGCAAGCAAAGCTTCGATACGCTGAGTAAGGACGGGCAGTTGATGTTGCAGGATGGGCTGTGCCTGCGCCGGGTCATGTTGCGCGATCGAGGTGAGCGCAAACAGGGATTGCAGCATGTTCTTGAGGTCGTGCGTGAGGCGCGCGCCGGTCTCGTAGATGGTTTGCTGGCGGGTCATTTCGCGCAGGCGCTGTTCACGGCGCTTGGCCTGGTAGAAGTACCCCAATACCTGAACAAGCAGGCGCAAGTGCAGCAATACGGTCGGGGAAATGGCCTGTCGTGTGAACAGGGTGATGCTCAGGTCTTCATCGGCTAGCTCGAAGCGATGTGGGCTGGCCCCACCCTGCGTGCCGCGCCCTTCGTCCGAGACCCAGACCATGCCGGCGATCCATGGCATCTCCGCAAGATGGCTGGTGGCGCGCTCGAGGAAAGTTGCGGGGCTTTGCTCTTGTTGCGCAGTGGCGGCGATCTGTTTCAGCCACTCTTCAAGCGGCGTACCGATGGACAGGACGTAGTGGGAGAAACTTGCCTGCAAGCCGGAAAAGCCCATGCGCGGGTTCCACAACCCCCCCAGGATGAGCAACGCGATGGCGATGATGAACAGCGTGCGCAACAGCGCATCGAAGTAGGAGACGTGCTCCAGCGTCATGAAGGCCAGACTGCCCAGAACCAGCAAGGTTAGCAGCGTGAACAGCAATAGCACATAGATAAAGTCCACCGCCTGCACCGCATCCGTGCGCGTGCGCTCTACCGGCATGAGCGCCATGACGACCAGCAACAGCGGCAAACCGATGTGCATCATGGCGTTCGCCACCTCATCGAATGCAGGCAAGCCGAATAGATGCGGCGCTATATAGAGCAACAACACAGCTTGCAGGTAGGCCATCATCAACAAGTGATGCGCCCGCTGCCAGCGGGAGTAGAAGGAGAACACCCGCCCGCCCACCAGCGAGAACAGACCGCTCACCCAGAAAGCCAGCATCCACCAGTTGAGCCATACCAAAGCGGCCAGGCTGATGGCGAAGATGAAGGCAGAGTTGCCCCAACTCAATTTGGTCTCGCTGCGCCACAGCGGCTGCCACATCAGGAACAGCCCTATATGGGCCAACAACAGCGGGCGCACCCAGATGTTGTCGATGCCCAACCACAGCGCCCAGTGCAACAACACCAGCATGGCAAACGGCAGCCATCGACTGGAACGCGCCTGTAGCGCGGCATTGATTGTCAACATTTCGTCATCCTCTGTCAGGGGTTCGTCATTTTATCAGCCGATTGTGTTCCATCTCACGTCTTGCCCGACCACCATTTAAGCAGGACAAACCCATCAGATGGAGCCTCCATTGCGGGTGCTGCACAACTCAAAGCCGGACTGGAAGTTTTTGGCACAGCTTTTGCTGATAAGTTGGCGCAATACTCAACCAACGACACACCGAACATTGGACAGTGGAGAATAAAAATGAAACGCAATCAATCCGGCTTTACTTTAATCGAAATCGCCATCGTGCTGGTGATTATCGGCCTGCTGCTCGGGGGCGTAATGAAGGGGCAAGAACTCATCAACAGCGCCAAGGTGAAGAACTTGGCCTCGGACTTCAAAAACGTACCTCTGTACATCTACGGCTACCAAGATAAATTCCGCGCCTTACCAGGCGATGACTCCCTCGTACAATCACATGTTGGCGCGACCGCGACGTTGGCAAACTCCCCCGCATCGCCAGCCGCACGAGGCAACGGGCTAATCGAAGGAAACTGGGACAGCAACACGCAAACTGATGAGTCGATCGTGTTCTGGCAACATGTGCGTATGGCGGGACTTGCCGCAGGTGGTATTGCGGTCCCCACCGCCGCTATCACGAACGATCAAGACCCCTATCTCCCCCAAAATGCAGTGGGTGGGCGCATCGGTGTCGAAAGCTCAAGCGCCAATCCCCCGATTGCGGGCCTACGCGGCTCATATGTTGTTTGTTCCAAACATATTTTGGGCAAGTTCGCCAAGCAGCTTGATACCACAATGGACGATGGCGTAAGCACAACAGGCTCGGTTATGGTTACAGCCGATAAGACTTCAGGTGGCGCTCGCACGGCCCTGGGAGAGTTGGCAGCAAATCCTGTTCTTGATGACACCCTCTACACCGTCTGCATGGGCGTTTAAGCAAAACTCCGGCGTGACGATCAAAGCCCGCTTCGGCGGGCTTTTTTCATGTCGTCATTGATAAAACGACTAGCCAATCCACGAAGCCAGCAAGCTGGCAAGTGGCTGATTATCGGGGCGCAGGCCGGAATCCAGTTGAAAAGAGAAGTCTCCGCAACGCGGAAACAAAAGCCCTAAAAGCATTTTATGAAAGGCGCTGGATTCCGGCCTGCGCCGGAATGACGATGAAAGTTGGTTGTCCTCTGGCTTAACCTTCGCGCAGCCGCTTCTCCGCCGCTTCCAGCATCACCGGCTGTCCCAGCAACATGAGCACATCGCCGGCGCGCAGCAACATGTCAGCAGAAGGCTCGCTGCCCAGCACGTTGTGGCGACGCACACCGTTCACCTCGACGTTCAAATCGTCCAGTTTCATCTCGCCCAGCTGTTTGCCCACGGCCGCATCACGCTCACCAAGCAGGACGTGGTGGAAGCGTGGCTGCAGGTTGTCGGTATCTTCGCCCACTTCGGGCGGTGCGGTGCGCAGATAGCCGCTGAACATGCTGTAACGCCGTGCACGCGCTTCCTGTACGCGCCTCACCACGCGGCTTAACGGCAGCCCCGCCATGAGCAACGCCTGAGAGGCGAGCATGACGCTGCCTTCCAGCACTTCCGCGACCACCTCAGTCGCCCCGGCTTTCTTCAGCGCCTCGACATGGGTGTCATCGGCGGTGCGCACAATGACCGGCAAATCGGGGCGGGCTTTTTGCACGTGATGCAGTATCTTCAACGCGGAATGTTTGTCGTCGTAGGTGATGACCAGTGCCTTGGCTCGCATCAGACCAGCGGCCTGCAACACTTCATGTTTGGCCGCGTCGCCATACACCACGCGCTCGCCCGCCGAACTGGCCTCCTGCACACGGCGCGAATCAAGATCGAGCGCGATGAAACTGATGCCTTCCTTCTGCAGGAACTTGGCCAGCGCCTGTCCACTGCGCCCGTAGCCGCACACGATGATGTGCTGGTTGGAGGCCATGCTTTGCACCGCGATCTGGTGCATCTGCATGGCGCGGTTCATCCATTCGTCCGGCGACAGGCGCCGCACGATGGCTTCGGCATGCTGGATCAGGAACGGCGCGATGAGCATGGAAAGAAGCATGGCGGCCAGCACGTTCTGCATCACATCGGGCGGCAACAAGTTCGCACCGCCCGCCAGCGTTAGTAGCACAAAACCGAACTCGCCGGCCTGCGCCAGGCCAATACCGGTGCGCAATGCCGCTCCCCAGCCACCGGCAAACACGCGCACCAAAACTGCAACGACCAGCGCCTTGAACGGCAGCAGGATGAGCAGCAGCAACAGTATCCATCCCCAGCCGGCCACGACGGCGTGGATGTCCAGCATCATGCCGATGGTGACGAAGAACAGGCCGAGCAGCACATCGCGGAACGGCTTGATGTCTTCTTCCACCTGATAGCGGTACTCGGTCTCAGAGATCAGCATGCCCGCCACAAATGCACCCAGTGCGAGCGATAGTCCGCTCAGTTCGGTGATCCACGCCATGCCGAGGGTGAACAGCAGCACGTTGAGCATGAACAGCTCGGAAGATTTTTGCTGCGCAACCAGATTGAACCAGGGACGCAACAGCCGCTGCCCGAACATGAGCAGCGCCGACAACACGACGGCTGCCTTGAGCATGGCCAGCATGATGGTGGTGCTGAGCTCGGCGCCGCTTTCCGCCAGTGCCGGAATGACGATGATGAGCGGCACGACCGCCAGATCCTGGAACAGCAACACGCCCATGATCTTCTGGCCGTGTGGGGTACTGAGTTCGGCGCGCTCCACCAGCATTTTGCTGACGATGGCGGTAGAAGACATGGCGAGGATGCCGCCCAGCGCCAAGCCCGCGCGCCAGTCCAGCGCAAAGAACAGCGAGGAGAGCATCACCAGCAACATGGTGGCGACCACCTGCGCCGTGCCTAGTCCGAACACCACCTTGTGCATGGCACGCAAACGCGCAAGACTGAATTCAAGACCGATGCTGAACATCAGGAACACCACGCCGAACTCGGCGAGGTGACGCGTCTCCGGCGCATCGGGTATCCAGCGCAGCGCATGGGGGCCGATAAAAATGCCGACGATGAGGTAACCCAGCATCGCTGGCAGATGCAGGATACGGCAGAGCACCACCACGCCAACGGCGGCAGCCAACAAAATGAGGATCAAATGCAGTGAACTATTCATGTCCCCGATGATGCCTTAACTCTGCGCGCTTGCAAAATTTAGCCGCTCATTAGGGGCACTGATATAATTTGCCGCATGAACAAACCTATCACCCCAGCCCCGCATGCCCTCGACCTCGCGCGCCGCGTGCTGACCATCGAGGCCGCCGCCGTGCAGGCACTGGTCGAGCGCATCGACGACCACTTCCTCAAAGCACTGAACCTCATCCTTGCCTGCAAGGGCCGAGTGATCGTGAGCGGCATGGGCAAATCCGGACATATTGCGCGCAAGATCGCCGCGACATTTGCCAGCACCGGCACGCCCGCCTACTTCGTGCACCCGGGGGAGGCCAGCCACGGCGATCTCGGCATGGTCACCTCGCAGGATGTGGTCATCGGCATCTCCTATTCCGGCGAGAGCGACGAGTTGCTGGCCATCGTGCCCGCCATCAAACGTCAGGGCGCAAAACTCATCACACTGACAGGCAATCCGCAGTCCACTCTGGCGCGCGAGGCCGATGTACATTTGAATGGCGCAGTGGCGCAGGAAGCTTGCCCGATGGGCTTGGCACCTACGGCCAGCACCACCGCCGCATTGGCGCTGGGCGACGCCCTCGCAGTGGCCCTGCTTGATGCAAGAGGTTTCGGTGAAGAAGATTTCGCACGCTCCCACCCCGGCGGTAGCCTGGGTCGCCGCTTGCTCACTCATGTGCGCGACATCATGCACACGCACGCCAGCATCCCCTCCGTACACGAAGATGCGACGCTGGCTGATGCGGTGCTGGAGATCTCGCGCAAGGGCTTGGGCATGACGGCCGTCGTCGACGCTTCCCATCGCCTGCTGGGCATCTATACCGATGGCGACCTGCGCCGCACGCTGGAGAAGAAAGTGGATTTCAGTACCACCCCCGTCAGCAGCGTGATGTCGCGCACCCCGCGCAGCATTGGCCCTGACGAATTGGCGGTGGAGGCTGTGCAAGTGATGGAGCAGTACAACATCAACCAGTTGCTGGTGGTGGATGCTTCCAAAAAAGTGGTCGGTGCATTGAACATGCACGACCTGCTCAAAGCCAAGGTCATCTGATGCAACTCATTGAAAGAATCAAACCGCTGCGCCTTGTCGCATTTGACGTGGACGGCGTGCTCACCGACGGCGGGCTCTACCTTTCCGATTCCGGCGAAGAATTCAAGCGCTTCAACTCCCTCGACGGGCATGGTCTGAAGATGCTCAAGGCATCGGGCGTGGAACTGGCCATCATCACCGGACGCACTTCACGTTGCGTCGAGTTGCGCGCCAAGAACCTCGGGATCACGCGCCTGTACCAGGGCGTGGAAGACAAGCTGGGGGCGATGCAGTCGCTATTGGCGGAACTGAAGCTCGCGCCTGAGGCCGCCGCCTTCATGGGCGACGATGTGGTAGATCTGCCGGTGATGCGGCGCGTCGGACTGGCGCTGAGCGTGCCTGCGGCGCCGCAGGTGGTACGTGACCACGCGCACTATGTAAGCCAGCGCGAAGCCGGATACGGCGCGGTGCGAGAAGTCTGCGAACTCATCATGTCCGCACAGGGCTCGCTGAAGGCGCAGCTCGCACCCTTTCTCGGATGATGGGCACCCAGCGCATCGGCACAAAGTTACGCGCCTGGCTGCCTGTGCTGCCGCTGGCGCTGTTGCTGCTGGCGAGTTACTGGCTCAGCCTGCAGGTGCAGCCGCTGGCATCAAAGGCCGGCGAACAGCGCCATGATGTGGATTTCGTCGTCGACAAACTGACCACTACCACATTGAATCAAGAGGGCCAGCCACGCATCACCCTTGCCGCCGACAAGATGTGGCACTACCCGGACGACGACACCACCCATCTGCAGATGCCCCATCTGACCAGTTTTTTTGCCGATCGCCCGCCGAGCCGCATCTCCGCACAATCCGGGACCTTAAGCAGCAGGAGCGACGACCTGTACCTCTATGACGAGGTGCAAGTGGTACGCCCGGCCGGTCCCGATACGCCAGAACAACGCTTTCAGACCGACTACCTGCACGTGGCACCAGAGCGCGATTGGGCGGATACGGACCACCCGATATTGCTGCTCAGCGGCAAGAGCACCATCAGCGCGATCGGCATGGAGCTGGATAACAAGGCAGGCAGCGTGAAGCTGCTATCACGAGTCAGGGCGTCCCATGAGCCGGTTCGCAATTAGTCTTCGCGCCTCCCTCTGCGTGCTGGCCATGGTGGCCAGTGCAGGCACCGCACATGCCGAGCGCGCCGACCGCGACAAACCCATCCACCTGGAAGCCAACCGCGTGGTCATGGATGACTCCAGGCAGCTCAGCAGCTTCGAGGGACGGGTGCAGCTCACCCAGGGCACGCTGCTCATCCAGGCCGACAAGATCGTGGTACGTGAGGATGCACAGGGCTACCAGCACCTGACTGCCACGGGGAATCCCGCACGATTCCGCCAGCGCTACGAAGGCTCTGATGACTATGCCGAGGGCGACGGCGAGCGCATCGAATATGACACGCGCGCCGAAACGGTGGACTTTTTCGGGCAAGCGCGCGTCAAGCGCGGCCTGGATGAAGTTTCGGGCGCGCAGATCACCTACAGCACCAAGACCGAAATATTCGACGTGAGCGGAAAACCTACGCCGGGCGTGGAAGCAACTTCGACCGACAGTCGCGTGCGCGCTGTGATCCAGCCCAAGAGCAAGCCCGGAGCGGATGCCTCCGGACAGGAACCGCTCATCATCCAGCCTAGCTCCACCTTGTCCCCCTCCAAGCCCGTCCCTCCCAATCATGAGTGAACTGCGTACCGTCTCGCTAAAAAAACGCTACCGTGCCCGTACCGTGGTACACGATGTCTCCCTGTCCGTTAAAAGCGGCGAGGTGGTGGGCTTGCTTGGCCCCAACGGTGCTGGCAAGACCACCAGTTTCTACATGATCGTCGGCCTGGTTGCGGCGGATGGCGGCGAGATCAACATCGACGGTGAGAACATCACGCATCTGGCCATCCACCGCCGCGCCCGCCTGGGACTGGCCTATCTGCCGCAGGAGGCCTCCATCTTCCGCCGCCTGACAGTGAGTCAGAACATCCAGGCGGTGCTCGAGTTGCACGGTTATGCGGAGGAAGAGCAGGAGGAAAGGCTGGAGGCGTTGCTGAACGACCTGCACATCACCCATATCCGCAACAATCCCGCCATCAGCCTGTCCGGTGGCGAACGACGGCGCGTGGAGATCGCCCGCGCGCTGGCCACCGACCCGCGCTTCATCCTGCTCGACGAACCTTTCGCCGGGGTCGATCCCATCGCCGTGCTGGACATCCAGAAGATCATCCGCTTCCTCAAGGAGCGCGGCATCGGCGTGCTGATCACTGACCACAACGTGCGCGAGACGCTGGGCATCTGTGACCGGGCCTACATCATCAACGCGGGTTCTGTGATGGCCGAGGGCAAGCCCGAGGAAATCATCTATAATGAGGGCGTGAGGAAGGTGTATCTGGGCGAACACTTCAAACTATAAGAAGAACCGCCCCACACCAAACACCCGGCAATGAAACACTCTCTCCAACTCAGGCAATCCCAACAACTGACGCTGACGCCCCAGTTGCAGCAGGCTATCAAGTTGTTGCAGCTCTCGACGCTGGAGATCAATCAGGAAACTGCACGCCTGCTGGACGAAAACCCTTTCCTCGAACGGGAGGATGACAGCGCCAACCAGACCTACAGCGGCAGCACCTCCACCTCTTCCTCTACCAGCAGCAGCGAAGGCTCCGCAGAAGAAAGCGAATCGCGCGCCGACAGCAACGAATGGTCCGAGCTTTCCTTTTCAGCGCCTTCTTCCGCCAGCCCGGACGATGAAGACGAAAGCTACGGCGAAGTCGCGGCCGACAGGCCTAGCTTGCGTGAGCACTTGCTGTGGGAATTGAACATGAGCCAGCTGGATGCGCGTGACAAGAAGATCATCGGCCTGTTGATCGACGCGCTGGATGAGAACGCCTATCTGTCGCAACCGCTGGAAGAAATCGCCGAACTGTTGCCGCAGGAACTGGACATCACGCTGGACGATCTGGAGACCGCGCTGGTGCAGTTGCAGCATCTGGATGCACCCGGCATAGGCGCGCGCACCCTGAGCGAATGCCTCGCGCTGCAGCTGCAGGCCATCCCGGAAGACGTACCGGGACGCGACCTGGCGCTGGCCATCGTGACACGCCACCTCGACCTGCTCGCTGCGCGCGATTTCAACAAACTGAAAAAAAACCTGCACTGCGACGATGACGCCTTGCGCTGTGCGCAGGACTTGATCGTGCACCTGCAACCCAAGCCCGGCATGGAGTTCGAGCAACGCGCCGCCGACTATGTGGTGCCGGACGTGCTGGTTGAGCGTCACGGCGGCATCTGGCGCGCACGCCTCAATCCGGAAGCCATGCCGCGCCTGCGCGTGAACCAGGTCTATGCCAGCATCCTGCAGCAGCGCGGTGACGGCAATGCGCAGGGCATGGTGACGCAATTGCAGGAAGCGCGCTGGTTCATCAAGAACCTGCAACAACGCTTCGAAACCATACTGCGCGTGTCGCAGGCCATCGTCGAACGCCAGCGCCAGTTCTTCGAACACGGCGATATCGCCATGCGCCCGCTGGTGCTGCGCGAGATCGCCGAACAGCTGGAACTGCACGAGTCCACCATCTCGCGCGTGACCACGCAGAAGTTCATGCATACGCCGCGAGGCATCTACGAATTCAAATATTTCTTCGGCAGCGGCCTCGCCACCGAGGCTGGCGGTGCGTGTTCGTCCACCGCCATCCGCGCCCTTATCAAGCAACTGGTCAGTGAAGAGGATGGCAAGCATCCGCTCACCGACAGTCGCATGTCCGAAATCCTGGCACAGCAGGGCATATTAGTCGCCCGCCGTACCGTGGCAAAATACCGAGAGGGAATGAACATCCTTCCGGTAAATCTTCGTAAATCACTCTAACCATTAAGGAGCAGGCCATGAACCTCAACCTCACAGGACGTCACCTCGAAATCACCCCGGCCATCCGCGAACATGTGACAAGCAAGCTGGACAAGGTCAAACGCCATTTCGACAACGTGATCGACATCAACGTGATCCTGTCCGTGGACAAGCTGGTACAGAAGGCCGAAGCCACTGTCCATGTTTCCGGCAAGAACATCTTCGCCGAGACCGAAGACAGCAACCTGTATGTGGCGATCGATGCCCTGGTCGATTCTCTGGACCGCCAGGTGTTGAAGCACAAGGAAAAACACGCGGCACGCCGTCACGATGAGTCCGGCAAACATCCAGTGGCAGAATAAAGTCAGACGCGAGGCAACCAGTTGGTTGCCTCTTTATTTTGGTGACCCCACATGAGTTTGATCAGCAAGATTTTGCCCCCGGAATGTGTGCTGCTGGATAACGAATCCGCCAGCAAGAAGCGTGTGTTTGAACGCGTCGGGATATTGTTCGAGAACACGCAGAACATCGCGCGCAGCCAGGTGTTCGACAGCCTGTTCGCCCGCGAGAAGTTAGGCTCCACCGGATTGGGGCAAGGCGTTGCCATCCCGCACGGCCGCGTAAAAGGCCTGCGCGATGCGGTTGCCGCCTTCGTCAAGATGCAGAACCCCATCCCCTTCGATGCACCGGATGGACTGCCGGTGAATTTCATCTTCGTGCTGCTGGTGCCGGAGCGCGCCACCGACCTGCACCTGCAGATCCTCGGCGAGCTGGCTCAGATGTTCAGCGATAAATCGTTCCGCGAAAAACTGCAGGGCACAGACGACCCTGCGGTGATACACAAGCTGTTCACTGAGTGGCAGGCATAGGAGCACAGATATGGCTCAGGTCAACATCCGACAATTATTCACCGACAAGCAGGAACGCCTTGGACTGACCTGGGTGGGCGGTGCCGAGGGTGCGGACCGCGTGCTGGAAAGCGAGATCGTCAACGCTTCCAACCGCGGCCTGATCGGCCACATGAACCTGATCCACCCGAACTGGGTGCAGGTGCTGAGCAGCACCGAGCTGGATTACCTGCACGGACTCTCTCCTGCCGAACTGTCCACTGCGTTGACTCAGCTGGAGCAGGGCCATCCGCTGTGCCTGATTGTGGCGGGCGAGACCGATATCCCCAAGGGTCTGCTGGATTTCGCCAACCGCACCCACACCCCGCTGTTCCGCTCGCCGCTGGGCAGCGTACAGCTGATGTGGATGATACGGCACTACATCGTCAAAGGACTGGCAGACTCCACCACGCGCCATGGCGTGTTCCTCGATGTGCTGGGGGTAGGCGTGATGATCACCGGCGACAGCGGTGTGGGCAAGAGCGAGCTCGCGCTGGAACTCATCACGCGGGGCAGCGGCTTGGTGGCCGACGACATCACCGAGCTGTATCGCATCTCTCCCGAGACGCTGGAAGGCCGCTGCCCTGACCTGCTGCGCGATTACCTGGAAGTGCGCGGACTGGGCATGCTCAACATCCGCACCATGTTCGGCGAGACTGCGGTGCGCCGCAAGAAGAGCCTGAAGCTCATCGTGCATCTGTACCGTCCGCCGCACGACGACCTTTCCAAGCTCGACCGTCTGCCGCAATCCGGTCGCGAACAGATCATGGGGGTCAACGTGAGCAAGGTGGAGATCCCCGTGATGGCGGGACGCAACCTCGCGGTGCTGGTGGAAGCCGCCGCGCGCAACTTCGTGCTGCAACAGCGCGGCATCGACACGATGCAGGAATTCATCACGCGGCAAGAGCAGTACATTCTGAACCAATGAGCCACCATCCACTTCGGGATTAAGCCGTGCAACTCTTCCTCATCAGCGGTCTCTCCGGTTCCGGCAAAAGCGTTGCGCTGAAGACGCTGGAGGATGCCGGCTTCTATTGCGTGGACAACCTGCCCGCCGACATGCTCAACGCGTTGATCTACAACCTGCGCAATGCCGGCTATAGCCGCATCGGCGTGAGCATAGACGTGCGTAGCGGCGGCAGCGTAAAGCTTTTGCCACAGCACATCGATACAATCAGGCAGCATGGTCTGGATGTGCACCTGCTGTTCCTCGATGCGCAGACCGACACCCTGGTCAAACGCTTCTCCGAAACACGCCGCTCACACCCGCTCAACGACGGCGTGCGTACGCTGCCGGAGTGCGTGGCTTACGAACGCGAGCTGCTCACCGAGATCAGCAGCATCGGCCACCGCATCGACACCACCGAGTTGGGCGCAAACGCATTGCGAGCTTGGGTCAAACAGTTCATCTCGCTCGACCGCGCGCGCCTCACCCTGTTGTTCCAGTCCTTCGGCTTCAAGCATGGCATCCCCCTGGATGCCGACTTGGTTTTCGATATACGCTGCCTGCCTAACCCGCATTACGATCCACTGCTGCGCCCGCTCACCGGGCGCGACCAGCCCGTTATCGACTTTCTGGAACAGACTCCCACGGCACAGAAGATGTACGAAGACATCCGCGTCTTCATCGAGAACTGGCTGCCCTGCTATATCGCGGACAACCGCAGCTACCTGACCGTCGCCATCGGCTGCACCGGCGGGCAGCACCGGTCCGTATATCTTGCAGAGAAACTTGCGCAGCATTTCACGCCGCAACAACAGGTCCTGGTGCGCCACCGTGAGCTCGTATGATGCGCTGCGCGCATCCACCCTTCCCCATCTGAAACCTGGCGACTGGCTGACCCTGCTGACGGGCGTCCTGTGCGTGGTGCTGCTCACGCTCAAACTGTGGAGCGGCGATCTGGCCGACCGCGCCATTATCCGCAGCGGCGGCAAGGTGTTCCGTGAGGTGCCGCTGTCGCGCGACCAGCAGATCGAAGTACCCGGCCCGCTAGGCTTGAGCATCATCACCATCGAGAAGCGCCGCGCACGCATCACCTCCGACCCCAGTCCCAGACAATACTGCGTGCGCCAAGGCTGGCTACAGCAGTCAGGCGAAATCGCCATCTGCCTGCCCAACGAAGTGAGCGTGGAACTGACCGGCAGCGCCAAGAAATATGACAGCCTCAATTATTAAGCTGGATACCACCGCGGAGGACCATCACATCGCCAGGATGGCAGCGGTAGCGCTCGGCCTCACTGTGCTGGAGAACGCCATCCCCTCACCGCTGCCCGGCGTGAAGCCGGGACTGGCCAACATCATCACGCTCATCGTGCTGGCGCGCTTCGGCTGGCGTGCGGCGGCTTGGGTGTCGCTGCTGCGCGTGGTCGCAGGCAGCCTGCTGTTCGGCAACTTCCTCGCCCCCGGGTTCTTCCTGAGCCTGTCCGGTGCGGTGTGCAGCCTCGCCGTGCTTGCGGCAAGCATGCACTTACCTCGACGCTGGTTCGGGCCTGTCACGCACAGCATCCTCGCCGCCTTCGCCCACATCGCGGGGCAGATGGCCGTGGTCTTTCTGTGGCTCATCCCGCACAGTGGCATCGCCTATCTCATCCCCATCTTCGCAACAGCAGCACTGGTGTTCGGCACTGTGAACGGATTGGTCGCGGCGCGTTTCATGGATAATGGCGGCAAACAAGAACTGGAATCACGACCATGAAGACCATCACCCTCGCCTTTACCGGCGCATCAGGTTTGCCCTACGGCATGCGCCTCCTGGAATGCCTGCTGCAAAGTGGACAGCGCGTGCATCTGGTCTATACCCAAGCCGCGCAGATCGTCGCCAAGCAGGAACTGGACTTCACCCTGCCCAGCCGTCCGCAGGATGCTGAGCAGATGTTCAAGGAGCGCTTCGGTGACTTCAGCGGAGAGTTGAAAGTGTTCGGCATCCAGGACTGGTTCGCGCCCATGGCCTCCGGCTCCAACCCCGGCGATGCGATGGTGGTTTGTCCCTGCACCATGGGCACGCTGGGCAAGATCGCCGGCGGCATCAGCGACGACCTTATCTGCCGGGCGGCGGATGTAATGCTCAAGGAAAAACGCACGTTGATATTGGCACCGCGCGAGATGCCGTTCTCGGCCATCCATCTGGAGAACATGCTGAAACTGTCGCATGCGGGGGCGGTGATCATGCCGCCGAATCCGGGGTTCTATCATCATCCGCAGAGCGTGCAGGATATGGTGGATTTTGTTGTTGCTCGGATATTGGATCACCTTGGGGTGGAGCAGACATTGATTGAGAAGTGGGGAGAGTGAGGCCACTCCGTTCGTGCTGAGCACGTCGAAGCATGAATGGACAAAATCAACACCGTCGGGGGTTGCCCGACAGCAAACTTCTTTCTTTTGCTTCGCCAAAAGAAAGAAGCCAAAGAAAAGGCGACCCCGGTGCGCCGCCCCTTCGGGGTTCCCCTGCGTTGCTCGACTGGTCAGGCGGCTGCGGAACTCGCGCTACGCGCTCAGACAGTCCTCGCCGACTACCCCTGACCAGTCTCCGCTACTCGGCGGCGCACAGGGGATGGAAAAGCGAAAAGCAAAACCAATGTGTGGACACTTCGTGTCCATCTCTACTAGCCTCGGAGTTCAGATGAAAAATACCGATGTTGAAAAAATCCAATTTGGAAGTTGGCCAATGCCGGAGTCCTTCCTTACAGAGCTAGGCCGCTTGGTTGTAATGTGGTCGTCTCTTGAAAGTCTAATGGATCTAGTACTCACAAAGCTTTCAGGCCATTTACGATCCACGAGCTGTAATTCTGTTCGCACATCTATCTATGCCGCAAAAGCTTGATGTACTTGGTGCACTTAGCGAGCAATTGGTGCATAACCATCCGAATTTAAAAAATGTTCCTGAGTCGATATCAAAAATTCGTGCCGCTCAAAAACTTCGAAACGATTTCATCCACAATCCACTGACTTACTCCGATGACGATGGGCAACTTAATATGGCCGTAGGTTCAGCGCGAGGCAAGCTTAAGGCAGAAGTTAGAAAAGTAACTTTAGTTGATATCAAACGTGCAATTGTGGAAATAAGCACAGCACAACGGCATTTATATAAATCGGTCTTTCAAAAAGAGTATCCACATCCTTGGGAAGGATCTAAATAGCCAAGTAGCGTAGGCACGAAGTGCCCACGCTACGGTTTTAGATTCTGACTTTCCATCCCCTGTGCGCCGCCGAGTAGCGCAGGCTGGTCAGGGGTGGTCCGACGAATATGTTTGAGCACGTGGCCGCGCAGCGGATCGTGCGAGTTTATGAGGAGGCCTGACCAGTCGAGCAACGCAGGGAACCCCGCAGGGGCGGTGCGCCGGGGTCGCCTTTTCTTGGGTTACTTTCTTTTGGCGAAGCAAAAGAAAGTAACTAGCTGTCGGGCTACCCCCGACGGTGTTGTTTTTTGATGTTGGGTTACGCGCACGCGCTAACTCAACCTACGCTCAAGCTGCTTAAGAACCTTCCTCACCGGCGTCGGTATCGCCGCCCCCAGCGCCTCCCCTACATCCAGCCACACGCTCCCCGCCTGCTCCACGCACGACGGCTTGTGAGCGAGCTGTATCTTCAACGGCGTGATATGCAGTCTGAAATGCGTAAAGGTATGCGTGAACGTCTCCAGCCTTTCCCCATCTCTCGCATCCATCCCATTGCGCACGAACCATTCCCTCGCCGCCACTTCGTCATCGAACTGCGGCGGACACCACAACCCGCCCCAGATGCCACTGCCGGGACGCTTCTCGAGCAGGATGTCGTTGCCATGCATCAGCAGCAAGAAGGTGGCATGCCGCTCAGGCACAGCCTTCTTTGGGCGAGGTGTGGGAAGTTCAGCAGTGCGCTCGGTCAGTAGCGCAACGCAGTCCGCCTGCACCGGGCAGATCACGCATTTCGGTCTACTGCGCGTACAGACGGTGGCCCCCATGTCCATCAGCGCCTGCGTATAAGTCGCGACATCGCGTGGCGGCAGCAGTGCTTCGGCCTGTTGCCACAATTTCTCTTCCACCTTCTTCTCGCCCGCCCAGCCTTCGATGCCGCAGTAGCGAGCGAGCACACGCTTGACGTTGCCATCCAGTATCGCGCGGCGTTCGTGGTAGGCCAGTGCGCAGACAGCGGCGGCAGTGGAGCGGCCGATACCGGGCAGTTCAAGGATGTCTTCCAACTTGCGCGGGAATTCGCCGTGATGCTTTGCCTCGATGATCTGCGCCGCCTTGTGCAGATTGCGGCCTCTGGCGTAATAGCCGAGGCCGCTCCAGTGCGTGAGCACCTGCTCTTCGGTAGCTGCAGCGAGCGCAGCGATGCTGGGGAAGTTGGTGACGAAGCGCTGGTAATAGGGGATGACGGTGGCGACCTGCGTCTGCTGCAGCATGATCTCGGACAGCCACACACGATAGGCATCGGCGCCTTGCCAGGGCAAGTCGTGGCGGCCGTGCGTGCGCTGCCACGCTATGAGGCGAGAAGAGAAATCCATCTATGGCGCCAGCCGCTCAGACGGCATGAATCTCGCAGAGCGGTATGACAATCATTTGAACAAGCCCTTCAATCCCTTCTTCAGTTCGTCCTGCAGCTTGGCCTTGGCGTCTTCCTTGATTTGTTCTTTCTTCTCATCGATCTTTTGCTTGGCCACGTCTGCTAGCAGTGCACCGTAATCGACTTTGAACTTTAGCGCATCGAACGTACCACTCACATTCACCGGCAGTGTCGCCGTCTTGCCCGTGTCGGTCTTGGCGAAGATGGCTTTGGCATCGTAGTTCAGGCTGTCATGGCCGATGTCGATGTCGCCGCTGCCGGTCACGCGCAAGACGGTGGATTTCACCGCCAGATCGTCGTTGTGCGCCACGCCGTTCTTCACTTTGAAGCTGGCCTTGAACTCGGTGAAATCCGTCTTCTCGTTCTTGTCCACGCCCAGGGTCTGCGCCGAAGTGTTCTTGCTCAGGCTCTGCACTCCTTGCACCAGCTTGGCGAGATTGATCCCCTTGATGGCACCGTTGCCGAGGTTCACCGACAGGTTACCGTTCAGAGCCTTTTTCAGGCCGCTGACGGTGTTGCCCTGCGTGGTTAGATCGATAGTGATGTTGCCCTTGCCTTCAGCCAGCTCCAGATCGGCAAGGTCTTTCAGCAAAGGTGCGATCTCAACGCCGGTCAGCTTCTCGTTGATAACGAAGCTGTTGGTCGCCGCGTTAACGCTCACTTTGCCGTCGATGCTGCCCTGATAGAGTTTTGCGGAAAGCGGTGCGATGTTCACTTGCCCGTTCTTCGCCTTCACATCGACGCGCAGCTGCGCCACCTTGACGCTGGCCGCCTTGAGCGAGCCGATGCGCACGCTGCCCTCTAGATTCAGTTTCTTCAACGCAGAGAGATCGAAAGGCTGCTCCGGTTCGGACG
>CAWEYD010000003.1:0-13731 GCA_963813255.1 uncultured beta proteobacterium | reverse complement strand
CACCAAAAAGGGATTCTGCGAACACTACGCGAGCAGTTTCGTGTTCCTGATGCGCGCAGCGGGCGTTCCCGCACGCGTGGTGACCGGTTATCAGGGCGGCGAATACAACGACCTCGGCGGCTACTACATCCTGCGCCAATCCGACGCGCATGCCTGGGCGGAGGTGTGGTTGCGCGATCGCGGCTGGGTACGCATCGATCCGACGGCGACCACCTCCCCGGCACGCATACAAAGGGGACTGAGAGCCGCCCTGCCGAACAGCGCCGCCTTGCCCTTTATCGCGCGCACACAATCGCCGTTCTTGCTCAAGCTGCGCTTCAACCTGGACGCACTGACCAACCAGTGGAACCAATGGGTGCTGGGCTACAACACCGAGCGCCAGTTCGCTTTCCTCACGCGCTTGGGCATGGAAGACATCACCTGGCAAAAGATGGCGCTCGACATGCTGGCCGGCGTCGCCCTGCTGGTGGGCATCTTCACGCTCATCCTGCTGCGGCGTCTGGTCACAAGGCAGACCGATGCGGTGCAAGCAGCATGGTTGAAGGCATGCCGCAAACTGGAGAAGGCCGGCTTGCCGCGTGCACCGCATGAAGGGCCGATGGAGTATGCGGATCGTATCTCCGCCGCGCGCCCCGAACTGGCCGAAGACATCTACGATCTGGCCGCGCGCTATGCCTCTCTGCGCTATGGCGGAGAAGCCGAGCAACACGGCTTGACCGCATTCAGGAATGCGGTGCGTGCCTTCAAGTTATAATTCGCGCCACTTTCGTTCAAGCACCCGATCATGCAAATCACCCGCCGCCTGGAATTCGATGCCGGACACCGCATCCCCAACCACAACAGCCAGTGCAAACACCTGCACGGTCATCGCTATACCATCGAGATCACGCTCTCGGGCGATGTCATCACCGCTGAGGGTGTATCGGAGCAGGGCATGGTGATGGATTTCTCCGACGTGAAGCGCATCGCCAAGGAGCATGTGGTGGATGCGTGGGATCACGCTTTCCTGGTGTATCGCGGCGACAAGATAGTGCTGGATTTTCTGCACACACTGCCCGGCCACAAGACCGTGGTGCTGGATGTGATCCCGACTGCGGAGAACCTGGCGAGGGTCGCATTCGACTTGCTGCTCCATGCCTACCGCGACACCTACGGCAATCACCTCAGGCTGGAGCGTGTGCGGCTCTACGAAACGCCCAACAACTGGGCCGATCACACGCGCTAATAACAGCTAGTTCCCGGTGGGGTGGCGCATGTCGCTCTCCAGCGCTGGATCGTAGACGCACACGGTGTTGCGCCCGGCGCTCTTGGCCTGATACATCGCGGCATCGGCGTGTTTGAGCAGCACATCCATGGTCTCCTTGCCGCCGTGATACAAGGTGATACCGATGCTGGGTGAGCTGCAATGTTCACGTTCCTTGAGATGGTAGGGACGGGACAGTGTCTCGCGGATCTTCTCTGCCACCAGCTCGGCCTTGTGCAAGGCATCCGCCCGTTCGCCACTGATGTTCTCCAGCAGCACCACGAACTCGTCCCCGCCCAGTCGCGCTACGGTATCCATCTCGCGCACACAACACCTGATGCGCGCAGCCACTTCGACCAACAGCAGGTCGCCGTACTCATGTCCCAGGGTATCGTTCAGCAACTTGAAACGGTCCAGATCAAGGAACAATATGGCGCCGAAATCGGCATAACGTGCCGATGCCGTGAGCGCGGCATGGAAGCGTTCCTGGAACAGGCGACGGTTGGGCAGATCTGTCAGCGCATCGTAGAACGCCAGGTTGCGTATCTCTTCCTCGGCCTGTTTGCGTGCGGTGATATCGCTGAAGATGGCCACATACTGCGTGGTCACTCCCTGCTCGTTCTTCACGGCGGTGATGGTCAGCCACTTCGGATAGATATCGCCGTCCTTGCGTCTATCCCATATCTCGCCCGCCCAGCAACCAGTCTCCAGCATCTGCCGCCACATCTCCGTATAGAAAGCTTTGTCCTGCCGCCCGGAGCTCATGATGTTCGGGTTCTTCCCGATCACCTCTTCGGCGGAATAGCCGGTGATCCTCGTGAACGCGCGGTTGACCCGGATGATGTTGGCTTGGGCATCGGTGATCAGCGTGGCATCCTGCGTCTCGAAAGTGGCAGCAGCAACGCGCATGGCTTCCTCCCTGAGCTTGCGCTGGGTGATGTCGTGGCAGAACACGAAGAACTTACTGCACTCGGGCATGAAAGTGACCGACATTTCGATGTCGATCACTTGCCCGTCTTTGCGCTGGTGGCGAGTCTCGAACCGGGCGTTCCCGCTTGCGATGACCTTGTCGATACGTGCCCTGACCTCTGCCACCTCCTCTTGCGCTTCCAGCTGGCTGATGTTCATGCCCACCAGCTCCTGCGTGGTGTAACCGGACATCCGTGCGTAAGCCGCGTTGACCTCCTCCACATAGCCCCGCTCATCGGTCATCCAGAAACCGTCCATCGCTGTCTCGATCACTTGGTTGTGACGCTGCATGATCTTCTGTATCTGCTTGCGCTCGGTGATGTCGCGGCTGGAGGCGAACAGATAGCCCTTGCCATCGATCACGACTCCGGTGGTGCATATCTCGACGTCCAGCAAGCTACCGTCCCGGCGTCGGTGCACGGTCTCGAACATGCCGCTGTTGCCGATGAAATCCCGGAACCTTGCGCGCAACTCATCCGCTGAGAAGTGGCTATCCCAGTCGCGCACGTTGAGCCGCATCACCTCTTCGCGGGTATAGCCCAGCATGCTGCAGAAGCCATCATTTGCCTCAAGCACGTTGCCCTCGACGTCCATCACGTGGATACCTTCCATCGAGTTCTGCATCAGCGCCTGATTGCGCCGTAACAATGCCTCTGTCACCCGCATGCTTTCGCGCCCCGCAGTGATGTCCAACCCCATGCCTATCAGTACTGGCTCGCCGTCGCGCTGCACGCGCCGCCCAGTGAAGTGGTAAGGAATTTGCGTGCCATCCTTCGCCACCAGCGCCGCTTCCACCGATGCCTCGCCCTGTTCGAACACCTGGCGCATGGCGTTTTCGACCTTGGTCTTATCCTCTCCCTCGAACAAATCCAGCGGATGGCAGGACGCGGTCTCTTCGGCGCTGCGCAGCAACACCTGTTCCAGGTTATGGTTCCACATCTGGAAACACCCCTGCGCATCGATCATGTAGAACACCCCAGGCAGCGATTCGATCAGCTCTTTGCGGAACATGTTCTCCCGCTCAACCAGTTCGCCGTCGGACAGCCTTTCCATCATGCCGTTCAGTGCTTCGACCAGTTCGCCGATCTCGCCGCCCTCTTTTTCGTACAAGCGAGCCATTCTGTTTCCCGCAGCGATGTCCCGCGCAGCCTGGGTGATGCGCTGTAGCGGAGAGAAGGCGCGGCGCAGCATGAGAAACAGAACACTGCCGACCAATAACGTCGCAAGCAGCGCATCGATGCTGCGCGACCGCGCAATATCTCCCAGCTGTTCGGACACTACGGATGCGGGGATGTGGTAGGCCAACAACAGAAAACGAGACCGCTCGCTGGCGTCGAAAGAGACGCGCTCCGCTGCCAAATACTGGTCGCCGTCGTGTTCGGCATCCGCATGCAAAGGCAGGTAGTTTTGCGCCTGCGCCGCGAACATCGGCTTGAGCGTGGGGAAATCGTCGGCGATGTTATCCCGCCCCCCCAGTTCGAAGGAGAAGGCGCGCGTGGCATCGGGGTGAAGCAGATAATGCCCTTGGCGATCAGCGATAAGCGCCTGCACGCCGGGAGGCAACCCTGCTTGGGCGAAATCGAACAAGGAATGCACATCCTGGCTGATGACCACCATGCCAAAGATTTGTCCGTTCGCATCGAACACCGGCGTGACCGCGCGCAAGGTAGGCCGATGTCGTTCCTCTATCCTGCCGAATTCCTGATTGAGCGTGAATTCGGAAAGATACACCCCCCCCGCGGCCAGCCCCACGCCTGCCTTGAAGTAGTCTCGATCGCCTTTTGCCTGCAGGGAAGCGCGTGGCGTTACTTCGATGCGGCCGTCGCGGCTCTCGACGCGGACAAGCTCTCGCCCTCCGTTCGCCACACCGATCAAGCGCACCTTGAAGTAGTTCGGGCGCGCGTGCAGAAAGGCCGCGAAGGTCTCCTGCAGGCGAGCTTCCCAGGTGATGTAGAAGTTTTTGTCGCGAGGATCGAAGCCGCGATTGGCAGCGGCACGCACAATGCCGGAGACGGGCGGGGTAGCAGCAAGGAACAAAGCATCCTGACGCAGATTTTCTATGTCTTGGCTTAAACGCACCTGCTCCACGTGGATCGCCGCCCGGATGTCGGCGCTACGCGCGTTCAGATAAGCATCATGCAGCCTTTGATTCTCGTTGCCTATCCATATCAGCGCGCCGATCGCCACAAGCAGCAGCATGCCGACGGTGATGCGTGTTGATAACCGAAAATCGTTCAGCTTCATGCGACACGCCCCACTCAGGAGTAGAAGTCGTGCCGGATGCTATCAGGTTCGAATGGGGAATCAACCCTGTTGACGGTGGGTCATCTGCTGCACTGCGAAGCACAGGTCCTCCCAAGCCTTGGCTTTCTCGGCCGGACTGCGCAGCAAGTAAGCGGGGTGGTAGGTGACAATGAGCGGCGTTCCACAGTAGTCGTGCACTGTGCCGCGCAAGGAGCCGAGCGTGGCATCGCGCCCCAGCAGCGAAGTTGCCGCAGTCTTGCCCAGCGCCACGATGAGCTTGGGTTTGATGAGCGCAATCTGGCGTTGCAGGTAAGGCAGACAGGTGGCGATCTCATCCGGCTCCGGCGTGCGATTGTTGGGCGGACGGCATTTGACGATGTTGGCGATATACACGTTGTCGCCGCGTTTCAGCTTGATCGCTGCCAGCATGTTGTCGAGCAGCTTGCCTGCCTGACCCACGAAGGGCTCGCCCTGCGCATCTTCGTCAGCGCCCGGCCCTTCGCCGACGAACAACCACTCCGCCTTCTCGTTGCCCACGCCGAACACCGTCTGGGTGCATCCGGCGCGCAGCTTGCAGGCGGTACAGTCGTGCACCTTCTGTTTGAGTTCAGGCCAGTTCAGTCTGGCTGAATCAGTTGAATTTGATCTGGACAGCTCCTCACCCTGGACTCTGTCATTCCGGCGAAGGCCGGAATCCAGAGGATTGAATATCTCCCGCGAATGCGGGGCGACATCACTGTCTGTCCGTTCATCTAGACTCGCCGCAAGCGGCTCACTTTGTCCGCTTTGCTGAGTATTTATCTGGTCTGGATTCCGGCCTTCGCCGGAATGACGGACTAAAGGATCTGCTGACGGTGTCGCAATCTCCTGCTCCGCTGCAACAGGCGCGTCACGCCTCACCCAAAGCGGGTAAAGGTTGAGTTCGCGCAGTACAGCTTCATCTCGGATATTCACAGTTCCCGTCCCATCAAGATCGCATTCTCACGGCCATGTTCCGCCGGATAGTAACCGCGGCGCAGCCCGATCTGTTCGAATCCGGCGCTGCGATAAAGTGCGATCGCGGCCACGTTCGACGCGCGCACCTCCAGCACCATACGCCACATCCCGGAGTGAAGAGCCAGCGCCAGCATCTCTTCCAGCAGCGCCCGCCCCAAGCCTTTGCGCTGATGCTGCAAAGCGATGGAGATGTTCAGCAACTCTGCTTCGTCCACCGCCAGCATCAGCACCGCATAGCCAAGCATCTGGCTGTTTTTCTCGAAGACCTTGCACAGGTACTTGCTGCGCAAGGCATCGCTGAAATTCCCCAGCGTCCACGGATGGGCGTGCACCTCGCGCTCGATGCGCAGCACCTCATCCAGGTCCGCCTCGGTCATGTCGCGCAACATCATCGCTGCCGTTCGCTGGTCTTCAACGCCACCTTGTCGCGCAGATAGAGCGGCAGCGCCAGCGCAGCGTCCACCGCATTGCCTTGTGCGAATTCGGTTGCTGCGAGTCGTGCCACGGCACTCGCCTGCGGCACAGCCTGTGCGTCCGCGTCCAGCAGCCGTCCGCCATAGTATGTTCGCAGTGCGTCGCCGCTCACGCCGTAACCGGTGCCCACTCCGAACCAGCCTTCGCCTTCCACTGCGGGCAACGTTCCCGCACGACACAGGCAAGGTTCTATCGCCGCCGCCCAAACACCATCCCACTTTTCGTAGGCAGCCAAATACAGCTCACCCATGCGCGCATCGATGGCGGCAATCACCTTGTCGCGGCCGGATGCCTCGGCCAGCGCCTGCAGCGTGCACACGCCGACCACCTTCAGACCGGTGCCCAGCGCCAAGCCTTGCGCCACGCCGCAGGCGATGCGCACACCAGTGAAGGAACCGGGACCTTTGCCGAAAGCGATGCCATCGACCTCTTTGATGTTCACGCCAGCGTCCTTGAGCAGCGCATCCAACATCGCCAGCAACACTTCGGAATGTTTCTGCCCGACCAGCTCGCAACATTCGCTCACTGTGCCGTCCTGCCACAGCGCGACCGAGCAATATTCGGTGGAAGTTTCTACAGCCAGGACACGCATCAGGCGACCAGCAGCAATGCCACTGCCTGTGCCCCGATACCTTCGCCGCGTCCGGCATAGCCCAGGTGCTCGGTGGTGGTCGCCTTCACGTTCACCGCGTTGTGCGCGATGCCGAGATCGGCGGCGATGTTAGTGACCATCTGCGGGATATGCGGCGCCATCTTGGGTGCTTGCGCGATGATGGTGGCATCTACGTTGCCGATACGATAACCGGCCGCCTCGATCTTGCGCGCCACGTCGCGCAGCAGGATGCGGCTGTCGATGTCCTTGTATTTGGCATCGGTGTCCGCAAAATGCTTACCGATGTCGCCCAGCGCCGCGGCACCCAGCAGCGCGTCGCAAATCGCATGCAGCAGCACGTCCGCATCGGAATGGCCGAGCAGGCCCTTGTCATACGGGATGTCCACGCCGCCCATGATGAGCTTGCGGCCTGCCACCAGTTGGTGGACGTCGAAGCCTTGTCCGATACGCATAATGAATTTCCTTATTGTTTTTCGTAGGTCGGGTTAGCAGTTTCATCGCGTAACCCGACATGATGTTTTGTGCGGCAAATGTCGGGTTACGCTGCGCTAATCCGACCTACATTCTTTTGTTTAACAACAACTCCGCCAATATGATGTCCTGCGGATAGGTCACCTTGAAATTGCTGCTGTCGCTCGCCACCAGCTTGGGCTGCAGACCCAGCGCCTCGATGGCGGAGGCTTCGTCGGTGACGCTGTGGCATTGCTGCAATGCCTCCGCCAGCACCCCGGCGCGGAACATCTGCGGCGTCTGTGCCTGCCACAAACCTTCGCGGCTCTCGGTATGGGCGATGCGCTGCTGCGCGTCAGCGCGCTTCAGGGTGTCAGCCACCGGCACCGCCAGGATGCCGCCCACCGCATCGTCGCGCAGTTCTCCGATCATGCGCGTCAGCAGCTGTTCGCTCAGACAAGGGCGCGCTGCATCGTGCACCAGCACCCAGTCGTCCGGCTCCAACTCCGATGCCAACAGGCCATTCGCCACGCTCTCGGCGCGCGTCGCCCCGCCGCAATACATCGGCTCGAGTTTGCCCGCGCAGTGCGACCAGTCATAGCGTGAGAAATGCTCGTCGTCCGGCGCCAGCACCACGAACACGGTCTTGATATCGGGGTGAGCGCACAAGGTGGTGAGCGCGTACCAGATCATCGGCCGTCCGGCGAGATCGAGGTATTGCTTAGGCAGTTCATGCCCCATGCGGGCGCCGAAACCGGCGGCGGGGACTAAGGCGTGGAATTCAGACATGGGCGAGAGTTTACCAAACTACCGGCGCCTGGATGCAGGCACAGCAGCTCATTTGAACTCGAATCCCCCATCCAGCACCCGGATGCAGGCATCGACCACCACAGCATCATACAGCACGCCGCGATTGCCCGTGATCTCGTCCAGCGCTGCCGGCATGCCCAGGGCCGGCCGGTACGGTCGATGGGAGGCCATCGATTCCACCACGTCCGCCACGCATATGATCCGCGCCTCCAGCAGGATGGACTCGCCTTTGAGTCCCTGCGGATAGCCGGAGCCGTCTATGCGTTCATGGTGCTGGTGGGCGATCTCGGCCACCGGCCACGGGAACTGCACCTCTTTCAGGATATTGAATCCCATCACGGCATGTTCCCGTACCATCTGGAATTCCACTTGCGACAGGCGTGACGGCTTGCTGAGTATCTCCGCCGGCACGCCGACCTTGCCGATGTCGTGGATCATTGCACCCATCCGTACACCGTTGATGCGTTCGTCTCCCAACCCCATCGCCTGAGCGATGGCACAGGCCAGCTCCGCCACGCGCCGCTGGTGTCCGGCGGTGTAGGGATCGCGTACCTCGACTGCCATCGACGCGGTGTGGATGGTCCCCTCCAGCGCCTGCCCCAGAATGCGGTGTTGCTCCCGCA
Organism: uncultured beta proteobacterium; assembly: GCA_963813255.1. Lineage (GTDB taxonomy): Bacteria > Pseudomonadota > Gammaproteobacteria > Burkholderiales > Gallionellaceae > Sideroxyarcus. Next base: position 5,309 of record CAWEYD010000003.1, on the reverse strand, counting down.
GCTCGTCCTGCATCCGCTTGCGCGAGGTGATGTCGATGGAGACGCCGAGCAGATGGGTGGGCCGGTCCGCCTCGTCGTACAGGCCTACCTTGAACGTATCCAGCCATTTCTCGCTGCCGTCGGCGGTCTTGACCGGCTCTTCTGATATCTCATGCGGGCGACGACTCTCCAGCACCGCCCGGTCGTTCTTGGTAAAGAATTCGGCTTGCTCTTGCGGGAACAGGTCGTGATCGTTCTTGCCCAGCATTTCGTCGCGGGAATATCCCAGCAGTTGCTCGCCTGCCCGATTGAACAGCTCGAAACGGAGGTCTTCTGCGCGCTTCAGGAACACCATCGCCGGGATGTTCTCTACTATGGTGTTCAGCAGCACTTGCGAGTGTTTCAGTTCGCCCTTGACGCGTAATTGTTCGGTGATATCGAGGAAGGTCACCACCGCCCCAAGCACGCGACCTTCCTGCATCACAGGATAGGACCAGTAAGCAGCCGGAAAGGAACTGCCATCCTTGCGCCATAAGGTCTCATCCTCGCGATGGGACGACACCCCGTCGCGGATGGCATGGAAATTCGGACAATCCTCATACGGGTAGGGCGAGCCGTCCGCCCGCGTGTTATGCACCAGTCGGTGCATGTTCCTGCCCAGCAATTCGGAAGCGTCGCCGTAGCCCAGAGCTTTCACCCCAGCCGCATTAATGAAGGTGCAGCGCCCTTCCATATCCAGCCCGTAGATGGCGTGCGCGATCGAGTTCGTCAGCATGGTCACCTGCGCCTCGCTCCGATCGGCCGTGACGATCGCCCGCTGTTGCCGTCTGCCGCCGAAGAACAGTCCGAACAGCCCGATGCTCCAGATCAGCCCGTGTCCGGCGATCAATGCGTTGCGTTCGTTCCGCTCGCCCAGCAACAGCTCGTCTATCGGGACCGACACGCTGACCCCGCCACGGATGTCGCCCAGCTTGTCGCCATATGGTGCGTGGCATTTCAGACAGTCCTGTTCCGTGACCATCGGCTTCATGTAACGGAAATAGGTCTTGCCGTCGTCCATCACCGCTATCGCTGTCCGTTCCTGCTCGCCGCGGGCGAAGGCCTCGAGCGCCTCGCGCTCCCAGGCATCCGCCGCGTTGACTGGATTGATCGGACGCAAGCTTCCGATATGGCCGCGCAACGGCTTGTTCGCACCGGTCATGGCCTCATGCACCAGCCGTACCACATAGGACGAGTTCAGCAGGGTGAGCCGTTTTCCCGATGGCGTGGTGATGTCCCGCTCCGGGACCTGGCTCAGCCAGGGACTGGGCGGCGTCTTGTCGGTGACGGGCACGTACACCCCGCCGTTGTGGATGACCCAGTTGCGGTATTCCATCTCCATGGTATGGAAGGCTGCTGCTTCCGTGTGCAACACCTCCTGGAAACCGCGCTGATGGAAATACAGGTTCCAGGCCAGAGAGGCGACGACGAGCAGGGTCCAGATGACCGCGATCACCTTGATATTGCGCCACAGCTGGCTGGTTCGAGAGGGTTCAACGTGCCGCATGCCCTGGGCCTTCCATTCGTCGAACGATGATGGCGATGATACCTCGCAGCGCTGCAGAGAGTCCGTGCGACATCGCACGCCAACTTCCTGCGGGGTCAAGAGAATTCGAATCCCGCGTCCAGTACCTGACGGCAGGCATCCACCACCGCAGCGTCGTACAACACACCGCGCTGGGCAACGATCTCATCCAGCGCCGCCCGTATGCCCAGGCTCTGGCGATAAGGACGGTACGACAACATGGCTTCGACCACATCGGCCACCGAGATGATGCGCGTATCCAGCAATATCTGGCCACCCTTCAGTCCGTCCGGATAGCCGGAGCCGTCCATCCGCTCGTGGTGGGAGCGCACCATCTGCGCGATGGGCCAGGGAAATGCCACGTCCTTGAGGATCTCGTAACCGACCGTTGCATGCAGCTTGATCAGGTTGAACTGGATGTCGGTCAGCACTCCCGGCTTGCTCAGTATCTCCGCCGGCACCCCGATCTTGCCGACATCGTGCACCGTGCCGGCCAGGCGGATGCCGTGCACGCGCTCGGGCGACAGCCCCATTTGGGTCGCGATGGCCGCAGCCAGTTTCGCCACGCGCCGCTGGTGGCCGGCGGTGTAGGGGTCGCGCATCTCGACAGTGGCGGCGATCGCCTGCAACGCATCCTCCAGCCCCTTGTGCAGTTGCTCCGTGCTGCGTCTGCGCTCGGCGCGGTTGCGCAGATTGACGATACCGTAAGAGAGGTCGTTGGCCAGCTCGCGCAACAGGCGCACCTCCTCCTCGTCGAAGGCGTCCTTTTCCGCGGCATCGATGGTGAGCGCACCGAAGGCGTGCCCCTCGCCGTCCTTCAGCGGAAGCGCAAGTATGGAGGCACAGCGGCTCTCGATGGCCGCAGCGCGCCACGGGGCGAAGCGTGGGTCGGTATAGGCATCGGCGACGACCTGCGGCTGCCCGCTGCGCACTGCCGCCCCCGTCGGCCCGCGGCCGAACGCATCGTCCGCCCACGAGAAACGCAGTTGCCCGAGCAGTTCCGCCTTGATGCCATGCTGCGCCATCGGCCGCACCGACTGCTGCTCGTCGTGCTGTGCGTAGCCTACCCAGGCCACGCGGTAGCCGCCCACCTCGACCACCACACGGCACATCTCCCGCAGCAGCGCGACCTCCTCGGTGGCGCGCACCAGCACCTCGTTGCCGGCGCTCAGCGTCTTGAGCGCGCGGTTGACCTTGCGCAGATTCTCCCAAGCCGTGTCGCGTTCCGAGATCAGCCCCGCGGCATAAGCCTCATGGTCGCGGCACAACAGGATGGCCTTCGCCAGGTTAGCCATCACCGGCTGAAAGAGGTGCTTGAGGGGAAGCTCGGTGCGGGGCGCACTGGGTGCGAGCAGCAGGATCACGCCGTTCTGGTCTATAGGCAGACGCAGGAAGGTGGAGTAGGCATTGTCTCTGCCGGACAGCACCGCAAGCAGTGCCGGGTCTTCGCGCAGTTCGGCACCTCCGCGCAACAGAGCGGCAGGCAGCGTCAGAGACTGCACCGTGTTCTCGTCGAACTCGAAGTCGCCAATCACGACCACCGGCTTCGCTTCCACGGTCTTTGCTGCTGATTCAGGTGGCAGATCGAGGAACACCATCCCGGCTGGGAACGAGGTATGGAACAGCAACTGCTGCAGCGTCCTGGTCAGCAGCGGCTTCACCCGCACCTCGCCGCCGATGGTCAAAGCCATCTCGTAAAGGATGGTCAGGATCTGCTGCTCACGGTTCATGTCTTGTGATATCCCCAGCCGGACGCAACCAGCGTGGCGTTATGGAACAGCGGATAGTCCCATTGCGTGGAGCCGCCGATCTCGCCCAGCGACAGGGCTCCGGCGATTTGCGCCGCCTGCGTTCGTTGCGCGAACAGGCCCAACTCTTTTTGCGCGGCCCCGATGCCCAGATGCAGGCGCCTCCCGGCGCAATAGAACAGCAGCAACTCCTGCTCCGCCGTCGAGCCGCCAAGTGCCTCCAGTCCCTCGGTGAGCGCAGCGATGGTCTGTTCCGAGTCCACCTCCGGGGCCTTGAGCAGCGACAGCAGAGCGTTGGGCGGCACCTCGCCCACGCAGAACAGCGAACCGTCCTGCTCCAGCGCCACCGGGATGCGCACCAGGATCATGCCGTTGGCGCGCACGATGCCGAACGGGAAGTGCACCGCATACTTGTAGAAGTTCTCCTGGTTGATCTCCACGCCGTATTGCTCGCGCGCCATCTCACGGTAGACCTCGAAGGCCGGACGCCAGTCGATCTGCAGGATGCGGTTGCCCTCGGTGGAAGTCGCGGTGAGCATCTGTTGCGGAGCTGCGTAACCATGTTCGAGCACGGCGCCGCGATGCGGCCGCAGCAGCATGACCAGCACGCCGTTCTGGACGATGCGCGAACTGTCGAACAGGCAAAGCATGGGTTTGAACGATTCGCTGCCGGCATTGGCCCCCATGTAGCGCACACGGTTGGCGATGCGCAGGTAGATCTCGTCGAGCACCGTGGCAACGTTGGGCACCATCGCGTCGAACAGCATGAACAGCGTGGTGTCGCGACTGTCCCCCAGACGGGTCTTGATATCCGATGCCATGACATCCAGTGCCACCTGGAGCCTCTGCGGCTCCTGCGGCAGGTCGGCATACAGCGCGGTATACGGCATCTGATCGAAACGCAGCAGCCACACGCCTTGCGTGCGGAACGCCCCCCCTTCGACCAGCGCCGGAAATATGGCGCCGACCACGGGTATATGGCGGCCTGCACATACCCGCTGTATGAGCGCGACCGCATCCTGCGCGCTCTCGGGCAACAGCACCATTAGCCCCATCTTGGGCTTCTCGGCTTGCCACGCTGCAAGCTGCTCATCGAGCAGGCGCTCCTCGATATCCGGCAGATAACGTACGGTGTTGGTTGCGGTCATGATCGCTCTCCTCCGTTACGGGCTAGCGTCATCATAGACGCCTTACCCATGATTGGGAAACCGTGCGGGGCGTCGCGCACCCCGATGGCGAGAGTATAATGCGGGCCTTTGTTTCAGGCCGTTCCCATGCTGTTCACCTCTACCCACTCCCGTCCGCGCTACACCCGGCTGCAGGGCTCCTCCGATGCCCTGGCCCTGGCGCAATACGCCACTCGACATTCGCCGCTTGTGGTCATCGCCGCCAATGCGCTGGAGGCGCAGCGACTGGTGGAAGAGATCCCGTTCTTCGAGCCTGCGCTGCGCGTGCACCTGCTGCCGGACTGGGAGACCTTGCCCTACGACCACTTCTCGCCGCACCAGGACCTGATCTCGGAACGCTTGGCCACGCTGCACCACATCCGCAGCAACGCCTGCGACGTGGTCGTGGTGCCGATCACCACCGCCCTGTACCCGCTGCCGCCGGTGGAGCACCTTGCGGCCTACACCTTCTTCCTCAGGCGCGGCGAAAAGCTGGACCTGGCGCAACTGCGCGAGCAGCTCACCTTTGCGGGCTACAACCATGTGCAGCAGGTGCTCACCCCCGGCGAATACTGTGTGCGCGGCGGCATCATCGACCTGTTCCCGATGGGCAGCGTGCTGCCTTACCGCCTAGACCTGTTCGGCGACGAGATCGAGACCATCGCCACCTTCGACGTGGACACGCAGCGCACGCTGTATCCGGTACCGGAGATCCGTTTGTTGCCCGCACGCGAGTTCCCTATGGACGACACCGGACAGGCGCGCTTCCGCCAGAACTTCCGCGACCGATTCGAGGGCGATCCCTCCAAGTCGCGCATCTACAAGGACGTGAGCAAGGGCATCGCGCCGGCA
>CAWEYD010000002.1:0-358217 GCA_963813255.1 uncultured beta proteobacterium | reverse complement strand
ATTCAAAAATTCGCGTCAACACATTTGTGAAAATTATTTGAAAATAATTTCCGTCGGCATGTTTAATCCCTTTCCTCACTACAATGCGACATCGTCTGAAAGGCAATAAATGTCATTGATTACACTTGGAGTTGAATCGTCCTGTGACGAGACCGGCATCGCGCTGTACCACAGCGAGCGCGGCCTGCTCGCACACACACTACATAGTCAGATAGCACTGCATAACGAATATGGCGGTGTCGTACCGGAACTCGCTTCGCGCGATCACATCCGCTATGCGTTACCGCTGATACGCGACGTCTTGCAGAAGGCTAATTGCTCTCTCAATAACGTCGATGCCATCGCTTATACACAGGGTCCCGGACTATCCGGCGCCTTGCTCGTTGGCGCAAGCGTTGCCTGCGCGCTTGCCTATACACTAGACGTTCCCACCATCGGCGTTCACCATCTGGAAGGACATCTGCTCTCACCACTTCTGTCCGACCCGGCACCGGAATTCCCGTTTGTTGCACTGCTCGTTTCGGGCGGGCACACACAATTGATGCGCGTGGATGGAATAGGGCGTTACACCTTATTAGGCGAGTCGGTGGATGACGCGGCTGGCGAGGCGTTCGACAAGAGCGCGAAGCTGTTGGGACTGGATTACCCGGGTGGCGCACTGCTATCCAAATTGGCACAACATGGCACGCCGGGACGATTCAAGCTGCCGCGCCCCATGCTACACAGCGGCGACCTGGACTTCAGCTTCAGCGGATTGAAGACCGCAGTTCTTGTCGCCACACAACAGAATCCCGCGGATGAGCAGACTCGTGCCGACATCGCCCACGCCGCACAAGAAGCAATCGTGGATGTACTGGTTAGCAAGGCGCTGTCCGCCCTCAAGCAAACCAGATTGAGTCAATTGGTGGTGGCAGGCGGAGTTGGCGCGAACCGGCTGTTGCGCGGCCGCCTGGATAAAGACGTCGGCAAGCGCGGCGGCAAGGTGTTCTATCCGGATCTGGAATTCTGCACCGACAACGGCGCGATGATCGCCTTTGCCGGCGCGATGCGACTACAACATCAGGCGGGCCGGCGCGACTATCGCTTCAACGTGAAGCCGCGCTGGGATTTGCAGGAACTGAATTACGCAGACTGAGATTCAGCCGCCTTCTTACCACCGATCTTGCTTTCCTTGCCTGTCATCAGATTCTTGATGTTCTTCTTGTGGCGCCAGATCAGCAGCATGGACATAGCGGCTGTCGCCAGCACCAGTTCGGGACGCAAATGGATCAGCATGGCGTATATCGGTGCGGCGATCGCCGACACCAGGGCGGCCAGCGATGAATAACGGAACGCCACGGCCACCAACAACCAGGTGACCAATACGGCCAACCCCATCCAGCCGCTCAATGCCAGCAACACACCCAGCGCGGTAGCCACGCCCTTGCCCCCTTGGAACTTCAGAAAGACCGGGAACAGGTGGCCGATGAATACCGCCAATGCAACCAGCGCCACTTGCAGCAAGCCTTGCCCATCATGCGGGGCAAAGTGTATCGCCAGGAACACCGCCAACCACCCTTTGCCAGCATCGCCGAGCAGAGTCAGGATCGCTGCCGCCTTCTTGCCGCTGCGCAGCACATTGGTCGCGCCCGGGTTGCCGGAACCGTAGGTACGAGGATCGGCAAGCCCGAACGCCTTACTCATCAGAACCGCGAAGGGGACCGAGCCAATCAGATAGGCGCAAACAACAAAGATTATTAGGGTGGTCATCTGGAATACCTTAAAATACGAAGCCGCGCATTCTACTTGAATGCGCCATCACGACCAAACGACCAGCCTCACACCTTTATGGACATCATCTTTCTGCGCGAACTCAGAGTCGTCACGCTCATCGGCATATATGAGTGGGAAAAGCGCGTGCCGCAGACTCTGCAACTCGACCTGGATATCGCCCTGCCTAACAGCCAAGCCTCCCAGAGCGATGACATCAAGGATGCGCTGGACTACGCTCAGGTCGCGCAACACATCCAGACCGTACTAAGTGAAGGCCATTTCTCCCTGCTGGAGACGCTGGCCGAGCATATCGCCCAGATCATCCTCAAGGACTTCAACGCGCCCTGGGTCAAAGTCAGCGTCGCCAAGCTGCAAGCCATCCGCAACTGCAAGCAGGTTGGCATCAGCATCGAGCGCGGACAGGTGCGCTAGCGCGCCCAAAAGAATTTGCCCAAGCCCCTCTTTTTATGGATAATGCGCCCCCTTAATCGGTATCCGTGCGCGTACAACCGCCGCGCCCAACTTTAGTCAGGAATTCAAAATGAGAGCAGACATCCATCCCGCATACAACGAAGTTGCAGTCACCTGCAGCTGTGGCAACAAGTTCAACACCCGTTCTACGATCGGCAAACCGGCTTTGCACGTTGAAGTCTGTTCCGAATGCCATCCGTTCTACACCGGCACACAAAAGGTCGTGGATACCGCAGGCCGTATCGAGAAGTTCAACAACAAGTACAGGACTGGTGCCAAGGCTGCCGCTTGATGCTGTTGCATTAAGAGCCCAAGATCAAAGGCAGCGTTGGCTGCCTTTTTCTTTTGTGGAACGACACCCATGAACAAACTGCACTCATCACTGCTCGTTGCCTGCCTGGCGCTGGTCCTTGCCGGATGCGCACGGAACCCTGTGTCCGGACAGCAGGACTTTGTGATGATGTCGGAGTCGCAAGAGATCGCCATGGGGCGCAGCGCGGATGCCCAAGTTCGCCAACAGTATCGGGTCTATGACAATCCCGCCCTGCAGCGCTATGTGAACGACGTCGGACAAAAGATCGCCAAGCGCAGCCACCGCCCCAACCTTGTCTACCATTTCACCGTACTCGACACGCCGGAGATCAACGCCTTCGCACTGCCCGGCGGCTATGTCTATATCACGCGCGGCATCATGGCTTACCTCAACTCGGAGGCAGAGCTAGCCGCCGTGCTGGGACATGAGATCGGCCACGTCACCGCGCGCCACGGCGTGCGCCAGCAGAGCGCCGCGCAGGCAGCCAACATCGGCCTCTCCGTCGCCTCGATCTTCGTGCCGGAACTCAACACACAGATAGGACACGACCTGTCCAACCTCTTCGGTGGCGCACTACTCTCCGGCTACGGGCGCGACCATGAACTGGAGGCGGATCGTCTAGGCGCAGAGTATCTGGCACGCACCGATTACGACCCGCAAGCGATGATCCGCGTAATCGGCGTATTGAAGAACCAGGAATTGTTCGATGCCGAGCTCGCCAAACAGGAAGGCCGTGAACCACGCCGTTATCACGGTACCTTCGCCACCCACCCGGACAACGACACGCGCCTGCAACAAGTTGTGGGCGAGTCGGAAAAACTGACGGTCGCTCATCCCGCCGACAACAAAAGCGAATTCCTGAAACAGACCGCGGGCCTGGTGTTCAACGACAGCGCCGAGGAAGGCGTAGTCCGCGACAACCACTTCATGCACCGCGACCTCGGCATCGCGCTGACCTTCCCGCCCTCATGGATCGTTAAAAACACCCCCGCACAACTTATCGCACTCAGTCCGCAGAACGATGCGTCCATCGAACTGAAACTGGACAACAAACCATCCGGCACCGTCGTCGAATATGCGCGCCGCCTGCTGGGCAACGGGGCAACGATCGGTACAGCAGAGATCGATAGGCATACCGCCGCCATCGGCAATGCCGGCAACACCGAACTTGGCGTCATCTACCACGAGGGCCGGGCCTTCATCATCCAGGGCAGGGCGAGAACACCTCAGGTCATGGTTGCCCGAAGCGAAGCGATGAAAGCAACGATACGCAGCTTCCACGCGTTGAGCAGCGAGGAACGCAAACAGATCAAACCGCTGAGCATCCACCTCGCCACAGCGAGCGCCGGAACGACTTACGCCAAGCTCGCGCAACACTCACCGCTGGGCATGTACGCGGAGAAATATCTGCGCCTCATCAACGCCCAATATCCGCAAGGCGAACCCGCAGCGGGACAAACGATCAAGGTCATTGAATAAGATGTACGCCTACTACACCCAGTTAAAAGAACCCGAGATCACTCCACTCAAGGCAGGACTGATGTTCCTGCTGTGCGCCATCTGGGTATTCACCGGCCTGGTCGGGCACGACCCGTGGAAGCCCGACGAAGCCTATAGCTTCGGCCTGATCTACCACATCATCCAGAGCGGCGACTGGCTGGTGCCGACGCTGGCTGGCGAGCCCTATCTGGACAAGCCGCCGCTGTATTACTGGACCGCCGCGTTCTTCGCCAAGTCGTTCGCCCCGTTGTTGCCGTTGCACGACGGCGCACGCATGGCGACCGGCTTCTATACCGCACTTACCCTGCTGTTCGCCGGCCTCACCGGGCGCGAGCTGTTCGGCAACAACCGCGGATGGCCTACAGCCATCATCCTCATCGGCTGCCTCGGCATGCTGGTGCGCGCGCACGAGATCCTTACCGACAACGCCCTGCTCACCGGCTGCGCCATGATGTTGTATGGCTACGCACTCAGCCTGCGCCGTCCGAAACTGGCAGGCGTCTTCATCGGCATCGGCTTGGGCATCGGCTTCATGAGCAAGGGCTTCATCGCACCGATGCTGTTCCTGCTCATCAGCTTTGCTCTATTGCTGTTCCGCAACTGGCGCACCCTTCCGTTCCTCACCACGCTGGGCATCGCGCTGCTGTGCGCGCTGCCTTGGTTCACCGTGTGGCCCTACCTGCTGTTCATGAATTCACCCGAACTCTTCGTAGACTGGATGTGGACGCGCAACATCGGGCGCTGGTTCGGCTACGCGCGCAGCGGAGAGTTCAACGAAGTGTTCTATTACCTGAAAGCCCTGCCGTGGCTGGCATGGCCGGCCGCACCGCTGGCTGCGTGGACCGTGTGGGAAGCGCGCAAGCGGGTCTGGAACGAGCCGGAATTCCAACTGCTGCTGACGAGCTTCATCGTCATGCTGGTCGTATTGAGTCTGGTGCCGGACATCAACGACCAGAATGCAATGCCCATGCTGTTGCCGATCGCGCTGCTTGCCACCGCCGCGCTCTCCACCCTGCGCCGCGGCGCTGCGAACGCACTGGACTGGTTCGGCATCATGACCTTCGCCCTGCTCGCCATCGCGCTGTGGTGGGGCTGGGCCGGCTTGCTGCTGGACAACAACGCCAAGATCACCCACTGGTTGAAGGACTACCAGCCGGGCTTCGAGCCAAGCTTCTATGCCGTGCCGTTCTGGATCGCCATCGCCGTGACCGTGCTATGGATCGTGCTGGTGTGGCGTGTCGGCCGCTCGGTGCGCCGCTCGCTCATCAACTGGGCCGGTGGCGTCACCCTGCTGTGGATGCTCACCATGACGTTGTGGCTGCCCTGGCTGGACAGCGGCAAGAGCTACCGCCCGATGATCGTCGATCTCAAGAAGAACCTGCCGCCAAAATTTAACTGTATTGCCGACGTGCGCATCGGCGACAGCCAGCGCGCCATGCTGCAATATTTCGGGGATATAAATCTGCGCCAGAAAGCGACGCGCGTATGCGACCTGCTGCTGGTGCAGGGCAACCGCATCGCCAAGCCCATCGAGAACGAGATCGGCTGGGAGAAGGTATGGGAGGGCGGCCGCAAGGGCGACCAGAACGAGCGCTTCCGCCTCTATCAGCGCGTCAGGAAATAACCGGGCTTAAGACTACTGCGGAGGGATGACCGAGGGTAGTTTCTTCGGCGCCGTGATGCGCAACTGCTTGTTCACGTTGTACACACCGAACACCACCGTGATTGCGCTCTTGGGTACACCGAACTCATCCGCCAAGAAATCCACCAGATGCGCCGTCGCCTTGCCGCGCACCGGCTCCTCGGCAACATAGATCTCCAGCTGCTTGCCGATTACCTTGCCAAGCTTAGTGCGCTTGGCGCGCGGCCGGCCCAGGATATTCAGCACCAGCGTGTCGCCATCCCACTGGCAGAACGACTCCATCTCGGTTCCGCGCGCCATCAGTTCACTCCTTCAATTTGCACGATGCGTATGTCTTCCAGCGGCTCCTCGCCTTTCGCCAGGCGCAGCAAGCGCGGGAAGGTGCCCGTCTTGTGCACCACCCATGGGCCCTGCCCCACCTGCTCGACACGTCCCAGACTCTGGCTCAACTGCGTCAGCTGCTCTGCCCTGATCAGAAGGAAGTAGCGCCCCGTCCTGGGCAGCTGCGATACATCGTCCACCGCATAGCTGGGTGCGCGGTTGTACAAACCCAGCTCGCGCGCCACGATGTCCATCTGGAGCACATAGACAGGCGTAGCCGGCTTGCCCGCCAGCTGCGCGTTGACATTGTGCGCCACGCTGTTGGCTGTGAACGTCAGCGCCGTCGTCAGCACCAGGAAGGCATACAACATGGCAATGCCGAACACCGGATAGACCAGCATCGCAGCTTGCCGCCACTGCTTGCGCGTGACATAGCCATAAACCAGCAGCGCAGCGAACATCGCCAGCACCAACGCCAGCACGATGGGATTGCCGACATACGCACTCAGGCCGACCGCCAGCGTCACCAGCAACACCGTCAGCGCGAGTTGCGCGATGAGCAGCACGCGCCCGCCGCCTTGCCGCGCCAGCCAGTCATGCAAGAACTTCCCGCACAGGATGGCCGCGAACGGGAACAGGATCACCGTGTAGTGGTCGAGCTGAAAGCTGGTGGCGCTGAAAAGACCGAAGGTGATGAAGAACGCGCCGCAGAGAAAGACGAAACCGGAACGGTCCTCGCCACTGCGCACGAAGAACTTGCGCACGCCGGAAGACATCGCCGCCACGAACACCGCCACCCACGGCAGGAACGCCCACAGGAAAACCAGCACGAAATAGAACGGATGCCCGTTGGTGTTCTTGATCGGTCCCGTGTTGAAGAAGCGCCCGAACTGGCTGTCCCACAGGAAGAACCTGATGCCCGAGACGTTGGTCTGCCCGAACACCAGCTTCTCGGGATGCGAATCGAACTGCAGGTACAGCGCGATGACTTCGGGTGCTGTGAACAGCAGCGACAGCGCCAACGCCAGCAGCCACTTGCCGCTCCACAGTTTGTGCCACTGCTTCCGGTACAGCCACAGGCACACCAGACCGCTGGTGATGGTGATGAGCGTGAACACGCCCTTGGTCATTACCGCTGCCGCACTGAAGGCAGCACCGAGCAGCAAGTATTTCAGCTTCGATTGAGCGTCGTAGCGCAACCAGTAATAACAGGCCCCCATGATGAAACCGGTGAGGTAGGTCTCCGCCTTCACCTCGATGGAGGAATCCATCAGGTGGAACACCGAGACATACACCAGCACCGACAACCAGGCCGCCTCGCGCCCGTAGAACAGGCGCGCGATGCGGTAGGTGTAGTAGCCTCCGATCAGGTGGAACAGGAAGCCCGGCAGGATATAGGTGAACGCGCTGATGCCGCCGATCTTGAAGGACAGCGCCGTGATCCAGAACGGCATGTGCGGCTTGTCCAGCCAGTCCTTGCCGTCCAGCACCAGATACGCCCAGTCGTTATGCAGCGCGATGTACTGCGACAGCGCCGCGTAGGTGATGGAATCGCCGCCGTTGATGACAGGGGAGAGCATGGCGGCTACGTTGACGAGCAACGCAAAGGCGATCAGCCACTTGGTATGGGAAAGGTTCATGGTGGTTTGGGTTGTGGCGGTTTATCGCTTGAATTTTATCCTGATGCCGTTGCTGACCACATCCACCGTTTCGATCTCGAACTCCACGCCGCGGAAGCGCAGGTCTTCAGGATCGAAACGATGCAGGGGTTTCTCTTTCAGATAGTCGCTTAACATCTTGGTCAGCTGCGGGCGCAACAGCTCGACGAGCGACGCAGGGTCCTGCCGCACCTGCAAGGTATCGATATGCACGTCCTGCAGATAGATGGCGCGCCGCTCGGCGTCGTAGCGCAAGCTGCTGCTCAGGGCGATGCGCCCGTCCAGGCCGACACGCATCGCGGTCGTCGCGGAAACGTGGAAGGCGAACGAGAGGCGGTTCTGCTCGGGCATGAAGCTCAGCTCGGGGGCATCCAGCGTCACCTTGAGTTTCCCGCGAGCGGATTCGCGCGACACGGGGAATTTCTGGGCGAGCTTGTTGCTCAGGCGTTCTTGCGTTACCACGTATTCGGTGGGTAGCAGCATGGATGTGCAGGCGCCTAGCAGCAGGGTGATGGTCAGCAGTAGTAGCGCGTGATATGAGGTCTTCATCGTGTGTACTGAAAAACAAAACCGCCGGGGGTTGCCCGGCAGCAAGGTTCTTTCTTTTGCTTCGCCAAAAGAAAGAACCCAAAGAAAAGGCGACCCCGGTTTACCGCCCCCTTTCGGGGGTTCCCTGCGTTGCTCGAACGGTCAGGCGGCCGCGGAACTCGCGCTGCGCGCTCAGACAGTCCTCGCCGACATCCCCTGACCGTTCTCCGCTACTCGGCGGCGCACAGGGGAAGAAAAAGCAAACCCTGAAACCCAAAACCAGCGAGGCGGGCAACGCCCGCCTCGCCAACGAACAAAAACCGTGCGCGCAGCGCACACAAAACCGCTTTTCATTTCCCCTGTGCGCCGCCGAGTAGCGCAGGACGGACGGGGGCAGTCCGACGAATATGTTTGAGCACGTGACCGCGAAGCGGGTCGTGCGAGTTTATGAGGAGGCCCGACCGTTCGAGCAACGCAGGGAACCGCGAAGCGGCGGCAAACCGGGGGCGACTTCTTTGGGTTACCTTTCTTGGCAAGACAAGAAAGGTAACTTGCTGCCGGGCAACCCCCGGCGGTTTTCGATGGGTATCGCTACGCTCAACTCATCCTACGTTTGCTGCTCATCAACAAGTCGTTTAAAGAAGGATGCCCATGATTGTTACCTTAGACTTGCCCTCTGCCGTTATCGGAGTTTTCGTATTGAGCCTAACTATCCCACTCTCAACCCAGCTATTCATCATTTTCAAAAATTCCAAATCATGTTCTTTCTTGTAGTTATCATCTTTCCCGACAAACAGTGACAAATCTGATTTCCAGATCGATTGCCGTGATCTGTTGTCAATCAGCTGCGTGTCGGTGGATACACTGGCAAGGTAACCACGACTGGTATAGAACGCCTTAGCACTCAATACCAGTAAGTGGGTGTACTCTTCGTTCGAACTGGAATCGTTTAGTGAAAGCGGCTTATCAGCAAAGACAATCTCCGCCTTGATACCGTTCGCCGCAAAATTTGTCTGCCATTTTTGTGCTAGCCACTTCTCGTATCCGCCGTCGAAGTATCCATTTGCCTCTAATACTTTACGGACTCTTTCCCCTTCTGCATCTTTCCAACTCGTTGGTTTGGGAAATACAAACACTACTTTCAAAGATTGAACTGGGGTAACGCTATTTTGGCTAACCAACAACTTACCATTAGAAGATGGCGTACCGCAGCCTGAAAAAAAGGCCAGAATCATCAATGCAACAATAGCTTTAACCACAGCGCGAATTGAAATCATTTTTTCTCCTTTGCCAAAAATTAAATCATGCCTTGGTAAGTGGTCGGCTAAAACTTCTACCGGATTTTCGGCGTCTCACAAACCACATCCGCATTCTGTGCCCGATGGCGCAACGCATGATCCATCAGCACCAACGCCACCATCGCCTCCGCGATTGGCGTAGCACGTATCCCCACGCACGGATCATGCCGCCCTTCGGTGGACACCCGCACCGGATTCCCCGCTTTGTCGATGGAGTTGCGTTCGATGCGGATGCTCGAAGTCGGTTTGATCGCATAGTGCGCAACAATATCCTGCCCGGTGGAGATACCGCCCAGGATGCCGCCCGCATTGTTGCCGACGAAGCCGCGCGGGGTGAGTTCGTCGCCGTGCTCGCTGCCTTTCTGCGTGACGCAGGCGAAACCCGCGCCGATCTCCACGCCCTTCACCGCGTTGATGCCCATCAGCGCGTGCGCGATGTCGGCATCCAGGCGGTCGAACACGGGCTCGCCCCAGCCCACGGGCACGTTGTGCGCCACCACGGCGAGCTTGGCGCCGATGGAGTCGCCGGATTTGCGCAAGTTATCCATATAGTCTTCCAGCTGCCCGACGTAGCTCGCATCGGCCACAAAGAAGCTGTTGCCTTCCGCAGCCACGTCGCCCCAGTTCTTGAACGGCACCACGATCTCGCCCAGCTGCTCAAGGTAGCCGCGCACGGTGACGCCGTATCTCTCGTGCAGCCATTTCTTGGCGATGGCGCCCGCCGCCACGCGCGCGGCCGTCTCGCGCGCCGAAGCACGACCGCCTCCGCGGTAGTCGCGGATACCGTATTTCTGCCAGTAGGTGTAGTCGGCGTGGCCGGGGCGGAAGGTGTCGGCGATGCTGCCGTAGTCCTTGCTGCGCTGGTCTTCGTTGCGGATCAAGAGTGCGATGGGGGTGCCGGTGGTCTTGCCTTCGAACACGCCGGAGAGGATCTCCACGGTGTCCGATTCGCGGCGCTGGGTGACGTGGCGCGAGGTGCCCGGCTTACGGCGGTCGAGGTCGATCTGAATGTCGGCTGCGCTCAGCTCCATTCCCGGCGGGCAACCATCGACGATGCAGCCGATGGCCGCGCCGTGCGATTCGCCAAAAGAAGTGACCGTGAAGAGGGTGCCGAAGGTGTTTCCAGACATGGTGTTGTCTCGCTTAATTGATGACGCGAGTTTAACATAGCGCCCCTGATCAACTCCCCTCTCACGCTTGCGGGAGAGGGGCTGGGGGAGAGGGTGTAGTTTCGGAACACGCCCTCTCCCTAGCCCTCTCCCTCGAAGGGGGAGGGGACGATTCAGCGTCCTCTTAACCCACTTGGAGAGCCTGATGAAAGCCATACTCGCCACCGCTCCCGGAAACGTAGATGTCCTGCAACTGCGCAACATCCCCAAGCCCGAACTGCCATCCCCTCACCATGTCCGCGTGAAGCTCGGGGCCGCAGGCGTGAACCCGGTGGACACCAAACTGCGCGCCAAGCCCGCCTATCACCCCGACAAACTGCCCGCCATCCTCGGCTGCGACGGTGCGGGCATCGTGGAGGCGATTGGCAGCAAAGTGACGCGCTTCAAGGCTGGCGATGCCGTGTTCTTCTGCAATGGCGGCCTGGGCGACGAGCCGGGCAACTACGCCGAGTACACCACGCTGCACGAGGACCACTGCGCCGCGAAGCCCGCCACCATCAGCTTGCGGGAGGCGGCCGCGCTGCCGCTGGTGTTCATCACCGCATGGGAAGCGCTGGTCGAGCGCGCCCACCTGCAAGCCGGACAGACCGTGCTCATCCATGCCGCTGCCGGCGGTGTGGGCCATGTCGCCGTGCAGCTCGCGCGTCACCTGGGGGCGCGCATCGCCGTGACGGTGGGCGACGAGCACAAGGCCGAGATCGCACGCAGCCTGGGTGCGGAGAAGACCATCCTCTACAAGTCGCAGGACTTCGTGACGGAGGCGCTGGACTGGACGGACGAACAGGGAGTGGATGTCGTGTTCGACACTGTGGGGGGCGATGCCTTCCTGCGCTCGTTCGACGCGGCGCGCATAGGCGGCAAGGTAGTCAGCATCCTCGCCACGCCGCTCGCCGCAGCCGACGTACAGAAGGCCAGGCTGCGCAACCTCTCGCTGTGCTTCGAACTGATGCTCACGCCGCAAGCGCTGAACCTGCACGACGAACGCACCCGCCAGCGGGAGATACTGGAGCAGTGCGCCGCGCTGGTCGACGCCGGACAGCTTAAGGTGCACGTCTCGCACTACCTGCCGCTGGAGCGGGCCGCCGAGGCGCACAGGCTGATCGAGGCGGGGGGCATGGTCGGCAAGATCGCGCTGACGATGGAATGATGGTGCGCCCTCTCCGCATGACGAATACCCTCTCCCCTACCCCCTCTCCCATAAACGGGAGAGGGGAACAGTTCCCTCTCCCGTTTATGGGAGAGGGCTAGGGAGAGGGCCATGCAATTCATCGACACCCACTGCCACCTGGACGCTGCCGAGTTCGGCAACACCCAAGCCGACATCGTGCACGATGCCGCAGCTGCCGGCGTGAGCCGCTTGATCATCCCTTCGGTAGCGTGCAGCAATTTCGAGGCAGTGCGCGCTCTGTGTGAGCGCTTCCCCAACTGCGCTCCCGCCTACGGCATCCATCCGATGTACACGGACGAGGCTGCACCGAACGATCTGGATGCACTGCGTGATTACCTGAAACAACACCAACCCGTCGCGATCGGCGAGATCGGCCTGGACTTCTTCATCCCGCACTACGACCAGACCCGGCAGGAGCATTTCTTCGTCGAACAGCTGAAGCTCGCACGCGAATTCGACCTGCCCGTGCTGCTGCACATCCGCCGCGCACAGGACACCGTGCTCAAGCACCTGCGCCATTTTTATCCGCGCAGCGGCCCTTCGACTTCGCTCAGGACAGGCATCGCCCATGCCTTCAGCGGCAGCCGCCAGCAGGCGGACGAGTTCATCAAGCTGGGCTTCAAGCTGGGCTTCGGCGGCGCGATGACCTACTCACGCGCCACGCGCCTGCGTGAACTGGCCGCGACCTTGCCGCTGGACAGCATCGTGCTGGAGACCGACGCGCCGGACATCCCACCGGATTTCCTGGAACGCGGTCAGGCGAACAAGCCCGAATACCTGCCGCGCATCGCACAGACCATCTCTGACTTGCGCGGAATCCCACTGGAAGAGATTGCGCGCATCACCTCGGAGAATGTATCGTCCGCGCTCCCTAAACTCCATTCCCTCACTGCAACAGCATGAACCTGCACCCACTTGATGACGACCACGACCGCCGCTTCGGCGGACTCGACCGCCTGTACGGCGAAGGCAGCCGCCTGGCGCTGCACCGCAGCCGCATCGCGGTGGTGGGCGTGGGGGGGGTCGGCTCTTGGGCGGTGGAAGCGCTAGCGCGCAGCGGGGTCGGCAACCTCACGCTGATCGACTTCGACCATGTCGCTGTCTCCAACGTGAACCGGCAGATACAGGCGCTGGACAGCACGCTGGGCGAAGCGAAGGTGCTGGCCCTGCAGTCGCGAATACGCGACATCAATCCCGACTGCCGCGTCACGGTCGTCGAGGATTTCCTGACGGAGGAGAACCTGTCGCAGTTGATCCCGTCGGGAACGTTCGATGCCGTCATCGACGCCTGCGACGAGGCGAAAGTGAAAGCCGCGCTCATGGTCCACGCGCGCTTCAACAAGATCAAGCTGGTGGTGTGCGGCGCGGCGGGCGGCAAACGCGACCCGCTGAAGTTGCGGCGGGACGACCTCGCCCGCGTGACACAGGACGCGCTGCTTTCCCGCATCCGCAACATGCTGCGCAAGGACTACAACATCCAGCCGAGCAAGAATGGCAAGTTCGGCGTGGTCTGCGTGTACCTGGAAGAGCCTGCGAAGAAGAACGCCGCCTGCACGGTGGGCGACCTGAGCTGCTCTGGCTACGGTTCTGCGGTGACGGTCACGGCATCCATGGGACTGGCCGCGGCCGCCTACTGCGTAGAGCTCATCGCGTCCCGGGAAGACTGAGCCTACTTCAGCCAGCCCTTGCGCCAGAAGAACCAGAACGGAACCACCACCGAGAGCAGCATCAGCCCCAAGGCGAACGGGTAGCCCAGCTTCCAGTTCAGCTCGGGCATGACCTGGAAGTTCATGCCATAGATGGACGCGATCAGCGTGGGCGGCAGCAAGGCCACCGACACCACCGAGAACAGGCGCACGATGCGGTTCTGGTTGATGTTGATGAAACCCACCGTGCTGTCCATCAGGAAGTTGATCTTGTCGAACAGGAATGCGGTATGCCCGTCCAGCGATTCGATGTCCTGCTGTATCTGGCGCACCTCTTCGAGCTGAACTGCCTTGAGTATCTTGCTACGCACCAGGAAGGAAAGCGCGCGCTGCGTATCCATCACATTGCGGCGGATGCGTCCGTTGACGTACTCGGCACGAGCGATCAGC
This sequence comes from uncultured beta proteobacterium, assembly GCA_963813255.1. Classification (GTDB taxonomy): domain Bacteria; phylum Pseudomonadota; class Gammaproteobacteria; order Burkholderiales; family Gallionellaceae; genus Sideroxyarcus. The sequence continues at coordinate 344,301 of CAWEYD010000002.1, read as the reverse complement.
GCCAAGCCTGCCCCCGCCTGCTTGTCGCTCAGCGGCGACCCCAGCACAGTCTGCCCCACATGCCCCAGGTCGGCATACACCTCTTCCAGCGCGTCGGCCGAGAACTCCACATCCATGCCGTACAGATCGATCAGCACGTCGCGGCAATCCTGGACGTCTCCCGACTCGGCTTTCAACTTCGTACGCAGCAGGCGGAAGATGGGTAGGTCTGTTTCGTGGATGCTGATGAGCGTGTTGCCAGTCAACACGAACGCCACCGCCACGCTGCGTGATTCAGTCTCAAGACCGGATAGGAAGTCGGAACGCAGATGCAGATTGCCTTCGCGCTCGAAGAAGCGCGCGCTCGCTTCAATGTCGCGCAGGTGCTCGGGACGCTGCAGAGACACCTCGTAGACACCCTCCACCCATGCGATCTCTTCGGGTGTCGCCGCGACCATATCCACCCACACCGGCGCTGCCTCGCGCAGGTCGACGCCCGGTTCGACCTGGATGCGGTTGAGTCGCCCGTTGTTCAGCGTGAATGCATGCAGCATGAAGCCCCCTTGTTTGTGCGGCTCATTCTAATGCGGAAGCGCCGAAGCGCGCCAACACCTCGTACTTCGTGCCCTGTTCATCGCCCAGCGACTGCACCAGCGCGAAGTCGCTGACCTGCCATCGCACCGCGTGCATCGCCGGCAACTCGGCATCGCTCCACTTCGCATTGCGCAACAGCGTGATATGCGGTTTGTAGGGACGGCGATCGAAACGGAAGCGATGCCTGATCAACCTCTGTTCAAGGTCGCCCTCCAATCGCACCAGTTGCGGCGGAACGTCGCTAGGCGCGGCGAAAGCGATATGGTTGTGCCCCCAGTAGCGCGCCGTATCGAAGCACAACTCGAAAGGCTCGAACGCAACCTCCTGCGCCGCCAGCTGCAGCGCCTCCAGTTTGTGCTGCGCGATCCCGCCCAGGAAGACCAGCGTGGTGTGCAGCGTCTCGGGACGCATCACGCGCCCGCCGCACACCGGCAGCAGCGCCGCTTGCCAGTCGGCCAGCGCGTCCCGCTCCGGCTGGCGGGGCCAGAGAGCAAAAAAGACGCGCACCTGTTCGTTTGTCGGCTTCATGCGCCCATTTTATCCGCATCACGCTCGGGGTCGAGGGACGGTGCGCGATGCGGTAGAATGCGCGCCTCGCAATCAAGGCCCCACCATGAACGCTCGTCTACGCGAAATCCCGTACAACTACACCTCATTCTCCGACCGCGAGATCGTGTTGCGGCTGCTCGGCGACGAGGCGTGGGACATCATCAACACCCTGCGCGAGGAGCGCCGCACCGGCCGCTCTGCGCAGATGTTGTACGAAGTGCTGGGCGACATCTGGGTGCTGACGCGCAACCCGTATCTGGAAGACGACCTGCTCTCCAACCGCAAGCGCCGCAACGCATTGATCGATGCGCTGCGCCACCGCCTGAATGCCATCGAGGAGCGGCGCGTGGGCGCTGGAGGCGCCGGCAGCACGGGACATGATCACAACCCGAAAGTGAAGCGCCTGCTCGAACTCGCCGGCACGGCGGTCGACCGCTTCGCGGCCGAATTCGAGCACACCCTTCAGTTGCGCAAACGCACGCTGCGCGCCTTGAGCCGCATCACCCGCAAGGACAACATCCAGTTCGATGGCCTGGCGCGCGTATCGCATGTGACCGACGCCACCGACTGGCGCGTGGAGTATCCGTTCGTGGTGCTGCACCCGGACACCGAAGAAGAGGTCGCGCCGCTGGTGCGTGCCTGTATCGATCTCGGCCTGACCATGATCCCGCGTGGCGGCGGCACCGGCTACACCGGCGGCGCCGTGCCGCTGGACAAATATTCCGCTGTCATCAACACCGAGAAGCTGGATGCGATCTCCCCAGTGGAGCATCTGGTGCTGCCCGGCCTGAAAGAGCCTTATGCCACCATCCATTGCGGCGCGGGCGTGGTGACCCGGCGCGTGATGGAAGCGGCCGAGGAGAAACACCTCGTGTTCGCGGTGGATCCGACGTCGGCGGACGCCTCCTGCATCGGCGGCAACGTGGCGATGAACGCGGGCGGCAAGAAGGCCGTGCTGTGGGGCACGGCGCTGGACAACCTGGCCTCGTGGAAGATGGTCACGCCGGACGGCTTGTGGATGGAGGTGGTGCGCCTGCGCCACAACCTGGGCAAGATCCACGACGAGGAGAGCGCGCAGTTCCGCATCACCCGCTTCCGCGAGAACGGCAAGACACCGATCGGTGATCCGGAGATCCTGACCATCCACGGCGGCGCCTTCCGCAAGGCCGGACTGGGCAAGGACGTGACCGACAAGTTCCTGTCCGGACTGCCGGGCATCCAGAAGGAAGGCTGCGACGGCATCATCACCTCGGCGCGCTTCATCCTGCACCGCGCGCACAAGTTCACGCGCACCGTATGCCTGGAGTTCTTCGGCCAGGTGCACGAAGCCGTGCCCGCCATCGTCGAGATCAAGGATTACCTGGATGCACATCCGGCGGCGCAGCTGGCCGGACTGGAGCACCTGGACGAGCGTTACCTGAAGGCCGTCGGCTACGCCACCAAGTCCAAGCGCGGCACGCGCCCGAAGATGGTGCTGGTCGCCGACGTGGTGAGCGATGACGAAAACGCGGCGGGCGAGGCTTCCTCCGAGATCGTGCGCCTGGCCAACCTGCGCCACGGCGAAGGCTTCATCGCCGTTTCCGCCGACGCGCGCAAGAAGTTCTGGCTGGACCGCGCGCGCACCGCCGCCATCGCCAAACACACCAACGCCTTCAAGATCAACGAGGACGTGGTGATCCCGCTGCCGCGCATGGGCGACTATTGCGACGGCGTGGAGCGCATCAACATCGAGATGTCGCTGGGCAACAAGATCAAGCTGCTGGACGCGCTGGACGAGTTCTTCGCGGGCGAGCTGCCGCTGCGCTACCAGGACGACGCGCAGCTGGGCGATGCCGAGCTGCTGGGCAACCGCCCGCAGACCGCACAGCAGCTGCTGGCCGAAGTGCGCACGCGCTGGACCTGGCTGCTGCAGAACCTGGATGCGCCGCTGGACACCTGTCCGTTCGCCCCCGCAGACAAACAGGATGCGGTCACGGTGTTCGATGCCGTGCAGCGTCATCTGCTGCGCGCCTCGTGGAAGCGCGAGAGTACGCGAGCCGTTCCGCCACATCTTCAGCGGCGGCACCTACCAGCTCATACTCGACCAGTGCATAGCCATCCACCAGCGCGTGCTGAAGAGCCGCGTGTTCGTGGCACTGCACATGCACGCGGGCGACGGCAACGTACACACCAACATTCCGGTCAACTCCGATGATTACGCCATGCTGCAGCAGGCCTATGCGGCGGTGGACCGCATCATGCAACTGGCGAAGGACCTGGGCGGCGTGATCTCGGGCGAACACGGCATCGGCATCACCAAGTTCGACTTCCTCGAAGCCAGGGAGATCGCGCCGTTCATCGCCTACAAGAAGAAGGTCGACCCGGAGGGCCGCTTCAACAAGGGCAAGCTGTTGCCCGGCAGCAATCTGGAGCGCGCCTATACCCCCAGCTTCAACCTGCTGGAACTGGAGAGCCTGATCCTCGAGCAGAGCGCATTGAACGACATCTCCGATTCGATCAAGGACTGCCTGCGCTGCGGCAAGTGCAAGCCGGTGTGCAACACCCATGTGCCGCGCGCCAACCTGCTGTATTCGCCGCGCAACAAGATCCTCGCCACTTCGCTGCTGATTGAGGCCTTCCTGTACGAGGAGCAAACGCGGCGCGGCGTGTCCATCCAGCACTTCGACGAATTCAACGACGTGGCCGACCACTGCACGGTGTGCCACAAGTGCGTCAAGCCCTGCCCGGTGGACATCGACTTCGGCAACGTGTCGATCGCGATGCGCAACTTCCTGCGCAAGCAGGGGCAGAAGAAGTTCAACCCGGCCACCGCGGCCTCCATGCTGTATCTGAACAGCACCGACCCGCTCACCATCAGGCTGATGCGCAAGGTGATGATCGAGTGGGCCTACAAGGCGCAGCGCCTGGGCTACCGTATCGCCAAGCATCTGGGGCTGTTCCGCAAGCAGGTGGCGCACCCGCCAGCCACCGTGGGCAAGCCGCCCCTGCAGGCCAAGGTCATCCACTTCATCAACAAGCCCATGCCCGGCGGCCTGCCCAAGAGGACCTCGCGCGCGCTGCTCGACATTGAGGACAACACCGTCGTGCCGGTGATACGCGACCCGCGCAAGGTCACCGAGGATTCCGAGGCGGTGTTCTATTTCCCCGGCTGCGGCTCGGAGCGCCTGTTCGGCCAGGTCGGACTGGCGACGCAGGCGATGCTGTACGAGATCGGCGCGATCACCGTGCTGCCGCCCGGTTACCTGTGCTGCGGCTACCCGCAGACCTCGGCCGGCCAGAAAGACAAGGGCAGCCAGATCACCACCGACAACCGCGTGCTGTTCCACCGCGTGGCCAATACGCTGAACTATCTCGACATCAAGACCGTGATCGTGTCCTGCGGCACCTGCATGGACCAGCTGCAGAAGTACCAGTTCGAGAAGATATTCCCCGGCTGCCGCCTGCTCGACATCCACGAGTATCTGCTGGAAAAAGGGGTGAAGCTGGAGAACCCGACCGGCAAGCGCTACATGTACCATGACCCTTGCCACTCGCCGATGAAGACCTACCAGCCGCTCAAGGTGGCGAGCGAACTGATGGCGACCTCCATCCCGCTGACCGACCGCTGCTGCGGCGAGGCAGGCACGTTCGGCTTGAGCGTGCCGCACATCGCCACCCAGGTGCGCTTCCGCAAGGAAGAGGAGATACGCAAGGGCGCGGATGCCCTGCGCGCCGACGGCTATGACGGCGAGGTGAAGATACTCACCGCCTGCCCCGCGTGCCAGCAAGGCTTGAGCCGCTATGCCGACGACGCCGGCGGCACCACTACCGACTACATCGTGGTGGAGATGGCGCAGCACCTGCTGGGCCCGACCTGGCTGGAAGATTACGTCGTCAATGCCAACGACGGCGGCATAGAGCGCGTGCTGCTGTAGGAACGACCATGCTGCCACTGGAACCGACCGACGACCTGGCCAAACCTGCCTTCAAGGATGCAGCCTCGTGCACGAAATGGCTGAGCCAGCTGCAACTGACCAACCTGAATCTGGCGCAGAGCAACCTGCGCAAGCAGCTGGATGAACTGAACCGCTGCCCGCTGCGCCTAGCTGACCGCTTGCAGGTCCTGGAAACGCTGCGCGAAACCGTGTCCTTAGTGCAGACCGACTTTGCCAAGAAGCTTAGCAGCAAGAAGCTGCCGCTCACCACAGAGGAACTCACGCTGCTGCTCGGATTGTCCAGCCTGTGGCAAAGCATGCTGACCGGCTATCTGCGCTGCCTGCAGACGGTAGCGGCGGGCGACAAGCATCTAGCGCAGCTGTGCCAACGCAGCCTGTTGTATGCCAGCCTGCAGATCGAGGATTTTGTGCGTGCCGGTTGTGAGCCCGGCGGCAAGAACTGGCAACAGTTGCACGCCATCTACGCGCATGTCGAATCGCTGGGCGTGCAAGCAGAACCAGTGCGCGACGAGCGTTACCAGTCCGGCCTGCCCGTCTGTTGCCGTACGCTGTATGCCAAGACGCTGCTCATGCACCGCGCCCGCTTGTTGGGATTGACGCGCAATCAATGGAACATCGCCGAACGCTGGCTGTGCCTGTGGCGCGAAGCCATCAGCATCGAGCCGCGTTGCAGCGTGAGCAAAGGCGATGCGCCGCCGCTGGCCGTCGACCTTGCCGGGACACAGGCGCTGCAATCCATCCAGCACGCGCGCAACGCCGACAGCATGCGCTTCCTGCCCATGGTTCCGTTGTCCAAACTGATACGGGTGAAGACCATCCTGCTGCAGCAGGGGAACACCCCGCAGCAGGTGGAACTGGGCAGCGAGCTTTCAAGCAAGGATTGCGTCGAACTGTTGAACAGATTGCATGGATGGTGGTGCGAGCAGCGCGAGGATTCTCTGGCTGACACACCGCGCGCCGCTGCCAGCCTGTACCTGTGCATCGGGCTGGAGCAGATCTATTCACACATCGCGCGCAAGCCGTTCAAGGCACCCAAGGAGGCATCCAAGTCGAAGCAGGATGTGCAACGCCAGATCGAGACTTTCGGCCGTGTTCTGAACGGCAACGGTGCGGGTGCCAGCAGTCAGGAAGCCGGCGAGCTGGGTTTTGTGCCCGAAGATTGGCTAGTGGAAGAAGACAGCCTGCTGCGCGGCCGTCTGCTGCGGCTGTCCACGGCGGGGGAGCGTTTCGCGCCCAACCATATCGTCAGCGTGTTCCCGCCGAACACCGCCAACCACAAGCTCGGCATCGTCGACCTCGTGCATGTGAACCAGCGCGGGCAACTCTACATCGGCGTGCGCTACCTGCCCGGCCAGCCGCAGGCAGTGATCGCCAACGGCAAGGCGGACAGCGAGTTGCTGCAATCCGGATCGACTGCCGCGTTGCTGTTGCCCGCCATGGAAAAACTGCGTATCCCCGCCAGCCTGATCCTGCCCCGCGACTGGTTCCAGGCCGGCCGCGCGCTGGAACTCAGCATGCCTGACCAGAGCAAGCAGAAGGTGACGCTGGGATTCAGCGTGGAAAAAGGCGGCGACTACGAGCGGGTGAGTTTCAAGCCGGCGTAGGGCGACGTGGCATGGGGCGGCTCGGATTCAAATGCGATGCTGACCCTGAGGTCTCCCCACAAAACCCCGTTGCATTTCAATAAACTAGGGCGTACCGTCCGCATCAAAACAGCACATGCAAGGCAGGTTAGTTGTCTCTTTCGTAGCGACCAAACTGCGAAGGAGAACCCGCCATGCATGCACTCACAATCTTACACCGCATTCTTTCCTCAAGCTTTCCAGAAATCCACGCAAGACGTCTAGCTAGTTTGCTGGCTGCTGTAGAGGCAGTGGTAACGGGTAGTCGGCTAACATTAAGCGATATGGGGCGTGGCCTGCGCGGTCAAGTTGCAGTCAAGCACAACATCAAGCGCGTCGACCGCCTGCTCGGCAACAACTCTCTGCACATTGAAATGCCCAAGTTGTACGAGGTGCTCGTTCGGCAGAATTTGGATGGAATCTCCATGCCACTGATCGTCATCGACTGGTCGGATTTAACAGTTGATCGAAAATGGCAATTGTTGCGCGCCTCGGTCGCCATCGAAGGCCGCAGCATGACCCTGTATGAAGAGGTACATCCGCAATCGAGTGCGACATCACCGAACGTTCATCAGGCGTTTCTTACCCAACTCGCTGCCATGCTGCCGCTCGGTTGCGCGCCCATTCTGATTACAGATGCCGGTTTCCGTGGGGCGTGGTTCAGGTTGGTCAATCGTATGGGGTGGTACTGGATCGGTCGCATTCGTAACCGCGACATGGTGAGTCCAGAAAATGGCGGCGAGTGGGCTGGCTGTAAAACGCTCTATTCACTCGCTACGGCTAAAGCGAAGTCACTTGGTCAGTACAGCTACGTGCGCAACCATCCGGTGCCATGCCGACTGGTATTGATTAAGCGAATCAAACGAGATCGTCACAAGAAAAGCCGGCTGGGTAAGCTGGTACATTCGAGCCGCAGCTTGAAGAATGCCCGTGCTCAGTGTGAGCCGTGGCTATTGGCAGTTAGCCCAACACTCGGCCATTTGAGTGCTCAAGCTGTCGTGGCCGTGTACGCACAGCGGATGCAGATTGAAGAGTCGTTTCGCGATTTGAAGAGCGAGCGTTTCGGCTTGGGCTTCTCAGCTAACCGATCCGCACAAAAAGATCGGTTGGGTGTGTTGTTGCTGGTCGCGTGTCTTGCCTCTTTCGTACTACGTTTGATTGGAGAGGTGGGTAAAGCACGACAGATGGAGTTTCAATTCCAAAGCAACACACGGCGTTCGCGTCCAGTGCTCTCTGTAATTACGTTGGCATTGCAGCTCGTGCAGCATGGAATGGCGGCATTTCCGCCACGAGAGTTCCGCGAAGCTATTGAGTCCTTGCGGTATGATCATCCAGTGCTGCAACTTTGAGGGGAGACCTCAGATGCTGAAAATCATCTAGCCGGCCTCCCACCGCCGATGGCGGTGGGGTTAAAGTGAGTTTGCGAACTTGCGATAACCACAGGAGGCCGACATCATGAAGTATAGCGGAATCGACTTGCACTCGAACAACAGCGTGGTGACTGTAACGGACGAAGCGGATCGTGTGATTGCGGAGAAGCGACTGCCGAATGATTTGACGAAGATCGTTGGATTCCTGCTGCCGTGGCGAGAGGAGTTAGTAGGCGTTGTCGTGGAATCCACCTACAACTGGTACTGGCTGGTTGACGGATTACAGGAGGCGGGATTTGTGGTGAAGCTAGCCAACACCGGAGCCATCAAAAAATACGATGGACTCAAGCACAGTGGTGATGAAGCTGATGCCCGGCAACTGGCCCACCTGCTGCGCCTAGGCATCCTGCCCACCGGCACCATCCTTCCGCCGGCACACCGCGCGGTGCGCGACTTGGCCAGAAAGCGCATGCAGCTGGTGCGCAGCCGCACCAGCCACATCATCGCCATCGAAAATATCGCGACACGTCAATCTGGCATGAAGATCAGCAGCAACCAGATCAAGCAAATGACAGCAGATGAAGTTGATCAAATGTCATTCCCTGCGGACGTGGCGCTGGCGATCAAAAGCAACCTTGCCGTTGTTATTACCTTGAGTGAGCAGATCGACCTGCTGGAAAAGCGTCTGCAAGAAGACATGAGTGAGCGGCCTGAATATGGCTTGTTGATCAGCGTGCCGGGAATCGGTCGCATTCTTGCGGCGATCATCCTGTTGGAGACAGGCCCCATCGACCGCTTTGCCTCCGTTGGCAACTTCGCCTCGTATGCGCGCTGTGTCGATAGCCAACACATGAGCAACGGCAAGAAGAAAGGCGAAGGCAACACCAAGAACGGAAACAAGTATCTGTCATGGGCGTTTGTTGAAGCGGCCTACTATGCACAGCGTTTCTGCGTCGAGGCCAAGCGGTTTTACGAACGCAAGAAGGCGAAGACGAACACGGCGGTTGCCACCAAGGCGTTAGCGCACAAGTTGGCAAGAGCGTGTTACCACATGCTGAAGGAGCAGAAGCCCTTTGATGCGGGGCGCTGTTTCGCATGAGTTACGACGGCAACGGCAAGCCCGGGAATGGGGTCTGGAATACTAGCCATGAAGCTGAATGGGATGCCGTTCTCCGTCGCCCGAGCAACAAAACGGATCGCCTGCAACGCGAGCCAGCAAGGGGTTGGCATCGGAATGCGATAGCCATGAATCTGTGCAAAGTCCATTGGACGCGAAGCGGCACCAACGTTCTTCTGGGGCGGCAAAGCCGCCAGGGTGAAAGCAGAACATCGCTGATCGCTTGATCCTGATGGGTGACTGGCGCGATTCGTTCGCAGCCATGATTGAAGAAACGGGTGCGGTTTGGTTGTTGATCGGGATTTAGAAGTGGATTTGAAAATGCTGGCGGCTGATGCCGCCATAGAATCGTTTACTCGCTTGACGCAGGCCGGCTAATGGGTGACCCCTTTTATTTACAAAAGCCCGACCTGCACCAGGCCATGGAAAAACTACTCGAGCCTGGCCCCTTATCGATCTAATCCTTATAGAGCTGACCGCAATTGCCAGAATAAATCGCATCACTTACGAATTCTTTGCGTTCGTGGCTGACACCCGCTTCACCATTTTCAAGGATTGGTGTTTCTCGGTATTTGTAAACATAGTCCACTGCAATAATGTAGTTGCAGCTACCGAAGATTCGATCAAGAAAGATTGGAGGGGGATAATCATCTCCGTATTTGCGATCCTTTGGCACAAGCACGCAGCAATCAGGATTTGCATCCAGAAATGCTTCAACATTTTCGTAGGGAACCGGTTCTAGGATTTTTTCTTTCTTCCCAGTTTTACTATTTATGACCCCCCTCTCTAAATAGCGCCCTTTATTGATCTCAGTGATTGCCCTAGAAATTCTCTCTTTGTCGGGAAGATAGCGCAGCTCGCTAAAACAAAAGCCAGAATAGTTTAAAGAGCCATACACAATGAAAATTAAGAATGGCCAGAATAGAACATGCATTAGAGAGCCTAGCGGTGAAAGCCTCCTAACTAGCTTCACAAGCCAATAATCCTCTTTCCACATGCCGCTTTCCTTCATGGTCCACTAATCAAAAGAACTCACTAATCAAAAGCACTAATCAAAAGGGTCAGCTTCGCATTCAGTTTCAGCATTGCTCATCTCCGGTTCAAAGCATCGCCGCGGAACTTAACAGAGGGGGTAGTGCTGAACAACCCAAAAAAAGGCCTATATATTCTTCTGCTGCCCGAATGTCTGTTGCGCTGAAAGGCGCACGGCATGGGGGCATGCCGGGCGCACAGAGAACTCGTCATGCCCCGACCAGAGCAAGCAGAAGGTGACGCTGGGATTCAGCGTGGAGAAGGGCGGCGACTACGAGGAGGTGGGTTTCAGGCCGGCTGCTTGATGCGTTTGGCCGGAAAGACCAGCGCAAAAGTACTGCCCTTGCCCTCCTCGCTCACCACGTCCAGCCTGGCCTGATGGCGCATGGCGATGTGCTTGACGATGGCCAGTCCCAGGCCGGTGCCGCCAGTCTCGCGCGAACGGCTGCGGTCGACCCGGTAGAACCGCTCGGTAAGACGGGGAATGTGCTGCGGCGCGATGCCGATGCCGCTGTCCTGCACTGCGAATACCGGCTGCCCTTCGCGCTCCGACCAGCGCAGCGTGATCTCGCCGCCCTGCGGGGTATAGCGTATGGCATTGGTCACCAGATTGGTAAAGGCGCTGCGCAGTTCCTCACGCCCTCCCATCAGCTGTACTTCGCTTTCGACCTGCAACAGCAGCGCGTGCCTGCCGTTGCTCAACACTTTCGCATCGCGGTTTATCTCGGCTAGCAGCGCACGCACGTCCACCGCTTCTTCGCGCAACGGGTTCTGGTCGTTCTCCAGGCGCGACAGGGTGAGCAGGTCGTCCACCAGACTTTCCATGCGATGCGTCTGCTCCCCCATCAGGTTCAGGGCGCGGCGCGCCATGTCGTTCTCCAGATTGGGCATGTCGTGCAAGGTCTCGACGAAGCCGTTCACCACCGTGAGCGGGGTGCGCAGTTCGTGGGAGACGTTGGCCACGAAATCGCGGCGCATGTTCTCTATGCGCTCCAGCTGGGTGATATCGCGACTGATGAGCAGGCGCTTGTTGCCGCCGTAAGCGATGAGCTTGACGGAAAGAACCAGGTCGTCGTGCCGCGTATCGCGCAGCACCAGCGGCTCGGTGTAGGTGTGCATAGCGAGGAATTGCACGAACTCCGGCTGCCGCGCGAGATAGGTGATCTGCTGTCCCACGTCGAGCTCGGCATCCAGGCCGAAGTGGCGTTCCGCCAGCAGGTTGCACCACTCGATGCGATCCGTCTCGTCCAGGATCACCACGCCTTCCGGCAGGGCGGAAGTTGCCTGCTCCATCTGCAGCACTGCGGCGGTATGTTGTTCACGCTGCTTGCGATGCGTGCGCATGATCTTGTTGAGCTGCGAGAACACGTCCTCCCACAGCCCCGAACCATCCGGCACGGACAGGGTTTCGGGGGAGGCAAGCCAGCGCTCCAGCGCCGCCAGGTTGCGCAGATGAAAGAACAGGCGCAGCAGTATGCCCATGCCGAACAGCAGTGCAGCCGGCAATGCTCCGGCGACCGCCCATAGCAGCAGGGAGCACAGCAGCAGGAAGAACGGATAGACGAATGCGCGTCGCCAGAAATCGCCCACGGTACGACCTCAAAAATGAACTGGCGGCATTATACGGGCTGATGCGAACTGCAAGCTCGCCGAAAACTACCCCTTGGAGAACCGATAGCCGCTGCCGCGCACGGTCTGCACCAGACCGTCCAGGCCAGATGGCTCCAGTGCTTGGCGCAGGCGGCGGATGTGGACGTCAACGGTGCGCTCCTCGACGAAGACATGGTCGCCCCACACCTGGTCGAGCAGCTGCGCGCGACTATACACACGCTCGGCATGGGTCATGAAGAAGTGCAGGAGGCGGAACTCCGTAGGTCCAAGGTCGACGTTCACGCCATCGGCGCTCACGCGATGCGTGGTAGGCGACAGCTCCAGGTTCTCCACGCGTATCGTCTCGTCGCTCATCTGCGGTAATCGGCGGCGCAACACGGCGCGGATGCGCGCCATCAGCTCACGCGGCGAAAAAGGTTTGGTGATGTAGTCGTCGGCGCCGGATTCCAGTCCGAGTATCTTGTCGCGCTCGTCGGTGCGCGCGGTGAGCATGATGATGGGGATGTCGCGCGTGCGCGAGTCGGCACGCAGGCGCCGCGCCAGTTCCACACCGGAAGTGCCGGGCAGCATCCAGTCCAGCAGGATGAGGTCGGGCAGGGCGCGATTGATATGCCCCAGCGCCGCTTCGGCATCGAATGCCTGTATCGCACGGTAGCCGCATTGCGCCACGTTGAAGGCCAGTAGTTCCTGGATCGCCGGCTCGTCTTCCACCAGCAGGATGTTCGCAGTCGTCATTCTTTTTTGTCCGTCTCTCGTTTCAACCTGCTTGCGATGGTATGAAAGTATTGTGACAGTTGCGTGACATCCGCGCTCAGTCGCCTATGCCCATCTGTGCCCCGGTGCCGATATGGTGATTGGGATGGCGGTGCGGCTCAGCGTGCCGGCCTATGAAGTTGGGCAGCAACGAGCCCACCACCATGCCCAGCATGCTCACTAGCAGCCCCACCAGTTGCGGCGGCCAGACTTCGGAAGGCTTGAACACTTCGCACAATATCCAGGTCGCAAGTCCCATCACCATCGCAGCCAGTGCGCCCTGCGTGTTGGCCCGTTTCCAGTAGAGGCCGAACGCCAAGGGCGTGAAGGCGGCCACCAGCGTGATCTTGTAGGCGTTCTCCACCATCTTGAAGATGGAAAGCTCGGCATTGAGCGCCACCACCAGCACCACCGCGCCGAAGCACCACAGCGTGATGCGCATGGCACGTAGGAACTGCTGATCGCTCATGTGCTTGAGCACGAAATGTTTGAGGATGTTCTCGGTGAATGCAACCGAGGGAGCCAGCAACGTTGCGGAGGAACAGCTCATGATGGCGGACAGCAGCGCACCGAAGAAGATCACCTGTGCGAACACCGGTGTGTGTTCGAGGATGAGCGTCGGCAGCACCAGCTGCGAATCCTGCTGCAGCAGCTCACCGAACACCTGGGGATCGACCAGCGTGGCGGAATAGGCCAGGAACATCGGCACGAAGGCGAACGCGAAATACAACGTGCCGCCCAGCACCGAGCCGCGCACTGCGGTCTGCTGGTTCTTGGCCGCGGTGATGCGCTGGAACACGTCCTGCTGCGGGATCGAACCCAGCATCATGGTCAGCCAGGCGCCGATGAACGGCACCCAGTGCGTGTAATCCCCTTTGGGGAAGAAATCCAGTTTGCCCGCTGCCTCGGCATGCGACACCACCGCCCCCACGCCGCCGGTCATTCCACTAACGAACCAAGCGATGAACAACATGCCACACATGATCACCGTCATCTGCACGAAGTCCAACAAGGCCACTGACCACATGCCGCCGAACGTGGTGTAAGTCAGCACGATCAGCGCGCCTATCACCATGCCCGTTTCCTGCGGCACCGCGCCGCCGCTCACCACGTTGAACACCAGGCCCAGCGCCATGATCTGCGCCGATACCCAGCCCAGGTACGACACCACGATGCATACCGCCGCGATCAGCTCAACGGCCTTGTTGTAACGCACGCGGTAGAAGTCGCCGATGGTCAGCAGGTTCATGCGGTATAGCTTGCTGGCGAAGAACAGCCCGGCCAGGATCAGGCACAGGCTGGCACCGAAAGGATCGGCCACCACGCCCCCCAACCCCTCCTTGACGAAGGTCGCCGAGATACCCAGCACGGTCTCCGCGCCGAACCAGGTGGCGAACACTGTCGCAGTGACGATGGGCAGCGGCAGATGGCGGCCGGCGACCGCAAAGTCTTTCGCGTTATGCACGCGCGTCGCTGCATACAGACCGATGCCTATGGAAACCAGCAGGTAGAGAACGACGAACCAGATCAGCATGTGAACATCTCGAAAGGCCAATGATGGCGCCTATTCTAGCAGCGTTGCCCAAAGCCAGAGACTGGCAGGACACATCTCAACAGGACGAGACGTCGAGCCCTTCGCAACTACAAAGATGCAGCACCACGTTAGCGCATCGCCCCGGCGCGGCCACGCCAGATCGGTGCATCTCACATATCTCCCGCGCGCTCAACACATTGAATATGCTTTAAAGATATTGTAATAAAGGCCAGGCATACTGCTTGCTAAGATAAACCTTGCCGCGATTGTGGCTGAGATATTTTCAGGAGGTTCCTATGTCGAACGAAGAAGTGTTTTTCAAGTGGTTGCCCGATTACAGCGTCAACATCAGAGCCATCGACGAACAACATCGGGAGCTGGTCAACATCCTCAACCGCCTGTTCATTGCGGTTTCAAAACGCGAAGGCGACAAGGTCATCGCCGAGATACTGGACGCGCTGATGAGCTATACCCAGACCCACTTCGCACTGGAAGAGCGCCTTATGCGCCAGGCGAAATACAAGGACATCGAGCCGCATATCGAGGAACACAGGCAGCTGATGGCGCAGCTCGACAAGCTGTGTAAAAAACATCTGCTGGAAGAGAAGCCGATCTATTTCGAGATGCTGAGCTTCCTGAAGACGTGGCTCAAGGAACACATACAGGGCGTGGACACGAAATACAGCGCAGCGTTGCACCAAGCCGGATTCTCTGTCGCCGAATGGGAGCGTGAAGCCAACGAGGAGTTGGCGCTCATGTCGAATTCCAAGAACTGGTGGAAGCTGTGGAAGGCCGCTTGATCCGCGCGCTCAACCGGTGACGAAAACCTCAAACAGAGGGTAGTCGGGAAAATATCCGCCCCAGATGCAGGACGGGAACGGCCTCGCCTTGATGTTCGAAGCAGGAAAGTGAGAACTGGCCCCAGCCCGGTATCTGCTCCGGCAGCGGGCACGACTGTGCATCGCTGACCGCTATGGCCAACGGAGGCGCGGACAGCAACAGTGCGCCGAAGCGCACGGGCTCCTCTGGACGATCCTGATATCCAGCCACCGCCACCAGCCGCTGCGCTTGCTGCGCATCGGTCAGGCGTGCCGCCATATCCATCACCGGCAGCAAGCGGCCCTGCCAAGACAACACGCTGCGGCAATAAGGCGGTGTGCAAGGCACCTCATGCAGTTGCGGGTTATCGAATATTTGCAGCAATACTCTTGCCCCTACAGCGGCACGCAAGGACTGACCGAAGTCCAGCAGCCAAGCATTCGGATGCAGCATTGTGAGTTTCTCTGCCGCCATCACGCCCTCGCCAACCGGCCCAAATGCGCGGTCAGGCATTCCGCACTGGTGATGCAAACGATGCCTTGTTCGCCGGTCGCCATCAGCCCCAGGACGGGCATATTTGGCAGGCGCATGGCGGGGGGCAGTTCATGCCGCTGTCCCTGAGTCTGCTGGCCGATGGCGACATCGTCGCACAAGATTCCCACATACCCAGTGCCGGCGCCCAGTAGCACACAGGCACGGCGCTCTACCGGAACCTCCGCCATCAGCAACAAATCCTGCGACAGGCAATAGACCGGCCAGCGCTGCTGCGCATGCTGCAGCCAGCCGATGCTGGGCGGCTCGGCATCGCGCACATCGACATCGTCCGCCGCCTCCAGTGCGCGTATCTCTTTTTGCGGTAGCAACAAACGCAAGCCGGAAATCGTCAATATCGCCGACGTGGTCGCGGCCAGATGCTGAACGAGGACTGTGGTACTCATCGCGCGGTCAGCCTGACGACGTGCTGCAGCAAAACGTCATCGTTGAACGGCTTGGTGAGGTGCACATCCACCCCTGCGGCGTCGCTCATCTGGCGATGCTTCTCTGTGGAGCGCGAAGTGAGCATGATGATGGGTACATGTTTCGTACGTTCGCTGTGGCGCACGTTGGCCGTCAATTCCAGCCCGTTCATGCGCGGCATCTCCATGTCTGCCACGATGATGTCGGGAACATATTTCCCCAGCATGTTCACTGCATCCAGGCCATCGTTGGCCGTGCGCACATCGTATCCTGCATCTTTCAGAACCTGCACCACCGCGCGACGGGCGGAGAGCGAATCGTCCACCACCAGTGCACGCAGCGATTGCTTCTCAGGCCTGACTCCGGCCACTTGCCGTGATTCGTCATCGCGCACTGCCAGCGTCTGCTGCGTCGAGACATACTGCAGTTCGACCAGGTCGATCACGGGTGCCACGCTGCCATCACCCAGGATGACCGCGCCGATCACACCTTGCGTGCGCGGCACATAGCGCCCGAATTTCTTCATCACCACTTCGCGGCTGTCTAGCACCTCCTGCACCAGCACCGCACTCACCGTGCCGTCATGCAGCCGCGTCAACAGCACGGGAAAGCCGCTTCTTTCTCGGGTGCGCTTGTCGCGCGGCATCGCCAGCATGTTTTCCAGTTTGACCAGACCGTACACATCCTCTCCATCGCGGAAATACTGGCGCGGGCCGATCTCCTCGATCGCATCGCGGGAAACGTAGCGAATGTCTTCGACGCCACGGCTGGATATCGCCAGCAGTTTTCCCTGCTGTCTGACAATCAGGGTATGTGCGGACAGCAAGGTGGCCGGCAGGCGCAACTCCACCATCAGCCCTTGGCCGCGCCGCGAGTTCAGCGCCAGCATGCCTTTCATTTCCAGCACCCGGCTGTACACCACGTCCATGCCGACGCCGCGCCCCGACACCTGGGATGCCTGGTCGCGCGTGGAAAATCCCGGCGCCAGGATCAGCCGCGCAAGCTCTTCCTCGGTATGCTCGTGTTCAGGCTTGAGCATGCCCTTGCGTTCGGCGAAGCGGCGAATCGCCGCATAGTCCAGCCCCGCCCCGTCGTCTGTGCAGCGCACGACGATGGAATTACCTTCACGTGCAAAGGAAAGTTCGATGTTCCCTTTTTGCGGCTTGCCTGCGGCGGTCCGCTCGGCGGGAGACTCGATGCCGTGATCCACGGCATTGCGCAGCAAGTGCATCAGCGGATCCATCAGGTCGTTCAGCACATGGCTGTCGATGGTGGTGTTTTCGCCCTTGATGGCGAGTTCCACCGGCTTGTCCAGCAGACGGCCAGTTTGCCGCACACCGCGCTGCAGGCGCGACACCACAGTGCTCACCGGCACCATGCGCGTGCGCATCACCGCGTGCTGGTTGGCCATCTGCAGGCGCTGCTGCTCCTCCAGCAATTCTCCCAACGAAGACAGTCGCCCCTCTACCGTGTCTGTCAGCTCCCGTGCGTCGGTGGCAGCCTCGACCAGGCGCCGCGTAATGGTGTGTAATTCGCTGTAACGTTCGAACTCCAGCGCATCCAGGCCATCTTCCGTGCCCGCTCCCCCCTGCTGCGACGAAGTGAGACCGCGTATGTCCACCTGCTCTTCCAGTTCCGCGACCAACTGCTGCAGCAGCTGATGCTGTTTGCGGACGATCTCGGATTGAACGATGGACTGACGCAGATGCTCCTGGATCTGTGAATTTGAAATCAGCGTTTCGCCTGCCAATCGCAGCAATTCGTCCACCACCGGCTGGGGGACGCGCATCGACTGCTCGACCACAGGTGCGTGCACGGCTTCTTTCGGCGCTGCCGCCTGTTCCTGCGGGATCGACCATGAGGGTGCGGCTGGCGCCGTCGCATCGGCTGCCACACCCTCGCGGTCTATGCGATTGGCGTAATCCAGCACTTCCTGCAACACAGCCTGCGGCTGCTCGGGCGCAGGGCCCAGTCCCAGCAGGAATTCGCTCATCGCCTCCAGACAATCACCGGCGTGGATCAGCATCTCGGACAGCGCATGTTGCGGCAACTTCTGCGCATCTATCAGCGCCACCAGAATGTCTTCCAGATGGTGAGTGAGATTGGCGATGCCGGGTACGCCCACGGTATTGGCGGCACCCTTGAGCGTATGGGCGGAGCGCATCGCCTGCTCGGCATCCTTCATGTTGCCCTGACCGTCGGCGATACGCGCTATAGCAGCGGTGAATGCACCGACCTGTGTCGGCAATTCCTGCAGCAGGCCGTCCAGCAATTCCGGGTTGACATCGGAGGGCAGTTCCAGCGACACATCTTCCAAGGTGGCGATCGCCTGACGCTCTGCAGCGTGCGCGGTAGCTTCTGTCACTTGCACATTGGCCAGAGCACCCTGCAGCAACGAGGTCGCATTCTGGCCTAGCGGCGACGGCCATGCTGCATCGGCCAGCAGCGCGGCCAATGCAGCACTCATTTTTTCATCGGTGGGAACGGCGAAATAAGCCGCGAGACGTTCAGGCAGTTGCTGCAGCAACGCTTGCTGCTCGGCTGACAAGCCGGCGTTCAGCAGGGTGAGTTGTTTTCCAAGTCGCTCAAACAGCGCCGCGAGTGCGGCAAGCCCGACCGACTCCACCGTCAACCGCAGCCGCTCGATGAATTCGCGGAAACTTTCCAGCGCCGCCTGACGTTCCTGCGGCGCGCCTTGTGTGGCTGCGGCAAGGTCGGCATTGAATTGCCCGGCCATGTGTTCAAGCTCGTGCGCCAGAACGACGAGCATTTCACGCTCAACTTGCTGCGCTTCGACGTCAAACAGCGCCTCGTCAATTGGCTCGGCGGCCGCGGGTACTGCCGATTTCCCAGTCAGGCGTTGCAGTTCTTCCGCGACGGCCTCATCGGGCAAAGGCATCGGCCAGGTCGTCGACAGGCTTTGCAGCAAGGCCGCGCTGGATTCCTGATTTGCTTGGCTTGCCATGTAGCCGAACAACAACATCGGCCATCCTTCCAGGAGGGCGATTTCGCCGGCGCTGAGCGGCCTCGCCTCGCCCTGCATCATCATCAGGTTGGTCTCGACCAGCACACAAACTGAATGCAGCCCATCCAGCCCAGACTCCCAGGCGAACTGGCCTATGCTGCCCACCAGTTTGCCGTATTGCTGCAACAGCTGCCCGGCCGCGCCGGCGTCTTCCGCCACCGACGGAGGGCATGGCATCAACACCATCAACCCGTCCACCGCGTCGGCCGCGACTTGGCTGAACTGTTGCAGCCTATCCTCTAACGTATCCATGCAGCCTTCGCCGGTTCACGAAAATGCGGGCGGCATCAGCCGGGCAGGTTGAACACGCGCACCGTGGTCAGCAGCTGTTTGGCGTATTCCACCAGACTGTTGGTATATCGCGACTGTTCATGCAAGCGCTCGGTTGCCTGCTCGCTGCTCTTCTTGAGCGTGTCTGCGCGCTCCAGCAAC
The DNA here is from genome assembly GCA_963813255.1 of uncultured beta proteobacterium. GTDB lineage: Bacteria > Pseudomonadota > Gammaproteobacteria > Burkholderiales > Gallionellaceae > Sideroxyarcus. The sequence continues at coordinate 324,972 of CAWEYD010000002.1, read as the reverse complement.
TCCTGTCCCGCCTTGGCCTGTTCTTCCGAGCTCACTGCAATCTGTTTCACCGAGGCCACCAGATCGGAGGTGGCATGCTGGGTGAGTTCCATCTGCTGCCCCGCCTGCTCGGCCAGGCGGCTGCCTTCGACGATGCGCGCGATGGCGTCGTTCATCGTATTCACCGTATCCGCCGTTTCCACCTGGATGTTGTTCACCAGCGCAGCGATCTGCTGCGTGGCCTGACGCGAGTTCTCGGCCAGCCGCTGCACTTCGTCCGCAACCACCGCGAAACCGCGTCCCGCCTCGCCCGCCGAGGCCGCATGCATACTCGCGTTCAACGCCAGAATGTGCGTACGTTCGGCGATCACGTTGATCAGGTTCACCGCCCCGGAAATCTCCTGCGAACGTTCGCCCAGCCGCTTGATCCGTTTTTCCGTTTCGCGGATAACGTCGCGCGTGCTGTTGATGCCGCTAACCGTGTTGTTCACGGTAGACAGTGCCGCGCTGGTGGTCTTGATCGCATTGTCCGCTGCGACGTTGCATTGCCGCGCAAGCTCGGCGATCTCGTTCAGCGAATGCGCGGCGGAGGACAGCGACTCCACTGTGTGATCCACCTCGACGCGGTCATCTTCCGCAGCCGCCATCATGCTGTTCGCCTGCTGTTGCGCCTTCAGCGACGCGGAGGTCACGTCCGCCGAGATGTTCGACACATCCAGCAACACCTTGGCTGTTTCGCTGGAGAGCAGGTTCAGCGCGTCCGACACCGCGCCAGTCACGTCCTCGGACACCGGCACCTTCACGGTCAGGTCCTTCCTGGCAAGCTGCGCCACCGCGCGCAACAGGCCCAGCACCGACTCGTTGAGTTGTGCGTTTTCCTTTTCGATCTGGGCCAGCGTTGCCACGCGGCTATCCAGCAATTCGTTGAATGCCTTGGCCAAGTCCGTCAATTCGTCGTTGCCTGCGATCTTGGCGCGCGCCTCGAAATCGCCTTGATTGATCTCGTTAACCGTCTTCTGAAACGAGTCCAGGTTACGGATGATGCCGCGCGTGATGAACACGCCCAGCAGCACCAGCAGCGGTAGCGCAACACCCAGCGTGGCGATCGTCAGCCATTCGGTGGTACTTTCTTTTGCAGCCACTTCCTGGGCCGACGTTTCAGCGGCTTTGGCGGCGAAACTCACTACATCTTGCGACAGCTTGTCCATCGCGGCCGAAGTGGGGCGGTCAAGACCGCGCACCAGCTTGTCCACTTCCTGACCCGCCGTTTCGTGATTGCGGTTGTAGCTCTTCAGCGCCTCAATATAAGCACTGTGCAGTTCTGCGTGCGCTGCAAGCAGGGTATCGATGTCCTTAGTGTCCAGGCCCAACTCAGCCGCCTGCTTACGCATTTCCGACAAGCCTTGGCTTACGTCCACAGTACGCTTTTCGAAGGCATCGAAGTGCTTGGCATAGAGTTCAGTGTCATTGCCGCGCAGCAGGATGTCCTTCCATTCCTGCACCTGGCGCTGGAAGCTGGTTTGCACCTTGCGCAACGAGTCCAGCAGCTTGAGAACCCTGGTATCTTCACTCACCGAGCTGGTAGCCTGCTTCGCCAGCCCGTCGACCGCAAAGATGGACACAGCGCCAACGATGGCAAGGAAAAGAATTCCGACAGAAGCCAGCAACGTGATCTTGGCCCCGATGGTTAAGCGGTTAGCTTTCATGTACTGCCCCCTGTTGTTTCAATTTAACTTCCCGTCGTTATCAAACCGATCCACTGCAGACTTCATCAAAGAACGAGAGGTGGTCGAACTCCAGCCACACCCTTTCATCCTGCACATATCCGGCCGACACGTGGCTCTGCAATGCAGCGGGCAACGGCGGCAGATTGGACAATGGAAGCAACGTTAAAAGCGCGCTGGGGTAATCCTCGCTGACCACCCCTACGGCCTGCTCTCCCTGGCCGAAGACCAGCACCATGGTCCCTGCTTCGGCCTGCCGCGACGCAATACCGAGCAGGGCGCGCAAGTCATACAGCGGCACCAGGTTGCCGCGCAGGTTGATCAAGCCCAGGAACCCTGGTGGTGAACCTGGCAGGGTCGCCACCGTTGGCATAGCCAACACTTCACTGCCCGCATCCGGATCGATCAGCAGCCCCAGTTCCCCGACGCGAAAACCGTAGCGCGCGCGCACTTCTTTTCGCACCTCTTCGTTCGCTGTCAGGTGCGTGCCCTCGGGTGGCTCGAAATGCGCCAAAGCCGCGTTTGGTGGCAGCCAGTCGGTCATGGCAGGCTGCCCGGCTCCTCGCTGATCCTCAGGCTGTTCCATGCAGTCTGCTGGCTTTAGGTCAGGCTTTTCAGTTGATCGACGATCTGGTCTGCGGTGTAAGGCTTGCTCACATGGCCTTTCGCCCCCTGCAGCTCGCCCCAAACCTTGTCGGCCTTCTGCCCCTTGCTGGTGACGAACACGACAGGGATGGACTTGGTGTCGCCATCCTGCGCCAATTGGCGGCAGGCTTCATAACCGTCCATGTCCGGCATCACCACATCGAGGAAAATGATCGACGGCTTTTCGGCCTTGGCCTTAGTGATTGCCTCGCGGCCGCTGGCTGCAGTGATGACGATGCAGCCAGTATCGCTCAGCACCGATTTGATGTTCGCCAGGTCTGCTGCGGAATCGTCGACCACCAATGCTTTCTTTGCCATCTCTTCTTTCCTCCAGTGTTTAAAATTTTGTTCTGCCTTTTACCCTAAGGCTACGGTTTGCGCTAGAACTGCGTCCCAATTCCCACATGCTTGCCGACCGCCTCGCGGAACTCATTATAGTCCACGGGCTTCGTCAGGTAAGCGCTACAGCCTGCCAGCGAGCCCCGCACACGATCGAATGGGGAAGATTTACTGGTCAGCATGATCACTGGGGTTTTCTTGGTCTTTGGATTACTCCTGATATCCTTGCAGACCTGATAGCCGCCAGCCCCGGGCAGCACCACGTCCAGGAAGATCACGTCGTAATTGTTCTGCGCCAGCAACTCCATGCCCAGCTCCCCCGTCTCCGCGACGTCCGCCTGTATGTTGAAGTTGCGCAGTTCCAATTCGAGCTGCTTACACACGGTCGGGCTGTCATCGACTACCAGCGCTCGCAGCGAAAACTCGGTGGCTGCCGCTGCAACCGCCTGCGACAGCGTCGGCTTCTTCCAGACCTGTGCCGATTCGCGCAGTCCACTGACTATGCGATCAAGCATGACCAGCAATTTGGCCGGGACGAATGGTCGCAACAGATAATGTTGCTCGAGATCGTTGGGATGCTCCGTGGTGTACAGCACCATCACCGGGGGCCTGGGCATCACCGCCAGGGTGCGCCACTTGATGGTTGCGTTGACGTCATCTACATTGACAATGACGATGTCGCTATTGGCGATTTCAGCATCTGAACTCACCGCGTAACCACCCTGTGCACGCCCTTTGGTCATGGTGGCGATACTTTTGAGGACATTTATTTCCTCGCCTGTAAGACCCAGCGCACCAATGGTATATACGTTGCCGTGTTCCATAACTCACCCCCCAAGATCCCCGGTTCTTCACTGCCGGGATGCGTATTCATACTGCCTGCTTACTTTTGCCGGGCAAAACCCCTATCGCGGGAAGCGATATACCCCATTCCACTGCTTTCGCCTAGCTGCGAGATATATCCAACGCATACCGTTGACGGCCAAATACGGCCCAGCTTCTCCGCAGATAGGAACAGACTGCCGACAGTTCCTTCAAATATTGCGAACTCTAGCCCCCAAAGCCGTTCATCGGCTCTTCCTTATGGATAAGCGGTTATCCTTAGCCACAGAAAACTGCGATTTTGCTTATTTATAAAACCAAAAGGCTCCCAAGGGAGCCTTTTTTGTCACCGTAAACCGAACACTACTTACAGTTCTTTTGCGTGCGAAGCCAGGTACTTGGCAACGCCATCGGGAGACGCATTCATGCCGGCCTTGCCCTTGCTCCAGCCTGCCGGGCAGACCTCACCGTGTTCTTCGGTGAATTGCAGCGCGTCGACCATGCGCAGCATTTCGTCGATGTTGCGTCCCAGCGGCAGGTTGTTCACCACCTGGTGCTGCACCACGCCCTTCTTGTCTATCAGGAAAGAACCGCGGTAGGCCACGCCACCTTCGGATTCGACATCATAGGCCTTGGCGATCTCATGCTTGACGTCAGCGACCAGCGTGTAGCGCACTTGGCCGATGCCACCCTTTTCGACCGGAGTGTTCTTCCATGCCAAGTGGGTAAATTGCGAGTCGATGGAAACGCCGATCACTTCCACGTTGCGCTTCTTGAACTCGTCCAGTCGATGATCAAAGGCAATCAACTCGGAGGGACACACAAAGGTGAAGTCGAGCGGGTAGAAGAACACCACTGCGTACTTGGCCCTGGTGACTTCGGAAAATTTGATGTCTTTGATTTCATTGTTGCCCAGAACTGCGGTCGCGCTGAAATCTGGGGCTTGTTTACCTACGAGTACTGCCATGATGATCTCCTTGAAAGGTAGTTGGGGAAGTCGCCGGTCTTTTCTTGACTGAATCGCTAGGGTATGGAATTTACCAGATACACCTGCAGTGTCAACTGAATCACCTGTGAATTACAGGCACTGCTGCTTATTATGCCGGTACTCGAAGTACCGGGGTCGGCAGATTCTGTTAGTGATGCCACCTAAGATAGTGCATCGACTGACCGAAGCTCCGCACCGCTCGTCTATGCGCTTGGCAACAGATTAACGGTCTTCTGCGAAAGCCATTTTCAAAGTAAGCTTACTAGGCCTGAAATAATACAAGGTCATCGATGTCTAGGTAGGAGGCGATGAAAACCTGACGATTCCAAAGATGAATATGCTGATTGTTTAAATGAACTTTCCAAATAGCCAAACCATTTATTCGGAGGTACGAATGTCAAATGAAGAAGTCTTTTTCAAGTGGTCTCCTGAGTACAGCGTCAATATCAAAACCATCGATGATCAGCATAAAGTGTTGGTAGACATACTCAACCGTCTGTTCGTCGCGGTATCCAAGCGCGAGGGCGACAAAGTCATTGCCGGAATCCTGGATGCGCTGATGAGCTACACCCAGACCCACTTCACGCTGGAAGAGCGCCTGATGCGTCAGGCGAAATACCAAGACCTCGAGCCGCACATGGAAGAGCACAGGAAGCTGATCGCTCAACTCGATCAGCTGTGCAAGAAACACCTGCTTGAAGAGAAGCCGATCTATTTCGAGATGCTAAGCTTCCTGAAGACCTGGCTCAAAGAACACATACAGGGCGTGGACACCAAGTACAGCGCCGCCCTGCAGCAGGCGGGATTCTCGGTGACCTCGTGGGAAAAAGAAGCCGCGGCAGAATTCTCGGAAATGTCGAATTCGAAAAAGTGGTGGGAGGTATGGAAGGGCGGGAAGGCCGCCTGATCAGGCACTTCCCAGCGTCGCCGCAAACTGGATACGGTGCAACTGAGCATACACGCCATTCTTAGCCAGTAGTTCGGCGTGTGTGCCAACCTCGACGATCTGACCCTTTTGCAGCACAACGATGCGGTCGGCTTTCTCGATGGTAGAGAGCCGGTGTGCGATGACCAGCGTGGTACGCCCCCGCATCAGCGTTTCCAGTGCAGCCTGCACGTGCCGTTCGGATTCGCTGTCCAATGCGGAGGTGGCTTCATCCAGTATCAGAATCGGCGCATTCTTGAGGATAGCTCTGGCGATAGCGATGCGCTGACGCTGACCACCGGATAGTCGCACTCCCTTTTCACCCACCAGCGTCTCCAACGCCTGCGGCAGATTGCTGATGAATTCCATCGCATGCGCTGCGGTCGCAGCTGCGATGATCTCCGCTTCCGGCACTTCTCGCATCTGCCCGTAGGCGATATTGGCGGCGATAGTGTCGTTGAACAACACGACCTCCTGGCTCACCAGCGCAATGTTGGCGCGCAAACTAGCCAATGTAAGGTCGTTGAGGTTGTGCCCGTCCAGCTTGATGCAGCCTGCCGTTGGCAGATAGAAACGAGGCAGCAGGTTGGCAAGCGTGCTCTTGCCGCTACCGGACGCTCCGACCAACGCCACGGACTGACCGGCCGGGACATCGAGGCAGATATCATTCAGCGCCAATCGTTCGTCCGCTTGGTAGGACAGGCTGACATGCTCAAAGGCAAGAGCTCCTTTAGCACGTGGCACCGCCGTCTTGCCGCTGTCGGTCTCGCTCGGCGTATCGATCAGTTCGAACACACTTTCCGCCGCCGCCAAGCCACGCTGCACAAATTCGTTGATACTGGTGATACGCTTGAGCGGCGCAGTCAACATCAGCATTGCGGCGACGAAAGACAGGAAGCTGCCGACCGTCGTGGCATCGCTCTTCGCCTGTCCAATAGCAAGATAGATGACGAACGATAATGCGATCGCGGCCACCATCTGCACGATAGGCACATTGGCGAGCGCCGCTGTCGCCTGTTTCATCATGTGACGACGCACCCCGTTAATCTCTTCATTGAAGCGATCCTGCTCATAGCGTTGTCCGCCGAACAGCTTGACCACCTTGTGCGCGGTGATGCTCTCCTCGATGACCTGCGTGATGCTGCCCATCGCACGCTGGGTATCGCGGCTGGATGAACGCAAGCGACGATTGATGGTGCTGATAACCCAAGCCACAACGGGTGCCACGGTCAGTGTCAGCAGCGTGAGCTTCCAGTCCAGATAGAACAGCCAGCCGAGCAAGCCAAGGATGATGATGGAATCGCGAATGGTGATGGTCACCACGCTAGTGGCGGCGGCGGTCACATTAGTCACGTCATAAGTGAGCTTGGAGATCAACGCGCCCGTGGCATGGTCGTCGTAATAACGAGTGGGCAACGCGAGCAACTTGGCAAACATCTCTGCGCGCAGATCCATCACCACCTTATTGCTTACCCAGTGGATTGCATAGGAACCGAAAAACCCGGCCAGTCCTCGCACGAAGAAGATCACCAGGATGAAGACCGGCGCCCAACGCATCACCATATCGTCTTTTTGCACGAACGTGCCGTCGAGGAAGGGTTTGAGCAATGCGGGAAGCAAGGGCTCGGTCGCTGCAGCGACTGCCATACCGAGTATCGAGATTGCGAATATCCGCCAATGAGGACGGACGTAGCGAAGCAGGCGTAGATAAAGCTGGGTAGAGGTCAAATTCATGGCGCGCACTTTAGCAGAAAGGGCAGGCCATCACACCGCGAACCGGCGCAATCACGCACAACAGCAAGGCCGTGCTTTCAATCAGCTCCACCCCCGCACCCAACAGATCCCCTGTCATGCCGCCCAAGCGGCGCAGAAGAAATTGACGCCAAAGGAAAACAAATATTGGCACGGCGCACAGTACGGGAGCGCTCAGGCTCAATGCAAAGAGTGCAGCGCCCCAACCCCATATCTCGCGCTGCTGTATCTGCATGCCGAAGTGCTGTCCCAGTCCGGGCTTGAGCGTGGGCAAGCGTGCCCACACCAACGTCCCCCAGCGCGCCCATGCGGGGATGAGCAACAGTGTCCAGTATTGGCCGCTACGCGCCAGCAACATCAACAGCACCAGCTTGCTCGCCAGTTGCAGCAGCAGGCTAACCGCGCCAAATGTACCCAGATGCGGATCGGCCAGCACGGCCAGGAAACGTTCGCGGTCGCGGTGTGCCGCACCCAGCGCATCGCTCATGTCGGCAAGCCCGTCGAGATGCAGCGCACCTGTGACCCACACCCACAACAGCAGCGTCAGCAGCGCGCCCAACCATGGATCGATGCGGCTGCCCAACCACAAGGTGGCTGCCAACAACGCACCGATAAGCAGGCCCACCGGCGGAAACCACTGCACGCTGCGCGGCAAGTTCGCCGGATCAAGACCGCGCAACTGCGGTGTGGGAAGCCGCGTCAGGAATTGGATCGCCAGGATCAAACCACGCATCGTAATGTCGCCTTAATTGATGGAGAGTAGAAATGGCGGCTGCCCATGCAGCCAGGAAATGCGCAGGCACGCCGCCTCCGGCAATGCGATCTGGAAGGCTTGCTCAGGCGTGAAGCCGAACAACTCCATGAGCAAGGCACGCATCACCCCGGCATGCGTAACGAGCAAACGGTTCTTTCCTTCATCGCGCGCCAGCCAGTCGTGCCAACCCCAACTGATACGGGCCCGGAATTGCGCCAGCGATTCGCCATGCGGTGGAGCATGCTCGCCATGCGTGTCATGAAACACCTGGTATGCAGCCGGATATCGTGCAGCTGCTTCATCGGGCGTGAGCCCTTCCCATTCGCCGAAGGCCAACTCGCTGAACGGAGTCAGCACCTGCAAAGGCAAGCGCTGCTGTGCCGCGTAGGAAGCAGCGAATTCATGGCAGCGCTTGAGCGGTGAAGTGGCGACCGTATCGAAGGCAGCCGGACAGCGCGCGAGCGCCAGCTGCATCTGCGCCATACCCTGCACGCTGAGCGGCTCATCCAGTGCGCCGCGAAACACATGTGCACGCCCCGCGACTGCGCCGTGGCGCAGCACCGTCACGATGACGGGATCAGTTCTGCTCACTGACTCCGGCCTCGGCAAAGGTGGCCATGCCGCGATGCAGGGCACACGCCAATTGCAACAAAGGCACAGCTGTCGCCGCACCGCTGCCTTCGCCCAGACGCATGCCCAATTGCAGCAGCGCCTGCGCTTCAAGCGCCGCCAGCACGCGCTGGTGTCCGGGCTCGGCCGAAGTGTGCGCAAACAGCAACCAAGCACGCACCGCCGGATTGATGCGCACAGCAACGAGCGCCGCCACCGAACTGATGAAGCCATCCACCAGGACTGGCATGCCATTCTGCGCCGCCGTGACGTAAGCGCCCGCAAGACCCGCGATCTCAAAGCCGCCCACACTGCGCAGCACGTCCAGCGGCTGGTCGGCAGCAACTTGATGCAGGCTCAGCGCCTTGGCGATCACTTGTGCCTTGTGCGACACACCTGCGCTATCCAGCCCGGTTCCCGGCCCCGCCAGCGACTCGGGTGCGGCGGACAATAGCGCGCAGGCGATGGCCGACGCCGAGGTGGTATTGGCAATGCCCATCTCACCGCCGATGAAGAGTTGCGCCCCTTGCTGCTTGGCGCGCAACGCCGCATTGCGTCCGCCCTGTAGCGCGGCAGCGCATTGCTCTGTGCTCATCGCAGGCTGTTTGGCAAAATTGGCCGTGCCCGCTGCGATACGTTCATCGCGCACATTGCTCAAAGGCTCGACCACAGACACCGTGCCGAGATTGATGACTTCCAGCGTGGCGTTCAACTGCCGCGCCAATACGCTGATGGCCGCCCCCCCCCGCGCAAAGTTGCGCACCATCTCCGCCGTAACTGCTTGCGGGAACAGCGACACGCCTTCCTCGGCCACACCATGGTCGCCGGCAAAGATGCCGATGTACACGCGCTCCATCACGGGCTGCTCCACCCCTTGCCACGCTGCGAGCTGCACTGCGAGGTCTTCCAGGCGCCCCAATGCACCAGGCGGTTTGGTGAGTTGCCCTTGACGCGCCAGCGCAGAGGTGCGCGCTGCTTCGTTCAATGTCGAACACGGTTGTATCAGCCAGCTTGTTGCCATTCTTAACTTTCCTTCACGATGAGTGGCAGTCCTGCCACGGTCAAAATCACACGTTCACATAAGGCGCCCACTTGTTGATGCAGGCGTCCCGCTTCGTCGCAATAGCGCCGCGACAATTCGCCGAGCGGAACGATGCCCATATTGGTTTCGTTGCTCACCAGAATGATCTGTCCGGGCAGCGTGGGCAGCACGGCCAGCAAGGCATCCACTTCGCGGCGCAATTCGGCTTCGCTCGCATCGCACAGTAGTTGCGTGAGCCACAGCGTCAGACAATCCACCAAGCATGCAGCGTCCAGCACTGGCCTGTTGCTGCAGCACCTGCGCCAGGTTGGGCCCGGTCTCTATCGCCAGCCAGTGCGCAGGCCGCCGCGCCTGATGCTGGGCGATGCGCTGCTGCATCTCGGCATCGCGCACCTGTGCGGTCGCCACGTACACCACGTCCAGACCGGAATCGTTGGCGTGCTGCTCGGCCAGTCGACTCTTGCCGGAGCGCACACCGCCCAGGATCAGTTCACGCATTGCGTCCCTCCCAATTGAGACAGCTCGCGCAGCTTTGCCGTATCCAGATAATGTTCCACCGCATCCGCCAGGCGTTCCAGATCGGCTTCGCAGCGCGCGCGGTAATCCGGCGTCTGCACCTCGTGCAGGCCTGCCCAGCGCAACAAGGCGCTGCACGCCTCTGCCGACTCGAACAAGCCGTGCAGATAGGTGGCAAGTATTTTTCCATCGCCCGAGATGGCACCCTCCGCGCCGTGTGCCAGTTGCAGCGCGGGGGATTGCAGCGCGACTCCGCTGGAAACGCCCGCATGGATCTCATAACCGGACACGGGCGCATCTTCCAGCGACAAAGTACCGCGCACATTGCGCAACTGTTTCTCGGCGGCGAGTGTGGTGCTCAACTCCAGCAAGCCCAGCCCTTCACCGCTGCCCGCCTCGCCTTCTATCCCAAGCGGATCGTGGATATATTGTCCCAGCATTTGCAGCCCGCCGCAGATGCCGATGAGTTTGCCACCGTAGCGCAGGTGCTGCTTGATCGCCGTATCCCATCCTGCGGCGCGCAAACTGGCCAAGTCGCTGCGCACAGATTTGCTGCCTGGCAGGATGATCAGGTCGGCGGGAGGCAGCGGCTCGTTGATCGGTACGAACTTGAATTCGATCTGCGGATGCAAGCGCAGCGGATCGAAATCGGTGTGGTTGCTGATGTGCGGCAGCACCGGCACGATGACGCGCAACTTGTCTGCGCTTCGCTCTGCGAGCGATGAGCTGTGCGGCACTGCATCTTCCGCTTCCAGATGCAGGTCGTGCAGATAGGGCAGCACGCCGAGCACCGGCTTGCCCGTGTGCTGCTCCAGCCAATCCAATCCGGGCTGCAACAGCGCGATATCACCGCGAAAGCGGTTGATGACGAAGCCGGCCACGCGCGCCTGTTCACTGTCGGTCAGCAGCGCTAGCGTGCCGACCAAGTGCGCGAACACGCCACCGCGGTCGATGTCCGCGATCAGGATCACCGGGCAATCCACCGCTTCGGCGAAGCCCATGTTGGCGATGTCGCCCTCGCGCAGATTGATCTCGGCCGGGCTGCCCGCGCCTTCCACCACCACGACCTGATACTGCAAGGACAGCCGCGCATGCGACTGCAGCACCGCTGCGCGTGCCGTGGTTTTGTAGTGGTGATATGCAAGCGCTTCCATGTTGCCGATGGCGCGCCCGTGGATGATCACTTGTGCACCGGTGTCGCTGTTGGGTTTGAGCAACACCGGGTTCATGTCGGTGTGCGGCGCGAGGCGGGCGGCTTGTGCCTGCACCGCCTGTGCGCGGCCGATCTCGCCGCCGTCGGGTGTCACTGCACTGTTCAGCGCCATGTTCTGCGGCTTGAACGGCGCGACCGCCACACCCTGCCGCACCAGCCAGCGGCACAATGCAGCGACCAGCGTGCTCTTGCCCGCATCGGAGGTCGTTCCCTGGATCATCAGCGTGCGTGCGTTCATCGCCGCAACTCGCCTAAAGCTGCAGTCAAGCGCGCCCACTGCGCCTCGTCGCGCGGCAAGCCGAAACGCACGCTGTGCGGCAGCTCGAACAGGCGCGTGAGTATGCCGCGTAGCGCGAGTTGCTCATGCACGCTCGCAGCATCAGGGCAGCACACCCATTGAAACAAGCCGCAACCTCCGTCAGGCGTTAAACCATGCTGCTTTAACAAATCTGACAAACGCTGCGCTGCCTGCGCTAACGCATGGCAGGTTATCTGTTGCCAGACGCTATCGCGCAAGGCATGCGTGGTCACGTAACGCGACGGCGCGGCAATCGGCCACGGCCCAAGCAACGCGGCAAGCGCATGCAGCAGCTTTTGCTCCGCCAGCACGAAGCCCACTCGCGCGCCGGCCAGGCCAAAGAACTTGCCCACGGAACGCAGTACGATCAGCCCCGCTTGCGGACACGCCGCTGCCAGACTGTGTTCGGGCATGGCATCCATGAATGCTTCATCCACGATCAGCCAGCCGCCGCGCGCTGCCAGCTTTTCGTTCAGGCACAGCAACTCGTCACGCTGGAAAAGTCGTCCGCTGGGATTGTTGGGATTGACGATCACCGCCACTTGCACGCTGTCGTCGATATCCAGGATCTCTGCGGCAGACATGGGCGTGACCTGATGTCCGTGCCGCAACCAGGCATGGGCGTGTTCCGCATAACTGGGCGCCACGAGGGCCACGTGCACAGGCGCACGTAGGCGCGGCAGCGCTTGTATCGCGGCTTGCGAACCAGCCACCGCGAGCAATCGCGACGTGCCGTAATAGCCCTGCGCAGCGGCATGCAGCTCGTCATCGTCTTGCGGCAGGTGCTGCCAGATCTCCTGCGGCACAGCGGGAACGGGCCAGCCATTGGGATTGATGCCAGTAGACAGATCCAGCCAGTCGCATTCGGGGATGCCGTAGCGCTGCGCCGCCACACGCACCCTGCCGCCGTGTTCGAGCATGACGTGTTCAGACATAGCGTTGCCACGCCGTGATCAGCAGTGCGCCTACGCCGATCACGCACAGCCACAGATACAAAGTGCGTTGCACCAGTTGCACTGCGCGCAGGATATCGCCGCTGCCGGCTTCTGCACCGCAGCCCAGCACTGGGCGCTCGCTGACTTCACCCTGGTAGACCGCTGTTCCGCCCAAGCGCACCTGCAATGCCCCGGCACCTGCCGCCATCACCGGCCCCGCATTGGGGCTTTCCCAATGCTTTGCCTGCGCGCGCCAGCACTTCCATGCACTTCGCGTATGCCCGACCAGTGCATAGCTCAACGCGGTCAGGCGCGCCGGAACAAAATTCAACACATCGTCCAGCCGCGCAGCGGCCCAGCCGAATTCGTTGTAGCGCGCATTGCGGTAGCCCCACATCGCATCCAGCGTGTTGCTCAAACGATACAACAGCACGCCCGGTGCGCCTGCGACGACAAACCAAAACAGTGCGGAAAAGATCGCATCGTTTCCGTTCTCCAGCACCGACTCGACCGTGGCGCGCGCCACGCCCTCTTCGTTTAATTTTGTGGTGTCGCGGCTGACCATCATGCTCACTGCAGTGCGCGCCGCAGACAGATCGTTCCTGTCGCAGGCAACCGACACGCGTTCGGCATGTTCGCTCAGGCTGCGCGGTGCAATGGCGAAATACAGCAACACTACGGAGCACAGCGTGCCGATGAATGCGAGCGATTGCAGCCATGCCGCGAGTGCCGCGAGTGGCAGCAGCAACATGAACACAGCCACAACACCGCGCACACGACTTGTGCCGTAAAACAATTGTTCAACCCGGCGCGCCAGCCAGCCGAAACCGACCAGCGGATGAAAGCGCTGCGGCTCGCCGAGCCAGCGGTCGAGCACTACGGCGGCACAGAACATGAGCGGCGTTGCGAACAGTGCGATCTGCATAAGTGATATTGCTGAGACGGACGGCGTTACAGGTCTATACCTGGCTGGGCACGCACTCCGGCACGGAAGGCATGTTTGACGTCCCGAATCTCGCTCACCGTGTCGGCCATATCCAGCAGGCTTTGCGGGGCAGCGCGGCCGGTGATCACCACATGCTGCATGGCCGGGCGCGCAGCCAGATCCGCACAGACTTGCTGCGCATCCAGGTAGCCGTAGTTCAGCAGATAGGTCAGTTCATCCAGCACCACCAGGTGCAGCGATGTATCGCTCAGGAAACCTTGTGCGACCTTCCAGGCGCGTTGTGCGCTGGAGATATCCGCATCGCGATTTTGCGTGTCCCAAGTGAAGCCGTCGCCCATCACCAACCATTGCACGTCGGGCTGCTGGCCAAGGAATTTCTCTTCGCCGGTATCGTGGCGGCTCTTGAGGAATTGCACCACGCCGGCTTTCAGGCCATAGCCCAAGGTACGCGCCACCATACCGAACGCGGAACTGGACTTGCCCTTGCCATTACCCGTCAACACCAGCAGCAAGCCCTTGTCCTGATTCGCCTTGGCTATCGACGCATCGATCACGGCTTTCTTGTGAGCCATGCGCTGCTGATGTTGTGCGCTGTTATCAGGCATGGATTAACTATCAGGGAGCCTCGGAATGTACCGTGTGGGCACGCTGCGTGAATACCACGTACAACAACACCGCGGGAACCAGATACAGTGCTGCACCGCTCAAGTACTGCACATAGTATTGCGCCACACGGCTTGTATATTCAGCCAGGCCCATATCGGGGAAGCGTCCGGAGAACAGATAGAACGCCCCGTTGGAGATGAAGAATGCAACGCTGGTCGTCACAAAGGACAGGCCTGCGAACATTCCCAGGCTGCGCAAACTATGTTGATGGATGCGTGCGTAGTATCGGCCCGCGAACCACAGCACAGCGTAAGTCGGGATCAGGAACCAGTAGGCTGGCGTAACGCAATAATCGTTCACGTTGAATTGCGTAATCGCAAGAAAGTCGATCAGGCCAGCCTCGACCAGCAGCGCCCCAAACAGTAAGGGGCTGGCGATAAGGAAACCTGCCAGCAGGAACACCGCCAGCGATGCGTCAGGCAGATGCAACGAGCTGCCGAAATGGTGCACGCGCGTCGCAGCCATCAGCGCGATCAAGCCCAAAGCGATCAACGCCGGACGTTGTGTAGATATCTTCATGTCGTTCTCCTTGAAAAGTTTTATGTGATAACAGGTCGGGGGCTGCACCCCGACCTGAAAAACCTAGTTCTTAGGCTGATAATTCAGCGTCAAGTATACCCCGCGCCCCGCCTGGTTGAAGTACTGTGCAGTCTCGTATTGCTTGTTGAGCAGGTTGTCCACGCGACCTTGCAGCAGCCATTCCGGCGAGAAGCTATATTCGGCTCGAATATCCAGCAGACCATAACCAGCCAAGGTTTTGCTGGGTGAATTCTTCAAGTCATCAAAACGATGCCCTTCTGCGTACAGCGAACTGGCGATACGAAATGCGCCGAACGTACGCACTACTTCCACCCGCATGGCTTCTGTGGCGCGGCGATTGAGCAATTTCCCCTGATTGGCGCCCGAGGTTTGCCGGGGATTCTGCAAAGTGAACGTGCTGTTGATATCCCATTCGGACAGGCGAATTCTCAGTTGACCTTCCACGCCGGTCAGACGTGCACTGTCGATATTGACGGGCGTGAAGTTGGCATCGAAGCCGATCAGATCGGTGATGTCGGTTTGATACGCATTGACCGACCATTTACCTGATGCTGTATGCCTGGCCACCCCGGCTTCCAGGCTGCGCGACAACTCTGGCCGCAAGGTTGCCGAGCCAAACCCCGGGTAATACAACTGATTGAACGTGGGCGCCTTGAATGCCGTCCCGTAGCTGGCGGTCAGACGAGTTGTTTCATTCAGCTCATAGCCATAGCCCAGGCCGCCCGTGCTATGTCCACCAAACTGCTGGTTGTTATCGTGCCGTGCACTCACTTCCATGCTGTGCGCACCGATGCCCCCCAGATATTGCGCAAACCACGCATGGTTTCGGCGAGCGTTTTGCGTGTAGCCATTGGTCGGCGCGTTCACATCTGGCAAAGCATCGATGCGGTCGTTCTGATAATCGAGACCTGCGGTGACTAGCTGATTTTCCGAGATGTTCACATCGTTTTGCCAGGACAGCGTGTCGCGCTGGGTGTTGAAACGCGAGATATAGAGCCCGTTGAACAATATGTCCGAGTTGTCGTTGCTACGCCCGCCCCGCAACGTCATGTTCCACGCCGAAGTGGCTGCAGCTTTCAGTGCGCCCCCCAATATCTGTTGCACAGACTTGGCCTGGTTGCCTGCAAAAATGCTGCCGTCGGTTTGCACGCTGCTATTGGCGCGCAAGGCATTGAACTCGGCCGTCACGCTTTGCGACAGACTGGTAGCCGCCATTCATTCCCAATGATGAGTTGTGATAGCCATCCTTGTCGGGTTCGTTCACAAAACACCCCGCCGTCAAACTGCCGCGACAGGCATTGAAACCTTGCACATTCTGCTGATTTGCTCTCGCATTGAACCAGCCTTGCTCTCCGCCACCGCTCAAACCCAGCACCGTGTTGTAAGTACCGTAGCTACCCGCAGTGAAGCTGGCCGACGGGACTACCCCGCGCGCCCCCTTACGCGTAAAAATCTGGATCACCCCGCCGATGGCATCCGAACCGTACAGGCTGGCACGAGGACCGCGCACGATCTCGATGCGTTCGATTTGCGAGACAGGAATATCCTGGAACGACGCGGTACCCAAAGTTGCCGAACCGATCTTGATGCCGTCCACCAGCACCAGCACATGATCGGCATTCGTGCCGCGCAAGAATACTGAAGTAGCCTTGCCTGCGCCGCCGTTGTTGCTGAGCGTCAGTCCTGGCACTCCGCGCAATACCTCAGGCAAGGATTGCGCTTGCAGGTGTTCGATATCCTGGCGGGTGATGACGGTAACGGATGCCATCGTTGCATCGGCTGCTTGCGCAGTGCGGGTCGCGGTGACCACCACTTCGTCCAGCGTTTCAGTTGCGGCTTGCGCCAAGGGAGTGACCGCAAACAACAATGCGGCTAGAGATATTTTCGTTGCATGGTGATTCCTGATTTAAGTTCCAAGCGTCCCCGTTGGAACATTGAATAAAAATCAGGAATGCGACGAGAAGAAAGAATGGGCTCTTGAAGAACGAGCATCCATGCGCCTCCCGCAGCATTTCCTGAACCTCGCTCAAGGCCGGTATCCGGGCTCGCAAGTCTTGATCTGCCGCCTTCCCATGATTGCTCACAGTGGCCTATTGGCAGATCCACACTTGCTTACCGTTGCGGGGGCAGCACAGGCATTGAGTTAACACTCCCTCACCTGTTTCCCGTTTAACTGTAAGGCTTGCACCTTCCAGCACCTTGAAGCTGGGGCTGATTGTAGCAGACGCCGACCGGACGATTCCAAAGCACTTGCGAAATGCTTCGTTACCGATTGACTTAACAGGCTTTTTAAAACTATAGTTCACCCATGCAAAGCGAACTCGACATACTCGACCAGAAATTGGCACAACTGGTGCAACTGACCCAGCACCTGCGCGCCGAAAATCTGAAACTGCGCCAAGAGGTCGCTTCCGCACTCAACGGACAGCGCAAGAGCCAGGACAAGATCGAGCAGGCGTCGCAACGTCTGGAAAAGATCCTCGCGCAACTTCCCGCTGACGCCCAATGAGTAACACCAAAATCAGCTCGCTGGAGGTAACCATACTCGACCGTGAGTTCCATGTCGCCTGCCCCGAAGACGAGCGCGCGGAACTGCTGGATGCCGTTGCTTATCTGGACAAAAAGATGCGCGAGATACGCGACGCGGGCAAGATCGCCTCGGTCGAACGCATCGCCATCATGGCGGCGCTCAACATCGCCCATGAATTGCTCACCACGAAAGTCGGCGGAGGATTTGACCTGGCCGAAGTGAAGCGTAGAATGTTAGCCATGCAGGCGACCATCGATACAGCGTTGGTTGACCAGGATGAATTGTTCTAAGCCTTTCAAGTTTGTCCCCTGCGGTGTTCGTCAGATTCATAATTCTTTGAACCAATGAGCTAACTGCTTAGGTTGCGCCCCATTCAAGTTACTGTTGTGAGCATCCCCCGCGGATGCACCTGATGTAACCGGGAACCGACCCTCTTGAACCCCGGTTCAAGATATTGAGTCAACGGCACAGGCGGGGGGCTTTATTCCAGTGCGATCTTCACGGATCGCACTTTTTTATTTGTAGAATTGGATCATGCGCTACTGGCTGATGAAATCCGAACCGACTGATTGCAGCATCGACGACCTTGGCGCGATGCCGAACCAGACCGTTGCCTGGTACGGCGTGCGCAATTATCAGGCACGCAACTTCATGCGCAACCAGATGCAGGTCGGCGACGGCGTGCTGTTCTATCACTCCAACTGCAAGGAGCCTGGCATCGCGGGCATCGCCGAGGTCAGCGCGCTCGCTTATCCTGACGCCACGCAGTTCGACAGCAACAGCAGATATTTCGATCCCAAGGCCACACAGGATGCTCCGCGCTGGTTCAACGTGGACGTGACGCTCGTGAAGAAGATCGACCTCATCCCGCTCGATGAGCTACGCCGGCATCCAGAGCTGGAGAACATGCGCACACTGCAACGCGGCAATCGACTGTCCATCACACCGCTCGATCCGGCGGAGTGGAAGTTCATCACCACTAGATTGGTCCGCGACTGATGGAGTGGTACGCAGCCTATTTGCTGCTCGGCGCAATCGCTGGTTTTCTCGCCGGGTTATTCGGCGTCGGCGGGGGATTGGTGCTGGTGCCTGTGTTGTTGCTGTTGTTCGATGCACAGCGCTTCTCATCAGAGTATGCACTGCACCTCGCCCTCGGCACCTCCATGGCCACCATCGTATTCACCTCGCTCGCCAGCATGCGCAAGCACCACCAGCATGGCGCAGTCTGCTGGCAAGTCGTGCGACGCATAACCCCCGGCATCTTAATAGGCACGGCATTGGGCGCGCTGCTCGCCGCATCCATCCCGACTCGGGGGCTAGGCATCTTCTTCACCCTGTTCGTCTACTTTGCGGCGGCGCAGATCCTGATTGACAAGCGCCCGCATCCCTCGCGCCAACTGCCCGGCATGGCAGGCATGACCCTCACGGGCACCTTCACCGGATGGATCAGCAGCCTGGTTTCCATTGGCGGCGGCACTATCGTCGTGCCCTTCCTCGTCTGGTGCAACGTGCCATTGCGCCACGCTATCGGCACGGCATCAGCGATCGGCTTCCCCATCGCCGTTGGCGGCACCTTGGGCTATATCGCTGTCGGTTCGCACATCGACGCATTGCCCGAGCCGCACCTGGGCTACGTCTACCTGCCCGCCCTGTTCTGGGTCGCACTCGCCAGCGTACTCACCGCACCGTTAGGCGCAAAGGCCGCACACCGCATGAAGGTGGAAATGCTGCGCAAGTTGTTCGCCATATTGCTGCTGGTTTTGGCGACCAAGCTGTTGCTCAAAGTGCTCTAGGCGAAACAGAAATCTCGGGCATAATCTCCTGCAAACATCAGGGAGGCTTTATACATGTTGCAGCGTCTTTTCCGTACCAAGTCGGCGACCGATTTCGCTGACACATCCGAGTTGAAGCGATGCCTGTCGGCGTTCGATCTCACCCTGCTTGGCATCGGGGCCATCATCGGCACCGGGATCTTCGTGCTCACCGGGATCGCAGCAGCCAATCAGGCCGGCCCGGCGGTCGTGCTTTCCTTCGTGATCTCCGGCTTGGCCTGTGCCTTTGCTGCACTGGCCTATGCCGAACTCGCCTCGACCGTTGGCGGTTGCGGCAGCGCTTATGGCTACAGCTATGTCGCACTGGGCGAGGTCGTGGCTTGGATGATAGGCTGGATATTGTTGCTGGAATATAGCGTCTCGGTGGCGGCCGTCGCCAACGGCTGGTCGGGATATTTCAACAACGCGCTCACCGCGATGGGCATAGGATTGCCGGAGGCACTGACCAAGGCTCCCGCCTTGGGCGGCATCATCAACCTCCCTGCCGCCTCCATCATCGTCATCCTGATGGGACTGCTCATCATCGGTGTCAAACAAAGTGCGCAGCTCAACACCGCGATGGTGGCTGTGAAAGTGCTGACCATCATCGTCTTCATCAGCATCGCGGCATTCAACGTCGAGCCGATGAACTGGCATCCGTTCATGCCCTATGGATGGTTCAACACCCTGCCGGACGGCAGTACCACCGGTGTGTTGGCAGGTGCCTCGCTGGTGTTCTTTGCCTACGTGGGTTTCGATGCGGTATCGACCGCGGCCGAAGAGGCGAAGAACCCCCAACGCGACCTGCCGATCGGCATCATCGCCTCGCTCGCATTTTGCACGGTGATCTACATCATCGTCTCCGGACTGCTCACCGGCATCGTGCCCTACGCTCAGTTGAACGTCTCTTCCCCCGTCGCCCACGCCTTGCAGCTGTTGGGCTACAAGTGGGCATCTGCCCTGGTCGCGACCGGCGTCATCGCAGGCCTCACCACAGTCATGCTGGTGCTGTATTACGCGCTGACCCGCATCATCCTGTCCATGTCGCGCGATGGACTGGTTTCGCCCTTTCTGTCCAGGATCAACCAGGGAACGCAGACTCCGGTGCGTGTGATCGTCATCACCGGCATCATCATGTCGCTCGCCGCAGGACTATTCCCTCTCGGCGCCTTGGCGGAACTGGTCAACATCGGAACCCTGGCTGCGTTCGTGCTGGTCTGCCTTGGGGTGATCGTGATGCGAATCCGCCATCCAAACTTGCCACGCCCGTTCAAGAACCCGTTCAACCCAATGTTCCCGATACTCGGCATGATCTCCTGTGCCGGACTGATGGCTTTTTTGCCGGCACAGACCTGGCTTCGTTTTACTGTGTGGCTGACCATAGGTTTGATCGTGTACTTCACCTACTCCATCCGCCACAGCAAACTTGCACGCTAGTTCGCAAAAAGAATGGGCAATAAAAAAGCCGGCTTAAGCCGGCTTTTTTATTGCGTCAGGCAGAATTACTTGCCCAGGCCCAGAGACGAAGTCAATCAGTTCCTTCATGTCAGCATCGCTAACCTTGGGATTAGCCGGCATCGGCATGGAACCCCATGCTCCGCTGCCACCCTTCTTGACCTTTTCGCTCAGGCGAGCGGCCGCGCCAGCGTCACCCTTGTACTTCTCACCAACCGATTTCCAAGCCGGACCAACCACCTTCTTGTCCACAGCGTGGCAAGCAGTGCAGTTGTTCTTCTTGGCAACGGCTGGCATATCAGTTGCCATTGCGGAACCGGCAACCATCAATCCTGCTGCAGCGATCATGCTTATGACGATAGACTTCATGTTCTCTCCATTTTTTAGGTTTGACTACATTTACAACGAGCGGAGTTTTCTACCCCGTCCGCATTCTAAACAACCCCGCGCGAATTGCAAACAGTAAGCGGTGTGCCTAGAACGCGGTGTTCGGCCACTTGGTTGACCTGATCATTTCAGGTTCAAAATATACCTGACCAGCAGCTTGCGGTCGGCTTCGCTCAATTGCGGCTGAGCGGGCATGGCCAAGGTACCCCAAGCACCCACTCCCCCCTTGGCAATGACGCTTTCCAGGCGTGCCGCTGCCGTAGCATCGCCGCGATATTTGCCGGCAACATCTTTCCACGACGGGCCGAGCACCTTCCTGTCCACCTGATGGCAGGCAAGGCAGTTCTTCTTCTTGGCCAGCGCAAGTGCCTCCGTCTCGGACAACGCAGGTTGCGAGCTTGGCTTCGACCGCGGCAGGTGGCGCGACAACCTCCGCCTTAGGCACTAGCGATGCAGGAACAGGCGCGGCTGGTGCCGGCTCCGCGCCCATGGCAGCTTCCTTCTTGATGGGCTCAGGCACTGCGGCCGGCGTTATGGGAGCCGGTGTCACCGGCGACTTTGCCTCCTCTGGTTTACAGCCGGACACAATAAGCAAACATGGAATCAACAGTGCAATTTTGTTCATCTCAGTCTCCTTTTAAGTGTTTACTCCAGTCGTTCCTCACGCTCCAACCAACCCAACAGATAGGCCCATTGCTCAAGCTCACGCTGTGCTTGCGAGGGCGGCAGATCGAACAGGGTCTTACCCTCGAATCCCGCATTGACATACACCTGGGTCTCGCGCAAATAGGCGAGCACAGGCAGATCCAGCCCCTTCAGGAATTGCTCCAGTGTCAGTGCCGCTCGAGTGCGCGGATCCATGCGCATGCCGACCACACCGACGAATATCTTGCCTTTGCGTACCGTCTTTTCGTGATGCAAAACTTCCAGGAAATCGCGACTGGCCTGTATATCGAAGGCGGAGGGCGCGATGGGCACGATCACTCGATGTACCAGCTTCAGGGCGTGATCCAGATTCTTGCCGTGCAAGCCTGCGGGCGAGTCAATCACCAGCCAGTCCACAGGGGAGTTTGCTTCTACCTCGGATTGCATCAATTCGATGCCGGGAAGACTACGAGGACGATTTGTCAGCCACTGTGTCGCGGATTTCTGCCGATCCAGGTCCAGGATGGCTACGCGATATCCGCGCGAGGTCAGGTAGCCAGCGATGTTGGTGGACAGCGTGGTCTTGCCGCTGCCGCCTTTGGGATTCGCAATCAGTATGGCTTTCATGGCTTCTTCCTGCCCCCTAAAGAACAACCCTCACCACGGACCAACACTGACGAACACGGATAGCTATCCGTGTTCGGCTGCCAACTAAACTTCTTGCTTCATTTTTCCACTTGCGACACGTCGCGTACGGCCCCCTTGTCGGCCGAGGTGACCATGGCCGCGTAGGCACGTAACGCCGCCGACACCTTGCGCGCGCGCTCGGCGGTCGGTTTCCAGGCCAGCTTGCCCTTCGCCTCCATCGCAGCGCGACGTTGCGCCAGTTCGGCATCGGAGATCGCCAGGTTGATGCTGCGATTCGGGATGTCGATCTCGATGCGGTCGCCTTCCTGCACCAGGCCGATCGCACCACCGCTGGCCGCTTCCGGCGAAGCGTGGCCGATAGAGAGACCCGACGTGCCGCCGGAGAATCGCCCGTCGGTTAGCAGCGCACAGGCCTTGCCCAGCCCTTTCGATTTCAGGTACGAGGTCGGGTACAGCATCTCCTGCATGCCTGGCCCACCCTTGGGCCCTTCGTAACGAATGATGACGATGTCGCCCGCGACGATCTGGTCGTCGAGGATGCCTGCTGTCGCCGCATCCTGGCTTTCGAACACGCGCGCGCGTCCGCTGAATTTGAGGATGCTCTCATCCACACCGGCGGTCTTCACGATGCAACCGTCCAGCGCGATGTTGCCGTGCAGCACCGCCAAGCCGCCGTCCTGCGAATAGGCGTGCGCCTTGTCACGGATGCAACCTTTGGCGCGGTCTGCATCCAGTTCGGGATAGAGCATGGACTGCGAGAAGGCGATGGTGGTCGCGATGCCGCCGGGGGCTGCGCGATAGAACTTCTTCACGTCTTCGCTTTGAGTCTGCGCGATATCCCACTGCTTGAGCCCGTCGCGCAGCGTCTTGCTGTGCACGGAGCCAACATCGCCATGCAGCAGGCCTGCGCGATCCAGCTCGCCCAGGATCGCGGCGATGCCGCCCGCACGATGCACGTCTTCAAGGTGGAACTCGGACGAGGGCGCGACCTTGCACAAGGTCGGCACATGGCGCGACAAACGATCCATGTCTTTCATCGTGAAGTCCACGCCCGCTTCGCGCGCAATGGCCAGCAAGTGCAATACCGTATTGGTCGAGCCGCCCATGGCGATGTCCAGCGTCATCGCGTTCTCGAAAGCCTCGAAGGTGGCGATGCTGCGCGGCAACACCGACGCATCGTCCTGCTCGTAGTAGCGTTTGCACAGCTCGACGACGGTGCGTCCGGCGCGCAGGAACAACTGCTTGCGTTCGGCGTGCGTCGCCACCAGCGAGCCGTTACCCGGCAAGGACAAGCCCAGTGCCTCGGTCAGGCAGTTCATCGAGTTGGCAGTGAACATGCCGGAGCAGGAGCCGCAGGTCGGGCAGGCTGAGACCTCGATGGCGGCCACCTCCTCGTCGCTGCAGTTGCTGTCTGCCGCGGCAACCATCGCATCGACCAAGTCCAGCCCACGGGTCTTGCCCTGCCAGTTCACCTCGCCCGCTTCCATAGGGCCACCGGAAACAAACACCACGGGGATATTCAGACGCATCGCAGCCATCAGCATCCCCGGTGTGATCTTGTCGCAATTGGAGATGCACACCAGCGCATCGGCGCAATGCGCGTTGACCATGTATTCCACGCTGTCGGCAATCAGGTCGCGGCTGGGCAACGAGTACAGCATGCCGTCGTGACCCATGGCTATGCCGTCGTCGATGGCGATGGTATTGAATTCCTTGGCGATACCGCCCGCCTTCTCGATCTCGCGCGCCACCAGCTGCCCGAGGTTCTGCAGATGCACGTGGCCAGGCACGAACTGGGTGAAGGAGTTGGCGATGGCGATGATGGGCTTGCCGAAGTCGCCTTCGGCCATGCCGGTGGCGCGCCACAAGGCGCGTGCGCCCGCCATGTTGCGGCCATGGGTAGATGTGTAGGAACGGTATTGAGGCATGGTGCGGATTCCAGTTGTTAAGCAAGAATCCGGATTCTAAACCAAGGCAATGCCCAGTCACAGCGCAAAACACCTGAGGAGTTGAAAACGAAACTGCCCGCACTAGGCGGGCAGTTTCATTGCCATAGTTTACTATATGAACAATAACGTCCTAGCACCCACAAGCAGTGTGTTGCGCGGCTGACAACGATGCCGTTTGCGCGGCGGTAAAGCTCGCTATAGTAGCTGGCGCAAACCCTGCGATTGCCGTTGTTGATAGTGAAGCAAGCTGGGCCGCACTGATGCCAACGGCCTGCGTTGGAGTCAGAACTGCGACTTGGGAAGCGCTTAATGTACTGAACGCCCCCAAATTGAGATACGCAATCCCGGTGTTCGTATATAAGCCAGCAATGACGCCGATTTGCGCAGAACTTAATGCAGCAATCTGCACCGCAGAAAGAGACTGCAATTGACCCGAAGAATTCAGCGGGGTATTCAATAAGGCTCCCAATGCGGGAGCCGTCAGATATTGGATATTCGCACCCAATGCCGCAATTTGAGTTCCGACAAGAGTTGCAACTTCGGCGGGCGTAATCGCAGCAACTTGCAGAGGGTCGCTGGCAAGCGTGGCCCACGCACCAGAATTCAAAAAGACGATCTGAGATGTTCCAACCGTACCTCCAGGCCCCGCAGCGCCAATCATACGAACTTGTGCAGGAGACAGAGCTGCAATCTGTGCAGCGGAAATAGATTGTATCGGCCCGGAAGAATTCATCGGTGTATACAAGAGCGCATTCAATGCGGCATTGCTGAGCTGGTTAATGTTCTTGCCCAATGCCGTGACATGGTAGCCCGAAAGTGTCGCAACCTCGGCAGGGGTAATTGCCGCAACTTGCAGCGGATCGTTGGCAAGCGCAGCCCAAGCACCCATATTTAGATAAAGAAGCTGCGCCGTACCAACGGTTCCCCCAGGTCCCGCAGCACCAATCATGCGAACCTGCGCTGGAGTCAAAGCGGCAATCTGTGCAGCTGAAATAGACTGAATCGGCCCAGAAGAATTCATCGGTGTATACAAGAGCGCATTCAATGCGGCATTGCTAAGCTGGTTAATGTTCGTGCCCAATGCTGCGATGTGGTAGCCCGAAAGTGTCGCAACCTCGGCAGGCGTAATTGCTGCAACTTGCAGCGGATCGCTGGCAAGCGCAGCCCATGCACCCGTATTTAGATAGAGAAGCTGCGCCGTACCAACCGTTCCGCCGGGTCCCGCAGCACCGATCATTCGAACTTGTGCCGGAGACAGAGCTGCTATCTGTGCAGCAGAAATAGATTGAATCGGGCCCGAAGAATTCATCGGCATATACGAAAGTGCATTCAATGCGGCATCACTGAGGTATTTGATATTCACACCCAACGTAGCAACTTGGCTACCTGAATAAGCTGCGATTTCAGCAGCAGAAATCGCGGCCACTTGCGCCGGAGTAAGTGAGCTGGGGCCGGATGTGTTGCTTGCTCCACCTCCGCCACCGCCACCGCACCCAACAAGCGTTAGAACAGCTATCGCGACCAAGCCAATTCCAAACTTAATTCCAGTGCAAATAGTTCCGTGCAATTTCACGAGCCAATCCCCTTTCATTTATCGTTGTAGTTGTGCGGCTGAAGAACGCCGCGCAAAGTACCGCCCCCCCATAGAATGGTCAAGCATTTCGACGGCCTATATAATTTTTGTGCTTTTTTCTTGTGGTACATTCGCGCCCCATGTTGACCCATCCGCAATTCGACCCCGTCGCCATCCACCTCGGCCCGTTCGGCATCCACTGGTACGGGCTGATGTACCTGCTCGGTTTTGTGACTTTCATCTTGCTAGGACGCAAGCGCCTACGCACACTGGGAAGCCCCGGCTGGGACGACAAATTCCTGGACGACCTGCTGTTCTATGGCGTGCTCGGCGTGGTGCTGGGCGGGCGTCTGGGCGAGGTGTTCCTCTACAATCCCGGCTACTATTTTTCACATCCGGCCAAGATCCTCGCGGTGTGGGAAGGCGGCATGTCGTTCCACGGCGGCTTCCTGGGCGTGCTGCTGGCGATGGCCTTGTTCGCTCGCAGCCGAAACATACAGTGGCTGGCGCTGATGGACTTTATCGCGCCACTGGTTCCGCCCGGTTTGGCTTTCGGGCGCATCGGCAATTTCATCAACGGTGAACTGTGGGGCCGACCGACCGATATGCCGTGGGGCTTGGTATTCCCGCAGGTGGACAACATCCCGCGCCACCCTTCGCAGCTGTATGAGTTCGCGATGGAGGGCATCGCGCTGTTTGTCCTGCTCTGGTGGTACTCCAACAAACCGCGACCGGCGGGTGCAGTATCCGGCCTGTTCCTGATCGGCTACGGCTGCTTCCGCTTTCTCGGCGAATTCACACGCAACCCGGACGATGGCATTTTCGGACTGATGACCTTCGGTGTCAGCATGGGGCAGTGGCTGAGCTTGCCGATGGTATTGGCGGGCATTGCGCTGATGATGTGGTCGAAGCACAAACCGGCCGCTAAAGAAAACAACTGACCATGCGCGGTATTGCACTCCCGACGCTGATACGCTGTTTGGCCGCAATTGTTTTGTTGTGTCCTGTCTCGACCTTTGCCGCCAAACCGATCTGGAAAGAGTGCACCGGCAAACAGAACGAGATGGAGCGGCTGGCCTGCTTCGATCGCCTTACCGGACAGATTTACGCGCAGCGATCCGCTCTGACGCGGGCATGGGATCTGGACGGCAACGGCAACCCGGACAGCGCAGGCATACGCCGTCTGGAACCGCACCGCCCCAACTATGTGCTTGTCAACCACACATCTAGCATCAATAAACTGCCTACTTCGCCCGCGCCATTGCACACTGCGCTTGCACCCTATAACTACCAGTCCACTGAATTGAAATTCCAGTTCAGCGCCAAGTCGGAATTCGGCAATTTTCGCGATATCGACTTTCTGCAGTTCAGGAACTTTCGTCTGTGGGCGGCTTATACACAGCAATCCTATTGGCAGCTGTTCAACGGCGCGGAATCTTCGCCGTTTCGCGAGTCCAACTACGAGCCGGAGGTCATAGGCACGTTCGGCACAGGCAACACCAGCGGCTGGAAACTGCTCAATCTGGGCCTGGTGCACCAGTCGAATGGCCGGCCCAACCCTGATTCCAGGAGCTGGAACCGCATCTACTTGCAGAGCGGTTGGGAGTGGGCCGATTTCTATGTGCTGGGACGCGGCTGGTGGCGAATCCCTGAACCGCTGGTCCGGGATGACAACCCTGACATCACCAAGTACATCGGCGTCGCCGACGCGGAAGCGCACTGGTCGCCAGATAGCGAGGACGAGGTCGTGCTGATCTTGCGCAGCAACATGAATCTGGGGCAACACCGCGGATATATGGAGTTGAACTGGTCCACCCCGGTACATATCGGCCATCTTTCGCGACTAAGCCTGCAAATTTCTTCCGGCTACGGCGGCACCCTGCTCGACTACAACCACAGTCAGACAGCATTCGGCGTCGGCCTGACGTTCAGGGAATGGTAGCCGCGTTGACACCGCCAACCCCCGCCCCGATACTCGAGACACTGCATTTAGTTTAAGGCTGTACTTTGGACGACTTCTCATTAAACGCGCTGCTTGGGATCCTGTTACTGCTGCTGGTATGCGGCGCATGGTTCTCTGCGGCAGAGACAAGCATGATGGCGATCAACCGCTATCGCCTGAACCTCATGATCCGCAAGGGGAATCGCGGAGCCAAGCTGACCGCAAAACTGCTATCCAAGGTAGACAAGTTGCTGGGGTCTATCCTGTTCGGTAACACGCTACTCAATGTAGGTGCCGCAGCTATCACCAACATCCTTATCCTGCGATTGTTCGGCACCAGTGAATTGGCCATCCTGATGGGCACGCTGGCCATCACTTTCGTGCTGTTGGTGTTCAGTGAGATCATGCCCAAGGTCATCGCAGCCACCTACCCGGAACGCGTCGCGCTGCCGTCCAGCTATCTGCTCGCGCCGCTTATTACCTTATTCCACCCTGTCGTATCGGTCGCTACTGCCTTGGTGAAAGGCGTGCTGTGGCTACTGCGCATCAAAATTCAGACCGACCACAGCCACCACAAGATGACTTTGGAAGAATTGCGCTCGCTAGTGCTGGATGCAGAGCATTTCCTTCCGCGCAAACACCAGAAGATGCTGCTGAACCTGGTCGACCTGGAGCGCATCACCGTCAACGACGTGATGGTCCCACGCAATCAGATCGAATCGCTGGACATCGACGCGGATCCCGCCGAACTGCAGCAACAGATCATCACGTGCCACCACACGCTGCTGCCCGTGTATGCATCCTCGCAAAGCAACATCGTCGGCATACTGCACATCAAGCGCCTGCTCCCCCTGCTGCAGAAAGAGACGCTGGACACCGTGCAACTGCGGGAGATCCTGCAGGACCCCTACTTCATACCTTCGGACACACCATTACTCAAACAGTTACAGCAATTCCAGGAACGCCACGCGCGCTTGGGTCTGGTGGTCGACGAATACGGCGAGTTGCTCGGCCTGGTGACCCTCGAAAACATCCTGGAAGAGATCGTCGGCGATTTCACCACGCAGTCACCGGCGCAAACGGGAAGATTCCTGCGCCAGGAGGATGGCAGCCTGCTGCTTGAAGGAAGCAGCAGCCTGCGTGAGCTTAATCGAAAACTTGGCCTGCACTTGCCGCTGGGGGACGCCAAGACGCTCAACGGCCTGATCCTCGAACACCTGCAGGATATTCCGGAAGCAGGAACCAGCCTGAAGATCGGCAACTACCCGATAGAGATCATCCAGACCCAGGACAGGGCGGTCAAAGTCGCCCGCATTTTCACGGCACAATCCAACAAGAGCAGCTAAGCGCACTTGCTGCGCCGTGGCCGCTTTACAAAATCATGAATGCTATGCACCATGGAAGAAACCTTTATAATTTGGCGCGCCTGCTTAGACTTGAGCAGGAAACGAAACTTCACCATGGCAGCACTTGAATCGAGGTAACACAGGATGGCTACCGATAAATCTGCGAAAATCAAAGAGATTCAATACAGCTGGGAAGGCAAGGATAAGGCCGGCAAGGTTGTTAAAGGCGAGACGCGCGGTGCCGGCGAGGCATCCGTCTCCGCCCATTTGCGGCGCCAAGGCATCACCGTCACCAAGATCAAAAAAAGCTCCAAGGGCGGTGGCACAGTCACTGAAAAGGACGTCACCCTGTTCACACGCCAACTTGCTACGATGTTGAAGTCGGGCGTGCCCTTGCTGCAAGCCTTCGACATCGTGGGCAAAGGACATGAGAACCCGGCAGTCGCTCGTTTGCTGCTCGACATCAAGACAGATGTTGAGACCGGCAGCAGTTTGGAGCAAGCCTTCCGCAAATACCCGCTCTTTTTCGATGATCTTTTCTGCAATCTGATCGGTGCCGGTGAAGCCGCTGGTATCTTGGATAGCCTGCTGGATCGATTGGCAACCTATAAGGAAAAGATCCAGGCCATCAAGAGCAAGATCAAGTCTGCGCTGTTCTATCCTGTTTCCATCATCGTCATCGCCGTTGTCATCACTGCCGTGATCATGATCTTCGTCGTGCCCGCTTTCAAAAAGATGTTCGAAGGCTTCGGAGCCGATTTGCCAGGCCCGACTCTTGTGATCATGGCCATTTCTGATTTCTTCGTTACCTGGTGGTGGGCGATCTTCGGTGGCGCTGGCGGCGCACTCTATTGGTTCTTCTATACGTGGAAACGCAGCAAGGCGCTGCAGCGATCCATGGATCGGCTGATGCTCAAACTTCCCATATTTGGTCCACTGGTACGCAAGGCAACCATCGCACGCTGGACACGCACGCTGTCCACCATGTTTGCGGCAGGGGTGCCACTGGTCGAGGCGTTCGACTCCGTGGCGGGCGCCGCTGGCAATGCGGTCTATTACGATGCAACCAAGCAGATTCAACGCGATGTGACTTCGGGCAGCAGCTTGAATACGGCCATGGTCAACTCGAACGTATTCCCCAGCATGGTGTTGCAGATGGTCGCCATCGGCGAAGAATCAGGCTCGATCGACAGCATGCTTTCCAAAGTGGCCGACTTCTATGAAGCGGAGGTCGATGATGCTGTGGAAGCCCTGTCCAGTCTGATGGAACCGATCATCATGGTGGTACTGGGCACGCTGATCGGCGGCATGGTGGTGGCAATGTATCTGCCTATCTTCAAGATGGGGCAGGCCGTCGGCTAAACGCATGGCGACCGAACCGGCGCGGCAATCGCCGCGCCTTTTTTATATATGCAAGGTGATTCAATGTTGCTTCTGCTGCAAAGCTCCCCGCTATTTTTCGCTCTGTTCGCCGGCGTCGTCGGCCTTCTGGTAGGCAGTTTCCTCAACGTCGTCATTCATCGCTTACCCAAGATGATGGAACGCGACTGGCTTGAACAGTGTGCCGAATTGAATGGAAAAACCGCCGAACCAGCCCCGCGCTACAACCTGCTGGTGCCACGT
Organism: uncultured beta proteobacterium; assembly: GCA_963813255.1. Lineage (GTDB taxonomy): Bacteria > Pseudomonadota > Gammaproteobacteria > Burkholderiales > Gallionellaceae > Sideroxyarcus. The sequence continues at coordinate 294,370 of CAWEYD010000002.1, read as the reverse complement.
TCCGCCTGTCCGCATTGCAGCCATGCCATCAGCGCCGCCGAGAATATCCCGGTGATCAGCTACCTGTTCCTGCGCGGCAAATGTAAAGGTTGCGGTGCCGCCATCTCGCCGCGCTATCCCATCGTCGAGGCGATCAGCGGATTTTGAGCGGCTATGCCGCGTGGCATTTCGGCTTCGGCCTGGCCGGACTCGCCGCCATCGCGTTCGTGTGGGCACTCATTGCGCTCACCTTCATCGACTTCGACACCCAGCTGTTGCCCGACGACATCACCCTACCCCTGCTCTGGCTCGGCCTGCTGCTCAATCTCAACGATACCTACACTACGCTACCCAATGCCGTCGTCGGCGCCGTCGCCGGCTACCTCATCCTGTGGAGCGTGTACTGGCTGTTCAAACTTGCCACGGGCAAAGAGGGCATGGGCTTCGGTGACTTCAAACTGCTGGCAGCCATTGGTGCCTGGCTGGGCTGGCAGATGCTGCCGCTGGTCATCCTGTTGTCATCGTTGGTGGGGGCGGTAGTGGGCGTCACACTCATCGTCATCGCCAAGCATGGTCGCAACATCCCCATTCCCTTCGGCCCCTACCTCGCAGGCGGCGGACTGATCGCCCTGTTCTGGGGGCAAACGTTGACGCAAAGCTATCTGCAACTGCTGGCTCCGTGAACTATCTGGTCGGACTAACGGGCGGCATCGGCAGCGGCAAAAGCACGGTCGCCCACCTCTTCGCCGCACTTGGCGCACGCATCGTCGACACCGACCTGATCTCGCATCAACTCACCCAAGCCAACGGGGCTGCGATTCCGGTGATACGCCAAATCTTCGGCGCCGAGTTCGTCGATGCACAAGGTGCACTCGACCGCGCCAGGATGCGCGAACTGGTCTTTGCCGACACCGCGGCAAAGCAGCGTCTGGAAGCTATTCTGCATCCGCTCATCCTGGTGCAGACCAGAGAGCAGGCGACTGTCGCCCACCGACGCGCCCTACACCCTGATCATCGTCCCGCTCCTGTTCGAGAGCGGTCACTATCGCGATTGGCTGAATCGGGTGATTGTCGTCGATTGCCCGGAACAGCTTCAGATCGAGCGCACCATACGGCGAAACGGCCTCAGCGAGCCTGCGGTGCGCGCCATCATGGCGCAGCAAATCGACCGTACACGACGCCTGCAACTCGCCGACGATGTCATCAGCAATGAGGGCGACATGGATACCTTGCGCGAACAGGTGAAAAAGCTGCATGACCGCCTGCTGAAGCCATGAAAAGCGATTGACGATATGCAGCCCTGCCTATATCTTTCGCTCCCAGCAAATCCCCCATTTTAGTCAGGCGAATGTGATCAGTTACGAGTTTCCTCTCAACGAACGTGTGCGCACGATGCTGCGACTGGAGGATCTCTTTCTGCGCATCTCCCGTTTCGTTTCCAGCGACGACAAGGCGGATCACCATGCCGCTCTTGGCGTCCTGTTCGAGATACTCGAAGTCGCCAGCCGCGCCGATCTCAAGTCCGAATTGCTGCAGGAGCTGGAACGCCAGAAGAAGGGGCTAAACGCCCTGCACAACAATCCCGAGATCTCCGAAGACGCGCTGGATGCCGTGCTGCGAAAGATCGAGAACAACATCGCCGGATTGTTGAACATGAGCGGCAAGATCGGGCAGCACCTGCGCGACAACGAATGGCTGATGGGCATCAAGCAACGTGCCTGCATCCCGGGCGGAGTCTGCGAATTCGACCTGCCTTCGTATCACTACTGGCAGCACCAGTCCGCAGACCTGCGCCGCGCAGACCTGCAGAGCTGGATCAACGCCCCTGCTGCCCCTGCATGACGGCATCATCCTCATACTCAAACTGCTCAGGGAAAGCGGCAAGGTGCATCGTTTCATCGCGCATCACGGCACCTTTCAGCAAATGCAGGGAGGGCGCGTCGCCCAGATGCTGCGCATCTCGCTCAACCGTGAACTACCCTGCATACCCGAGATCAGCGCCAACAAGTACGCACTCAACATCCGCTTCGTCGCGGCGAATTTCCCGCCAAGACCACCCTCTACGAAGAAGATGTCGACTTCAATCTGACCTTCTGTTCCCTGTAATGAGCAAGAAACCTATCGTCGCCTGCCCGACTTGCGGCAAGGAAATGGAATGGGACACCAGCAACCGTTTCCGCCCGTTCTGCAGCGAGCGCTGCAAACTCATCGACTTGGGCAAATGGGCGAACGAAGATTATCGCGTCGAGCAACGCGAGCAAGACCTGCCGGAAGCGGATCACCAAGCCTGACGCAGCAAGGCAATACCGTGCGCGCCATGCTGCCACGCGGTCTGCATATCCTCCTGCACCAACCCGCCCAGGGCATACACCGGAATAGACGATCCCGCCGCGACAGCCGTGAAGTTATCCCAGCCCAGATGTGGCGCACCCGGATGAGACTTGGTCGGCAACACCGGGCTCAACAACGCGAAATCGCAACCTAGACGCTTCCGCACGGCGCAGCTCTTCTGCGTTGTGACAGGAAGCTGCGCACCAATCCACCGAAGGGCGCTCGCGCAATTCGGCCAGTTGCTGAGCGCTCAGCTGCACCCCGTCTGCACCCACCTCCAATGCCAACTCCACATCGCCATTGAGCATCACCTTGGCTCCGCGTGCATGAGCCAGTGCCACCACCCGCAGCGCCAACTCGCGCAACTCGTCCGGGTGCAAGGTTCTTTTCGCGCAACTGTATCAGCCGCAGCCCTGCATCAAGCCTGGCTTTCAGCCTTGCCATGAACTGCTCAACACCCAGCTCGGCGGCGTTGCTGATGGCATACAAGGTGGGCAGTTCCAGTGCGCGCAGGATGGGGGCGTTGGCGGGGAGGATGGGATCGACCTGCGACCTCGGCCGGTTGTTGCCAGGAGAACTGCTGACCCTCGTGCGGATGCAATTCCCCGCTCCATGCCGTCACGCGAAAGAAACTCAGGCGCACCGTCGCATGCGGATAGGTGAATACGCGGGTGAGCCAAGGGTAAGCAGTCTCGACTGTGATGCCCAGCTCTTCCTCTAGCTCGCGCACGAGCGCATGGCGCGCTGTCTCGCCCGGTTCGACTTTGCCGCCGGGGAATTCCCAGTAGCCGGCCCAAATTTTGTCGCGGGGGCGTTGGGCCAGGAGGAAGGAGCTGTCGGGGCGTTGCAGGACGGCAGCGGAGACTTCGACTATCTTTTCGGGTTGTGTATTCAAAGCTGCATCTCTATTTTAATTTCACGCAGGCCGTTCGTCCTGAGTGCCGCGCATAGCGCGGTGTATCGAAGGATGGGCGAAGCCCTCTGGTTTTTGTTAATTCAAAATCAACACCGTCGGGGGTAGCCCGACAGCTAGTCACTTTTTCTTGCTTCGCCAAAGAAAAAGTAACCAAAAAGAATGCGACCCCGGTTTGCCGCCCACTTCGTGGGTACCCTGCGTTGCTCGACTGGTCAGGCGGCTGCGGAACTCGCGCTACGCGCTCAAACAGTCCTCGCCGAAATCCCCTGACCAGCCTGCGCTACTCGGCGGCGCACAGGGGATAGAAAGTCAAAACCAAAAACCACAGCGAGGGCACTTCGTGCCCTCGCTTCTATTCAAAGTACGGAGTCAAACACCATCAGCAAAACGCCCCTTGAATAAATTGACGGGGGCACTAGAATCGACCAAAAATCGACAGGCTACCACTAGTTGTAGTGACTCAAATCTAATTGAATAGGAGATAAAAATGAGAAGATGATTTGCTCTTGTTGGGAAAATAGCCCGCACCGACGAGAGCATAAAACAACGGCTATAGCTAGAAAATCTTTGGAAGGAGGTTCTAACTACAGCCGAAGGGTCAATATTTAATCGTAAATATTGACAGCCAAATACTGAATCCGAAAGCTTTCTTAGTCAAGCCGCTCGAAGATTCTTTTGGCTGCATAAAAAGGAGAAGCAACATGCAGCAAAAACGTTATCGTTGTGCAATCATATCGACCGCACCAATCCCTCGCAAACTGCCCCGCCACCCGCCCACTGCGAGAACCTCTCATCAACGACCATTGCAGCGCCGCCGTGCGCACCTCATCAGTGAGTCCCTGCTTCCAGCCATGATGCTCCAGCCAATGCGCTGCCACCGCCAGATACTCGTCCTGCGTGAATGGATAGAACGAGATCCACAAGCCGAAGCGCTCGGAGAGAGACACCTTCTCCTCCACGCTTTCCGCCGGATGCACTTCGTCGCCAACATGTTTGGTGGCGAGGTTGTCCTGCATGTAGTCCGGCATCAGGTGACGACGATTCGATGTCGCGTAGATCAGCAGATTGTCGGAGAACGCCACCAGGTCGCCGTCCAGCGCAGCCTTGAGCGATTGATAGCCGGGTTCGGCATCGTTGAAGGAGAGGTCGTCGCAATACAGGATGAAGCGCTCGGCGCGTCCCTGCACCAAGCCGACGATGTGCGACAGGTCGATCAGGCCCTGCTTGTCGATCTGGATCACGCGCAGGCCCTGCGTCGCGTATTCGTTCAGCAAGGCTTTGACCAAGCGACGATTTGCCGGTGCCGCGCGCGCCGGAGAGCAACACGTTGTTCGCCGTTCCGCCGCACACGAATTGCTGCGTGTTCTGCTGTACGCGTTGTTTCTGGTCTTCGATGCCGAGCAGGTCGGCAAGTGCGATGCGCTGGAAGTTGGCGACGGGATGCAGCGTGCGTTGCTGATGGTCCCAGCGGAAGGCGGCCGCCGCCTGCCAGTCCGGCGCTTGCGGCTGCGCACCGGGCAGGATGTTTTCCAGGCGGGAAAGCAGGCCTTCGGCGCGGGTGAGGAATCGTTCCAGGTTATCCATGGTTCAGCATCGTAAAAGGGAGGGCGCAGTGTAATGCCGTTTCTTCCCTCCGGCAAAAACTACGACCGGCACCGTATTGCACGCCGCATGACGCGGTGAAATACTCGCCTTGCTTGTGTTTCCACAGGAGTCCACTCATGGCAAGCATACGCATACTCGGCTGTACGGCCGGCGCCATACGCGGCTTGCGTTCCACCGCGCTGCTGGTGAACCGGGACACTTTGATCGACTGCGGCAGCGGTGTGGGCGATCTGACACTTGAGGAAATGACTTCTGTGCAACAGGTCTTGCTCACCCATGCCCATCTGGATCACACCATGTTCCTGCCTTTGCTGGCCGATGCCACGCTGCTATCCAGGAGCAAGCCGCTCGATGTCTATGCGCTGCCGGAGACGCTGCAGGCGCTGCGGCAACACCTGTTCAACGGGGTGCTGTGGCCGGACTACATAACACAGCCGGATCCTGCAACACCCTATGTCCGGATCATCCCCATCCGCGTCGGTGAGACCGTGACTTTATCCAGCTGCCGCTATACCGCCCTGCCCGCGCGACACAGCATCCCGACCGTGGGTTACTGGCTGGATGCGGGCAGCGGCAGCCTGGCCTTCAGCGGAGACAGTGGCGACTGCCCGGGATTCTGGGAGGCGGTGAACGCCATCGGCAATCTGCGCTACGTGATGATGGAGACTACGTCTGCGCGACGAGGATGCCGCAGCGGCGGAGCGCGGCGGGCACACCACGCCGAAACAGCTGGCGCACAGCGTGGCGCGGCTGCAACGTGCAGCCGAGCTGCTGGTGACGCATATCGATCCGGACAAGCGGGAGATGGTGCACGCGCAGGTGCGCGCCGCGTTGGGCGGGCGCGCAGTGCACTTCGTGGAACGGGGAGAGGTGTACAGCCTGTGAAGAGGATCAGCTGCGGTAGCTGGCGTTGATCTTCACGTAGTCGTACGAGAAATCGCAAGTCCACAGCGTGGCGTTCACCGCGCCGCGGTTCAGTACCACGCGGATGGTGATGTCGCTCTGCTGCATCACGCGCTGTCCATCTGCTTCCTGATAACTTGCCGCGCGTCCACCATTCTCTGCCACCAGCACGTCATCGAGATACAGCTTCAGCTTCTCGACATCGAGATCGGCAACACCTGCATAACCGATGGCGGCAAGGATACGTCCGAGGTTGGGGTCGGAAGCGAAGAACGCGGTCTTGACCAACGGCGAGTGGGCGATGGCATAACCGATCTTCTTGCACTCGGCTTCATCCTTGCCGCCCTCGACCTTGATAGTGATGAACTTGGTCGCACCTTCGCCGTCGCGCACGATGGCCTGCGCCAGCACCGTGGCAACTTCAGTGACGACAGTCTGCAAAGCTGCACGGTTAGCTGCATCGATGGCAACGCCGCTCTTGCCGGTGGCGATCAGCATCAGCGCATCGTTGGTGGAAGTGTCACCGTCCACGGTGATGCAGTTGAAGGAACGGTTGGCCGCCTCAGACACCATCTGCTGCAACAGCGGTTGCGCGATGGATGCATCGGTTGCGATGTAGCCCAGCATGGTGGCCATGTTGGGGTGGATCATGCCGGAGCCCTTGGACATGCCGGTCACCGTGACCGTCTTGCCGCCGATCTGTACTTGACGCGACACGGCCTTGGCCACGATGTCGGTGGTCATGATGGCCTGCGACGCATTGAACCAGTTGTCGGCTTTCAGATTGGCGATGGCTTGCGGCATCCCCGCGACGATCTTATCGACCGGCAGCGGCTCCATGATGACGCCGGTGGAATACGGCAGGACCTGCTCCACTGCGCAGCCCAGCAGCTTGGCCAGTTCTGCACAGGTGGTACGTGCTGCGGCCATGCCCTGTTCGCCGGTTCCGGCGTTGGCATTGCCGGTGTTCACCACCAGCGCGCGGATGCCTTTGCCTGCGGCGAGATGTTCTTTTGCCAAGGTTACAGGTGCGGCGCAAAAGCGGTTGGTAGTGAACACACCCGCAACGGTAGCGCCTTCATCCAGCTTGATGACCAGCAGGTCTTTGCGGTCTGCACGCTTGATGCCCGCTTCCGCAGTACCCAAAGAAACGCCCGCGACGGGCAACAAAGAACCCGCGACGGGCGCAGCAAGATTAACCGGCATGTTTAGAAACGTCCTTGCGTCTTGTAGATATAGTTGGTCATTTCCACCGACTGTGTATTCATGCGGCGCACGATGCCATGCACATAACGCACGATGCCGCGCATCACGTAATACACGATGGCAGGATGTGAATTCAGGAGGGACTCGAACTTGGAGCGCTCCAGCACCAGCACTTTGCTGTCTGTCTTGGCAACGGTGGTCGCACTAATCTGCATCACGCTGCCCCCGACGAAACCGATGATGCCGGCCAGGTCACCCGGCTGCAGCATATGCAATATCATTTGCTCGCCGCCGGTGTTGGCGGTCGCTTCCACGTCGCCGCTACCCAGAATCAACAGAGAATCTTTCAGCCCCGAATCACCCGGCTTGAGGATGTATTCCCCAGCCTTGTAATCGCGCACCACGATCAGACTTGCCAGCTGCTCGATCTCGGAATCACGCAACTCCTCCGTCAGCGTGGAGTTATGCAAAGTTTGTATGATCAAGTCTTCTTTTGTCATTCCCTTCTCCCCAGAAGTTGGTTACATCAGTTTAATTTGCCATGGCACTGCTTATACTTTTTACCTGAGCCACACGGGCATGGATCATTGCGCCCGATCTTCTCGCCTCCGCGCACGAAAGGCTTGTGCTCGGGAGTTTCTTTGTCGGTTTGACCCAACGCCTCTTCGTAGTCGGCATGATGATACTGTACATTTTCCGGGGCGTGGGGCACTTCCGCGGCAACCACATCCGCCTCGCTTCGTATCTGTACATTCATCAGCGTCTGCGTCACATCGCGCTTGATCGCCTCCAGCATGGCGGCAAACAGTTCGAACGCCTCGCGCTTGTATTCCTGTTTGGGGTTCTTCTGCGCATAGCCGCGCAGATGGATGCCTTGGCGCAAATGATCCAGCGCCGCCAGATGTTCGCGCCACTGCTGATCCAGAGTCTGCAGCATGACGATGCGCTCATAGCCGTGCATCACCTCGCCGCCGACCTGATCCACTTTTGCCTGATATTGCTGATGTGCGGCCTCGATGATGCGTTTCAGCAAACCATCCTGGTCCAGTTGCTTGTCCTGCTCCATCCATTGCACCAGCGGCAGGTGCAACTGGAACTCGGCAGCCAACGCCTTTTCCAGGCCAGGCACGTCCCATTGCTCCTCCATGCTGCCGTGCGGCAGGTATTCGGCAAAGTAATCGCCCAGCACGCCCTCGCGCATCGCGCTGATGGTTTCGCTGATGTCAGTGCTTTCCAGCAATTCGGTGCGCTGCTGGTAGATCACCTTGCGCTGGTCGTTGGCGACATCGTCATATTCGAGGATCTGCTTGCGCATGTCGAAGTTGCGCGCCTCGACCTTGCGCTGCGCGTTCTCGATGGCGCGTGTCACCCAGCTATGCTCGATGGCCTCGCCCTCGGGCAACTTGAAGCGGTTCATGATCGCAGCCACGCGATCGGACGCGAAGATGCGCAACAGTGGGTCTTCCAGTGACAGGTAGAAACGGCTAGAGCCAGGATCGCCCTGACGGCCCGAACGTCCGCGCAACTGGTTGTCCACCCGGCGCGACTCGTGGCGCTCCGTGCCGATGATGTGCAGCCCGCCGCTGGCGATAACCTGCTCGTGCACCGGCTGCCATTCGGCGCGCAACTGCGCGACACGCTGTTCGCGCGCTATCGCATCCAGACTTTCATCCATACGCACCAGTTCGATGGGCTTCTCCACGTTGCCACCCAGCACGATGTCGGTACCGCGGCCCGCCATGTTGGTAGCGATGGTGATCATCTTGGGACGTCCGGCCTGAGCCACGATCTCGGCTTCACGCGCGTGCTGCTTGGCGTTCAACACCTGGTGCGGCAGCTTGGCCTTATCCAGCAGACCGGAAAGCAACTCGGATGTCTCGATGGAGGTGGTACCCACCAACACCGGCTGCCCGCGCTCATAACAGTCGCGCACGTCGGCAATCACCGCCGTGTACTTTTCCTGCGCACTCAGATAGACCTTGTCCATCAGATCCTTGCGTACCGTAGGGCGGTGCGGTGGGATGATGACCGTTTCCAGGTTGTAGATGGACTGGAACTCGAATGCCTCGGTGTCCGCCGTGCCGGTCATGCCGGACAGCCTGTTGTACATGCGGAAATAGTTCTGGAAAGTGATCGAGGCCAGCGTCTGGTTCTCTTTCTGGATAGTCACGCCTTCCTTGGCCTCGACTGCCTGATGCAGGCCGTCCGACCAGCGCCGTCCCGCCATCAAGCGACCGGTGAACTCATCCACGATCACCACTTCGCCATCCTGCACCACGTAATGCTGATCGAGGTGGAACAGGTTATGCGCGCGCAACGCAGCGTACAGATGATGGATCAGCGTGATGTTGGACGGATCGTACAGACTGCCGCCAGCAGGCAGCAGACCTGCCTGCGCCAGCAGCTGCTCGGCATGTTCGTGCCCCGATTCGGAAAGCAGGATCTGGTGGTTCTTCTCGTCCACGCTGTAGTCGCCGGGCGAATTCTCGTCGGCCTGACGGCGCAACTGCGGCGCAAGTTTATCGATGCGCACGTAGATGTCCACGTTGTCTTCTGCCTGGCCGGAGATGATGAGCGGGGTACGTGCCTCGTCGATCAGGATGGAGTCCACCTCGTCTACGATGGCGAAATTCAAGCCGCGCTGGAACCGCTCTTCCGCCTGCGCCGCCATGTTGTCACGCAGGTAGTCGAATCCAAATTCGTTGTTGGTGCCATAGGTGATGTCGGCTGCGTAGGCCGCCTGTTTGTCCGCATGCTCCATGCTGGTCAGGATGACGCCGACCGAAAGGCCAAGGAAGCGGTACAAGCGCCCCATCCATTCGGCGTCGCGCGCTGCCAGATAATCGTTCACCGTCACCACATGCACGCCCTTGCTGGACAGCGCATTCAGGTAGGCGGGCAAAGTGGCCATCAGCGTCTTGCCCTCGCCAGTGCGCATCTCGGCGATCTTGCCGTAATGCAGCGCCATGCCACCGATCAGTTGCACGTCGAAATGACGCATCTGCAACTCCCGTTTGCCGCCCTCGCGCACCACAGCAAAGGCTTCCGGCAACAGGGCATCGAGCGATTCGCCCCGCTGCACGCGCTGCTTGAACTCGGCGGTCTTGCCCTGCAATGCTTCATCCGACAAGGCGGAGATTTCAGCTTCCAGCGCGTTGATGCGTGCCACAGTCTGGCGGTATTGTTTGAGCAAGCGGTCGTTACGACTGCCAAATACGGACTTCAACAATTTGGAGATCATGCTGTTATTTTCTTAGACTTCCGTTACAAACAAAAAAAGGGTGAGGCTTGCACCTCACCCTGCTACTAAATCGATCGCATCAACTGGCTGCTTTTTGCAGGAAGCGTACCGGATTCTGGGCGATGCCTTTGTATCTCACTTCAAAGTGCAGGTGGTTGCCCGTGGAACGTCCGGTGCTACCGACCTTGGCGATCTCGCGTCCTCGCCGCACCACATCGCCGACCTTGACCAACAACTTGGATGCATGCGCATAGCGCGTGATCACCTCGTTGCCGTGATCTATCTCGACCATATTACCATATTGGGGATGGGTGTCCGCGTACACCACCACCCCTCCGGCCGAAGCATAGATCGACGTACCCGCGGGAACCATGAAGTCCACACCCTCATGCATGGCACTCTTGCCCGTGAACGGATCAATGCGCCATCCGAAGTTGGAGGAATACCAACCGGATGTGATTGGTGCGACGGATGGCAACATCTTTTTGTCCAGACGGTCTTGCTGCAGCAGTGTCTCAAGCGCGACCAGCTTGTCGCTGCGATCGCTGAGCAAAGAGCTTAAACCAGCCAGCTGCTGTTCCATCGAAGCCAGGGAGATTTCCTGCTGCGGGGCCGGAATGTATGGTCCGCCCTGTGCCGGTACCTGTCCGAACGAAAGCTCCTGGGGCTTCATGCCGGTCAACTTGGCCAAGCGCGCCCCCAAGGCATCCAGGCGCTGGAGCTGTGCCTGCATTTGTCCGAGGCGCATCGCCATTGCATCCAGACTCTGGTGCAGATAGGTCTGCTGCTTCTGCTGCTCAGCTTCCTGGGCGCTTGCCAGCCACACGCGCAGCTCGCTGCTGATCGCCCCCGGCTGAAGACGTACGATGGCGTACTGTGCGCTCAATACCGCTGCGAGGAACAGGAACAACACCATGATTCCCGCCAGCAGCAAGTGCGTTCCTGTTAACGTTACACTGCGTGCTTTTGCAAAACGATTCGAAACTATAATAATATTCACGTACTTATCCCCATCTAACGTGATTCAAAAACTACCGTGCCACATCGCCTGAATGCTTTCCTGGAGTCTAACCAAGACCTGCGGCATCTCTCGCAGCGCACCAGGCAAATCGCCATGCTGCAGCGACACTATCAACAGATCGCGCCGCCCTCCCTGTTACAGGCCAGCCGTGTGATGCAGCTACACGGTCAAACGCTGATACTGTCGGCAGACAACGGAGCCGTGGCCGCCAAATTACGCCAAATCAGCACTGAACTGATTTCTTTATTCCGAACAAGGGGATGCGAGATTACTGGAATTCAAATTAGGGTGCAAGTCCGCTTCCGCCCTGCACCCGTAGCCACGACGCCGAGAACTCTGGGGAAAAAAGGACAGGAAGAACTGGAGAATCTGGTCCTCAACCTGCAGGACAGCCCGCTGAAGTCTGCATTGAAACGCTTTGCCAAACGCACCACCTCTTGACGCACTTGCTTGCTAGAGCAACACCCGCCAGGCGACCAGCCCGTAGCGCTCAAGCAAGAACAGCGCGCCGAACACCAGCAGCACAAACACGATGAACCTCACGACCTGCCACGCGAAGCGCAAGTAGCGCGTATCACGGGTAAACACATAGGCGCCGAAGGAAGAGACGATGAGAAGCGCCGAGATCAACAGTGCAAACCGTATCAGCACCTACCCGCTCCACGCTAAGCTGGCTGCAATTGCAGGCGCAGGAAATCGGGCGCTTCCTCGGCCTTGTCGAAAGTGACGAACTCCCAAGCCGACTCGTCGGCCAGCAATGCCCGGCACAAGGCGTTATTCAGAGCATGGCCCGATCTGTAACCGGAAAAGGCACCAATGAGGGGATGGCCTAACAGGTACAGGTCGCCGATCGCGTCCAGAACCTTGTGTTTGACGAACTCATCCTCGAAGCGCAAGCCATCCGGGTTGATGACGCGGTATTCGTCCATCACGATGGCGTTGTCCAGGTTCCCCCCCAAAGCCAGCCCCTGCGCGCGCATGTTCTCCACATCATGCATGAAGCCAAACGTGCGGGCGCGGCTCACTTCCTTGATATAGGAATGCTCGCCCAGATCCACGGTCACGTTCTGCTTGGTATTGGCGAACACGGGGTGGGCGAAGTTGATGGTGAAATTCAGCTTGTAGCCGTTGTAGGGCTCGAAGCGCACCCACTTGTCGCCGTCCTTTACTTCCACGGTCTTTTTGATGCGCATGAATTTCTTGGCAGCCGGCTGCTCGACCAGCCCGGCGGACTGTAGCAGGAAGATGAATGTTCCTGCACTGCCATCCATGATGGGTAATTCTGAACTGGTAAGATCGACGATGACGTTGTCTATGCCCAGACCGGACAGCGCAGACATCAGGTGCTCGATGGTAGCCACGCGCGCGCCACCACCTTCCAGGCAAGTCGACAAACGCGTGTCATGCACCGCATGCGCCTCGGCTCGTATCTCCACCGGATGCGGCAGATCGACGCGGCGAAACACGATGCCGCTATCCACCCCTGCCGGATGCAGCGTGAGATATACCTTCTCGCCGGTGTGCAAGCCGACACCTGTCGCCTGCACCGTCGTCTTCAATGTACGCTGCTTGACCATTTCCATATCACCTGACAAAACAGGTGCGAATTTTAACACAGGCGAACGGGAGGCCCGTCGCTGCGCCGTTCCACTACACGCGATCAGTCGGCCTGCTTGCGCAAGAAGGACGGAATGTCGAGCGTATCCACCCCAGACTGCTTCATCGCCTCCACTGCCTCGCGATGACGGCCGGTACGTATCACTGCCGGCATGTCCAGCTCGCTATAGTCGATGGCAGGCGCGTCGTGGGTGCCGGTACGCAATTGCTTCTCATAAGCCAACACCGGCTTCGGCTGCTGTTTGCGCGCCACAGATCCCAACCCGGTCGCCACGATGGTCACACGCAACTCATCGCCCATCGCCTCGTCGAATACGGAACCAACGATCACGGTTGCTTCGGTCGCCGCGAACTGGAAGCAGTTCATCACTTCGTGCAGCTCTTCCAGAGTCAGGTTGCTGCTGGATGTGATGTTGACCAGCACACCGCGAGCACCGGACAGATCCACATCTTCCAGCAGGGGGCTGGCGATCGCCTGTTCGGCGGCACGCTGCGCACGGCCTTCGCCGGATGCGGATGCTGCACCCATCATCGCCATGCCGTTCTCCGACATCAGCGTGCACACGTCGGCGAAATCCACATTCACCATGCCCGGCACATTGATCACTTCGGCGATGCCCGCCACCGCACCTTGCAGCACGCCGTTCGCTGCCTTGAAGGCTTCCGGCAGGGTGGTCTTGCCGCCCAGCACTTCCATCAGCTTGGCGTTCGGTACGATGATCAACGAATCAACGTAGAGCGCCAGCTCTTCGATACCAGTCTGCGCCAGTGTCATGCGCTTGCCTTCGAACATAAATGGTTTTGTCACCACCGCTACGGTAAGGATGCCCAGCTCCTTGGCCACTTGCGCCACGACAGGCGCGGCACCTGTACCTGTTCCCCCGCCCATGCCGGCTGTGATGAATACCATGTTGGCGCCGCTGATCATGTCGGCGATGCGCCCACGATCCTCCTCGGCTGCCGCCTGACCGACTTCAGGCTTGGCACCCGCGCCCAATCCCCTGGTCAGTGTCGCACCGATCTGCAATTGCACCTTAGCCCTGCTGCGTTTGAGTGCCTGGGCATCGGTATTGATGGCGATGAACTCGACGCCTTGCACGCCTTGCTCGATCATGTGGTCGATGGCATTGCCGCCACAGCCACCCACCCCTACCACCTTGATCACCGCGCCTTGCGGTTGTGCATCTATCAATTCGAAAGCCATATTGTTCTCCTTAAAATAATTTCAAATCCCGAATACACAAATTCTTATATGCCAAGTTGCCCAACTGCTAGAAGTTGCCCTTGAACCACTCTTTCATCTTTTGCATCACATCCTTGAACGAACCTGAACTCACCCGTGACACTTCATCGCGCTGATAGCGCTCCAAGCCGTACACCAACAGTCCGACTCCCGTCGCATAACGCGGCGTCCTCACCACTGCAGACAATCCGCCGATGTTGCGCGGCAATCCGAGCCGCACCGGCAGATGGAATATCTCCTCACCCAGTTCCACCATGCCCTGCATGGCACTGCTGCCGCCGGTGATGACGATGCCTGAGGACAGCAGGTCCTCGAAACCGCTACGGCGCAGCTCGGTCTGCACCAGCGAATACAACTCTTCCACGCGCGGCTCGATCACCTCGGCCAAGGTCTGCCGCGACAACATGCGCGAGCTGCGCTCACCCACACCGGGAACCTCGATCGGCGCATCGTTCGCCAGCTGGCGCAGCGCGCAGCCGTACTTGATCTTGATGTCCTCGGCGTCCTTGGTCGGCGTGCGCAATGCCATCGCGATGTCGTTGGTGATCTGGTCGCCTGCGATGGGTATCACCGCCGTGTGGCGGATCGCGCCTCCGGTGAAGACCGCCACATCGGTGGTACCACCGCCGATGTCGATCAGGCACACGCCCAACTCTTTCTCGTCATCCGCCAGCACCGCCTTGCTCGATGCCAGCGGCTGCAGGATCATCTCGTTCACTTCCAGACCACAGCGGTGGATGCACTTCAGGATGTTCTGCACCGCCGACACCGCGCCGGTCACGATGTGTATCTCCACTTCCAGGCGCATACCACTCATGCCCAGCGGCCTCTTAATGCCTTCCTGCCCGTCGATGCTGAATTCCTGCTCCAGGATATGCAGGATCTGCTGATCGCCCGGCAGGCTGATCGAACTGGCCGTCTCCACAGCACGCAGGATGTCGGTGTGCGCGACTTCCTTGTCCTTGATCTTGATCATGCCGTGCGCGTTCGAACTGCGGATGTGGCCGCCTGCGATACCGGTATAGACCGTATGTATCTTGCAGTCCGCCATCAGCTCGGCTTCCTGCAACGCCTGCTGGATGGCCCCGACCGTCGCATCGATGTTCACCACCATGCCCTTCTTCATGCCGGATGATTGATGCATGCCGGCACCGATCACCTCCAGCGTGCCTTCCGCCGTCACTTCGGCAACGATGCACGCGATCTTCGAGGTGCCGATATCCAGGCCTACGATCAGACTCTTGCTCTCTTTACTCATCACCATCCCCTAACACACACCTGCTCATACCTCGCTGCCCGCCAGATACGCCGCAAAGCCGTTGCGATAACGCAGATCCACGCGGCGCACGCTCGGCGCGTTGAGCGCCAGACTGTACGGATAGACATTCACGAAACGCGACAGACGTTGTTGCATCTCCTCCCGCCCCAGCTCCAGCACCATGCCGTCGTCCAGCCTGATCTGCCACGCGAAGCGCGGCGAGTAGGCGATCTGCGCGATCTGCTGCTGCATGGGCAACAGCACCTGATTCAGTTCCCCATAGAGCTGCGTCACTTGCAGCGACGTGTCCGGCTGCCCGACGAAATCGGGCAATATCTCGTCCGTCTGCGCCACGAACACCTCACCGTGGGTATTCACCAGCGCCACGCCGTTCCAGCGTGCCAGCGCGACATGCTCTTCCACTTCCACCTGCAGACTCCACGGGAACTTGCGCCGCACGCTCACCTTGCGCACCCAGGGCAGTTGCTCGAACACCTTCCGCGTACGATCCAGGTCGACCGTGAAGAAATTCCCGCGCACCTGCTCATGTACTACTTTTTCCATCTGCTCCAACGAAACACGTTGCGGTGCTGCGGTCAGTTCCACCGTGCGCAGCGGGAACACCGGTAAGCGCAACACATAGCGCACCACGCCGTACAGCACCAGCACCAGGCTGAGGCCGAACAGCAGGTTCGCGATGTTGCGCAGCAGCGGTGCGTTATCCCACATGCGCCCCCTCCAGTATCTGTATCACCAGTTGCTCGAAGCTGACACCCGCCTGCCTTGCCGCCATCGGTACCAGACTGTGGTCGGTCATGCCGGGCGAGGTGTTGATCTCCAGCAGGTATGGCTTGCCGTCATCGCTGCGCAGGAAATCCACGCGCCCCCATCCGGCGCACCCAACGATCTGGAACGCCTGCAATGCCAGACGCTGCATCTCCGCCTCCGCCTCCGCACTCAGGCCGCAGGGACACAGGTAGCGCGTATCGTCGCGCAGGTATTTCGCTTCGTAGTCATAGAACTCGTTCGCCGGCTCGATCTTGATGACAGGCAGCGCCCGCCCATTCAGTATCGCCGCGGTGTACTCACCGCCACTCATGAAGGTTTCGGCGATCACCACCTTGTCGTGTTTCGCGGCCTCGGCATACGCGGCGGGCAACTCTTCCACCGTCTTCACCTTGGTCACTCCGACGCTGCTGCCTTCGTTGGCCGGCTTCACGAACAGCGGCAGGTCGAGGTGGTCCGCTACCGCATTCCAGTCGGTCGGCCCAGTCAGCGCTTCGTACTCGGGCACGGGCAACCCTGCCGCCTGCCACACCAGCTTGGTGCGCCACTTGTCCATGGCGATAGCGGACGCCATCACGCCGCTGCCGGTATAGGGGATACCCATCAGCTCCAGAGCCCCCTGCACCGTGCCGTCCTCGCCGAAGCGGCCATGCAGTGCGATGAACACGCGGTCGAACTTTTCTTTCTTCAGGTCCGACAGATCGCGCTGCGCCGGATCGAAGGCGTGCGCATCCACGCCGCCCTTCTGCAGCGCAGCCAATACCGCCGCGCCGCTCTTCAACGACACCTCGCGTTCCGCAGAACGCCCCCCGAACAACACTGCCACTTTTCCGAATTTGCTCACTTTGCCACCTCTTTTAATCTATTCATGCCATGTACCGAGTTGTCGCCGGTCATGCCGCATCTCCAACGATTCTCACTTCCGGGTGCAGTTCGATGCCCGTCTGCTGCAGCACCGTCGCCCGCACCTCCCCGATCAGATTCTCTATGTCCGCCGCTGTCGCATCGCCCACATTGACGATGAAGTTGGCGTGCTTCTCCGACACCTGCGCACCGCCGATGCGCTTGCCTTTCAGCCCGCAGCCTTCGATCAGCTTCGCCGCATGATTGCCCGGCGGGTTGCGGAACACCGAGCCCGCATTCGGCTGTTGCAGCGGCTGGCTGGCGCTGCGCTTTTCCATCAATGCCTTGATCTCCAGTCGCGCAGCTTCGACATCGCCCTTTTCCAGCTTCAGCCATGCACCGACGAAGAACTCCTCGCCCGGTTCGCGCTGTGCCACATGGCGGTAGCCGATCTCGTATTCCTGCGGCGTGCGCTCAAGCAGCTCGCCGCGCCGCGTGAGCACTTGCACGCGCTCCACCTTTTGCCAAGTCTCGCTCCCGTAGCAGCCTGCGTTCATGGCCAGCATGCCGCCCAAGGTACCGGGGATGCCGACGAAGAATTCCGCACCGCACAGATTGTTTGTCGCAGCGAAACGCGCCAGCTTTGCGCCAGGCACACCTGCCTGCGCGTAGATCAGTTCACCGTCCATGCGCAGTTCCGTCAACGCGCCCACCAGCAACAGCACAGTGCCGCGCAGCCCACCGTCGCGCACCAGCAGGTTGCTGCCCAGACCCACCGCGAGCAGCGGCTCGTCTGCGGGCACCTGCCGCAGGAAGGCTTGCAGGTCGGCGAGATCGGCCGGGCGGTACATGCGCTGCACCGCGCCACCTGCGCGCCAGCTGGTATGGCGCGACATCGGCTCGTCATGGAGCATCTCTCCGCGCAACCCGCCTGCACTGAACTGTGTCGGTTCGCTCATGTTCATTTTTGCGCCAGCTGTCTCACCAGGTTCGGCACACCGCCGATGGAACCCGCCCCCATGGCCAGCACCACATCCCCGTCGCGGGCCATCTGCAAAATGGTCTGCGGCATGTCGGCGATGTTCTCGACGAACACCGCTTCGCTCTGCCCCGCCACACGCAGGGCATGCATCAAGGCGCGCCCATCAGCCGCCACGATGGGAGCCTCGCCCGCGGCATACACCTCGGCCAGCGCCAATGCATCCACCGTGCCCAGCACCTTCACGAAATCCTCGAACAGGTCGCGCGTGCGCGTGTAGCGATGCGGCTGGAAAGCCAGCAGCAAGCGCTTGCCGGGGAAGGCGCCGCGCACCGCAGCAAGGGTCGCCCTCATTTCCACAGGGTGATGGCCGTAGTCGTCGATCAGGGTGAACGAGCCTCCGCTCGCCAGCGGGATCTCGCCGTAACGCTGCATGCGGCGCCCCACGCCTTCGAACTCCGCCAGTGCCGCGACGATGGCAGACGGAGCGACGCCGACTTCGAGCCCCACGGCGATAGCCGCCAGCGCGTTCAGCACGTTGTGCACACCGGCCAGGTTGAGCGTGATGTCGAGATCGAGCGGCTTGCCGTCGAACAGGCACTTCTCGTCATGGCGGCATTGCGCGGTGAAGCGCATCTGGCCGCCCTCGTGGCGCACGTTCACCGCGCGGATCTGCGCGTCCTCGCCGAAGCCGTAAGTGGTGATCGGTTTGCTGATGCGCGGCAGGATGTCGCGCACGTTCTCGTCGTCCACGCACAGCATGGCACGCCCGTAGAACGGCAGGCGCTCGATGAAATCGACGAACGCCTGTTTCAGCTTGTTGAAGTCGTGGCCGTAGGTCTCCATGTGGTCGGCATCGATGTTGGTGACCACCGCCAGGATAGGCGTGAGGTACAGGAACGAGGCATCGGACTCGTCCGCCTCGGCCACGATGAATTCGCCCGTGCCGAGCCGTGCGTTCGCGCCGCTGCTGTTCAGGCGCCCGCCGATGACGAAGGTCGGGTCGTAACCGCCCTTCGCCAGCACACTGGTCACCAGGCTGGTGGTGGTGGTCTTGCCGTGCGTGCCTGCCACAGCGATGCCCTGGCGCAGGCGCATCAACTCGGCCAGCATCACCGCGCGTGGCACGATGGGGATACGCTGCTCGCGCGCCGCGACCACTTCCGGATTGTCTGCCTTCACCGCTGTGGATGTCACCACCGCATCTGCATCCTGCAGATTCTTCGCATCGTGTCCTATGGTGATATGAGCACCCAAGCCCTGCAGGCGCTGGGTGACCGCGCTCTCGGACAGATCGGAGCCGCGCACCTTGAACCCGAGATTGAGCAGCACCTCGGCGATACCATTCATGCCGGAGCCGCCTATGCCGACGAAGTGTATGTTTTTTACTTTATGTTTCATGTTTGTCGCCTCATTTCTTTTTGCATGGCATTCATCAACGCCGCGTTCCGGTGACGCGTGCAATCGCGGACGCTCACATCCCGCAAGCGGGATCGCTGCTCGCTGCTCATGCTGCTAACGCAATGCACACTTGCGCCACTTCTTGTGTCGCATCCGGCTTCGCCAGGCTGCGCGCGGCCTGCGCCATCGCCAGCAATTTTTCGCGGTCCAATTCGCGCAACAGCTGCGCCAGCTTCTCCGCATTCAGTTCCGTTTGCGGCAACAACACTGCCGCGCCCTTGTCGCTCAGGAACCGCGCGTTATGGGTCTGGTGGTCGTCCACCGCGAACGGGAACGGAATCAGCACACTGGCCACCCCTGCCGCTGCCAGCTCGGCGATCGTCAGCGCCCCTGCGCGGCAGATCACCACGTCGGCCTTGGCATACTGCTGCGCCATGTCGTCGAGGAAGGGGCGGATGTCGGCAGATCACACCTGCTTGCTTGTACAAGCTTTGCACCGCCTCCAAATTCTTCTTGCCAGTCTGGTGCAACACATTGGGGCGCTCCTGCTCGCCTAGCATGGCCAACGCCTTCGGCAGCGCTTCGTTCAATGCCTTTGCACCCAGGCTGCCGCCGACCACGAGCACGTTCAATTTGCCGCTGCGTCCGCTAAGCCGCACCTGCGGTTCAGGCAAGGCGGCGATATCGGCGCGCACCGGGTTGCCGCACCACTGCGTCCCCTTCAACACCGCAGGGAAGCCGCTCAACACACGCGTGGAGATCTTGGCCAGTACCTTGTTGCTCATGCCCGCAATGGAGTTCTGTTCGTGGATGACCAGCGGACGGCGCAACAGCGCCGCCATCAAGCCACCGGGCATGGTGATGTAGCCGCCCATGCCCAGCACCACATCGGGACGAAAGCGGAACATCGCGACGGCGCTTTGCCCAAGCGCCCGCAACAGAGTGAACGGCAAAGTCAGCAAGCGCAGCACACCCTTGCCCCGCACTCCGGAAAAGTTCACCCACGCCACTTCGTAGCCATGCTTGGGCACCAGTTCCGCTTCCATGCTGTTCGGCGCCCCTAGCCACACCACGTTCCAGCCCTGCGCCTTCAATGCGTCGGCCACAGCGAGCCCCGGATAGATGTGGCCGCCGGTACCACCCGCCATGATGAGTATGGTTCGGTTCATATCGGTAGTCCTCTTGCTAGCCGTCTATTTTGGCTACGACCGTCCCGTTGTGACTTAACTTGCTCGCGCAAGTTAGTCTTCGCCGAAACAGACGGCTTGTGAGCGATCATCTTCATATCGGAAGTCCTCGTGCAAGCCGTCTGTTTTCATAGTCGATGCGCAACAGCACCGCAATCGCCACAAGATTCACCACCACCCCGCTGCCGCCGAAGCTCAGGAAAGGCAAGAGTCAATCCTTTGGTCGGCAGCACGCCCATGTTCACACCTATGTTGATCATGGCCTGCACACCTATCCACACTGCGATGCCTTGCGCCACCAATGCGGCGAACAGCCGTTCCGACATCGCCGCCTGACGGCCGATGGCAAAGGCGCGCACGATGAGCCAGGCAAACAGCAGAATGACTGCGCAAACACCCAGCAGGCCCAGCTCTTCCGCGATCACCGCAAGTAAAAAGTCGGTGTGTGCTTCCGGCAGATAGAACAGCTTCTCCACGCTTCCGCCCAGCCCCACGCCCATCCATTCGCCCCGCCCGAAGGCGATCAGCGCGTGGCTAAGCTGGTACCCTTTGCCGTAAGGATCGGACCACGGGTCCATGAAGCCGATGACGCGTTGCATGCGATATTCGGAAGAGAAGATCAGCGCGGCGAACAGCAACGGCAGCGCCACCGCGAGCGCCCCGAAGATCTTTAAATTGAAGCCGCCCAGCCACAACGTGCACATGGCGATGGCCAGGATCACCCCGAACGCCCCCATGTCCGGCTCCAGCAACAACAGCCCGCCGACCAGGCCAATCACCCCGAACATCGGCAGGAAAGGTTTGAGCAGGTGGTCCTTCACCGCCCCTTTGCGCACCGCGTAATCCGCTGCATACAGCACGGCGAATAGCTTCATCAGTTCCGAGGGCTGCAGGTTGACCACAAACAACGACAGCCAGCGGCGGCTGCCGTTGACCGCGCGCCCCACGCCTGGGATCAGCACCAGCAGCAGCAGCAGCACGCCGAATGCGAACAGGTAGGGCGCATATTTTTGCCATACCTGCGTCGGCACCTGGAAGGCGACCACCGCGCACACAACCCCGACTGTGATGAACATGCCATGGCGCACCAGGTAGTAGGTCGCCTGATGGCTTGTGTACTTGCCAGCCTCGGCTGTCGCGATGGAGGCGGAGTAGACCATCACCAGGCCGATGGCGAGCAGCGCTGTGACGATCCAGGCCAGCACGGTGTCGTACTCGGCAACAACACGACGCGGTGCGCTCAAAGCAGCGCTCAGCATGATGCCCCCAGCTTCTTCACCGCGGCGATGAACACTTCCGCGCGATGCAGGTAGTTCCGGTACATGTCGAAACTGGCGCACGCCGGCGACATCAGCACGGCGTCGCCGGTCTGCGCATTTTCGGTCGCGATGAGCACCGCTTCTTCCATGTCGCGCGCGTGCAATACCGGCTTGCCGCAACCTTGAAGCGCCTGCTCGATCAGCGGCGCATCGCGCCCGATCAGCACCACGGCGCGTGCATGCTGCGCCACCGCTGATCTCAGCGGCGAGAAATCCTGCCCCTTGCCATCGCCGCCGAGTATCACCACTGCGGGGTTGCCCAGGCCCTTCAGCGCCGCTTCCGTGGCTCCGACGTTGGTGCCTTTTGAGTCGTCGTAATAGGCGACGCCTGCGATCTCCGCGACCTTCTCGACGCGATGCGGCAAGCCCTTGAACGCACGCAAAGCCTGGACCAGAGCTGCCAGCGGCAGATCGAGTGCGCGGCACAGCGCCAGCGCCGCCAGCGCGTTCGCCACGTTGTGCAGACCGCTCACCTGCAGCTCGTCGGCGCGCAGGATCTTCTGCGTGCCCTGCATCAGCCAAGTGACGTCACCTTCACGCTTGATACCCCAGTCGTTGTCGCCCATTGGCGGATTCAGGCCGAAGCTCACCTGCCTGCGACCCTCGACCTTCATCGCTGCACTGCGCTCATCATCGCGGTTCAACACCTGCACACCACCGCCCTGGAAGATGCGCGCCTTGGCGGCAGCGTAGGCATCCATGCTGCCCGCGTAGCGGTCGAGGTGGTCTTCGGTCACGTTGAGCACGATGGCGGCATCGGCATCCAGCGTGTACGTGGTCTCGAGCTGGAAGCTGGAGAGCTCCAGCACCCACACTTGCGGTTGTCGGTCGCGCGCGCGCAAGGCGTCCAGCACCGCAGGCGAGATGTTGCCCGCCACCTGCGTATCCAGTCCCGCCGCTGTACACATCGCCCCGACCATGCTGGTCGTCGTTGTCTTGCCGTTCGCACCGGTGATGGCGATGACCTTAGTGTTGCGCCGGTAATCATTGGTCACAAGCTGTTGCGCCAACAGTTCGATGTCGCCTACCACCGGGATGCCGCGCGCGATGGCACGCTGCACGAACGGATCAGCCAGCGGCACACCGGGGCTGATGGCGATACGGTCGATACCATCCAGCGACTCATCGCGGAATGGTCCGCAATGCACATCTACCTCCGGCATCTCGCGGTACAAAATGTCGATGCCGGGCGGTGCGGCGCGGCTATCCGCCACGCAGACCTGCGCACCTTGTGCAGTCAACCAGCGCGCGAGCGACAACCCGGTCTCACCGAGACCGAGAACCAGCACTGATTGTTTGCTCAGTCGATTCATTCTTTATCTGAGTTTCAGCGTTGCCAATCCAATAAGTACCAGCAACATGGTGATGATCCAGAACCTCACCACGACCTGCGTCTCTTTCCAGCCCTTCTGTTCGAAGTGATGGTGCAGCGGCGCCATCAGCAGGATGCGTTTGCCCGTGCCGTATTTCTTCTTCGTGTACTTGAACCAGGACACCTGCAGCATCACCGACACCGCTTCCACCACGAATACGCCGCCCATGATGAACAGCACCAGTTCCTGGCGAATGATCACCGCCACCGCACCCAGCGCCGCGCCCAGCGACAGCGCGCCTACGTCGCCCATGAACACTTCCGCCGGGTAGGCGTTGAACCACAGGAAGGCCAGGCCTGCACCTGCGATGGCGGCGCAGA
Source organism: uncultured beta proteobacterium (assembly GCA_963813255.1). Lineage (GTDB taxonomy): Bacteria > Pseudomonadota > Gammaproteobacteria > Burkholderiales > Gallionellaceae > Sideroxyarcus. Next base: position 270,842 of record CAWEYD010000002.1, on the reverse strand, counting down.
ACACCGCCAGCTCGCCCGCTCCCGGAATGGCAGGCTCACCCAGATACTTGGAGAACTCAGCATGGCCCGCGACATAGGCGAAGATCGCCAGTGCGCTCGCCACCATCACCGTCGGCATGATGGCCAGGCCGTCCAGGCCGTCGGTCAGGTTCACCGCGTTGCTGCTACCGACGATGACCAGGTACACCAGCACGATGAAGCCGAACATGCCGAGCGGGAACACCAGGTTCTTGAAGAACGGCACGATGAGTTCGGTCTGCGCGGGCAGCGTGGCATGCGACCACAGGAAGATGCCGACGGCCAGCGCGATGAGCGATTGCCAGAACATCTTGGCGCGCGCCGACAGGCCGTCCGGATTGCGGTGCACCACCTTGCGATAGTCGTCCACCCAGCCGATGGCACCGACGCCCAAGGTCGTGAACAACACCACCCAGATATAGGCATTGTGCAGGTCGCCCCACAGCAGCGTGGTGATGGCGACCGACATCAGGATCAGCGCGCCGCCCATGGTCGGCGTACCCGCTTTCACCAGATGCGTCTGGGGGCCATCGGTACGCACGGCCTGGCCGATCTTCATCGCAGTCAGCTTGCGTATCATCCACGGTCCCAGCATGAAGGAGATGATCAGAGCCGTCATTGCCGCCAGCACCGCGCGCAAGGTGATGTAATTGAATACGCTGAACGTGCGCACGTCCTGTGACAGCCATTGGGCTAATGAGAGCAGCATGCTTCCTCCTTGTGTAGTGCGCAGAATTGCACCACGCGTTCCATCTTCATAAAGCGCGACCCCTTCACCAGCACCGTGGTCTGCGCATCCAGTTCTTTTTCCAGCGCGGCCTGCAGATCTTCTATTGTGGCGAAGTGCCGCGCGCCCTCGCCGAATTCACGTACCGCCTCCGCACTCAGCGTGCCCAGCGCGAACATTTGCCCTATGCCAAGTTCGCGCGCCGCGGCACCGATCTCGCGGTGGAACTGTGCGGCGTCCTCGCCCAGCTCGCCCATGTCGCCCAGCACAAAAATGCGCTTGCCGGGAGCTTGCGCCAGTACTTCCAGCGCTGCATGCATCGAGGCCGGATTGGCGTTGTAGGTATCGTCGATCAGCATCGCGCCATTCTTCGCCTGCTTGCGCTGCAGGCGTCCAGCCACTCCGCCAAAACCTTGCAAAGCCTTTACTATGGTGGTCAGCGGCACTTGCAGCGCAAGTGCCGCAGTGGCTGCAGCCAGCGCATTGCGAGCGTTGTGTTCGCCCGGCACCTGCAGCGCGACGCGCAACTCGCCGACCGGCGTGCGGGCCTGCAGTGCGACGCCATAGCCTTGTGCCGTCCATGCACCCTTTACCGCCGCCGGATGTTCCAGTGCAAAATCGAACACGCGATGTTTGCCCGCCAAGGTGTGCCACAGCGCAGCGTAAGCATCGTCGGCATTGATGACCGCCGTCCCGCCCTGCGCCAAGCCTGCGAATATCTCGCCCTTGGCGCGCGCCACGCCCTCCACCGACCCCAGGCCTTGCAGATGTGCGCCGGCCGCGTTGTTGACCAGCGCGACATTCGGGCGCGCGATATGTGTGAGGTAGTCAATCTCGCCGGGGTGATTCATGCCCATCTCGATCACTGCATAGCGATGTGTCGCCCTCAGCTTGAGCAGGGTGAGCGGCATGCCGATGTCGTTATTGAAGTTGCCTTGGGTCGCCAGCACGCTTTCTTCGCTGCCTGTCACGGCACGCAGGATGGACGCCAGCATCTCCTTCACCGTGGTCTTGCCGTTGCTGCCGGTGATGGCGACCAGCGGGATATCGAACTGCGCACGCCAGTGGGCGGCGAGCTGGCCCAGGGCGATGCGCGTATCCGGTACTCGCAGCAGGGGGCAAGGTGAATTCTCGACCACGCTGTCCGCATTCACCACGGCAGCGACCGCACCCGATTGCACGGCCTGTGCGACGAAACGTGCGCCGTCGAAGTGCTCACCCTTGAGCGCAACGAACAGGTCACCCGACTGGATGCTGCGCGTGTCGGTAGAGACAGCAGTAAAACGCACATCCGCACCGTCATGGCGGGCGTGCAGCGCTTTGGCGGCTTGTGAGAGCAGCATCATATCCAGCGCTCCTCGGGTATCCACACGCTCAGTGCGCGTTGCGCGATCTCGCTGTCGGAGAACGGGTGGCGCACGCCTTCGATCTCCTGATAGTCCTCGTGCCCCTTGCCTGCAAGCAGGACGGTATCGATGGATTGCGCTTTGGCGATGGCGTGCGTGATCGCCTTGGCACGGTCCTCTATCACCTGATATTCGCCCTGCATGCCCGTGATGATGGCGTCGATGATGGCGCGCGGCCGTTCGCCGCGCGGGTTGTCGCTGGTGATGATGCGCACGTCGGCGAAACGGGATGCGACCGTTCCCATCATCGGGCGTTTGCCGCGATCGCGGTCTCCGCCGCAACCGAACACGCAGATGACCTTGCCGCCGGATGCCTCGGTCACTTCGCGCAGAGTGCACAAGACTTTCTCGAGCGCATCCGGTGTGTGCGCATAGTCCACCACCACGGACGGCGCATCTTTGCCGCCCAAGGTCTGCATGCGTCCGGCCACCGCTTTCTGCGAGCCTAATTCCCGCACCGCATCTTCCAGCACTACATCACTGACCAGCAACGCCGCGAGCGCACCCAACAGGTTGGAGGCATTGAAGCGCCCGATCAGCTTGCTGTGCATCTCCGCCGCACCCCAACTGGTGTGCAGCTGCAGCGCCAGTCCCTGCACGTCCATATGCGTCAGCGTGCCAAATACCATGCGGATGCCAAAGCGCTCGGCCAGTTCCAGCGACTCGGCATTCATTCCGTAGCCCACCACTTCCACCGGTGTCTCCTGCAACTGCTCGGCCAGTTCGGCACCAAAATCGTCATCGAGGTTGAGCACCGCATGTTTGAGGTGCGACCAGTCGAACAGGTGACGCTTTGCCGCCGCATAGCTCTGCATATCGCCGTGGTAATCGAGGTGGTCGCGCGTCAAATTGGTCAGCAGTGCCACGTCGTAATGCACGCCGTTGACACGGCCCTGCGTCAGCGCATGCGACGACACCTCCATCGCCGCGGCCTGCGCGCCCTTCTGTTCATACTCCGCCAGCAGCCCATGCACCAGCAACCCGTCGGGCGTGGTATTCACGGTCTCCTGCAAGGCATTGGGGAAGCCGTTGCCCAGCGTGCCCAACAGCGCGCTCTTGCGTCCCAGGGCATTGAATGTCCTCGCCAGCCAGTGGCTGATGGAGGTCTTGCCGTTGGTGCCGGTGATGCCCACCATCCAGAGTTTGCTCGAAGGCTGCCCATAAACGCGGTCCGCGATCACGCCCGCCTGGTGGCGCAGATCATGTACGCCTAGATTGGGCACTTTCCACTCGCTATTCCACTGAAAATCGTGCGCTTCCCAGATCACGGCGTTCGCCCCTTGGGCGATTGCCTGCGCGATATAGCGCCGGCCGTCGGCTTGTGCGCCTGGATAGGCCACAAAAGTGTCTCCGGGTTGTAGCGCACGACTGTCCGAAACCAGCCTCGTGATGTTCACGCCCAGCGCATTCAGTTCGTCGAGGTGAAAAGCGCTCATGCCTCTTCTCCTATTATCTCGCCCGGCACCTGGATGACATTGTTCAGCGGCGCATCGTAGGGGATATCGAGCACGCGCAACGCGGCACTCATTACGTTGCTAAACGCAGGTGCTGCAACCAGTCCGCCGTAATAGGCCTCGCCACCAGGCTCGTCCACCATCACCGCGACGATCAGGCGCGGATTGGAGGCAGGTGCCATGCCAACGAAGGAGGCGACATAGCGGTCCACATATTTTCCGTTCTGCAACTTGTGCGCGGTACCGGTCTTCCCCGCCACGCGGTAGCCGGCCACCTGCGCCAGTGGCGCCGTGCCGCCGGGCTGCACTACCAGCTCCATCATGTCGCGCACTTCGCGCGCAGTCGTTTCCGAATAGACTTTAATGCCGAGGGATGGTGTTTCCTGTTTAAGCAGGGTGATCTGCTTCAATTCGCCGTCGTTGGCAAACGTCGTGTAGGCACGTGCGAGCTGCAGCAGATTTACCGAGATGCCGTTGCCATAGGACATGGTCGCCTGCTCGATGGGACGCCAGGTCTTGAAGTCGCGCAGCTTGCCTGTCGCCTCGCCCGGGAATTCGCTGCCGGTCGAGGAGCCGAAACCGCTGTCGCTCAGGCTATGCCAGAAGGTCTGCGGCGGCAGCGCGAGCGCCATCTTGGCCGCACCGACGTTGCTCGATTTCTGTATCACCTGTGCCACGGTGAGGGCGCGCTCCGGGTGTGTGTCGTGGATCTTGCGCCCGCCTAAGGTCATCACGCCGTTCTCGGTGTTGATGACAGTGTTCGGCTTGAATTTGCCCGATTCCAGTACCGCAGCCACCGTGAACGGCTTCATGGTCGAACCCGGCTCGAACAGGTCGGTCACGGCGCGATTGCGCATGAGATTCAATGCGGGCTTGCTGCGATTGTTCGGGTTGTAGGCCGGCCAGTTGGCAAGAGCCAGCACCTCGCCGCTACGCGCATCCAGCACCACGATGGAACCGGCCTTCGCATGGTGCTGTTCGACGGTCTGCCGTATCTCTCGGAACGCCATGAACTGGATCTTGCTGTCTATGCTCAGCGCGACATCGCTGCCCTCTTTGGGCGCGCGCAGGCTGGCGACATCTTCTACGATGTGCCCACGCCGGTCCTTGATCACCTGCTGGCTACCCGCCTTGCCGCCCAACCTGGACTGCAGCGAAAGCTCTATCCCTTCGCGCCCGTTGTCATCGACATCGGTAAAGCCGAGCAGGTGTGAGGTGACCTCACCACCGGGATAGTAGCGGCGATATTCACGCTGCAGCGACACGCCGGGAATCCCCAGCAGCGAAACCTGATGCGCCACCTCGGGCGGCAGTTGGCGTTTCAGAAAAACAAAATCTCGGCTGTCGTCGGAAAGCTTTGCCTTCACTTCTTCTGTGCTCAAACCCACGATCTGCGCCAGTTGCGTCACTTGCCTGGCGGTCGCCTCGACGTCGGACGGACTCGCCCACACCGATTCGACCGGTGTGCTGACCGCCAGCGCTTCCCCATTGCGGTCGGTGATCTTGCCGCGATGCGCGGGAACCTCGATCACACGGCCATAGCGCGCATCGCCCTTCTGCTGCAGGAAGTCGTTGTGGATACCCTGCAGGTAAACCGCGCGCAGCAACAGTCCGCCCATGCACGCCAACAGGAACACGAACAGCAGGCGCGAACGCCATGCGGGCAAGGCGATCTGGGCGGAGGTCTGAGGCAGATTGGCGTAATTCACGGCTGCCCCACCACAATGCCGCTCGTACGAACGTAGCGCACCTGCTCGTTTTGCGGCATGTGCATCTGCAGCTGCTGACGGGCGAGCTTTTCCACACGCACCGGCGTCACCAGCGTGCTCTGCTCCAACTGCAATTTGCCCCACTCCACATCCATCTGCTGCGCCCGGTCTTTCTCGTTTTGCAGTTCCACAAACAGCTTGCGCGCCTTGTGTTGTGAGGTCACAACACCTAACGCGCAAGCGATAGCCAAAAATAGCAGCAGTGCATTCAGCCTAGCCACTTGCCCCTCCCAAACGCTCAGCTACTCGCAGCACAGCACTGCGTGCTCGCGAGTTCGCCGCGACTTCCTCTGCAGACGCATAGATCGGCTTGCCGATCAAACGCACTTTGCCCTGCGGCACATCGGCGGCGCGGATCGGCACATTCTTCGGCAGCTTGTCACCTTGTGCCATATCGCGCATGAAGCGCTTGACGATGCGGTCTTCCAGCGAATGAAAACTGATCACCGACATGCGCCCGCCCGCTCTTAGATGATCCACGCACTGCGGCAATACGTTCTCAAGCTCTTCCAGCTCGCGGTTGAGATAAATCCGTATAGCCTGAAAGGTGCGCGTAGCCGGATTCTTGCCTGGTTCGCGCGTGCGTACACTCTGCCCGACGATATCGCTGAGCTGCTTCGTGGTGAGGATCGATCGTTCCTGGCGCGCAGCAACAATCGCCCTTGCAACCTGCCTAGCAAACCGTTCTTCGCCGTAATCACGTATCACCTCCGCCAGTTCACCCTCATCCACCGCCGCCAGCCATTCCGCCGCCGTTAGCCCGCCGCTGGTGTCCATGCGCATGTCCAGCGGCGCATCGAATCGGAAACTGAATCCACGCTGTTCGTCATCCAGTTGCGGTGACGACACCCCCAGGTCCAGCAGCACGCCATCCACCTTATCCACGCCGCACTGCTGCAGCACTTCGCCCAGATGCTCGAAGCCGCTGTGCACCATCTGGAAGCGTGCATCCTGTATCGCACGCCCGACCGCCACAGCCGTCGGATCCTTATCCAGCGCAATCAGCCTGCCGCCCGCCCCAAGCTTTTCCAGAATCAAACGACTGTGTCCGCCGCGGCCGAAGGTGCAGTCCACATAGACGCCGTCCGCCTTCACCCCCAGAGCTTCGACTGCCTCGTTCAATAAAACGGTCGCGTGAGCCAGGCTCTCGCTCACAGCGTGAACCCCTCCAACTCGGGCGGCAGGTTGTCCGTCGAGAAACTGGTCATCTTCTCGTACTGCGCCTGCCAGCGAGCCTCATCCCACAACTCAAACTTATTACCCTGGCCCACCAGCATCACGCGCTTGTCCAGCTTGGCGTAATCGCGCAAGGTCGACGAAATCAGCACTCGTCCCGCCGCATCCATCACCACGTCTTCGGCATGACCAACAAGAAAACGCTGCAAGGCACGAATCTGGGGATTGAAGGCGGAGAGCTTCATCAACTTTTCGCGTATGGGTTGCCATTCGGGCTGCGGATAGAGCAGCAGGCAGCCGTCGGCATCGGCGGTCAGCACCAGCTGACCCGCACAATGCGCCAGCAACATGTCGCGATACCGCGTCGGTATCGTCAACCGGCCTTTGCCATCCAGATTGAATTGTGTAGCCCCTTGAAACATGGCCCGCCCTATACCCCCATTTATTCCCACTTATCACCACTAGTTCCCACTATATTGAAATTGAAAGGGGTGGTCAAGCAAGAAAACAGAAATTTTCTTTACGGGACAATGGGTTAGCGCCGGAAGTTAATGAAAAACAAATGTGCTTAAAAAGCAATGGATTGAACAGACAAGCTAAAGTCGTTTGTAATGGGAGGTCTATATATTCGGCTAATTGTCGCAACAGGACGCCTCAGACAACAACACAGGATATGCCCCCCCCGTCTTACACGATCCATCGCTACAATGGCCACAGGGAGAAAACATCAGTGAAAGAGCTCATTAACGTGCGGCAAATCCCCGGCGAACCCAAACGCCGCTGGTTCTCTTCGGCGGATTTCGATCTGATCGTCTGGGAGTCCGACGCACAAGACATGCTCGGCTTTGAGTTGTGCTATGACAAACACCATAACGAGCGCTCCCTCGCATGGAACAAGTCGAGTGGATTCCGCCACATGGCTGTCGATGACGGTGAACAACAGCCGGGAAGATACAAGGCATCGCCTGTTCTGGTACCTAATGGCGTTTTCGATGTGACGCGCATCCTTGCAGCATTTCTTGAGGTCAGTCACTCATTACCGCGGGAGGGTTGCCAGCCTTGTCGTGCGGGCTTTTGAACAGCACCCGCAATTTTCAGCCCAGACTTAACACGGCAGACAACTGCCTTTAATTCAACGTCGGCTCGCCGCCTCTGGGAAACAGCACCCACATCCGGCCGCTCTGTCGCATACGCCCCGCTTTGTAACCAGCCAGTTCGCCGAATCCCCAGAAGAAATCGGCACGCACGGCACCACGAATCGCGCCACCCGTGTCTTGCGCGAACATGAGGCGATTGAGCGGCTCACTGCTGTTGGGTTGTGTGGCCGCCAAAAACACTGGCACTCCCAGAGGAATGCTGCGCGGATCGACTGCGATGCTGTATTCGTCGGTGAGCGGCACGCCCAATGCACCAAGCGGGCCGGAAAGCGTGTCCGGCAGTTCACGGAAGAAAACGTAGCTGGGGTTATGCCCGAGCAGTACGGGCAATTGCTCAGGGTTCTTGTCCGCCCAGTTCTTGATGCCTTGCATGGAAGCCTCTTCCGGTTTGAGCTCCCCCATATCGATGAGCTTTTTGCCGATAGAGGCATAGGGATGCCCGTTCTGCTCCGCATAGCCGATCTTCGCACGCGTGCCGTCTTCCAGCTCGATGCGCCCCGAGCCCTGTATCTGCAGGAAGAACAGTTCTACAGCATTGCCCACCCAATACAACTCGCGCCCCTGTACCGCAGGTGCTTCCCCGGCATCGATCTCGGCACGATTGAAATAAGGCACGACGCGTTTGCCTTGCAGGCGGCCGCGCACGATCTTGCCCCTGAATTGCGGATAGAGCTCGCCCATATCCACCTCGAGCATATCGTCCGGCGGCGCATAGATGGCGTAGGGGAACTCCTCACTGCGCGTACGACTGCCCTTGAGCAACGGTTCGTAATAGCCGGTGATGAGACCGGTATCGGTTCCGTCCGGATTCAACACCTGGTAGGGCGTGAACCAGGTCTCGTAGAAAGTGCGCTGCGCCATCACGTCATCCGCAGGCACCTTGGAAGCGGCCGCGCAGATCGGTATCCAGACAGGCCTGAACCTGAGCGCGCGGCAGCTTTGCTGCAGCGCAGGCCACGACGCGGACAGGTCCTGCGATAGCCAATCAGGCAGCGCTTCCCATTTGCTAGGCATGAAGTCCGGGAATGGCTTGGTAACGACCTTGGGCGGCACCACCACTACAGGCTTAGGAAGAGGGGTCGGGCAACCAGCTAGCAGCATGCTTGTTGCCAGCAAAAGCAGAACGGGATAATTCGGGAATCTAATTTTCATGAATCAATGCAGCGTGCGCGGCACACTCAATACGAATTGCGGGACAGGCACGGAGAACTCGCTGCCGTCCACCACCTGCATCCGATAATGGCCGGACATGGTGCCCACCTGCGTCGCCAGCACGGTGCCGCTGGAATACTCAAAGCTCTGCCCAGGCCTGATAACAGGCTGCTCACCCACCACGCCCTTGCCTTTTACTTCCTGCACATGGTTGTTGGCATCGGTGATGACCCAGTGACGGCTCAGTACCTGCACGGCGTGCTCACCCTGGTTGGTAAGGGTGATGGTGTAGGCAAAGACGTGGCGGTTATCGGCCTCGTCGGATTGATCCGCCAGAAAGCGGACCTGAACGGCTACGTGTATGCGGTATTGGGAAGGGTCATCCATCAGCGCATTTCACCGTATTTTGCCCGGCATGACAAGCAGCGTCTCAAAGACGGCCGCCGCAAGCCATTGAGCTGATCAGCTGTGCAGGAACTGGAGTTTCTTCAGGATATTCATGGCAAAACCGGAGGAACGAACCTTCTCCGGAGTCTCCACCTTATGCGCCTTCACCAATTGCGGGGCTTGTTCGTACGTGAGGTAGCGCTGCAACGCGGCATGCACCTGCACCTTCAAGCTAGTCACGTTGATCGGCTTGTGGACTATGCGAAAGACCTGCGCCTGATTGATGAGATCGATCAGCATTTCTGCATCTTTCGCCTTGGTGATGACGATGGACAGTATCTGCGGATACTCCTGTTTCAACAATTTCAACAGGGCGGCCAACTGCTCCTGCCCCGATAACACATCAGCCACTACGACCGCGATCTCATGCTCCTTCAGCATACCCAATGCCGAGTCGGTATCTTTGGCATAGACCACTGGGCATAGGCCGTTCATCAACTCCCTGGTGATGCGGAAGACCTCCTCATCCTGATCGACCACCAGGACTCCGGCGTTCATTGTCTCGGGCAGCGCAACAGGGGCCGTCTTGGTTTCGGCCAGCTCCAGGCCGATCGTAGCCGCCTCTGCCACGATCGTTTGCAACGCCTGCTCATCCCATGGCTTGCTGATGAAACGAAAGACCTCACCATCATTGATCGACCCCACGATGGCTGCCAGGTCTGAATACCCGGTCAAAAGGATACGCACGCTGCGTGGCGATATCTCACGCGAACGTCGCAAGAGTTCAGCTCCCTGCATGATGGGCATGCGTTGATCGCTGATGATGACGTGCATCTGGTGACGTCCAATAAAATCGAGCGCCTTGTTGCCGTCAGTCGTAGTAAAGACATGGTAACGGTGCTGGAACATTGACTTCAGCGCGGTCAGTATCCGCTCCTCATCATCGACGATCAGCAGATTCGCCTTTTTGACGCCGGTGTTGATATGAATCGGACTGTTCGTATCCAGTTCGGCTGGCGCGCTTGTTTCACCCTCGCCCGCCAGTCCGCTCTTCAGCATGCGCGCGAACTCCATCAGCTTCCCGGCATCCGGAGCGCTGTCTGCCACCCTATGCTCGCTACGAGAAATCGATACCTCGATCGCCGCCCTGAACGCACTGGAAAACTCGCCGGCTGTCTGATAGCGACCGGCGCGATCCTTGTTCAATGCCTTGGCCAGAACCGAGTCGATCTCGGGCGAAAGTTCGGGATTCAAGGTGGTGGGCTTTGCCGGCGACAGATTCACCACTTGTTGCATGATGTCTACGGGACTTCCTGCAAACGGGCGCTTGCCTGTCAATAGCTCATAGGCAATCACACCGATCGAATACAGATCGGTTGTGTGATCGATTTCTTCCCCTTTGAACTGCTCGGGAGACATATATGAAGGTGTCCCGACATCCCCAACTCGTGACAGGACCGGCGAACCGATGAGAGCGATTCCGAAGTCGCTGATCTTGATGCGCCCGTCATTGTTGATCATGATGTTCGCCGCATTCAGATCGCGGTGCACCACACCTTGCGCGTGGGCATAACCGATACCGTCCAGTGTCTGCGCGATGATCTGCAGAATCTCGTGCAGACCAAAAGCATCTTTGCTCTTCAGGTAGTGTGCCAGCGTCTTGCCATTCACCAATTCCATGATGATGTAAGCCGAACTCTCATCCTCGATGTAGTCGTAGATTTGAACGATGCGCGGATGCACCAGCCTACCGACCGCCTGAGCCTCCCGCCGGAGGCGGGCCAGCAATTTCTCGCGATCGTTCGGAGGCAAGGAACTCTTTTTGAACCCCTTGATCGCTACTTCGCGAGCGATCACCGGATCCCAGCCCCGATACACGACCCCCATGCGTCCAGCACCAAGCCCGCCCTGTATCTCGTACTTTCCGATCTTCTTGTGCGTATCACTCATATTGAGTCACCTTCCATCTGAGCCTCGGCCGGCGGTGTAAGCGGCAACCATACCGTGAATTTCGTTCCAACATTGGGCGTGGACTCGACGCGGATGTTTCCCCCGTGCTGCTGAATGATCTTGTAGGAGATCGACAGCCCCAGCCCCGTGCCCTTGCCAACCTCCTTGGTCGTGAAGAACGGGTCGAAGATCTTGGGCAGCACGTCCGGCGGGATGCCCGCCCCGTCATCTGCCACCTCAACCACGACCCCTTCTCCCTCGACGCGAGTCGTCAGATCGATCGTTCCGCGTTCACCCTGCATCGCCTGAACTGCATTGGTGATCAGATTCAGGAGCACCTGATTGATCTGCGACGGAGCGCACGTGATATCCGGGATGTCACCAAGATTCTTGTTCACGTTTACCATCTTGAGCTGGTGCCTGGCCAGCGTCAGCGTATTGTTCAGACACTCGTTCAGATTGGAGTGAGCAACCTTGCTGCGATCCATCCGGCTGAAATCTTTCAGGCTGGTGACTATCTCCGATACCTGACCGGTACCATACAGCCCGTCCTTGACCAGTCCGCTCAATTCTTCGATGACATGTTGCTGCTTGAGTGTGCCGACGTGAGCAGTCGTTTGCTGAAATGCGCGCGACACGCCGTCAGGGTCGTTACCTGCCTTCAGATATTCGAGCAGCGTAGCGCAATGGTCCAGAGCGCTTCCGATAGCGGGCAGCTTGTCCGAGACCTGCCCCAGACTGTTCTTCACGTAGGCCAGCGGCGTATTGATCTCGTGCGCGACCCCTGCCACCATCTGACCGAGCGAAGACATCTTCTCTGACTGGATCAACTGCATCTCGGATTCCTTGAGGTGTTGCAGCGCATCCGATAGCTCGCGCGTACGTTCCTCCACCCGTTGCTCCAAAGTCTGATTGGCCATTTTCAGTCTGACTCCGAAATAGACCAACAGCACCAACAAGGCCGAGGCGTAATAGACGAGATAGATCCGGTAGCGCTCCTGTTCCTGCAGCGCCTCTTCCAGCTCGCGATTGAACGACAACGTCAGATTGGTCAGACGCGGCCCCGTGATCAGCTTTTCCAGCCGGACGTATTGTTCGATCTCGACCGGCACCTGCTCCAGCAGCGAACGCACGGCCTTCTCGATCCGCACACTTCCGCCTCCCGGCACCAGCGCACTCAACTGCGCCACTGCGGACTGCAAAGCGATCCGTTGCGGTTCGTCAGCGTTTAACAGATATTGAAACGCCAGTTCGTCGAGCTCGCTCAAGGTATGAGTGAGGGCCGGCGACAATCTTTTTCCTTTGAGCCTGGCGTCCAGCTCACCAACAGCCAAGATCAGCTCTTGCAGCGTTGCCTTATTGGCTCGATTCTCGGCCATGAACTTCTGCGCCAGATCGGACTTGATTTGTATCGCAGCCCGGAGTTCGGGAAGGCCGGTTCTGAGCGCTGCGCTGGAAGTCAGCCCCGCAAAGCGCGTTATGTCACGCAGCGCTTTTTCGCCCGCATCAGCCCGCATCAGGAGTGTTCCCTGGCCGGAGAAATCGATACGCGCCCGCTGCACTTCCATATCCCAGCGACTATCGATCTCCTTCACCTCGTTCAGCAGACCAAGAACCTCGTTCTGTTCGCTCAAGTCTATCGCGCGGCTTCTATCGTAGAGGAACCATAGCGCGCCCAACATGATAGTGATCACGAGTCCCGTCAAAATGTTCTGCTGTATCTCGGACTTGCTCATGTCAACCTTGGCATTCTTCTTAGTAGTCGTGATCGGGGAGTTTGTTTTACCAGCGTCGTGCGCCCGACTGGCAGGCGTTCCTGCAAATACAGGGGGGCTGCGTTCCTTAACATTTATGCGCCCAATTCTATATACAATCCTGCGCGATTCACATATGCCTGACGGCCTATATATTCGGCCAGCTCCACCCAGTTATACCGGCGATATCACACCTAGTCGGCCCCATCAAACCTCGGTTTGGCTGGCGCACTGGGGCAGCCACCCCTAAGCTTGCGATGGCTACGTCCTGAACACTTTCAGTTAGAATGGCGGTTCTGCTTTCAACTTATCTAAGGATTCAACATGAAATACGAGATCGCTCCATCGATCCTTTCCGCCAATTTCGCCAAGCTGGGCGAGGAAGTCGACAACGTGCTCGCTTCCGGCGCCGACATCGTGCACTTCGACGTGATGGACAACCACTATGTGCCCAACCTGACCATCGGCCCGCTGGTCTGCGAAGCTCTGCGCAAGCACGGCGTGACCGCCCCCATCGACGTGCACCTGATGGTAAAGCCAGTTGACCGCATCATCCCTGACTTCGCCAAGGCAGGTGCCACCTACATCACTTTCCACCCGGAAGCTTCCGAGCACATCGACCGCACCATCGGCCTGATCAAGGAAAGCGGCTGCAAGGCAGGCCTGGTATTCAACCCTGCCACTCCGCTGGATATTCTGGAATACACCCTGCCCAAGCTGGACATGGTGCTGCTGATGAGCGTGAATCCCGGCTTCGGCGGCCAGAAGTTCATCCCCTACGTACTGGACAAGGCACGCGCCGTGCGCAAGATGATCGATGCAGGCAAATACAACTGCCGCCTGGAGATCGACGGCGGCGTAGGCCCGGCCAACATCAAGGAAGTGGCTGAAGCGGGCGTGGACACCTTCGTTGCCGGCTCGGCTGTGTTCGGCAAATACAACGCTGCCGACAAGAACCACTACAACACCATCATCGGCGAACTGCGCGCAGAACTGGCCAAGGTCGGCAAGTAATGTCGTTCAGGCAGTTCCCGCTCAGCGTCTCCGCCATCGTCATCGACCTTGACGGTACGCTGCTGCATACCGCGCCGGAGTTGGCGGAGGCGGCGAATCGCATGTTGCGCGACATGGGCCGTGCGCCCGTGTCGCAAGACCTGCTGATGAGCTACATCGGCAACGGCATCTCGTGGCTGGTGAAGCGTGCGCTGACCGGCGACATGCATGCCGAACCCGAGGCGGCGCTGTACGACAAGGCGCTTCCCATCTTCGAGAAGCACTACACCGAGCTGCTGCTGCAAAGCAAACCGTTCCCCAAGGTAGTCGAGGGGCTGGATGCGCTGAAGGCTGCCGGTTTTCGGCTGGGCTGCATCACCAACAAGGTGGCGCGCTATACCGAACCGCTGCTGAAAGGCATCGGTCTCGCGCCCTACTTCGACATCGTGCTGTCCGGCGATACTTTGCCGGAGAAGAAGCCACACCCGCTGCCGTTACTGCACTCGGCCCGGTTCTTCAATGTACCCATCGGGCAACTGCTGCTCATCGGCGATTCGTTGAACGATGCCGTCGCCGCACGCGCCGCTGGCTGCCCGGTGTTCTGCGTGCCTTATGGTTATAATCACGGCGAGCCGGTGGATGGTCTGGACCTGGATGCAGTGGTTGCCGACCTGCCCGCCGCACTGAAACTGATCAAACGCGTTTAAACATGACACATAACGACCTCTCTTCGAAGACGACCAGTTGGCGATGGTGATCCCGCATCACCGGACGTTGCGTCCGCTCGTCGTCATCGAAAATCACTTAGAGAGGTCTTTATGCTGTCCCCCATCACCGAACAGGAATTCCTGAAACTTGCCCAGCAAGGCTACAACCGCATCCCGCTGGCTGTAGAGACCTTCGCCGATCTCGACACCCCGCTGTCGCTGTATCTCAAGCTCGCCAACAAGCCCTTTTCCTATCTGCTGGAGTCGGTGCAGGGCGGCGAACGCTTCGGGCGTTATTCCTTCATTGGCCTGCCTGCCGAGACGCGCATCACCGTGCGCGGCAAACAGGTCACGCTGACCACAGCCGCAGGCGAAACCACGCAGGAAGTCGCCAACCCACTGGATTTCATCGAGGGATACCGGGAACGCTTCAAGGTCGCGCCGCTGTCCGGCCTGCCGCGCTTCACCGGCGGACTGGCGGGCTATTTCGGCTACGACACGGTACGCTACATCGAACCGCGCCTGGACCCAAAACACAATGCCAGGATCACCTCCAAGAAAGACGTGATCGGCACACCCGACATCCTGTTGATGCTCACCGAACAGCTCGCGGTGGTCGATAATCTGTCCGGCAAACTGACCTTCATCGTGTATGCCGACCCGGCGCAGGACGACGCTTACCCGCTGGCACGCGAGCGCCTGCGCGAGCTCGTCGGCCTGCTGCGCCGTCCGATAGACATCCCGTTCGCACCGGTCATCCCCCGCCAAGAGCCGAAATCCGAATTCGGCGAAGCCGCGTTCAAGGCCGCAGTGGAAAAGGCGAAGCAATATATCTTCGACGGCGACATCATGCAGGTAGTGCTGTCGCAACGCATGTCGCAGCCCTTCCCTGCACAGCCCTTGTCGCTGTATCGCGCGCTGCGCAGCATCAACCCGTCGCCGTACATGTTCTATTACGACATGGGCGACCATCATGTGGTCGGTTCCTCTCCGGAGATCCTGGCTCGCCTCGAAGGCGACACCGTCACCGTGCGTCCGATCGCCGGTACGCGTCCGCGCGGCAAAACACCGCAACAGGATGCCGACTTGGCGCAGGAGCTGCTGGCCGACCCGAAAGAGCTGGCCGAGCACCTGATGCTGATCGATCTCGGCCGCAACGACATCGGCCGTGTGGCACAGAACGGCACGGTGAAACTCACCGACAAGATGGTGATCGAACGTTACTCGCATGTGATGCACATCGTCTCCAACGTCGAGGCGAAGCTGAAGGAAGGCCTCTCCGCGATGGACGTGCTCAAGGCCACCTTCCCCGCCGGAACGGTGAGCGGCGCCGCCAAGGTGCGCGCGATGGAGATCATCGACGAACTGGAGCCTTCCAAGCGCGGCATCTACGCAGGTGCGGTCGGCTACCTCGGCTTCAACGGCGACATGGATGTGGCCATCGCGTTGCGCACCGCAGTGGTGAAGGACAAGACGCTCTACGTGCAGGCCGGCGCCGGCATCGTTGCCGACTCGGTGCCGGACAGCGAATGGATGGAGACGCAGAACAAGGCGCGCGCCGTGCTGCGCGCAGCGGAGATGGTGCTGGACGGGCTCGATGCCCAGACCCACCGTTAAGGAGGCACGAACATGTTATTGATGATCGACAACTACGATTCCTTCACCTACAACCTGGTGCAGTACTTCGCCGAGCTCGGCGCAGACGTGCTGGTCAAGCGAAACGACGAGATCACGGTGGAACAGATCGAAAAGCTGAATCCGCAGCACCTCGTCATCTCGCCCGGCCCCTGCACGCCCAACGAGGCCGGCGTCTCGGTCGCCGCCATCAAACACTTCGCCGGCAAGATCCCGCTGCTCGGCGTATGCCTCGGCCACCAGAGCATAGGCCAGGCCTTCGGCGGCAGGATCATCCACGCCAAGACATTGATGCACGGCAAGACCTCGCTGATCCACCACCACAGCAACAGCGTGTTCACCGGGCTGCCCGACCCGTTCACCGCGACGCGCTATCACTCGCTGGTGATCGAGCGCGAGACGCTGCCCGATTGCCTGGAGGTCACAGCATGGACGGACGACGGCGAGATCATGGGTGTGCGCCACAAGACGCTGGCAGTGCACGGCGTGCAGTTCCATCCCGAGTCCATCCTCACCGAACACGGGCATGACATGCTGCGCAATTTCTTGAATGGAGCCAAGTGATGAACTACCCGCAGATCCTCACCCAGTTGCTTGAGCGCCGCGACCTTACGCACGCGGACATGCTGGCGCTGATGCAGCACATCATGGGCGGGCAGCTCACCGCCGCGCAGATCGCTGCCGTGCTGGTCGCACTGCGCGTGAAGGGCGAGACCGTGACCGAGATCGCCGCTGCCGCAGAAGTCATGCGCGAACTTTCCACCAAAGTGAACGTGCGGGAAGACGGGCACCTGATCGACACCTGCGGCACGGGCGGCGACGGCGCACAGACCTTCAACATCTCCACCGCTTCCGCCATCGTCGCGGCCGCGGCCGGTGCGAAAGTCGCCAAGCATGGTGGGCGCTCCGTCTCCAGCAAATGCGGCAGCGCCGACATCCTGGAAAAGCTGGGCGTGAACGTGAACCTCACACCCGAGCAGGTGGCGCATTGCGTAGAAAATGTCGGCGTAGGCTTCATGTTCGCGCCCAACCACCACAGCGCGATGAAGTTCGCGGCACCGGTGCGGCGCGAACTGGGTGTGCGCACGCTGTTCAACCTGCTGGGCCCGCTGACCAACCCCGCGGGTGCAAAGAACCAAGTGATGGGCGTGTTCCTGCGCGACCTTACGGCGAAGCTGGCCCAAGTGCTGCAGCAACTCGGCAGCCGCCACGTGCTGGTGGTGCATGGTTCCGACGGCATGGACGAGATCTCCATCAGCGCACCTACCTTCATCGCCGAACTGAAGAACGGCAAGATCACCGAATACACCGTCACCCCCGAGGAGTTCGGCCTCAAGTCTGCGCCCGTGAACGCGATCCAGGTGAGCGATGCGCAGACACCGCGAAGGACATGCTGATGAGCGCGCTGGATAACCAGATCGGGTGCCGCACGCGACATCGTGCTGCTCAACGCCGGTGCTGCGATCTACGTGGCTGGCCTCGCCGATACGCTGGCACACGGCGTGAAGAAGGCCGGCGAGATCGTCGCGTCCGGTGCCGCCAAGAACAAGCTCCAACAACTCATCCAGGTCAGCAACACCTGATCGCCAACTGAACAACCTCCCCGCCCAGCACCCTCTGCGCAAAGCGACATGGTTGCTGGGCGGGCTTGCCGCGTTGTTCCTGCTGGTCTGGCTGGCGCCGCCGCAGCACCGCTCTTCGAAGGCATCTCCAAATACCAGAGCATCCACCTGCCGATCGAGACGCTCTCCATCGTCGTCTCCATGCTGGTGTTCGGCGTGGCGTGGAATGCCTACAGCAGCGAGCGCGCAGCGAACATCATCATCCTCGCCTGCGCCTCGCTGGCCGTGGGCCTCATCGATTTCGCGCACATGCTGTCGTTCGCCGGCATGCCGGATTGGGTGACACCCTCCGGTCCCGGAGAAAGCCATCAACTTCTGGCTGGCCGCGCGTTTCATCTTCGCCGTGGCACTGCTGGCCGTGGCGCTGCGCCCGTGGACACCGCTGCGTCGCCCGCATACCCGCTATGTCCTGCTGTTCGCCTCACTCGGCATCAGCGCGCTGGTGTACTGGATCGGCCTGTACCATCAGGACAGCCTGCCGCACACCTTCATCGCAGGCACTGGACTGACCCCGCTCAAGGTGGCGTCGGAATACCTCATCGTCGCCATTCTGGCTGTCGCTGCCCTGATCTTCTGGCGGCAGGCACGGCGCGGCGAAACGCCGGAAGCGACAGGACTGTTCACCGCCGTCGCCATCACCGTCCTCAGCGAACTGAGTTTCACGCTCTATTCCGACGTGACCGATGTGTTCAACCTGCTGGGCCATGTCTACAAGATCGTCGCCTACGTTCTGATCTATCGCACCGTGTTCGTCGGCAGCGTGCAGGAGCCGTTCCGCCGCGTCATCGAGGCCGAGGTTGCCGTGCGCCATGTGAACCGCGCGCTCACCACGCTGAGCGGGGGCAACCGCACGCTGGTACATGCGCCCGACGAGGACTCGCTGCTGAAGAGCATGTGCCGCACGGCGGTCGAGAAAGGCGGCTACCTGCTGGCGTGGGTGGGCTATGCGCAACAGGACGAAGGCAAGCGCGTTCTGCCGATGGCGATGCATGCCGTGCAGCCCGGCTATGTCGAGTCGCTCGAGACGAGCTGGCAGGACGATGCATCGGGGAACAGCCCCATCGGCATCGCCATCCGCAGCGGCCAGACCCAGATCTGCCAGGACATCGCCGCCGATCCCGCCTTCGCGCCGTGGCGCGAGCAAGCCCTGCACTACGGTTACCGCTCCAGCATCGCCATGCCGCTGCGCGACAAGGGCAAGGTGTTCGGGGTGATGGCGCTCTATGCCGCCACGCCGCAGGCGTTCACCAAAGACGAGATCGCGCTGCTGTCCGAGATGGCGGACGACCTTGCCTTCGGCATCGTCAGCTCGCGCATGCGCAGCGAGCGCGACCGCGCGCTGGCCGAGCAACAGCATTACCTCGACCGCCTGCAGGAAGGACTGAACAAGACCGTGCAGGCGATCGCCGCGACGGTGGAGATGCGCGACCCGTATACGGCAGGGCATCAGCGCCGTGTCGCCGACCTCGCGGCGGGCATCGCCGGCGAAATGAAGCTGCACCATCAGCAGGTCTATGCCCTCCACCTGGCGGGCATCGTGCACGACCTGGGCAAGGTCGCCATCCCCGCCGAGTTGTTGAGCAAGCCGATACGCCTGACCGACCTCGAATATTCCCTGATCAAGATCCATCCGCAGGTCGGCTACGACATCCTCAAGGACATCGATTTTCCGTGGCCCATCGCGCAGATGGTGCTGCAGCATCACGAAAGGATGGATGGCAGCGGCTATCCGCAAGGCCTGAAGGGCGACGCCATCCTCATGGAGGCGCGCATCCTCGCCGTTGCCGACGTGATAGAGGCGATGGCCTCGCACCGCCCCTATCGCCCGGGCCTGGGCATGGGCGCGGCGCTGGAAGAGATCAACAGCAACCGCGGACTCATCTACGACGCGGACGTGGTCGATGCAGCGCTGCGCCTGATACGCGAGCAAGGCTACCAACTCAAACCTTAGTAGAACCCGCATGGTCTCCGTCCAACATCAATTTCCCCCGCTCGCCGGACAGGACAGCGCCGACATCCAGCGCTGGCTGGCTGCGCTGTCCGAGGTGTTCGCGCCCGCCGAGATCGAGCTGATACGCAGCGCGTGCGAGTTCGCCGCCCCGCTCTACCACGACCAGCAAGACATCACCGGCACGCCGCTGCTGCAGCACGCGCTGGGCTCTGCCTCCATCCTGATCGGCCTGCACATGGACCACGAGACCATCGCCGCCACCGCGCTGCATGCCGTGCCGAACTATGTGGACGGCTGGAGCGAGGTGCTGACCGAACGTTTCGGCCGCAACGTGACCACGCTGGTCGATGGCATCTCGCGCATGGAGCAGATACGCCAGTTCAGCGAGGTGCGCAGCCCCACCGCCAGGAACAAGGACGACAGCGCCGAGCAGATCGAGAGCCTGCGCAAGATGCTGCTGGCGATGGTGGAAGACATACGCGTGGTGCTGATCAAGCTCGCCGAGCGCACGCAGACCCTGCGCAACCTCTCCGGCGCGACACCCGACCAGCAAAGACAGGTCGCGCAGGAGACGCAGAGCATCTTCGCGCCCTTGGCGAACCGCCTTGGCGTGTGGCAGATCAAGTGGGAGATGGAAGACCTGTCGATGCGCTATCTGGAGCCTGTGCTCTACAAGCAGATCGCCAAGCTGCTCGACGAGCGCCGCGTGGACCGCGAGCGCTACATCGCCGACGTCATCGCGCAGCTGCAGCAGACACTGGCGCAGGCAGGCATCCAGGCCGAAGTGAGCGGACGCCCCAAGCACATCTACAGCATCATCAACAAGATGAAGCGCAAGCACCTGGACTTCGACCAGCTCTACGATGTGCGCGCGGTGCGCATCCTGGTGGACGACATCGAACACTGCTATGCGGCGCTTTCGGCGGTGCACGAGCTGTGGCCGCCGATCCAGAGCGAGTTCGACGACTACATCGCGCGCCCCAAGCCCAACGGCTACCGCTCGCTGCACACCGCCGTGAGCGGTCCGCGCGGCCTGTCGGTCGAGGTGCAGATACGCACCCAACACATGCATCACGATTCCGAGCTCGGCGTGGCCGCGCACTGGCGCTACAAGGAGAACAGGAAATCCGAGAGCGGCGTGGACGACAAGATCGCCTGGCTGCGCCAGATCCTGGCGTGGAAGGCAGAGCTCGCCGACAGCGGCGAACTGCAGCAACAGTTCAAGAACGAACTGCTGCAGGACCGCGTGTATGTGCTGACCCCGCAAGGCAAGGTGATCGACCTGCCCAAGGGGGCCACGCCGGTGGACTTCGCCTATGTGCTGCACACCGACCTCGGCCACCGCACGCGCGGCGCGAAGGTGGACGGCAGCATCGTGCCGCTCAACTACAAGCTGCAGAACGGGCAGCGCGTCGAGATACTCACCACCAAGGTGGGTGCGCCCAGCCGCGACTGGCTCTCGCCACAGCTCGGCTACCTGAAGAGTTCGCGCGCACGCGCCAAGGTGCGCCACTGGTTCTCCGAACAGAACCTGGACGACAGCATCGCCGAAGGCCGCACCCTGCTCGACCGCGAACTGCACCGGCTGGGCGTCACCGACATCAACCAGGAAAAGCTCGCGCAGCGCCTGCACTTCAACAAGCTGGATGACCTGCTCGCCGCACTGGGACGCAGCGAGATCACCCCGCGCCGCATCGCTGCTCGCCATCCAGCAGGAACTGCCGACCAAGGTCGTCATCGCCAAACCCGCGCCGCAGAAGAGCGCCGCACCGCGCACCTCCTCCAGCGGCGTGCTGATCGAGGGCGTGGGCGGCCTGACCGTGCGCATGGCGAAATGCTGCAAACCGGAATCACCCGACCGCATCGTCGGCTACACCACCCGCCTCGGCATCACCATCCACCGCGAAGACTGCGCCTGCGTGCAACGCCTGCCGCAGGACAAGCGGGATCGGTTGCTGAAAGCGGCGTGGGCGGCGAAGAAGGTTTGATCGCTTATCGGTTTGCAAGGCACAACCGTCGGGGGTAGCCCGACAGCTAGTTACTTTTCTTGTCTTGCCAAGAAAAGTAACCAAAAGAAGTCGCCCCCGGTGCGCCGCCCACTTCGTGGGTTCCCTGCGTTGCTCGACTGGTCAGGCGGCTGCGGAACTCGCGCTACGCGCTCAGACAGTCCTCGCCGAAATCCCCTGACCAGCCTCCGCTACTCGGCGGCGCACAGGGGATGGAAAGTCAAAAGCGAAAAGCAAACATGGCGGGCGATGCCCGCCATTGCTCAAGCCCATAGGCAAAATAATTTGGCTCCGGTACATTTCACTCTTGTCGCCGACCGCCCGTATATTGGGCACACCGGCCATCAATCAAGGAGAGGTTGTCGTGGAAGTAAAGACGAATTTTGCCGCAAAACAGGCTTTCATTCTCAACGTAGAGCATGTGAGAAAGATATGGGGTACTTTTGAGGCTGCCCGCCTCAAAGTACATGCTTCAGCCATGTGCTCGGATGGCATGCATCGAAAATTTGAAACATGCGATCAATTGAGTGGTTATGAAAATTCACGACGCTCTTCAATTGAGTCGTTGGAGATCTCGGCACGTTCGCTGGAACCATACACAATCGCAAAAATATCGTTTGGAGAAAGATTTTCTGCTCCGATTTCATTTTCAATGAGTGGCGAAGAGGATTGTGTCTCCGAAACGAGATCAAAAATTGCGGACGTTATCGAGGACACAAAAGCATGGTATTCGTGGCTATCGACGTTTGAATTGTTTTACTTCTGGATGCCGTTGATATTATTAACACTGATGATCCTCAATCTAACAACACCTTCATCGGGGGGCGCCCATCAGGCACTGCCACTAAAGGCAGCATTTGTCAGCTTGGCGATATTGCTTACTGCGACTGGCGTGCTGGTACTATCGATTTGGACAATATCATGGCTAAAGCGACGCTATTTCCCAGTGTCGACGTTTTCAATTGGTCAAGGCCAATCTAGACACCATCACTTAGAACAGGTGCGGTGGGTTGTAATTGTTGGGCTTGCGATTGGAGTCATTTCCTCAGTCGTTACTACGTTGGTAACGGCGACATAATAATTCGCCGCAGAAATCTCTCCAACGCCCCTCATCGAACGGATGGCCGAGGGAAGCGAGACCTAGACTAAACTTAGGAGAAACCCATGATTAAAACGGAAGTGCGCAACATCATAGAATCCACGCTGACCAGTGGCAGCAAGACACCGGGGCTCTTCGATCTGCCGAAGATCCTTGGCATCAAATCCAAGATGGAATCCTGTGCTTCGGTCGGTGAGGTGATAGGCATACTGGAAGACAACCGCAGCCTTATCACCAAGTCGTTTGGAATAAGCGACGAGGTGTTCAACAGCAGCGTGGAGAAGCTCAAGACTTTGGTGTAGTCAGCCAGCGTAGGGGGCAATAAGCGTAGCGCATTGCACCGGATGTTTGATGTCGCACATTTTTGCGTCGCCCGCCGGACGCGGCGTACAAGGGGGAGTCAACCATGAGTAACAAGACAGCCGCTATCGTGTCGCTGGTCCTTGGGGCCGCATTGCTCGCTGGGGCCGCATACATGTACTCAGACACGCGGGAGTTGATATCCACCGCAGCAAAGGCTCCCGGTACCGTGGTGGATTTCGAGCGACGTTCTTCGAAGGGCGGCAGCTCCTACTATCCCGTCATCGAGTTCGTCACTGCCTCCGGTGAGATCCGCCGCTTCACCACCACTGGCGCGGGCGACTTCGCCAAGGGTGAAACGGTGGAGGTGCTTTACGACGTCGGCGACCCTGCCAATGCCCGGGTCAATGTGTTCATCGAGTTGTGGCTGGGCAGCCTTGCGCTGGGTGGCTTCGGGCTGTTGTGCCTGGTCGTCGGCATTGGCACATTGCTCTACGAGCGATCACGCAGGAATTCCGGCATCGATAGCAAGTCTCATTGATACGACAGCCCGCGCAGGGCGCAATCCATATCGCGCCTTGTGAAACAGCATGGCGGGCAACGCCCGCCATACTTGCTTTTCCGCTTTTGACTTTCTTTCCCCTGTGCGCCGCCGAGTAGCGCAGGCTGGTCAGGGGTAGTCGGCGAGGACTGTCTGAGCGCGTAGCGCGAGTTCCGCAGCCGCCTGACCGTTTGAGCAACGCAGGGGACCGCGAAGCGGCGGCGCACCGGGGGCGCCTTCTTTGGGTTACCTTTCTTGGCAAGACAAGAAAGGTAACTAGCTGTCGGGCTACCCCCGACGGTGTTGGTTTTTGCGGAACAGTCATGCTTCGACAAGCTCAGGACGAACGGCCCGAGGCCCTCCAAAGTACCGGAGTCGAATTATTTCTTGAAGGAAGGTGCCACTGAAAAAGAAATCGACTCACCTGCTTTCGTTGTTCACTTAAGCGATAAAGCCCTGCACCGCCGCCGCATCGAACGGCCACCCGAGCTCTGCTCCGTTGTCCTCGCGCCGCAGCACCGGGATGCGCGTGCCGTAGCTTTCGATCAACGCATCGTCTTCCGCGATGTCGATATGTTCGGCGCAACGCCGATCGCTTGCAGCAGCGCTTCCGCCTGTTCGCACAGGTGGCAGAACTCGGTCCCGTATAGCAACAATCTCATCTTGAATGCTCCAGAGCCTGCATCCTTGCGGAATGCAGGCCGCCTCTCTCAATAGTCGGTGTAGCCCTTTTCGCCCGGCGTGTAGAACGTGCCGAAGTCAGGCGCGGTCAGTGCCGTTCCGTTCTGCAGCTTCTGCACCAGGTCCGGGTTGGAGATGTAGGGGCGGCCGAACGCCACCAGGTCGCCGCAATCCCCGTCGAGGTCGGCGTTGGCGCGCGCCGCATCGTAGCCGCCGGAGAGGATGTACTTGCCGTTGAAGTCGCCGCGTATCGTCGCCTTCAATGCGGGAGGGACTTCCGGTGCGCCCATCGAGCTGTGATCGACCATGTGGATGTACACCAGCCCGATGCCGTTCAGCTCGCCGACCAGGCGGTCGTACATCGCATCCATCTCGGCGTCGGGAGCCATGCCGTTGAACACGCCGTAAGGGGAGATGCGCATGCCCAGGCGATCCGCGCCGATGGCGGCGGCTACGGCTTTGGACACTGCCACCGCGAAACGGATGCGGTTCTCCACGCTGCCGCCCCATTGATCGGTGCGGTGGTTGGATGCGGTGTTGAGGAACTGGTCTATCAGGTAGCCGTTCGCACCGTGCAATTCGACACCGTCGAAGCCTGCCTCGATCGCGCACTTGGCTGCTGCGGCGAATTCGGCGATGGCCTGTGCGATGTCGGCTTCGCTCATCGCGACGGGAGCAGGATGGGGCTGCATGCCGCTGCTGTCGGTCCACATCTCGCCGGGTGCGAGGATGGCGGAAGGTGCGAGCATCTTGCTGCCGGCAGGCATGTTGGCGGGATGGCTGACACGTCCGGTGTGCATCAGCTGCACGAAGATCTTGCCGCCCTTCGCATGCACGGCATCGGTCACCAGCTTCCAGCCCTTTACCTGCGCATCGCTGTACACGCCGGGGATGCGCGCATAGCCGATGCCATTGGGTGAAGGCGAGGTGCCTTCGGTGATGATGAGTCCGGCGTCGGCACGCATGGCGTAATACTTGGCCATCAGCTCGTTCGGCACGTTGCCGATGGCGCGCGAGCGCGTCATCGGCGCCATGACGATGCGGTTCTTCAACTGCAGTTTGCCCAGCGTGGTGGGGGTGAACAGGGTAGAGCTCATTTTGTTATTCCTTGGTGCGTGGTTGATGTTGCCCTCTCCCCAGCCCGCCAGCGGGAGGGGAGAGGGATAAAAGAATTACTGCTTCACCGACTCCACGGGGATGGTCAGGACGACTTCGTCGCTCACATAGGGTACATATTTGGCCATGTTGAAGTCGGAACGTTTGACCACGGCGACGGCGTTGGCGCCGCAGGCGTCTTTCTTCAGCATCGGGTGCGGCATACACAGCATGGATGTCACGACGAGTATCACCGGTTTGCTGATGCCCTTGATGGTCAGGTTGCCCTCGACGGAAGCCAGCTTATCCCCATCGAAGTTCATCTTGGTCGACTTGAAGGTGATGTTGGGATATTTCGCTGTGTCGAAGAAATCCTCCGCCTGGATGTGTCCGTTGAACAGTGGATATCCGGTGTTGACCGACTTGGCATCGATAGACACATCCACCGTCCCTGTCTTGGCGGCACGGTCTATGGTGATGGTGCCGCTGGTGGTGTCGAACCGGCTGACCTGGTTGGAGTAGCCGAAGTGGCTGTACTCGAAACGCGGCTTGGTGTGGTTGGTGTCGATCACGAAAGTCTCCGGAACTGCGTAGGCGACAGAAGACAGGGCGGCTGCGATGGTCAGGGCAACTAGTTGTTTCATGGCGTTCTCCTTGGTGGTTGATGAACTTCAACTTCTTTGATGCATGAACTGCTGGCTGCGTGTTTCCTTTCAAGCGAAGCGGCCGGAACGAAAATCGTCCAGCGCCTGGTGTATCTCTTCCTGGGTGTTCATCACGAACGGCCCGTACTGCACGATGGGCTCGTTGAGTGGCTTGCCCGCAACCAGGATCAGGCGCGCATCTCCCTCCGCGGCGAGCGCCAGCCCGTCCGCTCCCGGCGCGTTGCTCAGGATGCCCATGCGTTTCGATTCCACCTGTGTGCCGCCCACCTTCACTGCGCCGCGATAGACGTAGATGAACGCGTTATGTGTCTGCGGCAATGCGGTCGAGAACGATGTCCCTGCCGGGCATGTGGATGTCGATGTACAGCGGCTCGGTGCCCTCGCGCGTGACGACGCCCGTAACACCGTTGCTGCTTCCGGCGATAACGCGCACGGTGACACCCTCAGGCGTGACATATTCCGGTATCTCTGCGCCCGTGAAGTCGCGGTACCAGGGCGCCATCATCTTGTTCTGCGCGGGCAGGTTGAGCCAGAGCTGGAAGCCTTCCATCACGCCGTCTTTCTGCTCGGGGATCTCTGAATGGATCACGCCGCGCCCGGCAGTCATCCACTGCACGCCGCCGTCTCCCAGCACGCCCTCGTGCCCGGCGCTGTCGCGGTGGCGCATGCGCCCGGAAAGCATATAGGTCACCGTCTCGAAGCCGCGATGCGGGTGATCGGGGAAGCCGGCGATGTAGTCGTCGGGGTCGTCGCTGCCGAAGGCGTCCAGCATCAGGAAAGGATCGAGGCGTTGTTGCAGTTTGCCGGTGAGCACGCGGGTCAGCTTGACGCCTGCGCCATCCGAAGTGGCGACACCCTCGACGAGGCGCTCTATCGTGCGCGATTGCTGCAGTGTTGTTTGGGTAATGGTGTTCATGCTGATCTCCTCAATGAGGTGAAAGTGGCTGCATGGTAGGCGTCTCGAAATCATAGATAAAGACATGATTCCGAGATAGACTGTTCCACAAATGGAACACAAGAACATCTCCGCCGACGACTTCATCCTGTTCGCCACCATCGCCGAACATGGCAGCTTGGTGCGCACGGGCGAGCAGCTCGGCATGCCCAAGGCCACCGTCTCGCGCCGCCTGACCAATCTCGAAGCGGCACTCGGGCAGAAGCTGCTGATACGCACCACGCGCCGCCTGGTGCTCACCGATTTCGGCCTGGAGTTTCTGGAACATTGCCGGCGCGTGGTGGAAGAGGTCGCTTCCACGCAGGATTTCGTGCGCAGCCAGGAAGTGCTGCCGCGCGGGCGCTTGCGCGTGTCCATGCCGGACGACTACGCGCGGCAACGCCTTTCGCGCGCCATCGCCACCTTCTCCGAGGCGCATCCGCAGATACAGCTCGACATCGATCTCTCCTCGCGGCGCGTCGATCTCATCGGCGAACGTTTCGACCTCGCCATCCGCATGGGCACGCTGGACAACGATGCGACGCTGGTAGCACGCAAGATCGATGAACAAAGTTTCGGCCTCTATGCCAGCCCGATCTACCTCGCACTGCATCCTGCGCCCAAGCACCCCGATGACCTGATGCAGCATGTCGCCGTGCGCATGCTCAACGCGAACGGCACTGCGATGTCCTGGAAACTGACGCGAGGGAAAGAGACTTGGGAGAGCGTCCCGCCCGGACGGCTTGCCATGAATTCTCCCAACGTGATCCAGCAGTTGCTGCTGGACGGCGCGGGTATCGGCGCGCTGCCGGATAGCTTCGCTGCCGATGATGTACGCAATAAACGGCTTCTGCGAGTGCTGCCAAAGTGGTGTCTGCCTACCGCCCCCGCCTGGGCCGTGATGCCGATGCGCCGCTACCTGCCTGCCAAGACGCGCATTTTCCTGGATCACATCGAACGCTTCATGAATCATTAAAAGTAGCTGAGTTCAAAGATCGGCGACGATACGGGGAAAGCATCAGCTGGCGAGTTTCCGGACAGAAGCCGATTTCCTCTGCACCGCAAGGCCCGTCTGCGAGCAGAACTGGAAATTGTTCTTGCCGCATTCCTTGGCCTTGTACATGGCAATGTCCGCGCTTTTTATGAGGCGCTCCACGCCGTCGCCATCGAAAGGGTATATGGCGACACCTATGCTGCCGGAGAGACGGACATCATGGCCGTCCACGGAAAGCCACTGGCCTATCGCATCGAGAATCTTTTGCGCCACAGTCGCGACCTGCTCAAGCGATTCGATTTCGGACAGGACGAACACGAACTCGTCGCCACCGACGCGTGCCACGGTGTCCTCCTCGCGCATGCAACTCGCGAAGCGCTCGCCCATCACTTTCAGCACCTGGTCGCCCGCGTGGTGTCCCAGTCTGTCATTGATGGCCTTGAAGCCGTCGAGGTCGCAATACATGACCGCCATCTGGGTGCGGCTGCGGTTCGCATGGCGCATGACCTGCCCGATCCGGTCGCAGAGCAATGCGCGGTTCGGCAGATTGGTGAGGGGATCGTGGAATGCCGAATGGAGCAGGAGACTTTGCTGCCGCCGCAACTGCTCCATCCTGTGCGCATTGTCCAATAACAGCGAAAGCGCACTGGCAAAATTCAGCGCCAATTCTTCGTCTTCGTCACTGAATGCGCTGTCGTCGAGCTTGTCGCAAAGATAGACTCTGCCGTACACCCGGCCTCGCTTCGAGACCGGAACAGCAAGCAAGGAAGTCATGGTCGGATGGCCGAATGGGAATCCCGCACTACGCGGATCTTGTGCCATGTCGTCCATACGCAGGACGGAGTTTTCGCGGATGACTTCCCCAAGCAAGCCGCTTCCCTTGGGGAGATGGCTGATCTGGCCGACTGCTTCCCGGTTCATTCCGGCGTGGACGAATTGAGTGAGATTGCCCTGTTCGTCCAACATGCCTATGGCGCCGTATTTCACCTGGATCAGGTCCGCCAACGCTTCGATACTGGCCTGCAGAAGGTCGGTTTCGGGAACCGTCTGCGCCAGTGTGGCGAGCAAAGTTCGAGTCGCCCCCAATAGCCGGGCGTGCCTTTTTGATTGCTCCATGAATACTAATCGTCACATCGAAGGATAGGCGTTGGTATTCGTTCCGTACCATTTCTTGTCGGGCCTTTCCACACATGTTCCTGCGACAGTGACAGGCTTCGAGTCTACCCCAAGCAGGCGATCGAACTCGCGTTTGACCACGCCATAACATTCGCATGCATGGTCTTCCAGGCCGCACCTGTTGAGCACCATGATGTGGCCGCGTTTATGTCGATAGCTTATCAAGCCCTCCCGCTGCAGCCTGCCAGCGGCCTCGGAGATACCCTCGCGGCGCACCCCCAGCATGTTGGCAGCCAGTTCCTGTGTGAGGATCAGTTCGTTCGACGGTGCACGGTCCAGCGTCAATAACAACCAGCGGCACAATTGCTGTTCCACCGTATGGTGCCGGTTGCAGGCTGCCGTTTGCGCCGTTTGCGTCATCAACGCCTGGGTATAACGCAGCAGCAAGCGCTGGAACGATCCGCCCCTGTTGAACTCGTCTATTAGCAACTGCGCCTTCAGTTTGTAGCCGAACCCGGCTGCACGCACCGAGGCGCGGCTGGGAGTCGAATTGCCCCCCATGAACAGCGAGATGCCGAGCAGCCCTTCATTGCCTATACCGGCGATCTCGGCTGATGCCCCGTTCTCCAGAACGTAGTGCATGGACACGATGGAAGTGGTTGGAAAATAGACATACGGCAAGCGGCCGCCGGCCTCGTAATACACCTCGCCGAACGGCATCGCCACCAGTTCCAGATGGGGAGTCAAACGAGCAGATTCGGCCGGAGTCAGGGCTGCAAGCAAGTGATTCTGGTTTGGGTTATGCAAAGTAGCCATCATTTCCTCCGGGAGTTTCCAACGTTAAAGATTGAAGCAGTAGCCTGCGTTTTGGCCCGCAATACAGCCGCGGAATTGTTCGGGCTCATGATGGCGTCCTCGATGTTCCGGCATACACACTTGCTGGTGTAGGCGGATAAACTCAGGTCGCCCTCAGGATCATAGGTTTCCAGGGACTGGATGATGCCCTGCGTACCCACCCTGACCAGATCGAGAAGAGACAGGCCGCGATTGGAGTAACACTTGGCGAAGTCGACCACCAGGTGCATGTTGTGGGCGACCAGCTTACGCTTCGCATCGCTGTCGCCCTCCCTGAAAAGCTGTATGAGCACGAATTGCTGTTCGATGCTCAACTGTGGTTTGATGGATTCGGTTAAATAGTGGGCGCGCCGCAACGAGTACGTGCCTACCGAAGTGGACATACGGCCGCTGGCCATCGCCGACACTCCAGTGCGACGCTCTTCGGGCAGAACTATCCCTGCACAATATCCATTCATCGTCAGCTCTCCTCTGCGCAAAGTTTTGCTTAGTTTGGGGAAGCAGATTCTGATGACACAGAGGTGTTTGCAGAATCAGCATCAGACGTAAGAAACGATGGGCAAACATGCAAATATGCCATCGGTGTTTGTCCTATGCCGCTACTCGGTCAAACTCGGTACACTCGCGAACTGCGGGCGCACCTGGCCCCCCTGTCTTCAACAATCCGGCGAATGATGGAATGATCGACATACAGAGCAACAGCGACTGGCGATGAGGTCTACCACGGCAAGTATGGGTCATCGCAGTGCCAGTCTGTGGAAACCACTCGTCGTATTCCTTCTGTTCGCATTGGCCATCAGCCTGGCAGGCAATTTCGTCCTCCAGCGCCACAAGGAAAGCATCAAACGCGACAGACAAAACGAGCTCGGCGGGATCGCTGAGCTGAAAACCGTGCAGATCACCAACTGGATGCTGGAACGTGAGAGCGATGCGCAAACCCTCAGGGATGACTCTGTGTTTGTAACCGCTGCGGACCGCTGGCTACAGCAGGGCAGTCCGAGGGGCGATACCAAGGCAAGGCTATCCGAGCGACTGGCATCCAAGCAGCAAGCAAATGCCGCTTTCGGCTGCACCTCCGTCGCTTTGTTCGACAACAAGGCCATGCTGCGCCTGTCCTCTGCAGCTGATGAAGCTACCGCTCCAGGAAACGGAAAAAGAGAAGTTTCGTGAAAGCATGCGCAGCGGACGGGTCACTTTTTCAGAGATCCACCGTGCAAAGACTTCACTCCGGAGAACGCGTCGAGATCGAACTCTGGGCGCCGCTGACTCTGTTCAAGAACGGCAAGGTTGCAAACCATAGGCGCGGTCCTTTTTCGCATCGATCCTTACCGCTTCATCTTTCCGCTCATCGAGCACTGGCCAACGCCAAGTACCAGTGCGGAGAACCTGCTGGTACGCCGCGATGGTGATGAGGTTCTCTTCCTGAATAGGCTGCGTCATAGCGATAACACTGCGCTTTTCATGCGGCGGCCGTTGAGCCAAAGCCTGCTGCCTGCGGCGATGGCGGCGGTGGGAATCGGCAGGGATGGTGGAAGGGGTGGATTACCGTGGGGTGCCAGTGGTCGGCGTGATCAACCAGGTTCCCGGCACTTCATGGAAGATGGTCAGCAAGATAGACCAGGCGGAAATCTATGCGCCCATCAACAGCTTAGCCAAATGGGTGGGGGTGCTGATGCTGACCCTGATCGGTGCTGGCGGCGGAATGGTGTTGTTCTGGCGTGCAAAAGAAAAGAAGGAATACGAGAAGCGACCTCAATCAGCAAAGGCTCGCCAAGCGCCTTGATTACCTCAGCAAGTATGCAAACGACATCATCATTCTGGCTGATGATAGGGGCGATATCGTTGACTTCAATGATCGCGCGCTCGAAGCCTATGGCTATCCTGCCGAGGAGTTCTCGAAGCTGAACATACGCAATCTGCGAAAAACCAATTTAGCGCCTAAGCTTGCCGAGGATTTCAAAAAAGTACAGGAGAAGGGATCGTTGCGTTTCGAGTCCAGTCACCTCCGCAGCAACGGAGAAGAATTTCCGGTCGAAATCAGCGCGCGTGTGGTCAACATCGGCGACAAGGAGTTCCAGCAAGCCATCGTCCGTGACATCAGCGAACGCAAGAAAGCGGAAGAGGAACTGCTCCAGGGAAAGATGTTCATCCGGCAAGTGATAGACAGCGACCCTAACTGGATCTTCGTCAAAGATGCCGATGGCAGGTTTCTGCTCGCCAACGAGGCGATGGCAAAAGCTTTCGGCCTGACCACCGAGAGCATCGTCGGGAAATACAATTGGGAATTGACGAACAACCCGGAACACCTTGCGGAATATGATCGCGCCAACAAGGAGGTGTTCGAAAAAGGCCAGGAATGGAAGGCGCTCCAGAGAGCTACCTTGGCCGATGGCAAGGTCCACATCTTCCAGACCGTCAGGAAGACGCTGTCACAGGACGATGGCTCGATCAGCCTGCTCACCATCGCGATGGATATCACCGAACTCAAGGAAGCGGAAGCGAAGCTGGAGAGCGAGCGCACCCGCCTCCGCACGCTGGTGCAGACCATTCCCGATCTGATCTGGCTCAAGGATCCGGAAGGAATCTATCTCGGCTGCAATCCGCAGTTCGAGCGCTTCTTCGGCGCGCAGGAGGCAGATATCATCGGACGCACGGACTACCACCTCGTGGACGCCGAACTCGCAGAGTTCTGCCGCGAGAAGGACAGAGAAGCCGTTACTGCCGGCAAGCCGTGTGTCAACGAAGAGTGGATCACCTATCCCGATAACGGCGAACGCGCACTGCTGGAAGTCATCAGAATGCCCATGCGAGACGACTCCGGCAATCCATCCGGGATGATGGGCATCGCGCGTAACATCACCGAGCGCAAGCGGACCGAGGAACTCACACGGGAGAATAACGCCCTTCTGGAAACCGTTTTCTCGAGCATACACGTGATGATTGCGTACCTGGACAAGGACTTCAACTTCATCAAAGTGAACAAGGCGTATGCCGTCTCCGCCCAACGCCCACCGGAGTTCTTTCCCGGCAAGAATCACTTCGAACTCTATCCGAACGAGGAGAACGCGGCGATATTCCGGAAAGCGGTCGAAACCGGGGATCCGGTCATCTACTACGCGAAGCCATTCGAGTACGCCGAACATCCGGAACGGGGAGTCACATACTGGGACTGGCGGCTGGAGCCGATTAAGGGGACCAACGGAAGGGTGGAGGGACTCATGTTCAGCCTGCTGAACGTTACCGAACGCAGACTGGCCGAAGAGGAGTTGCGCTTCAAGAATGCCCTGCTCACTACCGAGCATGAAGTCTCCATAGACGGGATACTCGTCGTGGATGACAACTGCAACATCATCTCGCATAACCGGCGCTTCATTGAAATATGGAATCCACACGAAAAGTTCGAGGCGGTCGGGAGCGACGAAGGAGCCATGCTATCGATACGCGATCTGATGGTTGACCCAGAAGCATTCATCCAGAAGCTGCAGTATCTCCACGAGCACCGCAACGAGACCAGCCGCGACGAGATCGCACTGCGCGACGGCAGGGTGATCGAGCACTATACGGCTCCGATGGCCGGCCCGCGCCAGGAGTATTACGGGCGAATATGGTATTTCCGCGACATCACCGAATTGAAACTTTCCGAAATGAACCTCGCCAGGTCCTACGCGCAACTGCAGCGGCTCTCTCTGCGCATGGAGAATGCCAAGGCGGAGGAGCGGGCCAAGATCGCGCTCAATCTGCATGATGAGATGGGAGCGACGCTGGCCGCGATGAAGATGCGCATTTCCTGGCTGGCTTCGAAGCTACCCGCAGATTCCCCACTCCTTCTGGACGAGGCGACTCGCATATCCGGACTGGTGTCAGACGGGATCCAGACCATGCACCATATCGTCACCCAGCTGCAACCCAGCCTGCTGGGTGACATTGGGCTGGCGGCAGCGATCAAGGATTACGTGAAGAAGTTCCGGCAGCACACGAATATCGAATGCGTCCTGATCATGCCCGAAGAAGAACTCGATCTGAATGATGATCAGTCCATGACGATCTTCCGCATCCTTCAGGAGACGCTGAACAATGTAGTCAAACATGCGAAGGCCACCCGGGTGAAAATCAGATTCATGGAACGGGCCGGATCACTGGTGATGGAGGTAAAGGACAATGGCATCGGGTTCGACACGTCCCTCCACAAGGATCAGTCCTTTGGCTTACTCGGAATCAGGGAGCGCGCGCTGATGGTAGGCGGCAAAGCCCGGGTCAGCAGCACCCCGGGCAAAGGGACTCGTGTGTCTGTCAGCATCACTTACCCCACACCGCGCGTGGCCGAACCGGATTCCCGTCAGGCGTCAGCCGCTCCTATGCAACAACAGTCATTCACATTGGGAGTTGAGCCGTGATTCGCGTACTTATCGTTGATGACCATGCCATCGTGCGTCAGGGCCTGAGAAGGATACTGGAGGAGGCGAAGGGGATGCAGGTCGGGGGTGAGGCTGCCAACGGGATCGACGCGCTGAAGCTGTTGCGCTCCGGAAGATGGGACGTGATCCTCCTCGACATATCGATGCCGGGGAAGAACGGCGTCGACACCTTGAAGCAGATCATGGAAATGAACAGGGATGCCAAGGTGTTGATCCTGAGCATGTACCCTGAAGACCAGTACGCCGTGCGCCTGATGAAGGCGGGGGCCTCCGGTTACATGACGAAAGAGACCGCACCGGAACAGCTGGTCGAGGCCATCCGCCGGGTGGTTGATAACAAGAAACACATCAGCCCCAACTTGGCCGAGTTGCTGCTGCAGGAATGCGGGCTCGATTCCAGCAAGCAACCGCACGAGACCTTGAGCGACCGGGAATACCAGGTACTAAGGCTGATCGGCTCCGGGAAACAGGTATCCGAAATCGCCGAAGCGCTATCACTGAGCGTCAAGACCGTCAGCACCTATCGCGCACATATCCTTGAAAAGATGAAGTTGAGGAACAACGCCGAGCTGACTTATTACGTGATGCAGAACGACTTGAACGATCAATGAGCCGTAAATCCGGAACTAGCTGCAGCTTCGGTGCGGCCTTGCGTCAGAACCAAGCTGGTTGATGCTCACAAAAAAGTTTGAATTTGTGTGTGCTATCGCACAGAACATCGGGGCTGCAATAGAGATGATGCGCATGGGTGTTTTGACTCTCCCCTGATGAACACCTGAAATATCTTGGCCCGGTTACGGCAACCCCGTTCCGGGCCTTTTTTTAGCCTGCCCAGCTTGGTTTAGCCTTTGACGATCACTATGTCCTGACCGTCACTTGTCCAGAAAATCCGCCAGCGTCGGATAGTGCAGCCTTACCTTCAACTCCCGTTTCATCCTTTCGTTGGTCAATCGGCGCGATTCGTTCATGAACGTCCACATCATCGGCGACACGGCGCTCTCTACATCGGTACGCGGCAAACGCGGCGGATGCGGCAGATCGAAAGCATCGGCGATGACATCGAAATAGTCGCCCATCTTCATCTGGTCATCATCGGTAGCGTGATACACGCGATTCGGCCGACCGTGGCGCAACGCGGCAACGATGATGCGCGCGAGATCGTCGGCGTGGATGTGGTTGCTGTAGCTATCGTGGCTGGCCGTAATGGATGCGGAACCTGAGCGCAGACGTTCCAGCGGCAGGCGCTCGGCGGCATAGATTCCAGGCACCCGCAGGAGGCATGCATTCACCCGGTTGTGTTCGGCCCAAATGCGAATCTGGTTCTCTGCTCTCACACGCAACTGCGCACGGGAGGTCTGCGGATTCAGACGGTAAGTTTCGCTCACGAAGTCGCCCCCGCAGTCACCATACACACCGCTGGTGCTGATGTAGATGAGTTGCTCTGGAGGTACGCAGCGCGACAGTGTTGCCAGCAGGTGGCGGGTACGGGCGTCGCTTTTCGTAGCGCCAGCGGGCGGCGCAAAATGCAGGACAACATCAGCAAGCCCCGAGATACGCGCCAAGCTGCGCCTGTCATCCAGATCACCGGGAACTGGCCTGACACCGAGTGCGCGCAATCTGCCGAAGTTGGCGAGGTTGCGAACCAGCGCATACAGGCGGTAGTGGCCCTGCAGCAATGGAATCGTGCGCAATGCGACATCCCCGCAGCCGATGATGAGCAGTCGTTTCATTGCGGAATTATGCGTTAAAATCGCGCCTTTTATTCAACCGGGCATTTGTCATGAGCTTCAAGACCACCATCCAGCCGAGCCAACACAGCTTCCCCATCGAGGCCGACGAGACCATCCTGGAGGCAGCACTGGAGCACGGCTACGTATTTCCCTATAGCTGCCGCAACGGGGTTTGCGGCGTATGCAAGGGCAAAGTGCTGGAGGGCAAGGTGGACCATGGGAACGCCCAAGCTTTCGCGCTGAGCGATGAGGAGAAAACTAATGGGATGGCCTTGTTCTGCTGTGCCAAGCCTTTGTCCGACCTGGTGGTTGAAAGCCACGAGGTCACGACCTCCCAGGAGATCCCGGTGAAGATGCTGCCTTGCCGCGTGGAAAAGATGGTGAAGGTGGCAGAAGACGTGATGGTGCTATACCTCAAGTTACCCGCCAACGAACGCTTGCAGTTCTTCGCCGGACAGTACATCGATATCCTGCAGAAGGAAGGAAAGCCACGCAGCTTCTCCCTGGCCAACGCACCTCACGACGACGGCTTCCTGGAACTGCATGTCCGCAATATCGTGGGCGGTGCGTTCACGAATCATGTGTTCAACGAGATGAAGGAACGCGACATCCTGCGCATCAAAGGGCCGCTCGGCACCTTCGCACTTCACGAGGAATCAGACAGACCTATCGTATTCGTGGCCAGCGGTACCGGTTTCGCGCCGGTCAAGGCGATCATCGAGCACGCGATCAAGATCGGCTTCAAGCGTGAGATGCATTTCTACTGGGGCGTGCGCAGGGCATCCGAGCTTTACATGCTGGACAAGATCAAGTCATGGGAGGCCTACGGCATCAAGTTCACACCCGTGGTCTCAGATGAACAGTGGAGCGGGCGCACCGGCTTCGTGCATCAGGCGGTGCTGGATGACTTCAAGGATCTCTCGGGATATGCGGTATACGCATGCGGCGCGCCAGTGGTAGTGGAAGCGGCACACCGCGATTTCACCAGCCAGCGCGGCCTGCCGAATGACGCGTTCTACTCGGACGTGTTCACTTTCGCGCCTAAGGCTTAATCCGGCTTGGACAATTTGGCGGCGAGCTGCTCGTACTTGAGCGCCTCGTCTGGCTTGTGCAGCTTCCCTGCAAGTTGCGCCAGCCTGGTGTAGGCCTCACGGCTGGGTTGCAGACTGAGGCTCGCATCCAGATAGTTCTGCGCCTTGCCCCATAGCTCCTGGTGCAGACACAACTTACCCAGCGCCAGCAGTAGTCCCGCATCATCGTGATGCTGGTTCAGCCAACGTTCGGCCTGCTCAATCTGGGCAATGACGCTGCCCTCCATGCAATCGCCGTATAGCGTGACCAGCTCGCTATCCCATTCGGCATTCAGGCTTTCCGTCAACAGATTGCGTGCCATCGCGCACTCGCGCAATTGCATGAAAAGGCGCGCCGCTTCTGCGGCGATCTTGCCGCGTTGTTTGAATTCCGTGGGCATGCTTTTCCACACGCCGCGCAACAGCTCGCCGTCGTGTGCGCATGCACGCAACTTTTCCAGCCATGCCTGCTGGCGCATCTGAACGGCCATCGACGCATTGATGGCGTTACGTTTTTCCAGCTGGTTGGCCACGTCCAGCACTGCGTCCCAGTTGCGCGCCTGTTGCTGTGCCTTCAACTCCAGATTCAGAGCGCCGATGTGCTTGCGGATGCCGGTATCGTTCAGCTCCTTCAACACGCTGAGCGCCGACTGCGGTTGCTTCTGGTCGAGACTGAATTCGGCCTTGGCCATCAGGCGCATGGTCTCCTCGCCCACTGTCTTGCCCTGGGCTTCGGCGATATAGGTATCGCGCCGGTCAAAGTCGCGCAGCTCATTGGCCGCGCGCGCGGCTATGATGGAATTCAGGCCTGAGCTTTCGCCCAGCTCCATCGCGCGCACCGCCGCCTTTTCAGCCGCCGCATAGCGGCCTTCGAAGAAGGCGGTGAGCGCTTCCAGCATGGCAGTGCGTCCTTTGCCCTGGGCGCGCTCGGCACGGAAAGCGCGCACGTACTTCGGCAGGTTCACCGCAGCGAGGACCAAGCGCACCAGCAGATACCCCACCACAAACGCCGCGACCGATCCGAACACGAACATCGTAAGCGACATCTCGACGCGGTAGGGCGGGTACACCAGCAACACATAACCAGCATTGTGCGAGGCCACGGTGATGGCCACGGCAGCGGCGAACAATACCAACAGCCAGATCAGGAATTTCATTTTGTACTCCGTTCGTGCGACGCACGATAGTTACGTACCGCCTCCAGACTGCCGCTGATGTCCGGCACGTTGACAGAGATGCTGGAAGCGCCAAGCTTCTGCAAGGCAGTCAACGTTTGCCCGGTCTCTTTCGATTTGGTATCGAAATAACGCTTGGTCCATGCCTGCGCGGTCATCAATTCACGCTGGAAGCTCACTTCGTCGCGCGAGAACAAAGCCAGACGCGCGGAGAGCAGGCGCAGTTTCAGATTCTCGCGCAGGAAGAAGGTCTGGGTGGGAGACAGCAGCGGCATCTCTTCCTGCTGCGTATTCTCGATGCGCACCAGACTGCGCAGTTCCTGCCACACCTCGCGCCAGAAGTTCTTCCATGCACCGCCATCCTGCGGTTTCTGTTCAGCCTCGGCCGCTTCTTGCTGCGGACGCGCGTCTTGCGCCAGCGGTAGCCTGTCCACGTCGCCGATCAGCCGGTCCAGTTGCTGGTTGATGGCGGGCACATCCACGCTCGGCAGGGCACGCAGGCGTTCGATGTCGTTGCCGATGCGCTTGCGCAGTTCCCCGAAGGCCGGCCGGTCCAGGCGCCGCAGTCGATCCTCGGCATGCTGCATGGCGATCAACGCTGCCTTCACGTTGGCAGAAAGTTGCAGTTGCTGGCCGGCGATGAGCAGCATCTGCTCCACGTCCGCCAGCGCCGTCTGATCGCGGCTGCTCGACATCTCCTGATACAGCGCCTCCAGCGCCGCGCGCTGGGTCTGTGTTTCGGCGAACTTGCTCTCCAGCACGCTCAGCTTGCCGCCCAGTTCGCGCACCGACTCCTGATTCTGCGCGACCAGTGTCTGGTTGGCTTTGTTGGTGCCTTCCACCTCGGCCAGTCGCCGTGCCACCTCCTGTTGCACCTGTCCGAGTTGGTAATGCGCATCCAGCCATTGCCAGATGAAGATCACCACCAGCACCACCAGAGTGAGCTGGGTCAGTGACATGCGCGAGATTAGGTTGCCCAGCGGGTTGCCTTGAGGCGGGCGTATGGCAGGAACGGTGACGGTATCCAGGCCGACGGACTTGTCGGATGAAGGGGGCTGCGGTGCTTGATCGCTCATAAGGTTAATTCCGTTTGGTGTGGGCCCATGCTATCAAAGCTGCCAGCATTCCGTCATCTCCGGATTGTGTGACTGAGACATGCTGCCAGCCTTGTTGGCGTGCCAGTTCTGCGATACGGGCGTGTGGCACGAACAGCGGTATGATCGCCAGCCCGGCCTTGGCCGATTCCCCAAGCATCTGCCACAGATGGCCCAATGCCTCGCTGCTGGTCACCGTAATGGCATCTGGGTTGGTCGCGAGCAAGGCATCGCCATCCTGATGCGGCTTGCTGCGCTGGTAACAGGTGATGTAATCGACTTGTGCGCCGCGCGCCTTAAGTGTATCGCCCAGCAGCTCACGGCCGCTGTCGCCACGCAATATCGCAACGCGCTGACCTGATACATTCTGCAGTTCCGGCAATTCCAGCAAGGCTTCGCTGTCGAAACGTTCGGTCGGCGCAATGACGTGGGCAAGGCCCAGATCGCGCAGAGCTTGCGCGCTGCTTTGGCCGACGGCGGCAATAGACAAAGCATCGGGCACGGTGCCCAGTGCCGCCATGCCGAACTTCACGGCATTCGGGCTGATGAAAACGAGCAGGTGATAGACGGCGGGATTTTGCGCCAGTTGCTGCAGGGCGCGCGCATCGCTGGCGGGCGAGATCTCCAGCAGCGGGAAGACGATAGGTTTGCCGCCTTGTTCCTCTATGCGCTGGGCCAGCCCGGCCGCTTGTTCAAGCGGCCGCGTGACGACCACGTTCAGACCAGCAAGCGCTTGTTCAGCCATTCAAAGCGGCAAGGATTTCGCCTGCGCCTTGCTTGAGCAAGTCACGCGCGACCAGATCGCCCAACGCTTCCGGCTGTGCGATGTCGCCGATGTGCTCGGCGCGCAGCAGGCGTGTACCGTCCGGCGTGGCGACAAAGCCGCGCATGCGCAGCTTGCCGTTCTGCACCTCAGCAAAACCACCCAGCGGCACCGAACAGCTGCCGGCCAGCGCGCGGCTCATGGCACGTTCCGCCATCACACAGGCCGCTGTATCGGCATGATGCAAAGGCGCCAATATGGCTTTCAAATCAAGCCGGTCGGCACGCGTCTCGATGCCCAGCGCACCCTGCCCCACTGCAGGCAAGCTGTCGTCGCTGGAGATGATCGCGCGGATACGGTCGCCCAGGCCCAGACGCTTCAGGCCTGCAGCAGCCAGGATGATGGCGGCATATTGCCCCTCATCCAGCTTGCGCAAGCGGGTCTGCACGTTGCCGCGCAACGGCTCGATCTTCAAATGCGGGAAACGGGCGCGCAACTGGCTTTCGCGGCGCAGGCTGGAAGTCCCGACCACACTGCCAGCAGGCAAAGAGGCCAAGTTGTCGAATTTGTTGGAGACGAAGGCGTCGCGCGGGTCTTCGCGTTCGCCGATACAGGCCAGTGCAAAGCCTTCCGGCAGGTTCATCGGCACGTCCTTCAGCGAATGCACGGCGATATCGGCGCTCCCGTTCTCCAGCGCGGTCTCCAGCTCCTTGACGAACAGGCCCTTGCCGCCGATCTTGGACAGGGTCACGTTCAGGATCTGGTCGCCCTGCGTGGTCATGCCCAGGATGCTCACGGAAGTTTGCGGGTATAATGCGCGCAGCCTGTCCCGGATATGCTCTGCTTGCCACATGGCCAACGCGCTTTCGCGCGAAGCGATCACCAGACGGGCTGGAGGAGTAAGTGAAGCCTGACTCATCGGGGTTTCCTAACGATAAATAATTTTGCGGTTAATGCGCGGCGCATTCTATCAGGTGCGCCGCGCTTTTGCGCCTACGACACACACAGAAAATGAACCTGATCTCAGCACCTGCCGACATCTCCAGCAAAGACGCGCCGTTGCGCGACGACATCCGCCTGCTCGGCCGTATCCTCGGCGATACCCTGCGCGAACAAGAGGGAGAGGAGACGTTCGAACTGATCGAGAACGTACGCCGTGCGGCAGTTCGCTTCCGCAAGACGCAGGATGACCGCGACCGCGACCAGCTGGAACGGGTGCTGGATGCGCTGAGCCCGGAGGAGACGCTGCTGGTGGTGCGTGCCTTCAGCTATTTCTCGCAACTGACGAACATCGCCGAAGACCTGCACCACAACCGCCGCCGCCGCGCGCACATGAAGGCCGGCTCACCTCCTCAGGAGGGCAGCATGCAGCTGGTGCTGGACCATGTTCAGGAAAAGAAGCTCGATGCCGCAGCCGTGCAGGCCTTCTTCGACAAGGCGCTGATCTCCCCCGTGCTGACCGCGCACCCGACCGAAGTACAGCGCAAGAGCATCCTCAATTGTCAGCTCATCCTCTCCAAGCTGCTGTCCGAGCGCGATCGCATGGAGATGACGCCGGAGGAGCTGGCAGACAACGAAGAGGCACTGCATCGCTTCGTACTCATCTTGTGGAGCACGCGCATGTTGCGCACCAGCAAGCTGTCGGTGCAGGACGAGATCAAGAATGGCCTGTCGTTCTACGACTACACCTTCCTGCGCGAGATACCCAAGCTGTATTCCGGATTGGAGAAAGAGCTCGAAGCGCGCTTGGGCAAGCGCATCGAGCTGCCGCCCTTTCTGCGCGTGGGCAGCTGGATCGGCGGCGACCGCGACGGCAACCCCTTCGTGACTCATGAGGTGATGCTGGATGCGGCACAGCGCCATTCCGCCACCGCGCTGGATTATTACCTGGCTGAGACTCACTTGCTCGCTGCGCGCCTGAGCTTGTCGGACCGCATGGTGGATGTCAGCCCCGAGCTGGCTGCTTTCGCCGAACAATCCCCGGACCGTGCTCCAAGCCGCGAAGACGAGCCCTACCGCCGTGCGCTGCTCGCCGTCTATGCACGTCTGGTGGTCACTACCGAGCATCTCGGACACCACGTACAGCACCTGCACCCGGTGAGCAAGGAAGTGATGCCCTACGGCAGCGCGGCAGAACTGCTTGCCGAGCTCGACATCGTCATCCACTCGCTGGAACACCACGGTGCGCTGTATCTGTCGCGCGGCCGCATGGCCGACCTGCGTCGTGCCGTTGAAGTATTCGGCTTCCACCTGGCGCCTCTGGACATGCGCCAGCACAGCGGTATCCATGAGCAGACCGTCAGCGAATTGCTTGTCCATGCGGGCGTGCCCAACTATGTGGAACTGAACGAGAACGCACGCCGCACCGCCCTGCTCACCGCCCTGCAAACCGACACACTGCTGGCCACCGAGCTGGGCAACTTCTCCGCCACCGCACAAAGCGAGCTGCACCTGATGCGCGCCGCCGCGGAGATCCATCGCCGCTTTGGGCGTGCGGCGCTGCCCAACTACATCATCTCCAAGACCGATGCGGTGAGCGACATGCTGGAAGTGGCGCTGATGGTGCAGCAGAGCGGGCTACTGCAAAGCACCGACCTGCACATCAACATCATCCCGCTGTTCGAGACCATTGAAGACCTGCGCGGCTGCGGCGTCATCATGGACGAACTGTTCTCCATCCCGTTCTATCGCGAGCTGCTGAAGAGCCGCGGCAACACGCAGGAAGTGATGCTGGGCTATTCCGACAGCAACAAGGACGGCGGCTACCTGACTGCCAACTGGGAGCTGTACAAGGCTGAGGTCGAGCTGGTGAAGGTGTTCGAGAAGCACGGCATCGAACTGCGCCTGTTCCACGGCCGCGGCGGCACCGTGGGTCGCGGCGGCGGCCCCAGCTATCAGGCCATCCTTGCGCAACCGCCGGGCAGCGTGAACGCGCAGATCCGCATCACCGAACAGGGCGAGGTCATCTCCAGCAAATATTCCGACCCGGAGATCGGGCGGCGCAACCTGGAGATCCTGGTAGCCGCCACCATGGAAGCGACGCTGGTTCACCACCACGGCGACGACTCCACCATGCCTGGATTCCACCGCATCATGGAAGCGCTGAGCCTCGATGCGTTCGCCGCCTATCGCGAGCTGGTGTACGAGACACCGGGCTTCACCGATTACTTCTTCGCCGCCACACCGATCCGCGAGATCGCCGAACTCAATATCGGCAGCCGCCCTTCGGCACGACGCGCCACCAACAAGATCGAAGATTTGCGCGCCATCCCCTGGGTGTTCAGCTGGAGTTTGAATCGCGCCCTGCTGCCGGGCTGGTTCGGCTTCGGCAGCGCGGTCAAGAAGCTCATCGAGCGCGAAGGAGAGTCCGGATTGAAGCAACTGCAGGCGATGAACGAGCACTGGGCGTTCTTCCGCGGCCTGCTGTCCAACATGGACATGGTGCTGTCGAAGAGCGACA
Source organism: uncultured beta proteobacterium (assembly GCA_963813255.1). GTDB lineage: Bacteria > Pseudomonadota > Gammaproteobacteria > Burkholderiales > Gallionellaceae > Sideroxyarcus. The sequence goes on along the minus strand of CAWEYD010000002.1, from coordinate 226,991 downwards.
TGGGCATCGCCTCGCGCTATGCAGAACTGGTACCGGACGAGGCGTTGCGCACCAAGATATTCGGCGCCATCGAGGTGGAGTGGCAGACTACGGTGGAGATGCTGTTCGCCATCACTGGAGCCTCGCACCTGCTGGACGACAATCCCACGCTGGCGCGCAGCCTGACCACACGCACGCCTTACATCGACCCGCTGAACCACCTGCAGGTGTCCTTGCTGCACCGCCACCGCGCGGGCGACAACGACGAGAAAGTGAAACGCGCCATCCACCTTACCATCAACGGCATCGCTGCCGGACTAAGGAACAGCGGTTAAAACAACAAAGCCCGCGCAAGCGGGCTTTTGTTTTGAGTGTGACCCGTCCTGAAATAAGTTGACACTTTTTGCGATGACGAAAGGAGTGTCAGATGGAATCAGGGGAAAGAAGGAGTCAGCGGGACTACACGCTGGCTTTTAAATTGAGCGTGGTGGACCAAGTCGAAAAAGGCGAAATGACCTACAAGCAGGCTCAAAGTCGCTATGGCATACAAGGTCGGTCAACGGTATTAATCTGGTTACGCAAGCATGGTCGGCTGGATTGGCATAATCTGTCGCCCTCCATTTCCAAAGACGCATCAATGAGCGATCAACAGTTGCCGCTTACGCCTGATCAACGGATCAAGGAACTAGAAGTTCAGCTCAAAGAAGCTAATGAGAAGGCGCGCTTGTTCGAAGCCATGCTGGATGTGATCAAGAACGAGTATGGGATCAGAATCCCAAAAAAGCCTTTAGGCAGGTCATCGAGAAAGGCCAAGTCGAAGGCTTGAGCGTCTCGGCGGCCTGCCGCCATTACGGAATCAGCCGACAGGCGTATTACAAGCAATTGAGCAGTGCACAGGCCAAGCTTGAACGGAACGGTGTTGTCGTCGATCTCGTTCAACAGAGGCGTCTGCAACAGCCCAGAATCGGTACTCGCAAGTTGCATTACCTCTTGAGTGGTTCATTCATGGAGAGAGGAATCAAGCTGGGGCGAGACGGTTTGTTTGATCTGTTGAGGGCGGCGCGCCTCCTTGTGCCAACCAAACGCGCGTATCACAAGACGACGGATAGCCATCATCGATTCCGTAAACACCCTAACCTGCTCAAGGATGGCCCGCAGAAGGTAATTGCTACGAGACCAGAGGAAGTTTGGGTGGCAGACATCACCTACATTCCGACCAGGGAGAAGTTTGCTTATCTCAGCTTGGTCACGGATGCCTACTCCAGACGGATCATGGGCTACCATGTGCATGGCAGCCTGCAAACGGAAGAGGTCAGCCGGGCGTTGAAGATGGCGATCAAAGGCAGAAGAACTCAAGCAAAACTCATTCACCACTCTGACAGGGGGATTCAGTATTGCTCCAGTTTCTATCAAAGGATCCATGAGAAACACGAAATCACGTGTTCAATGACGGATGGGTATGACTGTTATCAGAATGCATTGGCCGAGCGGGTGAACGGCATCCTGAAGAACGAGTTCCTGCTGCAGATACCGAAAAACCTGGAAGAGGCGGTTCAAATGGTCAAAGAATCGATCCATATCTACAACCATGAACGACCCCATCTGGCGCTAAAATACAAAACGCCTGATGCGGTGCATCAGGCGTCTTTAACTACTTACCTAAACAAGATGTAAAACGACGTCTTACTGTCAACCTAGTTTAGGACGGGTCAGTGACTACGCGCGGCAGCGCGCGTTCATCAAATTAATACATCCTCTGTGCATCGCGTTACCTAACTGGATCCGCCGACCCGATAGGCCGCCCATTTTCTGGAGCTCTCCAGGCTAACGACCTTGTCCTCGGCGCGTACCCCAAAGCGGTTTGGGAAGTGCCCTTCCAGCCATTTTAGGATGGGTGCGAATTCTTGCCGCTCTGCTGCGGTCACGCTTTCCTCCATGTCAAACACACCCATGCCCTTCTCGACGGCATGCAGGTAATTTTCGGAGTCGCTGACGCTGGTGAGAAACGGCAGTTTCAGGGAGTTGAGGAAACGCTCCAGCGAGGCATAGACCGGCGAGGAGCGGCTGCGCACGCGGTTGGCGACAACGGCGATCTTGGCTTTGGTGGTGCGTGCGCCGCCGATCAGGAACAGGTCCTTGATGAAATCCGCGCTAGCGTGGATGTCGATGGGCGACGGTGCGACGGGGATGATGATGAAGTTCGACTTGCGCACCAGCTCTTTCAGCAGCAATCCGCTGGCGCCGGCGGGCGCATCGATGACCAGCACCTCGGTATCCAGTGGCGTCCAATTCTGCATGCTGCGCAAGGGGGCGCCACCTTTGGCTGGCGCGGCATTGGCGCCGTGGATGCTATTCAGGTGAGAAGGCCGCGTCCGCAGCCAGTGCAAGCTCGACCCTTGCGGGTCATAGTCCATGATGGCGGTCCGATATTTCTTGCTGGCGTAGTAACTGGCCAGATTGGTGGTCAATGTGGTCTTGCCTGACCCGCCCTTGGAATTGATTACCAGTATCGTTAGCACCTTGCCCCCTGAGTATGGGTAATGCCTGAGTTCTGCTTACCCTAGATTTTTCACGCCCGCCCATTGCCGCCGACTGATGGGCAGTTTTTCTTCCAGCCCCCTGAGCTTCATCAGCCAACCGCTTTCGCCTTCGTCGCCGCCTTTTTCAAATCCGGCCACGGCTTCTTTCGCCACGAGACAGCTGCGATGGATGCGCACGAAGCGCGCAGCATATTCTTTTTCCAGGGCGGTGAGTGATTCTTCGATAAGGTATTCGCGTTCCACAGTGCGTACGGTGACGTATTTCATTTCTGCGCGCAGGTAGATCACGTCTTCGATGGGCACCAGGATGATCTTGCCGCGCTCGTGCACCGCCAGATGGGTACGCGGTTCTGGCATAAGCTCCTGCAACACCTCGGTGCGCAGTGGCACGATGTCGCGTGCGCGCGATAGTGCGTCATACAGGCGCCCCAGGCGTATGGGCTTGAGCAGGTAATCGATGGCGCGCTGCTCGAAGGCCTGGATTGCATAGCTATCATAGGCTGTGGTGAAGATGATGACGGGCGGATGCTCGAGTTTATTGAGGTGCCGCGCCAGCTCGATGCCGTCCATCTGCGGCATGCGGATATCCATCAGCACGACTTCGGCCGGATTCTCGGCCAGCTTATCCAGAGCCTCCTGCCCGTTGCCGGCTTCGCCAACAACTTGCAGCGAAAGCTGCGCGCTGCAATCGGTAAGCAAGTCTTTCAGACGATTACGCGCGGGCGGCTCGTCATCCACTATGAACACGGTGAGTGGCAGGATGAGTGTGTCGTTCATCGCATGTCCTCTTGCACGTAAGGAATGACGATCTGCACTCGGTAAGAATAGGCGCTGCGTTCCACAAGATAATCAGCCTCGACATCGAATAACAGCGACAGCCTCTCGCGGATGTTGGAAAGGGCCATCTTGTTGCCATCGACCTTTCGCACAGCCGATCCTGCTACCGGATTACTCACTTGCAGATGCAGCGATTTCCCCTCGCCGTATATCCTGACCTCGATGACGCCCCCTTCGGTTAGCGGCTCGATGCCGTGATACACCGCATTCTCCAGCAAGGGCTGCAACATGAGCGGTGGGATAAGGGCATCGCTGGGCATATTCTCGGTATCCCATCGCACCTGAAGGCGTTCGCCCATGCGCAACTGTTCCAGCGCGAGATATTGGCGCGTCAGCCGTATTTCCTGACTCAGGGTGACCAACTCACGCTGATTGGCCATCGCCATGCGAAACAAGTCCGCCATGTCCTCCAGCGCCGTCTCTGCGCGTTTGGGGTCGGCACGCACAATGCCGAGCACAGCATTTATGCTGTTGAACAGAAAGTGGGGCCGGATGCGCGCTTGAAGCGCCTGCAAACGCGCCTCATGCCTGGCAGGAGAAAGCGCTAGCGCGCGCCAGCGAAAATAGCTCAATAGCAGCAAAGTGACGATGCCGCTTTCCATCCCATGCCGCCAATAACGGAACGCGCCCAAATCGGTGGCTGCGGCAAATAACTCACCGCCCAAGCCATCCAGCAGCAGGGTGAGCAGCACGATGATCGACACGATCGTCGCGGCACTTCGCCGATAGTCCAATTTCCACAGCCATTGGTCGAGCACGTACAGCACCAGCAGACCACTCAGCAACACGGGTTGCAGCAATGCGGATCCATACAGCATCTGTTGCAGCAGATCTGCGAGCGAAGCTGCCTTTGTGAGCGCCACGAAAAGCGCGATCGCGTTCACCAGCAGCACGATGCGCATCACCGTGCCAATATTGCGGAAGTTTGGCAGCAGCTTGTGCTGAATATTTTGATTTATACTGCGCGTCCCCGGCATAACCACCCCTTAAGTGCCGCTCATTCTGGACAAGACATGGCAACGATGCAAGACAATCAGACCTGGTCAGGTCGTTTCAACGAACCCGTGGCAGAGTTGGTGAAGCGCTATACCGCTTCGGTGGATTTCGACAAACGCCTGGCGCTGTTTGACATTCAAGGCTCATTGGCACACGCGCAGATGCTTACTGCCTGCGGCATTATCAGCGCGCAGGACCTGAAAGACATCCAGCGCGGCCTGGCTCAGATTGAAAACGAAGTCATTAGCGGCGATTTCGTCTGGCAGCTCGACCTTGAGGACGTGCATCTGAATATTGAGAAACGCCTCACCAGCCTGGTCGGCGATGCAGGTAAGCGCCTGCACACAGGACGTTCTCGCAACGACCAGGTAGCGACCGACATCCGTTTGTACCTGCGCAGCGAGATCGACAACATCATCGCGCTCCTCAAAGCCCTGCAGACCGCGCTGCTCGATCTCGCCCACCATCACACGCGCACCATCATGCCCGGTTTCACCCATCTGCAGGTGGCTCAACCGGTAAGCTTCGCTCATCACCTGCTGGCCTACTTCGAGATGTGCCAGCGCGATGTTGAGCGTTTCAGCGATGCGCGCCGCCGCGTGAACCGTCTGCCGCTGGGTGCTGCTGCGTTGGCCGGGACCAGTTACCCCATCAAGCGCGAGATGGTGGCCGAACTGCTTGGTTTCGAGGCTGTGTGCCAGAACTCGCTGGACGCCGTTTCCGACCGCGATTTCGCTATCGAATTCACCGCCGCCGCCGCGCTGACCATGACCCATCTGTCGCGCCTGTCGGAAGAACTCATCCTGTGGATGAACCCGCGCTTCGGCTTCATCGACATCGCCGACCGCTTCTGCACTGGCTCTTCCATCATGCCGCAGAAGAAGAACCCTGATGTGCCGGAACTGGTGCGCGGCAAGACCGGACGTGTGAATGGGCACTTGGTCGCCCTGCTGACCCTGATGAAAGGGCAGCCGCTGGCCTACAACAAGGACAATCAGGAAGACAAGGAACCGCTGTTCGATACGGTGGATACGCTTACGCAGACGCTACGCATCTACGCCGACATGATGCGGGGCATCACCGTCAAGCCGGAAGCGATGCGCCGTGCCGCATTGCAGGGCTACGCTACTGCGACCGACCTAGCCGATTATCTGGTAAAGAAGGGGCTGCCTTTCCGCGATGCGCACGAGGCGGTGGCGCTTGCCGTGCGTTTTGCCGAACAACGCGGGGAAGACCTGGCCGAACTCAAACTGGACGAACTGCAGCAGTTCTCAACCCTGATCGCCGATGATATCTACGGCGTGCTAACACTGGAAGGTTCGCTTGCCGCACGCAACCACACGGGTGGCACGGCACCGCAGCAAGTCGAGGCGGCCATCGCGCGCGCGCGTAAAACAGTCTCCTCCTGAAACTCCAGGCAAAAAAACGGGCCACCTTGCGATGGCCCAGAATAGGAGGAGAGTATGAAAGATCGAGTTGGTTACAACTCAAAACTCACAACTCGGGGCGAATTGTAGGGAGCGGCATTCGTTTTGCCTATATGCCAAACGGCCTATATATCGGCCTATACCTGCAGTGACGCCAGTTATATCAGCCCCGCTGAATGCGGCGTCTTCATTGACCTAAGTGCAAATTCGCCCACCACTGATTCGCTCTATACTCGCCAGATCCTTTTCAGAAAAAACATCGCAGAAGCCATTTTGCGTGAGCAATCCTCGCACCGCCTCTGCCTGATCGTAGCCGTGCTCCAGCAGCAGCCAACCTTTTGCGGTGAGATGCTGGGGCGCAGCCATGATGATGCAACGAATGTCGTCCAGCCCATCCGGGCCGGAAGCCAAAGCCGATAATGGTTCAAAGCGCACATCGCCCTGAGCGAGATGCGCATCGTCTGCTGCGATATATGGCGGATTGGATACGATGAGGTCGAAGCGTTGCCCCTCAAGTGTGGAAAACCAGTCGCCCTGTCTGAAGCTTACGTTGCAAACGTTCAGCCGATCGGCGTTTTCGCGCGCAACCTGCAGGGCACCGTCCGACGCATCCACCGCCACCACTTCTGCATCCCTTCGGGCACGCGCAATGGAGAGCGCGATCGCCCCGCTGCCCGTACCCAAATCCAGTATGCGGCTTGATTTGCCTTGAGGCATACGCAGCAAAGTCTGTTCGACCAGCAGTTCAGTTTCAGGGCGCGGAATCAGTGTGGCGGGGGTGACTTTAAAAGTCAGACCAAAGAACTCCCGCTCTCGCAGGAGATGCGCAATCGGCTCGCCGTGCAAACGACGTCGCAGGAGGGCTTCGTAGGTATCTTGCTGCGTCTGATCCAAAACCTGCTCGGGATGCGCCAGCAGATAGGCGCGCCGCACAAGCAATACGTGTTGCAGCAGGCTCTGCACCTCTATCCGCGCCTCGTCCGGCGCAAGCTCCAGGACCGCCTTCAGCGTAGCCGCATCTTGCACCAGGACATCACGGATGCTGCGCACTGGAATCAGTTTTCCTGCGACAGCGCGGCCAGTTGTTCGGCTTGATGCTCGGCCATCAGTGCATTGGTGAGCTCGCTGATATCGCCGTCCATGATGTGATCCATCTTGTACAACGTGAGGTTGATGCGATGGTCGGTGACACGGCCTTGCGGGAAGTTATATGTGCGGATGCGTTCGGAACGGTCGCCGCTGCCCACCAGCGATTTGCGCTCCGCAGCGATCTTGCTGTGGGCTGCTTGTTCCTGCTTGTCCTTAATACGCGCTGCCAGCACGCGCATGGCTTGCGCCTTGTTCTGATGCTGCGAGCGTCCGTCTTGGCATTCCACCACAGTACCGGTCGGCAGGTGAGTGATGCGCACGGCGGAGTCGGTCTTGTTGATATGCTGCCCGCCCGCACCGCTGGCACGGAACGTATCAATGCGCAAGTCAGCGGGGTTCAACTCCACTTCCCCCACTTCGTCCGCCTCAGGCAGGATGGCGACCGTACAGGCCGAGGTATGAATGCGGCCCTGCGTTTCGGTGGCAGGCACCCGCTGGACCCGGTGCGCACCTGATTCGAATTTCAGGACGGAATACGCACCATGCCCGATGATGCGGGCGATAACTTCCTTGTAGCCGCCCATTTCACCCGGGCTTTCCGAGATGATTTCGACTTGCCAGCGATGGCGCTCGGCAAAGCGCAGATACATGCGAAAAATATCGCCTGCGAATATGGCTGCCTCGTCACCGCCTGTTCCTGCACGCACTTCAAGGAATACGTTGCGTTCGTCGTTGGGATCTTTCGGCAACAGCTGCTTTTGCAGTTCCACCTCGAGCTGCTCCAGACGCTCGCGCCCATCCTTTACCTCGGCATCGGCGAACTCGCGCATATCCGGATCGCTTGCCATCTCCTGCGCGGTAGCGATGTCCGATTCACACGACAGATAGGCATGATAAAGCGCGACCACCGGCTCGATCTCGGCACGCTCCCGATTGAGTTTCCGGAAGGCCTCCATGTCGCGCGTCGCGTCCTCGCTGCTCAACAGGCGCGTGACTTCATCCATGCGCTCCGCAAGCTGCGCAAGTTTGGCGGCGATGCTGGGCTTCATTCGGTGTCGTGCAGGCGGTAGATGCGCTGTACCGTCTCCAGCAGGTTGTCACGCTCCGCGGCAGAGGCCTGATTGAGCGCTTGCGTGGGTGAGTGCAGGAATTTGTTGGTCAAGGCACTGCTCAGGTTTTCCAGCACTTTCTCGGCGCTCTCACCCTTGGCGAGTGCGCGCAGTGCTTTTTCAATTTCACCACGGCGCTGACGTTCTGCATGGTCGCGCAAAGCACGGATGGTAGGCACGACTTCGCGCGATTCCATCCAGTGCACGAATTCGTTGACGCCGGAGTCGATGATAACTTCAGCCTCTTTGACCGCACCTTGACGCGCATCCAGTCCGTCCTGCACCACTTCGGACAAGTCGTCCACGGTGTAAAGGAACACGTCGCTCAGTTCGGCCACTTCGGCCTCGACATCGCGCGGCACAGCCAGATCGACGATGAACAGTGGGCGGTGCTTGCGGGCCTTGAGCGCACGCTCGACCATGCCCTTGCCTAGAATCGGCAAAGTACTTGCGGTACAGGTCACGATGATGTCGTGTTGCGCCAATTGCTCCGGCAGTTCATTGAGCGTAACGGCATGTCCATTGATGCGTCGCGCCAAGGTCTGTGCACGCTCCAGTGTACGGTTGGCTACCGTGATGTGTTTTGGGCTGCGCGCCGCAAAATGTACGGCGTTGAGCTCGATCATCTCGCCCGCACCGATGAACAGGATGCGCTGCTCGGCGATGCTAGGATAGATGCGTTCGGCCAGCTTGACGGCCGCGGCCGCCATGGAAACCAGATTGGCCCCGATTTCAGTTTGGGTACGTACGTCTTTAGCAACAGAGAAGGTGCGCTGAAATAACTTGTGCAGCAAAAAACCCAAGGTGCCCGCCTGCTCGGCCTGGCGCACCGCCTGCTTCATCTGCCCGAGGATCTGCGGCTCGCCCAGTACCATGGAATCCAGTCCGCTAGCCACGCGAAAGGCATGCTTCACAGCCTGCTCCTGCGGCAGACGGTAGATGTAAGGCTCGATCTCGGCTGCGGGCAGATGGTGGTAGGACGCCAGCCAATCCACAGCCTGAGCAGGAGCACTGGTACTGCAATACACTTCGGTGCGGTTGCAGGTGGACAAGATGGTCGCTTCTTTGGCCGCTCCATTCACTACGAGATCGCGCAGAGCGACATCCATCGTGTCGACATTGAACGCGATCTGCTCGCGCACGGCGAGCGGCGCGGTCTGATGGTTGATGCCAAAGGTAAATAACTGCATGGGAAAATCCGCTGTCCGCATGATTCGGGGGCGGAATTATAGTGGCTGGAGCGGCTTTCTGCCAGCCGCTCCAGACCGGGCTTGCGCTATTTGGTCGCTTGCAGCTGAGTCAGTGCCGCCTCGGCATCACCCCGCAACACACTGTCAGGATGCTGCTTGATGAAGTCGCCGAATGCGACTTGAGCGTCAGCTGTCTTGCCAGCGTCAACCAAGGCGATCGCCTTCTTGAACGCCGTCAACTCCTCGGAATCTACCGCCTGAGATTTCGCTTCGCCCTTCCAGTAGACATCATCCGCATCCGCCAAAGAACCGCGCACCCCCCCCGCTGCGGTAGTAGTACTCAGTTTCTTTTTGGGCGTCATCACTTCAATCTTCTTGCGGAGACGCTCCCACAGCGAGGGCTCTTTGGTGCTGCCAGCGGCGTAGCTAGGCGCAGACAGCGCCACACCCAGCAATACAAACAATGCGACTAATTTCTTCATAACACATCTCCTAATTAAGGTTTCCCTCCTAGCACTCCGACTTATAGCGCATTCAGTAGTTCCAATGCCAGCGCGCGATATTGTTCTTTGACTTTGGGATCCAGCTTCTGCGCCTTAACAAAGGCCGCCTTGGCGTTCTTGGTGTCTCCTACACGCTTATAGGCACGCGCCAGGTTGATCCACACTTGAGCATCATCGGGACTTGCCTTGCTTGCCGCCTGATACGCCTTCGTTGCATCCTGATATTTGTCATCGATCATCAGAAGATTGCCGCGATTGTTCAGGGCTGCCGCATTCTTCGGTTCAAGGCTAATCACTTTGTCGAAGTATTTCATCGCTTCCTTGTGATCCCCCAACTTGGCCAGAATGATGCCCATTTGCAGAAGGGAATCAACATCGGACGGACTTTTTTGAATCGCGGAGAGGTAGCGCCGCGTCTTGGTCTGTGAACTGATTTTCAGGACAGACAGATGGTCGTTGGGGAACTTCTTTTCAATTTCAGCACGCGTCAAGCCGCTGGCCTTCCAGCCGGAATCCGGCAAACTGGCCGGCTTGTAAGTATCCCAAGCACTGTGTACATCAAGGATGGTGAGTCCGTTGTCTTTGTACTTGTAGTAGGTGGCGCTGCCATTTTCCCATGCCTTGATGAAGGAATTACCCACCAAAGTCGTCTCCACGGGAACCCATAGCACTCCCTCGTAGATCACGTACATGTTGTCCATGGTGTAACCGTCGTCATCCGCCGGGATGCCGGTGGAGAACATCATGAACATATGCCCAGGCACCTCCAGCACTCGGGTATTCATACCCATGCTTTCCAGGCCTGCAGAATAGAATGCCACCAAGTCGTCGCAATCCCCGGACTTGCGCTCCAGCGTTTCGCGCGGGAACTGGATGTAGTCGACGGCGTCCCCTTTACCAGAGCTGACTTGGTAAGGGTTGCTTGGATCCTGAATATAGGTCAGTCCATATAGGCCCAGCGCGTCAAAAAAACCTGCTGCCAGCTGAATCTCATCCTTGGTCTCTTTAAACTCGCCAACCACGGAACGCACCAAACTGACGATAGGCGGATCCTTGGGGGTAACAAAAGCAGCAAACCGTTCTCGCTCACTCCAGCTCAGGCGGTGTTTGTCATACACGTTAACCGTAGGGTTCTTGCTGTAGGTGACACGCTTGCCGTTGTCGAAATAACTTGCCTCTATCATCGCCTGCACCGAACTGTCTTCGGTAAGCGTCAGGATGCTGTTATTGAACACGGCCTTCAGCACCAACTCTTCGCTTTCTCCTGGCATCAGCTTGTCGATCTTGCCCTCGGTTGAGAAGTCCATGAAATCCTTCAGCATGAAGCTGACCTTGATCTTCTCCATAGGCTTGCTGGTGTTATTAGTCAGTTTAATACGCCCTATCCCATCCTTCTCGTACATCTTGTACGAATTGGAGAAGATGTCGCTCAACTTTACCACCTCGATGTCCAACGGAGCCCTATTAAAGGACTGCGTTGTCGCTATTACCTCCTGCTTTTCCGATTCAACCCCGTCCGTACTCAAAGTGGAAACGTAGTAGGTATATCTAGTGTCTGGAATCAGCGCGTCTTTCGTGAATTCAGGTTGCGTAGCCTCGCCCACCTTGACGAAAACATCACCCTCCTTCTGATAGATGCGATAGGCTGATACATACTGAGCTTCCTGCGCCGGCCAACTCATTTTGACCTGCCATGGCGTTGTTTCCACCTTGATGTCGGTCATTTTCGGCGGCGCATATTTTAATGACACCCCGTTCACTGCAGTGGTGCTCGCCCCCTCATATCCCAAAGACGATTCAGCAGTGACCAGGTAGAAATACCGTGCGCCAGCTTCCTTGACTTGATCTACATATTGATTGTTCGGTGTGGTGCCAATCAGGACAAAACCGCTGTTCTCGGTGTTTGAGCGATAAATGCGGTACTGTTTGACGTAGGAAACAGCGGCTTTCGCCCAATGCAGTTCGATGGCATGAACGCTGCCCTGAACAGTCAACTGTGTCGGCGCCTCCGGCTTGTACAGAATGGCAAAAGACTGAATACGTTTATTGCCTCGGTCTGAAACCAGAAAGGACACTCCCTCACCAGCCGCTATTGAGACAGGGTCATTCAGGCTGCCTGGAGCCGTACCTTTATCGCAGAACAGGCGGATGAGCTGCCCCTTCTGGGTGAAAACCTTGACTTGATTTCCGTCGAGCACCAGCAGCTCCGCAGTGGTGGCCATCAGTGCGATTGGCTTAGTGAATACGCTACTTCCATCTTTGTTCTTGCCCAATTCCGCCAGTTCTTGTCCAGACGAAGAAAATGCCAGCACGCTTCCGCGCGAACCATCAAGCACATACAGATTGTCGCGCGGATCGAAAGCCAGCGAGATAGGTGCGGTAATCTTAGCGCTAGTCCCTCCCAAGCTGTTCAGATATACACCGTCCTCGCGAAAAACCTGCACCGAACGATTGCCCCGGTCCGCCACAAAGATCAACCCTGAAGCAGACACTGCGATTGCAGTTGGATCGCTGAATTGCCCGGCCCCGTTGCCGCGACTACCCACGCTAGCCAGAACCTTGCCAGACTCGTCCAGTTTCGCGCCACGCATCTGCTTTTTATCGAGCACCCATATCGCGCCGGCTTTATCAACCGTAACAGCGACTACATCCATGTCATCCAGCTTTATCTCACCGACAACCGCACCCTTGCTTATTTTCAACAGGCTTTTCTTTTCTTTGCCGATTGCGTAGACGGTCTCTTTTCCATCCCAAACAAGAGGTCCAACATCTGCAGGGATTCTTTCCAGCCATTTAACCGACATCTTGCCGGCGGGTTTTGGCAGAACTTCCAGACTGCTCCCGGCTTGCGCCACAAATGCGTTGACCAAAGCCTTCCTGGAATCGCCCACGAAAACCTGTTGCCCCCTGTCCACGGCTAGCCCTGACAGATTCTTGAACTGCGCCCTGCCTTCACCCTTCGATCCAAAGTTATAGGCCAGATTCCCTTCGAAATCATATTTCTGGATGGTGTAAGCGCTTTCATCCGCAACATAAATCCCGTCCTCACCCAAGCTCATTGCCACCAGCTTGCCGCCTTTGGGCAACGACCTGAGATATTTCCCGGTAGGACTATACAACTTGACTAGGTTGTCCCCTGTATCCAGGACATATATGCGGCCTGTGGCATCAAGCGCGATGTCATCCGGTTCTTTCAGTTTGAAAGGTATTTGAGTCTGATCTTTGGATGCACCATTGGCCCCTGCCGGTGCGCCGATAGACATGGTATTCAGGAAGACGCCGTTAACTCCGTACAGCTGGATGCGCCCGTTGTCGGTGTCCGCAACATAAACCACACCTTCGAAGACCGCGATGCCACGCGGTGATTTCAGCGCATTGCCGTCGCCACCAAAAAACCCCCCTGACCTTCCTCCGAAACTGGCCTGGAATTTGCCACTAGGCCAGTTGTACATCACCACTTGATTGGTCTCACTATCGACCACATAGATGGTGTTGCCTTCCACTGCAACGCCCTCAGGGTGCTTGAGCAATACAACATCGCCATTCTTTGCTGCCAAAATAGCCTTGGATTTACCTTCTTTGTCGGCCATTTCAATCGAACCATCCTGCTTTGCAAAAAACAGGATGCCCTCATTGACACCAATCAACTTGTGTAAGCCGGCAGCGGCGATCTCGCCTTTAAAGTCAACCTTGGCATATCCGTCCATCACTGCCGAACTAGCGTCTGCTGCATTGGCGGACGCGACGGCAAATAGTGACAAAGCCACAAAGAAGATATTTCGCATTTTCCTACCTATTCAAATAGTCTCAGCCCAGGATGAGGCCTTCCCACCCTGCTTGTTTAATCCAACCAATCACTTGCTCGTACGATTGAATACGCCGTCCCAATCCGTCGGAGGTGCATTTTCGGCAAAATACTCGCAACGTTCAACATATATTTGGCTCGGCTTATCGTTTGGCAACTCCACAAGCAGTGCCCGGAACATGGCTTTTGCCTCGACCCATTTGCGGCCGCGATATAGAGCCAGCGCGGACTCGAAATGTTTTATTTGCGCGTCGGACAACGCAGATGGCCCCACCTGCGGCTCATAGATTGTAACGGGTAAATGCTTACCCACCACCCGAATCCTGTCTAACTCCCTGTATCGGCAGTTTGTGGCAGTGAGTTTGTAGGTATTCTCCCCCACCAAATAGGTGATCCCGTAATACTTTGCCGTTCCCTCGAGGCGCGCTGCCTGATTTACCGTATCACCGATAACGGTATATTCCATCTTCTTCCCGGCAAAGCCGACATTGCCAGCCACCACCTCACCCGACTGAAGGCCTCCCCGAATGGAAAAAGCCTCCAACCCCTCGCTGTCCCACTTGCTGCGCAATTCATGCATGCGGATAGCCATGGATGCGATGCAGTCCAGAGCCAGCTTCGCATGATCCGCCTGGGACAATGGAGCGCCCCAATAAGCCATGATTCCGTCGCCGATGAATTTATCTATCGTCCCGTCATGTTGTTCGATCACCTGCACCATCGCACCCAGATATTCATTCAAACGAGACACCACCTCCTGCGGAGGGTGCGACTCGCTGAACGTGGTGAATCCTTTGATGTCGGTGAACAGCACCGTCACTTCTTTATTGTCACCACCTATCTTCGCCGCATCAGGATCGCTCTCCAAACGCGACACCAGTTTGGGAGACAAATAGCTGGAGAACATCGAACGCATCTCTCTCGCACTGCGCTCCAACACCATATAGCGGAAGCTCCCTCCAACCAGCAAAGCCAAGATCGCAGACATCGTCGGATAGACGATATTGATCCAATGCCCCGCCTCAAACATCGCATTCGCAAACCAGAAGTATCCGATCAGCAGCATCGAAGTTGCCGGAATCGCGCCATAGAGCCGTAGCCGCGTCGTCAGAACATATGCCAGCGCACCCATCAGTACGATGAAAGCCATGTCGAGCCAAGCCTCCATCTCCCCCTGGCGGATGAAGCGATTGCTGATGATGTCGTCGGCGACCATGGCGTGGACTTCCACCCCAGGGGTATTCCCGTGAAATGGAGTGACGCGCATGTCGTAGACACCCAGTGCGGTCGCGCCGATGAACAGTACCTTGCCCTTCAGCTGTTCGGCCGGGATACGACCGTTCACGACATCAGTGAACGAATATCGGGGATAGCCTCCGGGTGGCCCGGTGAAGTTGATCCACATGACGTTGTCATCGTCGACCGGGATGTGCCGGTCGCCCACCGTGATGTCATGGGGATTGACCGCATATTCCTTTACGCCCAAAGCCCACATCGCCGCCATCATGCCCAGTGATGGCGTCTGCTTGCCGTCCGACTCGATCAGCACACGGCTGCGGCGATTGACGCCGTCGTCCTCCGGGAAGAAATTGATGTGGCCCACCCCTGCGGCAGCCCGCTCGATCTCCGGCAGTGAACGGGTCACCCTGATTACGTTCCCCTCCTTGTCGTACTCATACAGCACGGCCAGCACCACATTGCCAGCTTTTTTCGTCGCCGCCGCGAAAGCCTGGTCGTTCACCATGTCCTCGCGTTCCGGGAAGAAGGCGTCGAACATCACAGCCTTGGCCTGCGCTGCCTTGAGCTTTGCCAACAGGCGCGCGTACTGGCTGCGCGTCCAGGGATAGCGCCCCAGCTCCGCGATACTTTTGTCGTCTATTGCGATAATGCCGATGCTGGGGTCCACCGGGATTGCGCCACGCATATCGCGAAAGCGCAGGTCATAGGTCTTCGCCTCGAAGGCCTCCAGGAAAGCAGTCTGCGAATAATAAAGAAACAGCACTGCCGTGATGGACAGTGCCGACAACAAGATGGAGAGGAACGTGCTATTTGCTTGCGTGACCCACTTGGGCAGGAACGATGAAGAGACCATGCTCAATACACCCCTTTGAGTATCTGTTGCAGATTGGAGGAGCAATCAATTTCCTCTTGCTGGGCAATGATGCCATAGCTATCTCACCTGTTGTGCGAAATAGCAGTGAATATTGGGGCAGGCGCTCGAACGATCCGATCAGGGATTTTCCGAAAACAGCCAGAGAGCCAGCGTCCCCGATTCAAACCGCAGCCTTGCCAAGGCCAGCTGTTGATCCAGCTCGCTGGTTGCGAGATTCACCATCGTCGACACATGTTCGTTCTCGGCGGTCAGCACCTCAAGCAGGGTGCGCCTGCCCAAAGTCTCCCATTGGGCAAAATAGTCGCTGCGCACCTGCTCGGTATTGGTCGCCAGCACATTCAGGGCGGCCACGCGCTCCGTTTGGTTGGTGTAGTCCGCCCAAGCGCTATTGAGCTTGTATTCGATCTCGAATACGGTCTGCTGATATTTTTCCTGAGCCGCGTTGGCACGTTCCAGCATGGATTTCTCCTGCGCCCTGCCGGACAAGCCCTGAAAGAGATTCCACTTGAGCGCAACGTACATCTGCCCCGGATCGGAATAGCCCATGATGTCCACGCCGGATGTCTTGGACGCCTGCAGATCGAACGTGGGCCAATAGTTTCCTTTGCGGATCGCCTCGGCGGATGCAGTTAGCGCCAACTTGTCAGCCTCTGCCGCCAACAACAGTGGATGGCCTTTCTGCGCTGCTTCCATTCCGACCTCTGGCGCGATGGGCGTTATAGCCGGTACGTTGTCCGTACTGGCTTTCGGCAAGTTCTCAGGACCTACCAGCTTGAGCAGCTGGATCTCATATTCGCGCAAGCGGGCTTCGGCGGCGGTCTTGTTGTCTTTTGCCTGCAGCAGACGCGCAGTCGCCTGGGTCAGCTCGCTCCTGCGCCCAACGATGGTCTGCACGATCTCGCCCATCTTGGCTACCAGCAACTCCAGTCGCTCGATGTTCTGCTGGTGCAGCTCAACTAAGCGGCGGTACTTGAGTATCTGCAAGTATGCACTGACCGTATCGAAAGCCGTCTGTTCGCGTACCTGGAGGAACTTGGCGCGAGCCGATTGTTCCTGGTACTCCCGCGCCGAGATTTGCTTACCTATCCTGCCGCCGTCATACAAGGTATAGGAGACCGATAAGGTGGCCCGATTGGTGGCGCCGTTGCCGTAGGGATTGCCAGCGCCGAACATTTTTGACTTGCTGTTGGCGCTGACGTCCACGCGCGGCCAGCGCGCCCCTTTCGCGTCGTCGATATCCATCTGCGCCGCGTGCCAGGCCGCCTCCGCGTCGCGCAACTGCGGGCTGCGCAGCAAAGCGATCCCCGACAGTCTGCGCAGCACATCGGCACCCGCAAGTGGCACCAACGATGAAGTCTCGGCTTTCGCCGACTCCTTCGCCGCGGCGGTTACATCATGTTTCTTCGGGAGGGCATCGCTCGGAACGGTCGCCAGGTCATCGCTACGACTTAGCTTCAATGGACGTGAATCAGCAGGCAAAGGCACGGCCTGCGCATAAACGCCCGCCGAGCAGCAACAGACAGCCAGAAGAAGACTGGAGAGTAGTGACGATCTCATGCCGAAACAACGCCAATAGATCTGTTCGATACCTTACCGTTCACGGAAAGCCTCGCGCGCCTTGAACACCGGCTTGAGCAGATATTCCAGAATGGTCTTGGTGCCCGTCTTGATCTGCACGCTGGTGGTCATGCCCGGGATGATGGCGAATTCTTTATCGCCTCGCTTCAGGGTTGCCGAATTAGTCCTCACGATGACTTTGTAATAGACGTCGCTGACGCCAGCTCTGGCCGCGTTGGGACGCTCTTCGCGCAGCGTATCGGGGCTGATGTGTTCCAGCGTACCGCTCAGCCCGCCGTAGATCGAATAGTCGTAGGCGGTGACCTTCACCGTCGCGTCAAGCCCCGGGCGCAGGAAGGCCACATCCTTGGGCAATATCTTGGCCTCGATCAGCAACTGGTCTTCGAACGGCACGATCTCCATGATGTCAGTAGCGGGCGGGATCACACCGCCGATGGTGGTGACCTTGATGTTCTTCACCGTACCCTTGACCGGCGCCTTCACCAGCGTGCGCTTCATCGTATCTTCACGGCCGATGGCGTTCTCGCGCGCCTGAGCCAGTTCACTCTCCGCGCGCACCAACTCCTGGTTTGCTTCCGCAATGAACTTGTTCTTGCGCTCAGTGATCTGTATCCGTGTGTCGTTGGCCTGACGCTTGGACTTGATCAATTCCAGATCGGAGATCAACCCCTTCGCCACCAGCGGCTCGGTCATCGCTATCTCTTTCTCGGTCAATGCCAGACTGCGCTCCAGTCCCGCGACGCTCTGCTCCAGTGCACGCCTTCTTGATTTGAACGATTCACGCTCGTTGCGCACGATGTCGGGGAAGGCTTCCACCTCAGGCGGGAATTCGAGCGGCTTGTCATACACCTCTGCACGCAAACGCGTCACGCTACCCAACAACGCGATCATCTTGTTGTAGCTTTCCTGATACGACGCAGTCGCCCGGGTCGGATCGATCTTCAGCAGCAGCTGCCCCTTCTCGACCACCTGCCCTTCCTTCACATCCAGCTCGGAAAGTATCCCGCCTTCCAGGCTCTGAATGATCTGCTCGCCGCTGATCGGAATGACCTTGCCCTCACCCTCGGTGATCTCTTCCACCTCGGCGAAATGCGCCCACACCAGCGCTACGACCAGCACCGCCGCGATCAGGTACAGCGCCCAGATCACCTTGGGTGCGGACTGCTCCAGCATCGCTGCATGCAGGTCGCGCATGTACTGCAGGTCTTCTGGCTTGGCGTTCCGTTTCGGGGGATTTTGTTTATCAGTCATCTTTAACCTGTCAGGCAGCTGGCATCGCCACATTGGGCACGGACACTTGTCCGGCATTGAGCGCCGCCATCACTTTGTCGCGAGGCCCGTCCACGATCAGCTTGCCGTTGTCCAGCACGATCACGCGATTCACCAGCGCCAGCAAGGACATGCGATGCGTGGCGATGATGAGCGTGCGTCCCGCCATCTCCTTCTGCATCTGCGCCATGAACAGCGCCTCGGTCTGCCCGTCCATCGCGCTGGTCGGCTCGTCCATCATCACGATGGTGTTCTTGGCCAGCAAGCAACGCGCAAGCGCGACGAGCTGGCGCTGTCCTCCCGACAGTCCTGCTCCGCCTTCGCCGAGCTGCATCTCGTATCCCAGCGGATGGCGCGCCGCCAGCATCTCGATGCCGGTGATCTTCGCCACATACAGGAACTGCTCTGGGCTGGAATACGGCGCGGCCATCATGATGTTCTCGCGCAACGTGCCGTAGAAAAGCTTGCAGTCCTGCGACACAAGACCGATGTTGTGGTGTACGTCCGCGGGGTCGATCTGGCGCAGGTCGATGTTGTCCGCGTACACGCTGCCTTCGGTCGGCAGATACAGGCTGCTCAGCACACGCATCAAGGTCGATTTGCCGCTGCCGATACGCCCCAGCACCGCCACCCTGTCGCCAGGCGCGATGTTCAGGTTCAACCCCTCCAGTGCGTGCAGCTTCTGCTGCGGGTAGGTGAAGCCCATGTTCTCCAGGCGCAAGGCCCCGTCGAAACGATTGCGCGGCAGATAGGTCTGCTTGGGATCGCGGTCGGTCGGCTGCTTCATCAGGCCATTCAGCGTTTCCAGTGAAGTCTTCGCGTGCTGGTAACGTACCGCCAGCCCCACTACCTGCGCCAGCGGCGACACCGCGCGCCCGGCCAACATCACTACACCGATCAGCGCGCCCATGGACAGCTTACCTTCGCCTATCAGGTAGGCGCCCCACACCACGAGGATCACTGTCACGATCTGCTGCACGTAGCTCACGAAATTGGTGGCCCAACTGGTGAGCAGGCGCGACTTCATCGAACTCATCGAAGCCAGCGCGCTGAAATCCTCCCAGCGTTTCTGCATCATGCCTTGGCCGTTGGTCGCCTTCAGCGTCTCCATGCCCTCGATGGACTCGATCAGCAGGCCATGCTTTTGCGATGCCTCGCGCATGTTCTCTTTCATGTGGCGGGCGAGGGGCGCTTGTATGCCCCAGCCAATGAGGACCACCAGTGGAATGGTGATCAGCGGCACCAAGGCTAGCTCGCCGCCTATCATGGCGATCACCACCACGAACAGGATCACGAAGGGCAAGTCGGTCAGTGCCGCAACCGTGGCCGAAGTGGCGAAATCGCGCAGCGATTCGAACTCGCGCAGCTGGTTGGCGAATGCACCGGACGAAGCGGGCTTCGCCTCAAGCCGCACATCCAGCATCTGCCGGAACAGCATCGCACCCAGCACCAAGTCCGCTTTCTTGCCGGCCACATCCACCAGATAACTGCGCAGCTGGCGGCCAAAGAACTCGAAGGTCATCGCCAGCGCCGTACCCAGCGCCAGTGCCCACAAGGTGGTGTACGCCTGGTTCGGCACCACGCGGTCGTACACGTTCATGGTGAAGAACGTCCCCGCCAGAGCCAGCACGTTCACCAGCACCGCCGCCAGCACCACGTTGTAGTAATAGCTGCGGTAACGCCACAGCGTACCCCAGAACCAGCTAACGGGATGCGTCGCCAGATGGATGCCCGCGCGCTCGTCGCGCCGCACCGGCGGCTTGATGAAAATGCAGTAGCCGCTCGCCTGAGCGTTGAGCTCCTCGAACGACATCTGCAGCGGCAGCATCGTCTCGGCGCCTTCCGCCATCGCCACTTCCACGGTGCCGCCATCGCAACTGCGCAACACACAGGCGCGCTCGCCCTGCAGCACCACGATCACCGGAAACAGATAAGCGGGAACATCCTTCAGCTCGCGGCGCACCAGCGTCGAATGGAAACCCGCTTCGTCCGCCGCCTCCAGCACCGCCTGCGGCGATGCGCCCGACTGTCCTTCCGGCATGCCCTGCCGCCAAGACGCCAGCGTGCGCTCGTCGCCATAGAACTTGGCGACATAGGCCAGGCATTGCAGCAGATCGTCGCGCGGCGGCTCGAAATCCGAACCACCCACTTCTTTCGCTGCGGGGATATCTACTGCGACATTGGATTGCATGAAGGACTTATACCGAATCTATCGCACCTGAACAAGCGATGCCCATTGCCCTGAAACATCTCAAGGCAATGGGCATCGTCTTACCGTAGCCCCCTCCTTCGAGGGGGAATGTCTGCTTATACCACCTGCACCCCGTTCTGGATCAGCAACTCGACCAGGTAGTTGTTGTTGGCCATGTCGGCGTACGCACCCGAGTATTTGGAGTAGCCCCCCCCCGCCACGGCTGCAGAGCCATCCACGTTGAAGGTCCCAACATGCTGCACGAAACCGCCAGGCATGTTTAACCCGAGGTTGACCACGTCATTTGTGCCGCCGTTGATGGTGTTCATCTGGATACCGGCCGGATTGACGGAGTAGTCATACTGATTGCCACCCAGATTGAACAGGTCGGCCGCCGTCAATGTAATAGCGTTCGCGCCCGCGTCGGTTGCCATGTCGATCACCTCCATGCTGGCGAGGACTTGCTGCCCGGCATGGTTATACATGCCCAGATTGAGCGTGCTGTGGTTGGCCGTCAACTGGAGGACGTCACCGCCGACCGCGCTGCTGCTGTTGCCGCGTATCTGCGCAAAATCCAGAACCGCCGTGTTCAGCACGAAGGTGTCGTTCCCGCCACCGCCGTTGATCACGACATTCGTATTAATGCCGCTGATGTCGAACGTTTCGCTGGTGACGTTGCCCACGCCCTGGTTGCTGAAGCTGGTATTGGTGGTGTTGATGACAGTAGTCCCCCCCTGCACGATGGTGCCTACGTTCGAAGTGACCGCCACCTGGAAATCCAGCTGGTTGAAGTTACCTGCCGCATCCATGGCGCCCACGGCGATGGAGCCATAGCCACTACCCGTTGCATTGGCGGTGATCGTCAGCAGATTGCCATTTTGCGTACAGGTGAACGGATTACCTACATTGTTGGCAGGCAACACAAACACTTGGCTATTGACACCACCGCCCACAAACAGCGTGTTCAAGTCAATCGTCGTAGTCGCCGGCTGATTGACCAGTCCCGAATTGGCGTTGCTCAGGTCGATATTGGAGTACATCAGCGGATCCCTCGCGGGCGCAACAGTATCCAGCGTCAACGCGCCAGCTTGGCCGTTCACCGTCACCGACAGAGTGCCATCGGCGAACTGGGAAGCATTGAACAGAGCGCTGCCAGCGCCGACAGCGACGCCACCCGTAGTCGAATCCACCGTCAGAGCGGTACCCGTCAGCGCGCTGGTGCCGGAGATGCTGACCGTGGACACGGTGCCGAACTGGGCAAGATCGATAGTCGTCAACGGCATCGGCACGCCAGGTACAGGAAGCTGCAGCGTGGACAGCTCGAACGCATTGATCGTGGCATCCCCACCCACGTTGATCGCGGGCACGACGGAGCCCAGTGCCTTCTGCAGGATCAGCTGGTTCTCCGGCCCCATATTGCCGCCCCAGTTGCCTGCGGCGTCCATCGACCCGATGCTGACGATCAGATGTCCGTCGGCAAAGGGTTTTGTGTCGAATGTCCAGTTGCCCAGCCCATCCTTGACCGCCGTCGTGCTCACCAAGGTGCCCGTGGTTGCCGACATGCCGAAGACCTGCAGCGACTGCATATATTCTCCCGCCGCCAAGGCAGGTGCGAACGAGAGCGTGACGAAGCCATTCACCCCGATCTCCATGATGTCAACCACCCTGTCCGTCCCGACTCTGAAGTCGTAGAAGGAGGTCGGAGCGATCGTATCCTTGTACAGGTGCGAGACGACGCCGGTGTTAGTGGTCACGGTCAGCACGCCTTGGTTGAACAGGGCTGCGTTGAAGCCCGTCGCCGTAAAGCCGGTCACCGGGAGCACCTGAGTGTTCACGCCATCGGTAACGGTCAGCGAAGTGACCGGGTTCAGTCCGGTCGAGATCACATTGAGGGTAGTGTTGAATTGGCTCCACTGGCTGATGAAAGCCCCCGTACCTGCATCCACCATGGGAACCGGGAACTGGTTCACCGCCGTGGATGCGGAGTTCAGGTGCAGAGCCCCCCCTTGGCTGGTCACCATATTGGTCGCAGCATCAACCATAGTTCCGGAGAGGAACACTTGGCTGTTGTCCGCAAAGACCGTGGTATCGAAGGTCCACGTGCCTGCGGCGGCGCCAGCCTGCGCCGCGACTACGACAGGGTTCCCGTTGACGTCCACGCCGCTTATCATCACCTGCGTCATGATCTGCCCTGGGACCTGCTTGGCATGCACGACCGCCGCCGTTCCCGTCAGCCCCTGGCCCAGCATCATGTCGTTGTAGGTGCAATCCGTCCAGAAGCTCCAGGCGCTCATGTTGAGCGAGCTAGGAGAGACGGCGGCGATACCGGCAGCGTTGGCTACGGTAACGTCCGCTGTCAATGTTCCCCAGCTGGTGAAACCGGTCGAGTCGAACGTCCAGGTCCCCGGGGTAACGCCCGCCACCGCAGCAACGGTGATCGGTGTACCCATCGTGCTGGTGCCATGCACCACCACGCTCTGGATGACGTCTCCCGCATTGATCGGGCTGACGTTCAACAGCACAGTCCCCGTTCCGGCCTCGGCGGAGCTCACCGTCATGTCGCCGTTCGCCGTCGACACCGTTGCGCCGCCCGGAGGCACCGTGGCGCCGGACAGCGTCAACGGATTAGCCGTAGCAACTGCGATATTGCCCGCCGTGTCGACCACTGCCGCCAGCACCGTTAGCGTGCCGTTCCCGAACCCTGTGGAATCGAACGTCCAGTTGCCAAGGTTGTTGACTGCAAAGACGTTCAAAGGCATCCCGGAAACGCTCAGGCCGTTCACGAGGACAGCTCCGATCGACTCGCCCGGATTGAGCGTGGCGGCGACCGTCAGCGGCGTTGCCAGCGAGATCTCTGCGGTGCTGACGATGGAGTCAGCTCCCACCGTCACAGAAGGCGCCGCCGCCAGGGTCGGCGCGATACTGTCGTAAGTGAAGGAGAGGGACGTAGTATTCGACGCAGCTCCCAAAGCATCCACAGCGCGGAACTGTACCGTGTTCAGTCCTTGCAACGGAGTGAAGCTGGACATTGACAACGGCATTGCCGCAGTCGTTGCGGTATTTGCCGCGACTTCCATAGCATAGTTGACCGCGCTGGCCAGATCCGGGGCCGCAACGGTATCGGTGACGCTCAAGTGGTAAGAGCCGGTGTCTGACAAATAACCACCCGCGTCCAGATAGTAGGTGCCAGCGGTGGTTGGCGTGAAAATGATCTGTGAATTCAGGGTGCCGTTTGAGTCGTCGTTGAAGGCGACCTGTACGCCGTTGGCATCGCGCAGATACAGGTTCGGGTCAGCCATCGTGAGGCCATCCAGGCGGATGGTGTAGGTCTTGCCCGCTTCCAGCTGGACTGCGAACCAGTCACGGTCTCCGACCACCTCCACCTGGCTGGTGACGTTGGTGCTGCCCACGTAGTTGGACCACGTGACACCGCCATCCACACTGAACTGGTTGACCCCACCGGCAGGAGCCGGAGTGACGACCATAGCAGCGTAGTTGGTGATCGCATCAACCGCGCTGATGCCGGTGTCCTGCAGCAGCGACACCGACGGCGCGGGCACCGTCCCGGACAGCGTCAGGGAATTGGCAGCCACGGTTGCGACGTTGCCCGCCGTGTCGGTCACTGCGACCTGCACCGTGAGCGAGCCGTTGGCGAACCGCGTCGAATCGAACGTCCAGTTACCCCCGTTGTTGACTGCAGCAACGGTCAAAGCCGCTCCAGCCGCATCCAGCCCGCTCACGGTGATGCCGTTGATCGTATCGCCCGCATTGAGTGTGGCAGCAACCGTAAGCGGTGTCGCGACCGAGACCTCTGCCGCGCTGACGACCGCGTCAGCTCCCACCGTCACGGAAGGCGCCACAGCGACGGTCGGGGCGATACTGTCGTAGGTGAAGGAGAAGGTCGTAGCGTTCGACGCAGCCCCCATGGCATCCACAGTGCGGAACTGCACCGTATTCACCCCCTGCAGAGGCGTAAAGCTGGACAACAGCGACGGCATCGTGGCCGTGGTCGTGGCATTGGCTGCGACTTCCGCCGCATAGTTGACCGCGCTGGCCAGATCCGGAGCAGCGCCTGTATCGGTGACGCTCAGGTGATAGGTACCGGTATTGGAGCTCCAGCCACCTGCATCCAGATAGTAAGTACCTGCGGTAGTTGGCGTGAAGGTGATCTGCGAATTCAAGCCGTTGAAGTCGTCGTTGTAGGCGACCTGTATGCCGTTTCCATCGCGCAGATACAGGTTCGGGTCCGCCAGCGTGACGCCATCCAGGCGGATGGTGTAGGTCTTGCCCGCTTCCAGCTGGACAGCGAACCAGTCACGGTCGTAAGTCGTCTCGATCGAGCTGGTGACGTTGGAACGGCCACCCGCCACGTATGTGGTCCATGTGACGCCGCCGTCCACGCTGAACTGGTTGACCCCACCGGCAGGAGCCGGAGTGAGGACCATGGCAGCGTTATTGGTCACCGCGTCAGTCGTGCTCACACCGGTATCCTGCAGCAGCGACACCGCGGGTGCAGCGATCGCCGCACTCATCGTCAGGCTGAAGTTGTTGTAGCCGTAATTGCCGGAAGTGTCGGTGGCGTAAGTCTGCACGCTGATCGTGCCATTGGCGAACTGGGTTGCATCGAAAACGAAGTTGCCATTGACGTCCGGGTAAACATAGACGCCGTAGCCACCGCCGTTGACGGATGTGCCGGAGAGGTAGGCCCAATGCAGCGTCTCGCCAGCCGCAAGTGCCGGAATGTTCAGCGTAGTCGCAGTCGATATCTCTGCGCCGGAAATGACGGTGTCAACCCCCACCATCACCGAGACAGGGCCCGAGACCAGCGTGTCCTTGGTCAGGGTGACCGGCGCCAGATTGCCGGCGACGCCTCCCGTTGGCGTGGAGTTCACCGTCACCGTCAGCGCACCGTCGGCAAACAGCGTGGAATCAAAGTACCAGGTGCTTCCGCCGCTCAGCGTAGCGGTGGCCGTAACCACCGTGCCCAGTGCATCGGTGCCGCTGATGGTCACGGTGTTGACGGCATCCCCGACCGGGGCCACCACGTTGATGTACGACCACCAGCTGTTCTCGTACATGTTGATCACGGCGTCGCCGCCGGCATCCACGTGTGCGCTGCCTGCGGCGACACTGCTCTTGGTCAGGCTGGAGTAGTCGTAGCGGCCGTTGCCAGCGGCATCGGTGGTGTAGATCTGGACATTGATCGCGCCATCGCCGAACTGCGTGGCATCGAATGTCCAGCCGGCACCCGTGTTGACCGCATAAGCGGAGGTCCACCCACCCGTGGCATTGCTGCCGTACAGATATATCGATTGAACGGTCTCCCCCGCTAGTGCCGCTGGCACTGTCAAGGCTGTAGCCGTGGAAATCTCGGCGATGCCTATGAAAGTATCGGCGCCAACGGTCACGCTGGGCACACCCGCAATGAAGGTATCCTTGGTCAGGGTGACCGGAGCGAGGTTGCCCGCGACACCGCCCGTCGGCGTAGCGTTCACCGTCACGGTCAGCGCACCGTCGGCAAACAGCGTGGAATCGAAGTCCCAGGAATTCCCGCCGCTCAGCATAGCAGTGGTCGTCACCGTTGCACCGAGTGCGTCGGTTCCGCTGATGGTCACGGTGTTGATTGCGTCTCCGGCCGGGGCCATTACGTTGATGTACGACCACAGGCTGTTCTCGTACATGTTGATCACTGCATCGCCGCCGGCATCCACATGCGCCGTTCCCGCAGCCAGGCTGTTCTTGGTCAGGCTGAAGTAGTTGTAGCCGCCGTTGCCTGCGGTATCCGCGGTATAGGTCTGCACGTTGACGGTACCGTCAACAAACTGTGTGGCATCAAAGGTGAAGATGCCAGTAATAGGATCCGGGTAAACATAGACACCATACCAAGCGCCGGTGACGGATGTGCCAGAGAGATAGGCCCACTGCACCGTTTCGCCCGCAGCAACAGGGAGATTCAACACCGTCGCCGCCGAGATCTCCGCACCCGAAATGATGGCGTCAGCACCGACGGTCACGGAGACAGGACCGCCGACAAACGTGTCCTTGGTCAAGGTGACCGGAGCGAGGTTGCCCGCGACACCGCCCGTCGGCGTGGTGTTCACTGTCACGGTCAGCGCTCCATCGGCAAACAGCGTGGAGTCGAAGTACCAGGAATTGCCCCAGCTCAGCGTAGCGGTGGTCGTAACCGCCGCACCCAGTGCATCGGTGCCGCTAATGGTCACTGTGTTGATGGCATCCCCGGCCGGGGCCATCACGTTAATGTACGACCACCAGCTGTTCTCGGACGCGTTGATCACCGCGTCGCCACCAGCAGTCACCTGTGCCGTTCCTACTGCGACGCTGCTCTTGGTCAGGCTGAAGTAGTTGTAGCCGCCGTTGCCGGAAGTGTCGGTGGTGTAGGTCTGCACGTTGACGGTACCGTCGGCGAACTGCGTGGCGTCAAAGGCGAAGGCGCCAGAAACAGGATCCGGGTACACATAGACACCATATCCAGCGCCAGTGATGGAGGTGCCGGAGAGATAGGCCCACTGCACCGTTTCACCCGCCCCCGCAGCGACAGGAAGGTTCAGCGTGGTCGCCGCGGAGATCTCCGCCCCAGAAATGATGGCGTCAGCACCCACGGTCACCGAGACAGGACCTCCAACAAACGTGTCCTTGGTCAAGGTAACCGGAGCGAGATTGCCCGCGACACCGCCCGTCGGCGTGGTATTCACTGTCACCGTCAACGCCCCTTCGGCAAACAGTGTGGAGTCAAAGTGCCAAGAAGTGCCACCAATCGACATGGCGGTGGTCGTAACCGCCGCACCCAGTGCATTGGTGCCGCTGATGGTCACGGTATTGATGGTGTCTCCGGCTGGAGCCACCACGTTGATGTACGACAAGGTGCCGTTCTCGGACGCGTTGATCACCGCGTCCCCGCCAGCAGTCACCTGTGCGGTACCAGCTGCGAGACTGCTCTTGGTCAGGCTGTTGTAGCCCCAAACGCTCCAGCTGCTATTCCCTGCCGCGTCGAGTATCTGCGCTTGTACAGTAAGCACCCCATCCGCGAACTGGGTGGTGTCGAAGGTGAAGGTGCCGGCGTTGTTCGTGGCATAGACGCCCGCGTATGTCCCGCCGACGGTCAGTCCGTAGACATACACGCTCGTTACTGTCTCACCAGCTGCAAGACCTGCAACATTGATCGCTTGAGCTGTGTTGATCTCTGCCCCGGAGATGAACGTATCTACACCGACATTGATGGTCACGTTGGCCAGCGGCGCAGCGGTATCCTTGGCCAAGGTCACCGGAGCAAGCACCCCGCCAGCCGTTGCCGTGACGGTGACAGCCAGGTTGCCATCAGGGAACACGGTGGAATCGAAATAGATGTTGCCGTTCACATCTGGGGAAACAGTGACCGATACGCCACCAAGGACCGGCAGGCCGTTGACATCCGCCTGCGAGATGTTCACGTTCGCCACGGTGTCGCCCGGCAACAGCACGGTCAGGTTGGTCAGCGTGCTGTTCTCCATCTGGTTGATGTATGCATCTCCGCCCACATTCACGGTAGCGACGGTGACGGTCGGCGCGTAATTGAAGACGACCTGGGTGGCCGGCGAAATGTTCCCGGCAACATCGACTTGTCTGACGTCGACGGTGTTGCTCCCCAGCACCGCGTTGAACGCGGGCGACCAGGTGAAACCGCCGTTGGTGCTGTACTCGATCTGAGCGGTCGTCTCTTTTCCGGTGATGGTCAACTGCCCCGTCGCGGCGTTGGCCGTCACACCCAATGCAGCGGGTGCCAAGGTATCCAGGGTGAAGGCGAGGCTGCTCGCGGCGGATACATTGCCTGCTGCATCAATCTGACGTACGTGGACCGTGTTCGCCCCTTCCGCTGCCACGAAGGGGACTGTGGACCAAGTCACTCCGTTTGCGGAATATTCCAGTGTGGCACCCGCTTCGGCGCCGATGTTCAGCGCGCCGTTGCCGGTCACAAGATCGGTCGCACTGACACCGGTATCCGCAGACAGCGCAATGCTTGGCGCTGCGGGAGCCAGCGTATCCAGGTTGAAAGTGACATTTGCCGCAGCTGGTGTGGAATTTCCGGCTGCATCGACGGTAGCTGCGCTGACCGTGATGGTGCCGTTGTTGCCCAGCGTCGCCAGATCGGCAGCCGTCAATGTGATGGCTTGTGCGCCGCCCGAGGCAATGACGGTCTTGGTGACGGTGTTGGCACCGTTGGCGAACACGACAGATATCGAATCGCCCGCGGCAGCCGTAACGGTGACCGCGCCCGCTTGCGCCTCGGCGGCAGTCGCATCAGCAGCCCCGGCCACGATAGCCAGGGTCGGTGCATTGGGTGCCACGGTATCAAGGTTGAAACTTGCCACGGTCGCCGCCGCAGTAGCGTTGCCCGCAAGATCGGTCGCCGTCGCGTTCACGGTGATCATGCCGTTACCCAAGGTAACAAGGTCGGCAGCCGTCAGAGCTACCGCATCGGCCCCGCCGGTCGCAGCCAGGGTCTTGGTGACGCTGTTGGCGCCATTGCTGAACACCACAGTCACCGTTTCGCCTGCAGCTGCGGTGACGGTGACCGCGCCTGCCTGCGCTTCGGCTGCGGTCGCATTGACCGCACCCGCAACCGTAGTCAGTGCGGGGACGTTCGGCGCGACATTGTCGAAAGTGAAGCTGAACGTTGTGGCAGTAGATGAGGTAGCGCCCAGTGTCTGGCGGACGTCAACGGTATTGGCCCCTTGTGCCGGCGTGAAGGTCGTACTCCATGCACCGCCATTGACGCTGTACTCGATCGTCGCTCCTGTCGCCACGCCGGAGAAGGCCAGTTGACCGTTGCTGGTGACCTTGTCGGTGTTGTTCGATCCGGTGTCCACCGCGAGAGCCACCGTTGGCGGCAACAATACGACCGCCCCGGTGTTCGTCAGCGTCAAGGCGGCCGTACCAACCGCCGTGTTTCCTGCCGCATCCGTTTTGTTGACCGTCACCGACAGTGAACCCATAGCGAACTGGGTGGCATCGAACACCCAGTTGCTGGTGATCTGACTGAAGATGGCATTGACGGACAACGGGGCGTTGTTGGGACCGGTTCCCGAAACAGTAACGCCCGTGATGGTTTCACCAGCGGGTGTCGGAATGATGAGCGGGGTCGCAGTGCTCGTTTCCGTTGCGTCGATGATGGCATCGTTGCCCACATTGACAGTGATGGTGCCACCGGTAGGTGCCACTGTATCCAAGGTCAGATTGACCTGAGTCCCCGCGGGATTGGACTGGGTGCACACGGTGACAACGACGTTGCCATCCACAAAGTTGGCAGGATTGAAGGTGTAATAGCCTGTCGCCATATCCAGACTGGCGGTCGCCTGGATCGGGAAGATCCCGTTGCTGCCGGCCACGGTCACACTGGTGACGGCATCGCCCATTGCGGGAAGGACATTGAGGTTGACTGCAACGGCTGCTTCGGCCGCATTGATGTAGGCATCGCCGCCCACCGTCACTTGCGCGGCACCTGTCGCCAGCGTGTTCTTGGTAAGGAGCAGCGGATTCGTCGAGGCATTGCCTGCAGCATCGTAAGTCTGCACGGACATCTGGCCATTCGCAAAGAGGGTGGCATCAAACTGCCAAGTGCCGGTGCTCAAGTTGGGGGTTGCATCTACCGTGAGAGCCTGCCCGGTCCCACTGAGGCCCGAGATCTTGATCATCCCGATGTCAGCCATCGCGCTGGCAGGAATAACCAGAGTGGTCGCCGTCGTCGATTCGGCCGCAGAGATGAACGCGTCGGTCCCGACGGAAATCGAAGAAGGTGCCAGCGGTGCCACACTGTCGAATCGGAAAGTGAAGGCTGCCGAAGGAGCCGAGACGTTACCTGCCACGTCGATCTGGCGAACTTCCACGCTGTTGCTGCCTTGCACGGGCGTGAGTGTGGAGCTCCATACGCCGCCATTGACCCGATATTCCAGCGTGGCATTCGGCTCCACGCCGAGCACGTTCAGCGCCGCATTGTTCGTAAGCAGGTCTGTTGCAAGACGCCCGGCATCAGCAACCAAAGAGACTGCTGTTGGAGCAGAGGGAGCAACGTTATCCAGCGTGAAGGCAAAGGTGCTCGATGCACTGACATTGCCAGCCACGTCGGTCTGACGCACGAGCACGGTGTTCGCACCTGCAACCGGGGTAAAGGTGGCAGCCCAGGTCGTGCCGCTGTCCACGCTGTATTCCACCAAGGCGCCCGCTTCTGCACCGACAGTCAGTGCGCCGTTGTTGGTGATCTTGTCGGTCGCGCTGCTGCCGCTGTCTGTGGTGAGCGCTACGCTAGGTGCAGCAGCTACCGTATCCAGCGTGAAGATGAAGGTGCTCGATGCGCTGACGTTGCCAGCCACGTCGGTCTGACGCACGAGCACAGTGTTCGCACCTGCAACCGGGGTGAAGGTGGTAGTCCAGGTCGTGCCGTTGTCCACGCTGTATTGCACCAGGGCGCCTGCTTCTGCACCAATGGTCAGTGCGCCGTTGTTGGTGATCTTATCGGTCGCGCTGCCGCCGCTATCCGTGGTGAGCACTACGCTAGGTGCAGCAGCTACCGTATCCAGTGTGAGGGTAAAGGTGCTCGATGCGCTGACGTTGCCTGCCACGTCGGTCTGACGCACGAGCACGGTGTTCGCACCTGCGACCGGAGTGAAGGCGGTAGCCCAGGTCAAGCCGTTGTCCACGCTATATTGCACCAGGGCGCCTGCTTCTGCACCGATGGTCAGTGCGCCGTTGTTGGTGATCTTGTCGGCCGCGCTGCTGCCGCTGTCAGTGGTGAGCGCTACACTAGGTGCAGCAGCTACCGTATCCAGTGTGAAGGTAAAGGTGCTCGATGCGCTGACGTTGCCAGCCACGTCGGTTTGACGCACGAGCACGGTGTTCGCACCGGCAACCGGGTTGAAGTTGGCAGCCCAGGTCGTACCGTTGTCCACACTGTATTCCACCAGCGCGCCAGTCTCCGTGCCGGTGACATTCAGCGTGCCGACGTTGGTCACTTTGTCGGTCACGCTGCTGCCGCTGTCTGTCAGCAATGCTACGGTCGGGGCGGTGACCAGGGTGTCGATAGTGATTGCTTTAATAGCCGAGCCGCCAGTGACATTCCCGATAGAAGCAACGGCACTTACGGATTCAGGACC
Organism: uncultured beta proteobacterium; assembly: GCA_963813255.1. Classification (GTDB taxonomy): domain Bacteria; phylum Pseudomonadota; class Gammaproteobacteria; order Burkholderiales; family Gallionellaceae; genus Sideroxyarcus. The sequence goes on along the minus strand of CAWEYD010000002.1, from coordinate 195,221 downwards.
TTGCCCCATGGCCGCAATGTCTGCCGCAGCCAGCGTGTAACTCCAGTTGCCGTTCGCATCCGCGATGACTGCATGCGTGTTACCTACTCCAAGGGTAAGCGTTACGGTAGCCCCGGCCGTGGCCGTCCCGCTCAACACGCTAGCTTGCTCGCTCGAGTTGATCACGCTATCGACGGCGATCGCATTGAACGTCAGCGCGGGGGCAATTGCCGCTTTTTGTGCCGGCGACAGCGCTGCCACCTGTAGCGAGGTGAGCGCGCCAATCTGGGGGACGGTTAGCGCGCTGAGTTGTGCAGTAGTCCAGGTAGAGAAGTCTGTCGGAGCGATATTGGCGATTTGCGTCGTTGTCGGTGGCGCAATGATGGTCGACAATGTTGGCTGCAAGCCGGCCACTGCCGTCGCGCCGCCTGCCAGCAACAGTTTACCGGCATCCGAGAGATAGGCGGACGTGCCTGCCACCGTCACCTGCGAAGCTAGTTGGTTAAACGCGACTTGGCTGTTTCCGCCGTTCGCCAAATCCATACCAGACATAGAGGCAAGCACCGCACCATATTTCTCGCCTTCGCTCAGACCGCCCGTTGTAGCCGAGAAGTTCCCCCCATTGACGGGGACAATTGTCGTTGTGTGGAGATTCGTCAGTCCAAAGGCTTGCGCGACAGCGGCATTGACGGTGTTTACCTCGGCCGCGGTGGGCGCAGCGCCCAGTTTCGAGTGGGCAAGCGTGGAGAGCGGCGTCAAGTTCAGCGACAGTGAAGATCCTGGCGCGTTAACGATGGCGATAGCGCTCAGATTGACGTTAAGGTCTTTGGCCACCCCGGTTGCCTCATCGAGATAGTCAGCCCCCGCTCCGTTGTCGATCACCTTGGCAATTACAACCCCCGTGTATGTGCCGATCGACAAGGAAAACGCACCTGCTTGGTCTACGTTTGCGGTTCCTAGCAAAGTCGTGCCATCTGCCTTGTACACTTCGATCGTGAGCTGATTCCCCTGAATGACAGGACCCGCCACCACCATCCCGGATACCGTGCTTGATGCTGGAACTACAGGAGTGCTGTCCTTCTTTCCCCCACCACCGGCAGCAGCGGCAACTCCACCCACAACCCCCAAACCGCCCAGCAGCCACCCCATGGAGATGCCGCCTTCTGCAGCCGCAACCGGCGCAGCAGCGGGTGCATTTTGAATAATGATAGTGGTGCCAGCAGGGAGATTGCTTGGAAGAGCAGTTGTTGCACTGGGAGGTACAGCATCCTGTGCGATCGGCGCAGGAGCCTGGGCCGGAGCAGTCGACGCAGTGGAAGGTGTCGGCGCATCTGTAACCACTGCATCCGGCTCTACAAATTCACTTTCAGCCAAAACGATGTGATCAGTACTTGACGTGTAGGCAGCGTCTTCGGCAAGTTGGCCTTCGATATCGAAGGCGCCAGGACTGGTCGGCATGGCCTGACCCTGTGCCGCCGCGATATCCTCTAACGTGTGTTTGGCATTCAGGAGATCATCATTTTGAAGCGCATTTTTGGTCGGCAATTTCTTTGCTGTTGCGTTCTTCATATTTGCCGACTTGCTTGTTCCTGTTTGCGATTTCATGACTTCATCTCCTGTTCAATACACACTAGCTCAATGACTAATTACTAAAACTTGCCGAAAAAAGCCCGCAACCGCCCACATTTGATAGGTTAAGAATTGCGAGAATTTGAAACTATTGACCTCGAAACTACAGGGTTTGCAGAGGCATGTAGAGGGAAATACCCCATTTACATTTAGAAAACCGGGGCGAGCTTCTCACAAAACATTCACGCGCTGCAATCGGAAAAAATATCTATATTTCCGAGCAAATAGCTAAGTTTCTCGCTTCCAATATGGGTGTCACATCAAAACAATATGCGTAGAAACATGCGATTGCATCCGGAACCATCCGTCAAATGGCGAATAACAGAAGAGCGAATGGCAATAAAAAAGGCCTGCATTTCTGCAGGCCTTTTTGACTTTGGTGGCTCGGGGCGGAATCGAACCACCGACACAAGGATTTTCAATCCTCTGCTCTACCGACTGAGCTACCGAGCCGTTTTTGTGCCCATCCCTAACGGGGCGGGTAAAACGAAGGCGCGCATTGTAGCGGCAAGCGGCACTGTGGGCAACACAAAAAACGAACCCCGCACAAAGCGGGGTTCGTTAAGCGCTAAGAGTGCTTGGGCAGTTACATCATGCCGCCCATACCACCCATGCCGCCCATATCACCGCCCATGCCGCCAGCAGCCGGCTTGTCTTCCGGCAACTCGGCAACCATGCAAGCGGTTGTCAGCATCAAACCGGCGATGGAGGCTGCATTTTGCAGTGCAACGCGTGTTACCTTGGTCGGATCGACCACGCCCATCGCCAGCATGTCGCCATACTCGCTGCTGGACGCGTTGTAACCGTAGCTGCCCTTGCCTTCCAATACTTTGTTCACCACCACGCTTGGCTCGTCGCCAGCGTTCGTGGTGATAGCACGGATCGGTGCTTCCATCGCGCGCAGCACGATGGTGATGCCAGCGTCCTGATCGTGGTTAGCTCCCTTCAAACCAGCAACCGCTGCCTTGGCACGCAGCAGGGCTACGCCACCTCCAGGAACGATACCTTCTTCAACAGCAGCACGGGTCGCGTGCAATGCATCTTCCACGCGCGCCTTCTTTTCCTTCATTTCGACTTCGGTCGCAGCACCGACTTTGATCACTGCCACGCCGCCAGACAACTTGGCCAGACGCTCTTGCAGTTTTTCCTTGTCATAGTCGCTGGTGGAATCTTCGGCCAGCTTCTTGATCTCGCCGACGCGACCCAGGATTGCCTCATGCTTGCCTGCGCCGTCGATGATGGTGGTGTTTTCCTTGCCCACTTCGATGCGCTTGGCTTGGCCCATTTCAGCCAATGTGGCTTTTTCCAGAGTCAGGCCGACTTCTTCAGCGATAACAGTGCCGCCGGTCAGGACGGCGATGTCTTCCAGCATGGCCTTGCGACGATCGCCGAAACCGGGTGCCTTGACGGCAACCGTCTTCAGGATGCCGCGGATGTTGTTCACCACCAGCGTAGCCAGCGCTTCGCCGTCTACATCTTCAGCAACGATCAGCAGCGGACGACCGGCCTTGGCGACTTGTTCCAGCAGGGGCAGCAGATCTCGGATGTTGGAGATCTTCTTGTCGTGCAACAGGATGAAGGGGTTCTCCATCGCGGCGATCTGCTTGTCGGCGTTATTGATGAAGTAGGGAGACAGGTAACCGCGGTCGAACTGCATACCTTCCACGATATCCAGTTCATCTTCCAGACCTTGGCCGTCCTCAATGGTGATGACGCCTTCCTTGCCCACTTTTTCCATCGCAGCAGCGATCTTCTCGCCGATCACGGTGTCGGAGTTGGCGGAGATGCTGCCCACTTGAGCGATTTCCTTGGTGGTGGTGCAGGGCTTGGAGATCTTCTTCAGCTCCGCCACTGCGGCGATGACAGCCTGGTCGATACCGCGCTTCAGATCCATCGGATTCATGCCGGCGGCAACGAACTTCATGCCTTCCTGCACGATGGATTGCGCCAGCACGGTTGCGGTTGTTGTTCCGTCACCGGCCACGTCGGAAGTCTTGGAAGCAACTTCCTTGACCATTTGTGCGCCCATGTTTTCGAACTTGTCCTTCAGTTCGATTTCCTTGGCGACAGATACGCCGTCCTTGGTGATGGTGGGAGAACCGTAGGAACGGTCCAGCACCACATTACGGCCTTTAGGGCCCAGAGTGACCTTGACTGCGTCGGCCAGAATGTTCACGCCCACGACCATCTTGGCACGTGCTACGTCATGGAATTTCACGTCTTTAGCTGCCATGTTTTTATCTCCTGAAATTCGTTAATTTACTTAGGCTTCAACTACGCCGATGATGTCGTCTTCGCGCATAGTCAGCAGTTCCTGACCGTCGATCTTGAAGGCTTGACCGGAATATTTGCCGAACAGAACGCGGTCACCGACCTTCACGTTCATGGGCAGCAGCTTGCCGTCGTCACCGATCTTGCCGTTGCCAACGGCAACGATTTCGCCTTGGTCAGGCTTCTCGGTAGCGGCATCGGGAATAATGATTCCAGATGCAGTCTTGGTTTCTGCTTCCATACGCTTGACGATGACGCGGTCGCTCAATGGACGAATCTTCATTCTTATTCTCCTAAATCAGTAGGTTGATCAAATGCGAAGGTCTGGATTAGCACTCCAGACCAGCGACTGCCAATGATAGGGGCTGCCCCTCCCTATTTCAAGGGCGATCTGATTATTCTTCTTGGGATCAGCCTCTCAGCTCAAAAGGTCTTTCAGGGCGTCTTCCAGCTTTTCGAAACGGATGCCCTGCCCCGATGCCAGCATCCTTTTCGGGAACACACGCTGTCCTTCCAAGCAGCATGCTGGCGGATTCACCCATGCTCAATCTCAATAGCGACGCCGGTGCAACGAAGGGTGCTGGACGATGCAGCACAGCAGCAAGTGTCGCCGTGAATTCCTTGTTGGTGAACAGGTGCGGGCGACGTCATGTTGTAGGCACCGCGCATCTGCTCATCGTCCAGCAGGCGCAACACCATCGCGACATAATCGTTGATGTGTATCCAGCTCATCCACTGCTGCCCATCGCCGAGCCTTGTTCCCATCCCCAGTTTGAAGGGCGGCACCATGCGCCCGAGCAGCCCCCCTTCTTTGGCCAGAATGAGGCCCGTGCGCAACAGGCACACACGCACCCCAAGTTCCTCCGCCGCTGACGCTGCCGCTTCCCAGTCCACACACAGTTGCGCGGGAAAATCCGCGCCCGGCTCCGATGCCTCATCCAGCATCTCATCGCCCCGCCCGCCGTAATAACCGACTGCCGAGCCGCTCAGCAACACGGTCGGCTTGTGTTCAGCCGCGGCCATGCGGCGCACCAATTCTTCAGTCAGCGTGACCCGGCTCGCCCACAGCACCTGTTTGCGCTGATCCGTCCAGCGCGCATCCACGATAGGTTCGCCAGCCAGATTGATAACGGCATCGAAAACCCTGTCGGGCTGCCATTCGGCCAGCGCCGCAATCGCATGCACCCCGGCGCCGCATTTCGCCGGAACAGAAGCCGGATTGCGACTGAATACGGTCAGTTCATGCCCCTCTGCCAGCAATGCCTTGCAGAGATGCTTCCCAATCAACCCTGTACCGCCTGTGATCAAAATGCGCATGACAACCTCCCTGAACGATTTCGACGCGCATATCTTACGCCACGCGCAATCTCCGTTATGATTCTATATATGTCAGCCAACACCAACTCCGACCTCCTCGTTCGCAGCCTTTCCTCCGTATGGCATCCCTGCACCCAGATGAAGCGGCACGAAACCCTGCCGCTGGTGCCTATCGCACGCGGTGAGGGTGTGTGGCTATACGACTTCGATGGCAAGCGCTATCTGGACACTGTGAGCTCCTGGTGGGTGAACCTGTTCGGGCACTGCAACCCGCGCATCAACGCAGCTATCACCGACCAGCTAGGCAAGCTGGAGCACGTGATGCTGGCAGGCTTCACCCACGAGCCCGTGGTATCGCTGTCGGAAAGATTGCGCGAACTTGCTCCTGCCGGATTGGGGCATTGCTTCTACGGTTCGGACGGCGCATCGGCCACCGAGATTGCCTTGAAGATGAGCGCCCACTACTGGCGCAACTCTGGCCGCCCACAGAAATCGCAGTTCATCAGCCTGCAGAACAGCTACCACGGGGAGACGTTGGGCGCGCTGTCGGTGACCGATGTCGCCTTGTTCCGTGACGCTTATGGCGCGCTGATCAGACAGAATGCCACCGTGCCTTGCCCCGATTGGCGTGAAGCTGCAGTTGGAGAAAGCGCAGAGAGCTACGCCCTGCGTTGCGCTGCTGCGCTTGAAGCACATCTGCAACAGCACCACGAACATCTCGCCGCCTTCATCGTCGAGCCGCTGATACAAGGCGCCGCAGGCATGGCGATGTATCACCCGGCCTATCTGAAACGGGCGCGCGAATTGTGCGCACAATATGGAGTGCACCTGATTGCCGACGAGATCGCCGTAGGCATGGGCAGAACAGGGACGCTGTTCGCCTGCGAACAAGCCAACATCACGCCCGATTTCCTGCTGCTCTCCAAGGGCATCACCGGCGGCTATCTGCCGCTCTCCATCGTGATGACCACCGACGACATCTACCAGGCTTTCTATGCCGACGAGACCGCGCGCGGCTTCCTGCATTCGCATTCCTACACCGGCAACCCGCTGGCCTGCCGCGCCGCGCTCGCCACGCTGGACATCTTCGCGCAAGACGACGTGATCAACGCCAACCGCAGCAAGACAGCTGCTCTTTAACCGCATCGCGCAGCCGTTGCGCGAGCACCCCAAGGTACGGAACTTCCGCAACACCGGCATGGTCTGGGCATTCGAGGTGGAGATGCCGCATGCCGATTTCGCACAGCGCTGCTTCAGCCTCGGTTTGCAGCACGAGTTGCTGTTGCGCCCGATGGGCAACACCGTATATTTCATGCCGCCCTACATCATCACCGAAGAGGAGATGCAGATGCTGGTGACGCGCACGCTGACCATCATCGAAACTTTGTCATGAGACTGCCAGCTCTCTTACTTACCCTATGCCTTCTGTGCCAGCGCACACGCCGCGCAGCTGCCCGCGACCGTCAGGCAGGAACTGAGCAAGGCGAACATTCCGCTCAATGCCATCGCCGTCGAAGTACGCCAGATAGGCAAGCGCTCACCGCTCATCAGCATCAACACGCAGCGCCCGATGAATCCGGCTTCCACCATGAAGCTGCTCACCACCTACGCCGGGCTCGACCTGCTCGGCCCGGCCTACACCTGGAAGACCGAAGCCTGGATCGACGGTGAGTTGAAAGACGGAGTCTTGAACGGCAACCTGATCCTCAAAGGATATGGCGACCCGAAATTCACCATCGAACAATTCTGGTTATGGTTGAGCGAACTGCGCGCACGCGGCCTGCGCGAGATACGGGGCGACCTCGTGCTGGATCGCAGTTACTACGATCTGCCGGCATACGATCCGGCGCAATTCGACGCCGACCCGGCACGCGCCTACAACGTCGGCCCCGATGCGCTGCTCATCAACTTCAACACCCTGCGCTTGCGCTACATGCCGGACGGAAACAGTCTCAGAGTCGTCAGCGAACCTCCGCTGGACGGCATTACGCTGGACAACCAGCTCATGCCCAATGGCGAGAAAGCGAACTGCGACAACTGGGATGATTCATTTTCCGTGCAACCGAACGGAGACAGCGTGGTGCTGCAAGGCGACTATCCCGTGGAATGCGGTGAACGCGAGCAGAACCTCAGCGTCATGCCGCACACCCGTTACGTGGGCGCGGTATTCCGTTCCGTCTGGAAAGAACTGGGCGGCTCACTGCTAGGCAGCGAGCGCGACGGCATTGTCGACAACAATGCGAGGCTTTTCTCCACACACCGCTCCGAACCACTGAGCTCCGTCATCCGCGACATCAACAAGTTCAGCAACAACGTCATGGCCAGGCAGCTGTTCCTGACCCTGGGTAGTGCAGGGCCTGCATTGGAGGAAACGGCACCTTCGGCAACAGGATTCAGCACCCATCCGCTCAACATCGAACGCAGCGTATTCACCATGCAGAGCTGGCTTGCACGCAACAAGCTGGACTTCAAAGAGTTGGTGCTGGAGAACGGCGCCGGACTCTCGCGCAGAGAACGCATCAGCGCCGCACACATGGCAGACCTGTTGCAGAATGCCTTCAATCACCCGCTAAGTGTCGAACTGCAGGCTTCGCTGCCGATCCTTGGCGTCGATGGCTCGGTAAAGAAACGACTCCGAGAAAGCCCCGCTGCCGGACACGCTCACCTTAAGACCGGCACGCTGGAAGGCGTGAAGACTATCGCGGGTTATGTGCGCTCCAGAAACGGCAAAGAATGGACCGTGGTGTTCTTCATCAACCATCCCTACGCCAAGCGCGGGCAAGATGCGCAGGATGGCCTGATCGAGTGGGTACAAAAACGCTAGGTCCCAATCCTGTTCGCCCCACACTGCATTCGACTTCACCGCTTCATCCATCACGATAGGTGTGCCCCATTCAAACACAGTCACGACTACGTATTGTCGTGTACTGCAAATACGTATTGGCCCGTATTGCCCAATACATCGGCCACGAATAGGATTTCGGCTCCTGGCCCCCCCATCTTGCAACCATATTTTTTGAGAGGAAAAAGCATGGACAAACATATTTTGGCTGTCGCCATCCTCTCGGCCATGACTTCAACAGCGATGGCAGAAGAAATTTACGGTTTAGTCGACATCGGGCAATCCACCACCAAGAACGCCTGCGCAGGCGTCCCTGCCGGCATTTCGTGCAACGAGTCCGGCACAGCTTTCCGATTTGGAGGCGGTTACCAGGTAAACCAGAATTTGGCCGTCGAAGCCAGCTATGCCATGCTGGGTAACAATAAGTTGTCCGCCGGAGGAGTTACCGCGGAAATCAAGCCTGCCGCCTTCCAACTGTCTGCTGTCGGATTGTTCCCGCTCAATCAAGAATTCTCGTTGTTCGCTAAAGCTGGCATAAGCCGCATCAGCGCGGATATGAGCTCAACAGGCTCCGCCACGCAAAGCACAACAAAAACCGGACTTGGATATGGCTTCGGCGTTCAATATGACGTCACCAAGCAAATGGGGGTACGTGCGCAATATGAAAGTCTAGGCAAACTCAATGACACGACAACTGATCTCGACGTCTCAATGTTCTCAGCTGGCCTGATTTTTAAGTTCTGATTTTTGAACTTCCCTCCCTGCAAAGAGGGGAGTCACAACCCCAACTCGCCCCACATCGCATCCACCTTGGCCTTCACCGCTTCATCCATCACGATGGGCGTGCCCCACTCGCGCTGCGTCTCGCCCGGCCATTTGTTGGTGGCATCCAGCCCCATCTTGCCGCCCAAACCTGATACCGGACTGGCGAAGTCGAGATAGTCGATTGGCGTGTTCTCCACCAGTAGCGTGTCGCGCACCGGATCCATGCGCGTAGTGATCGCCCACATGACTTCTTTCCAGTCGCGCACATCGATGTCGTCGTCCACCACGATGATGAATTTGGTGTACATGAACTGGCGCAGGAAGCTCCAGATGCCGAACATCACGCGCTTGGCGTGCCCGGCGTACTGCTTCCTGATGCTGACTACCGCCATGCGATACGAGCAGCCTTCCGGCGGCAGATAGAAATCGGCGATCTCCGGAAACTGTTTTTGCAGCAGCGGCACGAACACTTCGTTCAGTGCCACGCCCAGCATCGCGGGCTCGTCGGGCGGCTTGCCGGTGTAGGTGGAGTGATAGATCGGGTTAGAGCGCATGGTGATGCGCTCTATGGTGAACACTGGGAATTTGTCCTGTTCGTTGTAGTAACCGGTGTGGTCGCCATACGGCCCCTCCAGTGCGGTCTCGCCCGGATGGATCACGCCCTCCAGTACGATCTCGGCGGAAGCGGGCACTTGCAGGTCGCTGCCGAGGCACTTCACCAGTTCGGTTTTGCTGCCGCGCAACAATCCGGCGAATTGATATTCAGACAGCGAATCCGGTACCGGCGTCACGGCGCCGAGAATCGTCGCCGGGTCAGCCCCTATCACCACCGCGACCGGGAACGGCTGTCCCGGATTCTTCTGGCAGTGGTCGCGAAAATCCAGCGCACCGCCGCGATGGGCCAGCCAGCGCATGATGACTTTGTTCGGCCCCAGCACCTGCTGGCGGTAGATACCCAGATTTTGCCGCGGCTTGTTCGGTCCGCGCGTCACCACCAAGCCCCAGGTGATCAGCGGCGCAACATCGCCCGGCCAGCAATGCTGGATCGGCAGTTTGGAAAGATCGACATCCTTGCCTTCCCACACAATTTCCTGGCATGGCGCTGACGACAGCACCTTGGGCGACATGGTGAGCACCTGCTTCAGGATGGGCCATTTGTCCCATGCATCCTTCAGTCCCTTGGGAGGCTCCGGCTCTTTCAGGTAGGCAAGCAGCTTGCCCACTTCGCGTAACGCGCCGATGTGCTCCTCACCCATGCCCAGCGCCACGCGCCGCGGTGTGCCAAACAGATTGGCCAACACCGGCATGTTATGCCCGGCCACATTCTCGAACAGCAACGCCGGACCTTGCGCGCGCAGCACGCGATCGCAGATCTCGGTCATCTCCAGATGCGTGGAGACGGGCGCGGTCACACGCTTTAGTTCACCGAGCTTTTCCAGTTGCGCGATGAAGTCGCGCAGGTCGTGATATTTCATCAGTAGAACCTTTCCTCGCCTTCTGGCCTGGTCTTAAACCGCTTGTGAAGCCAGAAATATTGTTCCGGCATCTCGCGGATACGGTCTTCGATGAAGGCGTTCATGCGCCGTGCATCGGCGATGTCGTCACCGCTCGGATAGTTTTCCCACGCAGGATAGAACGTCAGTACATATCCGGCACCGCCCGGCAGAACACGCGTGATGCTGGCCACGACTTTCGCGCCAGTCATCTGCGCGATGCGCGGCACCGAGGTCATGGTCGCCGCGGGCACACCGAAGAAAGGGATGAAAGCGCCGTCCTTTACCCCTTGATCCTGATCCGGCGGATAGATGAAAGGCATGCCCTTGCGCATGCCCTTGAGGATGGGACGCAATCCCTCCTGGCGCGAATAAAGATACTGGTTGCGGAAGCGAGCTCGCTTCCGCAACAACAGTTCTGTCAGGTAGCGATTCTTCTGCCTCGCATACATGCAGACGGTGTCGGTATGCTGTGCGACCCACTGACCGCCCGCATCCATGCCGACGAAATGCGGGGTGAGCAGAATGGCGGGTTTGCCTTCGATCGCTTCGAAATGCTCAATGCCCTCCACGCGTATCAACGAATTGATGCGCTCAGCACTGGCCCACCACAGGATGCTGCGCTCGATGAGGCCTCGGCTGAACATCTTGAAGTGATCGCGCAACAGTCGCGTGCGCGCCGCATCGCTCATCTCGGGCATGCACAGCTTCAGGTTAATCATGCCCACACGGCGACGTTCTGCCGCCAGCAGATAAAGCACCGAACCCAGAATGTTGCCGATGGCGACGATGCCGCGGAACGGCAGGAAATGGATCAACCACAAAACGAAAACGCCGAGGCGTGCCAGCATCACTGCTCCTTAGACTGCGTCCGGCGGCAGCACTCCGCGCGGGACTTTGTAACGGTTGTATCCCCACAGGTATTGCTCGGGACAAGTGCGTATCACTTCTTCCAGTTCAGCATTTATCTGCTTTGGAACAGAAGTGTCGGCATCGAAAGACATCGGCGAGAAGTGCAGTACATACCCCTCGCCCTTGGGCAGGCGTTCGCAGCGGCACATGATCACCGGCGCGCCGCTGGATTCCATCATCCGCCCGATCAGAGTCATGGTATAGGCAGGACGCCCGAAGAACGGCGCCCACTCGCCTTCGCCATTGCCCGGAACCTGATCCGGCAACACGCCGATGTTCTCACCTCGCTTGAGCGCCTTGAGCAGCTGGCGCACCCCACCCAGGTCGGCCGCCGCCAGTTTAGTCTGTCCGCGCGCGCGGCCCTCTAGCATCAGCGTATCCAGGAATTTCCAGCGTGGCTGTCGATACATGCAGGTCATCGGCAGACGCGCCGCAACATACAGGCTGATGACCTCGAAGCCGCCCATATGTGGCGTGAGAACGATCACACCCTTGCCTTGTTCATGTGCCGTTTCCACATGTTCCCAACCATGGCAGTTAACGCTGGCGACCACTTGCTCCAGCGGACGCCGCCATATCCAGGGCAGCTCCATGAGGCCTTTGCCCATTTCGCGGACATTGGCGTGCAACAGTTCGCGCAATTCAGCCTCTGAACGGACCAGCTTTGCATCCCGCAGATTCTCGCGCAGGCGTGCGGCATAACGCCCTGAGAGCAGATAGATTATCCAGCCGAGCAGCGCGCCGAGCCGGTGCAATACCGACAAGGGCAGATGCGCCAACAGATCAAACAGAATAACCATTCAAGAAGAACCCAAAAATCAGCAAGGTGGGGATTTTGATATACTGCGCGCCCATTTAACTACTGAAGCAGCAAGCGGAGAGCCATGAGCGAGTACTTTTTCACATCCGAATCCGTGTCCGAGGGCCATCCGGACAAGGTAGCAGACCAGATTTCCGATGCCATCGTTGACGCGATTCTAGCGCAGGACAAGCATTCACGCATCGCGGCCGAGACGCTGTGCAACACCGGACTGGTCGTTCTTGCTGGTGAGATCACCACTGCTGCTAACGTTGATTACATCCAGGTCGCGCGCGACACCATCAAGCGCATCGGCTACGACAACACCGAATACGGTATCGACTACAAGGGTTGCGCCGTGCTGGTCGCTTACGACAAGCAAAGCCCGGACATCGCCCAGGGCGTGAACAAGGCCTACGACGACGGCCTCGACCAGGGCGCCGGCGACCAGGGCCTGATGTTCGGTTATGCCTGCCGCGAGACCGACACGCTGATGCCGCTGCCGATCTACCTGTCGCACCGCATCGTCGAGCGCCAGGCGCAACTGCGCCACGACGGCCGCCTGAACTGGCTGCGCCCGGATGCGAAATCGCAAGTAACCATCAAGTACGTGGATGGCAAACCCTACGCCATCGACACCGTGGTGCTGTCCACCCAGCACGCACCGGAGATGACACTGGAGCAGATCCGCGAAGCCGCCATCGAAGAGATCATCAAGCCGGTATTGCCGAAGGAACTCATCAAGGGCGACATCAAATATCTGGTGAACCCGACCGGTCGTTTCGTCATCGGCGGCCCGCAGGGCGACTGCGGTCTGACCGGACGCAAGATCATCGTCGACACCTACGGCGGCGCAGCTCCGCACGGCGGCGGCGCGTTCTCCGGCAAGGACCCGTCCAAGGTCGACCGTTCCGCTGCCTACGCCGGACGTTATGTAGCGAAGAACATCGTCGCTGCGGGCCTGGCCGACAAGTGCCTGGTGCAAGTGAGCTACGCCATCGGCGTGGCGCAACCTACCAGCATCATGGTCACCACCTACGGCACGGGCAAGATCTCCGACGAGAAGATCACCGAGCTGGTGAAGCGCCATTTCGACCTGCGTCCGAAAGGCATCGTGCAGATGCTCGACCTGCTGCGTCCGATCTACCAGAAGACCGCGGCCTATGGTCACTTCGGTCGTGAAGAGCCGGAGTTCAAGTGGGAAGCTACCGATAAGGCAGCCGCACTGAAGGCAGACGCAGGACTGTAAGGAAATCGGTGGGTCACGGCCTCGCCTGACCCACCCACGAATTCGTATCACCCATCCCGCCGAGGGGCGCTGCAGCAGTCACCGTTTGGTGAACCTGTCAGGCTCGGCGGAGATGGTTCAACACTGTTGCAACGGCGCCCATTCATTTTTTATTGTGAATGGAGTGCTTCATGTCTAACAAAGACTACGTCATCGCCGACATCAACCTGGCCTCTTGGGGCCGCAAAGAGATCGCCATCGCCGAAGGCTGAAATGCCCGGCCTGATGGCCATCCGCGCAGAATTTGCCAAGACGCAACCGCTGAAAGGCGCGCGCATCACCGGCTCGCTGCACATGACCATCCAGACCGCCGTGCTGATCGAAACACTGAAGGCATTGGGTGCAGAAGTACGCTGGGCCTCGTGCAACATCTTCTCCACGCAAGACCACGCTGCGGCTGCCATCGCTGCGGGCGGCACACCGGTGTTCGCGGTCAAGGGCGAGACCCTGGCCGAATACTGGGACTACACCCACCGCATCTTTGAATGGGCCGACGGCGGTCTGTCCAACATGATTCTGGACGACGGCGGCGACGCCACACTGCTGTTGCATCTGGGCGCTCGCGCCGAAAAAGACGCATCGCTGATCAGCAAGCCGACCTCGGAAGAAGAGACCTGTTTGTTCGCCTCGATCAAGGCCAAGCTGGCGACCGACAAGACCTGGTACTCCACCCGCCTCGCCGCGATCAAGGGCGTGACCGAAGAGACCACCACCGGCGTGCACCGCTTGTACCAGATGCATGCGCGCGGCGAACTGAAGTTCCCCGGCATCAACGTGAACGACTCCGTCACCAAGTCCAAGTTCGACAACCTGTACGGCTGCCGCGAATCGCTGGTGGACGGCATCAAGCGTGCCACCGACGTGATGATCGCCGGCAAGATCGCCGTGATCGCCGGTTACGGCGACGTGGGCAAGGGTTCGGCACAAGCCATGCGCGCGCTGTCGGCGCAAGTGTGGGTGACCGAGATCGACCCGATCTGCGCACTGCAAGCCGCGATGGAAGGCTACCGCGTGGTCACCATGGAATACGCTGCCGACAAGGCCGACATCTTCGTCACCACCACCGGCAACTTCCACGTCATCACCCATGACCACATGGCGAAGATGAAGAACAACGCCATCGTGTGCAACATCGGCCACTTCGACAACGAGATCGACGTCGCCTCGCTGGAAAAATACCAGTGGGAAGAGATCAAGCCGCAAGTCGACCACGTGATCTTCCCGGACGGCAAGCGCATCATCCTGCTGGCCAAGGGTCGCCTGGTGAACCTCGGTTGCGGTACCGGCCATCCGTCCTACGTGATGTCGTCCTCCTTCGCCAACCAGACCATCGCTCAGATCGAGCTGTGGACGGAAGCCGTGAAGGGCAGCAACAAGTATCCGGTAGGCGTGTACACCTTGCCCAAGCACCTGGACGAAAAGGTCGCGCGCCTGCAACTGAAGACGCTGAACGCGCAACTGACCGAGCTGACCGACCAGCAGGCTGCCTACATCAACGTACCGAAGGAAGGTCCGTACAAGGCCGACCACTACCGCTACTAAGCGGCCTGATGCGGGTATGATGGCGAGGGGCGGACATCAGGTTCGCCCCTCTTAACTTGTTAAACGGAAATATGCTGCTACGACTGCTGCTTATCTGGACCTTGAATTCGCTGGCGCTGATCGCCGTGGCGAGCTTCGTGCCGGGCATCCACGTGGACGGGTTCATGGCCGCGTTCATCGCGGCCTTCGTGCTGGGCCTTGTCAACACGCTCATCCGCCCGGTCTTCCTGGTGCTGACCTTGCCGGTCACCGTGATCACGCTGGGCCTGTTCATCTTCGTCATCAACGGCCTGATGTTCTGGTTCGCGGGCTCCATCCTGCGCGGATTCGTGGTCGAGAGCTTCTGGAGCGGCGTCCTGGGCGCCGTCGTATACAGCATCTTTTCCTGGGCGCTGAGTTCAGCCGCCGCACAATTACTGGTGAGGAAACATGGGAAACACACAGACACCGATCAGTTTTGAATTCTTTCCGCCGCAGACCCCCGAAGGCGTCGAGAAGCTGACTGCCGCGCGCCAGCGCCTGGCCGCAGTCAAGCACGGAATTCTTTTCCGTCACCTTCGGCGCGGGCGGTTCCACACAGGACCGCACAGTGGACACCATTCGGCAGATCCATAGCGAGGGCCGCTGCGCAGCACCGCACCTGTCCTGCGTCGGTGGAACGCGCGAGAGCATCCGCGCGTTGCTGTTCGCCTACAGGGACATGGGCATCAAGCGCATCGTCGCCCTGCGCGGCGACCTGCCTTCCGGCATGGGCAGCATCGGCGAGTTCCAGTACGCGAACGAACTGGTGTCCTTCATCCGCGCCGAGACCGGCGACCACTTCCACATCGAAGTCGCCGCCTATCCGGAATTCCATCCGCAAGCGAAGTCCGCGCGCGACGACCTGCTCAACTTCCAGCGCAAGATGAATGCTGGCGCCGACTCGGCCATCACGCAGTACTTCTACAACGCGGACGCCTACTTCCACTTCGTCGAAGACGCGCGCAAGCTAGGCGTCACTGCGCCCATCGTGCCGGGCATCATGCCCATCGTGCGCTACTCGCAGCTGCAGCGCTTCTCCGACACCTGCGGTGCCGAGATCCCGCGCTGGATGCGCAAGACGCTGGAAGGCTACGGCGACGACACCGAATCAGTGCAGGCCTTCGGTCTGGATGTGGTCACACAACTGTGCGAGAAGCTCATCGCAGGCGGTGCGCCCGGACTGCATTTCTACACGCTGAACCAGGCCAACGCCTCGCTGGAAATCTTGAAACGACTGGGCTATCGCGCATAGCCATACTCGACACCTCTTCCGTTCGCGGGAGAGGCGCTGAGAGGAAGCACACCAAATGAAAACTCCCGAACTCCTACTCCCCGCCGGCACCCTGGAAAAGATGCGTACCGCCTACGCCTACGGCGCAGACGCGGTGTACGCCGGACAGCCGCGCTACAGCTTGCGTGCACGCAACAACGAATTCAAGCTGGAAGAATTGCGCACCGGCATCCAGGAGGCGCACGCGCTGGGCAAGAAGCTGTTTGTCGCCAGCAACCTGATGCCGCACAACGCCAAGGTGAAGACCTACATGGCGGACATGGAGCCGGTGATCGAAATGCAGCCGGACGCGCTGATCATGGCCGATCCCGGCCTCATCGCTATGGTGCGCGAGCGCTGGCCGGAGATGGATGTGCATTTGTCGGTGCAAGCCAACACCGTCAACTACGCGGCGGTGAAGTTCTGGAAGTCGCTGGGGCTCACCCGCGTCATCCTGTCGCGCGAACTGTCGCTGGACGAGATCGAAGAGATACGCCAGCAATGCCCGGACATCGAGATCGAAGTATTCATCCACGGCGCGCTGTGCATCGCCTATTCCGGCCGCTGCCTGCTGTCCGGCTACTTCAACCACCGCGATGCGAACCAGGGCACCTGCACCAACTCCTGCCGCTGGGACTACAAGGTGGATAACGCGGAAGAGACCGGCACCGGCGACATCCAGAAGATCGACTTCAATTTCGACAAAGCACTGAGCGAGAGCGCGCTATCCGACTGCGGCTCGCAGCCGCGCCATCCGCTGGCCGACCGCGTGTATGTCATCTCGCGCCAGGACCATCCGGGCGAACTGATGCCGGTGCTGGAAGACGAGCACGGCACCTACATCATGAACTCCAAGGACCTGCGCGCGGTGGAGCACGTCGAGCGCTTGGTGAAGATCGGCGTGGACTCGCTCAAAGTGGAAGGCCGCACCAAGTCCATCTACTACGTGGCGCGCACCGCGCAGGTGTATCGCCAGGCCATCGACGATGCGGTGAAGGGACGACCGTTCGACCTCAAGCTGCTCGGTGCGCTGGATGCACTGGCTAACCGCGGCTACACCGACGGCTTCTACGAACGCCACCACACCCACGAGCAGCAGAACTACATGCGCGGCCACTCCGAGAGCTTCCGCCAGCAATATGTCGGCGACATCGTGGCCTGCGCCAACGGCATGGCCGAGATCGACGTGAAGAACCGGTTCTCGGTCGGTGACAAGCTGGAGATCATCCACCCCTCGGGCAACTCCATCATCGAGGTGAAAGAGATGAAGAGCCTAACGGGCGAAGCCATTACCGTCGCGCCGGGCAGCGGGCATCGCGTGCAGATACCGTTGCAGGGCCAGTTCGCCAACGGCATGGTTGCAAGATTCATTTAGCACGCAAGGTTGGTATGGGCAAAGAAAAAGACGCTTCCTCGACTCATCCAAGATCGGCCTTCCTGTTGCATTTCTCGCATGGCGGCAAACGTCTGCGAATAGACGATCTTCGCTCTATCGAAACTTGGTCAATCCGACATAGAAAGGCCAAAGTTGGCGATGAGGTATATTTCCTACAACGAGAACGGCTAAAGACTCTAGAGCAAAACTCGAATTACGTAATCGGACGAGGCCACATCGTTAAGGGACCTTACCCCCAAAGTGAATATGAAGGAGATGACATTCCTTTAGGCTGGGCGGCTTCGGGTTGGGTCGTTGACGTCAGAATCGAAGAAATGACTGATGCCAAGAAAGAAAGGCCTATAACGCTGGCGCAGTTAAGCATCTTGCATGCTAAAGCAAAGTTGTGGCATTGGCAGCCAAACGGAATGCTGCTCCCGGAAGACACTGCCGAGATGATCAGAAACAGCAAACAGTGGAAAACAGCCTCTCCCGTGCCACAAGTGGATTTACCTTCAGCGACTCCTGCGGAAACCACTGACAGAAGGGAGGTTGAAGTACGCATAGGCCAGCAACAATTTCGGGAAAAGCTACTGCAATATTGGAAATCTTGTTCCGTTACGGGCTGCTCATTTCAGGAAATACTGATTGCATCGCATATTGTTCCTTGGTCTGAAGCTTCAGATAGCGAGCGGCTTGATGTTTTTAACGGACTGCTCCTAACACCGAACCTAGACAAGCTATTTGACAATTACTTCATCAGCTTCAACTCTTGTGGTGAGATATTGATTTCGAAAGCCGTTAGCAGCAAGGCTATGGCGGATCTTGGTATCAATCCATCTATGAAACTGCGAAGAACGGACGAAGTACTTTGTTCCTACTTACGTAAACATGAGAGAGCCTTTCTAGAAAAAGAACAAGCGAGGTGATTACGTAAAAAGACCCTCAAACTTCTCTCGCAATAATTGGGAACAATCGCCGTAAGGAGTGAAAAAATAGCGGTGATCCTCTCCGCCATCTTCCATTCCGACCGCTACGCCACCCTGCCCCCAATACGTGTAACATCTAAGCCATCCGTCCACCTGATCCTTGAAAGGAGAAGCACGATGAACTGGAAAAACACTGCAACCCGTTACGGCTCGCTTTCCATCGGTATCCACTGGCTGATGCTGCTTTTGTTCATCGCTGTGTACGCCTGCATCGAGCTGCGGGTGTTCTATCCCAAGGGGAGCGATCTGCGCGAAGGTTTGAAGACCTGGCACTTCATGCTGGGCATGCTGGTGTTCGCACTGGTGTGGCTGCGCATCGCGGCGCGTTTTTCCGGCCCTACACCTTCCATACAGGCGGAGCCACCAAGCTGGCAACAACTCTCCGCCAAGCTGCTGCACCTGGCACTGTATGCGGTGATGATAGGCATGCCGTTGAGTGGCTGGCTGCTGCTCAGTGCGAGCGGCAAGACTATCCCCTTCTTTGGTCTGGAACTGCCCGCGCTGATCGGGGAGAACAAGGACTTCGCGGAGCAGATCAAGGAGCTACATGAGTTCGTCGGTACGGCAGGGTACTACCTCATCGGCCTGCATGCGGCGGCAGCTTTCTACCACCACTACGTGGTACGCGACAACACGCTGACGCGCATGCTCCCCGAACGCGACTGAGCTGCGCCCGCTTCCGCTGCACGGTGCAGCGGAAGACATAGCGCAAGAGTCATCTACTCGCAAATTCTGCCGGCAGCAAGCTATCGATACAGAAATCGCTCTGCTACCATTCCATCACCAACGTCACAGAAGATCGCCATGAGGTTGACCGGTTCCATAGGCAGAAAACTAGGCGTGCTGATCTCCAGCGTGCTGACGGTCACGTTTGTTCTGACGGCGGTGTGGTTCAATGACCTCGCTCATCGTAACCTCGAGAAATTCCTGCACCAGCAGGCGCGCATGCTCTAT
Source organism: uncultured beta proteobacterium (assembly GCA_963813255.1). GTDB lineage: Bacteria > Pseudomonadota > Gammaproteobacteria > Burkholderiales > Gallionellaceae > Sideroxyarcus. Next base: position 175,775 of record CAWEYD010000002.1, on the reverse strand, counting down.
CAGCAGATCGTGCTCATGCGTCACTGGAACGCCTCTTACGGCGGCGTCTATGTGCGCAAGACGCCCGGCATGGAGACCAATCCCTATCTGTACAAGGTCGGACCGGGAAACGGCGAGAAGAGCGCGGTCGTGCCGGAGATCACCGACACCAAGGGCAATGTCTATACCCTGAAGAACCCGGCGCTGATGACACGGGAGCTGTCCGAGCTGACTGCGAAGAATGCCGATATCCGTTTTCACCTGACCAGCCTGAAGACGGTCAATCCCAATAATGCACCCGACGATTTCGAGACACACAGCCTGAAGCAGTTCGAGGCGGGTGCGAAAGAGACGTCCGAATTCAGCCACCTGGATGGAAAGAGTTTTTACCGCTACATGGCGCCGTTATATGTCGAGCAAAGCTGTTTACGTTGTCACGGTTATCAGGGTTACAAGCTCGGTGAGATACGCGGCGGGATCAGCCTTAGCTTGCCGATGGACAACGAACTGGAGCTGCTGGCAGCCGGGCAGTACCGCTTCATCGTTACCGCCCTGATCCTGCTGTTGCTGGCCATCGCTACCATCATCATAGGCTCACGCTACGTCGTCACCCGTCCCTTAAGGATATTGCAGCGTTTCGCCAGCAACATGGGGACTGAGCAGCAGTTGCCCGACTACCTGATCTCGCGTCGCGACGAGGTCGGTGTGCTTGCTCAGGAACTGACCGAAGCCAACGCCACCCTTCTGCAGCAGCGCAAACAGATCGGCGAGCGCACGCTGAAGCTGGAGCACGACAGCAACACGGACGAACTCACCAGTCTCTACAACCGGCGCTATCTCTTCTCGGAAGGTCTACGCTTGTACGAGCGTTGGCAACACGACGGGGTCAGCATCGCCTTGCTGATGATAGATATCGATCACTTCAAGCACATCAACGACAAATATGGACACCAGGTCGGCGACGATGTGCTGGCTGAAGTGGCACGCGTGCTCAAGCAGCAATGCCGCCCGTATGATCTGGTCGCGCGCTACGGCGGGGAGGAATTCGTGGTCATGCTGGAAGCCACTTCTTCCGGCAGCGGCGTCAGCACGGCGCAACGGATACGCCAGAGCATCACTGACAGCGTAGTCAAGCTAGGGCAGCGGGAGCTGCATGTCACGGTCAGCATCGGCGTCGTCGAGGGCAACAACCTGGGGGACTTCGAGTCGACCCTGCGCAAGGCGGATGAGGCCCTGTATCAAGCCAAGGAATCCGGCCGCAATCGCATCGTCACCCACGTCGAGAACGAGTTGTGATTCGCGGCATCTGTGGATGCGGCATGCCGATTTCCCGAGATTATCTATAATTCGCCCATGAGCAAACAACGACACCCGTCGCAAACCAATCCATCATGAAGCTGAACCTTAGGACACTGGGCGTGATCGCAATATGGTGCATGTTGGCGACCGCGTTTTTCTACTTCTTCAACACCAAGCTGAACCCGAATACCGCCGAGAAGTTGGGCCAGAGTGGGCAGGTCGAGCTGAAACGCGACCCCAGCGGCCACTACCGTGCGGAGGCCTACATCAACGGAGTGAAGACTCCGGTCCTAGTGGACACTGGTGCGACAGATGTCTCCATCTCGCGCAAGCTGGCAGATGAGTTGGGCATCCAGAGCAACGCCGCCACGCGCACCCAGACCGCCAATGGCGAGGCCGTGGTGTACATGACACGCCTGGCTAGCGTGAAGCTGGGCGGCATAGAAGCCAAGGATGTGGCCGCAATAATCGCGAACGACCTGGGGGAGGACATGCTGCTCGGCATGTCTTTCCTGAACAGAATGGACGTGCGTCTGTACAAGGGCACCATGACCATACGCACCATCGACAACTAAGCAGACTGGAAAACCCATGATCTTTTCTTCGCTCTCCCAATCCCACCGCTACGCAGCGCTGCACCCGCTATTCCCGCGCGCGTTCGACTACATCAGCAGCACCGACCTTTACGCACTTGCGCCAGGACGTTACAACATCGTGGGTGAGGACCTGATCGCCATAGTGGAACAGGTGCCGGGACGCACCCGCGAAGTGGCCAAACTGGAAGCTCATCGGCGCTATATCGACATACAGCTGGTGCTGGATGGCGTCGATGAGATGGGTTGGAAGCCGCTGGCAGACTGCTACAATCCGGTGAGCGAACACAGCATGGAGAAGGACATCCGTTTCTTCCACGATGCCCCCGCTTCGTGGATCGCCACGCCGCCCGATCATTTCTGCGTCTTCTTCCCGGAGGATGCACATGCACCGCTGGTCGCCAGGGGCGAGATCCGCAAGGTCATCTTCAAGATCGCGGTGAATCCGGCATAGCGAGCTCAGTGCTTGCCGCTCAGCTTGCGCATCAGTTCCAAAGTTTCCTGCGGGCTTAGCTCCTTCGGTGTTCCCTTTCTGAACAACAGCCACAGCAGCGCGCCATTGACCAGGACGAAGATCACTTCCAGATAGAGTATCGGCGTGATGATGGTGAGCATCGGTCCTGCGGAAAAGATGAAGTAAAAGCCCTGGAAGGTCGGCAGTATCGCCTTGGTGACCGCATAGACATATTCGAAAGGCGGGAACAACAGGATCACCGTAAGGTTGACCGCGACCATCAGCAAGATGGCGTTCTGGAAATTGAAGCGCCGCCTAAAACCAGGTTCACCCTTGATGTCGCGCAACAGTAGCCAGGCCACACCTACGTTCACCAGCAGCACCACCATCTCCAGGAACAGCACATCGGTATTGATGGCTTCATTGCTGGCACGGGCGAACACGAAATTGAAGCCTGCGAAGATAAGCGCGTTGGCGTCTAGCAGCGACAAGGAATCGTAGGGAGGGAACAGCAGCAGGAAGACCGCGTTGCACAGCCCTGCCCATAGTGCGATCTTTTGGTTGCGGTTCACGCTGCACCTCCGACTAGCGTCAGGTGCAGGTGATGCTATACCTAATCCATCAACCGAACAAACGCCGACTATTCGGCCATATCAAAGGCGATGTCGCCTTCCTCGATCGCGTCACCCAGCTTCATGCCCTTGAAATCGAACAGACCCGCATCGAGCAGGTGCGAAGGTTTCACGTTCTGCATCGCAGTGAAGATGGTCTGGCTGCGCCCCGGATACTGGCGCTCCCAGTTGGTGAGCATCTCCTTGATGTTCTGCCGTTGCAGGTTCTCCTGCGAGCCGCACAGGTTGCACGGGATGATGGGGAACTCCATGCCGCGCGCATAGCGGGCGATGTCCTTCTCCGCACAATAGGCCAGCGGGCGGATGACGATGTGGTCGCCCTTGTCGGTGACCAGCTTGGGCGGCATGGCCTTCAGCTTGCCGCCGAAGAACATGTTGAGGAACAGCGTCTCCACCATGTCGTCGCGGTGATGTCCCAGCGCGATCTTGTTCGCGCCCAGCTCGCCCGCCACCTTGTAGATGATGCCTCGGCGCAGGCGCGAACACAGCGAGCAGGTGGTCTTGCCCTCGGGGATCTTCGCCTTGACGATGGAGTAGGTGTCCTGCGTCTCGATGTGGTACTCCACGCCGAGGTTCTTCAGATAGTTCGGCAGCACGTCAGCCGGGAAGCCTGGCTGCTTCTGGTCGAGGTTCATCGCCACAATCTTGAAATCGATGGGCGCGCGCTTGCGCAGCGTGAGCAGGATGTCCAGCAGGGTGTAGGAATCTTTGCCCCCGGAGAGGCACACCATCACGGTATCGCCGTCCTCGATCATGTTGAAGTCGGCGATGGCCTTGCCCACCTGATGTTCCAGCCGTCCCTTGAGGCGGTTGAAATTGGTGGAGTGGTGCTCGAAGTGGATGGGGTGGATGTTGTCGTTCATGTTTATATCAATTCAAAGTCAAAACCATTCACCACAGAGGCACAGAAAGGTGAGGTTTGGTTGTGTTGTTAAAGGTTGATGCTGCGACCACCGTCCACCGCGATCACCTGCCCGGTGATGTAGGGCGCGTCGGCGATCAGGAACTGCACGGTCTTGGCGATATCGTCCGGCTCGCCTGCGCGCTTGAGCAGCGTGCGCGCGATGATCTTGCGGCGCTGCTCCTCATCCTGCCAATCGGCGTTCTCGGGCCACAGGTTCGCCCCCGGTGCGACGCCGTTCACGCGCACCTGCGGCGCCAGTTCCTGCGCCATGGCACGCGTAAGCCCGGCCAGCCCCGTCTTGGCGACGTTGTACAGCAGGTGTCCGTGCATCGGAAAATCGGCATGGATATCGACGATGTTGACGATGCAGCCGTGGCGGTGGCGCAGCTCAGATGCCGCGACCTGCGCCAGGAACAGCGGCGCTTTCAGGTTGGTGCCCAGCAGGTCGTCCCATTGCTGCTCGTTCACTTGATCCAGCGGCGTCGGGTAGAAACTGGATGCGCTGTTCACCAGTGCATCCAGCTGCCCGAACTCCTGCAGCGTCTCGTCGAACACGCGAGACAAGGCCGATACGTCCAGCAGGTCTGCCTGTATGGTGCAGGCCGAATCAGCGCGTTCGTCGTTCAACTCGGTGCACAACGCCAGTGCGTCCTGCACCGAAGTGCGGTAATGGATGGCGACATTCGCCCCCGCCGCGTGCAGACGGCGGCAGATCGCCGCGCCCACGCGCTTCGCACCGCCTGTCACCAATACCGTTTTGCCTTGCATCGCATTCCCCACTAAACTCGCGCAACCGACGAATTATACCCGACCATGCCCGCCAAACTGCCTGCCCCCTCATCAGAAGCCATCACCCACAGCGCGAGATTGTGCGAACTCATCCACAACGATATTGCCGCCGAGGGTGGCTGGATACCTTTCTCGCGTTTCATGGAACTGGCGCTGTACGCACCCGGACTGGGCTATTACACGGCGGGCGCGCGCAAGTTCGGCGAGGCGGGTGACTTCATCACGGCACCGGAGCTGTCGGTGCTGTTCGGTCGCACCGCGGCACGTCAGCTGGTCGAGGTGATGCAATCCAGCGCACCACATATCCTTGAACTCGGCGCAGGTAGCGGCAAGCTGGCGCTGGACATCCTGGGCGAACTGGAAAGGCTGGGCGCACTGCCTGAAAGCTACTCGATCCTGGAAGTGAGCGCCGACTTGCGTGAGCGCCAGCAGGCGCTGCTGCGCGAGAAACTGCCGCATCTCGCCGCGCGCGTGCACTGGCTGGACAGCCTGCCGGAAAAGATCTCCGGCGCAGTCATCGGCAACGAGGTGCTGGACGCGCTGCCGGTACATCTGCTGCACTGGCTTGAGGGCAATATCCTTGAGCGCGGCGTGGCAAGCCTAGGCGACGCCTTCATCTGGCAGGACAGGCTACCGGAGAATCCGGAATTGCTGGACGTCGCGCAGAAACTCAGCGTCGTGGCGGACGACTACCTGAGCGAAGTCTCGCTCGCCGCGCGCGGCCTCATCGCCAGCCTGTGCGAGCGCATGGATAATGGCGCGCTGCTGTTCATCGACTACGGCTTCGGCGCACGCGAGTATTACCATCCGCAACGCTCACGGGGCACACTGATGTGCCATTACCGCCATCACTCGCACGACGACCCCTTCTACCTGCCGGGACTGCAGGACATCACCGCACATGTGGACTTCACCGCCATCGCCGAAACCGCCATCGACCACGGCGCGCACTTCCTGGGCTACACCTCGCAGGCGTACTTCCTGCTCAACAACGGCGTGACGGACTATCTGAGCGAAGTCTCGCCGAACGACGTGAAGGCCTACGCCCCGCTTTCCTCGCAGCTGCAAAAGCTCACCAGCCCGGCGGAGATGGGCGAACTGTTCAAGGTGATCGCACTGGGCAAGGGCATCGATCATCCACCCGCAGGGTTCTCGCGCGGCGACCTGTCGCGCCTGCTATAGCAAGTCAGCGAGCCGCTCGCGCAGCAGCGGCAACACCTCTTCGGCGAACCACGGGTTGCGTTTCAGCCACGCCTGGTTATGCCAGCTGGGATGAGGCAGCGGCAGGAACTCGGGCAAGTAACCACAATAGTGATGCACGGTCTCGGTGAGCGTCTTCTGCGCGCGGGGCCCCAGGTAATACGCCTGCGCATAGCCGCCGACCAGCAGCGTGAGCTTCACGTCGGGCAGTGCCGCACGCAAGCGCGGATGCCACAGCGGCGCACATTCCGCGCACGGCGGCAGGTCGCCGCTCTTGCCTGTGCCGGGATAACACAATCCCGTGGGAATGATGGCGATGCGCTTCTCGTCGTAGAAGGTGTCGCGCGACACCTGCATCCAGTCGCGCAGGCGGTCGCCGGAAGGGTCGTTCCACGGAATGCCCGTTTCATGCACGCGCCGACCGGGTGCCTGTCCGACGATCAGGATCTTCGCCGTCACACTTGCGCGCAGGATGGGTTTGGGCGGGAACGGCAGATGCGCGGCGCACACCTGACAGGCGCGCACCTCGCGCAGCAGACTAGCCAGCTTTTGTGCAGGGGATGGCATGTTCGACGGCCACGATGCGCGCTTCGCGCACCTTTGTGGCGATGAGGTTATTGGGGGTGAAAAGTACTAAAGAATCTCTCTCCGCCATCTCGATTTTCCTCAGGAACGATTCCGGTATGCCTTATATGAAAATCAACTGCGACGCCTACCCCGTATCGCTTTGTGTTATCGCTACTTATCGTTCTTTTCGCAAAAGCCAATCCTCGCCATTCATGAAGCAGGCCGCGTCAACAATATAAAATGCTTTCTTCTTTGAATCTGATTTCTCACCAGGGGCGATCATTTCCCGCAACCCTACTTCACTCACACGTCCAAAACGCTGTTGAAATTCAAATAGATTCGCAGGCAAGGCATATGAGCGAAAATACACTGACCACGTAGGACGAGACTCCCCGCGAAGAGTCTTCAACACCTTGAACGTTACCAAGGCATGCCCTTTAATTTTTTGAAGCTCAAAGGCCGTTGCGGATCCAATAAACTTCACGATTGCGTTGTAATCTTGGGCTCGTTCTGACTCTGGTCCCTGACAGGCATTCGCTTTTAGAGCTGCAAACATTATTAGAGCGGCAAGTAAATACTTCATAGAGTTTCCCCTCGATTCATACTCTTCTTTAAAATCTAACTGCAGAGGTGTGCCTTCAATTGCTTGCCACCTCAAGGCGCAATCTGCAATTGCGCCGGATCAAGCACCAGATAGCGCGCGTAGCGCCCCTCCTCCCTGCTGCCGTCGTCGCTCACGATCATGATGCGCTGCTTGCCTTCGATCACCGCGGGGCTGACACCTTCCGCGTGTTCGAAGCCTTGCACGCCGGGTGCGGTGACGCGGCGGGCCGGGGCATCCGGTTGGCCGTTCCAGAACCAGAGCTGGAAATGGACCTGTTCGCGCGCAACCGGGCCGCTGATGACCAGATAGCCGCCGAGGGCGGGGATGTATGACATGCCGCGTATGCCGTTGCCGCCGAGGTCCAGCGTTTGCAGCTTGTCGGAGATGCGCGGTTTTGCGCCGGTGTCAAAGACCGCTGCGGGATTTTCGACCCGGGCGATGATGGCGCGCTTGTCCAGCAGCGGGCTGCGCAAGCCGATCAGCAGGTGCTGCTGGTCGGGGGTGATCTCCAGCGCTTCGATGTTGAGGCCGCCGCTGTTTTTCACGTCGCGTATCTCTGCGGCACGCGCCAGCACGGGATGCGCGGCGGTCAGCGCGGGCTTGAGACCTTTGACCACTGCCGTGTCCACCACGCGCTCGTCTTCGATGCGGAAGCGCACCAATTTGTCGCGAGATTTTTTCTCGTCGCCATCACCGTCGCGCGAATGCGATGTCAGCGCGTAGATGAATCCCGCGCGGTCGATGGCCAGCCCTTCCAGATCGTCCAGTTTCCAGAAATCGTCGTCGCCCTGAAACAACCCCGGACCCAGCGGCGTGCTGCGCACGCTGCCATTTGCGTTGAGCGTGAACAGACTGAGCGGATGTTTCTTCTCGTCTTCAACCACCAGGAAGCGCCCGTCCGGTAGCTGCTGGACAGCGGAGGGTTCATAGATGCCGGTGAGGGCGAGGAACATGAGAAGATTGTTCAGCGTCATGGTGCGCTTGCCTCCTGTTCTAACTTGTTCAGTGTTTCCCTGTTTACTGTCGGCCCTTGATGACGCTCTCCACTGCCACGATCCTCGCCTCGCGCACCTTGTCGGCAATCAGATTCTTGTCCGGACAGGCGCGTGCGATCTCGCCCGCGTTCACTGAGCGTGCCGCTTGTGCGCAATCCAGCAGATATGCAGTCTGCGGATAAGCGTCGTTCTCGTGACTGCTGCGTCCACGCGCATCGGATTCGCAGGCTTGCAGGATCAGCGGGAAGCGCTCCGGTTTGCGCCACAGGTCGCAACTGTCGAACAGCTTCACGATGGTATCGGCACGCAGTTCCCGGGCGCGGTGCACGTTGCCGTGATACCTCGCCACCAATATCCCCAGGTCGCGGCAGTCGCCCGGCACGCGCAAGCGCTCGCACACGCCTTTCAACAGATCCACGCTGCGCAGCTCGTGGCCGATGTGGCGCGGCAGGATGTCGGCGGGCGTGTTGCCCTTGCCGAGGTCGTGCCCCAGCGCGGCGAAACGCACTTCCAGTGGATAGCCGTGGCGCGCCGTGTCGTCCAGCACCATCATGGCGTGGATGCCGCAGTCGATCTCGGGATGGTAGTGCGCCGTCTGCGCCACGCCGAACATGACATCCAGTTCCGGCAGTATCTTTTTCAGTGCGCCGCACTCGCGCAGCGTGGTGAAAAAACGCGAAGGCTGCTTTTCCATCAGGCCGCGCGCCAACTCCTGCCACACGCGTTCGGCGACCAATGCGTCCACTTCGCCGTTGTCCACCATGGTCTGCATCAACGCCAGCGTCTCCGGCGCGATGGAGAAACCAAAACGCGCCACGAAGCGCGCCGCACGCAGGATGCGCACCGGGTCTTCGTCGAAGGCGTCGCTCACGTGGCGCAGCACGCCCGCCTTCAGGTCGGCTTGTCCGTTATAGGGGTCGATGAGATTGCCGTCCGCATCCTGTGCGATGGCATTGATGGTGAAATCGCGGCGCAGCAGGTCCTGCTCCAGCGTCACTTCGGGTGCGGCATACACGGCAAAACCCTTATAGCCTTGCGCCACCTTGCGCTCGGTGCGCGCCAGCGCATATTCCTCGTGCGTGTCGGGATGCAGAAAGACGGGGAAGTCGTTGCCCACGGGTTTAAAACCGCGCGCCACCATTTCCTCGGGCGTGCTGCCCACTACCACCCAGTCATGGTCCTGCACAGGCAAGTCGAGCAGCCGGTCGCGCACCGCGCCGCCTACGCAATAGACCTTGAGTCCATCACATCTCATCAGGTTCTGCCTGTTCGCTCTTGCCGTTCCTGCCCTCGATCACCCCCAGGCGTTTCTTGAGCGACTCGGCGGGCTGGCCGAACAGCTTGGCGTAATAGATGGTGTTGCTCATCACCTTCTTCACGTAATCGCGCGTCTCGTCGAAAGGGATCGTCTCGGCATAGATGGCCCCTTCCAGCGGGCCGTCACCGCGCCACTTGCGCGCACGCGCCGGACCGGCGTTATAGGCGGCAGAGGCCAGTACCGGATTGTCGTCGAACATGCTGTACACGTTCTTCATGTAGAACGTGCCGAGGCGGAGGTTCACGTCCAGCTGGTGGATGAGTCCTTTGCGATAACCCTTGAGGCCGATGCGGCGTGCCGCCCAGCGTGCGGTCTCCGGCATGATCTGCATCAAGCCCGCAGCGCCCACACCCGACTTGGCCTGTTGGGCGAAACGGCTTTCCTGGCGCATCAGGCCATATACCCATGCCTCTTCCAGGTTGTGCTCGCGCAAGGGCGACTGCAGCGCCTCGCGGTATGGTGCCGGATAACGCAGGTTGAAGTCGTGCAGCTCCACGGTGCGGTTCGCCGCATTGATCGAGCGGTCGTACATCTCGTTGCGGCTCGCCACCGCGGCGGCCACCAGCAGCTCGCGGTCGCTCAGGCCGCGTAGCGCCCAATCCCATTCCTTGGCCGCCTCCACGCGCAAACCCAAGCGATACAGAATCAGCACGCGCTGCACGTCGGTACGCGCCTGCATCGCCTCCACTTCCACCATGGTCGGCTGAAAACTGATCGAGACCATGCCCGCCGCCGGCCCCGCCCCCAGTTCTTCGGCGGCCAGCTGTCCGTAGAAGTTGTATTCGCGGCTGAGCGGCAGGAGCAGCGCCTCGGCATCCTCACCACGTCCCAGTGCCTTCAGCGCGCGCGCCTTCCAGTAGCGCCAGGTGCCATCGTTTTGCTGCTGCGGACTCATCGCGTTGATGCTCGCCCACACCTCGTGCCAATTCTGCTCACGCAGCGCGGCGCGTGCGCGCCAGGCCAGCTGCTGCTCATTGAGCACGCTCTCGCCGGCTTCCCCATACCAGGCCAGCGCGCGCGGGTCATGTGCGCGTGCGGCGATGAACGCCAAGCGGGCGAAGAACCCTTGCCGTTCCGTTTCGTTGAAGTTCGCACCTATCTTTTCCCATTGCGCATAGGCGATGTTCACCGACTGCTTGTTCAGCCTGTGCAGGGCGAACAGCGCCACCCGGCGCCGCCCGTTACCCGCATTGGCGACCACTGTCTTGTCCAGGTAGCGCTGCGGGTTCTTCGCCGCCGCCTCCAGCTCCTTGATGGGCAATTTCTCCTCGGCCGGCAGATAACGGTCCAACTTCTTCACCAATGTCGTGTTGCCCTCGTCCAGCGCGAGCTGGATGCGCTGCAGCACGTCCTGCGTGGTGATGATGTCGCGCTTCATTGCCGCCTCGAACAACGGGGTACAACTGTCCGGCTGAGACGAGCCGGTCAGCCACAGGTTGCGCGCCTCGCGCAGGGCGCCCTCATCATCCTTGGTGCGCTGCCATTGGAGCGCAAAGCAGGTCAGCTCCGCATCGGTGTTGATTAGGTTCGGATATTCTTGGGCGAACTCATCCCAGCGCTTTTTCATCGCCAGATGCTTGAGCCACTCGCCGCGAAACTGGTCGATGATGGGCGTGTCCTCTTCCCGCGCCAAAAAAGCCTTGATTGGTGCGACGCTCTTGGCATCCCAACGCGTGCGCAACCGGTAATAGGTGACATAGGGCTCCAGCGGAGTGTCATCCAGACGGGCAGCCAGCGTCTCCAGACGCGAGCTGTTCCCCGCATGGAACGCATCGCGGGCAGACAGGAAGTCGCTGTCCTGGTCAGCCCAGGACAGGGAAGGGATAAGCAGCAGAATAAGCAGGGGAAACTTCATGGAGCGAACATCGGGATGAAACGAGGGAAAGGATATCACAGCGCGCCCCCCCTCACGCCCGGCATGCCACAACTGCAACTTAGACAATGACTTACGCCCCCCTGCCAGAGGCCTGCACTTGCCAGCCCACGCGGGTTTTCACTGCAGCTTGGAACGCACCAGTTCGATGTGGCTGCGCAGTTCGTACAGGTGGCTGGCGAACGCCACCGGCAGGCGCAGGTGGTTGACCCTGTGCTCGATGGCGTCGAGCTCCTTGCGGAAAATGGACATATCGAGCGGCGGCTGCGCGTTGCGCAACTGCATCTCCAGGAAGCGCAGCTCGCCATACAGCTTGTAGATGCGCGATTTGATCAGCCAGGTGTAGATGGCCGGCGCGATGCGGCTGAGCGGGATGGCCAGCGCCGCCAGCGGCAGCAGGATGATGAGCGCGCGGTTGACGAAGGTCGCTGCCCAGAACGGCAGGTAGCGATCGAGAAAGGGAGGACCGGACTCATAGAAGTGTTTGGCCTGGGTGCTCATCTCGAAATCGGTGTCCTTGTCGGAAGGGAACTCGTGCTCGTGCTGCAACATTCCCGCCCCGCCGTGCACGCGCGAGATCACCTTGAGCACCAGGTACACCAGCGCCGGATGCATGTCGTCGCGCGCCACCAGCGTGACGGTCGGCGCAAGCAGATGCACCTCGTGCGGCGGAGTGTTGGATTCCAGATTGAGCGCCCCTTCCGGCAACACCAGATGGTGCAGGAAATTGAACTGGCGCGAATACGCCTCGGCCTCGTCCAGGTCGGCCAGCGTCACGTTCGGCTGTGCCGCCAGCTCCTGTATCAACGGCGTGGTCGGTACACCCGAGATGAACACCACGTCTGCCTGGCCGTGATGCAATGCCTCTTCCGCTTCCTCGTCGCCGATCTCCAGCAGCTTGCTGTTCTGCACCGTCACGCCCGCCGCATTCAACAACATCTGCGACAGGATATGCGTGCCGCTGCCCGCCCGTCCCACTGCGATGCGCTTGCCCTTCAGCGCGGACAGGTGCGACACCCGGCGCTGGCCCTTGCAGAACACCCACAGCGGCTCGTAATACAGACTGCCCAGCGAGACCATCCCGACGCCGGACTCCGAACTTGCCACTCCGCCGGGCAGAAAGGCCATATCCACGCCAGACCCCGTTTTGCGCAACTCGCCCAGGCTCTGCAGCGGCCCTGCGGATTCGCGTATCTCCAGCGCCACACCTTCCTGCTTGAGCAGCGCCTCGTAAAGACGCGCATACGCCTCGAAATTTCCGTCCTGCCTGCTGACTGAAATGACGATCTTCTTGGGCGGAGCCGGGTCGATCAGCCAATAGCCGGCGGCGGCGATGAGCAACAGCGCGGCCAGATACGGCAGCGCCGCCTTGAACGCCTCCAGCGGCAAGGACACGCGCGCGCCCTCCCGCTCTTCTTCGGTATAGGATTCTTTATTCGTCGTCATCGGATCAATTCAGTGGTGCGCATGAGGTTGAATCTGTTCGCGGGGAATGCGGCTATTCGGACATCAAGGCCTGGAAGAATAACCCAAGGCGAATCCGAACAATGCCATAAAGAACAGCGATGTCGTCCCCAGCAGCCCGATCATCAGATAGCGGTTGCCCTGCGTCTCTGACATTCCGGACAACTGCTGCTTGGCATAGATCGAGATCCCGGATTTGACCGAAGCGAGGAGATGTTGCAGGTTGCGGTCCGCGCCGATCACCCGCTTGTCCACCATGTTGGATGACTCCGCCACACTCGGCTTCAGCTTGGCATATGCAGTCATATATTCGGAAAGCAGCGCTTTGTGCTCGGCGATCAGATGGTCGATCTCCGTCGTATCCATGCCGATGTGCTGCATGGCAGTCTTGGCACTCAACAACGCATACTGCACCTCGATGCTGGCATCCTTGAACCCCTTCTGGTGCTTGCTGTACAGCTCCGCGTCGTTGGCACGCAACAGCATGTCTTTCCATTCCTGGATCTGCCGCCCCAGACCGATGGACGCATCATCCAGGCTCTCCTCGATCTCCAGCAGCTGCACGCTGCGCTGCGCCGATGAGTCAGTCACCCGGGCGAGCAACTGTGAGAGTTGATATCCGCCGATGATCGATAGCAGCGCTACGGAGACGATGAATATCAGGGCAGCCTTGGACAGGTAAACGGAGTTGAAAACGATTCTCTTCATTTTGTGTTTTGCGGAATTTCTTTTATGAAATGTAACCGGACGTGAGTCGCATTGATTAAGGCAAGCGGAAGGACGCGCGCGTCCTTCCGCCCTTATGGAGCCCTTGGTTTGTCGTCATCGAATTTAAGTCAGTGGTGCGCCGGAGAGGAAGCTGCGCCTATCTGCTTGAAGTTCAATACTTATCAATTTCTAGTGACTTATTGCAGTGCTGCCCAGCACCATAAAGATCAGGAAATAGGGTTATGTGGTTAATGTTCATTTTTGTTAATGTCCGCAGACATTGGGCTCGCTCTACATCAGGGAATGTTAGTTTTATCAGGGGGGCAGTTGTTGCACCCTGATAGTTATGTTCAATCCAACCGTCAACTGTCAGGCCTATTGGAGCCTTTGTAAACAATCCTGCTTGACTCACTAACCTAGCGTTATCATTTTGATGAGGTCTGATAAATTCTAAGATCGGCGGCTTCCCTGTAGTGCCTGCTGTATGTGCTTTAACAATCTCCTGATTCTTCTGTTGCCCGCTAGTCAAAGCCCACACAACTCTCTTCCCTGTTATGGGTTTTGTAGCCTTCTCAAATGCAAAGTAGAGTGCCACGAAAGCAGACTCGGTCCAGTCGAGCAGAGGGGTGGCTAATCCGTGGTGTTGACCAAGAGCCCACCATTCATTTTCATCCACAATAGGGGCAGGATTTGCACCTCTTCGCCCTCGCACTGCAAGTTTGAAAGAATCCAAATGTTTTTGAGCTAGCGAGGGCCTTAGATTTGGCAGTTTAGATTTTAGTATGCGATCAAGACTTGATTCGAGCTTCCAACTTGCGTCGCGCTGGCCCCGCCAAACATAATGCGAGTAATCCAGCATTTCTTGTCGGACATAATCGTGGAAGTACTTCCACGAAGAAAATTCAATCTCCCATATGCCGTTCTGTGCAGGCTTTTTCTTCCATCTTGCTTGCTTTGCCATGTGCGTTACTCTCTAAGAACACGACGAACCCCGTCCAAATTTTCCGGGTGCGATAAATTCATCAGCCCGAAATCTAACAGAAAATCCCCCAGCTTCCAGCAGTAAGAATATCTAGGCATGTTCGTACCTTTGTGCAGGCGGGCATACGACGGAGGTACTTGGAATTGAAGCGGAAATCGACCAGATCAGACGGCCTTCGCTGTTCAAAACAGCCACGCAGCCTTGGCTCCAATTACGGACATCCTTGATGCCGGCTGATAGAACCCAGTCCCGGATGCTCTGCTTTCCCCGAAGCGCCAACTGTCGTAATAGGCAGCCAGGTTGAAGTTGCGACTGTATCTGTAAGTCACGTCCCAGTAGGGTGATATGCTCGATCCGGGATGGATCGTACCCAGATTGTAGGGAAGTTCTTCGCTGTTGCTTAAGGTGCTCTTGATGCCTCCGCCGATCTCGACCTTATCGAGCAGGTTTGCGGAAAGCCCGAGGCGCAGAAAGAAGATGTCGAATTTTTCCGTGTATCCCTGAACGAACAGGCCACCGGAGGTGACGGTGTTCCCTATGGACCTTGACCAGAAATCGTATCCCAGTCCTACTGTTGCAGACATTATCCCAGCCGGGATGATGCCCCTCAGCTCGTTCATCATTCCGGCGTAATCCGTCGATGTGGGTGAAGGAATGCCGGTCATCGTGGTGGTGGTGTAGTCCACGGTGCCGCCGTAGATCTTTCCCTCGTAAGCAAGATACGGAGTGCCGACATCCTTGTCCTGCTTCCAGCCAAGGTTAAGCGCCATTCGGCCGCCCTGTTCCTTTGGACTGTTTGCAGCACCGGTGATCGTCTCCTCCCAAGTGAAGGCTTCGATGCCGACACCTACCTGAAGTCCAAGGGGAGCTGACAATGCTGGTGTAGAAAGAATGGAGAAGAACAGGGAACTGAACAGAACAACGCAAGGTGAAAACCGTTCCACTTTGTTCTCCCATCTGTTGTCAGCGAGGTATTATGGAACCTGGTGACACCTGGAATTGGTGCGCTCGGCGGGAGTCGAACCCACGACCCTCGGCTTCGGAAACCGATACTCTATCCAGCTGAGCTACGAGCGCGTTTTGAAGAGGTGCGGAGGATAGCGGCTTTTGGCCGCGCAGTCCAACGGACTCAGCCCGGGATGCACGCCAGATGCTGCGCATGGCACACGTAACCCTTGGCGACGATCAGCGCGATCCACAACCAGAACAGGATGAAGAAGCCGACCAGGCCGACATACTGGTCGGCGATAAATTTCGGAGTGATGGTGCGCGCGATCCTGATGATGGGTGCGGTGACCACCTGGAACAGGCGATAGACGACATTCTGTTGCCGCGTGTTGCCGGACAGGGCTGCGATCACGCCCTGCGCCAACAGCGACATGGCGGCGATCTCGACCAGCGCTTTCAGCACACGCACGATGAATAGTTCGGGAGAGTCCATGGTGTCGATATCGAGAGGCGAGGGTCAGGCCGTTTCCGCCTTGCTGTCGCTTTTCATGTTGGGATAGCGCACATGGTCGACCAGTTCCTGGATCTGCATGTCCGGTGCGGGCGTCAGCAGGCTACCGACGATCACGCCGATGAACCCGGTCAGCATGCCGAATACGCCGGCCGAGATAGGGTTGATGTCCCACCACAGCGGCGCATTCACGCCAAAGAAGGGATAGGTGATGTACATGTAGAACATGCACATCGCCAGACCGCTCACCATGCCGAGGATCGCGCCGGTCTTGTTGGCGCGCTTCCAGAACACGCCCAGCGCCAGTGCGGGGAAGAATGCTGAAGCGGCCAAGGAGAACGCTGCACCCACCATGAACAGGATGTCGCCCGGCTTGAGCGAGGTGATGTAGGCAGCGAACACTGCAACGCCCAGCAGCAAGGCTTTGGCGATGAACAGGCGGCGGCCGGTGGGCGCACGCGGATCGATCATCTTGTAGTACACGTCGTGCGACAGGGAGTTGGAGATGGTCAGCATCAGGCCATCCGCCGTGGACAGCGCCGCAGCCAGCCCCCCCGCTGCCACCAGCGCGGTGACCACATAGGGCAGGCCCGCGATCTCCGGCGTCGCCAGCACGATCAGGTCTCCGCCTATGGTGACCTCCGCCAGCTGCACGATGCCATCCTTGTTGATGTCGGTGACGCTCATCAGCGTCTTGTCCACCGAAGCCCAGGCAGAGACCCAGCTCGGCAGCTCGGAAAAGCTCGATCCCACCAGCAGGGTGTACACGTCATACTTGGCCAGCACGGCCAGTGCAGGTGCCGTGATGTAGAGCAGGGAGATGAAGAGCAGCGACCAGAACACCGATTGCCGCGCCTCTCTCACCGTGGGGGTGGTGTAGAAGCGCATCAGGATGTGAGGCAGCGCAGCAGTGCCCACCATCAGGCACAGCACCAGCGCCAGGAAATTCTTGCGCTTCTTGTCGCGCGTCGCCTCATCGGGACCGGCGAACGGTTCGGCATGTGCAGCAACCGGCCCGGCCTTGACGCGGTCCGCCTCGGCGGCCGCACGCCATGCAACACGGGCTGCGGCGACATTGGGCGGGAACTCCGCCACGGCCAGGTCGGCCGCGGTGATCGCCGCGGAATCCGCATCGCGCTTTGCCTTCAAGGCTGCAGCCTCTCTGACCAGCCTGGCTTTTTCTGCCGTCAGATAAGCCGCGCCTCCGGCTTCCAGCGCTTGCAGCTGGACTTCGTGCTCGGCCTGTCGCTGCTTGAAGACGGCGCGCACTTCCGCCTCGCTCGCACCTTCCGGTGTGGCCGGATTGTTCAGTACCTGTTCGCGCGCCGTGACTTTCTCCAGCACGTAACCGTAGGCTACCTGCGGCACAGGATTGCCGGTGTGCTTCACCGACAGCCAGATCACCGGGATCATGTAGGCCACGATCAGGATCACGTATTGCGATACCTGCGTCCAGGTCACCGCACGCATGCCGCCCAGGAAGGAACACACCAGGATGCTGCCCAAGCCGACGAACACGCCAACGCCGAAGTCCAGCCCGGTGAAGCGGCTGGTGATCAGCCCCACGCCGTAGATCTGCGCGATCACGTAGGTGAACGAACACAGGATGGCCGCGAAGACACCGATGGTGCGCGGGACGTTTCCGCCGTAGCGTGCGCCGAGGAAATCCGGGATGGTGTACTGGCCGAACTTGCGCAGGTAGGGGGCGAGCAGCAAGGCCACCAGCACGAAGCCACCCGTCCATCCCAGCACGAAGGCCAGACCGTCGTAGCCGGACAGATACAGCGTGCCCGCCAGGCCGATGAAACTCGCGGCCGACATCCAGTCCGCGCCTACCGCCATGCCGTTGAAGAATGCGGGCACGCGCCGGCCCGCAACGTAATACTCCGAAACATCCGAGGTGCGGGACAGGATGCCGATGCCCGCATACAGCAGCACCGTCACGCCGAGGAAAAGGTAGCCCAGCAGCTTGTTGGGCACCCCCATTTGCTCGAGGATTGCCAGCATGACGACGAAGCCGATGAAGCCGCCGGTATAGAGCGCGTAGTAGCGCTTGAGCTGCGAGACGAAGCCGGACTGTGTCGGCGCCGCCATCACTCGTCCCCTTCTTGCACGCCGTACTCGCGATCCAGCTTGTCCATGCGGTATGCGTAATAGCCGACAAGCAGCACGTAGATGATCAGTGCCCCCTGTGCCCCCATGTAGAACGAGAACGGGAAGCCCAGCACCGTGACGGATTGCAGCTCGCGTGCGTACCAGCCGACGACGAATGTGGCCACGAACCAGATCGCCAGCAACACGCCGGTCAGGCGCAGGTTCTTCCGCCAGTACTGTTTGTGCCGCTCGCTCAGTTGCATGTTTTCCCCAGTGTTAAGTCGCCCGCGAAATGCCGGGACGAACATCCCAACGTCGAAGTGCCAACCATCTCAGAAACAAGGTCTGCAGACAAGCGCATCGTTGATGGCGGCGGCTTGGACAATTGACCTCTTGCACTTAGAATAGCCCTACACAGGACGGGCGTGATATTCCGCTCCCGTCCGAACCCGAACATGAACTTAACCCCCGATCCTTACACGGTGCTTACGCCGCTATGCGCATCCTGATCGCCGAAGACGATGAAGTGCTGGCCGATGGCCTGTGCAATTCCATGCGTCATTCCGGCTACGCCGTGGACCATGTAAAGGACGGGCAGGCTGCCAAACTCATCCTCAGCGGCGAACAGCCTTTCGACCTGGTGATACTCGACCTGGGTTTGCCCAAGGTGGACGGTTTCAGCGTGCTGCGCAGCCTGCGCGAAAAGAACAAGCAAGTGCCTGTCATCATCCTCACCGCGCGCGATGCGGAGGGTGATCGCGTCAAGGGACTCGATCTGGGCGCGGACGACTACATGATCAAGCCGTTCAGCCTGCCGGAACTGGAAGCCCGCGTCCGCGCGCTGATACGCCGCGGGCAATGCGGGGTGAACCCTGTCTATACCTGCGGCGCGCTGACCTTCGACAGCGTGGGCCGGCGTGCCACCATCAACGGCGCGCCGCTGGAACTCACCACGCGCGAACTGAGCGTGCTGGAAGCACTGATGCTGCGCACCGGCTGGGTCGTCAGCAAGGAGCAGTTGCTGGAGCGCCTCTACAGCTATTCCGAAGAGGCCAGCAGCAACGCCATCGAGGTGTACATCCATCGCTTGCGCAAGAAGGTAGAGCCGGCCGGAGTGACCATACGCACCATACGCGGCCTGGGTTACGTCATCGACAACCTGCCCACCTCGACCACTAGCTGACATCCATCAACCTGCAGCACCTGCGAGTAACGTAAGGAGCGTCTTGGAAAATAATAACATCCGTTCCCTGCGCAGCTACCTCATGCAGAGGCTGATGATCTCGCTCTACCTGCTGTGGCTGGTCAGCACCGTCGTCGGCTACTTCGCCACCATCAACTACGCCAACCAGCCTTACGACCTGGTGTTGCTGCAGCGTGCACACGCAGTGGCCGAGCAGCTCAAGCTGGGCACCGGCCATGAACAGCTGGATGTGGCGCCCTTGCTGCCCGACGGTTCCGATCCCGGCATGCCGGACCGCGTGCTCTATACGGTCACCGACAGTGAAGGCAGAAAGCTTGCGGGCAACGGCAACACTTTGCGCCCGCTCTCTTACCGGCGCGGCCGCCCGGGTCCCTTGTTCAGCAACGGCGAGCGCGAGGGGCAGAAGACGCGCATGGTCAGCCTGATCTACACCTCCAACGGCAAGTTGCTGCAGCTGCACGTCTCCGAAACCACGCAGCAAAGGCAAGCGCTGATACGCGGCATTCTGGCCAACATCGTCATCCCGCAATTGCTGCTGACGCTGATCGCGCTCGCGGTGGTCTGGTATGGATTGAAGCAGGGACTGCGGCCGCTGGAGCGCCTGCGTCGCGAAGTATTGAGCAGGAAACGCGACGACCTCAGCCTGCTCGATGGCAGCAAGGCGCCCGCCGAAGTGCGCCCGCTGCTCGATGCCGTGAACGACCTGCTGCTGCGGCTGAAACAGATGATGGCCGCACAGCAGCGCTTCGTGGCCGATGCGGCACATCAGCTGCGCACGCCGTTCGCGGGACTGAAGACGCAATCCGAACTCGCGCTGCGCACCAATGACCCGCAGCAGAAGCAGCACGCGCTACAGCATATCCACACCAGCACCGAGCACGGCATCCGCCTGGTCAACCAGTTGCTGGCGCTGGCGCGCAACGAGCCGGGGGGACAGAGCACCAACAACTTCACCGCCATCAATCTCAACCAGTTGGCGCAGGAGTGCACCGTCACTTGGGTGCAGATGGCGCTGGAAAAGAATATCGATATTGGCTTCGAGGGCTCGCCGGTAGCGGCGGAAATACGGGGCGATGCGAACAGTCTGATCGAGATGCTGAACAACCTGATTGACAACGCCATCCGCTACACACCCGCAGGCGGACACATCACCGTGAGCGTCAGCGCCTCTCCGCAGAGCGCGATACTCAGTGTGGAAGACAACGGCCCCGGCATCGAGCCGCAGCACCGCGAGCGCGTGTTCGAACGTTTCTACCGCATCCTGGGCAGCGGCGAGAGCGGCAGCGGACTGGGACTGGCCATCGTCGCCGAAGTCGCCAAGCGCCACAACGCCAAGATCAAACTGGATGCGGGCAGTGGCGGCAAAGGAACGCTGATCAGCGTACGTTTCCCGCGCCGGCCGCGCGCCGCTAAACCTCCATCCGAAGAAGACCCAAGAAAGAGCCTCGCGTATTACGGCGGGGCTTGATGTTCAATTGACTGCTCGTCGGCCATTGCAGCCGTGGCGGTTTGCTGAAATTGGTAATCTATCCGGGTTGCAGCGATGTCCGCTTTCAAGCTGCGGATTCAACCCGTCGATGCAACACACTAAACTTTGCGAAAGCGAAAGGAGTGTTGCAGATGAAACGAAGACCTCGCATCTATTACACCGACACCCAGAAGGCCCTGATGTGGGATCGCTGGAAAGCAGGAGATTCACTCCAGCAGATCGCACAGCTGTTTGACCGGCACCACCCATCAATAGAAGGAATCTTGTCCAAGACCGGCGGTATACGTCCGGCTTCACGACAGCGTTCGAGACTGGCACTAACCTTGGCTGAACGTGAAGAAATCTCTCGATCAGTCGTTGCTGGTGATTCAATCCGCTCTATCGCCAAGAAGCTTGGTCGTGCTGCCTCGACAATTAGTCGAGAGATCGAACGTAACGGTGATCGAGAGAGCTATCGAGCAAGCCAGGCCGACCAGGCTGCCTGGGATCGTGCGCATCGCCCCCAACCTTGTAAACTGGTGAAGAACCGCGCAATGGCACACATCGTGGCAGCCAAACTGAAAATGGCATGGTCACCGGAGCAGATTGCCGGGTGGTTAAAATGCACCTATCCAGATGACGAGGACTATCAAGTGTCGCACGAGACCATCTATCGCAGCCTCTACATTCAGGCCAGAGGCGCATTGAAGAAGGAGCTTCTGGCCCACCTGCGGCGCACGCGAGTCATGCGCCGTTCGCGGCATCATACGCAGAAGACAGACAATCATGGCCGAATCACCGATGCGGTATCGATTAGCGAGCGTCCGGCCACGGCAGAAGACCGGGCAGTGCCAGGCCACTGGGAGGGCGACCTGTTGTGTGGGACTTTAAGTAGCCAGATTGCGACACTTGTTGAGCGCCAGACACGCTATGTGATGTTGGTGAAGGTAGCAGGGAAAGATACCGAGACCGTCATAAATGCATTGATCAAACATGCTCACAAGCTGCCGCAGGAGCTCTACAAATCGCTGACGTGGGATCGGGGTAAGGAGATGGCAGACCACAAGCGTTTTACCTTGGCGACCGACATCAATGTCTATTTCTGCGACCCTCAGAATCCTTGGCAGCGCGGAACGAATGAAAATACCAATGGGTTGTTGAGACAGTACTTCCCAAAAGGAATGGACATCTCCGGATACACGCAAGCACAGCTAAATGGAGTGGCGAGGAAGCTAAATGAACGCCCAAGGAAGACGCTAAACTATGAAACACCGGCTGAACGATTTAACCAACTTGTTGCATCGACGGGTTGAATCCGCAGGCCAGAAGCAGTCGTTTTCGGCTGACAATTTGGTGAGAATCAAAGGTTGCTGGAAAACCCAAAACAGTCATTGAGATATCGTGGTCAACTATTTGTTCATTGTTCCACAACCATTCAAAATGTTTCTCTGCCTCAGCAAAACTGAACCAGTCGAACTGGCTAAGAATATTATTCCCGACACCCCCCGCACGGAATGTCACACATACTTCCATGGCATCTAAGCGATCCCAAATCGTACAGCATAGTTCCCTCAATATCTCCTTGGGGAATGGGAACTCCTGCTGGCAAATAGAACACCGGCAGTCCCGTTGCAGATAGTCCCTTTGGTATTTGATACGGCTTCAATATAACGTAAGTACAGAAGTCTGAAATCACAGGATGACTTGTAAGAGTCTTACCTTGCGATGATGGCTCAGGGTGTGCTTCTATCCAGCGCCGTCTCCATTCCTTACGCTCATCTCCATTAGACTTGCGAATACTGCCTTCCAGTAACGCCTTTGCCAATGCCGCCGATCCAGCCAAGGGTAGATCCTTGTCAAGGAAATCATCTATTGAGGTTGCCTTTGATGTTATTAGTTGCTCACCTGCTATAAGGGGCGAGCCGAGAACCGACTTTCCATTTGATGACAAATAGATCGCATCAGCTGGCCTATGAAAAAGTTTCTCAGCAAGACGATTCAACGAGTCTACATTTCCCCAAATAATATATGACGACTCACATGGATTCCCCCTGCTAATTAATATTGGAGTATCTGGGGTTATGCCAACAACGATTTGGCGATGGTAGCCTGTGACCGCAACAGCAACAATCTTCGTTCCTTCTGTCCAACTGATATTCCATATTGCTGGATCATATGCTCCAAGAACAAGTGCCACTGGATGATTTGGGGAATTAACTGCAATATCAAACTCAGTAGCTTGATGACCACTTGAATCAAGTTGCCTATCAAAGACTCTACCCGCATAATTTCCGGCACCATATATTTTCAAATCACTTGGTAATACCACCTCGGGAAAAGCACAAACTGTTCGAGCTCCTTGAAAGGCCGATGCTTCAGATGGGGAAAGTGGTGAAAGGTGGCCATATTTCGCTTTCAGCTCATTGATTCGCTTGCCGTATGCATTTAAAAGGCAGATGGCATTCAATCCAGGGCAAAGTATTTCACGTTGCATTAGCCATAACTTTTGCTCAATATGCAATTCATTCGAATCATCCAGAACTAAGAGTCCTTTTCAGTTTGGAGTAGTAGCCCGACATTTGTTCATCGGCTTTATTCAGTAGCGAATCATCGCATATCACTTTTTCTATCTGCAAAGAGGCTGTTGAGCATTCAAAGCTTGCCGCCTTTGCATTTGGAATCAAAAGCAGGATACCCAGAACAATCAACGAAATTTGCATTCTGCTTCCTTTATGAACATAACATTGCATTTTAAGCGATTGATCATCACGCTGACCTATCGTGCACGAAGGCATTAATGAGCCCGTATATCATCTCCAAGCTTCTTCGTATCAAATACTAAAGACGCTCCATACAGGGTACTCACGATCATTTTGTTTCGATCTAGATAAATTTTTGTTATTTTCATCTTGTCGCTTTCGCCCCCCGCAGGCTCGACAGGCCGCAATCCACCGCCCGTCCAGAATATTCTTGGCATCAGGCACTTTAAGGTCAAATCCGAAAGATCGAAAACCATTATGTCCACGCCGTTCGATATATAGAAATACGAGTTGTCAGCAGCCCAAACTGCTATGGCTGGGAGGATTGCAAGCGTGACACTACGGGATGTAGCGGGGTCAAAATGGATAATCGATGAACGTCCAAGGTTGTCAGGATTTCCAATAAAAATAACATCATCCCTTTTCGGAATAATAACGGGCGTTGATGTTGTCGTACCCTGCATTGAAAATGCAGCGACAATCGCTTCCGGAGTGCCGCCTGTATCTTTCCTGGAGAAAATATATTTCGCTCCGCCTACCGCAGTGGATGTTTGATATTCACGACGTATCTGATAAGACTTTGTCGATAATGCCTCTTCCTGATTCTCGTCTTCAGAAGGGAATTTAATGTCATTGTTTGACTCTGAGTAAATGCCAGTCTTAATAAGTTTCCATGTTTGTTTATCGAAGACGAAATAATTACTACGCGTTTCGTCGGGGTCTTGAAAACCTGTCAGTACATGTAGCTTTCCCTTGTCATCCGCAATTGATCCAACAGAGTCTTGCTGTTCTTCGTCACATTCACGGATTGAGAGTCTGTTTAGGTGTTTCAGTGTATTTCTGTCAAAGACTTCAATACCCACCCCCTGTCCGGCTACTGGATAGCAATCCCAACTATTTACATATACATACTCACCCAAGAACTTTAGGTCATTATCCAGCTTCGGCAACTGTATAACATCGACAGGCTTTTGACTCTTGCCGATCCGTAACGCTTTTGAGAATTGGTTGTTGGAGTCTGTTCTTAAATCTTTCAATCCAACGACTGAACCGAACACATTCCTTTTCAGTGTAGCCTCCTCGATGGTTCCCGCACCTAGAGTCGCCCCATATTTGTGTAACCTGTCAAACAAGGCGAGGGACTCATCATATCGATGTAGCGTCTGGCTGAGCCAAGTTGCATAGTTGACGGCATGAGGCAAAATGTCGGCAGGGATGTCGCCGCTATTGATGACGGCATTAATGCCACTACTTTCGCAAAGCTTCACGGCTTCGTAAATGTCCGTCCCTTTCTGAATCGCTTGGCTTGCTCGGGAGCAAGCATCGATGATGGTCTGATTCCTCCATTCTCCGGAGCGAATAAGATCGGCATTTATCTTATAAGCCTGCATCGGCCAGCTCGAATCTTTCGAACGATTTATCGGAGCCTCTGCCGCAAGAAGAACATCTCCTTTGGTGAGAAGATAGCTTGCAGGAATCGGAAATCGCGCAATCTCTGTCGCAGACTCCATATCAAAAACGATGATGCCGTTCTGTTTCTCTGTCGTTGTGAAAATCAGCCCCTTGTAGAGTGCAATTGAGTAGAAATTGGCGTACCTTGGAATCGAGCGTTCGATTGAAAGCGTATTTAGGTTGACGATATGAATATCGCCGCAGTTAGCAATCATCACCGCCCGTTCATTTTCACCTAGTACTAAGCTTGATTGGCAACTTAAATTGAGATTTGTTGTTGGTTCCGGAACCTGTATATATCCAAGGCTATTAAAACGATTGCCCTGAAATTCATAAACTGACATCTCAGAACTTCCTGTAGCGCCATAAATTCTATTGCCTCGGATTGCCAGCACGTACGTACTGAGAAATGGGATTTCTTGAATCAGCTTTAGTGATGGCAGCTCAAGAGTGACAACATCAGATTGATCCCCCTGAAAGAGTACTAAGCGATTGCCATCAATAAATGCCTGTCGAACGGGTGACTTTAATTTTATTCTTGATAACGAAGCGCCTGTCTTTCGGTTAACAACCTCAATCGGGAAGGATGCCGAGTGCGGCGTGTGAAAAACAATATACCTTGAGTCCTGAGCAAGGAGTTTAAGGATCTCTCTTCCCCTCAACCCAATTAAACCAGCGCCCGCTGGTGAAATCGAAATTAACTATATTTTTGCCGTTTCCGGTATTGTCGTAATGAGAGTAGACCAAATCCCCATCAATTTGACGAATGTCCTCTGGATATCCATGCCCGACCGGCGCAAGCGAGTTAAGGCTGGCGATCTTTGTTAAGGGAAGTGCCGTATTACCAGAGACCTGCTTGATAGCATTAACACGTGACAAGTAGGCTTGCTCAAGGCAAGCCGTGTCTCCGCAATTATTCCGGCTTTCCTTGAGCCATTGCCTTTGATCCGAAACCAAACGTCTGAATTCTTCTTGGCTCGAATTGGTTCGAGCCTCTTTGTAGGCTATATCCAGTGCATCATCCAGCTCGGATAATTTGGCTGATCCACAAATCAGCTTCTCAACGCCGGAAGCTGCCTTTGCACAATCAAAACTAGTGGCTTGCGCAGAAGTAAGTGCAATTGAGCCTACAACAATCAATAGAATTCTTTTCATACTATTCTTTCAAGAAGGATATTCAATCGGCGTTGAAGAAGTTAGAGGGGTGAATTGCTCTGTTGCCGTTCGTTTTGTATCTGTCTTTTCTTAAGTTGGAATATCAATTCGTCAGCTAATTTTTCAGACAGTACTCGTTCATTTATGGGGCCTAGTCCCTTGTGTAGTTCCATGCTGGCTTTCCATAGTATGTCTCCGGCCCTACTCTTTCGATCACGCAGTGTTGCTTCAAAGTTAACGCCGTACATACCAAGCCAACCCTGAGAAACAGATACTAAAGTAATCAGCAATTCATAATCCAGAGCGGCTTTCGGAGCGTCAATCAAAACAATAGAGAAATTAGGAATTCGTGGCTGGACACTTGTTGTGGTGACTTCTGCCTTGATGCCTTGTGCGGAAAATTTCTCTGGCCACATTTCAGTCATATGGACACTAGTCTGCTTCATCGCCTTGGCTACTGTTGTGGCCATGTCCGTTTTGCCCTCCCTGATTGGATAGTCCTTTATATCAACATCATCAAAGATGATGTAAATGGATTTGTATTCCTCCGAGGGATTCGCAAAGGAAACGGTTTCCTTTGTTGAAATTGAAGTACAACCGGAAACGAGCAAAAGGGTAGTTAACACTAGAAAGTTACGCATGCGGGTCAATTAAAGGGGGCAGCGATTAAAGGGGGCGCCAAAATTGCGAGATGCCCGCAACCTATCCCGCCCTTGCAGCGGGGTCAATATGCCGTTTGGCCTATATCTGCCTATATACTTGAGTGGTTGCTATTGGCCGGTCAGAGCCGAGGAAACTCTACTGTAAAGGCGGATGTAGGGTGTGGAGCGGACATTCAAAACGATTTAACCAACAGCCCTTTACGAAAACTACGGCAGTCCGCTTAGGCCGAGAATCGGCCGCCGGGAGGAGTTGAGCGGGGTGGGGTGCTACGTAGAACTTGTTTGTTTTAGTGTGCCGTGGCACTTCCTGCGTTGATGCCGGTGTCACGCAGAGTTTGTCCCACTTTCATTCTTGATAAGTACTGCGTACTTTTGCCCATTGTGCGGCGTGGCAGCCGGACAAATAATGCCTTCAGGCATTTCACATTACATGGAGGCGCACATGGACGAATTCTCTCGCTTGCTGGTAGAACAGCGTATCAAGGAATACGACATGCGCTTGCGGCACGTCGACGAGGTGTTGGGCTATGCAAAGAAGGGGCTGGTGCAAAGCTCCAACGACCCCGAAACCATCATGTTGCTCTCCAGGCTGGAGGTCGAGCGCAACAAGCTCGCAGGCTGGATCGAAGAAAGCAAACACAGGCCGCTTGAGCACTGGAAGAAGGGCGACATCATGGGATCCGGGCCTATGGGGATATGGGATGCCGTTGCCCAGCAGGTTGAGAAACTGGTGGAGCGCTTCCAGCGTTGAGTGAGGACTGTGGCGATCAAGGGGCTCCGGGTGTGGTCCGCTATCGCACCCTGTGTTCGCCAAGGAAACGAAGTCGCGCCTCCCCTCTCAAAGATTCAGCATAGTCGTTCAGGGGTTCCATGCCGTCCTGCGCCAGTCTTGCGGCGATTTCACCTATGCGCTGTCCGGCCAGCACGAGATCAGGCGCCAGCTCGAATAGCGGGATGGCAAGGAAGGGGCGCATCAAGATATCCGGATCGGGCAGTGTGAGGTCCTCTGTGTCCATGCTCAGCTCGCCATACACGATCAGGTCGAGGTCTATGGTGCGCGGCGCATATCTGTCCGCACTGCGCTGACGTCCCAGACCGTGCTCGATGGGGCGCAGCATGCGGTGCTTCACATCAACAGGCGGTGTTATCGTTTCGATCTCTACCACGCAGTTGAAATAGGGATGCTGCTCGGGGCGGGCTAGCGCCTCGGTGCGATACACCATGGAAATGCCAGTCAGGCGTGCCTGCTGTGCGAGGCTGCGGATCGCGGCCCTGACGTTCTTCGCCGGCTCGACGTTCGAGCCGATGCCTATGAAGGCGCGCACCATGGTTGACTACGCGTGATGTCCACGGCCACGCTGGTGGCGAAGCGCAGCGCATGCGGTTTTTCCACGCACACATCCACCCGCTGCACGCCCTGCTGCTCCAGGCACAGTTCGGCGATGGCCTCCGCCAGCGCTTCCACCAGGAAATATTGAGAGTCTTCCGCCATGGCGAGCACCCGCTTCTTTAGCGCGCGGTAATCGACGGTGTCCTCGATGCGGTCGCTCTTGCCCGCCTTGCGCAGGTCGGTGTGCAGGGTCAGGTTGATCACCACGTCCTGCTTTGCGCGGCGTTCCCCTTCGTTGATGCCCAGAATGCAGCGGACTAGAAGATCTCGGATGCGGATGCGGCCCATAACGACGCCCTTTCTCGGTTTCCCGGAAGTTGACTCAGAGTAGATCTCATACGCATGCAACGCTAACCATCCGCCCTTTCCCAATCAATAAGCAAAAAGCCCCAGATGGGCGCACGTGTTACCTGCTTTTCGCCGGACGAAAAAAACCCCGCCGAGGAGGGGGCGGGGTTGGGTGCAACAAACTACTGGCTCTGCTTTAGTGCGCTGAGGCAGCCTCTGCGTTGATGCCAGTGTTCTGGCGTACGTAGAGTTCGTCCCACAT
Organism: uncultured beta proteobacterium; assembly: GCA_963813255.1. GTDB lineage: Bacteria > Pseudomonadota > Gammaproteobacteria > Burkholderiales > Gallionellaceae > Sideroxyarcus. The sequence goes on along the minus strand of CAWEYD010000002.1, from coordinate 147,221 downwards.
CTCTTCAGCACGCTTGTCGCGTGTGAACAGGGAGCCCAGGATCACCAGCAGGAAGCCCAGCGGAATGGAGATCAGGCCAGGGTTCTTCAACAGGAAGAATGGCTTCTCCAGACCCATGATGCTGGTGGTCTGACCTTCGAACTTCTTCAAGTCAGCTTCCGCCTTGGCCTTGGCCTTCTCGGTCGCGGCGATGTCCTTCTTCACCTTGGCGATATCCGCCTCAGCTGCTGCCTTGGCTGCAACATCGGTGATGCTCGGCAACGCGGCTTCCATCGGCTGCAGCTTCGCGTTCAGGCCTGCCAGCTTCTCGGCAGCGCCCGGCTTGGCGGGTTTCTCCGCCGTGGCAGGCTGTGCAGGCTTGGCGAGTACGCAGCCGTCCATGGCGAACAGTTCGCACATGAAGCTCGAACGCTCGACGGCAGGTTGTGCATCCTTCGCAGGCACTGCAGCCTCACCGTTCAACACCTTGTTGGCGTTGGCGATCACTGCCTTCGGATAGGTCATGTTAGGGGAGACCATCACCAGACCGATGGCGGTCAGTGTACCGACCACCATGCCGAGGAGGATGCCGGTGGTGTTGCACTTCTTCCAGTACAGCGTGAGGAACACGGCTGGCAGGTTGCTCGATGCGGCAACTGCGAAGGCCAGCGCCACCAGGTGCGCTACGTTCTGGCCTTGGGCCATGATACCCACGGTGATCGCGATCACGCCGACGATGCCGGAAGCGACACGTGCTGCAACCACTTGCTCTTTCGGAGTGGCATGGTCGCCGCGGATCACGCCGACGTAGATGTCGTGCGCCATCGCGGACGCGGCAGCCAGCACCAGGCCAGCCACGACCGCCACGATGGTGGCGAATGCGACCGCTGCCACGAAGGCCAGCATGAAGTTACCCAGATACGATTGCTCGCCGCCGCCCAGGAATTGCGCCAGCAACGGACCGGCCATGTTGCCGCCGGCGTCCACTGCAGCGATCTTGTCCGGACCGACCAGCATCGCAGCGCCGGTACCCAGGAACAGGGTCAGCACGTAGAAGCCGCCGATGATGCCCATCGCCCAGATCACGGATGTACGAGCAGCCTGTGCTGTCGGCACGGTGAAGAAACGCATCAGGATGTGCGGCATACCAGCGGTACCCAGCACCAGCGCCAGGCCCAGCGAGATCTGGTCGATCGGGTTCTTCATGAACAGGCCCGGCTCAAGGAAGCGCTGACCCAGTTCTTCCGGAGTCATGGTGGCGGCCTTCTCACCGACCAATTTAGCGACCTGCTTCTGCACATCAGGATCGGCCACTACAGCTTGCAGATAGCCAGGCAGGCTGAAGCCATAAGGCGACCACACCAGGATAACGAGGATGATGGAAGCGATCACCAGCAGCACGGCCTTGGTGATCTGCACCCAGGTGGTCGCCTTCATGCCGCCGAACACCACGTAGGCCAGCATCAGGATGCCCACGCCGATCACAGAGATCTCGTAGTCGATACCGATCAGCGTCTTGATCAGCACGCCACCGCCGACCATCTGTGCGGTCAGGTAGAAGGTGGACACGGTGATGGTGGACAGCGCCGCCACGGTCTTGGTCTTCTTCGGGTCGTTACGGAAGGCCAGGATGTCGCCCATGGTGTACTTGCCGATGTTGCGGCAGGGTTCCGCGATCACCAGCAACACGGTGATGTAAGCCACCAGCCAGCCCACGGAGTACATGAAGCCGTCGTAGCCGTACAGCGAGATCAGACCGGCGATACCGAGGAAGGACGCAGCGGACAGGTAGTCGCCCGCGATCGCCCAGCCGTTCTGGATACCGCTGACCGAACGGCCGGCCGCATAGAACTCGGAAGTCGTGTGCGTGGTGCGCGCGGCCCAGTAGGTGATGGCCAAGGTGACTACGATGATCGCGCCGAACACGGCGAAGGTCATCCACTTGAACTCGTCGGCGACCGCGCCGCCGGCAGCAAAAGCCGCACCGCTACTGCACATGGCAACTGCGGACAGCAACAGTTTATTCAGCATTCCACTCATCATATTCTCCCGCTGTTCACATCATTGATGATCTCTTGCGCCATCGCGTCGAACTGGGCATTGGCCTTCTTCGAATAGACGAAGGCGATGACCCATGCCACCACGAACTCGGACAAGGCGAACAGCAGGCCGACGTTGACCACGCCCCATACCTTGGTGTTGAACAGTTCCTTGTAATACGCGGCGCCGATGGGCAACAGGAAATAATAGACGATGGAGAAGACCATCAGCCCCCACAGGAAAAGAGTCTTCTTGCGATGCAGGGCCTGGAACTTGGGGTTGGCATCGATAGCCGCCCAATTGACATTCGGATTTGACATATTCCCTCCTCAAGACAATCAATCAGGCCGGAGCAAGCATCCCGACCCACTCATACTACTGGCGGCGGACATTACTTCAGGAAGCTTACAATCAACTTACGCCGTCAACTTACGCCGTTTATCCAGCGCTGAGCCTTCTCCAGGTGGCGCAACCCGGAAAAATCGGTGATGCCAGTCTTGCCCGCCTGCGCCAGGGCGACCTGGAACAGTTGCGCGGTGGCCATCGCATCGGCCAACGCGTTGTGGCGAACGCCGATGCGGATGCCGGAGTGGCCTATCCAGTCGTCCAGCCCGTGGTATTTCCTGGCCAGCGCGGGATTCAGGCCCGGCATCACATAGGCCAGGTCCAGCCAGGGGTGCTTGAAGGACAAGCCGAGGTATTCGCGCAAAGCACGCTTGATCATGGTCTGGTCGAACGTGACATGGAAGGCGATGAGGGGTGATTTGCCGAGGTAGTCGAGGAACGCCAGCAAGGCCTCGATCGGTGGCTCGCCCTCCAGCTGTGCGGAAGTGCCTATGCCGTGCAGCAGGATGTTCCCCTTCTCGCTGGCCGCCTGTTGTTGCAGCACCACATAGAAGCTGTCGCCCAGCGCGATCTTGCCGTTCACCACCGCCACCGCGCCGATCGAGATGAGCCTGTCCTGCATCAGGTTCAGGCCGGTGGTCTCCACGTCCACCACCACGCAGCGCGTCTCGCTGAATGGCTCCCCCAACTCGGCGTGGGGCAATGCCTCCCACGCGGCCAGCCTTTGCTGCTGTTCCACACCAAGCTTCGGCTTGTTGCCAAGCAAGCGCTGCAGCCTAACGAGCATGACTATTCCCTATGTTCAAATCTGACATGCCCGTTTTCCCTCTCTCTAACTCTCTCCCGCCAGCGGGAGAGAGGACAAACGTGAACGGCATCTCCAATTCCTGAATCACAGATGGAACTCCATCGCCAGCCTGGCCTGTAGTTTGCGCGCCTGACGGAACGCCTCTTTCAGGATGCGGCGGTCCAGCTCGTTCAGGCGTTCCGGGTCTATCTTGTTGTCCAGCTCTTCGTCGGCCACACCCATAGCCCTCGACTCGTCATGATGGCGCAAGCGCAGCACCTGGATGAACAGCAGCGCGTCTATCCACGCATCGATCTCCGACTCGTGTAGGTTCATCTTGGATGCGCTCAGGCGCAGGCGCTGTATGGTGCTGGTCTGCGTCACACCCGCGGCCAGACTGAAGATGCGCGCCGCATCGACGAAAGGCGTGATGCCGTTCACCTTCAGGTCCAGCGTGTTCCCCTTGCCGAGCACGAAGTCGCGCACCACGCCCAGCGGCGGGCGGTTGTTCAGCGCGTTGTCCGCCATCAGATACAGGAAGCGCGTGTTGTCGCTGGCTGCCCGGGCCAACCACTGGCGCAGCTCATCGGCCAGGTCCTGCTCGCCGTACAGCGCGCGGAAATCGAAGAAGATGGTCGAGTGCAGCAGGGCCTCCGGCGAGCCGCCGCTGATCCACGACAGGAAGGTGCGCTTCCACTCCTCCACCGACAGACACCACTTCGGGTTGCTCGCCATGATCTCGCCCTTGCACAAGGGGAAGCCGCATAGCGCGAGCGTCTCGTTGATGCGCTTCGCTACCGGCAACAGTTGTGCACGCACCTCGTCTGCGGTCATGCCATGCGGCACCTCGAAGATGATCGCGTTGTCCTGGTCGGTGTTCAGCGTCTGTTCGAAGCGGCCTTCGGAGCCCAAGGCTATCCAGCACAGTCCCGCATGCAGCGGAGTACCGAACAGGCCGCTGGCCTTGAATTCCAGTTCCACCGCACGCGCAGTGAGCAGATCGTTGAAGGTCGAGATGAACTGGGTCAGCTGCTCCGGTGCCACGCCTTGCGCCATCATGTTGCGCGCCATGCGGCGCACATCGGCGGCGCCCTGCTTCAGCATGGCGGGGGTTTCGGCGTGGCGTATGGCCGAGCCGATCTGGCGCAAGCCGACGCGCTGCAGGGCGAACAAATCTTTTTCCGAGACCAGCCCGATCAACCGCTCGTTCTCCACCACCAGCACGTGGCGGAACCCTACCTTGGCCATGAGCAACGCAGCCTCATGCGCCAGCGCGTGTGGCGGCAGGGTGGACAGCCTGGTGCTCATCACGTCGATGACCGGCCGTTCGAGGTCGATCTGCGGTATGGCGACGCGGTCCAGCACATCGTGCAGGGTCATGATGCCGATGGGTTTCCCTTTTGCGTTCACCGCCACCATGGAACCGACCTGCTGTTCATGCATGACCTTCAGCACCTGCCACACCGGCGTCTCTGGCGAACAGGTCACAGGGTCGCGGCGGATGACCGCGCGCAGCGGGCTGGCCAGCGACTGCTCCTCTACGCTGGATTGGCTGTATTGCGCCTGGATGACCTGCTTGGAATGCTCCAGCAGATTGGCGATGCGCCGCGTGCAGAAATCGCGGAACGGGGCGCTCATGCCGAGCAGGGTGTGAAAATCCTCGCCCGACAGCTCGTAGCAGAAGGTGTCCTTGCCGGCGCGATAGACGCTGGCGACCGGACGATGCGCCAGCAGGGCCCCCAGCGGGAAGCACTCGCCTACCGCGAGTTCCAGCCAGGTGTCCGTCTCGGAGGCGTGTGCGACGTTCTGCTCGCCATGCACCATGCCCTGCTTGATGACCAGAAAGCGGTCCACCGCGCCCTGCTCCGGCGTGACGATCACCTCGCCCTCGGCGTAATAGCCCAGGTGCATGCGCTCCACCATCCACAGCAGGTGTGCTGGTTCCATGTGGTCGAACGGCGCGTGTGCCGCGAAGAAGGTCAACTGGGAAGCGTGGATCGCACTCAAGGCATGACCTCATTTATCGTGTAGCGATGGTTTATTATAGCCACACTCCATCACCGGACTGCGCCATGCCACACACCAACCCCACACCCGATGACATCTGCCGCCTGCTACGCGAGGTACACACCATCGCCGTGGTCGGCCTGTCGCCGAATACGGCACGCCCAAGCTTCCGCGTGGCGCAGGCCATGCAAGGATTCGGCTACCGCATCCTGCCGGTGCGCCCCCTGGTGACAGAGGTGCTGGGCGAGAAGGCTTACTCCGACCTGGAGAGCCTGCCCGAACTGCCGGACATCGTGGACGTGTTCCGCGCACCAGAGCATGTGCCCGCGATCGTGGAGAGCTGCATCAAGCTGGGGATCAAGAAGCTGTGGCTGCAGGACGGAGTAGTGCACGAGGAAGCGGCGTTGCGTGCACAGCAGGCCGGCATCACCGTGGTGATGGACCGCTGCATCTACCGCGACTATGCCCAACTGTGCGGCCACGACACGGTGGGGCGCAGCCCTCCGGTGCGGGAGTGACCGCATTGCACCTCCTGATGGAACTACTAGCCATTCCACTACGCCAGCAAGCTGGCAAGTGGCTGGTTATCCCGCATACAGCTGGCTACGCCAGTACGGAGGTGCAGCGAGTAAGCGCAAGCACGTATAATCTCCGCAGCATTCAATTCACGGCCCTACCATGTCACTAAAATTTACCAAGATGCACGGCGCTGGCAACGATTTCGTGGTGCTGGACGGCGTGCGCCAAACCATCGCGCTGTCACCCGAAAAGCTGCGCTTCATCGCCGACCGCCATTTCGGCATCGGCTGCGACCAGATCTTGCTGGTCGAAAAATCCCAGCGGCATGATGCCGATTTCCGCTATCGCATCTTCAATGCCGATGGCGGCGAAGTGGAACAGTGCGGCAATGGCGCCCGCTGTTTCGTGCGTTTCGTGCATGACCAAGGCCTCACCAGCAAGCGCGAGATCGTGGTGGAGACCAAGAGCGGCCTCATCTCCCCACGCCTGGAAGACGATGGTCGCGTGACCGTCAACATGGGCGCGCCCATTTTTGAGCCTGCGCAGATCCCCTTCGCAAGCGACAGCGATGCGATCATCCAGCCCCTGCTGGTGGGCAACGACACCGTACACATCACCGCCGTCTCCATGGGCAACCCCCATGCGGTGCAGGTGGTGGACGATGTCGAAGCGGCGCCGGTCACAACGCAAGGCCCGCTGATCGAACACCACCCGCGCTTCCCCAAGCGCGTGAACGTGGGCTACATGCAGATCGTCGATCGTGAACACATCAAACTGCGCGTGTTCGAGCGTGGCGCAGGCGAGACCCTTTCCTGCGGCACCGGTGCCTGCGCGGCCGTCGTCGCCGGTATTCGGCGCAAGTTGCTGGATACCGTCGTACATGTCGCCACCCGCGGCGGCACGCTTTCCATCGTCTGGGCGGGCGAGCATTCGCCGGTGCTGATGACCGGCCCGGCCATCACCGTGTTCACTGGCGAGATCAATTTGTGAGGCAAAGATGAGAGCAGAAGACGTCGCACAATATTTGCAGGACAACCCGCAGTTCTTCGAGGACCACGCGGAGATGCTGTCACAGGTCACCCTGCCGCATCCTTATGGCGGTCGCACCATCTCGCTTTCCGAGCGGCAACTGCTCACGCTGCGCGAGCGCGTGAAGGAGCTGGAGAAGAAGCTGAACGAACTGCTGGCGTTCGCCAAGGAGAACGATGCCCTGCAGCTCAAGGTGCACCAGTTCAACTGCGCGCTGTTCGGCGCACAGGACCGCGCCGCGCTGCAAAGCTTGGTCGTGCGCAACATGCGCGACATCTTCTCTGTTCCTCATGTCGCCCTGCACCTGTGGAAGGACGATGCGCCCAGCGCAGAAGTCCTGACTTTTGCCGACCAGCATCAACAGCCGGTGTGCGCGCATCACGCGGTGCACGACACCCTGCCTTGGTTCGGCGAGGCCGCCGAGCACCTGCGTTCCTTCGCTTACCTCCCCTTGCGCGTCGACGGACAGACCATAGGCCTGCTCATCCTCGCCAGCGAAGACAAGGAACGCTTCTATCCGGAGATGGGTACGCTGTTCCTGCAACGCATCGCGGAGACACTGGGCAGTGCGTTCCATCCGCATGTGTAACGTTGACTCAGATTTCTTTGATTTCGTCACACCGGCGCAGGCCGGTGTCCAGTTAATGAAATACGCTGGATTCCGGCCTGCGCCGGAATGACGGATTAAGTTGCACTCAAATGTCAGTCATTCCCCCATCCGAACCCGTCACGCTGCAAGGCTATCTCGCCTACCTGAATAACGAGCGCGGCTATTCGCCGCTGACTGCAGAGAACTACGCGCGCGACATCCGGCGCCTGTTCGCCCTTGCCGGTACCACACCGCTGAGCGACGTGAAGAGCCACCACATCCGCCGCTACATCGCGCAGCTGCACGGCAGCGGCCTCGGTGGCCGTTCGCTGGCGCGCGTGCTGTCGGCGTGGCGCGGCTTCTACAACTACCTGATGCGCGATCACGGCTGCCCGGGCAATCCCTGTGTCGGCCTGCGCGCGCCCAAGGCGCCCAAGACCTTGCCGCATGCGCTGTCGCCCGACGAGGCGGTGAAGCTGGTGGAGATGCCTGTCGCCACACCGGCGGATGCGCGCGACAAGGCGATGTTCGAGCTGCTCTATTCATCCGGCCTGCGTCTGGCCGAGCTGGTGAGTCTCAACCTCATGGAGATGCAGGACAGCCTGCGTTCGGGCGAGGTGCGCGTCACCGGCAAGGGCAACAAGACGCGCATCGTGCCCATGGGACATCACGCCATCGCCGCGCTGCAGGCATGGATCGCGGTGCGCGATCAGGTCGCCAAGCCGGAAGAGACCGCGCTCTTCGTCGGCAAGAGCGGGGCGCGCATCAGCCCGCGCACGGTGCAGTATCTGCTGCGCAACCGGGGCATCACGCAGGGATTGAACAGCGGCGTGCATCCGCACCTGCTGCGCCATTCCTTCGCCACCCATGTGCTGCAATCCTCGGGCGACCTGCGCGCGGTGCAGGAGATGCTGGGCCACGCCAGCATCTCCACCACGCAGGTCTACACCCATCTCGATTTCCAATACCTCAGCAAGATCTACGACGGCGCGCATCCGCGTGCCAAGAAAAAACCATGACCAGTCAAAAACCAAAATCACATTCCACTCCGCACCGCCAGTCGCAAGGCGGCAAGGACTTCCGCAAACGCGTGCAGCGCAGCAAGCAACAGGGCGACAAGCCAGTCGCGCAACCCGCTGCCAAACCGCGTGCAGGTGATCCTTCTGCGCGGCCAGCCATCATCCTCAGGGCAAGCCGCGAGAAGTCGCTTGAGCGCCGCCATCCCTGGATATTCTCTGGGGCGGTCGAGTGCATAGACGGCAAACCATCCAGCGGTGACACCGTGGCGGTGCGCGACGCCGCAGGCAGTTTCCTCGCTTGGGCTGCGTACAACCCCGACTCGCAGATCACCGCCCGCGTGTGGTCGTGGAGCGAAAAGGAGGTCATCGACAAGGCGTTCTTCCGCAGGCGCATCGCCGATGCGCTGGCAGCACGCCGCACGCTGCAACTGGACCGCGACAGCAACGGCATGCGCATAATCCACGGCGAATCGGACGGACTGCCCGGCCTCATCGTGGACCTATACGGCGACGTGCTGGTGATGCAACTTGGCAGCGCCGGTCCCGAGCATTGGCGCGACACGCTGGCCGACATCCTGCAGGAGCTATGCTCCCCCGTCTGCATCTACGAGCGCTCCGATTCCGATGGGCGCGAGCTGGAAGGTTTGCCGAAACGCAACGGCCTTGTGCGCGGTGCGCTGCCTGACAAAGTGGAAGTGACGGAGAACGGCTTGCGCTTCGCGGTGGATGTGGCGGCAGGACAGAAGACCGGCTACTACCTGGACCAGCGCGACAACCGTGCGCTGACCGGCACGCTGGCTGCCGACCGCGACGTGCTCAACTGCTTCTGCTACACCGGCGGCTTCTCGCTCTACGCATTGCGCGGCGGCGCTAAGTCGGTGCTCTCGATCGACGCCTCGGAGGGCGCGCTGGAACTGGCTCAACGCAACGTCGAACTCAACGGGCTCGATGCCACGCGCGCCGAGTGGCAATGCGCCGACGTGTTCGAGGCCCTGCGCAAACTGCGCGACCAGAACCGCAAGTTCGATTTAATTGTCTTGGACCCGCCCAAGTTCGCGCCCACCGCCGCCTTCGCCGAGAAGGCTTCGCGCGCGTACAAGGACATCAACCTGCTGGGCTTCAAGCTGCTGCGTCCGGGTGGCCTGCTGTTCACCTACTCCTGCTCCGGCGGCATCAGCGACGATCTGTTCCAGAAGATCATCGCAGGCGCGGCACTGGACGCTGGGGTGGATGCGCAGATCGTGAAGAAGCTGCATGCTGCGGCGGATCATCCGGTGCTGCTGAGTTTCCCGGAGGGCGCGTATTTGAAGGGACTGGTATTGCGGGTGGCCGGGTCATCCGGCGTTTGAGGTGACTATGCCGGGACAACCCGGCATAGTCGTTGCAGCAGCTCTACAAGCGGACCACTTCCAGGCCTGCGTTTTCCCAGGACTGGATGCCGCCCTGCACATTGCTCACCTTGCTAAAGCCGGCGTCCTTCAAAATGGAGACAGCCTGCGCCGAGCGTCGTCCGGAACGGCACATCACGACGATAGGTTTGTCTTTATAGGTCGCCAGTTCCTGCAAGCGCGAACTCAGCTGTCCCAGCGGGATCAGTTTCGCATTCGGCGCATGGCCCGCCGAGTATTCATCAGGCTCACGCACGTCCAGCAACAGGGCTCCCTGCTTGTTCATGCTTTGCGCCTGCTTCACGTCCACACCGTCGGCAGCCTGCAGTTGCTGAACCACCAGCGACAACCCCAACACAGCGGCCAAGGCCCAATATATCTTTGTCTTCATCACTTACTCCGGGTTAGTTTGAGATCATCCGCAAACGAGGCATCAGGCTAATTGGCAGGCCCATCATCCCGCCGCGGACGGTTGTGCAATGTTTGCATATTAGCATGTTCTAATGTGGCGGCGACTGGGGAGGACAGCAGGAGTTTGGGGATGGGATTTAGGATTGCGGGGGCTGCCGTCAGCTAACACCGTCGGGGGTTGCCCGACAGCAAGTTACCTTTCTTGTCTTGCCAAGAAAGGTAACCCAAAGAAGTCACCCCCGGTGCGCCGCCCCTGCGGGGTTCCCTGCGTTGCTCGACTGGTCAGGCCTCCTCATAAACTCGCACGACCCGCTGCGCGGTCACGTGCTCAAACATATTCGTCGGACTACCCCTGCCCAGCCTGCGCTACTCGGCGGCGCACAGGGGAAGGAAAGTCAAAATCCAAAACCACAGCGTGGGCACTTCGTGCCCTCACAACTACGCTAGCCGATACTCAAAACAATTCCACTCCGGTGCATTTCAGTTAACTAAGTACTCAATTTGGCCTCGCGGGTTCAAATTTGAAGTGCAACGCCTGACTTGAAGAATACCTGACTGGGTGTCTGGAATCCAAGTCGTTTTCTGGGGCGGTTGTTCAATCTCTCCATCGCTAGATCAATCTCCTGTTGTGTGATCGTGGTGAAGTCCCGGTTCTTCGGGAAGTACTGCCGGATCAGCCCGTTCGTATTCTCGTTGGTGCCGCGCTCCCAGGATGCGTAGGGGTGGGCGAAATAGAAGTCCGCCTTCAATGCGGTCGCAATTTCTTCATGCCCGGCGAATTCCTTGCCGTTGTCTGAAGTGACGGTGTGCACCTTGCTGCGATGTGGCCTGAGCAGTGCGGTCATCGCTTCCGTCACAGCCTGCGCGGTTTTGCGCTCGACCTTGCGGATCAGCGTAAATCCAGACTTGCGCTCAACGATGCTCACGATGGCCTGACGGTGGTTCTTGCCGATGATGGTATCGGCCTCCCAGTCGCCGATCCGACTGCGTGTCTCGACAATGGCTGGGCGATCTTCGATGGATAAGCGATTTGGAATGATGCCGCGCCGCTCTATCTTGCCGTAGCGTTTCTTGCGTTGCTTCTGACAGCGCAGACTCTTCCAGAGCGAGCCACCTGCGCGTTTGTCTGCATAGACTCGTTGATACACCGTCTCTGGACTGATGGCGGCATGGCCGCTGATCTGTTCCGGGCTCCATTCTTGCGCAAGCATCGCTTGTGCGAATTGCCATGTCGCTTCGTCTATCCGCCGTGCATTGACCGCGCGCCGTTCAACAGACTTACCGTGCGCCTGCTTCGGGCGATAGCCGCGTCGCCCGCGGTTGCGCGTCAGTTCTCTGCTGATGGTCGATGCGCTTCGTTCCAACACGGTGGCGATCTCGCTTTGTGTGTGTCCTGCCTTCTTCAGGGCGTAAATCTGGTATCGTTCTTCTCGGGTGAGGTGTGTGTAGTTCATTTCTGCAATTTCGACTGGCCGGTCAAAAAGGCACGGATGCTACCGCATCCCGCCCACCCAACCGGCGTTACTCAAAATTGCACTTCATTCCTGAATTCGCCCCTTAAATCTGGATACTCTCCGTTTTAAATTTCTCACTTTTGTACGATTACTCTCGGTTAAAGTTTTACTTACTTTAAGACTGAAGCTTGACCCACATTCTTTGCTTTTTAAATTATTACAAGGTGGACAAGCTAAAACCAAATTTGCTATTTCGTTTCTTCCGCCATCTGCAACAGATTGATAGTGATCAATGTGGTAATCAATTTTTCCTTTAGCAGACTTGAATTCATTCCCACAGTAATAGCAACAACTATTTTGAACTCCTAAAAGCTCTTTAATGTCGGACTCTCTATAAGTGCCAGCGGCGGCAATTCTCATTTTTCTACGATAGAAAGTTCTTTCGCGCCTATCAGTCCAAATGTACTCTCTAAAAGCTTCTTCGAATGTTGTTCTCCAAATTGCCGATGGGAATTCGACTTTAATTAATCTCTTTTGCTTCCCACAAGTGCATGGTTCTAGATTTTTAGGAACTGGTTTCCTGCAATACAAACATCGGCAATTTTCATGAATAAACTTAGCAAAATCTTCTGTCATTCCCCATATAGGAAACTCAACTTCATCAGACCACCATTCTTGATTTTGAAAATACTGTAGTGATTCTTTGCAATACGCATCCTTAAGATGCACATAGGCCAAAGCAAGATATTCTTTGCTTGAAGGAAAGAATGCCACATATGTGTATTGGCTTCGTTTCATGAGAATCAACCGGTCAATCCAAACTAATAGGCGCGCAAGTTAACTGAACAAAACTGAACGAAATGTATCGGAGTTGAATTGTTTTGACTATGGAGGGCAACTTGTTGCCCTCCATGCAGTTTTGACTTTCGCTTTCCTTCCCCTGTGCGGCGCCGAGTAGCGCAGGCTGGGCAGGGGTAGTCCGACGAATATGTTTGAGCACGTGACCGCGCAGCGGGTCGTGCGAGTTTATGAGGAGGCCTGACCAGTCGAGCAACGCAGGGAACCCCATAAGGGGCGGCGCACCGGGGTCGCCTTTTCTTGGGTTACTTTCTTTTGGCGAAGCAAAAGAAAGTGACTAGCTGTCGGGCTACCCCCGACGGTGTTGGTTCAAGCAAGCGAGGTAAACCTCGCTCACTCTCACATCAATGCAAACTCACAAACGGCTTGAACCCCAACCTGACCTGCAGCTTGACCGCCTCACGCCTAGCCTCGTCCGCATTCGAATACGTCCCGAGATGCACGCGTGTCAGCCCGCCCTTCTCATACAGCTTCAGCTTCTTGCCGCCATCACCCAGCACGGCGCGCATCTTGCCCAGGAAGCTCTCTGCACCCTCTCTGGCCCTGAACGCACCGAGCTGCAGGTAGACCTTGCCAGTAGGTGCACCAGCCGTCTCGACGGGAATGGTCGGCGCTACGGTCGCCACGGGCGCGACTGGCACGACCTTGACGACCGGTGTTTCCACGGCCGCCACCACAGGCGTATTGGCATCGACCGCGATGCTCTCCACTTCGACCTCGGCGCTGCCGTTGTTGATGTAGCCCAGCTTGTAGGCCGCGACATAGGAAAGGTCCATGATGCGGTCGTGCAGGAAGGGGCCGCGGTCGTTGACGCGCACGATGACGGACTTGCCGGTGGCGAGGTTGGTGACGCGCGCGTAGCTGGGGATGGGCAGCGTGGGGTGGGCCGCGGTCATGGCGTACATGTCATAGGTCTCACCTATGGAGGTGCGCTGGCCGTGGAACTTCTTGCCGTACCAGGAGGCGATGCCGCGCTCCTTGTAGTTGCCCGTTGCGGTGAGCGGGACGTATTTCCTGCCCAGTGCAGAATATTCGCGGTTGGCGTAGCGGTGCAGCGGCTCGGCCTTGGGTACGGCGTCGGGGATGGCATCGAGGTTGGGGGCATCCGCGCCGGGGCCGTCGCCCGCCAGATAGGCGCCACCTGTGGGTGCGGGAGCAGGAGCTGCGGGAGGAACATAGTTGCCGCCGGCTCGCAGGTCGACGATGGGCGCAGCCGCGCCCGATCGTGTCTGCGGTTTCTGCGGAGCGCTGGAGCAGGCGCTCAAGATGGCAATGCTGCCCAGTACCCAGACGATGTGTTTGTCCATGATTCCCCCTTAGGTTTTTACCAGTCTTTGATGCGTATGGATGCTCATCAGTACGCCGAAGCCCAGCATCAGCGTGAGTATGGAGGTGCCGCCGTAGCTCACCAGCGGCAGCGGCACACCGACCACCGGCAGGATGCCGCTGACCATGCCCATATTGACGAAGGCGTAAGTGAAGAAGGTGAGCGTGATGCTGCCCGCCATCAAGCGCGTGAAGTAGGTGGAGGCGTTGGCGGTGATGATGAAGCCGCGCCCGATGATGAAGATATACAGGCCGAGCAGGATCAGGTTGCCGAGGAAGCCGAACTCCTCGGAATACACGGCGAAGATGAAGTCGGTGCTGCGCTCGGGCAGGAAGTCCAGGTGCGTCTGCGTGCCGTTCATGTAGCCCTTGCCGAGGAAGCCGCCGGAGCCCACGGCGATCATGCCTTGGATGGTGTGGTAACCCTTGCCCAGCGCATCCTGCGACGGGTCGAGCAGCATCATGATGCGGTGGCGCTGGTAGTCGTGCAGCATGGACCACAGCACGGGTGCGCTGCCCAGTGCGGCCACGAACAGCACACCGATCACGCGCCAGGAGAGGCCTGCGAGGAACAGCACGTAGAAGCCGCTGGCGGCGATCAGGATGGAGGTGCCCAGGTCAGGCTGGCGTACGATCAGGGCCACAGGCATCAGCAGCAACAGCGCAGCGACGACGTAGTTCTTCAGCGTCAGCGTCGCTTCGTGCTTCTCGAAGTACCAAGCCATCATCAGGGGCACGGCGATCTTCATCAGCTCTGAAGGCTGGATGGTCGCCACGCCGATGTTGAGCCAGCGCCGCGCGCCGTGGCTGATCTCGCCGAACAGCGCCACGCCGACCAGCAGCACCATGCCCACCACATAGATCGGTACGGCGATGCGCATCAACCAGTGCAGCGGCATGTTGGCCACGATCCACAGTGCGACGAACGCCACCAGTATGTTGCTCAGCTGCGCCAGCACGCGCATCAAGTTGCCGTCGGTCGCGCTGTACAGCACCACCAGGCTGACGAACAACAGAGCGCCCAGCCCGTACAGCAGCACGGGATCCAGATGCAGCATGAAACGCTGTTGGAGTTGTCGGATGTTCATGACTAGTCGTTCTCCGTCCCGGCCTTGTCGGAAACCTTCTGCAGCGGCTTAGGCTCTTTGCCCAGCAGATAGTAATCCAGCACCTTGCGCGCGATGGGTGCGGCAGTGGAGCCGCCGTGGCCGCCGTTCTCGGCCAGCACCGCCAGCGCGATGCGCGGCTTGTCGGCAGGCGCGAAGGCGATGAACCACGCGTGGTCGCGATTGTATTCGGAGAGCTTCTTCGCGTCGTATTTCTCGCCCTGCTTCATGCCCACCACCTGCGCCGTACCGGTCTTGCCGCCCACGGTGTATTGCACTCCCATGAACGCACCGACCGCGGTGCCGCCGGGCTTGAGCACCTCCGTCATGGCACGCTTGACCAGAGACAGGTGCTCGGGCGGGATGTGCAGGTCATATAAGGGCTGCGGCGCAGGCTGCACCTCGTCCGGCGCGTGTTGTACCTCTTTCACCAGATGCGGACGATACGCCACGCCATCGTTGGCCAGAGTGGCGGTAGCGAACGCCAGCTGCAGCGGGGTGATCAGGTGATAGCCCTGGCCGATGCCCGCCGACACGGTGTCGCCCGGATACCATATCTGTTTATAGCGCTGGGCTTTCCACGCGGTGGAAGGCAGCAGGCCGGACACTTCGCCTTCCATGTCGATGCCGGTCTTCTTGCCGAAGCCGAACTGGTCCAGATAATCGTGCATGCGGTCTATGCCCAGTTCGGTGGCCAGTCCGTAATAGTAGGTGTCGCAGGACACCACGATGGATTTGAACAGGTCGACGCGGCCGTGGCCGCCGGACTTCCAGTCGCGATACTGGTGGCTGCTGCCGGGCAGCGTGTAATAGCCCGGGTCGCTGATCGCGTGGGCCGGGTCTCTCGCGTCGTAGTGCAGTCCGGCCAGGGCCATGAACGGCTTGATGGTGGAGCCCATGGGATACTGGCCGCGCAGCGCGCGGTTGTTGAGCGGCACATCGGGAGAGTTGTTGAGTTCGTCCCAGGTCTCGCTGTCGATGCCGTCGATGAACAGGTTGGGGTCATAGCCTGGCTTGCTGACGAAGGCCAGCACTTCGCCGTTACTGGGGTCGATGGCGACCATGGCCCCGCGATAGTCGCCGAACGCCTGCACCGCGATCTCTTGCAGCTTGGCGTCCAGCGTCAACGTGAGGTTCTTGCCGGACTGCGGCGAGGTGCGCGACAGCATGCGCACCGCACGCCCACCGGCATCCACTTCGACCTGCTCGAAACCGGTGACGCCGTGCATCTCTTTTTCGTAGCTCTGCTCGATGCCGGTCTTGCCTATGTATTCAGAGCCGAGATAGTTGGTGGCCAGGTCGACCTTGTCCAACGCATCGATCTCCTGCTGGTTGATGCGCCCGATATAGCCCAGCAGATGGGACGTCACGTCGGTGTAGGGATACTCGCGGAACAGGCGCGCCTTGATCTCGACACCGGGGAAGCGGTAGTTCTGCGCGGCGAAACGCGCCACTTCCTCGTCGGTCAGCCTGGTGCGTATGGGCAGGGTCTGCAGCGAGCGGCGCTCCGACATCAGCTTCTTGAAACGCCGCAGGTCTTTCGGCTTGATCTCGACCAGTTTGCCGATCTCGGCGATCGTCGCGTCCATGTCGGCGATCTTTTCCGGGGTGACTTCCAGCGTATAACCAGCGAAGTTGCGCGCCAGCACCACGCCGTTGCGGTCGGTGATGATGCCGCGGTTGGGCACGATGGGCACCACGTAGATACGGTTGCTCTCCGCCATGGTGTCGAAGTACTCGTTACGCACCACTTGCAGATAGAAGAAGCGCAGCAGCAGGATGAACAGCAGCACGCCCACGAAACCCAGGCTCAGGAACAGCCGCAGGCGGAAGAAATAGATTTCGCGCTGATGGTTCTTCAGCTCGATCTTGTGGGTCATAGCTCGTTCGGATCGCGGCGCGGGCCGCGCAGCGCTTGCAGGACCAGGGTAAGCGGAGTCCACAACAGGGCGGAGGTTGCGGCCCCCAGGAAGAATTCCCACGCCACATAGCCGCGCACCTGCCAGTGCACGATGGCGTACACGGCATAGCTGGTCAGCAGCAATGCAAACACGTGCGCGGATTGCTCACGCAGGCTGAACATCTGTACCCGGCGATTCAGCACCAGTCCACCAAAGGCCAGTACGGTATAAGCCAGTGCATGCTGGCCGAACAGGCTGGCATCGGCCACGTCCACGAAGATACCGAGCACCCAGGCCATGCCGATGCCGACACGATGCGGCTTGTGCGTGCACCAGTACAGCAGCACCAGGGCCACGAAGTCGGGACGCAACGCCAGCGCCCAGCCGCGCCAGGGCAGCCATTCCAGAAGTACCGCGACGAAGAGCGACAGGTAGATGAACCCCAGGCTCGCGGGCAGCATGAATTCCCGGTCTCTGTCCAACTCGTATCTCACGGCTTGCTCCGTTTGGCGTTCTTGTTAAAGCGTTGCGACGTCTTCTTCTCCTCTTCGGCTGCCGGGCGTTCCGGCAGCGGAGGGACGCTGGAGACGATAAGCAGGGTGCGGTGCCGATCCACGCCGGCCAGCGGCGAGCACACGATGTTCGCAAATGGATAAGCCGGGTCGCGCTCGACCTTGATGACTTTCGCCACCGGCAGCGCGGGGGGATAAGTTCCATCCATGCCTGATGTGACCAGCTCGTCGCCGACCTGGATGTCTGCGCCGACAGGCTGGTAGCGCAACTCCAGTTCGCTGATGTTGCCGGAGCCGAACACCACGGCGCGCAGGCCGTTGCGCACGATCTGTACCGGCACCGCATTGTCCTTGTCGGTCACCAGCGTCACTTCGGACAACAGCGGATAAGTACGTGTGACCTGCCCCACCACGCCGATGTTGTCCACCACCGCCTGGCCGGGCTGCACGTTCGCTTGCGTGCCCTTGTCCACGAACAGCTTGCGCTTGAAGATGTCGCGCTCCAGATAGACGATCTGTGCCATCTGCATGGTGTAGTCGGCGCGTTGCTTGACGTCCAGCAAGGCGCGCAATTGCGCGTTCTCGGCCTGGATAGACTGCAGTTGCTGCAACTGCGCCGCATCGGCGTCGTGCTGCAGATGCAACTGCTGGTTGTCGGCGATCAGGTGACGTTGCAGCGAAATATACGAGTCGACGCCGCTCCATATCTCGCCCGGCAATGCGGTCAATCGCTGGAAGGGATAGATGATGACGGCGATGACCTGGCGCGTGGACTCGAGATACTGGTAACGCGCATCCACGAACAGCAACAGCAAGGACAGGACAGTGAAGAACACCAGGCGGGCGACCGCACTCGGGCCACGATTGAAGAAGCGTAAGGTGCGGGTGTCTTCCAAGATTAACGGTAGGAGTGGGTTGAAATATCTGCAGCATGCCGTCGCCGCCAGGCGCCAACGGACGAGCAGTCGTTATTCGGCACCTATCAGTCGCTGGTGAAGATGTTGCTGTACTTGTCCATGCTCTCCAGCGCCTTGCCGGAGCCACGCACCACGCAGGTCAGAGGATCGTCGGCGATCACCACGGGCAACCCGGTCTCTTCCATCAACAGGCGATCCAGGTCGCGCAGCAGCGCACCGCCGCCGGTCAGCACCATGCCCTTGCTGGCGATGTCCGCGCCCAGTTCCGGCGGAGTCTGTTCCAGCGCGGTCTTCACAGCGCTCACGATGCTGTTCAAAGGATCGGTCAGCGCTTCGAGGATCTCGTTGCTGGAGATGGTGAAGCTGCGCGGCACGCCTTCCGCCAGATTGCGGCCGTTCACTTCCATCTCGCGCACTTCGGAGCCAGGGAAAGCGGAACCGATCTGCTTCTTGATCTGCTCGGCAGTCGTTTCGCCGATCAGCATGCCGTAGTTGCGGCGGATGTAGTTGATGATGGCTTCGTCGAACTTGTCGCCGCCAACGCGCACGGAACCGGAATACACCGCACCGCCCAGCGAGATCACGCCTACTTCGGTGGTGCCGCCACCGATGTCCACCACCATGGAGCCGGTCGCATCTTCGACCGGCAGGTCGGCGCCGATCGCGGCCGCCATCGGCTCTTCGATCAACTCCACACGACGCGCACCCGCGCCGTAAGCGGATTCACGGATGGCGCGGCGCTCGACTTGGGTGGAGCCACAGGGGACGCAGATCACGATGCGCGGGCTGGGTGTGAAGATGCTGGATTTGTGCACACGGCGGATGAACTGCTTGAGCATCTGCTCGGTGACGGTGAAGTCGGCGATCACGCCGTCCTTCATCGGGCGGATCGCGGTGATGTTGCCGGGCGTGCGGCCCAGCATCTGCTTGGCCGCAAGGCCGACCTGCTGGATCACTTTCTTGCCGTTGGGGCCGCCTTCCTGGCGGATCGCAACGACGGACGGCTCGTTCAGGACGATGCCCTGTCCGCGCAACCAGATCAGTGTGTTCGCCGTGCCGAGGTCGATGGCAAGGTCGTTGGAAAAATAGCCGTTAAAGTAATTCAACATGTCAGGTCCTGAATGGTAGAAGGTATGCGCCCGCGAAGCGGTTTATGATACCCTATCGCGCCTGATTTGATAAAGCTTTCAACCCGTTTATGTCCCTAAGTTTAGCCGATGTCGAAAAAGTCGCCCGCCTGGCCCGGCTGGCGATGAACGACCAAGAACTCCAAGCCGCCCAAGCCCAGATGTCCAACATCTTCGGCCTCATCGCCGAGATGCAGGCCGTCGACACCAAGGGCGTAGCGCCCATGTCGCACAGCCAGGACCTGGCGCAGCGCCTGCGCGAGGACAAGGTCACCGAATCCAACCAGCGCGAGGCCTTCCAGGCCATCGCCCCGCAAGTCGAACACGGCCTGTACCTGGTGCCGCAGGTCATCGAGTAAACAACCATGATCCATTCCAGCCTCACCCAACTGGGCGCAGCCTTGCGCGCCAAAAAGATCTCCAGCGTCGAACTGACGCAGACTTACCTTGACCGTATCGCCAGGCTTAACCCCGAGCTCAACGCCTTCATCACGCTGAACCCCGAGATCTCGCTGGCCCAGGCACGCGCGGCCGATGCCCGCCTCGCCGCCGGCACGGCCGAAGCGCTGACCGGCATCCCCGTCGCACAGAAGGACATCTTCTGCGCCAAGGGCTGGCTCACGACCTGCGGCTCGAAGATGCTGCACAACTTCGTCTCGCCCTACGATGCGCATGTCATCAGCCAATTCAACAACGCTGGCGCGGTGAACCTCGGCAAGACCAACATGGACGAGTTCGCCATGGGTTCGTCCAACGAGACCTCGTACTACGGCCCGGTGAAGAACCCGTGGGACACGGCGCGCGTGCCCGGCGGCTCTTCCGGCGGCACGGCTGCGGCCGTTGCCGCGCGCCTGTGCGCGGCGGCGACCGGCACCGACACCGGCGGCTCCATCCGCCAACCGGCCGCGCTGTGCGGCATCTCCGGCCTGAAGCCGACCTACGGCGTGTGTTCGCGCTACGGCATGATCGCTTTCGCTTCCAGCCTCGACCAGGCCGGGCCCGATGGGACGCAGCGCGGAAGACCTGGCGCTGATGATGAACGTGATGGCCGGCTTCGACGAGCGCGATTCCACTTCACTGCAACGCGACAAGGAAGACTACGCGCGCGACCTGAACAAGCCGCTGACCGGCCTGCGCATCGGCCTGCCGAAGGAGTTCTTCGCGGCAGGCATGGGCAGCGACGTGGCCAAGGCGGTCGAAGCCGCCATCGCCGAATACAAGAAACTCGGTGCGACCATCGTCGACATCAGCCTGCCGAATTCCAAACTGTCGGTGCCGGTGTATTACGTGCTGGCCCCGGCGGAAGCGTCGAGCAACCTGTCGCGTTTCGACGGCGTGCGCTACGGCTACCGCGCCCCGGAATACGGCGACCTTGCCGACATGTACGAGAAGAGCCGCGCGCAGGGTTTCGGTTCGGAAGTGAAGCGCCGCATCATGATCGGCACCTACGTGCTGAGCCACGGCTACTACGATGCCTACTACCTGCAGGCGCAGAAGATCCGCCGCCTGATCGCGCAGGACTTCACCGAGGCCTACAAGCACTGCGACGTCATCATGGGGCCGACCTCGCCTTCCACCGCCTTCAAGCTGGGCGAGAAGGGCGACGACCCGGTGCAGATGTATCTGTCCGACATCTACACCATCGCGGTGAACCTGGCCGGCCTGCCCGGCATGTCCATCCCCTGCGGCTTCGGAGAAAACAACATGCCGGTCGGCCTGCAGATCATCGGCAACTATTTCGACGAAGCGCGCATGCTGAACGTGGCGCACCAATATCAACTGGCGACCGACTGGCACAGCCGCGCGCCGCAGGCGTAGTAAGGAAACGACATGACCTGGGAAATCGTCATCGGGCTGGAAGTACACACCCAGCTCTCCACCAACAGCAAGATCTTCTGCGGCGCATCGACTGCGTTCGGCGCTGAACCCAACACCCAGGCCGACGCAGTGAGCCTCGCGCTGCCCGGCGTACTGCCGGTGCTGAACAAGGGCGCAGTGGAACGCGCCATCAAGTTCGGTCTGGCCATCGGCGCACACATCGCACCGCGCTCGGTGTTCGCGCGCAAGAATTACTTCTACCCCGACCTGCCCAAGGGCTACCAGATCAGCCAGTTCGACCTGCCCGTGGTGGGCCAAGGTGCGCTGACCATCCAGGTCGAGCCGCTTTCCGGCAACGCCAAGCCCTACGAGAAAGTGGTGCGCATCACGCGCGCCCACCTGGAAGAAGACGCGGGCAAATCCGTGCACGGCGAGTCGCAGGGCATGACCGGCATCGACCTGAACCGCGCGGGCACGCCGCTGCTGGAGATCGTGTCCGAGCCGGACATGAGCTCGGCCGCCGAGGCCGTGGCCTATGCCAAGGCCCTGCACTCGCTGGTGCGCTGGATAGGCATCTGCGACGGCAACATGCAGGAAGGCTCGTTCCGCTGCGACGTGAACGTGTCGGTGCGCCGCAAGGGCGAGCCGCTGGGCACGCGCCGCGAGATCAAGAACCTCAACTCGTTCCGCTTCATGCAGCAGGCCATCGACTACGAAGTGCAATGGCAGATCGACACCATCGAGAACGGCGGCAAGATCCACCAGGCCACGGTGCTGTTCAATCCGGATACCGGCGAGACGCGCTCCATGCGCAGCAAGGAAGAGGCGCACGACTACCGCTACTTCCCCGATCCCGACCTGTTGCCGCTGGAGATCACCTCCGCGATGCTGGAGCAGGCGGCCACCTCGCTGCCGGAACTGCCGCAAGCCAAGCGCGAGCGCTATGTCGGCGAGTATGGGCTTACCGCATACGACGCCAACAACCTCACCACCTCCCGCGAGATGGCCGACTTCTTCGATGCCTGCGTCAGGCGCAGTCGGTTCCTCCAATGCCAAGCTATGCGCAAACTGGCTGATCGGCGAAGTCAGCGCACAGCTCAATCGCGATGGCCTGGACATGGCGCAATGCCCGGTCACGGCACAGCAACTGAGCGGCATGCTCGCGCGCATCACCGACAACACCATCTCCAACTCCGGTGCCAAGGAAGTTTTCCGCACGCTGTGGGCTGAAGGCGGCGACGCAGATGCCATCATCGAGGCCAAGGGGCTGAAGCAGGTGTCGGATACCGGTGCCATCGAGGCGCTGGTGGACGAGATCATTGCGGGCAATGCGGACAAGGTCGCGGAATACCGCAGCGGCAAAGACAAGCTGTTCGGCTTCTTCGTCGGCCTCGCCATGAAGGCCAGCAAGGGCAAGGCCAACCCTGCGCAGCTGAACGACATCCTCAAGAAGAAACTGGCGGGCTGAGTCAGGCCTTTACGTCGAAGCGCATCACGCGATAGAAGCGGGCAAAGCAGTATTCGACCGCTGGTTCACCGGCCAGCACCTTGCCCTGTTTCTGCAATGCCTCACTCAATTTCGCACTGACGTCTTCCTGCCAGAATCCCGGCAGGAAGGGCTCCAAATGCCCAATCACCCAGCGGGACGGCCAAAAGCGATACAACAAATGATGGCGCGGTGCCGAAGCGTATTCGGTGACGAGCACAGAACCGCCGCGTCGTACCACACGGGCGAACTCGTCATACACGTGCTGCCGCGCCTCTGGCGGCAGTTCATGGAACAGGAAGAACAGGATCACCTGATCGAATGAGTCGCTCGCGTAAGCCAGCGATTCTGCGTTCATGCGCGCCAGATGGCAGCGATCCGCCACATCGCGAGTCTTGCTGCGCGCCAGATTCAATTGCCCCACTGCCACGTCGCACAGATGCACCTCGTTGCCGGTATGGTGCAGCAGCGAAGGCGTGAGCTTGCCGTACACACAGGTCAGCTGCAGCAGCTTCGCACCGGGCCTGACCTCGACATGCGCGAGGGTCTTCTTGAGTAATGAGTTGTACTGCCCGAACAGGATGGCGTTGATGATGGGCTGGTGATCGAAGAACCAGATGCTCTTCTCCCACAGATAGGCCCACCAGTAATAGCGCGCCAGATATTCCGGCACGCCGCCCTTGAGGAATCGTTGGTACAGGCGCTGCATCGCCTAGGCCAGTCCACGCGGCTTGTGCGGCGCATGGGCGAACAGGCGGTCGTACAGCCAGTTCGGCAATCGCTTCAGCACCCAGCCCACCAGGCCCATCTGCCAGGGCACGACGGCGAACGAGGTGCCGCGCGATATGACGCGTGCCATACGGCGCGCCGCGTCATCGGCTTCCAGGATGAAAGGCATGGCATACGGATTGATGTCGGTCATCGGCGTCTTGATATAGCCGGGACAGATGGTCACCACTTGCACGCCGCTGCCGTACAGCTCGACGCGCAGCGATTCGAGATAGGAGATGGCTGCGGCCTTGGACGCAGAGTAGGCACCACCACCAGGCAGGCCGCGGAAACCAGCCACGCTGGCGATACCGACCAGCGTTCCATGCCTTTCCTCGCGCATCGCCACGAGAAAAGGCTGGAAGGTCTTCACCATGCCGAGCACGTTGATGTCCATCACATGCTGGAACACCTCTTCATCCTCGACGTATTCGGTGAGCGTGCCGCTGCTTACGCCCGCGTTGGCGATGACGATGTCCGGCACGCCCGCGCGCGCCATGAAATCTCGCGCTGCGTGCTGAATGGCAGGCGCATCACGCACATCCAGTGCGTAACAGAATACTTTTCCGGGGAATTCGTTGGAGATGGTTTGCAGCAGTTCGCCGCGTCGGGCGAAGGCGGCGACGAATGCGCCCCGCTCAAGATAATGGCGCGCGAGGGCCAGACCGATGCCGCTCGACGCGCCGCTGATTACGACCCGCATCAATGCTTGCCTGCGCTACGCTCCTTGCGAACCATTTCAATCACTGCATTCAAGGAACGAATGGTTTCTTCAGGGGAGGCTTTGTTGATAATCCTGTACTTTCCATTCACCACCAGAGACGGGGTACCGGAACCATCATGCAACATGAGAGACCTGGGAACGACGCCGTAGTTAATCAGCATGAGAAAATTCTTTTCCATCTTCTGGTTCACCGCATCGGAATGGAATGCCGTTTTGAATGTCGTCCCGTCCACACCTTGTTGGACAACAAACGAGGTGATTTCTGATTCGGAGAATAGATTGATCTCTTGCCAGGCTTTGTAGAACTTATCATGCAGTTTATCGATCTGCCCCATGGACTCCAGCGCAAAAAATGCGCGGGCTATCTGCTCACCATTGTCAAAGCTGGAAGCCGGAACATAACGCAGCTCGACATCTTTTGGCTTGCTCTTTTCCCAATTGCTCAGAGGGCCGTGCAAGTGGTAGCAGTGCGGACAGCCGTAAAAGAAGAATTCCAGAACTTCAATCTTCTTTGCGCCGATCTTCGGTTGCTCCTGATTCAGCAAGACGTAATCTGTCCCGTTCCCGGCTGCGGCAAAGGTCGCTCCGCTGAGCAGAAACATTGCTGCAATCAATAGACTTTTAGTTATGTTTTTCATTCGCTGCCTCTGATATCAGATCGTTATTTTGGTGAACCGACTGGGCGCCCTGCTGGAATTACGAGCCTTGTGCCGACTTGAAGATGTCTTGCGCTCTGATCGTTGTAAACCTCGCCTGCCTCTGAAATCAAATCAAAGGCTCTCGACATATCTCCAAGCTCACGAAGCGCAATCGCCGAAAGAGTATCGCCAGATACGACAACATAGATTGTCCTGCCATTCGATCGGGCGGCGATATTCTGTTTGCCTGCCACTTCAGGGGGCGCGATGTGGTCTTTGCGTGCCAGCGCGATCACTTCGTCCAGCACGCGGATGGCATCCTCGGGCTGCAGGTCACTGATCGTGTATTTGCCATCCACGGCCAGTGTCGGCGTGCCGCGTACGCCGAAGCTCATCACCATCTGCTCGCTGCGTCGCAGCTTGCCGCCGATAGAGAATGAGTTGAACGCCGCTGCGAATTTCGCACGGTCCACGCCGTGCTTGGCCACGAAATCGGTGATCTTACCTTCGTCGCTCAGATCGGTGTGATACACATGCCACGCCTCGAACAGGTCGTTATGCAGGCGTGCCTGCTGGCCCAGTGCTTCCAGCGCGTAATAGGTGCGAGCCATCGGCTCCATCGAATCACGGAAGATCACCGGCACGAATTTCAACTCGACATCCTTTGGCATCTTCTTTTCCCATGCGCTCAGCGGACCGTGCAGGTGGTAGCAATGCGGGCATTCGTAAAAGAAGAACTCCACCACTTCTATCTTGTTGCCGCTCACCGGCTGTGCGGGGTTGAGCACCTTGTAATCCTTGCCGGCGGTAACTGCGGCGAAAGCCTGGGCCGCGCCCAGCAGAACCAGCATAACGAAGATGTTGCGGAACAATTTCATCGTCTTCTCCTGTAATTATTGAGCGTGTAATGCAGTGGCATTGCTGATGCCATTCAGTTTCAGATTGGCGATGGCAGCGTTGGCTTCTGCCAGCCCTTTGTACGTGCCGAGGCGCACGCGATACCACACACCTTTGCCCGGAACATCGGCCTTCTGCACGCTGGCCTCCATGCCGGACAGCGCCAGTTTCGCCTTCAGTTTTTCAGCGTCGTCCGCGTTCTGGAACGACCCGGCCTGGACAAAATACAGCGTGTTGTCTGCAGCCTTAACGGGCGGCGGGACGACAGTTGGCTGACTGACAGGCGGCTTGGCTACGACAGGCGGTTTGGCAGCAGGTGCAGTTGGCGCGGGTTGTGCCTGCTTGCGCGCCACTCCCCCCTCGGGCTTGTCCGGCAACACTTTGTAGAAGTCGTAATGCTGGGCTTCAGCTGCGCCGGAAGCTGCAACAGGTGCCGCGACCGGCACACTAGCAGGCACCGGCTGAACCACTGGCGGTACCACCTTTGAAGGCTCATGCTTTTCCCTGTTGCTAAACGAGGCGGGGTTTTTCTCCACCACGTACCAGGCCACGAAGCCGGCCACCGCAACCCCCAGCACCATGCCGATGATCAGGCCCGCCACGACCTTGGACTTTTGCGAACCGCCGCCTTCTTTTGCCATGTCCGTTCCTTCGCGTTGTTACATCTTCTCTGGTGCGCTGACACCCAGCAATGCCAAGCCATTCTTCAACACCTGCGCCACGGCCGAGATCAGCGCCAGACGCGCCAGCTTCAGCTTCTCGTCCTCGACCAGGAAGCGCGAGGCATTATAGTAGCTGTGAAAATCAGCTGCCAATTCTTTGAGGTAGAACGCTATCAGGTGCGGCGCCAGGTCTTCCGCGGCCGTCTCGATCACCTGCGGATAGTCGATCATCCGTTGCAGAACAGCGGTTTCATACTCGCTGTCCAGCACGCTCACATCGGCGCTGATCAGGGACAACCGCTCGCCACCCCACTGCGCCAGCACCGTGCTGATGCGGGCATGCGCGTACTGGATGTAATACACCGGATTGTCGTTGCTCTGCGATTTGGCGAGGTCGATGTCGAACACCAGCTGCGAATCGGGATGGCGCGCGGCGAGGAAGTAACGCGTCGCGTCGCAACCCACTTCATCGATCAGGTCGCGCAGCGTCACATAGCTGCCCGCGCGCTTGGAGATCTTCACCTCTTCGCCGTTCTTCAGCACCGTCACCATCTGGTGCAGCACGTAGTCGGGCCAGCCCTTGGGGATACCCGCATCCAGCGCCTGCAGACCTGCTCGCACCCTCGTAATCGTGGAGTGGTGATCCGAGCCCTGCTCGTTGATGACGCGCACAAAGCCGCGCTTCCACTTTTCCAGGTGGTAGGCCACATCCGGCACGAAGTAGGTATAGCCGCCGTCGCTCTTGCGCATCACGCGGTCCTTGTCGTCGCCGAAATCGGTGGTGCGCAGCCACAGCGCATTATCCTGCTCGTAGGTGTGGCCGCTGGCGATGAGCCGCTTCACCGTCTCTTCCACCTTGCCGTCGGTATACAGCGCGGACTCCAGCGAGAACACATCGAACTCCACCTCGAAGGCACGCAGATCCAGGTCCTGCTCTCGACGCAGATAGGCCACAGCGAAATGGCGGATGGCCTCGCTGTCGTTCACGTCGCCCTTGCCGGTGATGTGCTGGTCGTCCGCTTCGACGGTCTCCTTCGCCATATAAGCCTTGGCGACGTCGATGATGTAGTCGCCTCGATAACCGGATTCCGGCCAGGAAGGATCATCCGGCGTGATGCCCTTGCAGCGCAGCTGTACGGACAGCGTCAGGTTGTCGATCTGCACACCCGCATCGTTGTAGTAGAACTCGCGAGTCACGTTCCAGCCCGCAGCGTGCAGCACGTTGCACAGGCAATCGCCCACTGCTGCGCCACGCCCGTGGCCGACATGCAGAGGGCCGGTCGGATTGGCGGAAACGAACTCCACGCCGACCTTGCGCCCTTGCCCGACGTGCACATGGCCGTAGCCTGCGCCCGCCGTCAGCACGCCGTGCACCACGCCCTGCTTCGCGGCCGTGGTGATGAACACATTGATGAAGCCCGCGCCAGCGATCTCCACCTTTTCGATGACTTCCGACTTGGGCAGCGCGGCGATCAGCGCGTTCGCAATGTCGCGCGGCGATTTGCGCAAAGGCTTGGCCAATTGCATCGCCAGGTTGCACGCGTAATCGCCGTGCGAGGCCTGCTTGGGTCGTTCTATGAGGACAGTCGCCCCGACATGATCGGGCGCAATCGCGCGCAAAGCCTGCGCGAACAGATCGGACAAATGGGATTTGAAATTCAGGACAGCGGACATGAAGCAGCACCTTTAAAGAGGCGCGGATTATAGCATTTGCAGGCTATTGGGTTGTTTGCGAACTTGCTCAGAGGACCATAAATAGGGGCGCGCCTTTACCTTCGAAAGGGGCAGGGTAACGTGCACGGGGTGCGCACGCGTCTGCCATGGTCGATTTGACCTTGAAGCTTCAAGTTACAGCAACGAAATACTCCAGGCTACATGCAAGACCCACCCACCGTCAGCAATTGTGTCTATTTAAGTCGGCAATCGGGACGAGTAGAGTTATTACAGGAACAACAGAGTATCGCTTCAACGCTCCCAATCCCGCTGGAGGCCTGCCGTGAAGTCTCTCGACGTGAAACTGTTGCTCAGTGTCAGCGTGCTCGCTTTGCTGCCAGCTGGATGCGGATATGGTCCGGGAGGTGGGTATATGAATCAAACTACCCTGACCAGCATCACCATCACCCCCCCTACTGAAACGATCACTGCCGGGACAACAGCTGTGTTGACGGCCATCGGCTCCTACTCGAACGGCACCAGCACCGACCTCACAAGCTCGGTCACGTGGTCGTCCAACGCCCCTGCCACCGCCAGCGTTGGGACCAACACTGGTGTGATGACAGGTAATGCGGTCGGGACTGCAACCATAACTGCCTCCGCGAACAGCGGCGCTCCATACGGCGGCATGACGTCGGCAACCGACATCGTCACAGTGACTACAGCGACGTTGACGGGCCTCACGATCGCGCCTTTGACGATGTCGATCATCAGAGGCTCTACCGCCACCTTCACTGCCACCGGCACCTTCTCCGACGCTACAAACGGCAACGTCTCCGGCGCAGTCACATGGACTTCCAGCGACCCGGCAATCGCCACCGTCAATACCAGCGGTATTGCAACAGGCGTGGGGGTCGGTAGCTGCACCATCACGGCCACGTCGGGCACTGTCACCAATACTGCCACCCTGACGGTTCTCTAATCTCGGGTCTCGACGTTTCTCATGGAAGGGGATCACCATGTTGGACATCAATCACATCATCGATGACGAAGCGCGGCAACGTTCTGACCCTGAAGGCCATATGTACGGCCTGGAACACTGGTCACCGCTGACGGCGGAACAACTGGCGCATGAAGAGGGGATCGAGGAACTGTCCGAAGCCCACTGGCATGTGATTTACGCCTTGCGCAACCTCTACCGGGACAAAGGGCGCTCTGCGAATGCGCGCGAAGTGATGCAATTGCTGGAGCGGGATTTTGTCGATGAAGGCGGGCGTCGCTATCTCTACGAGCTGTTCCCCAAGGGCCCCGTCAGTCAGGGATCGCGCCTGGCTGGCGTTCCCACCCCTCCCTATTCCAGTGATCCATCATTCGGTTGGTCTGGCTGACCGTTCAGTCTGCCACAGGCAGGCGTATGGTGTACTGCCCCGATTTCTCATCGCGCACCAGCACAACCAGCTTATGCCGCTGCGCGTCCTCTATCAGTTCCTTGAACGAACGATAACCGTAATATGACTCGTTGAAACCTGGGCGGCGTCGCTGCATGGTCGGCTTGACCATCGAGCCCCACAGCTTCTCGTCCGAGCCGCGTTCCGAGATCAGCCCCTCGACTGTTTCGACCAGGAAGTCCATGGCCTCTTGTTTCTTGTCTTCCTCACCCTTGCCTTCGGCTGGTTTCGTCGCTTCGGCCTTCTTCTTGGAGGGCGCCTTCTTGGCGGCCTGCTTCTTCTTCGCTTCCTGCACCCGCACCAGATCGTCGTAGAAGATGAACTCGTCGCAGTTGGCGCTCAATAGATCTGAGGTCGAGTCCTTCACGCCGATGCCGATCACGTATTTGTTGTTCTCGCGCAGCTTGGAAACCAGCGGCGAGAAATCCGAGTCGCCACTGATGATGACAAAAGTATCCACATGGGCTTTGGTGTAGCAGAGGTCGAGCGCATCGACGACCATGCGGATGTCGGCGGAGTTTTTGCCGCTTTGCCTCACATGCGGGATCTCGATCAGCTCGAAGGCGGCCTCGTGCATGGTGGCCTTGAATTCCTTGTAGCGATCCCAGTCGCAATAGGCTTTCTTGACCACGATGCTGCCCTTGAGCAGCAGGCGTTCCAGCACTTTCTTGATGTCGAACTGAGCGTACTTCGCGTCGCGCACGCCCAGCGCCACGTTCTCGAAGTCACAGAACAGGGCCATGTTGGTGATCTCGGGTTGGTTTGCCATGCGCTCCTCCTCTGCTCGAATCGGATAGCGACAAGGATATGTCGCCAGCTTGAAGCTTTATATCACTTTGCCCGGATTCATCAAGCCGTGCGGATCGAGGGCGTGTTTGATGCTACGCATCAGGTCCAACTCCAGTGCGCTCTTGTAGTGGGTGATCTCTTCGCGCTTGAGCTGTCCCAAACCGTGCTCCGCGCTGATGCTGCCGTCGAGCTTGGCCACGACCTCATACACGAGACGGTTCACGTCATGTTCGTGTTGTCCGATGAATGCGCCGTTCTGCGATGCATCGAGCATGGAGGCGTTGTAGTGGATGTTGCCATCGCCGATATGACCGAAGGCGACGATGCGTATGCCTGGATATGCGTTGCGCAAGGCAGCACTGGCCTGATCGATGAACTCAGCCACGCGACTGATGGGCACCGAGACGTCATGCTTGATGCTGACGCCTTCTACCTTTTGCGCATCGCTGATGTTCTTGCGCAGTCTCCACCAGCGTTCGGCATCGTCCTTGTTGGAGGTGATTTCGAATTCGGCGATGCCGCTGCCGAACGAGTTGAGCGCATAGCGCAAGGCCGCATCCAGCGGTGCTTGCAGTACGTCAGCCAGTTGGGTGATGACTATCCACTCGTGTTTGGTGGCGAACGGTTCGTGCGTATCGGCGATGTGCTTGAACACTAGATCGAGGCAGGAGCGCGAGATGATCTCGAAGCCGCTGATCTTGTCACCACAGGTGGCGCGCAGGTGCGCAAGCAGCGCCACGGCAGCTGCGGGGTCGCGCACCGCGACACAGGCGGTAGCCACCGACTTGGGCCGCGGATAGAGCTTGAGCACGGCGGCCGTGATGATGCCCAGCGTGCCTTCTGCGCCGATGAACAGATGCTTGAGGTCATAGCCGGTGTTGTCCTTGCGCAGGCTGCGCAACCCGTTCCAGATGCGTCCGTCCGGCAGCACCACTTCCAGCCCCAGCACCAGATCGCGCGCGTTACCGTAGCGCAGTACGCCGATGCCGCCAGCGTTGGTGGAAAGATTGCCGCCGATCTCGCAGTGCGGCGCAATGGCGGTAAGGCCTAGCGGGAACAAGCGGTCCGCTTGGTCAGCCGCCTCGTACAACGAGGCGAGCTTGCAGCCCGCTTCGACCGTCATGGTGTAGTTGGTGGCATCCAGCGCACGCACTCGGTTCATGCGTGACAGGTTGATAACGATCTGCTGTGTCATCCCTGCGATCGGTACGGAGGCCCCGCACAGACTGGTATTGCCGCCTTGCGGCACGATGGCGATGTTGTTGTCTGCGCACAGCTTCACAACGGCGCTGACTTGCTGTGTGTCAGCCGGGAATACAACGGCAAGCGCCGCGCCTGAGTAACGACCGCGCCAGTCCCTGCAATAAGGCGCGGCCGCTTCCCCCGTCAGAATGCCATCGCCGCCTGTGACGGCGGCGATGGCTTCAAGCAAGTTTGAATCGACAGGCACGGTCACCTAATCAGCCGAGTGGACGTCCGATTTGAGCGTACGCATCGGCACGATCCACATCTGGTACAGAGAGGTGAAGATCATGACACCTGATGCGGCGCTGTAGCCAAAACCGCCGATAATCACCAGCCAGGCGAAGTTCGGATCCAGCTTGGTCAGCCACCATGAGGCGACATCCACGATGAGGAATCCGAACGGGATGAAGATCAGGATAGCCTTGGCCATTGGCGTGAATCCGGTGGCATAGGTGAAGATCCAGCCCACAAAGAAGAAGATGAAGGCGATGCCGAAAAGGTGGATGTGCGACACGCGGGTCAAAGTGGCGATGGGAACACCCTCGTCCATCTTGATCATCGAGTACATCACATCCTTCTGGCTGACGTCAGACAAGCCCGGAATGGTGGTATGGCAGGGCGCGCAATACTGAACCACCGTCGGCTTGATGGTGCTTTCCCATTCAGCTTCCGAAGCACCGGTGTGCGCCCATTTCAGCAAGGCCATACGCACCTCTGGCGGCGCATTTTCTTTCATGGAACCATTAAGCTTGGACTCCAGCTTGGAGGCATCGGGGCCGTCGTGATTTCCGTGATAGCTGTAGACGATGTCATCCACCGACAATCCGAACTTGCCGTCAGCCATCCCGTGCGTCAGCATGATCTGCGCCCCCGCCATGAGCAAACCCAAACCCGTGACCAGCAAGTAGCCGGTAAACAGCGTCTTGATGGGCAGGGCCAGATCGGCCAGTGTGAAGCGTTGTATCACCATGTCTTTCATCACGAACTCCGTACACATTGAACTGCGGACATTATAGCGCTCGCGACTGGCGGGAGTTATATAGCTCTGTCGGGTGATGCATCAGAACTCCATCGGATCAATGTCCAGCGACCAGCGCAGCTTTGCCGCGGGCAGTACATCCAACTCTGGCTTCCATGCGCGTACGAACTCCTGCAGCGTTTTACGTTTGTCACCCTGCACCAGCAGTTGTGCGCGATGGTGGTTGGCGCGCTTGGGCATGGCGGCGGGCACCACGCCGTACACCTCGACTGGCATCGCCAAGCTCAGCGCTACCGAACGAGCTTCCTGCAGGAATGTTCGTACTTCGTTCTCCTGTTTGCCTTCCGCGCTCAGCAACACTTGATAGACAAAGGGCGGGAAGCCCGCCATCTGGCGCTCTGCAAGCAGGGTCTGCGCCCATGCTTCGTAGTCATGGGCGCGCAGGGCATTGAACAACGGATGCTGCGGGAACGCGGTCTGCACGATCACCTCGCCCGCCTTGTCTGCACGGCCTGCACGGCCGCCGACCTGGGTGAGTTGCGCGAACAATTTTTCCGAGGCGCGGAAGTCGGCGCTGTATAGCGCGCCATCCGGATTGAGCACGCCGACCAGCGTGAGGTTGGGGAAGTCATGTCCTTTTGCCAACATCTGCGTGCCGATCAGGATGTCGGCACCTCCCTCGTGGATCTGTTTGCGCATGGCGTTCCATGCCCCTTTATTGCGCGTGCTGTCTCGATCCACACGCAGGATGCGCGCCTGCGGAAAGTGGCTGCTCAAAGTCTCCTCAAGACGTTGCGTGCCGATGCCAACCGGTTTGAGGTCAGCATCGCCGCATTTTGGACAAGCGTGCGGCACGCGCTGCTGAAACCCGCAGTGGTGGCAACGCAAGCTGCGGTCTTTCAGGTGCAGCACCAGCTTGCCCGCGCAGTGCTTGCACTCCGACAGCCAGCCGCAGGCGGTGCACATCAACACCGGCGCGTAGCCGCGACGGTTGATGAACATCAGGCTCTGTTCGCCGCGCTGCAAGCGTTTTTCGATGGCAGTGAGCAAAGGCTCGCTCAGTCCTTCCTGCAGCGGCAGTTGATTCACATCGAGACAGCGCACTATCGGCAAGGTCGCCGGCTGCACTGCGCGTTGTTTCAACTGCAACAAACGATAGCGCCCGTTTTGTGCGTTATGCCAACTCTCCAGCGAGGGAGTGGCGGAGCCGAGCACGATAGGCACGCCGCGTTGGTTGGCGCGAAAGATCGCCACATCGCGCGCCGAGTAGCGCAGACCGTCCTGTTGCTTGAACGAAGCGTCATGTTCTTCATCCACCAGGATCAGGCTCAGCTCTGGTAACGGAGTGAACACCGCCAGGCGCGTGCCCAGCACGATGCGCGCTTCGCCGGATTGCGCCCTGAGCCAGTTCTGTGCGCGCTCGCCATCGGCCAGCCCGCTGTGCAGGCTGACCAGCTCGACGTCGGGGAAACGGCTGCGGAAATAGTTCTCCAGCTGGGGGGTGAGATTGATCTCCGGCACCAGCAGAAGTATCTGCCCACTTCGTTGCAGCATCTTGTGCATCAGGTGAACGTAGACTTCTGTCTTGCCGCTGCCGGTGATGCCGTGCAATAGGAAGCAGCCGTAACCTGCTTGCTGTGTGACGGCATCCACCGCCTGTTGCTGTTCGTTAGTGAGCACGTGCGCATCGTTGAAGACATGCGTGGCGCGCTGCGCCAGTGCGCAAGTCTCGACCCAGCCCTCCTCCAGTAGCGCTTTCAGTGCGGCAGGCGCGGAGGGAGATAGACTGCGCAGTTGTGCACCATTGAGAGGAGCCTGATGCAGAGCCTGCAGGATGCGCTGCTGCACCACCCTGCGCTTGGGCAGCGCGGCCATATCGAGCGCCTTTCCCGCTGCACTCAACCTGTAGTCCAGGGCCTGCTTCAGCGTGACCGGCTCGATGGCGCGCAAACGAGTCGGGAGTGCAGACAGCGCGGTCATGCCCAACGGATGGTGGTAGTAATCGCTGCAAAAGTGCAACAGGGTCAGAAGTTCCTGCGGCAGCGGTGGCACATCGTCTAGGACCTGAGTGACGGGTTTGATGCGTTCTGAGGCCAGGTCGGACTGTTGGGCCCATTCCATCGCCAAGCCGAGCATCTGTTTACGTCCGAACGGGACGACCACCCGCTGCCCGATCTCGAGCCTTGTATCTGCCTCCACGACGTAATCGAAAAGTGTTGACAGGGGCACGTCCAGCGCGACGCGAATGATGGGCATCTTAAGGAATGTTTCTCGGGTGTTTTCTGTAGAGTTTAGCTAATCCGATTGAGCCGACTACAGTTTTTTGTTTATGCACATATCCTGTGGATAACAGTGTGGAAAACCATCGCACAGTCACGCTAACCTCAATTGGTATATACGGTTTTCTTCTTCCGCCCAAAATCTGCTCAGATATACAGATCTTTAATAAACAATATGTTACGCATGCAACAAAAAGGCCACGGTGAAATCGCCCCGTGGCCTTATGAACGAAATCGCGCTGTTTATAACCCGCGTGATTCAGCCTGATTCTTAATGGTATTTTCTACTCAGTTCGTGTACGGCCTTGACCAGAGCTGCAGCGTTGTCCGGATCGGTATGCTGCGAAATCCCGTGCCCCAGATTGAACACATGGCCGCTACCGTAACCGTAGCTGCTCAACACCTTTTCCACCTCGTTGTTGATTACGTCCGGTGTGGCGAAAAGCACGGCAGGATCGAGGTTGCCTTGCAGCGCTACCTTGTGGCCGACCTTCTGACGGGCAACGCCGATGTCCATGGTCCAGTCCAGCCCGACTGCATCGCATCCGCTGTCGGCGATGCTCTCGATCCACAGCCCGCCGCCCTTGGTGAACACGATGGAAGGGATGCGTACGCCGTCTTTTTCCTTGATCAGCCCCGCCACGATGCGCTGCGTATAGGCCAGCGAGAATTCGTGGAAGGCCGAGTGCGACAGCGCCCCCCCCCATGAATCGAAGATCATCACAGCCTGTGCGCCCGCTTCGATCTGCGCGTTGAGGTAAGCAATCACCGTTTTGGCAGTCACATCCAGGATGTGGTGCATCAGCTTCGGCTCTTTGTACATCATGGTCTTGACCTTGGCGTAGTCGTCGCTGCTGCCACCTTCCACCATGTAACACGCCAGTGTCCACGGGCTACCCGAGAAGCCGATCAAGGGCACACGTCCGTCCAACGCCTTGCGAATCTGCGACACGGCATCGGTCACGTATTTCAGTTCGCTGCCGATGTCCGGCACTTTAAGCGCCTTGATTTCCGCTTCAGTCTCCAAGGGACGCTCGAACTTCGGGCCCTCGCCCTCGGAAAAGTACAGGCCCAAGCCCATCGCATCCGGCACCGTCAAAATGTCCGAGAACAAAATGGCCGCATCCAGCGGGAAGCGATCGATAGGCTGCAGTGTGACTTCCGTGGCGAAATCAGGGTTCTTGCACAGGCCCAAGAAGCTGCCGGCCTTGCGGCGTGTAGCGCGATATTCTGGCAGGTAGCGGCCAGCCTGGCGCATCATCCACAGCGGCGTGTATTCGGTCGGCTGGCGCAGCAGCGCGCGCAGGAAGGTGTCGTTCTTAACTTTGAAGTTCATTTTGCTCTTCTCTTATCGGGGCAGCACACTGCTGCCCATCAGGAATTCATCCACCGAACGCGCTGCCTGACGGCCTTCACGAATCGCCCACACCACCAACGATTGACCGCGACGCATATCGCCCGCTGCGAACACCTTCTTCACGTTGGTGCGGTAATCGTTCGTATCCGCCTTGGCATCTCCGCGATGAGTCTTCTCCACGCCGAAGGCGTCCAGAACCTGCTGCGCCGGGTTGGTGAAGCCCATCGCCAAGAACACGAAGTCGGCCTTGAGCTCGAATTCGCTGCCGGCCACTTCGACCATTTTGCCGTCCCTGAGCTCGACGCGCACTGCCTTGATCGCCTTGAGCTCGCCGTTCTCGCCCACAAACTCTTTGGTAGCGACGGCCCAGTCACGCGTGCAGCCTTCCTCGTGCGAACTGGAGGTGCGCAACTTGATAGGCCAGTTAGGCCAGGTCTGCGCCTTGTTCTCCTGCTCCGGTGCGCGGGGCATCACTTCGATCTGGGTGACCGACGCCGCACCGTGGCGGTTGGAGGTTCCTACGCAGTCCGAGCCGGTATCGCCACCGCCGATCACGACGACATGCTTGCCGGCAACGTTGATCGGGTTCTTCGCGTCGCCCGCGACTTCCTTGTTCTGCGGAATCAGGAACTCCAGTGCGAAATGCACGCCCTTGAGTTCGCGTCCAGGCACCGGCAGGTCGCGCGGCTGTTCCGCACCACCTGCGAGGATCACTGCGTCGAATTCCTTCTGCAGTTCCTTGGGCGTGACCGTTTTCTTCGCGTCGTTGGCGATGCCCTTGCCCAGCGCGTCCTTGCCTACAAAGGTGTTGGTCTGGAATTTCACGCCCTCCGCAGCCAGCTGTGCCATGCGCCAATCGATCAGGCGCTTGTCCAGTTTGAAGTCGGGGATGCCGTAGCGCAGCAGACCACCGATGCGGCTGTTCTTTTCGAACACAGTGACGCTATGGCCTACGCGCGCCAACTGCTGCGCAGCTGCCAAGCCTGCGGGGCCGGAGCCGACGACAGCGACTTTCTTGCCTGTCTTCTTCTTCGCGGGTTGCGGCACGACCCAGCCGTTCTCGCCCGCCTTGTCGATGATAGCGTGCTCGATGGACTTGATGCCGACCGCATCCTTGTTGATGTTCAGCGTGCAGGCTGCCTCGCAAGGTGCGGGGCAGATGCGCCCAGTCACTTCCGGGAAGTTGTTGGTGGAGTGCAGCACCTCGATGGCCTGTTTCCAGTTGCCTCGGTACACCAGGTCGTTCCAGTCGGGAATGACGTTGTGGACCGGGCAGCCGTTGTTGCAGAACGGGATGCCGCAATCCATACAACGCGCGCCTTGCTGCTTGGATTCGGCATCGGTGAGATGCAGAATGAATTCCTGATAATGCTTCAGGCGCTGTTCGACCGGTGCGTAGCTCTCGCCGACGCGCTCAAATTCCATGAACCCAGTTGGCTTGCCCATTATGCGGCCTCCTTCTGTTGCGCCGCGATCTCAAGCAACGCACGACGATATTCGGTCGGCATGACCTTCACAAATTTTGGTAGATAAGCTGCCCAGTTATCGAGTATCTGCTTGGCGCGCGCACTGCCGGTATAGCGCAGGTGCTTCTCGATCTTGCCGCGCAGCGCCGCTTCATCCGCCTTGTTCAGGTGATTGAAGTGCACGCGGCCATGTCCCTCGACCTCACCCATCTCGCTGGCCGCAGCCTCTTCGGGAACCGGCTCCAGCTGGACCATGGACATGTTGCAGCGCTGTTCGAAGGTACCGTCCTCGTCCAGCACATAGGCCACACCGCCGGACATACCCGCCGCGAAGTTGCGCCCGGTCTGACCCAGCACCACGACCATGCCGCCGGTCATGTATTCGCAGCCGTGGTCGCCCACGCCTTCCACCACAGCGGTGGCGCCAGAGTTGCGCACCGCGAAGCGTTCGCCTGCCACACCGCGGAAGAAGACCTCGCCTGCCGTCGCGCCGTACAGTACGGTGTTGCCGACGACGATGTTGTCTTCCGCCACCAGTTTGCTGTCGTCGGACGGCTTGACGATGATGCGTCCGCCGCACAGACCCTTGCCCACGTAGTCGTTGCCTTCACCTTCCAGCTGGAAGGTGACGCCGTGCGCGAGGAACGCGCCGAAGCTCTGTCCTGCCGTGCCGAGCAACTTCACGCGGATGGTGTCGTCGGGCAGACCCGCGTTGCCGTGACGCTTCGCCACTTCATGCGACAGCATGGTGCCTACGCTGCGGTTGACGTTGCAGATCTTGGTCTCGATGGTCACCACGCGCTTCGCGTCCAGCGCCTCTTTCGCTTCGGCGATCAGGTCGTTATCCAGCGCGTGTTCCAGACCGTGGTCCTGCTCTTCGGCATGGCGACGTGCCACGCTCTTCGGCATATCCGGCTGATGGAACACCTTGGAGAAATCCAGGCCCTTGGCTTTCCAGTGCTTGATGCCCTTGCGCACGTCGAGCAGGTCGCTACGGCCGACCAGGTCCTCGAACTTGCGGATGCCCATCTGCGCCATGTACTCGCGCACTTCTTCGGCGACGAAGAAGAAGTAGTTCACCACGTGTTCCGGCTGGCCGGTGAATTTCTTGCGCAGCGCAGGATCTTGAGTCGCAACGCCGACCGGACAGGTATTGAGGTGACACTTGCGCATCATGATGCAGCCCTCGACCACCAGCGGTGCAGTGGCGAAACCGAATTCGTCCGCGCCCAGCAACGCGCCGATCAGCACGTCGCGACCAGTCTTCAGCTGGCCGTCCACCTGCAGGCCGACGCGGCCTCGCAACTGGTTCAGCACCAGCGTCTGCTGCGCTTCGGCCAAGCCCAATTCCCACGGTGTACCCGCGTGCTTCACCGACGACAGCGGCGATGCGCCGGTGCCGCCGTCGAAGCCTGAGATCACGATGTGGTCGGCCTTGGCCTTGGACACGCCTGCAGCCACGGTGCCGACGCCCACTTCCGACACCAGCTTCACGGAGATGGAAGCCGACGGATTGGAGTTCTTCAGGTCGTGGATGAGCTGCGCCAGGTCCTCGATCGAATAGATGTCGTGGTGCGGCGGTGGCGAGATCAGGCCGACGCCGGGCACCGAGTGCCGCAGCTTGCCGATGTATTCGGACACCTTGCCGCCGGGCAGCTGGCCGCCTTCGCCGGGCTTCGCGCCCTGCGCCATCTTGATCTGGATCTGATCGGCGCTGGAGAGGTACTCAGCAGTCACGCCGAAACGGCCGGAAGCGACCTGCTTGATGCGCGAACGCAGCGAGTCGCCCGCCTTCATGGTCTGGTCGGATTCGATGCGGTGCTTGCCGATGATGTCGGACAATTTCTCGCCACCGTGCAGCGTCTTAAAGCGGTTGGCGTCTTCGCCGCCTTCGCCGGTGTTGGACTTGCCGCCGATGCGGTTCATCGCGATGGCCAGCGTGGCGTGTGCTTCGGTGGAGATGGAACCCAGCGACATCGCGCCAGTGACGAAACGCTTGACGATCTCTTTCGCCGACTCGACTTCGTCCAGCGGAACTGCCTTGCCTGCAGATTTCACTTCGAACAGGCCACGCAAGGTCATCTGGCGCTCGGTCTGGTCGTTGATGAGCTTGGCGTATTCCTTGTAGGTCGCGTAGTTGTTGGAGCGCGTAGAATGCTGCAGCTTGGCGATGGAATCGGGCGTCCAGGTGTGGTCTTCGCCACGAGCGCGATAAGCGTACTCGCCGCCCGCCTCCAGCATGTTCGCCAGCACCGGGTCGTTGCCGAAGGCGCCCGCATGCGTACGCACTGCTTCCTCCGCCACTTCCTTGAGGCCGATACCTTCGATCTGTGTAGCAGTCCCAGGGAAATACTTCTCGACGAAATCGTTGTTAAGGCCGATGGCCTCAAAGATCTGCGAGCCGCAATAGGATTGGTAGGTGGAGATGCCCATCTTGGACATCACCTTCATCAGCCCCTTGTTGACGGCCTTGATGAAGCGTTTCTTGGCGTCCTTCGCCTCCAGCGCAGCCGGCAGTTCCAGCGTGGCGATGGTGTCGAACGCCAGCCATGGGCACACAGCTTCCGCGCCGTAACCCGCGAGCAGGGCGAAGTGGTGCACTTCGCGCGCCGAGCCGGTGTCGACCACCAGACCCGCACTGGTGCGCAGTCCTTCGCATACGAGGTGGTGGTGTACGGCGGCGGTCGCCAGCAGTGCCGGTATCGCCACGCGCTTATCCGACATCGCGCGGTCGGACAGGATCAATACGTTAAAGCCCTTGGCAACGGCCTTATCGGCCGCCTTGCACAGGGCGGCGATCGCTGCAGCGCTGCCTTCCGCACCGTTCTTCACCGGATAGGTGATATCCAGCACCTGCGACTTGTAAGCGCCCTTGGTGAGCTTGTCGATGTCATACAGCTTGGCGATGTCCTCTTCCGACAGCACGGGCTGATGCACTTCCAGGCGCGGCGCAGGCTTGGTCTCGTCCACGCCCAGCAGGTTCGCTTTGGGGCCGATGAAGGAAGTCAGCGACATCACGATCTCTTCGCGGATCGGGTCGATAGGCGGGTTGGTGACTTGTGCGAACAACTGCTGGAAGTAGTTGTACAACACCTTGCTCCGGCCAGACAGGACCGGCAGCGCGGCATCGGTACCCATGGAGCCAATGGCTTCCTCGCCAGCCGAGGCCATCGGCAGCATGAGGAACTTGGTGTCTTCCTGCGTGTAACCAAAGGCCTGCTGCGTATCGAGCAGATTGGCTTCGTTCTTGAGCGCGACCTTGGATTTAGGCAGATCATCCAAGTAGTGGCGCGATTGCTCGATCCACTTGCGGTAGGGTTTGGCGGTGGCGAGCTGGGTCTTCAGCTCTGCATCGTCCACGATGCGTCCGGCCTGCATGTCGATGAGGAACATCTTGCCCGGCTGCAGGCGCCACTTCTTCACGATCTTGCTCTGCGCGATCGGCAGCACGCCCATCTCGGAGGCCATCAGCACGACGTCGTCGTCGGTGATGAGGTAACGCGCGGGGCGCAGGCCGTTGCGGTCCAGCGTCGCACCGATCATGCGACCATCGGTAAATGCCACAGCGGCGGGACCGTCCCATGGTTCCATCAATGCTGCGTGGTATTCGTAGAACGCACGGCGTTCTTCATCCATCAGCGGATTGCCGGCCCAAGCCTCTGGGATCAGCATCATCATCGCGTGCGGCAGCGCGTAACCACCAGCCACCAGCAACTCCAGTGCATTGTCGAAGCAGGCCGAGTCGGACTGGCCTTCGACGATCAGCGGCCACAGCTTGTCGAGATCCTTGCCGATGAATTTGGACGACATCGCCGCTTGGCGCGCCGCCATCCAGTTGACGTTGCCGCGCAAGGTATTGATCTCGCCGTTGTGCGCGATCATGCGGAACGGGTGTGCGAGGTCCCAAGTGGGGAAAGTATTGGTGGAGAAGCGCTGGTGTACCAGAGAGAACGCACTGACCAGATCTTTATCTTGCAGATCGAGGAAGTATTTGCCGACCTGGTCGGCCAGCAGCATGCCTTTGTAAACGATGGTGCGCGACGACATCGACGGGATGTAGAAGCCATTGCCTTGCCCCTTGGGCAGCTTGCGCACAGCGTGTTCTACGGTCTTGCGGATGACGAACAGCTTGCGCTCGAATGCGTCCTGATCTTCGGTCTTCTTGCCGCGGGCGATGAACACCTGGCGCACCACAGGCTCGACTGCTTTCACACTCTCGCCGAGACCGCTGTTGTCCACCGGCACATCGCGCCAGCCCAGCAGGGCCTGACCTTCGGCCTTGATCTTGTCAGCGATGGCCTTCTCGCAGGCGGCACGTGCCTTGTTGTCGCGCGGCAGGAACAACATACCTACGCCGTATTCCCCAGCGGAGGGCAAAGTTATCTTTTCCTTGGCAACAACTTTGCGCAGGAACGCGTCTGGAATCTGAACCAGGATACCGGCACCATCGCCGGCCAGGGGATCGGCGCCCACCGCACCGCGGTGTGTCAGGTTCTCCAGTATCTGCAGCCCTTGGCTGACCCGGTCATGACTTGCCTGACCTTTGATATGTGCGACGAATCCGACACCACATGCATCATGTTCATTGCGCGGATCATAAAGACCCTGCTGCGCTGGCAACGAAGAATTGTTCACCTTGCTCCTCACCTCGATCATCCCAACAAAACGGCGGCCTTATAGCCGCCTTCCAAATATTTACGCGAAAGGGCGGCGATGTTACCCGTTCCGGCTGAGCACGGCAACAATCCAGCTCAATGGCATCGCCAGACTCACTAAGGGCCTCAAGGACCGCGCCCAAATATAAGTTGCGCAATCAAAACTAGGGGTTATAGAATGTCGTTCATATATATTCGCAATAGTGCGAGTATTTTTAACACTGAGAATTAGGGGGCTGCCTTGCGAACCACTTTTTTGACCCAGGCCAGATGCTTGACTTTGATTGCGGCTACGGCGGCTCTCCTTACAGGTTGCGGCGCAGGCGGCCCGTCTAATGCGACCACTACGGGCACTACGGCCCCCGCCAGCACGGTAGCCGCCGCACTCTCGCTGTCGGCCTCTCCGACGACGGTTCCATCCGACAACTCTGGTTTTGCCACTATAACCGTCACCGCACTGAGCGCTTCTAACGCTGCCCTCCCCAATATTCCTGTGACACTGGGAACCGACACCGGCATCGTAAGCACCCAGACGGTGACCACCGGCAACGCTGGCACAGCAACTTTTACTTTTTCCTCGGGCACGAGCAGTTTGGCCAACCGCACTGCCACTGTAACGGCGACGGCGGGTGCTATAGCTCAAATTCCGATCCAGATCTTGGGCTCGACCCTGTCCGTATTCTCGGGCAATGCAGCCACGCTGCCGGATAACGGCGCGTCTCCGGCAACCGTCGTCTTCATCGCCAAGAATGCGCAAGGCACAGGAGTCGCCGGTGCGCCGATTTCCGTTGTTGCAACTGGAACAGGTGTGGTGACACTTAGCCCGGCGTCGGGCGTCACCGATGCCAACGGCAAGTTCACCACTACAGTCACCGGCGTATCCGGGGGGGTTGGCGCCGTTACTTTGACCGCGACTTCGGTGGGTTCCACTGCCACTGCGACCGCTACCGTCACTGCCACTGCTACCACTTACGCCATCAGCCAGACCGTCCTGAACCTGAATAAGGTGACAGCGCAACCAGCCGTGCTCAATCCCACTGCAGTCTCCATGACAACGGCAGATACTCTTACGGTAACGGCTACCGTACCAGCCCCCTACGCTACCACACCAGGCATAGTCACCTTCGCCACCTCGACAGGCTACTGGAACAATACTCCGGGCCTGACCATTCTGGATGTGCCGGTCGGCGCCGGAACCGCCAGCGCGACCCTTTACACTGCATCTGCCGGTGTTGCCAGCGTGCAGGCGCTCGTCAAGGGTACCACTGTCAGCGACAGCCTCTCGGTATCCATGACCGCAGTGACTCCGTACCAGATCACCTTGCAGGCATCCCCAAGTACTGTGCCGAAAAGTGTGGGCACAACCACCGGGGTGTCCTCGCTTATCGCCACAGTGACCGATATCACTGGCCAGCCTGTTGGCAATGCGGTTGTTGCATTCTCGATCCTCAACCCCACGGGCGGGGGCGAGTCGGTATCGCCTGTCGTGGCATACACTGCATCGCAAGCCGGGGGGGGATATACCCTGGGACAGGCGGTCACATCCTTTACCTCCGGCTCGCTGACTTCAGGAGCAGGAGGTGTTCAGATACGCGCAACAGTACTCGGCGCTGGCGGCCCATGCCCCGGCGCGACTTGTGTAGCGACCGAGGCCAATTTACCGACACCTGCGCTGAATATTTCCCCCTCCGGCAACGATGCCTCCATCAACATCGGCGGCACGGCCGGCTCGGTGGCCTTCGGTTCGGCCACAAAACTAACGGAAAATGCCACGGGCACCAACTACAAACTGGCGTTGTCGGTGCTGGTTGCCGACTCCGCCGGCGCCCCGATGAGGAATGCAGTGGTTAATCTCAGCTTGTGGCCGATAGCTTGGAGCACAGGTGTGAATTGCTTTCCCGATCCAGATGGCATGGTTTTTGACCCGGCGGCTACCGTTGCCCCATTTTACAAGGCCGGCAACGGCGGCACGTTCTGGAACGAAGATATCAACGAAAACCTGACTCTGGATCCCGGTGAAGACGGCGCCAGAGTCCGCTATGCCGATAACGTTTCGATGGCAGGAGGCAGGGGTGATACCCGCATCACTCCGCCCAACTCAGCCGCAGGCACATTGACCTCGACCAATCTTCTTGATGCCCCGGGCACCGTCACGACAGATGCCAGCGGCGTAGGCACGTTCACCCTGGAATATGGTAAAAACAGCGCGATCTGGACAGTGGTCAGAATTCGCGCCAAGACTACCGTCGCGGGTACGGATGCGGTCGGCGAAATTAAATTCCGCCTGAAAGCATCTGATACAGATCTAACCGCTACTACGTGCTACTTGCCGCCCTCCTCGCCGTATACATTCTAAAGCGAGGTTCGTCTCCCGCTAACCGAGCCGCCCCTGCCAGAATTGGAAGGGGCGGTTTAGTTTTCGCCCACCGAAAACAACCGTCGGTGTTCCCTGATCGCGTAACGATCAGTCATCCCGGCGACGTAATCCGCCACAACGCGGGCGCGTCGGGATTCCAATGCCGAACCGAATTGTGGCGGCAGCAGCCGCGGGTCTTCCATAAAGGCCTCGAATAGGTCATCTATGATGCGGCGTGCTTTGGCGCTCATGCGCATCACCTTGTAGTGCC
Organism: uncultured beta proteobacterium; assembly: GCA_963813255.1. Taxonomy (GTDB): domain Bacteria; phylum Pseudomonadota; class Gammaproteobacteria; order Burkholderiales; family Gallionellaceae; genus Sideroxyarcus. Next base: position 102,416 of record CAWEYD010000002.1, on the reverse strand, counting down.
GGTAAAGCTGGGTGTGCAACACCGCCTTCAGCTCGCGGTTCAGCTCGTGCATGTGTTCGCTGAATGCCACCAATGGTGGCGCGGTCCGCACATCCTTAACGCTTTGCGGCGCATGAGTTCGGATGTTTTGCTCAGTCTGGGCGAGGAGATCGGTGACTAGGGTGTTGATCATGCGGCGCACGGTCTCGTGCACCACGCGGCGCTCAGCCAGATGTGGATAGGCGGCTCTTACCTCATCCAGGTGCCGGGCAAACAATCGCACTGAAGCCAATTGTTCCAGCGTTAGCAGGCCCGAGCGTAAGCCGTCATCGACGTCGTGATTGTTGTAGGCGATCTCGTCGGCCAGGTTGGCAATCTGCGCCTCCAGCGAGGGCCGATGCTTGTTTAGAAAGCGCTCGCCCACTTCTCCCAGTTGCGCTGCATGTTCCATCGAGCAGTGCTTGAGGATGCCTTCACGAGTTTCAAAACACAGGTTCAGGCCGTTGAACTCCGCATAGCGCTCCTCGAGGACATCCACCACTCGCAACGATTGCAGGTTGTGTTCAAAGCCACCGTGATCCTTCATACAGGCATTCAGTGCCTCCTGCCCTGCGTGACCGAATGGCGTGTGCCCGAGGTCGTGGGCAAGCGAGATGGCTTCGACGAGGTCTTCGTTCAAATCCAAGCGCCGTGCGATGGAGCGGCCGATCTGGGCGACCTCTATGCTGTGTGTGAGACGAGTGCGGAACAAGTCGCCTTCGTGATTGACGAACACCTGTGTCTTGTATTCGAGGCGGCGGAAAGCTCCGGAGTGGATAATGCGATCACGGTCGCGCTGGAAGTCACTGCGCCCTGGCGGGACCGGCTCTGCGACTTTTCTTCCCTTCGCACTGGCGCTGACCGCATACGGTGCAAGTTGCCTTTCAGGCACTGCACGCCTCCAGTGTTTGCTCAACCAATGCCTGTGGCACATCCCCGGTCATCACGGCATCCCCCAGCGACTTCAGCAACACAAAGCGGATCTTGCCGTCTGCCACTTTCTTGTCCAACCCCATCAGTTGCAGATACCTCTCTGCACCCAGCTTTGGCGCAACCGTGGGCAAGCCGGCTCGCTCGAACAGCGCTCGCACACGCTGCACATCCTGCGCGCTGAGCCATCCGAGGCGCTGCGACAGGTCAGCCGCCATGATCGTTCCCGCTGCCACGCCCTCTCCGTGCAGCCAGACACCGTAGCCCATGCCGGTCTCTATGGCATGGCCGAAGGTGTGGCCGAGATTCAGCAACGCGCGTTCTCCGCTCTCGCGCTCGTCCGCCCCGACCACCTTTGCTTTGTTGTCACAGCTTCGCGCTACGGCATATTGCAGCGCCTCCCTGTCACGCGCCAGCAATCTTTCCATATTGGCTTCCAGCCATTCCAGGAAGGTCAGATCGCGGATCAGGCCGTACTTGATAACCTCGGCTATCCCGGCCCTCAATTCCTTGTCGGGCAGGCTGTTCAGCGTAAAGATATCTGCCAGCACTACCAGCGGCTGATAGAAAGCGCCTATCATGTTCTTGCCCAGCGGATGATTGATGCCGGTCTTGCCGCCCACCGAGGAATCCACCTGCGCCAACAGCGTCGTGGGTATCTGAATGAATGGCACGCCCCGCAGATAGGTAGCGGCAGCAAAGCCGGTGATGTCGCCGATGACGCCACCACCCAAGGCGATGAGCGGCGTACTGCGCTCGCTGCGCGATTTCAGCAGTGCGTCGTAAATGGTGTTCAGCGATTCGCCGTTTTTGTACTGCTCGCCATCCGACAGAATGACGCTTTGCACCTGAACGCCATGATGAGTCAGACCCGCGCTCAACTGCTCAAGATATAGCGGCGCCACCGTTGTGTTGCTTACGATCACGGCGCGTTTGCGCGGCAGGTGTGACAGCAGAAGTTCGACATTGTCCAGCAGGCCACTGCCTATATGTATCGGATAACTTCGTTCGGCCAGGCCGACAACCAAAGTCTGCATAGATTTCTGATCTCCGGTTTGAATGGGACTATGCATTGCTTCCAGCTTTTGCTGGAGACGCAATAACAACACATGCACACTCTGCTTGCCGGTGTGCATCACGACATCAGCGGTCTCGGAATAGAGCGAATCGCGTTGTCCATATAGCTCCTGCAATTTCGCACGTGGGTCGGCGGTTCGCAGCAGGGGCCGATTCTGGTCATGGCGCGTGCGCTGCCACAGGTCATGCACGTTGCTCTTGAGATACACGACAACGCCCCCCTGTTTGAGCAACGCGCGATTCCGCGGACTCAATACCGCGCCTCCGCCCGTCGCCAACACGATATTGCGCCGCGTCGTCAACTCTTCCAGAGTCGCGCTCTCCCGCTGCCGGAATCCTGCCTCCCCTTCGACGTCAAAGATATGCGGGATGGTCACTCCTGTGCGGCGTTGGATTTCTTCGTCGCAATCTATGAAGGTCTTGCCTAGTTGCTTTGCGAGCAGCTTGCCTACCGTCGTCTTTCCTGATCCCATCATGCCGATCAGGATGATGTTGCCGGAGTCCAGCTTGCTTGATGTCATTTCAGTCATGGAAAGGATTGTAGCGGAATTCCGTAACCCCAAACAAAAGCCCGGCTTCCGCCGGGCTTTTGTTCTACAGTGCCTGCGTTCAGTTCGAACCCAGCGTGTCTTTGAGTATCTTGGGGGTAATGAACACCAGCAACTCTTTCTTCGCCTTTACCAAGGTATTTGTTTTGAACAGCCAGCCGATCACAGGAATATCACCCAAACCAGGTACGGACTGTGTCGAATCCGATTCATCCTGGGTATATACCCCGCCAACCACCACCGTCCCGCCGTTTTCAACCAACACCTGAGTCTCAACCTTCTTAGTGTTGATGCTTGGCACACCAGCGTAAATGTTACCCACCGTGTCCTGACTCACGCTTACCTTCATGGACACGTTGTCATCCGGCGTGATCTGCGGCGTCACAGTAAGCCCCAAAACCGCTTTCTTGAAGGCTACGTTAGTCGCGCCACTGCTGCTCGCCTGCAGATACGGCACTTCCACGCCAGACTCGATGGTGGCGGCAGTCTTATCGCCTGTTACCACGCGAGGGCTAGCGATGTTCTTGGTCGTTCCATCAATGGCGGACGCGTTCAACTCCAACGTCAGCGTCTTGGTCGCCGATGCGTTGAACAACGTCCACGTCAGGCCACCGATACCCGAGGTCGCGCCGGGCAAATTCAAATTGGTTGACATAGCCCCCTTCAAGCCTCCAGCCAGTGGGAAACCGCCGCCAGCAACGCTTGTTTCCGGCCCTGTATAACCCAATCTTCCACCTAACGTGCGGTTGAACGTCTCACCCGCCTCGACAAAGCGCGCCTCTATCAATACCTGCCGAACTGGCACATCCACCAACTTGATTAACCTCCTGACCTCCTCGAGGCTGGTCGGCACATCCTTCACAAACAACATGTTTGTTCTCAAGTCGAAATTCGTACTTCCCCTGCTGGAAAGGATTTTTTGTTTGTCGCTAGAAATCAACTTAACGATATCGGCAGCTTTTGCGTAGGACAGTGCGTAATTCTCTGTGCGCAACGGCTCCAGTTCGGTAATTTCCTGACGTGCAGAGAATTCGATCTTCTCCTTGGCTGCAATTTCCTCGCGCGGCGCGACTTGAATGACATTTCCGTTCTTGCGCATGTCCAAGCCTCTGCTCTGCAGGATGATGTCAAAGGCCTGATCCCAAGGCACATCCTTCAATCGCAGGGTTAGGCTGCCAGACACCGTATCGCTGATTACCATATTCAAGCCCGTAAAGTCAGCTATGACGCTCAACGCTTCGCGGGTCGATATATTCTGGAAATTCAAGGTCAACTTCTCTCCAGAATAACCAGTCACGCTCCCTTTCACCAGTTTGTTCGGGTCATCCGTCACCGACTTTACTTCGATGATGAATTTGTTGTCAGTCTGGTAGGCCGAGTATTCCCATAGCCCCTTGGGCTCAATCATCAGGCGCGTATTCCCACCCTGCACATAGGCATCCACCATCTGCACGGGTGTCGCAAAATCGGATACATCCAGTTTGCGCTGCAGATTTCGTGGCAGGCTGGTACTTTTGAAATCTACGGCGAGCACTTTCCCCTGTTGTTTGATGTCTATGCCGATGTCGGCATCGGACAGGTCGATCTGCACCCGCCCTTCACCATTCTTTCCTCTGCGGAAATCAATATCACGCAGACTGTGTTTTTGCGAACCCACTGCAGCGTCCGCAAAGTGTGTCGCCGCTACAGACCCCGCCCCGCCGCCGACCACCTTTGGCTGCAGGGTGATCAACACTTCACCGCCTTCAATGCGTGTGTTGTAACTCACCATCTGAGCCAGGTTAATCACCAAACGGGTGCGATTCCCCGCCTGCACAACGTTCGCACTGCGCAAATCCCCTTCACCAAATTCCTGCATCGATTTCCCAAGACCGTTCGCTGTATTCGGAAAGTCAAATGCGATGCGAGGCGGAGTATTGATGGTAAATGCTGCGGGCAGAACACTTGGTGCGGCTTTCATGCCAATCTTAACCACGACCACTCCACCTGCCTCGGCGCTGGCAGTGATGGACTGAATGCTGTTGGTCTCATCCCCGGCAACTGGCGCCTCTTGTGCTTGGAGGTTTAGTGCACACGACAAAAGCGCAGCCGCAATGAAGCCTCGTGTTAATTCGTTGAACTGTTTCATATTTTTACCCCCAATCACTCGACCAATTGCAGACTGCTTTCACGCTCCGACCAGTCACCAGCACTGTCCTGGACCATTTCCTTTATTTTCACTTCAGTTTCAGTCACCGAGACAATCTGTCCGAAGTTTAATCCGATGTAGTTGCCCGGCTTCACCGTGTAAATCTTTCCCTCCGAAGATCGAATGATGGCGTAGCTGACATTCTTCTGGGACAGATAGCCCACCATTTTTAGGCTCTCCAGCGGATAGTCCTCAAGCTCTTCCTTCGGGCGCTCCATATTTGGCTGGTTCTGCCCAGATCGACTTGCACTCCGAACATCCTGCTTGCGTGGCTTAAAAGGATCGGGCAACGAAGTTGTATTTTCGTAAGTAAACGGCTCATACGGTTTGATGTCAGGCGGCGGCTCAACCTTTCCGCGCATATCCGCCCCGGCGCTGGTGACGAAATCCCGTAAATCCTGAAACTCTTCCCCTCCGCATCCTGTGAGCAAGACAGCAGCCAACATTACCAAGTATAGCGCCCTCATTTCTTTGCTCCCGCCGGTTTGGACGCGCGCTTTTGAGCGGCCAATTCATCTTCATCAAGATAGCGATAAGTCTTTGCCGTCGCCTCCATCAAAAGCACACCAGTATTAGGAGGGCTACTGGAAGTAAAAGAGCTGATACTGATGTCGTTGAGAGTGACGATACGTGGGAGTTGCGAGATGTCGCTGGCAAAATTCCCCAAGTCGTCATAGTTGCCGGTTACCTTTATTGCGATTGGCTGTTCGGTAAACACCCCTGTTGCTACTTCGGCACCCGGCTTGAAGAGTTCGAACTGAAGGCCTCGCCCCAAGCCCGCCTGATTGATGTCTGTCAATAGCGCGTCCATCTCGGATTTACTGGGCAGTTGTTTGAGTAGCGCTCCAAAAGATTGCTGAGTATCTATCAACTGCTTTTTGATGATATCCAAGTTTATGGCTTCTCGTTTTTTTTCCAAGAAGGTCTCGCGTAGTTTTTCTTCTTCTTGCTTAACCAACTTCAGGCTGTCGTACTGGTCTTGCCAGTCAAAGAATGCCCCCCCGACGATGACCACAAGAAATATCGCGGCAAACGCAGCCAATTTGACGAACCACGGCCAGCTACCCGGCCTGTTGGGATCGATGCTTTTAAATTCTTCAAGTAAATTCATTTCTGCCCCCTAACCTTTTCCGCCTACTTTGGCCGGTGCCGCACCCGTGGGGGCCGTCAACTTAGTCAAGTTAAAGTTGAGAGAGAACTCACTCACCCTTGTGTTGCCAATACTCACTGCATGAATCTCTATCAATGTTGGGGAGTCGAGCCACGGCGAGTCCTCGATCGAACGCATCAACGTGGAAATTCGGGCGTTGGATTGTGCAATGCCAACCAGGCTGATTTTGTAGCCAGATTGCTTGAGGCTCCTCAGATACACTCCTTCGGGCAAGATGCGCAACATCTGATCAAGCAAGTGCACCACATCGGAACGGTTGGACTGCAAATTCTCGACCACTGTCTTTCTGGACAAAAGTGCCTGAGTCTGTTCGCGTAGTTTCTTGATTTGCTCGATTTGCTTATCCAGACCCGCAATTTCTTGTTTCAGGTAAGCGTTGCGCCGCTCTTGATAAGAGATTTGTGTGCTGATTGCCACGTGAACAAATCCGACGATCAGCCCCCCAAGCACCAACGAGATGACGCTGAACACAATGAATTGCATTTGCTGTGCACGGCGTTTCTCCGCGCGATGCGGCAAAAGATTGATGCGTATCATGACGGGTCGAACCTCCGCATTGCCAAGCCACAGGCGATCATCAAAGCAGGCGCATCCGTTTGTAGCTGTCTAGGTTTGATACGACTAGAAAGCGTCATCAACTCAAACGGGTTCGCCACTAACGCGCTGACCTGCGTGCGTGTAGCTACAGCCTCATCCAGCCCGGGAAGTGCTGCGCACCCCCCAGCCAATACAATATAGTTAACCTCGTTGTACTGTGTTGAGGTATAGAAGAACTGCAGCGCGCGAGCCACTTCCATGGCGACACTTTCGCGAAAAGGCGAGAGCACATCACTTTCATAATTCTCCGGCAGACCACCGTTTCTCTTTGCAGCCTCAGCTTCCTCTGCCGACAACCCGAAAGCGCCTTGAATTTGTTGAGTCAGTTGGACGCCACCAATTTGCTGATCGCGCGTGTAAACAGACTGACCATTGCGCAATACATTTACGTTCATCACGTTTGCGCCAACATCAACCACCGCAACACATTGATCGACCGCACCTCCAGGCAGTTGCGTACGAATCTGCTCAAAGGCCGCCTCGGCCGCATATGGCTCGACGTCTACCACGACCGCTTTTAAGCCTGCCGACTGTGCGGCCGCCACCCGATCTTCGACATTGGCTTTGCGTGAAGCAGCCAGTAGCACTTCAACTTCTTCGGGATTGCTAGGGGAAGGTCCAATCACCTGGAAGTCCAGATTGACCTCTTCCAGAGCAAACGGGATATATTGATTCGCTTCAGATTCAACCTGGTATTCCAAGTCATCTTCGCGAAGGCCGGCTGGCAACATGATTTTTTTGCTGATCACTGCAGCGGCAGGCAAGGCCAAACTAACGTTTCTAATACGCGCCCCCATACGCTTCCACGCTCGCCTTAAAGCTTCTGAAACAGCATCCAGGTTATTGATATTGCCATCACTCACTGCGTCGGATGGAAGCGCCTCTATGGCGTAGCGTTCCACCACATAGCCGCCCTTTTTGGGCGACTCGCTCAACTCCACCATTTTGACTGAAGAAGAACTGATATCCACCCCGATCAGAGGTGGTGTCGACGTCTGCAAAAAGTCCAACGGAATGTCGAAATTTCCTTTAATCATAGGATGGTTAGCGCTTTTTCGTACAAAGTTGGTTTAAATCCTAGCAATAACTCCCAAGAGTGTAAAGTTTTTTCTATCGGCGGATTTTGCCAGCGCCGAGCGATATAATTCTAAAGTACCTTAAAATTACCTGAACATTTTTATATGACTTCTCGCTGGTGGTTCTATCCTGCATTGGGTGTTCTGGCTTTGCCACTCCTGCCCCTGTTACTTCTGGTTTTCGCGGCCATTTTAACTTATCCGACCCTGCCATCTCTCGATGCGTTGACTGACTACCGACCCAAGATGCCGCTACGAATCTACAGCGCTGAAGGTGTGTTGATTGGTGAATTTGGTGAGGAGCGACGCGAACTGGTCAAGATCGAAGCGGTTCCTGAATTGATGAAGAAAGCCATACTGGCGGCCGAGGATGACCGCTTCTACGAACACGGCGGCGTTGACTACATCGGTGTAATGCGTGCGGCCTTCTCCAATTTCACTTCAGGCGGCGTCAAACAGGGCGCCAGCACTATTACGATGCAAGTGGCCCGCAATTTTTTCTTATCCAAAGAAAAGACGTTGACCCGCAAGTTCAACGAAATGCTGCTGTCCTTCAAGATCGAACACAACCTTACCAAGGATGAAATCCTTCAGTTGTACATCAACCATATTTATCTGGGGCAACGCGCCTACGGCTTTGGTGCGGCCGCCCAAGCATATTATTCCAAACCGCTTAACGAGCTCGGGCTGGCTGAGATGGCCATGCTGGCGGGGCTCCCCAAGGCGCCCGGCGCGTACAATCCGGTGGTTAATCCGAAACGCGCCAAACTGCGCCAAGAATACATTCTGAGACGCATGCATGACTTGGGCTACATCACCAAGGAAGAATTCGAAATCGCCAAGAACGCACCAATCCAGACTAGGCAAACCGCCTATCACCAAGAATTCGCAGTCAACGCCGGCTTCGTCGCGGAGCTTGTTCGGCAGGAAATGTATGACCGCTTTCAAGAAGACATTTACACCCAAGGTTACAGCGTCTACACCACGATTCGCGTGCAAGACCAGGCGACCGCCTACGCTGCCTTACGAAAAGGCGTGATGGACTATGACGAGCGCCACGGCTATCGCGGCCCGGAAGGCTACATTGATCTGCAGAAGAACAATACCGAAGAACTTCTGGAAGATGCCTTGCAGGATGTGCCCAACAGCGATGACTTGATCGCCGCAGTCGTGCAATCCGTTACTCCGAAGAGCCTTAGCGCCTATGTCAAAGGAGGACAAGTCATCGAAGTTCGGGGAGAGGGATTGCGCTTCGCCCAGCAGATGCTTGGCGACAAGCTTGCAATGAACCGCCGTATCCGCAAGGGCTCTTTGATTCGCGTTCGCAAAAATGCGAAAGATACGTGGGAAATCACACAGCTCCCACAGGCAGAAGCTGCTTTCGTGTCGGCCAACCCCCGAGATGGAGCCGTTTTTGCGCTTGTCGGCGGCTTCGACTTCAATCGAACACAGTTCAACCACGTCACGCAAGCGTGGCGCCAGCCAGGCTCCAGCTTCAAACCTTTCATCTATTCCGCAGCGCTGGAGAAGGGCTTCACCCCTGCATCCGTCATCAACGATGCGCCACTGGTGGTAGACCCCATTGACACGGGCGGCGAGCCGTGGGAACCCAAAAATTTCGATGGTGAATTCGAAGGCCCGATGCGCATGCGTCAAGGGCTCACCAAGTCTAAGAATCTCGTTTCCATTCGCATCCTACAATCCATCGGGCTGGACTATGCGCAGGACTACGTTACGAAATTCGGCTTCGACAAAAGTAAGGTTGGTCCTTATTTGACGATGGCGTTGGGTGCAGTCTCAGTCACGCCTTGGCAGATGCTCACTGGGTACTCCGTGTTCGCTAATGGCGGTTATCGTGTCACGCCATATCTGATTCAGCGTGTTGAAGATGGACAAGGCAACATCATCAGCCAGGTTACGCCCATTGAGGCCGGCAAAGGCGCTGAACAAGTACTGGATGTACGCAATGCCTTCACCATGGTCAACATGATGCAAGACGTAGTGAAGCACGGCACCGCCATCAGGGCCATGTCGTTGGGTAGGCAAGACCTCGCAGGCAAGACCGGCACCACCAGCGATTCCATGGACGCGTGGTTTTGCGGTTTCCATCCGACACTTGTCGCAGTCACCTGGATAGGCTACGACACACCACATACTCTCGGTGAGAGGGAGACGGGTGGAGGTGCCGCGCTCCCTATCTGGATCGATTACATGGGTACGATGCTCAAGAACACACCTGAGATCGAATATTCCGTGCCCGAGCATATCGTCACGGCCCGCATCAATGACAATGGCCTGCGCGATCCAAACGGCAACCGAATTGAATACTTCTATGAAGAGAACCTGCCGCCCGAGCAAAGCAGTGCGGTGCAGGAATCGGCCAAACCGGCCAGCACTGAAAGCGATCAACTGTTCTAATGAGCAAACCCAATACGCAACATCGCGACTTGATGCGTGAACAACTCGCACACCAAACCGCACGCCTGATTGCCGAGGATGGCATCACCGACTTCGCGTTCGCCAAACGCAAAGCCGCCAAACAACTCGGCGCAGCCGAGACACAGCACCTGCCCAGCAACCAGGAAGTGGAAGAAGCGCTGCACAGCTACCGTGCGCTCTACCAACAGGACAGCCACCCCGCCGTCCTGCATCAGTTACGAACTGAGGCACTGGACGCCATGCGACTGCTGGCCGAGTTCAACCCCTACCTCACTGGCTCGGTGTTAAGCGGCACAGCAGGCGAAGGTTCCGACATCAACATCATGTTGTTCAGCGATGATGCGAAAGCAGTGCTGCTATTCTTGCTCAAGAATAACCTGGATTTTGAAGATGGAGAGTGGAGGGTGCGCATCGCTGGGCACGAAGAATCTGTACCGAGCTATACGCTGACTAGTGAAACTGGCACGCCGATGCACATCATCGTCCTGCCCGAGAACGCTCGCCACAGCGGAAGTCGCCACCCGGAGACCCATGCGGACATTGCTGCGCTAGAGGCCTTGTTGGCAAGTTGATTGATATATCAGCCTTCCGGGAAGAACACGAACAACCTGCGACCATCCTTTGACTGGGGTACATGCGAGCTGCCGGAAGGATGGTGAATAGAGGTTCCCTCAGGGTAGGTATTCTTGCCGTCGCAACCTGAAACGACGAATACCTCTTCAGCTCCTGGCCGCATGGACATCAAGTTCGGAATATACCGCGCCCGGAGCGATCTTGAAAAATGGGCGCCCACTCGGCCGGACCACAGGAGTCCAGTGCTGAATCCCTACTTGTTGGCTTCCTTCAACCAGCGCGCCGCATCTAGCGCGAAGTAAGTGAGTATTCCGTCCGCCCCGGCACGCTTGAATGCCAACAGCGATTCCAACACACACGCCTCTTCGTTCAGCCAGCCATTCTGCGCAGCAGCCTTGAGCATGGCGTATTCGCCACTCACCTGATAGACGAAAGTGGGCGCCTTGAACTCATCCTTCACGCGGCGCACGATGTCGAGATAGGGCATACCGGGCTTCACCATCACCATGTCAGCGCCTTCCTGCAGGTCGAGACCGACTTCCCACAGCGCTTCGTCGGAATTGGCTGGGTCCATCTGGTAAGTGTACTTATTGCCCTTGCCCAGATTGCCGCTGGAACCGACGGCGTCCCGGAACGGACCGTAAAAACTGGACGCATATTTGGCCGAGTAGGCCATGATGCGAGTGTAAATGTGGTTATTGGCATCCAGCGCTGCTCGCACGGCGCCGATACGTCCATCCATCATGTCAGAAGGGGCGACGATGTCGGCACCTGCAGCGGCATGGGTCTGCGCCTGTCTGGTCAGCACCGCGATGGTTTCATCGTTGAGCACGTAGCCGCTGTCGTCGATCAGACCATCCTGCCCGTGGCTGGTGTAGGGATCGAGAGCAATGTCGGTCATCACGCCGAGTTCAGGAAAATTCTTCTTCAGCGCGGCAACCACGCGCGGCACCAGACCATCCGGGTTGTAGGCTTCGCGCGCATCCAAGCTCTTCAGTGGCGCATCGATCACCGGAAAGATCGCCATCACCGGGATACCCAGCTTCACACATTGCTCGGCATCCTTGAGCAAAAGGTCCAGAGTTTTGCGCTGCACCTCCGGCATGGACTTCACGTCCTCGACCCTGTTGCTGCCTTCAAGCACAAAAACGGGATAGATGAAATCTGCAGAAGTAAGTATGTGCTCTCGCATCAAGTCGCGCGAAAACTGGTCACGGCGCATACGACGCATTCTGGATTGAGGATATTGTCCGAGTATTTGCATGGCTCTTCCTAAAATTATTTCGAAATCTTTGGAACTATTTTCAGATAGTCCTATCTGAGGGTACAGGTAGCGAAAGCTGCTCCCCGTTTCTCCTCCCTGAGCGGGCGTCTTTACCCTGTAAAGACTTTGTGCCCCTGAACTTCCCCCTTTAGTTCAGGGGCATTTTTTTGCCTGTCAGTCCTGCAGCCAAGCCGCAATTACCGCCTCTGCTTCATCCATCCCCACTTTTTTCAGACTGGAGAATAGTTGCGCCGAGCATTGCGGGAAATTCTCCTGCAGGAACGCCTTCACCTCGCGCAACGTCTGTGTGGACTGCTGTCGGCTAAGCTTGTCCGACTTGGTGAGCAGAATGTGTATGGGTTTTCCCGTGGGAGCGAACCAGCTCAGCATATCTTGATCGCGCTCGGTGAGCGGATGCCTTGCATCCATGATCACCACCAGACCGCACAACTCTTCACGAGTCTGCAGATACTCGCTCAGCAAGTGTTCCCAATGCGCCTGCACGTCCGGCGGCACCTTGGCGTAGCCGTAACCAGGCAGATCCACCAGGAACTTGCCCTCCCCGAGAGCAAAGTAATTGAGGTGCTGCGTGCGGCCCGGCGTCTTGCTGGTGAAAGCGAGGCGCGTATGGTTGGCCAGCGTATTGATGGCGCTCGACTTGCCCGCGTTGGAGCGGCCGACGAACGCCACTTCCTTGCCGCCGTGCAGCGGCAGGTCTTTCATATGATTGACCGTGGTGAAGAACGTTGCTTGCGAGAATAAGCCCATTATTTCCAGGCCGCGAAGATCTTGTCGGCGGCCGCGATGGTCGCCGCGATGTCGGCCTCGGTGTGCGCCGCAGAGACGAAGCCGGCCTCGAACGCAGATGGTGCGAGGTAATGGCCTGCATCCAGCATGGCGTGGAAGAAACGGTTGAACGCCTCCTTATCACAGGCCATCACTTCGGCATAACTGGTCGGCAAGGCCTTGCTGAAATACAGGCCGAACATGCCTCCCACAGATTGCGCACAGAACACCACTCCATGCTTCTGAGCTGCAGTGGTCAAGCCTGTAGTGAGCTGCTGCGCCAGTTGCGACAGGCGTTCGTAGAAGCCCGGCGCCTGCACCAGCTTCAAAGTGGTCAAGCCTGCTGCCACGGCCACCGGATTTCCCGACAGCGTGCCTGCCTGATATACCGAGCCCAAGGGAGCAAGGCATTGCATGATATCGCGGCGTCCACCGAACGCGGCAGCGGGCAGGCCACCGCCCATCACCTTGCCCAGCGTGACCAGATCCGGCTTGATACCGTAGTAGCCTTGCGCGCCCTGCAGGCTGACGCGGAAGCCTGTCATCACTTCGTCGAGGATCAACACCGCGCCATGCTTCGTGCACAGATTGCGCAGTGCATCGAGGAACTCTCGCTTGGGAGCGATAAGGTTCATGTTGCCTGCCACCGGCTCCACGATCACCGCCGCGATCTCCTTGCCCATCTCGGCGAAGGCGTGTTCCAGTCCAGCAGCATCGTTGTAGTCCAGCACCGTGGTCAGCGCGGCGATCTCGGCAGGTACGCCGGACGAACTCGGCTGGCCGAACGTCAGCGCGCCGGATCCAGCCTTGACCAGCAGACCGTCCGAGTGGCCGTGGTAGCAGCCCTCGAATTTGATGATGCGCGAACGGCCGGTGAAGCCGCGCGCCAGACGGATCGCGGTCATGGTCGCTTCTGTACCGGAGCTGACCAGACGCACCATCTCCAGGCTAGGCAGGATCTTGCACAACAGTTCCGCCATCTCCAGTTCGCTCGCGGTCGGTGCGCCGAAGCCCAAGCCCTGCGCGGCTGCGTCCTGCACCGCCTTGACCACCTGAGGATGGCAGTGTCCGACGATCATCGGCCCCCACGACCCGACGTAGTCGGTGTATTTCTTGCCATCTGCATCCCATACGTAGGCACCCTGCCCGCGCTGGAAGAACAGCGGCGTACCGCCGACCGAACGGAAGGCACGAACTGGCGAGTTCACGCCACCGGGGATGATTTGCTGGGATTGCTCGAAGAGAGATTGATTGTGAGAGGTCATTGCTTATGTCCTGCTGAAAAGTGTTGAGAATCCTTGTGCCGCAACTTCTATGTCTGGGGCGTTCCACAGCGCCGAAATCACTGCCAGCGCGTCCGCGCCCGCCTCGACCAACGCCGCGCCGTTCTGCTGCGTGATGCCGCCGATGGCGACGATGGGCACATCCAGTTCGCGCCGTGCCGTTTGCAGCAATTGCACATCCGCCTTCACTGCGTCTGGCTTGACGCCGGAAGGGAAGAACGCGCCAAAGGCCACATAGTCCACTCTCCGCCGCACCGCCTCAATTGCCAGCGAAACACGATTATAGCAAGACACGCCGATGATCCTTGCACTGCCGAGCAGTGCACGCGCCTCTGCCACGCTGCCATCCTCGCCGCCCAGGTGCACACCGTCCGCATCCACCTGCACTGCCAAGTGCGCATCGTCGTTTACGATGAAGGTCGCCTTGAATTCGCGCGTCAGTTGGCGCAGCGCTCGCGCCTGCTGCAACTTCAGCGAAGCGTCGGCAATCTTGTTGCGGTATTGCAGCACCTGCGCACCGCCTTGCAGGGCAAGCCGGACCTTGCGCAACAATTCAGCCGTGTTCAGTTCGTCCGGAGTGATGGCGTACAGGCCTTCGATTTGAGGAAACAGATGGTCCACGGGAAAACTGGGGTCGCTCGAATCCAAGAGTATCTGGCTAATCTGCGGATTCGACTGTGGTTGGTTCAATGCCTGGTTTCGCTTTCATCTTCCGCATCCTCATCGCGCGCCCAGAACAGGCGGTCCGGAATGTGTTGCCCCATGCCGGGACGGAAGCCATATTTCAACGCTTCCCAAGTGTATTCCTGCGCCTCGTGCACGGCATCTTCCATGGACAGGCCGTTAGCCAACAGCGCCGCTATGGCGGAAGCCAGTGTGCAACCGGAACCGTGATAGATGCCGGGCAAGCGCGGCCAGCTGTCGCTGCGCACCAAACCGCGTTCGCCGTACAGGGTGTTGACGACCTTGGGCGTGTGTTCGTGCGTGCCGGTGATCAGCACATACTCACACCCCAGACGCAGATATGCGCTTGGCACACTCGGACAATTCAGGATCATCCGCCTCGTTATCTTCGTCCACGATCAGGCGACGCGCTTCCATGCTGTTCGGCGTAAGGATGGTGGTCTGCGGCAACAACAACTCGCGCAACGCATCCAGCATGTCTTCATTGGCCAGCTCGTCGCCACGCCCGGAAGCCAGCACCGGATCGAACACCAGCGGCACATCGGGATAATCGGAGATCACTTCAGCGATGGCGGCGATGTTCTC
Organism: uncultured beta proteobacterium; assembly: GCA_963813255.1. Classification (GTDB taxonomy): domain Bacteria; phylum Pseudomonadota; class Gammaproteobacteria; order Burkholderiales; family Gallionellaceae; genus Sideroxyarcus. The sequence continues at coordinate 87,197 of CAWEYD010000002.1, read as the reverse complement.
CACGCTGCCCAGCAGGCCGATCTTGAATGCCGCGACCGGCATATCCTCCAGCACCGCACGCGCCTGATCCGACACCCACTCCGCATCCACCGGCTGCACGTCATCGACGCCGCTGGTGTCTTGCACGGTGATGGCCGTGACCACGGACAGCGGATGGCAACCCATGCTGGCGATCGTGAGGATGTCGGCTTGCATGCCCGCCCCGCAACTGGGATCGGTGGCAGCAAATGTAAGAACGATGGGTGGAATGTCAGACATGATGGGACGCCGACCGGCTTTGATCTAATGGGGTGTGATTCTAACCGAAACCAGGCTTACGCGCGTCCGCTCAAGTAGTTGGCGATACGGATGAATTCCTCTACGCCCAGATTTTCCGCACGCAGCTGCGCATCGATACCGAGCTGCGCGAAGTCGCTTTCCGCCAGATAAGCTTTGAGCGTATTGCGCAGAGTCTTGCGCCGTTGACCGAAGGCGGCAGAAACCACCTGGGCATACAGCACTTCGTTCGTCACCGCGATCTGGTCGGCAGGGATCGGGATCATTCGTACGATCGCCGAATCCACTTTGGGCGCGGGACGGAAGGACTGTGGCGGCACGTCCAGCAGCTTCTCCATATAGAAACGGTATTGCAGCATCACCGACAATCGGCCATATGCGGGAGTGGAAGGTTCCGCCACCATGCGCTCCACCACCTCGTTCTGCAGCATGAAATGCATATCGGTGATAAACGCAGCGTAGTCCGCGAAGTGGAACAACAGCGGCGACGAGATGTTGTACGGCAGATTACCGACGATGCGCAGGGGGGATCCCAGCGTGGCGAAATCGAACTTCAGCGCATCCCCTTCGTGGATGACGATCTTATCCTGCGGATAGTCGGTCTTCAGGCGCGCGATGATGTCGCGATCGATCTCCACCACATGCAGCTTGTCCAACTGCTTAAGCAACGGCCGGGTCAGTGCGCCCAAGCCAGGACCGATCTCAACCATGTTGTCGCTGGCTTCGGGACGAATGGCGCGCACGATATCGGCGATGATGCTCTGATCGACGAGAAAGTTCTGGCCAAAATGCTTTTTGGCTTTGTGATTCATTTCGATAATCCCCAAAAGCATTTCCGTGCAGGCTCATATGCGCGGCATGTGATGCCAAAACCAAAAATGCCCTCGGCTTTATGTCCGTTCATGGCGCACCATCTCCGTTGCGACCTTGATCGCCTCCAGCAAGCTACCGACATTGGCCTTTCCCGTGCCAGCCAGTTCCAGCGCCGTACCGTGGTCGACCGAGGTGCGGATGATGGGCATGCCCAGTGTTATGTTGACACCACCACCGAAGCTGGCGTGTTTCAACACCGGCAGCCCCTGATCGTGATACATCGTCAACACGGCGTCGCATTCGCGCAAACGATGTGCAGCGAACAAAGTATCGGCGGGTAACGGCGCACTGACGTCAATGCCCTCGGTACGCAATTTATCCAGCACGGGTATCATCACTTCTATCTCTTCGCGGCCTAGATGACCGCCTTCCCCGGCGTGTGGGTTGAGCCCCGCGACCAGAATGCGTGGACGAAGGATACCGAAGCGGCGTTGCAGATCGCGCTGCATGATGCGCAACACGCTTTCCAGCAGCGGCGCGGTGATCGCATCGGCTACTTCGCGCAACGGTAGATGCGTCGTCGCCAGTGCTACGCGCATGCCGCCCCCCGCCAGCATCATGACTACCTGCGGCGTGCTTGTCTGTTCGGCCAGGAACTCGGTGTGCCCGGTAAAGGGGATGCCTGCATCGTTGATGACTCCTTTATGCACGGGCGCCGTGACCAGTCCTGAAAATTCGCCGGACTGGCAGCCCTGCACCGCGCGACGCAAGGTCTCCAGCACGTAAGCGCTGTTTGCAGAATCGAGCTTGCCGGCCTGTGCCTCGTGCACCAAAGGCACATGCAGCACGCTCAGCTTGCCAGGCATATGCGGCGTGGCTGCGGTGTAGTCATGCAGAACAACGTCGATGCCCAGTTGCGTCGCGCGTTGCTGCAACAACGACTTGTCGGCAATGACCAGCAGCGGTTGACTCATGCCGCGCCAGTTGCAGACAGAGGTCAGGGCCGATTCCGGCGGGCTCGCCCGCAGTGATGGCGAGAGGGGCGCGCATCTTACTCGCGGTATTCGATGAAGGCGCGATCACGCAATTGGCGCAGCCAGTCCTGATATGAATCTTCCGATTTGTACGAACGGATGGCATTGCGCGCCTGCTGTTTCTTCTGTTCCACGCTGACATCGGTGTTGCGCCGTTCCAGCACCTGGATCAGATGCCAGCCGAAGCCGGACTGCACCAGACCGCTGACCTGACCGACCTTCAACGCATCCATCGCTTTTTCGAATTCCGGCACCGTCTCGCCGGGGGACAGCCAATTCAGATCGCCGCCCTGCGCGGCGCTGCCATCCTCGGAATACAGACGTGCCTGCTCGGCAAAGTCTGCGCCCTTGTCGATGTGCTGCTTGATCTCCTGCAGGCGCGCTTTGGCTTCATTCTCCGATACCAGTTCGCTGGTCTTGATCAGAATGTGGCGGGCGTGGGTCTGAGTGATGAACACCGGGGTATCTGAGCTACGCCTGTCCATCAGCTTGATGATGTGAAAGCCATTCGGGCTGCGCAGCAAGTTGCTGACCTCACCCGGTTTCATTTTCTGCAATGGGTCGGCGAACAGGCTCGGCAAGCGATCGGCCGGACGCCACCCAAGCAGGCCGCCCTGCATCGCGTCCTTGGCATCGGAATAGCCCGCTGCCACCTGGGCAAAAGGAGAGCCTGCGCGCAACTTTGCCAGCGCTTCCTCGGCTCGGCGCCTGTAGGTCTGTATGCTGTCGGCACTGGCCTGTTCCGGCACCACGATCAGGATATGCGCCAGCTGCAGCTCCTCGCCCTTGTTGCCCTGTCTGGTCTGGGTGGCCAAGTAGTCCTCGATATCGCTTTCGCTGATGACCAGCTTGCTGTCGACCTCACGTTCACGCAACCTCACGGAGATGATCTCGTTGCGTATCTCCTCGCGAAATTGGTTGAAGTCGACGCCATCCTTTTCCAGCTTGGCGCGGAACGCGCCTACTGAATCGAAGTGGTTTTGCTGTGCGACGCGTACCAGCGCCTTTTCCAGTTGGGCGTCATCCACCCGCAGGCCGCTTTCCTTGGCGAACTGCATCTGCAGCAGCTCAGTGATCATCCGCTCAAGCACCTGCTTTTCCAGCACCTTGCTGTCCGGCAGCAAAGTGCCCTGCTTCTGCAGCTGTTTCGTGACTACGCTGAGGCGCTGCTTGAGCTCAAGCTGGGTGATGACGTTGTCGTTTACCACCGCGCGGATGCGATCCAGAGGAACCGCCTGTGGTTGTTGCTCGACGGCGAACGCTGCCGTAGCAGTGATGAACAGCAGCAGTGAAACGATCTTATTGCTCAGCATGTAGTGTTTCTTTCGTTATGTTCAGCGCAAGCCTTGCGGCTGGTCTGCGGGCGGGGTATTCAATTTGGTGTAGCCCATGACGCTGGAACGCAGCGTAGCCAGTGGATCGGAGCCGACGCCAATGTTCACCATATCATTCAATTCCAGCTGGATGAATATTCCGGTGGTTCTTTCCCGGGTGGCGGTCGCGAAGCTTTGCGCACCCATACGTAGTGCCCAACACGCGGCATTATACTCAAGCCCGCCCAGCGCCTCCAAAATGCGGCTGTCCTGCAAGGAAAAGTTGAGGCGGCCTACGCCGTGCCAGCGTCCGGCGATCGGCCATTGGGTGGAGATGTCCATCTGGCGCAAGGTGTTGCGGGTGTAACGATAGCCCAGGTTGAGCAGCTTGCCGGCCTCCGGGTTATAGCGCGCTGCCGCGCTGTAGGATTCCGTGTGCGCCAGGTTGGGGTTGTATTGCAGCAAGCTATCCAAGCGCCAGGCGCGCGTCATCTTGCCGCCCACCGTCATCAGAATGTCGGAGCGGCTGTTGCTGTCGGTTGGCGCGACCAGGTTCACCTGCGGCGCTTTGAAGCTGAATCGCTCCGCCAATGCCACCCGGAGTCTTTCCGTGCCATCCGCGTCGTCGATCGCGCGCGAGGTCAGTGCCAGCGTCAGCATGTCGGCATCGCCCACCCGGTCACTGCCCAGGAACCGATTCTCAGTAAACATCTGGCTGAAGCTGAAAGGCGCCTGCGCCGTATCGAAATTCGGCAAACGATCCTGGTCACGGTAGGGGATGCGAACGTAGTAGGCACGCGGCTCCAGCGTCTGCGCGTAGCCAGTACCAAGGAAAGAGTCGCTGCGTTCGAACACCAGGCCGCTATCCAGGCTGAATATCGGCACGGAACGAGTGCTGTTCGACATGGTGGCTGGATTGTTGGTATCCAGTACGTAGTCGGTGTAGTGGATGCCCAGTTTGGGTGTCAAGAAATAGCCAGGGGCGTTCAACAGCGGATAGCTGAGCGAGGGATAGATCACCAGGCGCTGCGCGTTGACGGACGTCGGATGACGAAAATCCACATATTCGCCGCTAAGCGCCAGGTCGGCGCCCGCGATGGTTTGTTGCGCGCCCAGATTGACCTGTGGCTGTCGCCGATAGGGAACCACCACCGGAGCAAGAGGGTCCTGCAATGTCTGGTAACGCTGTACCCGCGCTGACGCATTCCACCAACCGCCCCCATAAGTCACCACGCCTTCACGCAGCAGGTTCGTCTGCGACGTGACGTTCACGTTGTCGGACAGATCGCGGAAATAGGCATTGTCCGAGACGTGATTCACATTCAGCGAAGCGCCGAAGCCGCCACCCAGATTCTGATTGTGCCTCAACGCCAGACGGTTGCGGTCCAGCCTGGCCACCCTATCCCCGGTTAGCACATCCACATGCAACTCGCCGCCGTAGTTCGGCTGCAGATAGCGGAACTCGTTCTTGAACTGCGTACCGCGCTTGGTGATGAAGCGCGGCTCGAAAGTCGCATCGACGTTGTCGGCGATGCTCCAGTAATAAGGCACGGTAATCTCCGCACCGCCCGAATTTGTGCTGCCGAACACCGGCCCCAGAAATCCCGACCTTCTTCCGTTGTTCAAGGCAAAGTCCATCCACGGCGTGTAGAGCATCGGAACACCCTTGAACTCGACCCGCACGTTGTGTGCCACGCCGACCTGGGTAGTGCGATCGATATCCAGCCGTGTCATCTTCAGCAGCCAGTCATCGTTACCGGCAGGGCAGGTGGTGTAGGTCGCATCGCTGAAGGAATAATTCAGCTTGCCCACGATATGCACGTTCGTTGCTTTTCCGCGCGCATGGTTCTCGCTGAACTGGAATTCCGCCTGAGTCATGTCACCGAGGTTGGTGTCCAGATTCATCTTCAGCGCGGTACCGCTCATGCTCGCACCGCTCTGTTCGATCTTCACCCCGCCATCGGCCAGCACGTCTTTGCTTTCCTGTCCAAAGAGCAAGTGGGCGGCGCTGATCACCTGCCCGCCCTGGCGCAACTGCACATCACCCGTCGCCTCGAGTTGTTCACCGCGCCTGGCTTCCACGCGTTGTGCGCTGATGAAAGCCACTGACTGCTCTGACGTCGCCGGCAGCCTTTTGAAGGTGCGCTCCAGTTTCAGCGGCAACGCCTCGTCCTCGGCGTGACCGGGCAGCGGAAACATTCCAAGCAGGCAGAGCGCTACAGGGGTAAGGCGGAAACGCATGGTGCGAGGCAGATAAATTAAGATGCTAAAATCGCACAAAACCACCATTAAGGCAATCAAATGCAACGCCAGAATCAGCTTACCGCTTGGCTTTCCAGCCTGTACCCCAACCAGACCTTCACCATCGCACCGGCATCTGCCGATGCCAGCTTCCGCCGTTACTTCCGCGCCACCTTCACCGACGGCACCACCAAGGTGGTGATGGACGCACCGCCACAACACGAAGATTGCAGGCCTTTCCTGCATGTGGGCAAGCTGTTCGAGAATGCAGGCACGCACGTGCCGCATGTCTATGCCCAGGACCTGACACAGGGCTTCCTGCTGCTGTCCGACCTCGGCAACACGACTTACCTGCAGGCACTGACGAGCGGGAACGCATTCCCGCTTTACAGCGCCGCCACCGACGCGCTGATCAAGATCCAGCTGGCCTCCCGCGCGAGCGAGTTGCCTGCCTATGACGAAGCGCTGCTGCGCCGTGAACTGAACCTGTTCCCAGAGTGGTACATCGCGAAGCACCTAGGCGTGACGCTCAGCGAAAAACAGCAATCCAAGCTGGAAGAGGTGTTCAAACGCATCCTCGCCAACAACCTAGCGCAGCCGTGCGTGTATGTACACCGCGACTATCACTCCAGAAATCTCATGGTAACGGAGCCGAATCCCGGCATCCTCGACTTCCAGGACGCGGTGTACGGCCCCATCACCTACGATCTGGCTTCGCTGTTCAAGGACGCCTACATCCGCTGGGAAGAGGAAGAGATCATGGATTGGGTCATCCGCTACTGGGAGAAGGCGCGCAAAGCCGGCCTGCCCGTGCGCGCGGACTTCGGCGAGTTCTACCGCGACTACGAAATGATGGGTGTGCAGCGCCATATCAAGGTGCTGGGCATCTTCGCACGGCTGTATCACCGCGATGGCAAGGACGGCTATCTGAAAGACATGCCGCTGGTGATGGAGTACCTGGTCCGCGCCTGCGAGCGCTATATCGACCTCAAACCGCTGCTCAACCTGCTGCTCGAATTGCAGCAGCAGGCTCAGCCCACAGGAGCTTCCGCTTGAGCATGGCACGCATGCCCCTCTCCCTAACCTTCTCCCGCAAGCGGGCGAGGGGACAATCGTGAAAGGCAATTTTTGATGCGCGCGATGATTCTTGCAGCAGGGCGCGGCGAACGCATGCGCCCACTCACCGACCACACGCCCAAGCCCTTGCTGCAGGCCGGTGGCAAGCCGCTCATCGTGTGGCATATCGAGCGACTGGTACGCGCTGGTATCACTGACCTTGTTATCAACCACGCCCATCTCGGCGCCCAGATCGAAGAGGCACTGGGCGATGGCCACCAATTCAGCGCGCACATACGCTATTCGGACGAAGGCACGGCGCTGGAAACAGCGGGCGGCATCGCATATGCCCTGCACCTGCTGGACCACGAGCCCTTCGCCGTGATCAACGGCGATGTGTATTGCGATTACGATTTCTCGCGCCTGCCCGCACTTGCAGCAGAGATGCAGCGCAACCAGGACAACGCGCATCTGGTGTTGGTGGACAACCCGACCCATCACCCCAAAGGCGATTTCGGCCTGCATGCCGCACGCGTAACGGATAGCGCGCCCAAGTGGACATTCAGCGGCATCGGGCTTTACCAACCGGAGCTGTTTGCCCGCATCCCGCGCGGAAGCGCAGCGCCGCTCGCACCTTTGCTGCGCGAACAGATCGCGCTAGGCAAAGTCAGCGGTGAGCACCATCGCGGGGTATGGGTCGATGTCGGCACCCCGCAGCGCCTGCAGGAACTTGACCTGCAATTGCGCGCCACGGCATCCTGAAAATCACCATGCCCATCGCCCAAGCCAACCGCTTTGTCCTGAAGTACATCAAGCATGTGGAGATGACGGGCGTGCTCATGCGCATCTTCAGTTTTTCTCTGGTGAGCTGGATGGGGCCAGCCAGCCCGTTCATGTTTGTCTGGACATTCAACACCATAGATGCGGTGATGCTGTCCTGGTGCGCGCTGCTCAAAAAAGATGCCGCCTATACCATGCTCAACGTATTCTGGGTAATGGTGGGTATCGTCGGCATCCTGCGCGCAGGCGGATGGTTGCAGGGATAGTCCCGTCAGAACAAGCGCGTCTGACTACCCCTCAAGCACCTCGGCCGAGCCGGCAGTGGTAGGATAGCCAAGCTATATCCGAGTGCGGCAACCGGTTGTGACTTTAAGAATGGAGGGGAACAATGTCAGTCAGCGATGCTTCCTGGCTCTCCGAAACACACATCCAGGACCTGTTCCTGCAGTTTCCGCTGGCACTGGCCGTGCTGGATCAGGACGGCAACGTCAAGCTGCTCAACCAGCGCTTTACCGACACCTTTGACGCCGCGTGCCTCAAGTCGGACGCTCTGCTGAGATTCCTGCGCGACCCCCTTGATCACACGCGCACCCCAGTCTCATTGTATTGCGAAGGTTGGCCGTCCCCGGTATTTGCCCGCTCCGTCAAGGTCGGCGACAACACCATACTGGTGCTTGAAAAGTCAGCAGAGATCGCCTTCAGAACGGAGCTGAACGAACTGCGCAATCGCATCGTCGAGCTGGAAAAACTGAGCTCGACCGATCGCCTGACGGGAGCCTGGAACCGCACTCACTTCGACAAAACCACGGCCATCGAGTCTAGCCGCAGTGTCCGTTATCATCAGCCAGTGGCCTTGATCCTGATGGACATTGACCATTTCAAGCGAGTCAACGACACACACGGCCATGCCATCGGTGACAAGGTATTGTGCGAACTGGTCAAAGTCGTGCGCAATAACATCCGCACCTCGGACATGCTGTTCCGCTGGGGCGGCGAAGAGTTCGTAATACTGGCGCCTTCCACCAGTTACCGCGCCGCTGCAAAGCTGGCCGAGACCTTGCGCGCGAAGGTGGAACTGCACAAGATCGAAGCCGTGGGACACATCACTATCAGCCTTGGAGTCGCCGAACACGTTTCCGGCGAAAGCGAGACTAACTGGTTTGGCCGAGCCGATGAGGCCCTGTACACCGCCAAGAACAGCGGGCGTAATCGTGCCGTGGTCGATCAGCACGGCAGCAGCGATATATGGTTCGAGGATCAAAGTGCCGCCGTGCTGCACCTGAGCTGGCACGAATCCTACAATTGCGGCGAACCCACCATCGATCAGGAACATCGCAGATTGTTCGAGCTGGCCAACATACTGATCAATGCCGCGTTCCAGCGAAAATCAAATCCGGCCGAATTCGACGATGCACTGCAGAAGCTGCTCGCTCATGTGGCACAACACTTTTCCAATGAAGAGACCATCCTTGCGCAGCACCATTACCCCGAGCTTGAGATGCATGCGCAAAGCCACAAGAGACTGATAGAACGGGCGTTGCAATTGCGCGATGCGGCGGCGACGGGCGGGGTCACCATAGGCGAGCTAGTGGACTTTCTCGCGGATGAAGTGGTCGCGCGGCATATGCTCAAGGCGGACCGTGAATTCCATCCGCTGTTCAGCCAAACAACAGCTTCGCCAACAGACTGATACGGCTTTCAGGCCGTGAAATATCTGCTGCAACTCGACAAGAAGTCTCCCGCCCCACAAAATGCCGCCCATGTTCAATCCAGCCATCCACGCCCTGCGCCGCGCACGCCTGCTTGCCCAGATGCCGCGCGGTATCGCCGTCATCTCCACCGCGCCGGAAGTGGCGCGTAACGCCGACACGCATTACGACTACCGCCACGACAGCCATTTCTATTACCTGACCGGATTCGCAGAACCGGAAGCGGTGCTGGTGCTGGTCGCAGGAGACAAGATGCAGAGCATCCTGTTCTGCCGCGAAAAGAATGCAGAACGCGAGATATGGGACGGTTTCCGTTACGGCCCTGATGCGGCGTGCGAAAAATTCGGTTTCGATGCCGCCTATCCCATTGCGCAGCTGGACGAGAAGCTCACCGAGCTGATGGGTAACCAGCCAACCCTGTGTTATCCGCTCGGCATGGAGACTACATGGGACGCTCGTTTGCTCAAACTACGAGCTGCTGTGCAGGAAAAGGCCCGCAGCGGCATTCGCGCGCCGAACGATATCCGTGACATTCGCGAGACTATCAATGAGATGCGCTTGGTGAAGGACGCAGATGAGCAGGACACCATGCGCCGTGCGGCGAAGATCTCCTGCGGGGCTCATCGCCGGGCCATGCGCTTCACCCGCCCCGGGCAATACGAATATGAGGTGGAGGCCGAATTGCTGCATGAGTTCTGCCGCCACGGTGCACGCCATCCGGCCTACACCAGCATCGTTGCAGTCGGGGCGAACGCCTGCACCCTGCACTATGTCGGCAACAACGCTCAGCTCAACGACGGCGAGCTGTTGCTGATCGATGCAGGCTGCGAACTCGACAGCTACGCGTCCGACATCACGCGCACCTTCCCGGTCAGCGGCAAATTCAGTGCCGCGCAAAAGGACGTATACGAGATCGTGCTCGCGGCGCAGGCTGCTGCGATCTCGGCGGCACACCCGGGCAGGCTATGGAACTTGCCGCACGAAGCCGCACTCCGCGTTTTGGCACAAGGCTTCATCGACCTTAAGCTGTGCAAGGGCAATGTGGAATCGGTGCTCGAATCCGGGAGCTACAGGCAGTTCTACATGCACCGCACCGGGCACTGGCTGGGCATGGACGTGCACGATGTCGGCGAGTATAAGATCGGCGACCAGTGGCGGCCGCTGCAACCTGGCATGACGCTCACTGTCGAGCCCGGCTGCTACATCCGCCCGTCGGACAACGTGCCGCGTGCCTTGTGGAACATCGGCATCCGCATCGAGGACGATGTGCTCATCACGCCTGAGGGCAACGAGGTGCTGACGTTGGATGCACCCAAGACGGTCAACGAAATCGAGGAGCTGATGCGCCATGAATGAGAGCAGCTGTGATGTCGCCATCGTCGGCGGCGGCCCCGTAGGCGCCGCGCTGGCCTTGGCTCTGCAGGGCAACGACCTGAACGTGGTGCTGCTCGAAGCCCGCGAGTCGCAGATCAACGCCACCGACCCGCGCGCGCTGGCCCTGTCCTACGGCACGCGTCTGCTCCTGCAACGGCTGGGCGCATGGGACGCATTGCACGATGTCAGCGGCATCCAGGTCATCGAGGTAACGCAGAAGAACTCCCCGGGCCACACCATCCTGCGCGCCGATGAGATGAAAGTAGCGGAGATGGGCTACGTGCTGCCCTACACCGCGCTGCATGCCGCGCTGCAACAGGGCTTGCAGCATAGCGACATCACCTGCCTGTACGGAGCTGCCGTCACCGATTTGCGCAGCACGACTGAGAGCACCACCCTCACTTACCAGCACAACGGCAAGGAACACACTCTCACTGCACGCCTTACCGTCGTCGCAGAGGGTGGCAAGTTGCTTGAAGCCTCCCATCCACCCCAGATCACGGACTACGGCCAGAGCGGCATCATCGCCCACGTCACCAGCTCGCAACCTCGTGCCGGAAGGGCTTTCGAGCACTTCACACCGCAGGGCCCGATGGCGTTGTTGCCTTACCTAGATGGTTATGAACTGGTGCTGACCGCTTCGCACGAAGCAGCACAGGAGATGTTGCACTGGGATGACGCGACCTTCCTGCAGCGTTTGCAGGAACACTTCGGCGACCGCGTCGGCACCTTCACCGGCGTCGGCAAGCGCAGCTGCTACCCGCTACGCCTGCGGCGCGCGCCTGACATCACCTTCCCGCACACCGTACTCATCGGCAATGCCGCGCAGACCCTGCATCCGGTGGCCGGACAAGGCTTCAACATGGGCATCCGCGACGCGTGGGAGCTGGCGCAAGCCATCCTCGACAGCGCACCGGACAATATCGGATCGGCGGCGATGTGCGCCGAGTACCGCAAGTCGCGGCGCATCGACCGCAACGCAGGCATCCGCTTCACCGACGGCCTGGTGCGCCTGTTCTCCAACGACCTGCCGCTGCTGGGTCACATGCGCTCAGCCGCACTCACGCTGCTGGACTGCATCCCGCCCGCCAAGAAGTTCGTGGCGAAACGCATGATGTTCGGAGCGAATGGCTGATGAACGCCATGCGGCAGAACGCCAAGCTTGCGATCCTGTTCGCCGACATCAGTGGCAGCACGGCCATCTATGACAGGCTGGGCAACGAGCAGGCGCTGCAACTCATCAGCCAGACACTTGGTATCCTCATCCAGGAGATGGCCAAGCATCAAGGCACGTTGATCAAGACCATCGGCGACGAGATCATGTGCACCTTCCCCGATGTCACCTCAGCGGTCAATGCCGCCTGTGCCATGCAAATTGCGGCCAATAAGCAGCGTCCGGGGGGCGAGCGCCCGCTGCATATCCGTATCGGCATGCATTACGGCGAAGTGATACGCGATGACGCCGATGTCTTCGGCGATGCGGTCAATGTTGCCGCGCGTCTTACAGCCATCACCAGGGCGCGGCAGATCATGACTACCCGCGCCGCAGTGGACATGCTGTCGCCGGAATTGCGCGACAAGGCACGTGCGCTGAAGCGTGCCGAGTTCCGCGGCAAGGACGAATCCTTCGATGTGTTCATGATCCAGTGGGAACTGGAAGACACGACCAGAACCCGCATCGGCCTTCCTGCATTCCGCAAGCCTGCAGACGTAAAACATGAACTGATGCTGCGCTATCGCCAGAAAGTCATCACCCTGAACGAGACACAGAAGAGCGTCGTACTGGGGCGCGGCGACACCTGCGATCTGTTGATCTACAACACCTTCGCTTCGCGCCAGCACGCACGCATCGAGTGCAGCTTCGGGAAGTTCCTGCTTACCGATTTCAGCGCGAACGGTACCTACATCCGCTTCAGCGACAATCAGGTCATCCAGTTGAGTAACCAGCAGATCGTGCTGCACGGTTCGGGGACGATCAGTCTGGGCGAGCCTTTCTCCGAAGTGCCGACCGAAGTGATCGAGTTCGTCCTGCAGTGAGTTAGCCCTGCAGACGCTTCAGCAGCTTCTCGTGTATCCCGCCAAACCCGCCGTTGCTCATCACCAGTATCTGGTCGCCTGACTTCGCGGCCACCGCAATGGTCTCGATCAGTTCGTTGAGGTCGTCCTTCACCACCGCCTTGTCGCCCAACGGAGCAAGCGCACCACGCGCATCCCAGCCGAGATTGCCGGCATAGCAGAAGGTCAGGTCGGCATCCTTCAGGCTGCCGGGCAGCGCGTCCTTCATCACGCCCAGCTTCATGGTGTTGGAGCGCGGCTCCAGTACGGCGAGGATTCGCGCCCTGCCTACTTTTCTGCGCAAGCCTGCAACTGTCGTGTCGATGGCGGTGGGGTGATGTGCAAAGTCGTCGTAGACGGTGATGCCGTTGACCGTGCCGCGCACTTCCATGCGGCGCTTCACGTTCTTGAATGCGGCGAGTGCAGCCAGGCCTTGTGCGACGGGCACTCCGGCATGACGCGCGGCAGCCAAGGCAGCAAGCGCGTTCATGCGGTTGTGCTCGCCCATCAGATCCCATTGCAACTTGCCTTGCACTTTTCCGTTGAGCGACACCTGCTCGTTGGCACCGATGTTCCAGCCGTCGTCCGATCCGAACTTCTCCACCGGCGTCCAGCAGCCGCGCGTGATCACGCGTGCCAGCGACTCCTCGCGCCCGTTGCATACCACCAGCCCGTTGCCCGGCACTGTGCGTACCAGATGGTGGAACTGCGTCTCGATGGCCGCGAGGTCGGGGAAGATGTCGGCATGATCGAATTCGAGGTTGTTGAGGATCGCGGTGCGCGGATGGTAGTGCACGAACTTCGAGCGCTTGTCGAAGAAGGCGGTGTCGTATTCGTCCGCCTCGATGACGAAGAACGGCGAGTCGGTGATGCGCGCCGAGATGCCGAAGTTCTGCGGCACGCCGCCAATGAGGAAGCCGGGGTTCAGCCCGGCGTGTTCCAGTATCCAAGCCAGCATCGACGTGGTGGTGGTCTTGCCGTGCGTACCCGCCACGCCCAGCACCCACTTGTCGCGCAGCAAGGTGTCGGCCAGCCATTGCGGGCCGGAGGCGTAGGGCAGGTTGCGGTTGAGGATCTCTTCCATCAGCGGGTTGCCGCGCGACACGACGTTGCCGATGACGAACACATCTGGCTTCAGGTCGAGCTGTTCCACGCCGAAGCCTTCGATAAGCTCGATGCCTTGTTCAGTCAGTTGTGTGCTCATCGGCGGGTAGACGTTGGCGTCGCAGCCGGTGACGCGGTAGCCGGACTGCTTGGCGATGGCCGCGATGCCGCCCATGAAGGTGCCGCAGATGCCAAGGATGTGGATGTGTTTTGGTTTGCTCATCGTCATTTCCAATTTCGTCATTCCGGCGAAGGCCGGAATCCAGTAATTAAACCCACTCCGCGAAGCGGAACTAAACCCAACAGCATATTAAATAACTGCGCTGGATTCCGGCTTCCGCCGGAATGACAGGTTACGCCCTGAAGATAAAATACACCGCGCCCATCAGGCACAGCCCCGCCCACAGATAATCCAGTTTCAGCGGCTGATTCATGTACATCACCGCGAACGGCACGAAGATGGTCAACGTGATGACTTCCTGCATGATCTTCAACTGGCCGAGGCTAAGCTCGGTATAACCGATGCGGTTCGCAGGCACTTGCAGCAAATACTCGAACAGCGCAATGCCCCAGCTCGCCAGCGCGGCCACATACCACGGCGAAGAGGCGAAATTCTTCAGGTGCCCGTACCACGCGAAGGTCATGAACAGGTTGGATACAGCCAGCATCAACGCCGTAACCAACAGCGGGTTAGAGATCAGGTTCATACCCAACCCCCGCTCCCTTGCAGGGAGAGGGTTGGGGTGAGGGTAGAAGCGTCCAACATCCCCTAATCCTTGTTTAATTCACGCCCAGCAGTTCCACATCAAACACCAGCGTCGCATTCGGCGGGATCACGCCGCCCGCACCGCGAGCGCCGTAGCCCATGTTCGCGGGAATAATCAAGGTACGATGACCGCCCACCTTCATGCCTTGTACGCCCACATCCCAACCCTTGATGACATGCCCCGCGCCGAGTGGGAAATCAAACGGTTCACGGCGGTCGCGTGAGCTGTCGAATTTCTTGCCTTTCTGTTCAGGTGCGGCTGCGTCATACAGCCAGCCAGTGTAATGCACGGTCACGTGTTGGCCAGCTTTGGCTTCAGCGCCTTCGCCCCGCGTCATATCTTTTTTGATGAGTTCGGTCACTTTGCTAGTCTCCATTGGTGGCAAATCCTGCTGAGTGCAGGCGGTGGTTGAAAAAATGCTGATAGACAACAGTAAGGCTAGCGGTAAAAAGGTGCTGCGCTTCATTCGATTCCCCGGTGATTTCGTAGGACGGACAACTTTGCCCGCCCCCTGGTTACTGCACATTCACGTTATGTCCACGCAACTCGACTGCCTTAGTCAATCCCAAGCAATTCCACGTCGAACACCAGAGTCGCGTTGGGCGGAATCACGCCGCCCGCGCCCTGCCTGCCGTAGCCCATCTCCGGCGGAATCACCAGCGTGCGCTTACCGCCCACCTTCATGCCCTGCACGCCCATGTCCCAGCCGCTGATCACATGGCCCATGCCTAGCGGGAAGTCGAACGGCTCGTCGCGGTCGCGCGAGCTGTCGAACTTGGTGCCCTTGTTCTCCGGCGCGTTCTTGTCGAACAGCCAGCCGGTGTAATGCACGGTGACGTGCTGCCCCTCATGGGCCTCTTCGCCTTCGCCGATCTTGGTGTCGACCATGTCGGTCTTGATCACCTTGAGCAGCTTCACGTCGAACACCAGCGTCGCATTTGGCGGGATCACGCCGCCTGCACCGCGTGGGCCATAGCCCATCTCCGGCGGGATGACCAGCGTACGCTGGCCGCCCTCCTTCATCCCTTGCACGCCCTCATCCCAACCCTTGATGACGCGCCCGCCGCCGAGCGGGAAGTCGAACGGGTCGTTGCGGTCGAGCGAGCTGTCGAATTTCTTGCCCTTGTTCTCGGACGCGGCTTCGTCATACAGCCAGCCGGTGTAATGGACGATGACGGTTTGTCCGGCTTGCGCTTCGGCGCCCTCGCCCAGTTTGGTGTCGGTTTTGATGAGGGTGGTCATGCTGCAAATTTCCTTAGTGGTTAGTTGTTGTAGGGTGCAATAAGTGGAACGCATTGCACCATAAAATTTGTGATCATCCAGTGCAATGCCCGCTGGTTATTGCTTGTTGTATTGGTCATTCTTTATAGGGCTTGAGATATTCTTCAAGTTCATTAGCACGTTTTTCTGTTACATCAGCCCAACAAAAAACCGTGTATGTGGATTTCCACATTTGGACTCCGCCATTTGCTTCACCATAGAAATCACAATTTGCTTCTTTGAATTTTACCCAAGCTTTCTGAGCTTTCACGAGGGATGACTTAGCAAAAGAATCGTTGCTGTCAGGAGGGAGTGCGGCCATTAATTGCTTGTACAAATCATTAAGCCGCTTATCAGCTGCGCTAAACTTCTGCTGCGCGCACTCTCCTTGTTCTAATGCCCCAGTGCCATTGCATGGATCTTCTACATATTCTTTGGAGTGTTGTTTAAGGCACTTCTTTTGGCCAACACCTCCACACGATTCATCAGCATGTGTCGGCAAAACTACAAACATGCAAATGAAATACAGAAAAACCTTTTTCATTTGATTTTGCATTGCAGGTCTCCCTTAGTTAATGGCCAAATAAACCGTTATTGGTTTTTCCTAGTAACTTAACACTGGCGCCAACCACCACTCCGCCTCTTCCACGGTCGCGCTGCGCATAGTCCGCGACCCACTCTTCAGTCACTTTGCCGCTGGTGAAGATCTCGTCCTCGGAATACGAAAAGTAGAAGCGCTGGCAGCGCGTGGCGCATGCTTCCGGCGAGCGTCGCCCACCCTACGAAGGCTGCGCCGCGCTGCAAGGCCTTATTTGGCTTCCGCCTCTCGTACTGGCTCCGTTGAGGTTGCCTCCTGTGGAGCGGAAACTGCGGGTACAACAGACGGGGGCGTGGCGGGGGTCAGCGCCTGGTAAGTAAGTTCCAGCTTGATCCGGTTGCGCTCTTTTACTGCCTGCTCATTCTCAGGATTGAGTTTTACAGCGTCATCGAGCAGCGCCTTTGCCTGCTGGAAATCCTTGGCGTTCGCCTTGCGCATCGCAAGTTGGTAGACGATGTCCGATGCTTCCTGGCGCTTCCCATTCTTGCGAAGGATGGTGGACATCTCGGCCATGATGTCTTCTCGCCCTTCCTTGATCTGGCTTAGCAAAGTGACGTAGGTTTCATCTTCAAGAAAACCGGCGAGCGGCGTGACGGTCCCCTTGTAGTAGGACAGCGCGTAAAGCTTCGGGTAATCCCCTTCTGCAAAATCAACGCGCGGCTTGTAACTCATGAACATGGTTCTGGAGTATTCAGGCGCTCTCACTTTCATGTCCGGCTTTTGCACCTTAATCCAGTCCACAAGGAACTGCGCATCACGGCGGGTGTCCAGTGCAGCTTTCGGGAATTGCTTCATATGAACGAGCACGGCGGCGATCAAATGGGGACTTTTCTCGTTAGCTTTGAGGAGGTTCAGCCAATAGTCTGCTTCCGCAGTTCCGGTCTTCGACAGCGTAGTCGATCTGACCAGCATGTAATACAGGAATGAATCCATGTATTTGCTCTGGCTCAGGGTAGGTATGGTCGCTATCCTTTTTGCCTCTGCATAGAGTGCCTCGTCCTTGTTGGTCTTTTCCGTCAGGTCGAGAACATCGAGGAACTGCTTATCGATGGTCTTATCGTCTTTGTAATCCGGCGCAACGCTTTCCAGACGCTTTACGCTCTTAACAAGACGCCAATCCTCGGCATATGAAACGCTTGCTGCCGACGTCAGAAACGCAATTAGTAATGCGATTGATCCTTTGTTCATTGGTACGCTCCACGTTAGATGACTGTCTTTCAAGTAATCCATAGCTCCCCTCCATCGCGCTCCCGCTGACTTCAACCGGGCGCGCTTATTCTTCTCTGTTCTCTGGATCGACCAGTGTCACCTATGAGTGCAGTTCCACGAGCATCATCTCTACTTGGATGGCCACAGGAAATCGACAGCGATTCTACTACCTAGTAACTCAACACCGGCGCCAACCACCGCTCCGCTTCTTCCAGCATCATGCCCTTGCGCTTCGCGTAATCCGCAACCTGATCCTTGTCCACCTTGCCGGTCGCGAAGTATTGCGCTTGCGGATGAGCGAAGTAGAAGCCGCTGACCGCTGCAGTGGGCAGCATGGCGAAACTGTCGGTGAGCGTGATGCCTGCGTTCTTCGGCGCCTGCAGCAACTCGAACAGCGGACCTTTCTCGGTGTGCTCGGGGCAGGCGGGATAGCCGGGAGCGGGGCGGATGCCACGGTATTTTTCGGCAATGATCTCGTCGTGGCTTAGCTGCTCGTCTGCCGCATAGCCCCAGAATTCGCGGCGCACGCGCAGGTGCAGGTGCTCGGCGAAGGCTTCTGCCAGGCGATCGGCCAGTGCCTTCAGCAGGATGGCGTTGTAGTCGTCGTTCTGCCTTTCGAACTCAGCGATACGCTGCTCGATGCCGATACCGGTGGTAACCGCGAACCCGCCGATGTAGTCCTTGACCTTCGTTTCCTTCGGCGCGATGTAGTCGGCCAGACAGTAGTTGGGGATGTCGGCAGGTTTCTTGGTCTGCTGGCGCAGGTTGTGCCAGGTCATCGCGACCTTTGTATGCTTCTCGTCGGTATAGATCTCGATGTCATCGCTGTTCACAGTGTTCGCGGGGAACAGGCCGAACACCGCGTTGGCGCTGAGCCATTTTTCTTTCACGATCTTCTTCAGCATGGCTTGTGCATCGGCGAACAGCTTGCGCGCTTCCTCGCCCACCACCTCGTCCTGCAATATCTTCGGGTAGCGCCCGGCCAGCTCCCATGCCTGGAAGAACGGCGTCCAGTCGATGAAGTCGACGAGAATGTCGAGAGGGTAGTTCTCCAGTTTCTGCACACCGAGCAGCCTGGGCTTGGGCGGCGTGTACTTCTTCCAGTCGATCTTCACGCTATGCGCGCGTGCTTCTGCCAGCGTGACGTAATTCGCCTTGCCCTTCCTGCCTTCGTGCTGCTCACGCGCCGCTTGGTAGTCGGCCTTGATCTCGGCCACATAGTCGTCACGCAGGGTGGCGCTGAGCAAATTGCTGCACACGCCCACGGCGCGCGAGGCGTCGTTGACGTATACCGTGGTGCCGCTCGGGTAGTTGGGTTCGATCTTCACTGCGGTGTGCACGCGCGAAGTGGTCGCACCGCCGATCAGCAGCGGGATCTTGAAGCCCTGGCGCTCCATCTCCTTCGCCACGTGCGCCATCTCTTCCAGCGAAGGGGTGATGAGGCCGGACAGGCCGATCACGTCGGCGTTGTGTTCGCGCGCGGTGTCGAGGATCTGCTGGCATGGCACCATCACGCCCATGTTCACCACCTCGAAGTTGTTGCACTGCAACACCACGGTGACGATGTTCTTGCCGATGTCGTGCACGTCGCCCTTCACCGTGGCCATCACGATCTTGCCCTTGGTGCTGGTGTCGCCGGAGCGCAGCTTTTCTGCCTCGATGTACGGCACCAGATGCGCCACCGCCTGCTTCATCACGCGTGCCGATTTCACCACCTGCGGCAGGAACATCTTGCCGGCGCCAAACAGGTCGCCGACCACATTCATGCCGGTCATCAGCGGGCCCTCAATCACTTCGACCGGGAACTTGGCTTGCAGGCGCGCTTCCTCGGTGTCTTCGACGATGAAGGTGGTAATGCCGCGCACCAGCGCGTGGGTCAGGCGCTCCTGCACCGTGCCTTTGCGCCATTCGAGGTCTTCGACCTGTTCCTTGCCGCCACCCTTGACCGACTCGGCCAGCTTGACCAGCTTCTCGCCCGCATCGGGATGACGGTTCAGCACCACGTCTTCCACCGCGTCGCGCAGTTCCTTGGGTATCTCCTCGTACACGCCGAGCTGGCCGGCGTTGACGATGCCCATGTTCATGCCGGCCTTGATGGCGTGGTACAGGAACACGGTGTGGATCGCCTCGCGCACCGGTTCGTTGCCGCGGAAGGAGAACGACACGTTGGACACGCCGCCGCTGATCTTCGCGAACGGCAAGTGCTTGCGTATCCAGGCGGTCGCCTCGATGAAGTCCACCGCGTAGTTGTTGTGCTCTTCGATGCCCGTCGCCACCGCGAAGATGTTCGGGTCGAAGATGATGTCCTCGGGCGGGAAGCCGACCTTGTTCACCAGGATGTCGTAGCTGCGTTTGCAGATCTCGGTCTTGCGCTGGTAGGTGTCGGCCTGGCCTGCCTCGTCGAACGCCATCACCACGGCCGCCGCGCCGTAGCGGCGCACCAGCGTGGCGTGCTTTATGAAGTTCTCCTCGCCTTCCTTGAGCGAGATGGAATTGACGATGGGCTTGCCCTGCACGCACTTCAGGCCCGCCTCGATGATGCTCCACTTGGAAGAGTCGATCATCAACGGCACCTTGGAGATATCCGGCTCGGACGCGATCAGGTTAAGGAACTTCACCATCGCGGCTTCGCCGTCCAGCATCGCCTCGTCCATGTTGACGTCGATCACCTGCGCGCCGGTCTCCACCTGCTGCTTGGCGACTTCCAGCGCCTCGTCGTAATTGCCCTCGAGTATCAGGCGCTTGAACTTGGCCGAACCGGTGACGTTGGCGCGCTCGCCGACGTTGACGAACAGAGAGTCGTCGCCGATGTTGAACGGCTCCAGGCCGGACAGGCGGCAGCGTTTTTCCAGGTTCGGCAGCTTGCGCGGCGGCACATCTTTCAGCGCCTCGGCGATGGCCTTGATGTGCGCGGGAGAAGTGCCGCAGCAGCCGCCCGCGATGTTGAGGAAACCGCTGGTGGCGAACTCTTTTACCAGGCGCGCCGTCTTCTCCGGCAGTTCGTCGTAGCCGGTCTCGGACAATGGATTGGGCAGGCCGGCATTCGGGTGTGCGCTCACGTAGCAGCTCGCCACGCGCGACATCTCTTCCACGTAAGGGCGCATCAGTTCCGCGCCGAGGGCACAGTTGAGGCCGATGGACAGCGGCTTGGAGTGAGACAACGAGTTCCAGAACGCTTCGGTGGTCTGGCCGGACAGGGTGCGTCCCGAGGCGTCGGTGATCGTGCCGGAGATCATGATGGGCACGCGCACCTTGTGCTGCTCGAAGTGGCGCTCGATGGCGAACAGCGCGGCCTTGGCATTCAGCGTGTCGAAGATGGTCTCGACCATCAGGATGTCCGCGCCGCCGTCGAGCAGGCCGCGTATTGCCTCAGCGTAGCTTTCCACCAGTTGGTCGAAGGTGACGTTACGCGCGCCGGGGTCGTTCACGTCGGGCGAAATGGAAGCCGTGCGTCCGGTCGGTCCGAGCACGCCTGCAACGAAGCGCGGCTTGTCCTTGGTGGAAAACTCATCGCACAGCCCGCGTGCCAGTTTCGCGCCAGCCACGTTCAGCTCGTACACCAGATGCACCAGGTCGTAGTCCTCCATGGATACCGAAGTGGAGTTGAAGGTACAGGTCTCGAGGATGTCCGCGCCGGCTTCCAGGTACTGGCGGTGGATGCCGCCGATGACGTGCGGCTGGGTCAGCAACAACAGGTCGTTGCAGCCCTTCACGTCAACATGGTGGTCGGCAAAGGTTTGGCGCGGCCCTGTGTAATCGCCAAACAACTCGGTGCCGCGATAATGCGCTTCGGTCAGCTTGTGGCGCTGGATCATGGTGCCCATGGCGCCGTCGAGGATCAGGATGCGTTGCTGCAGGAGTTTTTCGATGCGGTGTTGGCTGTGGCTCATGGTGCTTTGCTTAGTTGATTTGTCGCAATTTTAGCATGTGGCTATTCACCGCTTGATGCCACCATGATTAATCAATAAGATTCGGCGGATATTTTTCCTCCGGCAACATTGGGGATGAGCGTACTCAACTGAAAAAGCGGGAGATAGATCTATGGCCAAGTTTGTATGGACTGACCAACTCAATGTCGGCATCGACGTGATCGACCAGCAGCACCGCCGTATCGTGGAATACATCAACCAGCTCGACGACGCGCGCTCCAACGGTTATAGCAGGGAAGAGATCGGCTACCTGATCAACGATCTGGTGGATTACACCATCTCCCACTTCGGCTTTGAAGAGAGCCTGCAGGAAGAGGCCAATTACCCCTTCCTCAAATCGCACAAGAAGGTGCATGAACTGTTCACCCAGCGCGTGTCCGAGTATCAGGCCAAATTCAACAAGGGTGAAGACGTTTCCAAGGCATTGAACAGTCTGCTGGTCACCTGGCTGTTCAACCACATCAAGCGCGACGATGTGGATTATGTCGCGTCGGTGAAGCAGCACCTGCTGCGGCAGACCGATACGGTGGAAAAGAAGAAGGGGCTGTTCGCGCGACTGTTCGGCTGATCCACTATCACTCTTCAGCCTTGGGCTCGCCCTCTGCACGCCGCGAGTCACTCACTAGCCTGTAAACTACGCCGATCACCAGCAGCGCCACCAGCAGCAACCCGTAGTGCACCGGATTGAAGGCCACCTCGTTCCCTCCGGGGCTGCTGATGACCTGCACCGGCTGCACGATCATCTCGCGTATCACCGAGATCATGGCGACTTCCACGAACACTCGCACATAGATGCGGCCTGTCTGCAGATAGGTCGTCTCCGCCGAGATCAGGGTGGACAGCGTCCACAGGATGAACAGCGAGCCTAGCGCCTGAAAGAAACCATTGGCCGCGTTACCTGCCTGGAAAGCTTCGATTGCCTTCTGCCCGAAGTCCCATATCACCATCACGCAGGCCACACCCAATGCCAGCGCCAGCAGCACATGGATGAGCTGATTGAAGTTCTTCATGCCGGTGATCAGTTTCCGTTCGAACATCGTGGTCCTCTTAATAGGTGGTTCAGTTCTTGTCCATGCGCCGGTACTGCACGGCCTCGGCGATATGCGCGGGCTGGATGGCCGCGCTGCCTGCCAGGTCGGCGATGGTGCGCGCCACCTTGAGCACGCGATGGTAAGCGCGTGCTGATAGGTTGAGGCGGGAGATGGCTAGATGCAGCAGCGCTTCACCCTGTGCGTCCGGTGCGCAGAATGTATCGATCTCGCTGACGGTAAGTTGGGCGTTGGGCCTGTTCTGTCTTGCCAGCTGGCGCTGCCGTGCCGCTTCCACTCTGGCTTGGATTGCAGCGCTGCTCTCGCCATCGGCCTGTTTGAGCAGGTCCTGCTGGGGCACGGCGGGCACTTCGATCTGGATATCGATGCGGTCCAGCAGGGGGCCGGAGATCTTGCCACGGTAACGCGATACCTGATCCGGCGTGCAGCGGCACTTGCCGTTGTAGTGGCCCAGATAACCGCAGGGGCAGGGGTTCATCGCCGCGACGAGCTGGAACTGCGCCTTGAAATCCGCACGGCGCGCCGCTCGCGAGATGGTGATGCGCCCGCTCTCCAGCGGTTCACGCAACACCTCCAGCACGCCGCGGTCGAATTCCGGCAGCTCATCCAGGAAAAGAACGCCGTGCATGGCGACCGAGATCTCGCCGGGGCGCGGGTTGCTGCCGCCGCCGACCAGCGCTACGGCAGAGGCGGTATGGTGCGGCGCACGGTAGGGCCGGCGCTTCCAGTTCTCCACTTCGAACATGCCGCCCAGCGATTGCATGGCTGCGGATTCCAGCGCTTCCTGTTGCGTCATCTGCGGCAGGATGCCGGGGAAGCGCGCAGCCAGCATGCTCTTGCCGGTACCGGGCGGCCCGGACATCAATACGCTATGACCGCCTGCCGCGGCGATCTCCAGTGCGCGTTTAGAATGCGCCTGGCCTTTCACTTCGCGCATGTCAGCATAGTGGGGCGCTGTGGCCTGCGTATCGGGAATATGGCGCGTCAGTGCATCTCGCCCCGCCAGATGCGCCGCCACCTGCAGCAAGGACTGCGCGGGATAGACCACGGCATCTTCCACCAACGCGGCTTCCGGTGCATTCACGGCAGGGAGTATGAAGGCACGGCCTGAGTTCGCCGCGCGATAGGTCATGGCCAATGCACCGCGTATCGCTCGGAGTTCGCCGGTCAGCGCCAGCTCTCCGGCAAACTCGTAGTCGTTCAGGCGGTCGGACGGTATCTGCCCGGAGGCGGCGAGGATGCCGAGCGCGATGGGCAGGTCGAAACGGCCACTCTCTTTTGGCAGATCGGCCGGCGCGAGGTTGACGGTAATACGTTTGGAGGGAAATTCGAACTGGCAGTTCTGCAAGGCGGCCCGCACACGGTCCTTGCTTTCTTTTACCTCGGCCTCGGGAAGGCCGACGATAGTGAACTGGGGCAGGCCGTTGGCGAGGTGCACCTCGACGGTGACCAGCGCGGCATCCATGCCCGCCAGTCCGCGACTGTATAGAACAGCCAGCCCCATGATGGGTTATTCTTTCGCTTCCATTGCTGCGATGCGTGTTTCCAGCTTGTCCAGACGTCGGGCCAGCACTTCGTATTCCTCGCGCGTGACCAGATCCAGTTTGGCGAAGCCCTGTGCCAACAGGGCGCGGGCGTTCTTCTCAAAATCCTTGGCGGGGCTGTTGGCCACGGCCTCGTTCAACTTCGACGACATCTCTTCAAAAAACTTTGGGTTCAGCATGTTTGGTATCTCCTGGAAAGTGTGCGCTGGCAGTGTAGCAAATTCCTCTGCACCGCCGCAGTGCATGGCACTCGGATTCTGCGTGAAGCTGGTGCAACATCATTCCCACGATATTTCTTGGCATCACTTACAAAGTGCATAACAGCGGCCTTTTCGGGTGTTGGCACGGAAGCTGCTGAATGGTAAGCGTGGATGCTTTTATCCCGACTTGAAACCAAACGAAAGGAAACACCATGCTTAAGAACAAACTGCTTGTTGCTGCTCTGGCTTCCTCATTTGCGCTGCCGGTGATGGCTGACGATTTCACCCCCAGCTCGAACGTGAGCCTGCTCAGCGACTACCTGTATCGCGGCATCTCGCAGACCGGCGCTGGTCCTGCGATCCAGGGCGGCTTCGACCTCGTGCACGCCAGCGGCCTGTACATCGGCGCCTGGGGCTCCAGCATCAGCTGGCTGGGCGACGCAGCGGTTGCAACCACCGCCGGCCTGGAGCTGGACACTTACGGTGGCTACAAGAGCACAGTTGCAGATGTCGGCTATGACGTGGGTTTCCTGCGCTACAACTACCCCGGCACCTATGCTGCGGGCGCAACCAAGGCCGACACCAACGAACTCTACGGTGCACTGACCTACTCCTATGTGACGGCCAAGCTGTCGTACAGCCTGGGCGACCTGTTCGGCGTGTCCAACGCCAAGGGTTCCACCTACTTCGACTTGAGCGCCAGCTATGCGATTCCCGATTCCGGCTACACCGTGGGTGCGCACTATGGTCTGCAAACCTACAAGGGCAGCACAGCGGACGGCTTCAAGGCTGCCGGTGCCGATCCGACCTACGCCGACTACAAGCTCAGCGTAAGCAAGGACTTCAGCGGCTATGTGGTGGGACTGACCGTGAGCAGCACCAACGCCAGCTCGTTTTACACCAGCCCGCAGAACAAGAAGCTGGGCAAGGGTACTGCGGTGTTGTCGCTGAGCCGCACGTTCTAATCACACCGGAGCGGCACGCCGCTCCGCTTTCCAAGGAGAGTGAAAATGAAAATGGTCACTGCAATCATCAAGCCGTTCAAGCTGGACGAAGTGCGTGAAGCGCTGTCCGCGATGGACGTGCAAGGCATCACCGTCACCGAGGTCAAAGGTTTCGGGCGCCAGAAGGGCCACACCGAGCTGTATCGCGGTGCGGAATATGTGGTGGATTTCCTGCCCAAGATCAAGCTGGAAGCAGCGGTCCGGGCAGACCAGCTGGATCGCGTGATCGAGGCGATCGAGAAGGCTGCCCAGACCGGCAAGATCGGCGACGGCAAGATCTTCGTGCAAGACCTCGAACAAGTGATCCGTATCCGTACCGGCGAAGTCGGCGCGGATGCCCTTTAAGGAGATCGAAATGAAAAAGCTATTTGCTTCATTCGCGCTGCTGGCCATGTTGTGCGGCCTCGCGGCTCCCGCTGTCGCTGAAGAGGCGGTCGCCGCTCCCGCAGCGACGGCAACTGCAGCAGCTCCTGCGGCTGCAGCCCCGGCTCCCGCTGGGGTGGCAGCACCTGTTGCGGCACCCGTGCCGAACAAGGGCGACACCACCTGGATGCTGACCGCCACCTTGCTGGTGATCATGATGTCCATCCCCGGCCTGGCCCTGTTCTACGGCGGCCTGGTGCGCAGCAAGAACATGCTGTCGATGCTGATGCAGGTGTTCAGCATCTTCGCGCTGATCACTGTGCTGTGGGCGATCTACGGCTACTCGCTGGCGTTCACCACGGGTAACGCGTTCATCGGCGGCTTCGACCGGCTGTTCCTGAAGGGCATCTTCGATCCGGTATCCGGCAGCGTGGCCAATGCCGCGACCTTCAGCAAGGGCGTGGTGATCCCCGAGTTCGCTTTCGTGGCGTTTCAGGCCACCTTCGCGGCCATCACCGTGGCGCTGGTCGTGGGTGCCTTCGCCGAGCGCATGAAGTTCTCTGCCGTGCTGCTGTTCTCGGCACTGTGGTTCACCTTCGCTTATCTGCCGATCGCGCACATGGTGTGGTTCTGGGCGGGTCCCGATGCCTACACCGACCAGGCTGCGGCTGATGCGGCCAATGCGACGGCGGGCTGGTTGTTCCAGAAGGGTGCGCTGGACTTTGCGGGCGGTACCGTGGTGCACATCAATGCCGCGATCGCGGGTCTGGTCGGTGCCTTTCTGATCGGCAAACGTATCGGCTACGGCAAGGAGCCGATGGCGCCGCACAATCTGGTGATGACCATGCTCGGTGCTGCATTGCTGTGGGTGGGCTGGTTCGGTTTCAACGCGGGTTCCGCGCTGGAAGCGGGCGGTACGGCTACCCTGGCCTTCGCCAACACGCTGATCGCGACTGCCGCTGCGGTGCTGACCTGGCTGGCTGCGGAATGGATGGTGAAGGGCAAGCCCAGCCTGCTGGGTGCGGCTTCCGGTGCGGTGGCCGGTCTGGTCGCCATCACCCCAGCTTGCGGTTGGGTAGGCATAGGCGGCGGTCTGGTCATCGGTGCGCTGGCAGGTGTGGTCTGCTTCTGGGGTGTGACTGGCCTGAAGAAGCTGCTGGGTGCGGACGATGCACTGGACGTGTTCGGCATCCACGGCGTGGGCGGCATCTTGGGCGCATTGCTCACCGGCGTGTTCAACACCTGGAGCATGGGCGGCACCGGCATCGTCGATTACGTGAACAACACCATCGTCGATACCACCATCAGCGGTCAGGTGTGGATACAGGCACAGGCGGTGCTGACCACGGTGATCTGGTCCGGTGTGGTCGCCTTTGTCTGCTACAAGATCGTGGACCTGACCATCGGCCTGCGTGTGAAGGAAGAAGACGAGCGCGAAGGCCTGGACACCACGTCTCACGGCGAGCGCGCTTACAACGTGTAACTCTCCTCCCGGAGCCTCCCCCGGCTCCTTTTACAGGGGCACCGCAAGGTGCCCTTTTTTTGACACTGTGTTAACCGACTGGAGGATACAAATGCCTGGCGAAATGGAAAAACTTTTCTCTGCTGCGGGACGCGTTTATGTGCTGCTGCGCAGGGAAACCAATCGCATGATCGATGTGGAATGGGTGTCGGTGGATGCCGACTATGCGCGCGCGGTCATACACCTGGCGCGTGCCACCCGTCTGCCTGAACTGCTTGAATTGGCTGACCGGATCGAAGAGATACATCCGTTGCTGCAGCAGGCCGCACATCCGGCCGCCCCGCTGTCGCCGCGTGCGGACTCAAAATACATGACGAGCCTGCGCTGACCGTCCTTGAGCCGGGCCATCACGCTTCAGGCGCCCAATCCGGCATGGCGCTGCGCGAGAATCCGCTGCGGGAGAACTCGCGTGATGCCGACATGTAGTTCGAAAGCACCGACTGGGTGGACATACTGAAACCTCGGTACAAGTCCATGTCGTAATCGGACATGCGTATCTCATGCGCTGCCTCGCCAAAGTCATGGATGAACTCGTCCCAGGTGGCATAGCGCTCGGCCACATCCTTCTTCATGGCGCGCTCGATGACCGCAACAAGCTTTTGCGGCAACTCCTGGCGATAGTTCTTGATGGGGATGATCGGGAAATTCAGGATGGCGATCCTCGCATCGAAAGGATTGTCCGCCTCGAAGGTGTTCTTCCCGGCAAGAAGCCGATATAGCACCGCGCCCAGCGCATAGATGTCCGCACGCTGATCGAGTGGCTGCCCTTCGATCTGCTCCGGCGACATGTAAGCCAGGCTTCCCGCCACTGTCGAACCCAACTCCTTGGCCGGCACCGCACAGCCGAAATCGGTGAGTTTGGCAGTGCCATTCGACTGCAGGATGATGTTCGCCGGTTTCACGTCGCGATGCACGATGCCCAGCTCAGCCGCGTAACTCAGTGCATGCGCGATCTGGTCGACGACGGCGAGCACGGTCTTGATCGGCAGCAAGCTGTCTGCATTCTCGTGCTGGTCCAGCGACTCGCCATGCGCATACTCCATGATCAGGTAGGCGCCGCTCTTCTCCTGCAGGTCCGCGTCCAGCACATGCACGATGTTCTTGTGCTGCATCTTCTTCCCCAGCTCGACCTCAGTGAGGAACATCTTCTTGTGCACGTCGGACTGGAAGACCTTCCTGAACTGCTTGAGCGCGACCATGGCCAGCGACTCTTCGTGCATCGCCAGATATACATTGGATGTCGCACCATCGCCCAGCGGGCGCACGATGGAATATTTGCCTATGCGGATCGGAGGCGCTTCTGCCATATGGTTGCTCGATTATCGGCCCTATGCTCGGCGGGTATCGTCTCTGCAGTATAGAGTAGGCGCATGACGAATTAGTTTCTTACCCGCAAGAACGAACAGGGCATCCGAAGATGCCCTGATCTAATCCCGCTTTATCGAGTTAGCGCGAATAGGTCGCCAACCACTTGGCCAGGCCCAGCCTGTTGCTATGCAGCATGGCTCCTATCATGGCAGGACTGGCGTCCTCCGGCACGTTGAGCTTGTCGACCTTGAGCGCGTGCACCGTAAAGATGTAACGGTGCGGCTTGTCGCCCACCGGCGGACAGGCGCCGCCGTAACTGCGCTCGCCAAAATCGTTGCGCCCCTGTTTTGCGCCCCTGGGCAGCGCCTCTTTGACGTCTGCCCCCGCGGGCAAGCCGGTCGCGCTTGCCGGAATGTCATACACCACCCAATGCCACCAGCCGCTGCCGGTCGGCGCATCGAAATCAAACACAGTGACCGCAAAACTGCGCGTCCCAGCAGGCACGTCCTTCCATTCCAGCACAGGCGAAAGGTTCTCGCCGTCACAACCGAAACCCTTGTATTCCTGCACCTTGGTTATCCGATGGTTGGTCTTCATTTCCGGATCGGGGCTGGTCAGCTCGAATGCCAGCGCGTTGCCCGCAAACAGTGCGGCAAAAGCCAAAGCTAAAGCTCGTTTCATACTGCGTCTCCTGTCTAAGTGACGGTTAATAATTCCTCGATCAACGGAACACGATGGTCTTGTTGCCGCACACCAGCACGCGGTCTTCCACATGGTAGCGCAAGCCGCGTGACAACACCGTCTTCTCGATGTCCCGTCCGTAGCGCACCAGGTCGTCCACCGTGTCGCCGTGGTCGATGCGCACCGTGTCCTGCTCGATGATAGGCCCCGCATCCAGTTCGTCTGTCACATAGTGGCAGGTTGCGCCGATGAGCTTCACGCCGCGCTGATAGGCCTGGTGGTAAGGCTTGGCGCCGACGAAGGAGGGCAGGAAGCTGTGGTGGATGTTGATGACGCGACCCGGATAACGCTGGCACAGCCAGGGCGGCAGGATCTGCATGAAACGCGCGAGGACCATCGCGTCGCCGCGATGCTGGTCGAAAAGGGCCGCGACGTGCTGGAACGCCGCGTCCTTGTCAGTCATGTCCACATGGACGAACGGGATACCATGCCACTCAACGAAGCTACGCAGGTCTTCGTGGTTGGAGATCACGCACGGGATATCCACCTGCAATTCGCCGCTGCGCCAGCGATGCAGCAAGTCGTCCAGACAATGGTCCTGCTTGCTCACCAGCACCACCAGCCGCTTCTTGATGGAAGAGTCGGAAAGCTGCCAGCTCATCTTGAATTCCTCCGCCAACACCGAGAAACGGCGGCGGAACTCCGCGCCATCGAAGGGCAGCGAATCGGCGCGTATCTCCTGGCGCATGAAGAAGCGTTGCGCCTCCTGCTCGGTGTGGTAACTGGCCTCGACGATGAAGCCGCCGTGCTGCGCGATGAAGCCGGTGACGGCGGCGATGATGCCGGAGCGGTCAGGGCAGGAGATGGTTAAGGTGTAGTGGCGAGTGGTGCTCATATTGATCCCGTGATGTATGGCCTGATTCTATCCAATCCTGAGACGCAGCAGGAATTTCCGGATTACCAGTTGGATCACCTAAAATAGCGCCCCCGAATTTGACCTGATCCTGTAAGTTTGAACATGCTTCGATTTTCTTTTATTCATTTGAAATATTCCGTATACGTCTTCGCCATTTGCACTTCGTTTGCTTCATTCGCGGCACTTGCTATCGTCAACGTCGAACAAGCCATCATCGGGCGCCCCACCGAAGGGATACACACCACGGTTGATCTGCTTTTCAACGGCACCAACGGCAATACCGACAAGAGCAGCAACAAGGTGGACCTGCTGACCTTGTGGCAGCACGAGGCGAACACCGAGTTCCTGCAATTGCAGTACGCCTATGGCAAGAGCCGGGGGCAGGTAGATACCGACCGCGCTTTCGCGCACTTGCGCCACCGCACCGCGATCAGCCCGGTCTGGGCCGTGGAGGGCTTTGGCCAAGTGGGGCGCGACCCGTTTTCCAGGCTCACGCAACGCGCCTTGCTTGGCGGCGGTGTGCGCTGGGTGCTGTATGAGGAGAACCAGAAATCTGCGGGCTATCTGGGTGTGGGCGCATTCCACGAGCAGGAATCGCTCAGCAGCAAGCTGGGAACGAGCGACGCAGTACGTTCAGTGCTGTGGCGCGCCAATAGTTATCTGGTGTTGAAACGGCAAGTGAACGAGCAGGTGCGTTTGTACAGCACCACTTACTATCAACCCGCCTTTGCTGATTCTGCGGATTTTCGCGTGTTGGAACAGGCGTCCGTACTGGTGAAGCTGGACCAGCATCTCGACCTGAAGCTCAGTCTGGATGTCTCTTTCGATTCCAGGCCGCCACAGACCGTGCACAAAAGGGATCTGTTCTACAGCACGGGACTGGAATTCTCCTTCTGACGCGCAAACAGGTTCATGATGCGCAACCTTCCAACCTTGAGATAAATGCCATGTTCGCCCTGCCTACCATGTGGAACCTGATCATCTCCACCCTCGTGTTCTTCATCGCGGCCTGGTACATCAGGCGCTACCTGGACGAGCAGGGTATCCCCAAGGGCATGACGCGCGGCCTCCTGGTTTTGGTGCTTGCCAGTCTGGTGTCATGGGGAGCAGGAACGGTGGCAGACTGGGCTCAGGAGCAGATCGAGGGGCCGCAACCGGCAGCGCAGACCGTGGACGACCTGCTTCAACCGTTGAAAGAGTCCGGCCAGACGCAGCCTTGACTCATGACCCCGCACTTCAAGCGGGCCCGGTCATTGCTGCTCGGATCGGTCCATGAGATCCGGCAATTCCGGTAGCTCCGGTAGTTCAGGACGCTCCGGAAGTTCCGGCACCTCCACGCCTTTCTGTACCTCGGGGTGTTCGATGGCTGGCATTCCCGCTTCTGCCGGATGTTCGGCCCTGCTGCCTGCTTCCGGCGAGTGATCCGCCTTTTCGCCATGTTCCACACCCGCCTTCCTGTCCTCCGCTTCGGATGAAGCACCCTCCTGAAGCGGCGGCGAGGACGCCTGATAGAAGCCAGGCATTTCCTTCAACAAGTTCGGTAGATCTACGGCGCTTGCTGCAAAGCCGACCTGAGCCGGATGGATGTCTACCTCGCCCCGCTCGGTTCGTATGAACGTGATGCCGGAATTCACCTTATCGTAGGTCCCGGCAGCATAGCCTCTGCTGTCGCCCGGCAAGATCACCGTTGCCTCATGGTCAGTTCCGCGCACACCTATGGTCGCAGTCGGCGTCTGGATCAGGTCGTTCTGCGGGTACGCTTTTCCTATCTTGCCCGTCACCATGCGGCATGCGCCCTGGAGCAGGGCGAGCAGGCTGCCGTCCTTGCTGTTCCCGGCATAGGTGTATTTCTCGATCTTGAGTTGAGTCAGCGGCCGGATAGCGACCAGCGCCTCATCCGCCATCTTGATCTGTACATGACCAGACTGCGCCGTCACGATGGTTTCGCCCACACATACCGGATCGCCTTTGGCAAGCAGCCTTGATTTCCCGTCGCGTTGCGCCTCAACGGCCCCCTCACTGAATATCACATTGCCCGCGAGCTGCATTGCGCTCTTCCCGGGTTCGGGGCTGATCCCGGTACCGCCCATGCCTGTACCCCTGGCCACAGCTCCGGTGCCGCCCATTCCAGTACCGCCAGCCACCATACCGGTGCCGCCCATGCCTGTCCCCGCCGATTTGCCGTAGACGCAGTTAGCCGAGGCCGCCCACACGCTCCCGCAGGGCACGGCCAGCATGCATAGCAGAAACAACGCCCTCTGAAGCGATTCAATTCCCGGAGTTTTCATCGGATTCCTCCGCTTCGCTGAAGTGATATACGCCGAAATTGGTGCGGTGCACGGCATCTGCTTTTCCTTGATCGCGTTTCTGCAATTCGGCCGCGCGTTTGTTGACGGCATGCAGAGCGCGCATGGCCACGGTGCGCGAGTACTCCGCCAGTTCCGTGGCGGAATCGGCAGTCAACTTGTCATAGAACACGCAACGCTCAAGGAATGGCGGCTGTGAACCGGCCAGGTTATGGACCGTCGCAGCCAAGTGGTCGTGGATGTTCTGCCCGAGATAGTAGTGCTTTTCCTCTATGTCCTGCGGCTGTGCAAAAGCGTCGGCAACCAGATGCACATGGTCGTTGTTGTCCAGCGTGACCATGCCCTGGCGCAGCCATTCATCCAGAACCACGCGTGCCCGGAAGTCTTTGCTGACCGATTGCACCAGCGATTCAAAAGAACGGCTCTCTGCTTTGCTGCTCAAGCGCGGCAAAGGAACCGGCAGACCCTGTTCATCCAGGTACTCGGGACTGCCGCTCCAGATGGTGAGCAACAGGGCACTCATGGAGGCGTGCTGGGAAAGATTGATCTCGGCGACCTGCTCTGTGCGCAGGCGATTGACTTCGCGGCGCTGGATCCCGGTCAACAGACTGATGCGGCTGTCGGTTTGCGGTTTGGAGTCCAGTTTGAACTCTTCCTCGGCGACTTTCACATAGGCCGATTTGACCAGGTTAGAGAAAGCCTGGAACGATATGCCGTTCGCGAGCAGCAACCGTATCAGAGGCCGCAGAATGTAACTGACCGCCGCCACCATGGTCGTCTGGGAATCACCGGCAGAGATGCTCTGGTTTTTCATTCAATCGTCGCTCCGTCGAAACTTGAGACGAAGCCTACCACAAAAAAATACTTGACGTGTGCAAAAAACACACGTACAGTGCACTCAACGTGTGCAATTAACACACGCCAGTTGAGGCAAAAGATCGTTTCAACATGTCGCCGAACCTTGTGCGAAATGCGTCAGGTTCGATTTCCAGGCAAATAACTTGAAAAGGAGTACATCATGTCTAACCGCAAATATGTAGCCACCCTTATCACCGCACTGTCCCTGGTTGCCGGTTCCGAGGTCGCGTTCGCCGCCGCTGCAGTTACGGCTCCGACAGTTGCCGCTCCGGCAGCTACTGCACCTGCACCCATAGCCAAGGCCCCCGCAACTGGCGCACCTGCACCCGTAGCCAAGGCTCCGGCAACTGCCGCTCCAGCTAACGTGGCAAAAGCCCCGGCGGCTCCAGCTACAATGCCAAAAGCTCCGGCAACCGTAGGGACTCCCCCGGTCATTTCGGCACACCACTCGGTTGAAGTACCGCACCATCCGGAGGTTGAAGTACCCGAAGCCGCCGAGCATGAGGTGGCAGAAGTGCCCGAACTTCCCGAGGCTCCCGAAATTCACTCGGTGGAAAAACCGGAAGCTCCTGAAGCCCATTGATCGCTACGCAGAGGAGGATTGATCATGAAGGACGCCATATTCACAGCCGGTCTCATCGTCATCTTCGTCGCTTCGCTCGTGCAGGTAGCGCACGCGGAGACGGACGGCAAGTTCAGTCTGGAAACGGGCCTGGACACCAATTCCGGCAAATATGGCAGAGCCGAGGCCACCGATATTCTGTATGTTCCCGTCACCGGGAAATATCAAGGGAAGTCGTGGTCTTTTAAAGTGACCATTCCTTATCTGCGGATCACCGGCCCGGGTAACGTGATCAACGGTGTAGGTTTGACTGGCGCTGCCGCCACAACCGCCCGTACCACTCAGTCTGGTATGGGTGATGTGGTGGTGGCCGCCAGCAACAACATCTATAACGATGTCACGTCGGGAGTCATGGTCAACCTGACCGGAAAGATAAAGCTCGGAACAGCTGATAGCACGAAAGGGCTGGGCACCGGCCAGAACGATTACGCGTTCCAGTCCGATCTGTATCAGGTAACGGGCGACCTCACCACTTTCGGCACTCTGGGTTATCGGATGTACGGCAGTCCGGCCACCTACACGCTTAACAACGTCTTTTATGGTTGGCTGGGTGGTAGTTATAAGTTCGACCATGCCTCCAGTGGAGGCATCATGTTCAACTACAGCCAGAAGGTCGTCATCACAGGCTCATCTCATTCCGAAGTGATCGCATTTGCCAGCCAAAAGCTGGAGGACAACTGGAAGGCACAAGGCTATCTGCTGAAGGGCTTCACCAACAGCGTTCCGGACTGGGGCGCCGGCGTAAACATCACCTACCTGTTCTGAATTCCCCGGACTTCCATTTTAGTTCATGGAATAGGCCCGCAAGCCGGTTCGCTTACAGGAACTCGTGCGGCAACCGTTGCACTGCAACATGCTCACCCCACAGCACCGACGTGATGCGCGAGGCTTGTACAGCATCGCCGCTGGTAAAGAATCGTGCAGCGGAATCACCGCCTGTTCGTGCTGGCAGCTCGGCCTGAATGCGGCGTTGCAGTTGGCGCGCGACCGCCTCGCCGGTATCCACCAGCGTGACTCCGTCGCCCACCACATCGCGAATCAACGGAGTCAGGAAGGGATAGTGGGTGCAACCCAGGATCAGCGTATCTGCGCCGCGAGCCAGTAACGGCGCCGTGTAGCGCTCTACCAGTTCACGTGTCCGTGCACTGTGAAGTTCGCCCAGCTCCACTTGCTCCACCAGGCCAGGGCATCCCTGGGTGACGATCTCGACGTCCCCCCCGTATCTTTCCAGCAACGCAGCGAAGCGCGCGCTTTCCAGCGTGCCTATGGTCGCCAGCACACCGACCACCCCGCTCCTGGTGGCCGCTACGGCGGGTTTGACAGCAGGCTCCATGCCCACGATGGGGACGTCGAACTCGCTGCGCAGGCTCGCCACGGCAGCGGCAGTGGCGGTGTTGCAGGCGATGACGATGGCATCAGCGCCTTGCGAGATAAGGAAGCGGGTGAGCGCACGCGAGCGCTGCTCGATGTAGGCCGGCGTCTTGTCGCCGTAAGGCACGTGGCCGGAATCGGCCACGTAGATCAGGCGTTCCTGCGGCAGCGTTTGGCGGATGTGGTGCAGGACGGACAGCCCGCCCACACCGGAATCGAAGACGCCGATCGCACCATTAGTAGTATTCACGCCCAGACTCCCGTCATTCCGGCGGAGGCCGGAATCCAGACAATTTACACAAGCCCCGTGCAACGGGACGACAATTGGCTTTGTCCGCTATGCGGAAATATTTTTCCTGCTGGATTCCGGCCTTCGCCGGAATGACGGCATTACGTTACTCGGCCATCTGGTCGCGCAGGAACTCTTCGTACGTGCCGTGGTAGTCGTTCACGCCCTTGGCCGAGATCTCGATGATGCGCGTGGCCAGCGAACTCACGAACTCGCGGTCATGGCTGACGAACACCAGCGTGCCCTTGTATTCCAGCAGCGCGGTGTTGAGCGACTCGATGGATTCCATGTCCATGTGGTTGGTCGGCTCGTCCATCAGCAGCACGTTGCGTTTTTGCCAGCATCAGCTTGCCGAACATCATGCGGCCCTTCTCGCCGCCGGACAGCACCTTCACGTTCTTCTTCACCTCGTCGCCGGAGAACAGCAGACGGCCCAGCGTGCCGCGCACCACCTGGTCGTCGTCGTGCGGACCGCGGCAATCGGTCATCCAGTCGATCAGTGTCTTGTCTTCCGCGAACTCGTGCGCATGGTCCTGTGCGTAATAGCCGAGCTTGGCCTTCTCCGCCCATTTGACCGTGCCGGTATCCGCCGCCAGATCGCCCGCCAGGATGCGCAGCAGCGTGGTCTTACCGATGCCGTTGGGGCCGATGATGGCGACCTTCTCGCCCGCATCGATGCGGAAGTTGACGTTGGAGAACAGCACCTTGTCGAAGCCCTTGGCCACCTTCTGCAGCTCCACCGCGACGCGGTGCAGCTTCTCGCGCTCGTCGTATTCGAAGCGGATGAAAGGATACTGGCGGCTGGAAGGCTTGAAGTCCTCGATCTTGATCTTGTCGATCTGGCGCGCGCGCGAGGTGGCCTGCTTGGCCTTGGAGGCGTTGGCCGAGAAGCGCGCCACGAAGGCGCTTCAGTTCGGCGACCTTCTCCTTGGCCTTGGCGTTGTCCGCCGCCTGCTGCTCGCGCGCCTGGGTCGAGGCCATCATGTAGTCGTCGTAGTTGCCCGGATAGATGGTGATCTTGCCGTAGTCCAGGTCGGCCATGTGGGTGCACACGCTGTTCAGGAAGTGGCGGTCGTGCGAGATGATGACCATGGTGCAGTTGCGCGCATTGAGCACGTCTTCCAGCCAGCGGATGGTGTTGATGTCCAGGTTGTTGGTCGGCTCGTCCAGCAGCAGGATGTCCGGGTTGGAGAACAGCGCCTGCGCCAGCAGCACGCGCAGCTTGAAGCCGGGAGCGACGGCGCTCATCAGGCCTTGTTGCAATTCTTGCGCAATGCCCACGCCGAACAGCAGCTCGCCGGCACGCGCTTCGGCGGTGTAGCCGTCGTATTCGGCGAAGGTCGCCTCCAGGTCGGCGGCGCGCATGTAGTCTTCTTCCGACGCATCGGGATTGGCATAGATCGCATCGCGCTCGCTCATCGCCTCCCACATCTCGGCGTGGCCCATCATCACCACATCCAGCACGCGGCTGGTCTTCATAGGCGAACTGGTCCTGGCGCAGCTTGCCGAGACGCTCGCTCTTGTCCAACATGACTTCGCCGGAAGTTTGCTCCAGATCGCGGCCGAGGATCTTCATGAAAGTGGACTTGCCGCAACCGTTGGCGCCGATCAGGCCGTAGCGGTTGCCGTCGCCGAATTTGACGGAGACGTTTTCGAACAGCGGCTTGGCGCCGAACTGCATGGTGATATTTGCTGTAGATAACATGGGACTGCCTTATTTTCGAAGGCGCGCATTCTACCACTGCGCGCCCCCACTTCAGCCTCCCGTTATTTGCCGGCAATACCGCCACGCCGAGCGGTTTCGTCATGCGACACGCATCGGCTAGAATGCCGGCTCATCAATCCCCGAGTTCAACATGGTTCCCCATCTCACCACCGCACTGAAAGGCCCGCTGCTCGATCTGGAGCAGCGCATCCTGAGCGAGCAGCCCGCCATCGAGCACTGGTTCCGCACCCAATGGCTGGAGCACACCATCCCGTTCTACACCTCGGTCGACCTGCGCAACAGCGGCTTCAAGCTGGCGCCGGTGGACACCAACCTGTTTCCCGGCGGCTTCAACAACCTCAATCCGGATTTCCTGCCGCTGTGCGTGCAGGCCGCGCAGAGCGCCATCGAGAAGATCTGCCCGGAAGCGCGCGGCGTGCTGCTGATCCCGGAGAACCACACGCGCAACCAGTTCTATCTGCAGAACGTGGCGCAACTGGCACTGATCCTGCGCAACGCCGGGCTGAAGGTGCGCATCGGCAGCCTGCTGCCGGAGATCACCGCAGCCGACCACGCTGGACCTGCCCAATGGCGCATCGCTCACGCTGGAGCCGCTTCGTGCGCAAAGGCAACCGCCTCGGCATGGCGGACGGCTTCGACCCCTGCGTGGTGCTGCTCAACAACGACCTCTCCGCGGGCGTGCCCGACATCCTGAAGAACCTGGAGCAGAACGTGCTGCCGCCGCTGGAGGCGGGCTGGACGACGCGGCGCAAGTCGCATCACTTCGCGGCCTACGACCGCGTGGCCGACGAATTCGCCAAACTGCTGAACATCGACCCCTGGCTGATCAATCCCTATTTCGCGGTGTGCGGCGAGATCGATTTCCACGCGCGCACCGGCGAGGACTGCCTGGCCGCCCAGGTGGATAGCGTGCTGCAGAAGATCCGCGTCAAGTATGCCGAGTACGGCGTGAAGGACGATCCCTTCGTCATCGTCAAGGCCGACGCCGGCACCTACGGCATGGGCATCATGACGGTGAAGGACGCGCAGCGAAGTGCGCGCACCTCAACCGCAAGCAGCGCAACAAGATGGCGGTGGTCAAGGAAGGCCTGCAGGTGCACGACGTGCTGATCCAGGAAGGCGTCTACACCTTCGAGAGCATCAACGACGCGGTGGCCGAACCGGTGATCTACATGGTCGATCACTTCGTGGTCGGCGGCTTCTACCGCGTGCACACCGGGCGCGGCGTGGACGAGAACCTCAACGCGCCGGGCATGAGCTTCTCGCCGCTCGCGTTCGAATCCTGCTGCGCCTTCCCCAATCCCGATTGCGCGCCGGACGACACGCCCAACCGCTTCTATGCCTATGGCGTGGTGGCGCGGCTGGCGATGCTGGCGGCAGCGGTGGAGCTGGAGGTTATGAATGCATAGCGCCACTTGCCCAGTCTGCAATTCAGTAACACCTCTTTACTCCCAAGTCGGCAATCCGCCTCTCTCGAGTATTACCTGTCCTCGCTGTGGTTCATTCACCATGACCCCAGAGGCAATTTATGTTGGTTGTAATAGTTGGACAACAAGACAGCGAACAAATATATGTAGTTGGCTTTATGAACACCAGAGAGAGAACATAACAACCGCCAAGCTAGAACAATTGAAAAGTATTCCAACTCCTAGCTACTTGGAAAGGAGGCTTAAGTTACTTAGATGGCTTGAGTCTAAAAGTGGCAGCTTGGGAGATAATTTTAATATTGAGAATGATGAAGTTCTTGTTTCTCTTCTTAGCGCCACATATTCCAGCGATTTTAGAGAGCTGTCATTTCTGACCAAAGCAGCTCATTCAGATGGCCTAATAGAATATTACGGAAGCTCTCCAAATAGTTTTGGCGATCCGAGAGTAATTGTTCTTTCGCCGAAGGGATATGACTTCCTTTTTCAGAACAACAAAAATCCAGAAAGCCAAATTGGTTTTTGCGCTATGTGGTTTGATGGTGGCGTGAATTCCCTATGGGACAAGGCCATTGAACCAGCCATTGGTGGTGCTGGTTACCAACCACTCCGCATCGACAAGAAGGAACACGTCAATCGCATTGACGATGAAATATTTGCCGACATTCGTCGAAGTCGCTTCGTAGTTGCTGACTTTACACATGGAAATACGGGGGTTCGCGGCGGCGTTTATTTCGAGGCCGGCTTCGCACAAGGCCTAGGCCTGCCCGTCATATGGACATGCCGTGAAGACATGTTATCTCCTGAAAAGCTGCACTTCGACATTCGACAATACAACTTTCTCGATTGGACTGACAAAGATCTCGACGACTTCAAGGATCGTCTACAAAAGCGGATTGAAGCCATTCTTGGACGCGGTTCGTGGAAGCCCGAATAGTCATGGCCTGTCGAATTCTTCTAGCGCTTTCGATCTTACTGCTTAGCGCATGCAGTAAGGACGCTACCCACCAACAGCAAGGCTACGTGTTCGGCACGCTGGTCGAGGTCAGCGTGTATGGCGAGGACGAGGCGCAGGCGGAGCAGGGCGTCGCCGCGGTGATGCGGGAATTCCAGCGGCTGCACGACATGCTGCACGCATGGAAACCTTCCGAGTTGAGCGAGCTGAACACGGCGATTGCACAGGGCAAGAGCATGGCGGTGTCGCCCGAGTTGGCGGCGATGCTGCAGGATGCCGCGCAGTTGTCCGCGCAATCGGAGGGCGTGTTCAACCCGGCCATCGGCGGACTGATCCAGGCCTGGGGCTTTCAGGCGGACGATTTCAAGGCCGTGTCTGCCGGACGAGAAGAAGATCGCTGCGCTGGTGAAAGCGAATCCGCAGATGAGCGATCTGGATTTTTCGGATAGCTGTCCCCTCTCCGCCAATCAGGAACGGTGTGTGTCGGCAGCCGCAACCGCGCGGTGAAGCTCGACCTGGGCGGCTATGCCAAGGGCTACGCGCTGGACCGCGCAGCGGACATCCTGAAACAGCAGGGCATACACAACGCGCTCATCAACATCGGCGGCAACGTGCTGGCGCTGGGCACGCACGGCGACCGTCCCTGGCGCGTCGGCATCCAGCATCCGCGCAAGCCGGGCGCCATGGCCACGCTGGACCTGCATGACGGCGAGGCCATCGGCACGTCGGGCGACTACCAGCGCTATTTCGAGCTGGACGGGAAGCGCTACTGCCACCTGATCGACCCGCGCACCGGCCACCCGGTGCAGGGCGTGCAGGCGGTCACCATCCTGACGCATGGCGCGCGCGCCGGGCTGCTGTCGGACGCAGCCTCCAAGCCCCTGTTCATCTCCGGCCCGGCGGGCTGGCGGGCCGCTGCGGGCAGCATGCAGCTCGAGGATGCACTGCTGATCGATGCCGGAGGCGTGGTGCACCTCACCGCCGCGATGCAGAAACGGCTAGAATTCACCGACAGCAAGACCCCTCGCAAGATCGAGCCATGACCACCGACGACCCGCTGCAGAAGAACATCCGGAGCACCGCCGGCATCCATGCGCTGAAGCAGATACGCGCCATTGTGGACGAGGACAATGCGAACGAGGCGTTCAAGGCGCGTGCGTTGCGCTGGCTGGTGCGCTACGGCTGGCTGGTTTTGTTGCTCGTGGCCGCTTTGTCCGCATATTTCCTGGGAGTGATCTGATGGCTGGAATTCTGGTGGTGGCGCATAACGCGCTGGGCGACAGCCTGGTGGATTGCGTCAAACATGTGCTGGGCAGCGTGCCGAATAACCTGAAGGTGCTGTCCGTGTACGCCGAAGATGACCCGCAAGAGAAACTGGCCGAAGGTCGCGCGCTCATCAGACACCTGGACAGCGGCAAGGGCGTGCTGATCCTTGCCGATATCTACGGCGCCACGCCCAGCAACGTCGCGCGCCAGCTTTGTCATGCAGAACATGTGGTGGGCGTGGCCGGGGTGAATCTGCCTATGCTGCTGCGCGTGGTGTGCTACCCCAACAAGACCATGCCTGAGCTTGCGCAGATCGCCCTCGACGGCGGGCGCGAATGTATCGTGCGCATGAACCCGGACGAAGAATGATCTTTCTCGAGGTCCCGCCTTCGCGGGTGGGCAAACGTAACTCCTGATCCCTCCATTCCAAGAAGGAATACAGATGCAAAAGCAAGACGCACAAATCATCAACAAGCTCGGATTGCATGCCCGCGCCTCCGCCAAGCTGACCCAGCTCGCTTCGCAATTTCCCTGCGAAGTATGGCTGTCCCGCAACGGCAAGCGCATCAACGCGAAGAGCATCATGGGCGTGATGATGCTGGCTGCTGCCAAGGGTTCGACCGTCACCATCGAGACGAACGGCGAGCGCGAGCTGGATGCGATGACCGCGCTGCTGGCGCTGATCAGCGACTATTTCGGAGAAGGTGAATGAGCTTCACCATACACGGGCTTCCAGTCTCCAGCGGCATCGCCATCGGCCATGCCCACCTGGTATCGCACACCTCGCTGGAGGTGGTGCACTACGTGTTGCCCAAACACCTGCTGGCTGAAGAAGTCGCACGCCTGGACGAGGCATTGGAGACCACGCGTAGTGAGCTGAGCGGACTGCGCGCCAATCGCCCGCAACAGGCGGCGGCCGAGT
Organism: uncultured beta proteobacterium; assembly: GCA_963813255.1. Taxonomy (GTDB): domain Bacteria; phylum Pseudomonadota; class Gammaproteobacteria; order Burkholderiales; family Gallionellaceae; genus Sideroxyarcus. The sequence goes on along the minus strand of CAWEYD010000002.1, from coordinate 45,353 downwards.
TCGATGCCTTCCTCGACCTGCACCTGATGATCCTGGGCGACGAGCACATCAGCCACGCGGCGCGCGAGCTCATCAAGGAAGAGCACTGCAACGCCGAATGGGCGCTCAAGACGCAGATGGATGCGCTGATCGCGCAGTTCGAAGCGTTCGACGATGCCTACCTGCGCGAGCGCAAGACCGACGTGATCCAGGTGGTGGAGCGCGTGCTCAAGGTGCTGAGCGGACACCCCGGCCATATGCCGCCCACGCCGCAGCACGACCAAGAGATGGTGCTGGTGGCGCACGACGTCAGCCCGGCCGACCTGATCCAGCTCAAGCCGCACCAGTTCTGCGCCATCCTCACCGACCTGGGCGGCGCGACCTCGCACACCGCCATCGTGGCGCGCGGCCTGAACACCCCCTGCGTGGTCGGCCTGCACCATGCGCGCGAGCTGATCAAGGACCGCGACATGCTCATCGTGGACGGCGAGCAGGGCGTGGTCATCGTCAACCCGGACAAGAACCTGCTGGCCGAATACAAGCTGCGCCAGAGCCAGTGGGTGCTGGAGCGGCAGAAGCTCAAGCGCCTGAAGACGGCGCGCGCCGTCACGCTGGATGGCACGGCGGTCGAGCTGCAGGCGAACATCGAGATGCCCACCGACGTGGCGGATGTGAAGGAGAACGGTGCGACCGGCATCGGCCTGTTCCGCAGCGAGTTCCTGTTCCTCAACCGCGACTCCCTGCCGGACGAGGAAGAACAGTTCGACGCCTATCGCACCGTGCTGAAAGGCATGGGCGACCTGCCGGTGACCATCCGCACCTACGACCTCGGCGCAGACAAGCAACTCAAGGGCGTCACCCGCGTGGCCAGCAACCCGGCGCTGGGTTTGCGCGCCATCCGTCTATGCCTGGCCGAGCCGCAGTTGTTCCGCACCCAGCTGCGCGCGCTGCTGCGCGCCTCGGTGCACGGCAATCTGAAGATACTGTTGCCGATGTTGTCCGGCGCGTCGGAGATCAACCAGTCCTTGCACCTGATCGAAGGCGTCAAACATGAATTGGCTGCGCAAGGCATCGCCTACAACCCGAACGTACAGATCGGCGGCATGATCGAGATTCCGGCTGCGGCACTGGCGCTCAACGCGTTCATCAAGAAGCTGGATTTCCTTTCCATCGGCACCAACGACCTGATCCAGTACACGCTGGCGATCGACCGCACCGACGAGGAAGTGGCGCACCTGTATGACCCGCTGCACCCCGCGGTGCTGCTGCTGTTGTCGCACATCATCAGCGGCGCCAACAAGGCCGGCGTCCCGGTCTCGGTGTGCGGCGAAATGGCGGGTGAGCATGCTTATACCCGCTTGCTGCTCGGCCTGGGCCTGCGTCAGTTCTCCATGCACCCGGCGCAGCTGCTGGGCACCAAGCAGCGCGTGCTGACCACCAGCCTGCCGGAGATCGCCGCGTTCACGCAGAAGATCCTGCGTGCGGACGATCCGATCAAGATACGCGACCTGCTGGACAAGCTGAACGCTGCCTAATCGGCGACTCCCTTCGGTTGTAGCGAGAAGACGCCTGCGCGTATTGCCGCTTCATCCAGCTTGGGCGAACACAGCTCGATGAAGCGATAGGCGTAGCTGCGCAGGTAGTGGCCGCGCCGCAAGGCGATGTAGGTGGTGTTGGCACCGAACAGGTGCTCGCCCTTGAGCAGGCGCAGGTCAGTGTCCTTGGCCGGGTTGAACGCCATCGACGCGATGATGCCTATGCCCATGCCCAGCTCCACGTAGGTCTTGATCACGTCCGCATCCAGCGCCGACATCACGATGTCCGGCGTGATGCCGGCCTCGGCGAACGACTTGTCCACCTTGGCGCGTCCGGTAAGCCCTTCGTGATAGGTCACGATGGGATATTGGGCCAGCGCTGCCAGCGTCAGCGGCTGCACCTTTTCCAGCGGATGGCCTGCGGGGACGATCACCGCGTGGTGCCAGGAGTAATACGGGAAGGAATCCAGCCGGGTGACGTCGTGCAACGCCTCAGTCGCCACCCCGATGTCTGCCTCGCCGTTCAGCAGCATGCTCACGATCTCGTTCGGCCCGGCCTGCTGCAGCTTAAGGTGCACCTTGGGAAAGGTCTTCTTGAACTCGGTGATGACTTTGGGCAGCGAGTAGCGTGCCTGTGTGTGCGTGGCGATCACGGTGAGCTGACCCTCGTCGCGCTTGCTGTATTGCTCGACCAGGTTCTTGATGTTGTTCGCGTCGAGCAGGATGCGTTCGACGATCTCCAGCAGCTCGACCCCCGGATCAGTTAGGCCCAGAAGGCGTTTGCCCTTGCGCACGAACAGCTCGACCCCAAGCTCGTCTTCGAGGTCCTTGATGTGCTTGGACACGCCGGACTGCGAGGTGTACAGCGCGTTGCCCACCTCGGTGAGATTGAAGTTGCAGCGCGCGGCCTCGCGGATGATCCTAAGCTGCTGGAAGTTCATTCTTGTCTCCTGACTCGAACACTCGGAACTGACGCGGTCGGATGTACACCTTGTCGCCGGTCGCCAGCGGGGCGGCGTCGAAGCGTTCGCGCGAAAGCTCGATCTCGATGAATTCGCTGCTGCCGTCCGCCGCCACTTCCACGCGCACGATCGAGCCGATGGCGCGCACCAGTTTCACTTCCACCGGCAAGGCAGACGTCGTCCTGCGGCGTCCGGCTGATATCGATGTCGTGCGGACGCACGTAGGCCACGGCGTCGCCGTGCTCGTTGGTCCACGGTGCATGGTCGCGGCTGTGGAACAGGTTCACGTTGCCGATGAATTGGTACACGAACGGTGTGGCCGGTGCGGCATACACCTCATCCGGCGTGCCGATCTGTTCGATCTTGCCCTTGTTCATCACCACCACGCGATCGGCCACTTCCAGCGCTTCCTCCTGGTCGTGTGTAACGAAGATGCTGGTGATGTGCAGTTCGTCGTGCAGGCGGCGCAGCCAGCGGCGCAGCTCCTTGCGCACCTGCGCATCGAGCGCGCCGAACGGTTCGTCCAGCAGCAAGATCTTGGGCTCAACGGCAAGTGCGCGCGCCAAGGCGATGCGCTGGCGCTGTCCGCCGGAAAGCTGTGCTGGGTAACGGTCATGCAGCCAGTCGAGCTGCACCAGGTTCAGCAACTCATGCACGCGGCGCTTGATCTCGGCCTCGTTCGGTCGCTCTTTCTTCGGCTTCACGCGCAGGCCGAAGGCCACGTTCTCGAACACCGTCATGTGGCGGAACAGCGCGTAATGCTGGAACACGAAGCCGACGTTGCGCTCGCGCGCATCGCGCTGCTCGACGTCCTCGCCGTGGAACAGCAGCTTGCCGGAGTCCGCCACCTCCAGCCCGCCGATGATGCGCAACAGCGAGGTCTTGCCGCAGCCGGAAGGACCGAGCAGCGCGACCAGTTCGCCGCTGTTCACCTCGAGGTTGATGTTGTCCAGCGCCTTGTAGGCGCCGAAGTGCTTGTTCAGGTTCTCTATCGTGATGCTCATTGTGACTCCTAGTGATATTTCCACATCGTCATTCCGGCGCAGACCGGAATCCAGCGTTTAAAAAATTAACTGGACACCGGCCTTTGCCGGTGTGACGAATCAGTGCAAAGGTTCGCCGCTGCGTTTTGCCTGCCATTCGACCAGCGCCTTCACCAGCAAGGTGACCAGCGCCAGCAGGGCCAGCAGCGATGCCACGGCAAAGGCCGCGACGAAGTTGTATTCGTTGTAGAGGATCTCGACGTGCAGCGGCATGGTGTTGGTCAGTCCGCGGATGTGGCCGGACACCACCGACACCGCGCCGAACTCGCCCATCGCTCGTGCGTTGCACAGGATCACTCCGTACAGCAGGCCCCACTTGATGTTGGGCAGCGTCACGCGCCAGAAGGTCTGCCAGCCGGATGCGCCCAGCGACACCGCCGCTTCCTCTTCTTCCTTGCCCTGCGCCTGCATCAGCGGGATCAGTTCGCGCGCGATGAAGGGGAAGGTGACGAAGATGGTGGCAAGCACGATGCCGGGCACGGCGAAGATGAGTCTGATGTCGTGCGCCTGCAGCCACGGCCCGAACCAGCCCTGCGCACCGAACAGCAGCACATACACCAGGCCGGACACCACCGGGCTCACCGCGAACGGCAGGTCGATCAACGTGATGAGCAGGCTCTTGCCCTTGAACTCGAACTTGGCGATGGCCCACGCAGCGGCGACGCCGAACACCAAGTTGGCAGGCACCGCGATGGCTGCGGCGATGAACGTAAGTTTGATAGCCGACCACGCATCGGGCTCCTTCAGCGCAGACAGGTACAAGTCCCAGCCTTTGCTGAGCGCCTCATAGAACACGGCGAACAGCGGCAGACCGAGGAACAACAGCAGGTAAGCCAGCGCAGCGCCAACGAGCAGCAGCGTCACGCCCAATGATTCGCGCGTGGTGATCTTTCTTTGTATGGATGGAGCAGACATCAGCGCGCCCCCCTTCTGGATGTCCACCACTGCAGCACATTGATGGCGAGCAGCAACGCGAACGAGATCAGCAGCATGGCCACCGCGATGGCGGTCGCCCCCGCATAGTCGTATTGCTCCAGCTTGGAGACGATGAGCAGCGGCGCGATCTCCGAGATGTAAGGCATGTTGCCCGCGATGAAGATCACCGAGCCGTATTCGCCGATGGCGCGTGCAAAGGCCAGCGCAAAGCCGGTGAGCAGCGCGGGATAGATGGCGGGGAAGATCACGCGGCGGAACACGTCCCAGCGCCCGGCGCCGAGACTGGCGGCAGCCTCTTCCACTTCGGCCTCGACATCGGCCAGCACCGGCTGCACCGTGCGCACCACGAAGGGCAGGCCGATGAAGGTCAGCGCGACCACGATGCCCAGCGGGGTGTAGGCCACCTTGATGTCATGCGCCGCGAAGTATTGGCCCAGCCAGCCGTTGGGCGCATACAGCATCGCCAGCGTGATGCCGGCCACCGCGGTCGGCAGCGCGAACGGCAGATCGACCAGTGCATCGACGATGCGCTTGCCGGGGAAGGTGTAACGCACCAGCACCCAGGCCACGACCAAGCCGAAGAAGGCGTTGATGAGCGCCGCCGCGAACGACGTGACGAAGGTCACGCGCAGGGAGGCGACCACGCGGTCGCCGGTGACCACATCCCAGAAGCCGCCCCAGCCCAGCGTCGCCGTCTTGAAGAACAGAGCGGACAGCGGGATCAGCACGATCAGGGAGAGATAGAGCAGCGTGAAGCCCAGCGCCAGATTGAAGCCAGGGCAGCACGCTGTGAGCCTTGAATTGCGACATCGCTTATTCCTGTTATTGGATAAGCGTGCAGTCTATAGACGGTTACTTAGATATAAAAATGAATAATTCTTATTTCTATAGCAGAAAACAGCATAAGCGATGCTCCGATAACCGGAGCATCGCTCGTTGAGGACTTTAGCCGCACGAACCTTCGGAAGAAAGACTTGCGCTGACCGGCTGCTGCTCTTGTGCACTCAGCGTGGGTTGCTGAGCTGCAGGAGCCTGCGGCCGCTGCTCGAAATATTTCTTGGCAGCCGCGCCCAATATCGCTGCCGGCAGGAACGCCCACAGCTCCCAGTTGGGTGAAGCGATCAGGGCGATCGCCGGGCCGGGACAATAACCGCTGACACCCCAGCCTATACCGAACAGTATCGCGCCCACGATGAGCGGACGATCGATGTGCGTTTCCTTGGTGATCACGAAACGCTCGGCCAGCACTGGCCTCTTCAGCTTCAGGACAAAGCGGAAGGTCAGCAGCGTCACACCCACGGCGCCGCCCAGGACGAACAGCAGGCTGGCATCCCAGCTACCCGCCACATCGAGGAAGCCCAGTACTTTTTCGGGATGCGTCATGCCGGACAGGGCAAGGCCGAAACCGAACACCAGACCCGCCAACCAGCTCGCCAGATTGCGTTTCATCACAGTACCCCCAACAGATGACGCACCACGAAGGTGGTGACGATCGCTGTAAACAGGAATATCACAGTGGCGACCAAGGAGCGTAGCGACAGCCTGCCCAGCCCGCACACACCGTGGCCGCTGGTGCAGCCGTTGCCCAGCGAAGTGCCGTAGCCGACCAGGAATCCACCCACCAGCAACAGCCACACCGGGAAGGTTTCGCGCGGCTCCGGCGCACCGCCGAACGCCGCGTAATACAGAGCTGCTCCGCCGACCACACCGACGAGGAACAACACGCGCCACAGCGTGTCGCCAGTCTTGGCGAAGGACAGACGCCACAGCATGCCGCTGATCCCGGCGAGCCGGCCGTTCAGCCACAGCAACAGCGTAGCCGCGAGCCCTATGAATGCGCCGCCCAGCAGGGCGGGCAGAAACGTATTGAATCCAGTTGCCATATCCAGCATCCTCAGAAGAAGGCGCGCATGTTAGTGATGATATCGACTCGCATCAAGCCGCAATCATTTCCTGGTGTAGAACTGGTCGAACACGCCGCCGTCCTTGAAGTGTTCTGCCTGAGCCTGCTTCAGGCTGCCGAACACCTCGTCCACGGTAAAGAGTTTCAAGGGTGGCAAGGTCTTCGCGTATTTCTTTGCGATCTTCGCATCGCGCGGACGCAGCTCGAACTGTGCAGCGAGGTCCTGCGCTTCAGGTGTATACAGGTTCTGCAGATACGCCTCGGCCACCTTGCGCGTGCCGCGCTTGTCCACCACCTTGTCCACCACGCTCACCGGGAGGTCAGCCACGATGCTGATCGGCGGATAGACGAGGTCGAACTTGTCCGCGCCGTATTCCTGTTTGATCAGTCCCACTTCGTTCTCGAAGGTCACCAGCACGTCGCCGATCTCGCGCTGCACGAAGGTCGTGGTCGCACCGCGTCCGCCGGCTTCCAGCACCGGCACATTGGCGAATATTTTTGCGACCAGATCCTTGGCCTGTGCGGCATTGCCGCCTTGCTTGATGACCGAGCCCCAGGCTGCGAGGTAGGCATAACGGCCGTTACCCGAGGTCTTGGGGTTGGCGATGATCGCCGCCACGCCAGGCTTGGCCAGATCGGCCCAGCTCTTGATGCCCTTGGGGTTGCCCTTGCGCACCAGGAACACCGAAGTAGAACTGAACGGCGCGCTGCCGTTCGGCAGGCGCTTGGCCCAATCGGCGGGGATCAATTGCTTATCGGCGAGGACATCCACGTCTATGGACTGGTTCATGGTCACCACATCGGCCTCAAGGCCGTCCACCACTGCACGCGCCTGTTTGCTCGAACCGCCGTGCGACTGATTGATGGTCAGGTCGTCGCCGGTCTTCTGCTTCCATTGTTTGACGAACAGCGGGTTGTAATTCTTGTAGAACTCGCGCGACACGTCGTAGGAAGCGTTGAGGATGCTCACTTCGGCAGCCAACGCCGAAGCGGAGAATGTGGCTGCGGCAGCCAGCAAGGACAGGGACTTCAGCAAGGGTTTCTTCATTGTGCTCTCCAGATCGTTGACTACGCGTGCTTCGCGCGGTTTGTGCAGGGCGCACTTTAGCCAAACATGGAGAGAGAACAAAAGAATATTAGGCGCTTTGTATATCGTTATTGATTATATGGCACCAAAGGCGAACTACGGCTTAGTCGGCTCCAGGAAACCTCCTGCGCGGAAGGTCAGCACCAGCGTGTCCCGGTGACCGCCTTCTGCGGTCGGCTGGATGGGGGTGGATTCGTGGATGACGCGCTGATCGTCGAGCAGCAGCAGTGTCCATGGTTCGCTCAGAGTGAAGCGCTGGCCGTGGCGGCCATTGAACTCGAAGATGCGGCTCTCGCCGCCGCGCACGTTCTCGCGCCCAACGAACAGTATGGCCACGAAATCCACGCCGTCGCGGTGCGCACCTTCCGGCGTCGGCCGCCCGATGCCGTTGGCGGTGTCTATGCGGAACTGGTGAGCTTCCACATACCAAGGTTGTGTCCCTTTGATGCTGGAGCAGACTTGCGCGATGGACTGCAGCAGTTTCGTCATCACGGGCTGCGTCACGACTTCTGGTTTCATCGGCTCGAACATGCGCAACATGCCGCCATGCAGCGCGTTGTATTGCAGCGGCTGGTAATGCGCTCGGTGGGCGACCTGCCTTACGTCCCTGTCGTTCACAATGAAGCTGGAATGTCTGCGCCGACGATAGCGGCCGCCGTCCTTGAGGAACGCATCCGCCGGTAGATCGTCCCACTCCGCTTTCAGCGATTCCAGCGCGGACAACGGATGATCCAGGAAAGCCGCCAGCCCTGCCGGGCTCAATACCCCGAAGCCATGACTTTCCACGGCCTCTACAAGATGCGCGGGTTCGACATAGATGGGGGCGAGGTAGGCAGTGGTCATGGCGCTTTGAGTCCGATGGTGGCAGTGGTGTCAGCGCAATTAGAGCAGAAATCCTGCTGAAGTTCCGCGCGAGGTCACGCCGTGTTTGTACCCTCTACCGTGTATCACCCATCCTCAGCTACATACTGGACTGGAACGCTAGGCTAAGCGTAGCATGGTCACTCCCACCGGTGGATCGTCGTTGTTACCAGAATGAAAGGAGTGATGCATGCTGCTTTCGCAATCCGAGACGTGATGCTCAGCTCAGGATGTGGCTCCCAAGAGCGTCGTCTGTCTCCCGCACTCACGGTTGTTCCCGATCGCACAAGAACCGCGCGTTCATTTGTGTGTCGAAGTCACACTGATCACGTTATAGAAGATCGAAGGGGATGCAGGGCGGACAGTCGATCCGCAAAGATGTAGGAGGTGAACATGCCTACAGCAACCAAACAATTGGACGAACTGATAGGCCGCGAATACCGGCACGGTTTCTTCACGACGTTGGAGACCGACACCGTGCCGCGCGGCCTAAGCGAGGGCATCATCCGCATGATCTCCGCGCGCAAGAACGAGCCCGAGTTCATGCTGGAATGGCGGCTGAAAGCCTACCGCCACTGGCTGACCAAGACCGAGCCGCAATGGGCGAACGTCCATCACCCGCCCATCGATTACCAGGACATCAGCTACTACTCCGCGCCCAGATCCGATAAGGCCGGGCCGCGCAGCCTGTCGGATATCGATCCCGAGCTGCTGCGTACCTACGAGAGGCTGGGCATCCCGCTCAAAGAGCAGGAGATGATGCTAGGGGTAGCGGTTGATGCGGTGTTCGACAGCGTATCGGTGGCGACCACCTTCAAGGAAAAACTTGCCCAGCTCGGCATAATCTTCTGCCCCTTCTCCGAAGCGGTGCAGCTGCATCCGGAGCTGGTGAAACAGTACCTTGGCACGGTGGTGCCCTATACCGACAACTATTTCGCCACGCTCAACTCGGCCGTATTCAGCGACGGCTCGTTCTGCTACATCCCGCCCGGCGTGCGCTGCCCCATGGAGTTGTCCACTTACTTCCGCATCAACGCAAAGAACACCGGGCAGTTCGAACGCACGCTGATCATCGCTGACAAGGGCGCCTACGTAAGCTATCTGGAAGGCTGCACTGCGCCGACGCGCGACGAGAACCAGTTGCATGCTGCCGTGGTGGAACTGATTGCGCTGGAGGATGCGCAGATCAAATATGCGACGGTGCAGAACTGGTATCCCGGCGATAAGGAAGGCAAGGGAGGCATCTACAATTTCGTCACCAAGCGCGGCGAGTGCCGTGGTGCCAATTCGCACATCTCCTGGACACAGGTCGAGACGGGTTCAGCCATCACCTGGAAATATCCCAGCGTGGTGCTGCTCGGCGACAACTCGGTCGGCGAGTTCTATTCCGTCGCCCTCACCAACCATTACCAGCAGGCCGATACCGGCACCAAGATGACGCACGTCGGCCGCAATACCAAGAGCACGGTGCTGTCCAAGGGCATCAGCGCCGGTCACGGACAGAACACCTATCGGGGCCAGATCAAGGTGTTGCCAGGCGCCGAGAATGCGCGCAACTACACCCAGTGCGACTCCCTGTTGCTGGGCGAGCTATGCGGCGCCCACACCATGCCCTACATCGAGGTGAGGAATCCGACTGCCCAGGTGGAGCATGAGGCCTCCACCTCGCGCATCGGCGAGGAGCAGTTGTTCTACTGCACGCAACGCGGCATCGCGCCGGAAGAGGCGGTGTCGATGATCGTCAACGGCTTCTGCAAGGCAGTGTTCCAGAACCTGCCGATGGAGTTTGCCGTGGAAGCACAAAAGCTGTTGGGCGTAAGTCTGGAAGGAAGCACCGGCTGACCTGCGAAGGAGAGGATCATGCTCATCGTTAATAATTTGCATGCTGGCGTTGGCGGCAAGGAGATATTGCGAGGCGTCGATCTGGAGGTGCGCGCAGGCGAAGTTCACGCCATCATGGGACCGAACGGTTCGGGCAAAAGCACCTTGGCGCAGATACTGGCCGGGCGCGAGGGGTATGACGTGACATCGGGTACGGTGTCGTATCAGGAGCAGGACCTGCTGGCGATGCCGCCGGAAGAAAGGGCTCGCGCCGGTGTGTTCCTCGCGTTCCAGTACCCGGTGGAGATACCGGGCGTCAGCAACGCGCTGTTCCTCAAGACCGGCCTCAACAGCATACGCAAGCAGCGCGGGCTACCCGAACTCGACGCGATGGATTTCCTGCAACTGTTGCGCGATAAGATGAAGCTGCTGAACATGGACGAGAAGCTGCTGTCTCGCGCCGTCAACGAAGGGTTCTCCGGCGGCGAGAAGAAGCGCAACGAGATACTGCAGATGGCTGTGCTGGAGCCGAAGCTGGCGATCCTCGACGAGACCGACTCCGGCCTGGACATCGACGCCCTCAAGCTGGTAGCGGACGGCGTGAACGGCATGCGCAATCCGGAGCGCGCCATCGTGCTGGTCACCCATTACCAGCGCCTGCTGGATTTCATCGTGCCCGACGTGGTTCACGTACTGTCGCAGGGGCGCATCGTCAGATCGGGCGGCGCACAGCTGGCGCATGAACTGGAGCAGCATGGCTACGGCTGGGTCGAGGCTGGAACCGAAGTGCCAAAGGCGGCTTAGCGAGATCGATATGAACGTCCAATCGGAATCGTGGGAAGACATCGCACTGGAACGCGTACCGCAGTTCCTGGCCGGCCATGACGTGCCGTGGCTAGCTGCAGCGCGTCGATCCGCGTTCGAGCGTTTCACTGCGCATGGTTTCCCCACAAGGCGCGAGGAGGAATGGAAATATACAGACGTGTCCGTGATTGCCAAGCGCGCCTCGCTGGCGCCGGACAACATTCCGCCCGACCCGCCGTCCGAAGCAGCGCTGTTCGCGTGGACACTGGCGCAGGAGAACGTCCACCTGATGGTGTTCGTGAATGGACACTATTCGAACGAGCTGTCTGCAGTAGGAGAACTGCCGGCCGGTGCGATGCTGGGGAGTCTGGCGGACCTGCTCGAAGGGGCTGCCGATCTGCCGCAGGATCTCTTCGACCAGCAGCATGAACACACCATCTTCGCCGCACTGAACAACGCGTTGATGACCGACGGCGTGGTGCTCAAGCTGGCGCCCGGGGCGGTACTGGATAAACCCGTCTATCTGCTGTTCATCGCCAGCGGGCACGGCACGGCGATCTATCCTCGGAACATCGTCATCGCCGGAGAAAGCGCACACGCCACGGTCATCGAGCATTATTACGGCATGCTGGAGTCGCACAATTTCACCGATGCGGTGACACAGATCGGCCTGGCAGCCGGTGCCGAGTTGCATCACTGTAAGCTGGAACAGGAGGGCAGCGCCGCCTTGCATGTCGCCGGCATACACGCTGAACAGGCGGCACACAGCCGCTTCGTCTCCCATTCGTTCGCGCTGGGCGGACGCCTGGTGCGCAACGACATCACGTCAAGTCTGAACGAGCCGGAAACCATGTGCACCCTCAACGGCTTGTATCTGCTGGATGGCAAGCAGCATGTGGACCATCACACGCGCATCGATCACCTGGCGCCTTCAGGCACAAGCCGCGAGTATTACCGCGGCATACTGGGCGGCGAATCGCACGGCGTATTCAGCGGCAAGGTGCTCGTTCATCCCTACGCGGTCAAAACGGATGCGCACCAGGCCAACAACAATCTGCTGCTGTCGCGGCAGGCCGAGGTGGATACCAAGCCGCAACTGGAGATCTTCGCGGATGACGTGAAGTGCACACACGGCGCCACGGTAGGCCAGCTGGACGAAGAGAGCCTGTTCTACCTGCGTTCGCGCGGCATCGATGCGGATTCGGCCAGGTCGCTGCTGGTCTACGGTTTTGCCAACGACATCATCAAACGGATCGAAGTGCCCGAGATGCGCGCACGCATCGAACACCTGGTGCTGGACCGGTTGCCGGAGAGTGAACTGATCAAGGAGCTGCTATGAAACTGCTCGACAAACTCACCCATCCGCACGATACGCTGGCGCAAGCCTGGCGCATGGATTTCCCGGTCCTGAACGCCAAGGTCCACGGCAAGCCGCTGGTGTACCTGGACAATGCGGCCACCACGCAAAAACCGCAGGCGGTGATAGATGCGGAGACGAAGTATTACCAGGAATACAACGCCAACGTACACCGTGGCATCCACGCCCTCAGCCAATTGGCCACCGACGCCTTCGAGGCGGCACGCGGCAAAGTGCAACACCTGATCAACGCAGCCAGTTCCAACGAGATCATATTCGTGCGCGGCACCACCGAGGCCATCAACCTGGTCGCGCAAAGCTATGGGCGCAGCCGTTTCCAGGCCGGCGACGAGATCATCCTGAGCCGGATGGAGCACCACTCCAATATCGTTCCCTGGCAGATGTTGTGCCAGCAGACCGGCGCCATACTGCGCATCGCCCCGATCAACGACAACGGGGAACTCGAGATGGACGCCTTTGATGCGTTGTTTAATGAACGTACGCGGCTGGTGGCGGTGACGCACGTCTCCAACTCGCTGGGCACGGTCAATCCGGTGGCGGACATCATCGCCCGCGCACATGCCCGCAACGTGCCGGTGCTGCTGGATGGCGCGCAGTCCATCGCCCACCAGCCCGTGGATGTGCAGGCGCTGGATTGCGACTTCTATGCGTTCTCCGGGCACAAGCTCTATGGCCCCACCGGAATAGGCGTGCTATACGGCAAGGCCGCCCTGCTCGATGCCATGCCGCCATATCAGGGAGGCGGCGACATGATACGTTCGGTCAGCTTCGAGGTGACGACCTACAACACCTTACCCGCCAAGTTCGAAGCAGGCACGCCCAACATCGCGGGCGTCATTGGCCTGGGAGCAGCGGTGGATTACGTGACCGCCATCGGCTTCGAGACACTGGTCGCGCACGAGCAGGCCTTGCTGGACTACGCGACGCCGCTGGTATCGGAGATACCGGGGCTGCGCATCATCGGCAACGCGCGAAGAAAGATCGGCGTCCTGTCGTTCGTATTGGAGGGAATGCACCCCCACGACATAGGCACGATACTGGACCGTGAGGGCGTGGCGGTACGCACCGGCCACCACTGCAACATGCCGCTGATGGAACGTTACGGCGTACCCGGAACGGCGCGCGCCTCGTTCGCGTTGTACAACACCCGGCAGGAAGTGGATGCGCTGGTGGCCGCGATCCATAAGGCGAAGGAGGTGTTCGGAAAATGAGCGATCTGCGCGACCTCTATCAGGAGACCATCTTCGACCACTACCGGCGGCCACGCAATTTCGGCCGGCTGAAAGGCGCCAACCGCACTGCGGAGGGCTATAACCCGCTGTGCGGCGACAAGATCACGCTGTACCTGCGGGTGGAAGAGGGCGTGATACGCGACGCGAGTTTTGAGAGCTCCGGCTGCGCCATCGCCACCGCCTCCGCCTCGCTCATGACCGAGAGCATCAAAGGTAAACGTGAGGACGAGGCGCTGCGGTTGCTGGAGAACATACGCGGCATGGTGACCAGCGGCACCAAGACCGACGACGCGGGAAAGCTGCAGGTCCTGTCCGGTGTGCACGAGTTCCCCGAGCGCGTGAAGTGCGCGACGCTCGCGTGGCACACCATGAAGGCCGCGCTCGAGAATATCGAGCAGCCGGTGAGCACACAGTAAGGGCGCGGGAGGCACCATGTCCGACAAGAAAGAACTGGACGAGCAACTGGAGGAGGAGCCGACAGAACAGGAGGTGCTGGAGGCGCGCGTCATCGACATGCTGCGCACCATCTACGACCCGGAGATCCCGGTGAACATCTATGACCTCGGCCTGATCTACGAACTGGACGTGCAGGAAACGGGCGAGGTGCATGTACGCATGACGCTGACCGCGCCCGGCTGCCCGGTGGCGGAGACTTTTCCGAGCATGGTGCAGGCTGCGCTGTGGCGCGTGGACGGCGTCACCGACGTGACGGTGGAACTGGTGTGGGAGCCGCTGTGGGGCCAGGAGAACATGTCCGAGGCTGCGCGCCTGCAGCTCGGCATGCTGTGAAGAGAAGAGGCGGGTGATGAGCATCTGGCTGGATGTCGCAAGCACCACCGAACTGACGCCGGGCACGCGCCGCGTGATCGACGTGGACGGAATCTCGGTCGCGGTGTTCAACCTGGGCGGCGAATACTTCGCCATCAAGGACGAGTGTCCGCATGACGGAGGTGTGCTGGCCGATGGGGAACTGGAAGGTGACGTGATCGTCTGCCCGCGTCACGGCGCGCGCTTCTCGGTAAGGACCGGCGCCGTGCTGGGGCCGCCAGCCTATGAGGATGTCCGCACCCTTCCGGTAAGGATCTTAGATGGCAAGGTGCAGGTGATGGCGCCTGACTGACCGCTCCGATGTGATGCTCAAGGAGCGTGGCTGTGGCGTTCCGCCTATTTCCCTCTCCCGCCCCTTCGGGCCACCCTCTCCCGCTCGCGGGAGAGGGGCTGGGGGAGAGGGCAGACGCTGCGAATGGCCTTCGCCTGCCCATCAGGTCAAACTTCCCTGTAATTACACGCGGCCTGAAAACAGTGCGGCGCAGCCCACGACTTCGACCGTGACGTCCTTGAACCTTTTGCCGAGTTCGCGCTTCAACCCATCTAGGTCATCGCTTTGGTTGGAGAAGACACCCTTCCTGTTATACGCAGCCATCAGTCGCTTCGCCGCCCAGTTCCGCTGGACCCCACCCTGTAGCAAGGTCGAGCCGAAGAGAACAGCGCCCGGATTCATCAGTGCCTTGAGGTGATCGAAGGCCACAGCCTTCGACTCGATGTGCCCCGGAACGCAGTGGAGAAGGTAGTTGATCCCGATGGAGTCGAACTTGCCGGTATCCACGGAGATGGGCTCCAGGACATTCCTGCGATACGTCTCCGGACTGTATCTCGCGATCCGTTGGGAGGCGAACCTCAGCGTGTCGGCGTTGAGGTCCATCAGCGCCACTCGGGGAACGCTCGAAGGGAATCGGCAGCGATCAAGGAAGTAGCCCGTGCCCACCCCCACATCTAGATGGTTCGCCGTGACATGGCTGTTGTAGTGCTCCTCAAGCCGCTGGGTAGGGGTCTTCCAGATGAACCGGTTTGATATGCCAAGCACGACGAGATCGTATATGGCGAGTGTTCGCTTCGTGTAGATGGCCTGCCCGGCCGTGACTTGCTTTGTTGTTACGCTCATTGAGATCCTATCCTTTAATCGCCACAAAATTCTGACGCCGACGCAATGGTTTGGGGGGACGAATCACCAAGCCTGACATTATTCATGTTGAAGGCAGTCAGCAACGACCCCACAAAAACGCCGCTGGCGCCGAAGGCGCGTCCCAGCGACCGGAGGGAGCGAACTTGAGCGAATATAAATGGACTTCCCACATCGTAGAGCGGCTAAGCCGCACGGCATCGATGTGCCAAGATTGGATTCCGGTCAATCTGAAATACGAAGGAGAAGTCCACATGAATATTACGACAGTTGGAATTGATCTCGCAAAAGATGTTATCACGGCTTACGCGCAGGACTCGCAGGGGAGGTGTGTCCTGTCGCGCAATTTCAAATTCAAGGAACTGGCCGGCTGGTGCAACTGCCCGAGGGCTGCCTGATTGGTATGGAAGCCTGCAGCAGCGCCCACTACTGGGGGCGACGTATGCAAATCATGGGATTTCAGCCCCGCCTGATGGCCGCCGAATTCGTGCAAGCCTTCCGCAAAAGCCGCAGTGCCAAAAACGATCACAACGATGCCGAAGCCATAGCCATTGCCGTGCGTCAGCCCACCATGCGCTTTGTCGCCATCAAGACCGAAGACCAACAAAGCCGCTTGGCCTGGCATCGCGTGCGTGAAGGCTGGAAAGAAGAACGCACTGCACTGATCAACCGCTGC
Source organism: uncultured beta proteobacterium (assembly GCA_963813255.1). Classification (GTDB taxonomy): domain Bacteria; phylum Pseudomonadota; class Gammaproteobacteria; order Burkholderiales; family Gallionellaceae; genus Sideroxyarcus. The sequence continues at coordinate 29,176 of CAWEYD010000002.1, read as the reverse complement.
CGGGGGTTGTTGCTGGAATTCGGCTACCCGATCGCACGCAGTGCGGCGGCTTTCCAGCGCGGGCTGCAAACCTGTCTGCATGAAGAACACCTGCCCGGCAATTTGCGCCGCTTGCTGGCGCAGATCGATGACCAGCTACGTCAGCTGGATCAGCAGCTCGCGCTGTGCGATCGCGAGATCGCACAAGCCGCGCGCGATGACGAAGCCGCCAGACGCCTGCAAGCCGTGGCCGGCGTGGGCGTGCTCACCGCCGATGCCGTGTGCGCCAGCGTTGGCAATGCGCATGACTTCAAGAACGGCCGCCAGTTTGCCGCATGGATAGGGCTTACGCCCCGGCAGTATTCCAGTGGCGGCAAAACCCAGTTGGGTCGTATCAGCCGACGCGGCGATGCCTACTTGCGCAGCCTGCTGGTGCAAGGTGCACGCTCGACACTACAGGCCACGTTGAAGAAAGCACCGGACAAACTGAACCGGATGCAGCAATGGATCATTCGTCTGTATGGACGAGTGGGATATCACAAGACACTGGTCGCCATCGCCAACAAACACGCCCGGCAACTGTGGGCCATGTTGGCAAAGGGAGAGACCTATGACCTGAATGCCTGGCAGCAATACGCCATCGGCGGGGCGTCTTGAGTTGGAGGGCTTAATGTTTTGAGTTCAAACCACTGCGACATGAAGCGCGATAGCTAAACAGGTCAGACCGACCACTTGCGAACCTGGCTAACCTGATGGGCGCCGACAACTACAACGGCTGATCTCCGGTGTGGTGGCAAGCCCGATGAGCGAATGAGGGCAAGTGGAGCGGTTTATATCGTGGCCCGAACGAAGTTGGTTCAACAAGGCCGATTATGGAAATGCAGTCTGTTCTTGTGACGGCATATCGCTAGCAGCAGTGATTGGCATAGCGTGCTCGGCACGTGTGCAGCCCATCGAAAAACGGAGGTGCAAATGTGAATCCAAAATTCAGCTTGACGGGGAAGTCCTTATGGCAGGGTTAGGGTGTTCTTATTTATAACTTTCATATAGGCCTTTGATATATTCAGCGCGCTTCTCTGTCATATCCGCTATACATTCGCTTTGATTTACATGATTTGAGCCACCAATAAGTTCCTGCGAAAATTCACACTCCCTATCTCTAAAAATTATCCACGCGCGTTGAGCTGCAATTAGCTTCTTCTTGGCTTCTCGCCAAGCCGGTTTGTTCATTGCTGTCATAAGATTTCGATAGGCATCGTTCAAGTCTTTGTCGGCGACCACTGATGCGTTGTAATTGTTGCAGGAAGCCCATGGGGTACTACCTTCTAAAAATTGACCACAGTTCAACTCTTCTGCCATTGCTCCACGCGGGGACGACAACATTACAGAAAGCGCTATAAACAACGTAATTAAAATCTTCATGCGGATACCTACCCTAACAGTTATTAGACGGGCGCAGGCGTCCGCATATCAATAAACAATGGGTGAGAGAATACAGGTTGTTCTTCATTCAGTTTCGGGTGGTGAGAAAAGTTCGGTCCAAATAATCTAGGTGGCAAAAACGGACGGAGCTTAGAGCGCAGTCTGCGGCAAGGCAATATGCCAAACGGCCTATATATATCTGCGACAGAAGGTGATCGGGAATCAATCGTAGGTGCTTAGCAGCTTGTGCTTACTTGAAGTAAGCCTTGGAGATGTACTGGGTCAGCATGCGTTCCGTGTTGAAGAACGATGCGTTGAGCGCGATGGAATGGCGCATGACTTCGGTATAGCGATCCTGTTCGTTGCAGAACATGGGCAGGATGACCATCTCGAACTTGTTGTAAAGCGCGTCAGCGTCCTCTGAGCGGGTGTCGCGTTTTTCATTTCCATTATTGTTGATGCCGCCTATTGCCCAGCCGGTCACGCCTTCGATGCAGCCTTCCATCCACCAGCCATCCATGATGCTGAACGACGGCACGCCGTTGACGGCGGCCTTCATGCCGCTGGTGCCAGAGGCCTCCAGCGGAGGCATGGGCGTGTTGAGCCAGAGGTCCACGCCGGCGGTGATCAGCTTGGCCATCTCCATGCCGTAATCTTCCAGATAGACCAGCTTGATCTTGCCTTTGAGCTTCTCTTTCACCTCATGGATACGGCGTATCACTTCTTTGCCTTCGGTGTCCCGCGGATGGGCTTTGCCTGCGTAGATGATTTGGAACGGCCCCACCTTGCTGGCGATGTCCACCAGCCTAGCAGTATCCCAGAAGAACAGTTCGGCACGCTTGTACACCGCCGCCCTCCGCGCAAACCCCAGGGTGAACACGTCAGGTTCCAAGCCGGCATTGGTGCGCGCGTTCACCATCGCCAGCAGCGCTTCTTTCGCGCCGCGGTGCGCTTTCACAATATCCCGTTTGGGGATGTTGAGCGCGTAACGCAGGCTGGCGTTGTCTTCGCGCCAGCCGGGGATGCGCTCATCGAAGATCTTTGCCATCTGGGGAGAAGCCCAGGTCGCCACATGCACGCCATTGGTGATGGAATCGATCTGGTAGTTCGAGAACATCTGCTGCGTTACCTTGCCGTGGCTCTTTGCCACGCCGTTGACGTAGTAGCTGTTCTCCAACGCGATATATGTCATGTTCAAATCGCCGGTCGGACACATCCTCGGCTCGATGTCCGAGAACGCCCCGTGATACCCGGTTATGACTTGATGTACCAAGGCCAGCGGGAACTTGTCATGTCCGGCCGGCACCGAGGTATGGGTGGTGAAGATGCACTTGGGCTTGATCATCTGCACGATCGCCGGTTTGACCTTGTGGCGTACCTGCTCGTAGGCAACGTCCCAGGCCTGTCTTGAATAATCGTAGGCAAGCTCCACGATCAGCAGCGCCGCGTGTCCCTCATTCATGTGGAAGCGCTTGATGTCGTCGTAACCCAGGGCGCGCAACATCCTGACTCCGCCTATGCCCAGCACTGCCTCTTGGCACAGGCGGTAATGCTGGTCACCGCCGTAGAGATGGTCGGTGATGGAACGGTCCTGCGCTGCGTTCTCCTCGAGGTCCGTATCCAGGAAGTAGACCGGTACGATGGAGCCGGTGGCGCCTTTGACCTCGTATTTCCAGGCTCGGACCTGGACCGGCCGCCCTTCGATCTCGATGGTGCAGCGCGGCTGCATCTCCTGCAGCGAATCGGCCACTGGCCAGACCACGTCCTCTTCGCTTTGCCAGCCGGTGGCATCGAGCTTCTGGCGGAAGTAGCCCTTGCGGTGGAGCAGGGTCACGACAACCATCGGGATGCCCAGGTCCGCCGCCGAGCGCACCGTGTCGCCGGCGAGGATGCCCAGGCCGCCAGCATAAGTGGGCATGGCCTCGGTGAGGCCGATCTCCATGGTGAAGTAGGCGATGTTGTCTTTGGCGTCCATTTGAGGGACTCGGCTATTTCTGTGCCAGGCGCTTGGCGATCTGGGCCACGTGCTGGCCCTGGAAGCGCGCGACTTCCAGTTCGTTGTCGCTGGGCGTGCGCTTGCCGTCGCCCCCGGCCAGGGTCGAGGCGCCGTAGGGCGAGCCGCCGCTGATCTCCGTCATCACCGTAAGCCCCTTGCAGGAATATGGCACACCGGAAATGATCATGCCGTGATGCAGCAGCGTGGAGTGAAAGGAAGTGATGGTCGTTTCCTGTCCGCCGTGCTGGGTGGCGGAGCTGGTGAACACGCTGGCGACCTTGCCGATCAAGGCACCTTCCATCCACAGCTTGCCGGTCTGGTCGAGGAAATTGCGCATCTGGGCGGCCATGTTGCCGAAGCGGGTCGGCGTGCCGAAGATGATCGCGTCGTAGCGAGGCAGTTCTTCGGTTGTTGCGATGGCCGCCTTCTGGTCCAGCTTCACGCCCATGGCTCGTGCCTTATCTTCCGGGATGATCTCGGGCACGCGCTTGACCACGACCTCCACGCCTTCCACCGTGTTCGCGCCCTCGGCTATGGCCTCTGCCATCCTTTCGATATGCCCATACATGCTGTAATACAAGACGAGTACTTTGGTCATGGCTAGCCTCCTGTGTTCAGATCGAATAGGTGTCCAACTGGGGCGCCGGAAGATTCCCGGTGAAGAACTGGAAAAATACTCCGGTTCCAGCTTCCCCCAAATAAGCACAAACGTTACCTTCAGGTAGGGAAACACCGGTGTCGCTGTTTCCGGCGCAGTCGGCAACCGCAGTCTGCAAAAATGAGTACACTGGCCGGACGAAATACCACAGAGCCAATTGCCCGATTCAACACCATGTCTTTCATCATCACTGCCACCGATCTGGTCAAACAATATCCCGGCGTGCTCGCCGTGGACAGGGTCAACCTCGCCATCCCGAAGGGCATCTGCTTCGGCCTGCTCGGCCCCAACGGCGCGGGCAAGACGACCACCATCGAGATACTGGAAGGCATACACGCGCCGACCAGCGGCACGGTGCTCTACAAGGGCGAGCCGCTGGGAACGCGTTACCGCGAAGAGGTGGGCATCCAGTTCCAGCACACGGCGCTGCAGGAGTTCCTGACGGTGCGCGAAACGCTGCTGCTTTTCGAAAAGCTTTATCACCGCACGCTGCCCATACCGGAGATCATCGAGCTGTGTTCGCTGGACGACATCCTGGATCGCGACACGCGCAAGATCTCGGGCGGACAACGCCAGCGCCTGCTGCTCGCCCTGGCCTTGATCAACGACCCGGAACTGATCTTCCTGGACGAGCCGACGACCGGGCTGGACCCGCAGGCACGGCGCCATTTCTGGGACCTGGTCAAACTGGTGAAGTCGCGCGACAAGACCATCGTGCTGACCACGCACTACATGGAAGAGGCTTATGAACTGTGCGACGAGATCGCCATCATGGACAAGGGGCGCATCGTCTCGCAGGGCACACCGACACACCTGCTGTCCGAATATTTCGGCGACGTGGTGCTGCAGATCCCCCATACCGAGGCGGGAGACAAGCTGGCCGGACTCGGACTGAGTGCGGTACAAACAGGAGAGTTGCTGGAGATCAGGACCAGTCGTTTGCACCAGACGCTGCAACTGCTGATCGAGCACGGCATCAACCTGGACCGCTTGCGCATCCGCGCATGGACGCTGGAAGACCTGTTCATCAACGTGACCGGAAAGAAGCCCAACCCATGAAAAGATTCCTGGCCGTATTGCATGCCCGCAACATGGAGTTCCTGCGCGACCGCTCCGCGCTGGTATGGAACCTCGCCATGCCCTTCATGCTGGTGTTCGGTCTGGCCTTCACGTTCTCCAGCGACAACAAGGAGATCTACAAGGTCGGCGTCGTCGGCAGCATAGAAAGGATGCGCAGCGTCGCACCCGCGCTACAAAGCACCCAGCATATCCAGTTCATCCACTACGACGATCTGCAGACAGCCATCGGCAAGATCGAGCACCACCAGATGGACATGCTGATCGATGTGGACGGCGCGCCGAGATATTGGGTCAACTCCAGCTCGCCCAACGGCTATCTGCTGGAGCGCATCGTCTGGGGCACGGAGGGACACCGCTTCGAACGGCAGACGGTGGATGGTGCCGAGATACGCTACGTCGACTGGTTCCTGCCCGGCATCCTGGGCATGAACATGATGTTCGCCTGCCTGTTCGGCGTGGGCTTCGTGATCGTGCGTTACCGCAAGAACGGTTTCCTCAAGCGGCTGAAGGCCACGCCGCTGGGAGCGTTCCAGTTCCTGTTCGCGCAGCTGATCTCGCGCCTGCTGCTGATCATGACCATCACCACCGTGGTCTATGCCGGCTGCAACCTGTTCATCGAATTCAACATGCTGGGCTCGTACTGGACGCTGCTGCTGGTCACCACGCTGGGCGCGATGAGCATGATCTCCATCGGCCTTGTCGTCGCGGCGCGCACCGCCAGCGAGGAGTTGGCCGGTGGTCTGCTCAACCTCGTGGTCTGGCCGATGATGCTGCTGTCCGGTGCATGGTTCTCGCTGGAGGGAGCACAGATCTGGGTACAGAAACTGTCGCAGATCTTCCCGCTGACCCACATGATCTCCGCCGCCCGCGCCATCATGAACGAAGGCGCCACCCTGGCCCAGGTGATGCCGCATGTGTGGATGCTGGGCGCGATGAGCGTGATCTTCATCGCCATCGGTGCGTATGTGTTCAAGTGGGAATGAGTACTGAAAACGAGTTGATCGCAACACAGCTTTAGAGCAACCATGGCACGCCGCAACCACTACCACGTCTACGTCATCGAACTTTCAAAGGACGTCCTGTACGAAAGCAAGTTCAAGAAACGCAACCCGGACTGCATCCCCGGCAAACCCTGCGTCTATGTCGGCATGACCGGGATAGACCCCGACGTGCGCTTCGACAAACACAAGGCAGGCATCCAGTCCAACCGCTACGTCAAGGAATATGGCTTGAGGTTATTGCCCGACCTCTATGAGGCATTCAACCCGATGTCCTACGACGAGGCATGCGACAAGGAAGTGGAAGTGGGGATCGATCTGCGCGAGGCAGGGTTTGGGGTTTGGCAGGCTTGAGCGTGAGTGGTCAAAGTAATTCGACTACGGTACATTTTGGCTGGAATGGCAAACGACGGCCTTGGATTTAACCGACGACGTCTTCCAATTTATGAATTTCGGCACGAAAAAAGGGGCAGCATGATTCGAACGATGCGGATAGAAAATCTCGGGATGACAGTCACGCTGGTCATTCTCGGTATTATTTTTGGAGGCGCTTCCGTCTATATTTGGGGCTCGAATCCCAATTTTGCACAAACTGAGAAAATTGCTCTCAGCGGTCTCATTTCCGCTGATGCAAAGCAATCTTCTGCTTTAAGAGAAGTCCTGGAACACTTGCAGGACAGAACCCCAGAACAATCCAATAGAGTTGTTTGTCTATTGATGCAATTAAATATTGAGGGCGTGAAGATTTTTAGAAACCAACTTCAAACCTCTTCCGACAGTAGTGACGCACTACAGAGTTTGTCGGTTCAAATTTCCAATGCCGAGCATGTCTTTCAAACCAACAAATGCAATGTCCAGCAGTTGGGGTCCACTGCAACCACTGACGCAAATGTCAAATAATCATGAGCAAATCAAAAATTGCCTCTCTAATTCTTATTGGAGCCCTTCTAGGAGGTGCTGCTAGCTTTATGTGGATAGGGCACCATAACACCGAGGCGCTCAATCGTTCATTTATCACTAAGGTAACTTCTATAGAAATTGACGATATCGCACAGTTGGGCAAGATCGCATCAAGTATTGAAAAAAGAGAGCATTCTGAATCAATAAAAGAGCTTTGTGCGTTAATGCAAGTACAGGCCAATAGAATGCGCAAGACTATGAATGAAGCCGAGCCAATATTTATGGCGCGGAAAGATGCAAGATATGAAATTGTGCAGGTTCTTTGGAAATCGCAAGTTTCCAGTTCAGAAAAAAATGCCAAAACTGCACCATGTGCATCAGATTGAAAAGTGGCAAGCCAATACCATGTCCGCTACGGATTAATTTCAGTCCCCACTCCCTTGCTAACTGCCACCGACCAATCATTCCTGGACAGAAAAAAACAGGGGCAGTTGCCCGCCCCTGGAACCAGGTTTGCACCTGGGGAGGAGAGAAGAATCTTAGGCGGCTAGCCGCTCACGTCGGCAAAGCTGCTCCCGCGTGGCAGCCACAAACTCGGGACGTGCGAGGTAGAAAGCCTTGTAGCAGGTCGGCGCCGGATCTTCTGGCGATCTCCAGTTGCCTGGCAGTCTCGATGCCCTCGACGGCGACCTGTATGCCCGAGCCCTGGAACTTTTCCACCAGTTGGTTGAATGAAGTCGCCGTACTGCGCGAATGCTCCGTCGTCTGTATCAATGCGCCGTCCAGCTTGACGATGTCCGGCCGCAACTTGAGCACGCGCTCCAGACTGGAGTGCGCCCCGCCGAAATCATCCACGGCGATGCGGTAGCCTAGGCTGCGGTAGTTGCTCACCGCATCGGCCAGCACGGCATCATCCGTGTTCGCGGATTCCTTGATCTCGATGACGACTTGCGAAGTGGGCACCGAGTAGTAATGCAGAATCTGTTCGAAGGTGCGCCCGTGGTCGCTGACGCTGAAGAGCAGGCGCGGGTGCACGTTGAGGAACAGCAGCTCGTTCTCAGAAAAACTGCGTGCGTGGTTCATCAGGTGGATGATGCGCACAAGGCGGTCGAACTGCACCACTCTGCTCGCGTTCAATGCTTCCTCGAAGGCGGCATCCGGCGCCAGTTCGCCATGCTCCAGCGACTCGGCACGCAGCAATGCTTCGCGCCCGATCACCTTGCCATCCGGCCGCAGCACCGGCTGGAAGGCGCTGGCCAGTTTCAGATCCATGAAGCTGCACACCAACCCTTGTTGCTTGGTGTCGATCAAGGCGTACTCGTCGAGTTCGAGCAGCAGGTTGTTGCGCAACAGCAGTTTCAGGTAGAGGTATTGCTGGGCCATGATTACTCCTAGCTTCGGTTCGATTCGGTTATCACCGCATTCAGCGAATGCGTCATTGATCTGCGTGCAGTGTAGCCACTCGGATTCCGTCGCAAGAACCAAGAAATTTTGCTTACCTTAGCTTTAATCGAACTATTCGAAACCGCGCACTGAACGCCCATTCGAAACACGACCGTTCGGCACGCCACAGACTAATCGACCAATAAAAACGGGCGTCCGAAGACGCCCGTTCCGACTTCTGAATCGACTGTCAGATCAAGTTATAACCAGCCACTTGGCAGCCGCCTTCTGGCCGCTTAGTGGATGGATAGTAGTTCCATCAGAAGTTGCGAACCACACCCAAGGACAGCGCGCTTGGGCTCTTGCCAACTCCGGGAGTACCCACGCCACCATGTGCATAGTTGGTTGCGGAGAACTGAGCCCCCGTACCGTTGCTCACCTTGGAAAGGGCGGCGTACACCGTCGTGCTCTTGGACAGAGCATGGTCATAACCCAGAGCGAACAATGTGGCACCGGTGCCTGCAGATGTGTTTCCGCTCAGCGACACTTCGCCCGCCTTGGCGAATTGCAGCTTGATGGCATCGTTCTCGCTTAGATTGAACTGACCACCCAGCGCGAACACCGACTGCGTCGCACCGGTCAGGGTCGCTCCCGCGCTGAAGGCGGCGGCTGCGTTCAGATCGGTGCTGATGTACTGTGCGCGCACCTTGCCAACGCCAAAATCATAGCCAGCTGCCAGAGACAGGATGGTTGTTTTCGCGCCGGTCTTGGCGATGCCTGCGGCCCCCGGAACACCAATGGTTGGTGTAGCAGTGAGACCGACGCCGGCAACGCCCAGGCTCAGATAGCTCGCGGCTGCGAAGATGCCATTGGCGTCATACGATGCACGCAAAGTGAAGCTGGAATCTTTCCCCAGGCTGTTCTGTGTACCGGTGAGCGATTGAATGGTGTTCGGCACAAATCCGACGAGCACCGACGCACCGCCCAAATTGGGAGATGCGTAGGCGATCGCGCGGCTGACGCGGCTCGGAACCGCAGATCAGGCCTATGCCACCCAGACCGCCTGCGGTCAGGTTGCCGGCATCGCCCACTTTGTCGCCAAAGAAGTTGGCATCGCCAACGTACTGGTTCGCCAGCGGCAGACGGCCTGCCAGCACTGTACCGAACTCGCTAGTCACACCGATGTAGGTATCACGCTGTGTAACGAACAAGCCGGTTGAATTGGTCGACGAGGCAGCACCTGTACCGCTCACTTCGGTTTCCAGTTGATAGACCGCCTTCAGGCCATTAGCCAGATCTTCCGTGCCTTTGAAACCCAGGCGCGATGCGTTGCTGGTCAGGTTCAGGCCATTCTTGGTGCCCGCCGTAGTTGTAGCAGCAGCGTTGCCGCTGTTGCTGTCCAGGGAGAGGTGAGCTCGTCCATAGACTGTTACGTCAGCGAAAGCCGGGGCCGAGAAAGCTGCAGCCACAGCCAGTGCGATGATCTTCTTGTTCATACATACTCCAGGTTGGTTGATAAAACTTGTTCAGGTGTTGCCCGCCAGCATCTGTTTCGCAGTACTGGCAGGCCTGTTTTTTTAGTTACTTCTTGGTGTAGATCTGGTCGAACACGCCGCCATCAGCGAAGTGATCTTTCTGCGTCTTGGTCCAGCCGCCGAACACCTTGTCGATGGTGATCAGCTTCAGCTTGGGGAAGCGCTTCTCATATTTCTTGGCCACCTTGGCATCGGTCGGACGATAGAAGTTCTTCGCGGCGATCTCCTGGCCTTCCGGTGTGTACAGGTATTCGAGATACGCTTGAGCGACTGCACGTGTGCCGTGCTTGTCGACGTTCTTGTCGACTACGGCAACGGGTGGCTCGGCCAGGATGCTTTGCGATGGGAACACCACGTCGAACTTGTCATCGCCGAATTCCTTCTTCACCAGATACGCTTCGTTCTCCCAGGTGATCAGCACGTCGCCGATGCCGCGCTCGGAGAAGGTGACGGTCGAGCCGCGTGCGCCTGAATCCAGCACCGGTACGTTTGCGTACAGCTTGCCCACGAATTCCTGTGCCTTGGTCTGGTCACCCTTGTTCTTGTCCAGCGCATAACCCCAGGCTGCCAGATAGTTCCAGCGTGCGCCGCCGGAGGTCTTCGGGTTCGGGGTGATCACGGCCACGCCGGGTTTGACCAGGTCGCTCCAGTCCTTGATGTTCTTGGGATTGCCCTTGCGCACCAGCAGGACGATGGTGGATGTGTAGGGAGAGCTGTTGTTCTTCAGGCGCGACTGCCAGTTGGCCGGGATCAGATCGGCCTTGGTCGCCAGTGCATCGATGTCGGCAGCCAGCGCCAATGTAGCCACGTCGGCCTCCAGTCCGTCGATGATGGAGCGTGCCTGTTTGCCGGAACCGCCGTGGGATGCGCTGACGGCCACATCTTCGCCGGTCTTGGCTTTCCAGTACTTGGCGAATGCGGCGTTGTACTCCTGATACAACTCGCGGGTGGGGTCATAGGACACATTCAGCAGCTTGATTTCGTTTGCATAGCTGGTGCCGGACAAAGCCAGTGCCAGCGCGCCTGCTATGAGTGATGCGGTGATCTTGCTCAACTTCATGGTGTTGCTCCTCTTCAGTAAATGGATATCTCTTGTCCGTCAATGAACCGTCTGCACCAGTCGTGGCCAACCTGAAGGGTTGCTTGCTTGTGCATGACGACGGATGCATCTTAGAAATCTAGCCTTAGAGTTGGAACTAATTAGATCTAGATTGTTTATCTTGTTTTGGAATAAGCAGCAGAACCGGGGCGAATTGACAGCTTTGGCCAAAACACGGACACTGCGGCCTGTGCCGATTTGACATCAGCTTGCGGGGCACTTAAAACATTCCAGCTAAAGCGACTCAACCCGTTTTGGCCCCAAGCTGAACGGGTTTTTTGTTTTGGGAAACAATGTGAATTCTTCAGTAGGCATCGTCAGCGCGCAGCGCGCTTTCTTCGACACCCCGCTCACGTTTAAGAGCGGCGCAGTGTTGCCACGGTATGAACTGGTGTACGAGACCTATGGCAAGCTGAATGCCGACAAGTCCAATGCCATCCTGATCTGCCACGCGCTTTCGGGACATCACCATGTGGCGGGCTATTACGCCAATGACGAAAAGAACGTCGGCTGGTGGGACAACATGGTGGGACCGGGCAAGCCCATCGACACCGACAAGTTCTTCGTCATCGGCCTGAACAACCTCGGCGGCTGCCACGGCTCTACTGGGCCTTCCAGCATCGACCCGCAGACCGGCAAACCGTACGGGGCGAGCTTTCCTGTAGTGACGGTGGAAGACTGGGTCAATGCACAGGCGCGGCTGGCCGACCAGCTCGGCATCACGCAGTTCGCCGCAGTCATCGGCGGCAGCCTGGGCGGCATGCAGGCGATGCAGTGGGGGCTCTCGTATCCAGACCGCGTGCGCCATGTGCTGGCCATCGCCAGCGCCCCGCATCTCACCGCACAGAACATCGCATTCAACGACGTGGCGCGCAACGCCATCCTCACCGACCCGGAATTCCACAACGGCGATTATTACCAGCACGGCGTGGTACCGACGCGCGGCCTGCGCCTGGCGCGCATGCTGGGGCACATCACCTATCTTTCCGACGACGCGATGGCGGACAAGTTCGGTCGTGAGTTGCGCCACGGCAAGGTGAACTACGGCTACGAGATCGAGTTCCAGATCGAGTCCTACCTGCGCTATCAGGGCGACAAGTTCGCTGCCTATTTCGATGCCAATACTTATCTGCTGATGACGAAGGCGCTGGACTACTTCGACCCGGCACACAACTTCGGCGGCGACCTGAATCGCGCCTTCGCGACGGCCCGTGCCAAGTTCCTCGTGGTGTCTTTCACCACCGACTGGCGCTTCTCGCCAGAGCGCTCGCGCGAGATCGTGCATGCGCTGCTGCACAGCAAGCGCGACGTGAGTTACGCCGAGATCGATTCGCAACACGGACACGATTCGTTCCTGATGCAGGACGAACAGTACTTTGCGGTGATGCACAATTATCTGAACAACATTTATGGCGAGGTGGCAGCATGATCGCGCCCATCATCCAATCTCGCCCCGACTTCGCCGCCATCGCTGCTTGGATACCGCAGGGTTCCTCCGTGCTCGACCTCGGTTGTGGCGACGGCAGCCTGTTGCGCTATCTGCGCGAAACGCGCGAGGTGCGCGGCTACGGCGTGGAGATCAACGACGCGAACGTCGCGGCCTGCATCGCCAACAACGTGAACGTGATTCAGAACGATCTGGACTCCGGCCTCGCGGATTTTGAGAATGACTCCTTCGACTTCGTCATCCTGTCGCAGACGCTGCAGGCGACGCGCCACACTGAGGCGCTGATGAAGGAGATCCTGCGCGTGGGACGCGAGGGCATCGTCAGCTTCCCCAATTTCGGCTACTGGAAGAACCGCCTGCAGATACTGCTGGGCAACATGCCTGTCTCGAAGGAGCTGCCCTACCAGTGGTACGACACGCCGAACGTGCACCTGTGCACGCTGGACGATTTCGAGACGCTGTGCACCACGCATCAGGTGCGCATCCTCGCGCGGCATGTGATGACCGAAGGCAATGACGTGCACGTGATGCCGAACCTGCGCGGCAGCACCGCGGTGTATCGCTTCAAGCGCGATGCTTGATTCGTGGAAACCCCTAGGAATTCAGATTTCGTCATTCCGGCGAAGGCCGGAATCCAGTAACTTCAATCAACTGGACACCGGCCTTCGCCGGTGTGACGAATTATTCGAGGTTTCTAAAAAATGACCGTCTGGGAGCAGCTCTTCACGAAACGCATGCTGATATGCGTGTTTACGGGTTTCGCTTCCGGCCTGCCGCTGTACCTGCTGCTCAACCTGGTGCCCGCCTGGCTCAAGACCGAGGGCGTGGACATCAAGACCATCGGCCTGTTCGCGCTGATCCAGTTCCCCTACACCTGGAAGTTCGTGTGGTCTCCGCTGCTGGACCGTTATGTCGTGCCTGCACTCGGCCGCCGCCGCGGGTGGATGCTGCTCACGCAGGTTGCCCTGCTGCTGGTGATCGCGCTGCTCGGCGGCTTCTCGCCACAGACCGACATGGGAACCATTGCGCTGTTCTGCTCCTTGCTCGCCTTCCTCTCCGCCACGCAGGACATCGTGCTTGATGCCTATCGCCGCGAGCTGTTGAGCGATGCGGAGCTGGGCCTGGGCAACTCGGTGCATGTGAACGCCTACCGCATCGCCGGGCTGATCCCCGGCTCGCTCTCCCTCATCCTGTCCGATTTCCTGCCGTGGAGCATGGTGTTCATCGTCACCGCGCTGTTCATGCTGCCCGGCATGGTGATGACCCTGCTGGTGAGCGAGCCGCACCGGGCATTGCCGCCCAAGACCCTGCGCGAAGCGGTGGTCGAGCCTTTCCACGAGTTCATCACGCGCCAAGGCTGGAACAGCGCGCTGCTGATCCTCGCCTTCCTGTTCTTCTACAAGCTGGGCGACAGCCTGTGCACCGCGCTGGCGACACCTTTCTACCTGGACATGGGCTACACCAAGACCGACATCGGCCTCATCGCCAAGAATGCCGGGCTGTGGCCTGCGGTGATCGGCGGCCTGCTCGGTGGATTGTGGATGCTGAAGATCGGCATCAACCGCGCGCTGTGGCTGTTCGGCGTGGTGCAGGTGCTGGCCATCTTCGGCTTCGCATGGCTGGCTTCCATTGGGCATCAGGACAGCATAGACGCGGTGGCGCGCGTGAACCTGGCGCTGGTGATCGGTCTGGAGGCCTTCGGCGTCGGCGTCGGCACCGCCGCCTTCGTCGCCTTCATCGCCCGCACCACCCATCCCGCTTACACCGCCACCCAGTTCGCGCTGTTCACCAGCCTCGCCGCTGTCCCGCGCACCTTCATGAATGCGACTGCGGGATGGCTGGTGGAATCTATGGGATGGATGATGTTCTTCCTGTTGTGCGCACTGCTGGCGATACCGGGAATGCTGCTGTTATTCAAGGTGGCGCCGTGGGGGGAAATAAAAAAATAGACGATTTCTACTCCGCGTTGGGCATCATGGGTCAAAGTTAGCAAAATTTACTTTAAGGAAAATTATGTTTGTTGCTACAGAAACTATAGGCTTAGCGGGCGAGTATGCGGTAGCGGCAGAGCTATGCAGGCGAGGAGTATATTGCCAACTCACCCTTGGAAATCGAAAGAAAACTGACCTACTTGTTGACACTGATGAGCACCTATTTCGCGTTTCAGTTAAAGCAAAACAAAAGCAATCATGGCCTCAAGTTAAAGGGATTTGGCGAAAGGGTGACTTGCTTGTATTGGTCGACTACAAAGGCAAGGATTTCACAACGCCACCTGATTTTTATGTACTTGACGTGACAGCATGGAAAAAAGTTGTGAGCCATATTAAGAAGCGGAAAGATGATCCGAGAGCGAAGATCGATAAAGAAAATACCCTGTACTGGCCCGGGCCTGAAGGAGAAAAGAACAGTTGGACAGGGTGCCAAGTTTCGATAGCAGACGTTGCCAAATATAAGGATGCTTGGCCTGCGCTAAAACAATGATGCCCAGCCCGTTTGAGTTGTTTGTCCTGCACCTTCTTCAGCATCACCTGCGCAACAATCGCCCCAATCAACGCCCATCAACATATCCGACTGCGTACCTCACGCATAACCCTGCGTGCTGAGGGAGGCATCTGAGTCTTGGCCCATTGGAAATATATAGACCAATAGGACAAAACATCAATAGCACTTAAAGGTCGTAATTCAAGCTACCCCGATGAAGGGCGAAACGTTATCGACAACTAGGGGATTGCCAGCCACTTAATTGACAGCACTTGGCAACCCACATAAGCTTCACCCATTGCAAATTCGCCCTATGCACATCCCGCCGCACGTACGGTGGGAGGCTAAAAGCAGAATCCCCAGACAGGAACTGGCGCAAGGAATTTTAGAGTGACTGTGACTCACTCTCTTAGATAATTCTTAAACAAGGGGATTAAATGTTTTGCTCTCAATGCGGCATTGAAAATGCCGATGATGCGAAGTTTTGTAGGTCTTGCGGTGCCTCTCTAAATTTGTCAAATCCAACTACAACCACCTCAACAGCAGAGATTCCTGATGGAGTTAAAGGCTGGTCTTGGGGCGCATTTTTACTTAATTGGATTTGGGCTATCGGCAATAAAACATGGATAGGCCTAATAGCGCTCATTCCATATGTTGGCTTTATCATGGCGATTGTCCTAGGATTCAAGGGGCGAGAGTGGGCATGGAAAAACAATAAGTGGGACTCAGTAGAACACTTCAATAGAGTTCAAAAGAAATGGTCATACTGGGGCGTGGTCATTATGTTGGTCATCGTCTTTTTGTCTGGCCTAGTCGCCGCTATTGCAATCCCAGCTTATCGTGATTACCAACGCAAAGCGCAAGAGGCAGTAAATTCAGCACAAGTTGCTACACCAACTGAAAGCACTACGACGAGCACATCAGCGAGTGTAGATTGCGAGAAAGAGGGCAATGCACTGTGGTACGAGTATGAGCCAGCAGTAGTTTCTCTTCGTGGGAAGTTAATCTCAGCTAAAGGCGAAACGCCAGATGAGAAGCCCATAACCTATCCCGCAATTCAATTGGAAAGCCCAGTATCTTTGCAGGGGCGAGGCGAATTCAACTCGCCTGAATCAGGTGTCACATTGATGCAGCTCGTATTGAACGAGCAGTTTTGGCCAATCTACGAGAAGGAAAAAGGGGCTGATGTTGTGGTAACAGGGACTATGTACCATCGCGACAACGGTAATCAGCAGACAAACGTATTAATTACGCCTACTCAAATTGTTCCAGCAAAGCCGCTGTGCATATCCAAGTGAGTTTTAACTTTGTTAGGCGTGGTTAATGACATTGGAATATTCCGCCGGTTCAAATTTGAAGTGCAACGTAATAAAAGCTGAAATCACTCCAGACCAAACGACTGGATACATGAATATCACATCCCGAGTAGTCAATAATTTCGTGGGCCGTGAGCTTGCGAATCAATAAAGCATGAGGATTCAAATGCAAAATATTTCTCAGGTAATTCAAAAGCCAATGGTAGTGATTTGTTTTTGCATTGCGGCAGCGTTAGTTTCACCAAGTGCAAACAGCGCCCCATCCGAGGATGAGCTTATAGCACTATTGTGGACGTGCAATCCAAGCATATCTGAGGTTGAAATTCGGGGTGCTGTACAAAACACCATCCGTGGCTATACAAACGCAGGATACGGTGATGATCACACACAACTAAATTTAGATTATGGTGTTCGCCTTAATTGTGATGACAGTACGAGAGAACAGTTGAGTCGGAAATGGTACGGTCAGAATTATAGAGAAATCTTCGCACATCGCTATGTTCTATTTAGGTGGACTGTTCCCGGCATATTTAGCGATACATCCTTCGAGGGCTCCGTACAGAATTTCAAATCAGGTTTGAAACGTTCGTATTCAAACATTGCTTATTCGGTGATGTTCAGTCCTGAATATCACCAAATGAAGAAGTCGATAGAGGACAAAGAGATTGAGATTGAAAAGGCGAAGGAAGCCAAGCGAATTGAAGATGAAAGAAAAGCTATTGAAAAAGCTGAAATTCGTAGTGCCGAGTTAGCGGCCCAAGCGGCCACAAGAATTGCTGAAGAGGCTGCTAGGAAAGCCAAGTTGGAAGCAGATGCCGAAGCAGAGAAGATTCGCAAGGCGAAGCTTCAAGATGGTTCTCTGGTAATAGCTAGCTTTGATGACGCACTGCTGAAGTTCGAGCCACTCCAATTGTGGCCAGTAATGAAATCCCCCTTAATTAAGCCTGACGGAAAAATCTATGCCGAGCTATTAGATATTGATAGCGCACAAGGTGAGAATTTAATTATTGCAAAAGGTGGAGTGCAAAGCGCACTGGAGTTTTTGTATCAGCGAAGCCAAAGAATCGGTGGTGATGAAATCAATTACGGTTATGCCGCACTTGGACTGTCAAGCAAGACAAAGGATTTTTCACCATCAGGATTACGTCTCGGGCAAAGAATAGGCGTAATAGGAAAATACGTTGCCAACAGAAAATTCATGTCTGAGTCTGGAATAAAAATCATCCCAGAGCTTGAGGTAATGTACATCGACCTTAGATAGTTATATAGGGTGGGAACAAAAACTTTCCCACCCTACGTTTTATTTCCAAGCTGCCTGTCCTGCACCTTCCCCAACAGCACCTGCGCAACAATCGCCCCGATCAACGCCATCAACATATCCGACTGCGTATCCCACGCATACCCCTGCGTGCCGAGGAAGGCATCCGCACCCTGGCCCATCATCTCTGCCGCCGCCCATTCGATGAGTTCGTAGCTGGCGCTGACGGCGAGGCAGCATGCGACCACCAGCGTGAACAGCAGCTTGCCTTGCTTCAACGGCGAGCTGCGCAGCAGCAGTTCGCGGAACAGCATGGCGGGTATGAAGCCTTGGGCCAGATGGCCGATCTTGTCGTAGTCGTTGCGCACGAAGCCGAACCAGTCCTGCATCCAAAATCCCAACGGCACTTCGGCATAGGTGTAGTGCCCGCCGACCATGAGGATGAGCGCGTGCAGGAACAGAAGGCGATAGGTGAGCGAAGTGAGGGGGTAGGTTTTGTAGGTGGCGACGAGGATGGGTAACGCGATGAAGATGGGGGCGGTCTCCATCCACCAGGTGGGGTAGTCGTGCGGTTGGATGGCGGTGAGGGCGAGTAGGAGGATGCCAGTCAGCAGTAGGATCAAAGGTTCTTTGCTTGTTTTCATATCCGCTCTCTCGTCATTGATGAAACTACTAGCCATCCGACTAAGCCCGTAAACGGGCAAGTCGTTGGTTATCCGGCGCAGGCCGGAATCCAGTCAAACATAGTCCCTGCGCAGCAGGCACGAACGCAAAAGGCATGTTGAATAACACCGCTGGATTCCGGCACCGGAATGACGGATCTTTTCTAGTCTGCGTAATCCACCAGCATCGGCGCGTGATCGCTGAAGCGCTGTTCCTTGTAAATGCCCGTCGATATTGCCTTCGCAGCCATGTCCGGTGTGACAGCGTGGTAGTCCAGACGCCAACCGACGTCCTTGGCCCATGCCTGGCCGCGGTTCGACCACCAGGTGTAGGCCTCCAGCTCAGGATGCAGCTTGCGGAACACGTCGACGAAGCCGACCTCGCTGAACAACTCGGTGAGCCAGGCGCGCTCTTCGGGCAGGAAGCCGGAGTTCTTCTTGTTGCCCTTCCAGTTCTTCAGGTCCTTTTCGGTGTGAGCGATGTTCCAGTCGCCGCAGACGATGACGTCGCGACCGCTGTTCTTCAACGCCACCATGTGCGGCATGAAAGCCTCCATGAACTTGAACTTCACCGCCTGGCGCTCCTCGCCGCTGGAGCCCGAGGGCAGGTACAGCGATACGACGCTGAGGTTGCCGAACTGAGCTTCGATGTAACGCCCCTCGGCATCGAACTCGGGGATATTCAGCCCGACGATGACGTTGTCCGGCTTGCGTTTGCTGTAGATGCCCACGCCGCTGTAGCCCTTCTTCTCGGCATAGTGGAAGTAGCCGTGGTAGCCCAGCGGGGAGAGCATGTCCTGCGTCATGTCGGACTCCTGCGCCTTCAATTCCTGCACGCACAGGATGTCGGCGTTTTGCTTGCCGAACCATTCGAGCATGCCTTTGTTGTAGGCGGAGCGGATGCCGTTGAGGTTGAGGGTGATGATGCGCATTTGAAATCCAGAATTCTGATGAGGCGGGCATTATAATGGCGGCACTGTTCAATCCATTCGCAAAGCTATCCATGCACGCCTATCGCCAAGATTTCATCCGTTTCGCCGTCGCGCAAAAAGTGTTGCGCTTCGGCGAGTTCCAGACCAAAGCCGGACGCCTGTCGCCGTATTTCTTCAACTCCGGACTGTTCCAGGACGGCGCCGCACTGCGCGAGTTGTGCCAGTTCTACGCGCAGGCCATCCTGGCCTCGAACGTCGAGTTCGACATGCTGTTCGGCCCTGCCTACAAGGGCATCCCGCTGGTAGCGGGCACTTCCATCGCGCTTTCGGAGCAGGGCCGCAACGTGCCGTATTGCTTCAACCGCAAGGAAGCCAAGGACCACGGCGAGGGCGGCAACACGGTGGGCGCGAAACTGCAGGGCAAGGTGCTCATCATCGACGACGTGATCTCGGCCGGTACTTCGGTGCGCGAATCCATCGAACTGATCCGCGCTGCGGGTGCCACGCCGTGCGGAGTGGTGATCGCGCTGGACCGCATGGAGCGGGGGCAGGGCGAGTTGTCGGCAGTGCAGGAGGTGCAACGCGACTACGGCCTGCCAGTAGTTTCCATCGCCGCACTGGATGATCTGCTCGGTTATTTGCAGGGTCAGGCTGAGTTAGTGCAGAATCTGCGAGCGGTGCAAACCTATCGTGACCGTTACGGAGTGAAATGATGATCGATTCAAAATTGTTGGTAAGTGCGGTTGCTTTGTCTGCGGCGATCTCTTTGAATGCCGAAGCCAAGCTCTACAAGTGGGTGGACGACAACGGCACCACGCACTACGGCGAGACCATTCCGCCTGAGTACGCCAACAAAGAAGCAGTGAAGCTGGACAAGGGCCGCATCCAGCAGCGCGAAGAAAGGCATCGAAAAGGTTGAAAAGAAGACCGTGCTGAAAGATCCGGTCGCCGAAAAAGCGCGCATCGAAGCTGAGCGCCATGACAACGCCCTGATCAACACTTACAGCAACGAGCAAGAGATCGATCTGGCACGCGACCGCAACCTGCAGCAGGTCGAAGCGCGTACCGGCAGCTTTACACACCCTACTCAAGTCGGCGCAGGACAATCTGGCGTCATTACAGCAGGAATCGGACGCGCTCACCAAACAGGGGCGCAAGATACCAAAATCGTTGGACGAAGACCTTGCAGAAGCCAAGGCTCGCATCGCCAAGCTTGAAACCGATCTCGAAAACAGCAGGAAGGAAACCGAGGCAGTGAAAGCACGCTACGCGGCGGACAAGGAGCGCTACCGTCAACTGAAGGGTACATCACCTCAGGTCAAACAAGTAGTCACACCTCTTCGAACCGTCGGGTGGTTGCATTGTGGCGCAGCAACTGCCCGTGTTCGATGTCGAAATACCAGCCATGCAGCGCTAGCGCTTTCAGCTGCTACCGCTTCGCGTATCCAGTCAAATGTCAGCAGGTTTTCCAGCGAGCTGAGTATGGCCTGCTGTTCGCAGGCTCGCTCTTGCTCTTGCAAGCTGGCTTGCGGAAGTTCCTCCCGCACTCTGCCTTGCGCATCTTCCGCCAACCGCATCCAGCTGGCAATGATAGGTCGGATGTGCATCTGCCTGGCCCTGGCCGTCAAGCAAGGAGCGGATGCCGCCGCAATGTGCATGCCCCAGCACGATGATGTGTTCTACACCCAGGATGCGCACGCCATATTCCAGCGCCGCAGCTGGTGCCGTGTCGGCCGCTGTCGCGGCTTTCCGCCGGGGGCACCAGATTCGCCACGTTGCGGATGACGAACAGGTCGCCCGGCGCGCAATCCAGCACCAGCGCTGGATCGACGCGCGAATCGCAACATGCGACCACCAGTATCTTCGGAGTCTGCCCATCCTGCACCAGCTGTTTGTACAAGGCATCGTCGTCCGCAAAATGCTGCTCGCGGAAACGGTGGAAGCCTGCGATCAGATCGCCTGGGTTGGTCATGCGCCCGTCAGGAGCCGCTGTGCTTCGCGGTATTTGTCGGCGGTCTTCTGCAGCACGTCCGCCGGCACCTGCGGTGCGGGCGGCTGCTTGTTCCAGCCGGAGGACTCCAGCCAGTCGCGCACGAACTGCTTGTCGAAGCTGGGCGGGTTGCTGCCGACCTTGTACTGGTCGGCGGGCCAGAAGCGCGACGAATCGGGCGTGAGCGCCTCGTCGATCAGGTACAGCTTGCCTGTGCTATCGGTGCCGAACTCGAACTTGGTGTCGGCGATGATGATGCCGCGCGTCAGCGCGTAATCCGCCGCCTGGGTGTACAGCGCCAGCGTGGCGTTCTTCACCTGCTCGGCCATGTCCGCGCCCAGCAGTTTCTTGGCTTCCTCGAACGAGATGTTCTCGTCGTGTTCGCCCACTGCCGCCTTGGTCGAAGGCGTGAACAGCGGCTGCGGCAGCTTCTGCGCTTCCTGCATACCGGCGGGCAACTGGATGCCGCACACGGCGCCGGTCTTCTTGTAGTCCTTCCAGCCGGAACCCACCAGATAGCCGCGCACGATGGCCTCGATGGGCAACGGCTTCAGCTTCTTGGTGACGAAGGCACGGCCGCGCACTTGCGCACGTTCGGCGTCGGTCTTCACCACGGACTCGGGATCGATACCGGACAGGTGGTTGGGGATGACGTTGCCCAGTTTCTTGAACCAGAAATTCGACACTGCAGTCAGCACCTCGCCCTTGCCGGGAATCGGCGTGGGCAGGATGACGTCGAACGCAGACAGACGATCGGTCTGCACGATCAGCAAATGATCGGCATCCACTTCATACAGATCGCGCACCTTGCCGCGGTGCAGGAACTTCAGGCTGGTCAGATTGGATTCGTGTAATGCGCTCATATCAACTCAATGTAGGCAGGGTGGTTGCAGCGATCTGCTCCGCCTGTTTCTTGCGGTAGTCAGCCAGCTTTTGTGCCAGTTGCTTGTCGTTCAGCGCCAGCATGGAGACGGCGAACAAGCCGGCATTCGCAGCACCCGCTTCGCCGATGGCGAACGTCGCCACCGGGATGCCCTTGGGCATCTGCACGATGGACAGCAGCGAGTCCATGCCCTTCAGGTATTTCGAAGGGATAGGCACGCCCAGCACCGGCAGCGTGGTCTTGCCGGCGATCACGCCAGCCAGATGTGCCGCACCGCCGGCACCGGCGATGAAGCATTGCACGCCTTGGCGCATGCATGTCCTTGATGTAATCGAAAAGCAGATCGGGTGAACGGTGCGCCGAGATGACGCGTGCGTCGAACGCCACGCCGAAATCCTGCAGGGCGCGTGCGGCCTGCTGCATGATCTCCCAGTCATTCGAACTGCCCATCACGATGGAAACTAATGGTTTGCTCATGACAATTCCTTTGCCTGCAAATGCAACAACGCCCCCGTTGTCGGAGGCGTTGTGTGGTGCTTACTTACCCTTGTGATAGCTCACCACGCGCTCGACTTCGTTCTTCGAGCCGAGGATGACCGGCACGCGCTGATGCAGACCGGTGGGCTTGCAGTTCCATGATGCGCTCACGACCGGTGGAGCTCGCGCCGCCAGCCTGTTCCACGATGAAGGACATCGGGTTGGCTTCGTACATCAGGCGCAGCTTGCCCGGCTTGGTCGGATCCTTGGTGTCGAACGGATACATGAAGATGCCGCCGCGTGTCAGGATGCGGTGCACTTCGGCCACCATGGAAGCGACCCAACGCATGTTGAAGTTCTTCTCGCGGCCGCCGTCCTTGCCCTTCACGCACTCTTCCACGTATTGCTGCACGGGCTTTTCCCAGAAGCGCTGGTTGGACATGTTGATGGCGAACTCGGCGGTGTCGGCCGGGATCTGCATGTTCGGGTGGGTCAGGAAGAAATCGCCGACGTCGCGATCCAGGGTGAAGCCGTTCACGCCGTGGCCGGTGGTGATCACCATCATGGTGTTCGGGCCGTACAGTGCGTAACCCGCGCAAACCTGCTTGGTGCCGGGCTGCATGAAATCGGCAGCGGTCGGGTTGGTCACGCCTTCCGGGCAACGCAGGATGGAGAAGATGGTACCGACGGAGATGTTCACGTCGATGTTGGAAGAACCGTCCAGCGGGTCGAAGGTGATCAGGTACTTGCCCTTGGGATACTTGGCCGGAATCGGGTAGATGTCGTCCATCTCTTCCGAAGCCATCGCTGCCAGATGGCCGCCCCACTCGTTGGCCTTCATGAACACTTCGTTGGTGATGATGTCCAGCTTCTTCTGGGTTTCGCCTTGCACGTTCTCGCTGCCCGCGCTACCCAGCACGCCGATCAGCGCGCCCTTGTTCACGTCATGAGCGATCTGCTTGCAGGCGGACACGATGTCGCTGATCAGGCCGGTGAAATCGCCGGTGGCGCCGGGGATGGCGCGTTGTTCTTCGATGATGAACTGGATCAAGACTCTTGCTCATTACTGCTCTCCTCTGATTAAAATTTTCAACTTGCGGATTTTACAGGTTTTCCACTTCTCGCCTCTACGGCTATTTGGTCAGCGAGATGAACAGCTCCGGTAGTTTTACCGGCAATTGCTCGATGTTATCGACGATGGTGTACTGCTTGCCGAAGATGTCCGCCACATATTCATCAGCTTTGGGATCAAGATTGATACAGTAGGCATAGATGCCGTCCCGATCCAATTCTTTCACAGCCTGTCTGGCATCCTGGATCAACAACTGCGGGTCGTGTACGTCGATATCCGCCGGCTCTCCGTCGGTCAGGATCAGCAACAGTTTCTTGTCCGCTTGTTGCGCTTTCAGATAGTGGCCAGCATGACGCATCGCTGCACCCATGCGGGTGGAATAGCCGGCCTGCATCTCGGCCAGGCGAGACTTCACTTCGTCGCCCCACGGCTCGTTAAAACCCTTGAGGTGGTAGTAGCGCACATCATGGCGGGTGTTGGAATGGAAGCCGCCGATGGCGAACGCATCGCCGACCTGCTGTACCGACCAGGCCAGTAGCGATACCGCTTCCTGACTGAGCTCGAGGATGGTCTGATTGCTGCCTGCCGCTTTTTCGCTGAGCGATTGCGACAGGTCAACCAGCAAGGTGACGGCGAAACTGCGGCCATCGGTGCGATGCGACATATTGATGCGCGGGTCGGGCGAGCTGCCGCTCTTGTAGTCGATCAGGGAGCGGATGGCCACATCCAGGTCGAGTTCCGAGCCTTCCTCCTGATAACGGATGCGCACCTTGTCCTGCGGCTTGAGCATCTCCAGCATCGCTTTCAGACGCTTGATCAGCTTGGCATGCTTGGTCAGCAGGTTGTCGATCACGACCGGATTGCCGCGCGGATGCATCGCTTCATACACACTCACCCAGTCCGGGCGATAGTTTTGCGCGTTGTAGTCCCACTCGTCGTAGTGACGGGGCGGCAGCGCATGCAATTCACCTTCTGTGCTCTGGCGCTTTTCGAGATGTTCGAACATCTCGTCCTCGTCGCTCTCTTCGATATAGATCCACAGATGCCGGTTGTCGTCGCGGTAGTCCACCTCGGTATTGTCGAAATACATCTTGGCCGACAGATCGCGTTGGCCGCGTGTCCGCGCAATGAATGCCAGGGCAACGGATGCCATCGCCGCACTGGTCGATTCACCGCTTGCCATCAGTTCATGGAATCGTTTTACGAATTCCCTGACATGCTCGTTCTGGTAGGTGTAGTCCGGATCGAGGATGGCACGCGATACCATGGCCAGTCTGAGTCTGAATACCGAGATGCCTTGTTCTTCGAGCTGAAGGTCTGCTTCTTTTGGAATCGGGTGCAGCGCAAGGAACAGTTTGCGCAGGCCCGGATATTTCTGGCAGGCCAGATACTCCACGCGGGAGTCCTCGAATACTTCGACGCTGGCGCGCTGAAAAGGGCTCCAGTTGTCCACGATCATCTGTTGCGACCAGCGACGATGCGCTGCCATATGCGCCAGTGCGGCTCGATAGCGGTCGATGCCGGACACACCATCGAGGTCGTCATAGACATCGGGCAGGCGGATGCCGTCTTCGGTGTAGTAAGGCATCGGCTTGCGCAGTTCATCGAAAGCGACCGAATACGGAATGAGATAGTCGCTGTCGTTCCACAGCGCGCGGATGTAGGTATCCAGTTTGCGTTCGTTGTCCACCAGCAATGTGCCGTGCCGCTCGCGCTGCATGACCGCGATCGCATCGGCGGATTCCAGCCGGAAATATTCTTCCTGCCGTTCCGGATGATGGTTGTAGTACTTGATGCCGTACTCGATCCAGTTTTGAAATCCCTGCAGCGATAGAACGCCCAACAACTTGGGCGCCTGCTTGAGCAGTTCAGGCAAGCCCGGGCTGGCAAAGGTCGTGTGGTGACCATGGATCGAACCCGATGTGCGATCCAGCATGTCGCGGACCAAATCAATGTAGCGCCAGTACATCTTGTCGTTGTTCAGGCGGCGGGCAACCGCACCGCTGGTTTGCAGGAACGGCACGATCGCCTTGAAGTTGGTATGCGTGGACAAGTACTCGGAGAATTCTCGCAGCTTGATCAGCGCATGTTCCCCAACGACGCTGGCCACGCCTGGCGCTTCTTCCAGATAGATCAGCAACGGTTCCGCGCCACGCCCCATCTTGCCGATGATACGGGCATTCTCGATATAGGTCTCCAAGCCCGCTTTCGATAGCAGCGCCTTGGCTTCCTTCATGCACTCATCAAAGACGGCATCCACCTGGGCGAATCTGCAGCCCAGTTTCTCCCAGTACATCGAGATCTCTTCTGTTCTCTCCGTCACGACCTCAGTCATCGCTCAGCCCCTTCGCTGGTTCGCTCGTGCCGAGTTCAGGCGAATGAAACATCGATCGCGTGATCGAGCGTGTCGCGAATATCCGCGTCGTCGGTGATCGGTCGCACCAGCGCCATACGACATGCGGCTTTAGCATCGACACCGTTCTTGATCAGGGTCGCCGCATAGACCAGCAAGCGTGTGGAGATACCTTCATCCAGACCGTGACCTTTGAGATTGCGAGCAGCTTGGCCGATCTGTACCAGTTTGCCGCACACCTCGATACCCAGCCCCGTTTCCTTGGCCAGGATCCCCGATTCAAGGGCGGCATCCGGATAATCGAACTCGAAACCGGTGAAACGCTGCTTGGTCGATTGCTTCAGATCCTTCATCAGGCTCTGGTAGCCCGGGTTGTAGGAGATCACCAGCTGGAAGTCCGGATGCGCCTCGATCAACTCACCCTTCTTGTCCAGCGGCAACGTGCGGCGATGGTCGGTCAGCGGGTGGATCACCACGGTGGTGTCCTGGCGCGCCTCGACCACTTCGTCCAGATAGCAGATCGCACCGATGCGGGCTGCCGTGGTGAGCGGGCCATCCAGCCAGCGCGTGCCATTGGCATCCAGCAGATAGCGTCCGACCAAGTCGGAAGCGGTCATGTCTTCATTACACGCCACAGTGATGAGCGGCTTGTTCAGTTTCCACGCCATGTATTCGATGAAGCGCGACTTGCCGCAGCCGGTCGGCCCTTTCACCATCACCGGCAAGCGAGCAGCGTAGGCCGCTTCATAGAGAGCGACCTCGTCGCCTTGCGCTTGGTAGAACGGTTCTTTGCTGACGGTGTATTGGTTCTTGTTTGTCATTTTTGACTCCTGTTCCGCGTGTGACCTCACACGCAAAACGGTATTAAATCCTGGAAAAAAACGCCCCCATCGTGTGGGGGCGCATTTTTTGTTGCTTCGATACTGCCGAACGACTCTTACTTGTGCACGCCCAGCTTTTCGCGCCAGCCTGCGAACAGCTTATCGCCGTCTTTCGGGAACGATTCGAACGCGCGGGCGAACTCTTTGTGAGTCTTCGCGTATTCGATCGGATCGGCGCCAGTCTTCCAGCACTCGTAAGCCTGGCCGAGGGAGATACCACCGGCTGCCGGGCTGTCGATGTGACCGAAGGCGCCGCCGCCGCAGGTGTTGATCACATTGCCGTGGCCGAGGTTCTTGAAGAAGCCAGGCAGACGCAGCGCGTTCATACCGCCGGAGATGATCGGGGTAGTCGCCTTCATGCCGTACCACTTCTGGTAGAAGTAAGGTCCTTGGCACTCATCGCGCTCCAGCATGTATGCCAGCACAGTTTCCTTGCCGTGGCCTTCCATCTTGCCGTAGCCCATGGTGCCGGTATGCATACCGGACGCACCCATCAAACGCACCATCTTCATGTAGCACAGGGGATCCATACCCATCGGCGACTTGTAAGAGGTCACAGCACCGTGGCCTGCGCGGTGGAAGTGCAGGAAGGTGTCCGGGAACTCGCGGCGGCAAGTGGTCACACCAGCCGGGCCGGTCACGAATCCGTCGACGAGGAAGGCCACATGGCTAGCAGAGTTGTATTTGGCGAACGTATTAAGAACAAAGTCACCGCGATGGATCATTTCCTTGTAGTAATCGGCGGTGATGTTGGCCGAGAACAGCTTAGCTTGACCCGTTGCCTGCTGCGCACGATCCATGGCTTCCGCCACCTTCGGCATAACCACTTCCATCGGGCAGAACGGCTGGTTAGCTTGTGGTTCGTCGTTCTTGATGAAATCGCCACCCAACCAGAAGTCGTAGCATGCCTTGGCGAACGGCTCAGGACGCAGACCCAGCTTGGGCTTGATGATGGTGCCGGCGATGTAGCCGCCGTCAGTTTCAGAGCGACCCAGTACTTTCCACAGATTGCTGATGTTGGCGGACGGGCCGTCGAAATGCTTCATCATGCACTCGGGCACCAGGAAGTCCAGCATGCGCAGACCGGCATGGTCGCTCATACCCTGGTTGTTACCCAGAATCAGGGACCACATGTGGGAAATGTTGAAGGTGCCATCGGTCAGGTTCGGATCGAACAAGTCGACCGGATACGCGATCTTCATCAAACCACCGCCCTTGACAGGGTCGTCACCGAACGCGGTCTCGTCTACTTCGTACACCAGCGCGTCCACGCCGCGGGTGAAGTCGTCGGTGGTGGAAACTTCAACGTTGGTGCCGGTGGAAGATTCAGCTGCAACGTGAGCAGCCACTTCCAGGAAGCCGTGGCCTTTGGCCGGAATAAGCTTGTAAGCAACCAGCATGTGCTTGCCGCCTGCGATCAAATCCGCTTCTTTCAGATTCAGATTTGCATAACGATTCGATTGATCCATCTCTGTTCTCCTCTTGGGTTGGTATTGACTACGGAGCGCACTATACGCGCGCCAACCATAAACAACAGTCAATTGTTTTTATGTGAACCATAAGCCGGCCTTATGGTATAAATATCCCCATGCTGCCTATCTCCCTGCGCCAACTGCAAGTCTTCGAGAGCGTCGCCCGCCATCTGAACCATTCGAAAGCGGCAGCGGAGCTGTTCCTGTCGCAACCGGCGGTGTCGATGCAGATCAAGCAGGCGGAGAGTGCTGTCGGCCTGCCGCTGTTCGAGCAGGTGGGAAAGAAGCTCTTCCTCACCGAAGCGGGGCGCGAGCTGCTGCGCTACAGCCGCAGCATCCTGCAACTAGTGGACGAGATGGAAGCGGTGTTCGACGAGATGAAAGGGCTGGAGCGAGGACACCTCAACATCTCCGTGGTCAGCACCGCCAACTACTTCATGCCGCAGCTGCTGGCCAAGTTCATCCAGGCGCATCCCAAGATCCAGGTCAGCCTGTCCGTGGCCAACCGCGATGCCGTCATCAAGCAGCTCGCCGACAATATCGCCGACCTCGCCATCATGGGCCAGCCGCCGCAAGGTGCCGACATGCGTGCCGAGGCGTTCATGCAGAACCCGCTGGTGGCGATCGCAGCGCCCACGCATCCGCTGGCACGCGCAAAGAAAATTCAGCCGAAGCAATTGGCGAAAGAGACCTTCCTGTTGCGCGAACAAGGCTCCGGCACGCGCGGCGTGGTGGAACGCTTCTTCGCCAGCCATCACCTCGCCTTGCCTGCGCACATGGAAATGGACACCAACGAGGCCATCAAGCAATCGGTGCAAGCGGGCATGGGCATCGGCATCATCTCGCGCCACGGCATCGAACTGGAACTGGAGACCAAACGCCTCGTGGTGCTCGACGTGGAT
>CAWEYD010000001.1:0-657981 GCA_963813255.1 uncultured beta proteobacterium | reverse complement strand
TGGTCAGCACCAGCATGGTGTTCGGACCGTACAGCGCGTAGCCGGCGCAAACCTGCTTGGTGCCGGGCTGCAGGAAATCGGCAGCGGTCGGGTTGGTCACACCTTCCGGGCAGCGCAGGATGGAGAAGATGGTGCCGACGGAGATGTTCACGTCGATGTTGGAAGAACCGTCCAGCGGATCGAAAGTGATCAGGTATTTGCCGCGCGGGAACTGGGCCGGAATCGGGAACATGTCGTCCATCTCTTCGGAAGCCATGCCCGCCAGATGGCCGCTCCAGCTGAGCGAATCCAGCATGATGTCGTTGGTGATGACGTCCAGCTTCTTCTGGGCTTCGCCCTGGATGTTCTCGCTGCCGGCACCGCCCAGCACGCCGATCAGCGCGCCCTTGTTGACCTGGTGGGCGATCTGCTTGCAGGCGGACACGACGTCGCTCAGCAGGCCGGTGAAGTCGCCGGTGGCGCCGGGGATGGCGCGTTGTTCTTCGATGATGAACTGGATGACGCTCTTGCTCATTACTGCTCTCCTCTGATTAAAATTTTCAACTTGCGGATTTTACAGGTTTTCCACTTCTCGCTCTACGGCTATTTGGTCAGCGAGATGAACAGCTCCGGTAGTTTTACCGGCAATTGCTCGATGTTATCGACGATGGTGTACTGCTTGCCGAAGATGTCCGCTACATATTCGTCGGCCTTGGGATCGAGGTTGATGCAATAGGTGTAGATTCCGTCCCGATCCAATTCTTTCACAGCCTGTCTGGCATCCTGGATCAACAACTGCGGGTCGTGTACGTCGATATCCGCCGGCTCTCCGTCGGTCAGGATCAGCAACAGTCTCTTGTCCGCTTGTTGCGCTTTCAGATAGTGGCCAGCATGACGCATCGCCGCACCCATGCGGGTGGAGTAGCCGGCCTGCATCTCGGCCAAGCGAGACTTCACTTCGTCGCCCCACGGCTCGTTAAAACCCTTGAGGTGGTAGTAGCGCACATCATGGCGGGTGTTGGAATGGAAGCCGCCGATGGCGAACGCATCGCCGACCTGCTGTACCGACCAGGCCAGTAGCGATACCGCCTCCTGGCTGAGCTCGAGGATGGTCTGCTCGCTGCCTGCCGCTTTTTCGCTGAGCGATTGCGACAGGTCGACCAGCAAGGTGACGGCGAAACTGCGGCCATCGGTGCGATGCGACATATTGATGCGCGGGTCGGGCGAGCTTCCGCTCTTGTAGTCGATCAGGGAGCGGATGGCCACATCCAGGTCGAGTTCCGAGCCTTCCTCCTGATAACGGATGCGCACCTTGTCCTGCGGCTTGAGCATCTCCAGCAGCGCTTTCAGACGCTTGATCAGCTTGGCATGCTTGGTCAGCAGGTTGTCGATCACGACCGGATTGCCGCGCGGATGCAGCGCTTCATATACACTCACCCAGTCCGGGCGATAGTTTTGCGCGTTGTAGTCCCACTCGTCGTAGTGACGGGGCGGCAGTGCATGCAATTCACCTTCTGTGCTCTGGCGTTTTTCGAGATGTTCGAACATCTCGTCCTCGTCGCTCTCTTCGATATAGATCCACAGATGCCGGTTGTCGTCGCGGTAGTCCACCTCTGTATTGTCGAAATACATCTTGGCCGACAGATCGCGCTGGCCGCGTGTCCGCGCAATGAATGCCAGGGCAACGGATGCCATCGCCGCACTGGTTGACTCACCGCTTGCCATCAGTTCATGAAATCGTTTTACGAATTCCCTGACATGCTCGTTCTGGCAGGTGTAGGCCGGATCGAGGATGGCGCGCGATACCATGGCCAGCCTGAGCCTGAATACCGAGATGCCTTGTTCTTCGAGCTGAAGGTCTGCTTCTTTTGGAATCGGGTGCAGCGCGAGGAACAGTTTGCGCAGGCCCGGATATTTCTGGCAGGCCAGATACTCCACGCGGGAGTCCTCGAATACTTCGACGCTGGCACGCTGAAAAGGGCTCCAGTTGTCCACGATCATCTTTTGCGACCAGCGACGATGCGCTGCCATATGCGCCAGTGCGGCTCGATAGCGGTCGATGCCGGACACACCGTCGAGGTCGTCATAGACATCGGGCAGGCGGATGCCGTCTTCGGTGTAGTAGGGCATCGGCTTGCGCAGTTCATCGAACGCGACCGAATATGGAATGAGATAGTCGCTGTCGTTCCACAGCGCGCGGATGTAGGTATCCAGTTTGCGTTCGTTGTCCACCAGCAATGTGCCGTGACGCTCGCGCTGCATGACCGCGATCGCGTCGGCGGATTCCAGACGGAAATATTCTTCCTGCCGTTCCGGATGATGGTTGTAGTACTTGATACCGTACTCGATCCAGTTTTGAAATCCCTGCAGCGAAAGAACGCCCAGCAACTTGGGCGCCTGCTTGAGCAGTTCCGGCAAGCCCGGGCTGGCAAAGGTCGTATGGTGACCATGGATCGAACCCGATGTGCGATCCAGCATGTCGCGGACCAAATCAATGTAACGCCAGTACATCTTGTCGTTGTTCAGGCGGCGGGCAACCGCACCGCTGGTTTGCAGGAACGGCACGATCGCCTTGAAGTTGGTATGCGTGGACAAGTACTCGGAGAATTCCCGCAGCTTGATCAGCGCATGTTCCCCGACGACGCTGGCCACGCCTGGCGCTTCTTCCAGATAGATCAGCAACGGTTCCGCGCCACGCCCCATCTTGCCGATGATGCGGGCATTCTCGATATAGGTCTCCAGGCCCGCATTCGATAACAGCGCCTTGGCTTCCTTCATGCACTCATCAAAGACGGCATTCACCTGGGCGAACCTGCAGCCCAGTTTCTCCCAATACATCGAGATCTCTTCTGTTCTCTCCGTCACGACCTCAGTCATCGCTCAGCCCCTTCGCTGGTTCGCTCGTGCCGAGTTCAGGCGAATGAAACATCGATCGCGTGATCGAGCGTGTCGCGAATATCCGCGTCGTCGGTGATCGGTCGCACCAGCGCCATACGACATGCGGCTTTAGCATCGACACCGTTCTTGATCAGGGTCGCCGCATAGACCAGCAAGCGTGTGGAGATGCCTTCATCCAGACCGTGACCTTTGAGATTGCGGGCAGCTTGGCCGATCTGTACCAGTTTGCTGCACACCTCGATACCCAGCCCCGTTTCCTTGGCCAAAATCTCCGATTCAAGGGCGGCATCCGGATAATCGAACTCGAACGCGGTGAAACGCTGCTTGGTCGATTGCTTCAGATCCTTCATCAGGTTCTGATAGCCCGGGTTGTAGGAGATCACCAGCTGGAAGTCTGGATGCGCCTCGATCAACTCGCCCTTCTTGTCCAGCGGCAACGTGCGGCGATGGTCGGTGAGCGGGTGGATCACCACGGTGGTGTCCTGGCGCGCCTCGACCACTTCGTCCAGATAGCAGATCGCACCGATGCGGGCTGCGGTGGTGAGCGGGCCATCCAGCCAGCGCGTGCCATTGGCGTCCAGCAGATAGCGTCCGACCAAGTCGGAAGCGGTCATGTCTTCATTACACGCCACAGTGATGAGCGGCTTGTTCAGTTTCCACGCCATGTATTCGATGAAGCGCGACTTGCCGCAGCCGGTCGGCCCTTTCACCATCACCGGCAAGCGAGCAGCGTAGGCCGCTTCATAGAGAGCGACCTCGTCGCCTTGCGCTTGGTAGAACGGTTCTTTGCTGACGGTGTATTGGTTCTTGTTTGTCATTTTTGACTCCTGTTCCGCGTGTGACCTCACACGCAAAACGGTATTAAATCCTGGAAAAAAACGCCCCCATCGTGTGGGGGCGCATTTTTTGTTGCTTCGATACTGCCGAACGACTCTTACTTGTGCACGCCCAGCTTTTCGCGCCAGCCTGCGAACAGCTTATCGCCGTCTTTCGGGAACGATTCGAACGCGCGGGCGAACTCTTTGTGAGTCTTCGCGTATTCGATCGGATCGGCGCCAGTCTTCCAGCACTCGTAAGCCTGGCCGAGGGAGATACCTCCGGCTGCCGGGCTGTCGATGTGACCGAAGGCGCCGCCGCCGCAGGTATTGATCACATTGCCGTGGCCGAGGTTCTTGAAGAAGCCTGGCAGACGCAGCGCGTTCATACCGCCGGAGATGATCGGCGTAGTCGCCTTCATGCCGTACCACTTTTGGTAGAAGTAAGGTCCTTGGCACTCGTCGCGCTCCAGCATGTAGGCCAGCACGGTTTCCTTGCCGTGGCCTTCCATCTTGCCATAGCCCATGGTGCCGGTGTGCATACCGGAAGCACCCATCAGACGCACTAGCTTCATGTAGCACAGGGGATCCATACCCATTGGCGACTTGTAGGAAGTGACGGCACCGTGGCCTGCGCGGTGGAAGTGCAGGAAGGTGTCCGGGAACTCGCGGCGGCAAGTGGTCACACCAGCCGGGCCGGTCACGAATCCGTCGACGAGGAAGGCCACATGGCTAGCAGAGTTGTATTTGGCGAACGTATTAAGAACAAAGTCACCGC
This sequence comes from uncultured beta proteobacterium, assembly GCA_963813255.1. Classification (GTDB taxonomy): domain Bacteria; phylum Pseudomonadota; class Gammaproteobacteria; order Burkholderiales; family Gallionellaceae; genus Sideroxyarcus. The sequence goes on along the minus strand of CAWEYD010000001.1, from coordinate 653,511 downwards.
GATGGATCATTTCCTTGTAGTAATCGGCGGTGATGTTGGCCGAGAACAGCTTGGCTTGACCCGTTGCCTGTTGAGCACGATCCATGGCTTCCGCCACCTTAGGCATAACCACTTCCATCGGGCAGAATGGTTGGTTAGCTTGTGGCTCGTCATTCTTGATGAAATCGCCACCCAACCAGAAGTCGTAGCATGCCTTGGCGAACGGCTCAGGACGCAGACCCAGCTTGGGCTTGATGATGGTGCCGGCGATATAGCCGCCGTCAGTTTCAGAGCGACCCAGTACTTTCCACAGATTGCTGATGTTGGCGGACGGGCCGTCGAAATGCTTCATCATGCACTCGGGCACCAGGAAGTCCAGCATGCGCAGGCCTGCATGATCGCTCATGCCCTGGTTGTTGCCCAGGATCAGGGACCACAGGTGGGAGATGTTGAAGGTGCCATCGGTCAGGTTCGGATCGAACAAATCGACAGGGTAAGCGATCTTCATCAGGCCACCGCCCTTGACAGGGTCGTCGCCGAAGGCGGTCTCGTCTACTTCGTACACCAGCGCGTCCACGCCGCGGGTGAAGTCGTCGGTGGTGGAAACTTCAACGTTGGTGCCGGTGGAAGATTCAGCCGCAACGTGAGCAGCGACTTCCAGGAAGCCGTGGCCTTTGGCCGGAATAAGCTTGTAAGCAACCAGCAGGTGCTTGCCGCCTGCGATCAAATCCGCTTCTTTCAGATTCAGATTTGCATAACGATTCGATTGATCCATCTCTGTTCTCCTCTTGGGGTTGGTATTGATTACGGAGCGCACTATACGCGCGCCAACCATAAACAACAGTCAATTGTTTTTATGTGAACCATAAGTGATTCTTATGGTATAAATCGCCCCATGCTGCCCATCTCCCTGCGCCAACTGCAAGTCTTCGAAAGCGTCGCCCGCCATCTGAACCATTCGAGAGCTGCGGCGGAGCTGTTCCTGTCGCAACCTGCGGTGTCAATGCAGATCAAACAGGCCGAGGCGGCGGTCGGCCTGCCGCTGTTCGAGCAGGTAGGCAAGAAGCTCTTCCTCACCGATGCCGGGCGCGAGCTGCTGCGCTACAGCCGCAGCATCCTGCAACTGGTGGACGAGATGGAAGCTGTGTTCGACGAGATGAAAGGGCTGGAGCGCGGCCATCTCAACATCTCCGTGGTCAGCACCGCCAACTACTTCATGCCGCAGCTGCTGGCCAAGTTCATCCACGCGCATCCCAAGATACAGGTCAGCTTGTCCGTCGCCAACCGCGATGCCGTCATCAAGCAACTCGCCGACAATATCGCCGACCTTGCCATCATGGGCCAGCCACCGGAAGGCACTGACATGCGGGCCGAGGCCTTCATGCAGAACCCGCTGGTGGCGATCGCCGCCCCCTCGCATCCGCTTGCACACGCAAAGAAGATCCAGCCGAAACAGTTGGCGAAGGAAACGTTCCTGTTGCGCGAGCAGGGCTCCGGCACGCGCGGCGTTGTGGAACGCTTCTTCGCCAGCCATCACCTCTCCTTGCCTGCGCACATGGAGATGGATACCAACGAAGCCATCAAGCAATCGGTACAGGCCGGCATGGGCATAGGCATCATCTCGCGCCACGGCATCGAACTAGAGCTGGAGACCAGACGCCTTGTTGTACTCGACGTGGATCATTTTCCCATCGTGCGCCACTGGTACATCGTGCAGCGCAAGGACAAGCGCCCCTCTACAGCGGCCCAGGAGTTCGAGCGTTTCTTGCTGGAAGAATCGCAAAACACGACGGCGGGTAAAGCAAGACCTGAACGATAGGTTCAGCAGCAAGACTCAGGTTACCCGCGCTCGGCTTGATTGGCTGCAAGCGATTGCCATTCACCTACCCTTCCATGGTCCAATTTCACTTCGCCGTCGATCAACCCGACCAGCTCTTCGTGCCTATGAGTGACGATGAGCACCGTCATGCTGCCATGCAGTGCGCGTATCGCATCCAGCACCAAACGGTGGTTGTCGGCATCAAGCGCACTGGTGGCCTCGTCGAGTATCAGCAGCTGGGGCTGGCGGAGCAAAGCGCGCGCCAGTGCCAGACGCTGCCGTTCTCCCCCCGAAAGTTTGATGCCGCGTTCGCCCACTTCGGTTTCCAGTCCGCGCGGCAGGCGCTGCACCAATTCGATCAGCGCCGATTGCTTCAGAGCCTGCTCGATCTCTGCATCGGTCGGGGCAGCATTGCCCCAAACCAGATTGTCACAGATGGTGCCGTTCTGGATCAGGGTTTCCTGAGGGATGTAGGCGATGCTGCTCCGCCAGCCGGACTGCTGCTGCAGCGGAACACCGTCGATCAGAATCGCGCCGCCGTCGGGCGACAACAGTCCGCTCAACAGATCGAGCAGGGTCGTTTTGCCGGAACCTGAGACGCCGGTGATTGCAGTAGTTTTCTGGGCCGGAATCGACAAACGTTCAATGTACAGCGTGTGGTGCGATTGCGCATGGTTGAAGGCCACTTGATCGAACGCGATGCCCTGTCTCAACGCTATGGGACTTCCGCCCGATGCCACCGGATCGGGATGCGCCTCGCACGCATCCACCAGTTTGCGCCATGACGCAAACGCGGGAAGCATGTGCAACAACTGCTGCCGCCCGCTTTGCAGCTCGGACAATTGCGGCAGCATGCGCGAGAAGATGGCGATCATCACCAGCAAGTGCGCCGCCGACAACTTGAACCAGGCCAGCGCTGCATAACTGACCACTGCGAGTGCCACCGCGCCGCCCACGCGATACACGGCCAGCACCCGCGTGTTGACACGGCGAAATTCGATTTGCCGCTGACTGACTTGATCGACCTCGCGGTTGAAGCGCAGCGTGTTGCCCGCTTCTTCGCCGTGAATCTTGATGAGCTTCATCGCGGAAAGAAATTCCTGTATCTGGCCGAACATATTTCGGTTCGCCTTGCTTAGCATCATGCCGCCCCGTCTGGCCGCACTATCCGCGCCGCGCAACAACATCCACAGCGCAACTCCAGTCGCCAGCGCCAGCAAAGTGAGCCACGTAGAAAGCCACAGCGCCACGGAAAAATAGACGAACAGCATCACCACCACAGTAAACAAACGCAGCAGGAAATAGGTGCCCGAACTAATGCGCTGCACTTCGCCCGCAAGCACACTGGTCAGTTCGCCGCCATGATGCCCGGTGAGAAAACTCCAGCGTGCGCGGGCGATGGCGGCGTACAGCGTCTTGCGCAAATGGTCGCCAAAGCGCAGTTGCAGCGTGTTCGACACGCGGTCTTTGAGCAGCGACAACAGCGACTGCAACGAGATGAGCGCGACAAAAACCAGCAGTGCGATTTCGATATTCCAGCTGATGCCGAATGAGGATAAAAACTGATTGAGGCGAATCAGCCAAGTCTGCTGCACGCCATCCTGCCCCAGCACGCCCGCCAGAGCTAGCAAGGGAAGCAGCAGCAGCAGCCCTGCACCTTCGGTGACGGCCACAGCGAAATTGAGCAGAAGCGCTCGGCTGATGGCTGAGGGATCAAAACGCAGGAAGGTGTAAAGATAATTTTTCATGCCAAAATCATTTGGGGTATTCATTTGGTTTTGAACGCTGAAAACACACTGCGAATCGATTATACAGATGGCGAGAATTATCTCTGCCGGTATGGGACCGTGAGAGAATGCCTGCGGTTTTCCGCAGTCACCGTTACTCTGAATTTCTTTTGAAGCTCGCAGGTCGCTGGCAGGATGTGCCCTGCCAAGCGTTGGAACAGTCACTGATGACAGGCCAGGTTAGTCGTGCTTAATGAAGAGAAAGATATCTATCCGGTCTTTTCCAGTCCAGTCACTTCGAAACCCGACGATCTGGGTGAACTGAAGCGCATCGCCACAGAGATTCTCGATCCCGACAAGGAACTGAAGGACCTTATTCCCCAAGCGATCGCTTTGAGGGATCTGTTCGAGAGGCGCACGAATTTCCGCATAGACCACCAGCAGAGCATTGGGGCCGGGGAGACCCGGCTGGCAAGCGGATTGGCGATCTCGCCCACGCTGGCGGCCATGTGCATACGCGAATTATTCAGGACGCTTGCCTTCGTCCGGGGATTACACGAAGCAGTCAGCGATGCCGCGAATTCCCATCTTCCCGTTCGCGTGCTGTACGCGGGCTGCGGGCCCTACGCCTTGCTGGCGTTGCCGCTGATGGCAGTGCTGCCTCGTGAACGTGTCGTGTTCACGCTGCTGGACATTCACCAGGAATGCCTGGAAAAAGCCCGCGCGCTGATAGATTCCTTCGGCCTTGGCCATTATGTGCAAGATTGCGTTTGCGCGGACGCTACGCGCTACCAAATTCCGACAGATGGGCACCCCGATGTCATCGTCAGCGAAACCATGGCGGTATGCCTGCATAACGAACCGCAAGTCTCGATCGCTCGGCACTTGCTGACTCAGGTACCCGCCGCATTGATGGTGCCCAGATCTGTAAGCGTGGAGGCATGCCTGATCAACTGGTCGCGCGAACATGTCTTCATGCCCGCCGGTTACGTCGGCGAGTTCCCCGAGCCTGAACGGGACAGGATCTATCTTGGGAAGGTCTTTGAACTGGATGCTGCCAACATCAAGAGCTGGGAAGGTATAGGAGGCGACACCCTCCCCGCAGGTCGCGTGAGGATACCCTCTCCGCTGGACGGCAAATACCGGCCATACCTTCTGACCAATATCACCGTGTACGGCAAGAACCTTCTGCGGGATTACGATTGCAGCCTGACCGCCCCTCAACGTTTGCGGGGCAGGATAGAGGCAGGAGACGAGCTGCAGTTTCGCTATCAGCTTGGAAGCAATCCCCAGTTGATCCATGAAGCGGTGGCATAGGTTGCGATCTTCAAGGTTGCGCGCCCAACAACGGGCACCGTACAATCCCTTCACCACATTGCCCCTAGGTGAATGATGTCAGCGCAAAACAACGAACAGGCCATCACCCTCGTTTCGACGATAGGCCGGAGCCCAGACCATCTGGCCGCGGAACTTGATGACGAGCTGGTACTGATGTGCATAAAGAATGGCAAGTACTTCAGTCTGGATGCCATTGGAGCCGACATCTGGCAGAGGCTGTACGGACGGGTCGTGGTGGGCGAGTTGTGCTCGGCGCTGAGCAAAGAATACGACGCCGATTCCGACACTATCTTCCGTGATGTGCGAGCCCTGCTTGAACAGCTGGCAGCAAAAGGCCTGATCGAGATATTTCCTTGAAGTTGTCCGGCAATATTCTCTGCGAATGAACGGCGATTCCATTCTTTGCGGCTGGCGAGTGCGCACGGGTTTGCCCATGCCGGAACTGCTGCCATGGCAAGGGGACGGTCGTCCGGTCGATGTCGAAATCTCCCTGGATGTCATTCCGGATCGCACTGAAGCGCCCATCTTCGTTCTGCCTCACAGCCGCTTATGGGCAGACGGGGCTTTTCTGCTTGCCATGGATGGCCTGGGCCGGTTCTGGGTGGAGGGGGGCAGGCGAGTGCTGGTTGAACCCGCACCCGGCACGAACGAGGCGGAACTCAGGGGATTCATTCTGGGATCAGTGCTGGGCGCTTTGTGCCACCAGCGCGGGCTGTTGCCGATCCACGCCTCGGCGGTGCGCATCGACGGGCGCGCAGTTTTGATTGCGGGCGAGTCCGGAGCGGGAAAGTCGACGCTGGCGGCGGCATTGGGCGCATGCGGTCACGCGCTGGTGGCCGACGATGTAGTCGCCTTCGATCCTATCTCTTCTATGGTGTTGCCCGCTTTTCCTCAACGCAAGCTGGCGTTTGACGCTATGGATGCGCTGAATCTGGATCATGTCGGACTCATTCCGAACCGTCCCGGACAACCCAAATTCCGCATTCCCGCATCGGTTGATTTCGATACTGAGCCGCTGTCGCCATCGGCCATCTATCTTCTGTCCAGCTCCCTGCCCGGCAAATCCAGAGAGTTCAAGCGTCTGCCCAAAGCTATTTCCATGAAGCATATCGACAAGATGATCTACCGCCGCGGCATAGGGGTACATATCCAGCAGCCGCAAGCGGTATTTCAAGCTGTTGGTGGCCTGGTCCAAGCGGCTCCGGTTTACGTGTTACCTACCGAGCGCGGCCAGCCGCTTTCCGGGCTGAACCAACTTGCGGAGCGGGTTGCCTCGCATGCCCTGAGCATCCGGGGCGTATGAACGGCTTCTTCTGGATCGCCTCTTACCCCAAGTCGGGCAACACCTGGCTACGTTTATTCCTGGAAAGCCTTGCTGCGGGTGGTAACACCGTCAATATCAACGCACTCAATGTCTGCGCCGAACATGCCGCCTCGCGCTCCAGCTTCGACCGCGTCCTCGACATAGCATCCAGCGATTTGACTAACGATGAAATCGCTTGCGCAAGACCCCGGCTATACGAGATCGAAGCACGACAGGCGAAAGCTCCGTTGCTGTGCAAAGTACACGATGCATGGGTGGCCACCCCTGCCGGCGAAGCGCTTTTCCCGCCCGAGGTGACGCTGGGCGCGATCTATATCGTGCGCGATCCGCGCGACGTGGCGGTTTCCATGGCACACCATGTGAACTATCCAGTTGATCAGATCATCGACCGTATGGCTGATCCGGCAGCTTTGACAGAAGCGAATCGACAACGCATGCCCGATAAGTTGCCGCAGCGTCTGCTCAGCTGGAGTCTGCATGTAGAAAGCTGGCTCAACGCCCCGGTCAATCTGCGGCTATTGAGATACGAGGACATGCTGAAAGACCCGGCAGTCAGTTTTGGCGCAGTCGCGCGGTTTTTGGGTTTCGACGCCTCCCCCGAGGAAGTGCAGGCTGCCGTGGATGCGGTGCGTTTCGACCGGCTGCGCGCTGCAGAAGACGCAAACGGATTTATCGAAAAGCCGCCCAAGTCCGAACGCTTCTTTCGCCGTGGTATTGCCGGAGGCTGGCGCGACAGCTTGACCCCGGAACAGATTGCGCGCATCGAATCCGATCATGGCGCCGTGATGAGCAAGCTGGGCTATCTGTAGTTCAGCCGCCGGTACTATCAGCCCGCTATCACCCCCACTTGTTTGCCCTTATATAAACAAGGGTATAGTTGCGAGGCTTCCGCGTGGAAGTATCAAACAACTAGGGAGAGGTTAAATGGATCCGTTTATCGGCGAAATAAAACTGATGGCTGTCAGCTTTGCCCCGCAGGGTTGGGCGCTCTGCAATGGGCAGACTTTGCAGATCAACCAGAATCAATCGCTTTATTCCTTACTTGGTACTCAATACGGTGGGACGAGTACCACTTTCAACCTGCCCGATCTGCGCGGGCGCGCGGCGGCACATCTCGGTTATGTGAGAAACGGCACTGCGGGTGGCAGTGAAACGGTGGCGCTGACTACGAGTCAGGTTCCCGCACACAACCATCCGGTCGGGGTTTGCACAAACAACGCAAACAAATCCGGTGCCCAGAGCTTCCACATTGCCGTTCCAACCACCACGAGCACGCCACCAACCCAGGTGCAACTCTACGCGGCGGCCGGCGGCGCTCTGGTTGCACTCGATCAAGCCTCCGCCATGCCGACCGTAAGCAACACCGGGGGGAACATGGCGCATGACAATGTGCAGCCCTTCCTCGCCCTCAATTATTGCATTGCAACGACGGGCGTTTACCCCACACGCAGTTAACTCAAAAGGAGAATTGTCATGGATCCATTTGTTGGCGAAATCAGGCCATTTGCGGGCAACTATGCCCCGGTCGATTGGCAGCTATGCGACGGCAGCCTGCTGTCGGTATCAGATAATCAAGCGCTTTATTCCTTGCTAAGTACCGCATTTGGCGGCGACGGGGTCACTAATTTTGCCGTTCCCGATCTGAGAGGGCGGCTGCCTATTGGCTTCGGACAGGGCACCGGACTTAGCAACAGGGTATTTGCCGCAAAAGGTGGGAACGAGAACGTGCAGCTCGGTATTGCCAATGCGCCCGTTCACAGCCACTCATTCAATGTCACAACGGCGGCGGCAACTGACAGTTCGCCCAATGGCAAACTTTTTGCGAACCCAGCGCCCAACACGTTTTATGCCACCACGCCCAATCCGGGCTCGGCGCCCCAGATGCTAAACACCGACACGGTACCTGCATCGGGTGGAGCCAACCAGCCGCATGAGAACCGCATGCCGACTTTGGCGATCAACTACATCATCTGCGTGAACGGCATTTACCCGCAACGTTCCTAACTTAGAGAGGACATACCATGTCAGACCCTTTCATCGGCGAAATACGCGCCTTCCCCTATACATTTGTTCCGCTCGGCTGGCTGGCATGCGACGGCAGCACCCTCAGCGTCGCGCAGAATCAAGAGCTGTATGCCGTCATCGGCAACGCCTACGGGGGGACTCCGAACCAGACCTTTCAGTTGCCCAACCTGATGGGCAGCGTTGGACAGGCCGGACTACCCATGCTGGGCCAGGGCCAGGGTACGGGATTGAGTGCATATCCCCTTGCAGCCAAAACAGGGGCTTCGACCGTCACCGTGGCCGCCAGTGAGCTGCCTTCCCACAGCCACACTATCACTGCGATCAATTCGGCGACGCTGTATTCTGTCCCTACCGACGTTTCCCACCTCAGCCGTTACCTGGCCTCCCCGGGCATAGATAACACCTATACCGATCAGCCCCTGACGGCAAACAGCTTTCTCGACCCAAGCGCATTATCACTTTCGGGTTCGAGCAGCACGCAACCGCATGACAACATGCAACCCTATCTGACTTTCAGGTTCTGCATCGCTGTCGAAGGCATGTTTCCCATGCGTCCTTGATAAGTCATCGCCATAAAACACTACGGGGCCAGTCTTGCGACTGGCCCCGTAGTGTTTAGCGACAGAACTCTTATCAATTACGATAAAGTTGAAGTGCTAGTCGTTCCATCCACACCAGGATTAAACCCAAATTCAGTCATATCAGCAATATCGGCTTCGGTGAGTTTAGGCGCGCTCCAGCATTTAAGGACTTTGCTGCTTTCTGCAACCACTTCATTCGTCAGGCTCTTATCCATCGTATTCCCCTTTGAGTTAATGATAATTACGACTGCCGGCTACAACCGCGTTCCCTAAATACCACACCTGATAAAAAACAACAACATACTTGGCACAAGTTGATCATTGCTGCTCCGCCCATCGCAGGAAGCGCCCGACATTCAACGCGCAAGGCAAGGCCAGCGTGACCTGCATGTCATCCGGCCAGTCCCGCACGATGGTCACGAGACGCGGCAGATCCAGGCAGCGCGCCGCCAGCGGGATCTGCTTCAACTCCTCTAACTCATCGATTAAATTCGCTCGTCCCCTCCCCATCCGCTGCATGATTTCGGGGTTCTGCTTGCCCAGCAGCCTGTTCTCCAGCACAAGTGGCGGCAGGCGATCCGCCAGCGCGGACCTGGTCAACCGCCGGGGGATGCCATCCTTCAGGAACTGCTCCTGCGGAATCGAGAGGCAAAACTCCAGCAGGCGTATATCCAGCAAGGGCGCGCGCGCTTCCACGCCGGTGAGCGCCCGCTGCACTGCCTCAGCCTCACCGCGTCGCCCGATCCGGCCCAACATGTACACACGCTGATCCAAGCCATCTGCCGGGTTGCGCCGCAGCAGGTTATTGCCGTCCTGGTGGCAGCGATCAACCAGATCAATCTCGCGTGCAAATTCCGGATTGATCGCGCTATAGCCAGCCCATTCCTCAGAGCTATGGCCCCTGTGCTTGATCACCGTGGGCTTCAGGTGTTGCAACACTTCGCTACGCAACAGGCTTTTCCAGTTCATTCCGTACGGGCGATGGCGTCCGGTCAGGTGCAGCTCCCGCGCAAGGCTTATCCAGCGCCCTTGCCTGAACAGCTTGTTCAGAACACGCAGCCCGTTCCAGCTCCAGGCGCCATTCCCGCCCTCGCCATTCAATAGCACGGTGATATCCTCGGCGGCAATCATCTCCAAACCCGGGACCAACCATCCGAGGTTGCTTGCATTCCGTATCGGCATGCCGCCGGCCGCAAAATAATGGGCGGGGTCGGTTTCTATCCAGTGCGGCTCAAGAGTGCTGACCAGCCTCATGTCCATATTGGGGTGTAGTGCCGCGATGGCGCTCGCGAAAGGACGCTCGTCGTTATACCAGCCGCGTAGTGCGGGTAACTCCATGCCCTCGGGCGGCACTGAGGTCACCGTGACAAGGCGATTCGGCGCCAACAACCGGGCGGCGGTTGCGGCGACCGCCGATGAATCCAGCCCGCCGGTCATCATGGAGGCGACCTGACCTTTCGCGCGTAGTCGGCAACTCACCGCCCTATCCAACTGCTCGCGCATCGCCTCTGCATATTCTTCATCAGAAGAAAGGCGCAATTGGCGCTTGGGTTCAGGAGTCCAATAACGGTTGATGCGCGAACCTTTACCGTCGAATACGGCAAAACTTGCAGATGGCACACGGTGTATGCCGGCGTAAAAAGTCTGTTCTGGATGATGATTGTTGGAGATCAGCAGATCGGCGATGACCCGTTCATCCACCGTCTTAGGCACGCCAGGCAGCCCCAGCAGCGCAGGATAGGTGGTAGCGAAGGCGACGAAGCCTGCACCCTGATGGTAAAACAGCGACCGTCCGCCCATCTGGTCGCGCGCAAGCAGCAGCCTGTGATTTTGTTTATCCCAAAGAGCGAGTGCAAAATCGCCGATCAGCCGGGGAAGGGCGGCTTCGCCCCAGCGCTCCAGCGCAAGAAGTAGCAGTCGTCCATCAGGCACTACTCCATCGTTGAGCGCAATACAGAGTGCCGCGGCCAGCTCCTCGCGGTTGTCTATCCGCCCGTCGTAGACCAGCACCAGCTTGCCGCCCCCGCCTATCCAGGGCTGGCGCTCGAACATGTCCTCGGGCGTCGCTATCCGCTGGCGTAGCAGCAGACCCGCCGAGTCCTCCACCCAATATGTGGGCTCTCCCACGCGGGGTGCGTGCAGGCGGGCGGCGGCGGTCTCCAGCTCTTGCGCGTAAACCGGCGCTTGCGAGAAACGGATCAATCCGGCGATGACGCTCATTCGGTTTCCTTCTTGCGGAAGATGACTTCGTTGTAGATGCCGTTCGCCAGCCTGCAATTGTCCGAGCCGTAGATAGGCGTGTCCTGGCGCGGTATCGTTTCATTCACGCTGAACACGGTATCGAACCCGGCAGCGACGTCGGTATCGCAGAAACGGAAGTTGCTGCCACGAATGACCAGATACCCGCCAGGCTTCAGGCGACGGCACAGCGAGCTTACCGTTTTTTCAAAATCTTCAAATTTGATCGCATGAGTACAAATATCGGGATGGCTCGCTCCCAGTTCACCATGGCGCAATACCGACATGCAAAAGACCGCGTCGAAATGATTTTCAGGCTCGTCGTCGGACGTGCCCGCCAGCTTGAAACTGATATGCGGATCGTGGCTCTTGCCCCGCTTCTTGCGGCAGACCGCAATGCTGCGGGGATTGATGTCGATACCGAGGATTTCGGCACGCGGAAAATATGACCTCAAGGTGAAGACTTCCTCCCCGGTAGAACAGCCGAAAGACATCAGGTGCGGGGCAGCGATTTCCGAAAGATGATTGCGGACAAAATCGAAAAACACCGGAAAGCGGTCAAAACTGGTTGTGCCGAAAGGCTGGAATAAGTTGTCCGGTTTGTCGCGCTGCAATCTCAATTCGCTACGATAGCTTGGACTGATTATCGTCCTGCCAAGCTTGAACAACTGCCTTACTCCTGGCACTTCTTTCAACGCATCCTTCCAGAACCGAGCGCGGGCAGATTTGCCGCGCTTCGGTTTTGACATGGAGGCGATGGTGCGACAACTCACTGATATGTCCCATTCTTCATGCGGCCGAGTATATGTGGCTGGTTTAACTGCGGTCAATCGAACGCTCTCGGCAATTAGCCCGGGCGTGTTTAAAATGCACCTATCCGTCGAATGGCTTGAGGGTTAATTATGCTGACCAAACATATTTCAGTCCTTAAAGCGTTTGAGAAAGAGCTGGATCGCAACGCCGCGGCGTTATTGGATGGAGTGGCTCCATCCAAAATGGAGACGCGGAAAGTTTCAATGGCCTATCTTCAGCTCGCGAAGCGCATGACGGAGGCCGGCCATAATGAGGAAGTACTGGCAATCTGCCGGAAGGTGGTTCAGGTGAATCCTGATGACCCGGATGCAAACTACCACCTTCTGATCAAGCTGGAACAATTCAATCGCACAGATGAAGCGTGGGCAGCGTTGCAGGCACTTGAGCAACAGTGCGATTCGCTGTATGACTCGTGCAGAAAGTTGTACCTGCTGAAAGCGCGCCTGGAATACCGCCGAGGGAATCTGCAGATATCCCGTGAAATGCTCGAAAACTTTCTCACGAACGACTCCTTGCATTCTCATCGGGCAATGGCCTATGGGTGGTTGGGGAAGGTGCTCGACAGTCTGGGCGAATATGATGCGGCGATGAATGCCTTCCATGCATGCAATAGGCAGATTTCTTCCAGCCCGGCCGGCTCCGGCTGGATTCGAAAGAGCCGCGACGTCTTTTCCGATATAGATACCAGCTTGCGTTGGTATGGTGACAAGACTTCCTTCGGCTGGCAGAGCGCGGTTATCCATGACCAACTTGCAGCGCCGATCCTGCTGGTTGGTTTTCCCCGGTCAGGAACGACGCTCCTTGACCAGATCTTGAATTCGCATAGCGCATTGACCACGCTGGAGGAGAAGCCTGGATTTTCGGGTATTCGGGAGAAGTTTTACGGCAGCGAAGACAAGTTGTTGTCGCTGCACAACCTGAGCAGCAATGAGCTATCCGACTGTCGTCAAATGTACTGGTCAAATATTGCAAAGTATCTGGGCAGACCTGTTGATGGTTTATCAGTTGTCGACAAACTTCCGCTCAACATCAGGTATCTCGATATTTTTTTCCGATTGTTTCCTGCGGGCAAAGTCATTGTCGCGTTGAGAGACCCGCGCGATGTCGTGCTCAGCAACTACATGCAGATATACGAGTTGAATCCGGAAATGGCGACGAACCTGAGCCTTGCCAGCAGCGCACGGTTCTATGAAAAGGTCATGCAGCTATATCTTCTGTTCCGCAAATTCATCCCCGGCAACATCTACGAAATCAAGTACGAAGACCTGGTTTGCGACTTCGAAGGGGAAAGCGGAAGACTGTTAGATTTTCTGGGCCTTGAGTGGGATGGCAGACTTGAGAGATATCATGAGAATGCAAAGCAACGTTTCATCAATACGCCAAGTTACGATCAGGTCACAAAACCCATCTACCGTGACGCAGTAGGGAGATGGAAAAGATACGAGCGCCATTTAGAAGAGATAGGACCGACATTGCAGCCATTCGTCCAGGAGTTTGGTTATCCCACTTAACGTTTGCCCTAAGCGGTTTAGCGTACGCCGAGCAGCAAAGAAGCCGCACCGTCGTTGCTAATCTTTTGTCCATCTGATAATTGACCATGTCCGACAATTTCCTTGCATTAAGCCTCCGGCCTGAGTCCCTGCTGGATACGGACTTCCTCGCAAACCTGTACCGTTCGACGCGAGAAGATATGCTGCATATCGGCCTGCCTGGGGCGATGCTGGACAACCTGATCGGGATGCAGTTTCGCGCCCAGCAAGATAGCTACCGTCAGCGATTCCCCCATGGCGATTTTTCGATCGTCGAAATAGAAGGCCGACCGATAGGCCGCCTCATAACAAGCCATGGCGATGAATCACTTCGTTTGGTATTCATCGCGCTATTGCCGCAGGAGCGCAATCAAGGGTTCGGTCGCCGTCTGCTGCAATCGCTGCAGGCATCGGCGGCAGCCACAAGAAAACCGCTGGAGCTATCGGTCGATACGATGAATGTGCAGGCCAAACGTCTGTATCTTTCCTTGGGGTTTCAAATTCGCAATGACAATGGCGCCAGTCTGGAGATGATTTGGCGTGCCGATGAAGACGGTAGTTCATTTCGTCAGGGGTTCTTCGCGTAGAATCACAGTCAATCAGCCAAGTACGGGTTCCTGTAAATGAGCTTTTCGACATTGGTACGCAAGTCACGAAGTTTTGCGCGCCGCTCTCGGTTCGAGAAGGCATGGTTTCTTCCCGCGTGGCTACTGCTGGGAATATGCCGATTCTTCATCCTGTTCGTTCCGTTCAGACATCTGGCGTTCCGGCTGGGTACGCATACGGGTTTGAATTCTTGGATACCGCTCGTCGATAGCGGCCAAAAGGAAAGGGCTTTGTCCATTGGCAGAGTCATCGCGCTGGGCGCCCGCTACACCCCGTGGGATACAAATTGTTTTCCACAGGCGGTGGCTGCGAAAGTGTTGCTTGGCATATATGGCATCCCCAATAGTCTATTTCTTGGCGTAGCTCGCAATCCGGCCGAAGGGAAATTGAGTGCGCATGCATGGGTAACGGCGGGACGTGTGCGTGTCACGGGCGGATTCAGCTTCGACCAATTTACAGTGGTGGGATGCTTCGTTTCCCTGCACTCCTCGTCCATGTCATTTGAGCGAGCACATTAATGGATCGACTTTCTCCGCAAAGCGCGTTCGCACCCGAAATGCGGCTCTTGTGTGCCTGCTGCCGGGTAAAACCTCGCGCCTCAGATTTGCAGTTACAAGCTTCGCTGGCGACTCAGATCAATGCTGACAAGTTGCTCGCCCTCGCCATCCGGCATCGTGTGGAGCCACTGCTTTTTCACAACCTTAAGCTTCATGCTCAAGGTGCGTTCCCTGCCTATCTGTTGGAGACTCTCGCGGTACGATTCCGTCGTAACGCACTCAAGTCGCTCCAGGCTGCGCGCACCAATGTACAGTTGGCTCAGCTGTTGAAGGCGCACGGCATACCGTATTTGCCTTTAAAAGGAATTACGATTGCGCAACGCTATTACGGCGATATGAGTTTGCGTCACGCCAACGACATCGATTTCTGGATTCCAGAGGGATCAGCGGAGATGGTTCGTAGCTTGCTTCTCGAACTAGGTTGCCGGTTCGACCACGAGTTGGATTACAGGCAAATCGCAGAACGGGGGGAGAACCACGACAGGTTTCTGAGACGCCGCTTCCACCATGACGTTTTGACTCACACTGATGGTTCGCATCTGGAGATGCATTGGCGTTTGTCTGTTAACGTCGAAAGCTTTCGTCTGGATCCGCCTGACTTGCTCAGATCCGGCGACCCAATTGGTATAGGCAACGTGCTCATGACCATGATGGGGCCGGTCCCGCTACTGCTCTATCTGTGTGAGCATGGTGCACAACATGGTTGGTTTCGTTTTAAGTGGTTGATGGATTTGCCGCAAGTGCTGGAAAGTCACGAGTGGAATTGGCATCAGGTATTGTTGGAGGCCAAGCGTGCTAGTTGTTTATCTGCACTACTGCTTGGATTGAAATTGGCCCAGACCCTTTTTGGCTGGAGCGCTCCGGATCCCGTCCGGCAAGCAATGAGGAAGCGGCAATTCCTGAACTGGCAGGTAAAAACGGTATACCGGAATCTGAGTCTTTCAGAACCAGCCATTACGGATCCGACGTTCTTGCAGAGCGTGAGGCATCTGGTGTATCGAGCAGGCCATATTGAATCTCCTGCCTTTGTATGGAATGAATTGTCATTCTATTTTCTTTCTCCCAGGGACCTGAGCATCGTACGTTTGCCAGATCGTTGGTTTTTCGCGTATTACGCTCTTCGCCCGGTCTTGTTTGTCTGGCGTCAAATATTCAAACGGGGGGGGGCTTTACATGCAAAGTGACGATATTGCGGGAAGTATATGGTGGTTCACCGGCCTGTCTGGTGCCGGCAAGACCACGCTCGGGTCTTTGTTGGTCGAGGATTTTCGCGCCAGGGGAAGTGCGGCGCTGCTAATAGATGGTGACGCATTGCGTGCCGGCTTGTGCTCAGACTTGGATTTCTCTGATTCCGGCAGGCGAGAGCAGATACGTCGTGGCGCAGAGCTTGCTGTGCTGGTGGCCAATCAAGGTTGCCACGCGGTGGTCACACTCATCGCACCTTTTGCGCTCGACCGTATGCGCGCGCGCGAGAAGGCACCTAGTGCGTTTCATGAGATCTTCGTCTCTGCTTCCCTCGACATATGCCAAGGCAGAGATCCCAAGGGTTTGTACCGCAAGGTACAGGAGGGCAGCGTGCACCAATTCACCGGCATCAGCAGTGTCTATGAACCGCCGTCGTCACCGGATTTTCGCATTGATACAACAACTGACGACGTTTCTGAATCACTTCAGCTATTGCTCGGATACGTCAGACGATTCCATAGTTAGCGAACTACTTCTGCTCTTTGATTGGAGTGGAGTGGTCTGACCCGTCCTAAACTAGGTTGACAGTAAGACGTCGTTTTACATCTTGTTTAGGTAAGTAGTTAAAGACGCCTGATGCACCGCATCAGGCGTTTTGTATTTTAGCGCCAGATGGGGTCGTTCATGGTTGTAGATATGGATCGATTCTTTGACCATTTGAACCGCCTCTTCCAGGTTTTTCGGTATCTGCAGCAGGAACTCGTTCTTCAGGATGCCGTTCACCCGCTCGGCCAATGCATTCTGATAACAGTCATACCCATCCGTCATTGAACACGTGATTTCGTGTTTCTCATGGATCCTTTGATAGAAACTGGAGCAATACTGAATCCCCCTGTCAGAGTGGTGAATGAGTTTTGCTTGAGTTCTTCTGCCTTTGATCGCCATTTTCAACGCCCGGCTGACCTCTTCCGTTTGCAGGCTGCCATGCACATGGTAGCCCATGATCCGTCTGGAGTAGGCATCCGTGACCAAGCTGAGATAAGCAAACTTCTCCCTGGTCGGAATGTAGGTGATGTCTGCCACCCAAACTTCCTCTGGTCTCGTAGCAATTACCTTCTGCGGGCCATCCTTGAGCAGGTTAGGGTGCTTACGGAATCGATGATGGCTATCCGTCGTCTTGTGATACGCGCGTTTGGTTGGCACAAGGAGGCGCGCAGCCCTCAACAGATCAAACAAACCGTCTCGCCCCAGCTTGATTCCTCTCTCCATGAATGAACCACTCAAGAGGTAATGCAACTTGCGAGTACCGATTCTGGGCTGTTGCAGACGCCTCTGTTGAACGAGATCGACGACAACACCGTTCCGTTCAAGCTTGGCCTGTGCACTGCTCAATTGCTTGTAATACGCCTGTCGGCTGATTCCGTAATGGCGGCAGGCCGCCGAGACGCTCAAGCCTTCGACTTGGCCTTTCTCGATGACCTGCCTAAAGGCTTTTTTGGGATTCTGATCCCATACTCGTTCTTGATCACATCCAGCATGGCTTCGAACAAGCGCGCCTTCTCATTAGCTTCTTTGAGCTGAACTTCTAGTTCCTTGATCCGTTGATCAGGCGTAAGCGGCAACTGTTGATCGCTCATTGATGCGTCTTTGGAAATGGAGGGCGACAGATTATGCCAATCCAGCCGACCATGCTTGCGTAACCAGATTAATACCGTTGACCGACCTTGTATGCCATAGCGACTTTGAGCCTGCTTGTAGGTCATTTCGCCTTTTTCGACTTGGTCCACCACGCTCAATTTAAAAGCCAGCGTGTAGTCCCGCTGACTCCTTCTTTCCCCTGATTCCATCTGACACTCCTTTCGTCATCGCAAAAAGTGTCAACTTATTTCAGGACGGGTCAGTCAAAATAAAAAAGCGACCCGAAGGTCGCTTTTTTTGCTGCCTGATGCACTGATTACTTGATGATCGCGTTCAGCTCGCCCTTGATGTAACGGGTTGCCATGGCGTCCAGCGAGATCGGCTTGATCTTGCCAGCTTGACCAGCAGAACCGAAGGCTTCGTAACGTGCCTTGCAGATCGCCTTCATCGCCTTGGTGGTTTCAGCCAGGAACTTGCGCGGGTCGAAGTCCTTGGGGTTCTGCGCCAGGTAGCGACGTGTCGCGCCGGTGGATGCCATGCGCAGGTCGGTGTCGATGTTCACCTTGCGCACGCCGTGCTTGATGCCTTCGACGATCTCTTCGACTGGCACGCCGTAGGTCTGGGGCATCGCACCGCCGAACTGGTTGATGATCTCCAGCCACTCTTGCGGCACGCTAGAAGAGCCGTGCATCACCAAGTGGGTGTTGGGGATACGTGCGTGGATTTCCTTGATGCGGCTGATCGCCAGGGTGTCGCCTGTGGGCGGCTTGGTGAACTTGTACGCACCGTGGGAAGTACCGATGGCGATCGCCAGTGCATCAACTTGGGTCAGCTTCACGAATTCAGCAGCTTCGTTCGGGTCGGTCAGCAGCTGGTCGTGGCTCAGCACGCCTTCCGCGCCGTGACCGTCTTCCTTCTCGCCGTGGCCGGACTCCAGGGAACCCAAGCAGCCCAATTCGCCTTCGACGGACACGCCGACTGCATGCGACATTTCCACCACGCTGCGAGTAACGTTGACGTTGTATTCGAAGCTGGAAGGCGTCTTGCCGTCAGTCATCAGCGAACCGTCCATCATCACGCTGGAGAAGCCGGACTTGATGGCGTTGATGCACACTGCTGGCGATGCGCCGTGGTCCTGGTGCATCACGACGGGGATGTGTGGATACATTTCCACAGCCGCCTCGATGAGGTGGCGCAGGAACGGCTCACCGGCATACTTACGTGCGCCTGCGGAACCTTGCATGATCACGGGGCTGTTGCATTCATCAGCCGCTTCCATGATCGCCTTCACTTGCTCCAGATTGTTGACGTTGAACGCGGGCAGACCGTAGCTGTTCTCTGCCGCGTGATCGAGAAGTTGACGTAGTGATACGAGAGCCATTTTTCCTCCTGGTATTTAAATTACAAAAACGTTTGCAGTTCGATCTGCTTAACTCTTGCGGTGGTCGCCCACACGCACAATCTTCATGGTGTTGGTGTGGCCGGCCTTGCCGATCGCCTCGCCGACGGTCATCACGATCAGATCGCCCTCATTCACCAGCTTGAGGCGTGCCAGCTCATCTTCAGCCTGGCGCAGCGTCACTGAGTGATCTTGCGATTCAATATTGAACGCGATCGGATGCACACCGCTGAACAGGGTGACCTTGCTCAAAGTGGCTTCCATCGGCGTCATCGCAAAGATAGGCGTACCAGCGTTGACACGCGACATCCACAACGCGGTCGAGCCGGATTGTGTCAGTGCCACGATGGCCTTCACCTTGAAGTGCGAAGCTGCATACAGCGCGGACATGGCGATGGACTGATCGACACGAGTGAACATGACGTGACCCATACGACGGTCCGTTGCATTGTCTTCGCTTTCCTTCTCCGCGTTGATACAGATGCGCGCCATCGATTCGATGGTCTCCACCGGGTAGTCGCCCACGGCAGTTTCCGCCGACAGCATCACAGCATCGGTGCCATCCAGCACGGCGTTAGCCACATCGGACACTTCGGCACGGGTAGGGATCGGGTTGGTGATCATGGATTCCATCATCTGCGTAGCAGTGATGACCAGTTTGTTTCTGGCGCGAGCCATCTTGATCATCTTCTTCTGCAGACCGGGCACTGCGGCATCGCCGACTTCCACTGCCAAATCACCGCGTGCCACCATGATGGCATCGGACGCGTCAATGATGTCCCCCAACACGGGGATGGCTTCTGCGCGTTCGATCTTTGCCACCAGCAAGCTCTTGCCGCCCGCCGCATGCATCAGTTCGCGCGCCAGCTTCATGTCGCTTGCCGAACGCGGGAAGGACACGGCCAGGAAGTCCGCCTTGATCATGGCAGCAGTCTTGATGTCTTCCTTGTCCTTTTCGGTCAGCGCGGGTGCGGTAAGTCCGCCGCCCTTGCGGTTGATGCCCTTGTTGTTGGACAACACGCCGCCGCGCACGACCAGGCAATGCACTTCGGTGCCCTTGACTCCTGTGACATGGAATTCCAGCATGCCGTCGTTGAGCAGCAATACCGTGCCTACATCCACATCGTTAGGCAGCTCCTTGTAATCCAGACCTACGCGTTGCTGATTACCCAAACCATCCAGCGACGCATCGAGAATGAAAGAATCGCCCTTGTTCAGGGTGATCTTGTCGTTCTCGAACTTGCGCACGCGGATCTTCGGGCCTTGCAGGTCGGCCAGGATACCGATGGTACGGCCTGCGGCCTTGGCTGCAGCGCGCACTTTGTCGGCACGACCCATGTGGTCCTGCGCCGAGCCGTGCGAAAAGTTCATGCGCACCACGTCCACCCCGGCACGGATCATTTGCTCCAGCACTTTTTGGTCACTGGAAGCAGGTCCCAGTGTTGCAACTATTTTTGTTCTACGCAGCATGAGAGTCCTAGTTGGTTATTGCTTGGCGCGTTGCTCCAGAATTTCCACAGCAGGCAAAGTCTTGCCTTCGAGGAACTCAAGGAACGCACCGCCAGCGGTGGAGATGTAGGACACCTTGTCATAGATGTCGTACTTCTGGATTGCCGCGATCGTGTCGCCGCCGCCTGCCAGTGTGAATGCCTTGGTCTCGGCGATAGCCTTGGCGATGGTCTTGGTGCCTTCGCCGA
This sequence comes from uncultured beta proteobacterium, assembly GCA_963813255.1. Lineage (GTDB taxonomy): Bacteria > Pseudomonadota > Gammaproteobacteria > Burkholderiales > Gallionellaceae > Sideroxyarcus. The sequence goes on along the minus strand of CAWEYD010000001.1, from coordinate 633,056 downwards.
ATTGGTCGAATTCGAACACGCCGACCGGGCCATTCCACACCACGGTGCCAGCCTTCATGATGATGTCGGCCAGTTCCTGTGCAGACTTGGGACCGATATCGAAAATCATGTCGTCGTCGGCTACGTCTCCCGCATCCTTCAGTACCGCAGGTTCGTTGGCGTCGAACTTCTTGCCGACCACCACGTCCACAGCGACGGGGATGGAAGCACCGCGCGCCTGCATCTTGCTCATCAGAGCCTGTGCGGTGGGCACTAGGTCGTCTTCGCACAGCGACTTGCCGACGTTCTTGCCGACGGCCTTGAGGAAGGTATTGGCGATACCGCCGCCAACCACCAACTGTTCGCACTTCTCAGACAACGATTCCAGCACTGTCAGCTTGGTCGAAACCTTGGAGCCGCCGACGATGGCAACCATCGGGCGTGCGGGGCTGAGCAATGCCTTGGTCAGCGCTTCCAGTTCTTCGGTCAGCAGGATGCCTGCTGCAGCCACAGGGGCGAACTTCGCCACGCCGTGAGTCGATGCTTCTGCGCGGTGTGCAGTACCGAATGCGTCCATCACAAACACGTCGCACAGGGCGGCGTATTTCTTCGACAGCTCGTCATTGCTCTTCTTTTCGCCCTTGTTGAAGCGGCAGTTCTCCAGCAATACCAGCTCGCCATCGGCCACGTTGAAGCCGCCGTCGATCCAGTCGCGGATCAGACGCACGGGCTTGCCCAGCTTGTTGGCGATGGTATCGGCCACCGGTTTGAGCGAGTTCTCTTCGGAGAACACGCCTTCTTCGGGGCGGCCCAGGTGGGAAGTCACCATCACTTTTGCGCCGGCTTGCAGCGCGAAGTTGATGGTGGCCATCGATGCGGTGATACGCGCATCGGAGGTGACTTTTCCGTCTTTGACGGGAACGTTGAGATCGGAACGGATCAGTACGCGCTTACCTTTGAGCGCCAGATCGGTCATTTTGATAACGGACATGTTTTTTCCTTTGTTACAGACTTAAAGCGAAAAGGGCTGGCACCCGGCCAGCCCTTTGTAGTTGCAAATTACTTGGCGATGTGACGGACCAAGCGCATCAGGTTGCAGGTGTAGCCATACTCGTTGTCGTACCAAGCCACAACCTTGACGAAGGTCGGATCCAATGCGATGCCGGCATCCGCATCGAAAATCGACGGATTGACACAACCGCGGAAATCGGTGGAAACCACCTTGTCGTTGGTGTAACCCAGCACGCCCTTCAGCGGGCCGTTCTCGGAAGCAGCCTTCATCGCTTTGCAGATGTCATCGTAGGTCGCTTCTTTGTTCAGCTCGACTGTCAGGTCGACCACGGACACGTCGGAAGTCGGTACGCGGAACGCCATGCCGGTCAGCTTCTTGTTCAGCGCAGGGATCACCACGCCCACGGCCTTGGCAGCACCAGTGGAGGAGGGGATGATGTTTTCCAGGATACCGCGGCCGCCGCGCCAATCTTTGTTGGACGGACCGTCAACGGTCTTCTGTGTAGCAGTCGCTGCGTGCACAGTGGTCATCAGGCCGCGCTTGATGCCGAAGGTGTCATTCAACACCTTGGCAACTGGAGCCAACGCGTTGGTAGTGCAGGATGCCGCGGAAACGATCTTCTCGCCCTTGTATGTATCATGGTTCACGCCATACACGAACATAGGAGTTGTATCCTTGCAAGGAGCAGACATCACCACCTTCTTGGCGCCTGCAGCGATGTGCTTCTGGCAGCTCGCGTCATCCAGGAAGAAGCCGGTACATTCGATAACGATGTCCGCGCCCACTTCGTTCCACTTCAGGTTTGCCGGATCTTTTTCTGCGGTCAGGCGGATGGTCTTGCCGTTCACCACCAGATTGTTGCCGCTAACGGACACGTCGCCGTTAAAGCGGCCGTGCACGGAGTCGTGCTTCAGCATGTATGCCAGATAGTCCGGCTCCAGCAGGTCGTTGATGGCGACGACTTCGATTTCAGGGAAATCTTTTGTCGCTGCACGGAACACCATGCGGCCGATACGACCGAAACCATTGATACCAACTTTGATTGCCATGTTTACTCTCCCGATTTAATAAAAAACTTAGAGGACGCTCTTTACGGTCTTCACTACGTTTTCCACGGTGAAGCCGAAGTGCTTGAACAACTCCGGTGCCGGTGCGGATTCGCCGAAGCAATCCATACCGATCACGGCACCTTCCAATCCCACATACTTGTGCCAGAAACCGGTCACGCCCGCCTCAACGGCCACGCGCTTGATGCCCTTAGGCAATACGCTGTCCTTATAAGCCTGGTCCTGACGATCGAACACGTTGGTCGAAGGCATGGACACCACGCGCACATTGACGCCTTCGGCGGCCAGTGCAGTTTGTGCCTTCATTGCCAAGTCGACTTCGGAGCCGGTGGCGATGATGATCGCTTGGGGCTTGCCGTTTGCCGCTTCGGACAGAACGTAACCACCCTTGCGGATGTTTTCGATCTGCTTCGCGTCGCGCTTCTGGAACTGCAGATTTTGGCGGCTGAAGATCAGCGAAGCTGGGCCAGTCTTGCGCTCGACTGAGCACACCCAAGCCAGCATGGACTCGACGGTATCGCACGGACGCCATGTGTCCATGTTGGGGATGAAGCGCAGTGTGGTGGTCTGCTCGACTGGCTGGTGAGTCGGGCCGTCTTCGCCCAAGCCGATGGAGTCGTGGGTGAACACATAGATCACGCGCTGCTTCATCAGGGCCGACATGCGCAATGCGTTGCGTGCATATTCGGAGAACATCAGGAAGGTACCGCCGAATGGCAGCAGGCCGCCGTGCAGGGACATGCCGTTCATGATGTGCGACATGCCGAACTCGCGCACGCCGTAGCTGATGTAGTTGCCGGGCTTCTTGCCGGAAACGTGGTGTGCGCCTGTCCAGTTGGTCAGGTTGGATCCAGTCAGGTCGGCAGAACCGCCAAGGAACTCGGGCAGTGCAGGTTGCAGTGCGTTGATCGCGTTTTGTGAAGCCTTGCGGGTGGCGATGGTCTCGCCCTTCTCGTTGACTGCAGCGATAGCCTTGGCAGCGTGGTCAGCCCAATTAGCCGGCAGATCGCCATTGGTGCGGCGCTCGAATTCAGCCGCTTCCTTCGGGAAGGCTTTCTTGTATTCGGCGAACTTGTTGTTCCACAGCTTTTCCAGTCCTTCGCCTTTGGTGCGCGCATCCCATGCTGCATAAACATGAGCAGGAATCTCGAACGGAGGATATTTCCAGCCGATGTGCTCGCGGGTTGCTGCAACTTCGTCAGCGCCCAGCGCTGCGCCGTGCACGTCGTGGGTGCCAGCCTTGTTGGGAGAGCCGACGCCGATGATGGTCTTGCAGCAGATCAGCGAAGGCTTGTCAGTTACTTTCTTGGCTTCTTCGATCGCGGCGTTGATCGCTTCCGAATCGTGGCCTTGGACGTCGCGCACCACGTGCCAGCCGTAAGCTTCAAAACGCTTCGCTGTATCGTCGGTGTACCAGCCGTCAATGTGGCCGTCGATGGAGATATTGTTGTCGTCCCAGAACGCGGTCAGTTTGCCCAGCCCCCAAGTGCCGGCCAAGGCGCAGGCTTCGTGCGAGATGCCTTCCATCATGCAGCCATCACCCATGAAGACCCAGGTGCGGTGGTCGACGATCTCGTGGCCGGGCTTGTTGAATTCGTTGGCCAGCAGTTTTTCCGCCATCGCCATACCGACAGCGTTGGTGATGCCCTGCCCCAGCGGGCCGGTGGTGGTCTCGACACCAACGGTGTAGCCGTATTCGGGGTGGCCCGGGGTCTTGGAGTGCATCTGACGGAAGCGCTTCAGTTCTTCGATCGGCAAGTCATAGCCGGACAGGTGCAACAGCGCATAGACCAACATGGAACCGTGGCCGTTGGACTGCACGAAGCGGTCGCGATCTGCCCATTTCGGGTTGGCCGGATTGTGGCGCAGGTGATGGTTCCACAGGACTTCGGCGATCTCTGCCATGCCCATAGGCGCGCCCGGATGGCCGGAGTTCGCCTTTTGGACAGCGTCTACTGCCAGCATGCGGATCGCACCTGTGATGTCGTTAAATTTGGGTGGGGTTACATTGCGCGCTGCTGACATTTCCAATCTCCTCCGAAGAAACTTCGCTAATTAAGCACGGGTTTTTGCATTTAAGGGGCGAGATTATGCATCAGCGGTGGAGGATAGGGCAACCCAACCCGACCCCAACCGGCCTGTGGATAAAATCTTATGATTTTTCTTCTCCGAGCTTTTTAGGGGGTTTAATCCCCAATTGTTTAAGTTTTCGGTAAAGATGCGTGCGTTCGATGCCAATTTTGTCTGCAATGCCCGAGATATTACCTTCGGCATTCTTGATGTGATAATTAAGGTAGAGGGCATCAAAATGCTCCCGTGCCTCCCTGAACGGTAGATCTAGGGGAAGCTCAACCGGTACCAGTCCCTCGGCTGCGGCCGATTCTTTCTGCTTCATAGGCTGTACCGGTGGGAGGACGCTGCGTTGCAGAACCTGCGCGACCGTTGCTAACAATTTCTTCAGGGCGATGGGTTTTTCCAGAAAATCGGCAGCGCCGATGCGTGTAGCTTCCAAAGCTGTCTCTATCGTGCCATGTCCAGACATCATGATCACAGGCATCGTCAGTTGCCCTTGCGCCACCCACTCTTTAAGCAACGTCAATCCATCCGTGTCTGGCATCCAGATATCCAACAACACGACGTCTGGTTTCTGTTGTTCCAGCAGTTGGCGTGCCTGTGCGGCATTTTCCGCGAGCTGAACACCGTATCCTTCATCGAACAGAATCTCGGACAAAAGCTCCCGGATACCCGCCTCATCGTCCACAACCAGTACGTTCTTTATTGCCATCACACCACCTCGATTTCTTCCGGCAGCAATGGCAGCAGGATGCTCACGCATGTGCCGCCTTGCGCTTGGTTCACTATGGATATCTTTCCACCGTGTTCTTCCACGATCTTCTTTACGATCGGCAAACCCAAGCCCGTCCCCTTGGGCTTGCTCGTCATATAAGGTTCGAACGCCCTGGCCAGCTGATGTTCCGGAAAACCGCTGCCGTTATCGGCGATGCTCAGTCTTAGCATACCGTCCTGCGCATCGCCGGTGGACATTACTATCTGCCTGTTCTGGGTTTGTTGTAGCGCGTCATGGGCGTTTTGCAGCAGGTTATGCACGACCTGCCGCAAACGCGTGGCATCGCCATTGATTAGAACTCGTGTTGCTTCCAGTTGCAGACTAATTGGACTGCTATTGGCTTCGTACAGCCCCATTACCTCATGCAAGAGCTGATGTACGTCCAGTGATGCCATCTTGGGCGCTGGGGCTCGAGCATAATCGGCAAAGTCCATCACCATGTTCTTCATGGCAGCGACTTGGCTGACGATGGTTTGTGTGGCGCGTTGCAATAGTTGGGCGTCCTTTTCTTCCAGCTTGTCTGACAGCTTGTGCTGCAGGCGTTCAGCGGAAAGCTGGATCGGCGTGAGCGGGTTCTTGATCTCATGCGCGAGTCGTCTGGCAACTTCGCCCCATGCAGCCTGACGTTCAGCTTGTAGCAAGTGCGTGATGTCGTCGAACACTACGACGTAGCCTTTGTCGGATTCGTTCGTGAGTCGAGTACCGTGCAATAACAATACCTGATCCCCATTCTTGCTCTTGCGCTCGATCTGGCGTTGCCATGTTGCGCCTTGACCGGATCCCAGCCCTTGGAGAACCGCCGCGAAGAAAGGGCGCAATAAAACATGTTCATCCGCCAGTACCTGCAGGTTCCTTCCGTTCATCTCCTGTACGGCTACGCCGAGAATGTAGCTCGCGCTGGCGTTGGCCGAGCGCAGGTTGAACTGTTCATCCACCACCATCACGCCGGAAGAAAGGTGAGCCAGCACGCTCTCTAGATAGGTCTTGGCATCTTCCACTTGATGTTGTTGTTGTTCGCTCAATTTCTTGGCCGCAGCCAATTGAGCCGTCATCTGGTTGAATAATCCAGTCAACGCACCCAGCTCGTCTTTGCTTTGCACTGGATAGCTGCTGCTGAAGTCGCCTTGCGCCACTGCACGCGTTCCCGCAGCGAGCGCGGCCAGTGGCGCGCTAAGTCGGGCGCTCAGAAAAAATGCCGCTGATATCGCGCTCAGCAGCACGATCAGTAATGACAACGTAAGGGTGATCCCGTACAAGCGTTTCAGGCCGATGCGGGACAATGACAGTTGCTGATAGTCACCATAGACCTCCTGTACCGTTTCCGCGTCGGCAGCCAGTTGTCTGGGTACGGGCTGCACGAATTGCAGCACGCGCCTATCGTCAGTCCATTCAGCGGACCTGATTGGTACCAAAACACGCAAGACCAATCTATCATCAGGCAGTGAATCCACTCTGCTGTAGCCGCCGCGTTGCCACGCCTCGCGCTGCATGTCGGAGGTTGGTGATTCAATCTTCGTAGTGAGCGCGGTTCCCGCAAGCGCTGTTCGTTTTCCTGCGCTGCCAAATACTGCCGCTTCCTGCACGCCGCCATCCGCGATGAAACGCGCCAGCGTTTCGCCATGGTGAGTTGGGTCCTGGTCCGCCAAGATGAGTGCGACAAACCGTCCTTTTTTTCCCAACTCATCCAGCCCGTTCTGTAGGGTACTGCGCGCCAAATTCAGACCTCCTTCGAGCGCTTTTTCCACGCGCACGTCGAACCAGGATTCGATGCTCTTCCCAAGGAACTGTACCGATACGGCATATACCAACACACCGGGCAATACGGCAATCAATGAAAAAAATAGGGCCAGACGCAAGGTCAGCTTTGCTCCGTAGACTTTCTCTCTCAGCTTCGTGCGCAGCTGCCAGAACTGGTAGGCGACCAGCACGGACAGGCCCATCGCTAACGTGCCGGTCATTACCAGCAACGTGAAATAGTTGCGCGAAAAGAGATCGGTGTTGGCACTTGCGCTTGACAACATGTACAGCAGCACAGCACCTGCCACTCCGCAGAATATGATCAGGTACTTCAAGGCTGCTCCCCGTTTCCTTGGCCATCCGGACTGATGTCCCAGTGATAACGTTTGGACTCAACGTTCCATTGGTCATTGGTCAGGGCGTTGACCTGGAGCGGCTTGGGTAGCTGGCTGAGATCCAGCCTCATCGACGCGAACGCACCGATCTGGCTGCCCTTTTTGGTCAGACGAGAAAAATAGCCACCAGTCTTATTGTCCAGCAATGAAGCGGGAACAGGTGGTGCCGTCTGGTGACCCACAACGCGTAGGGCATCCCGGAGTTCAAAGAAGCTTTGGAACAATCCACCGCGGGAGATTCGATATTGCTGGGTCAACGTGTTGAAGGACAGCTTTGTGGTCTGCTCGTAGTTCTCGACCTCCATATCCATCCAATACCAGCGGCTGCGCTGCACGGACAATTCGCTTACAAAATACAGCGTGACGCCCCGTTTGAGAGCTTGCTCCACCGGCTGGGGCAGGTTGATATTGAAATCGGCCGACAGCGTATAACCTTCATCGGACAAACGTGCTTCAACTTTGTTGATCTCGATGCCCTCGGCCCCGACGGACGATGTACAGAACAACAGTCCGAGTAGGCAGACTGCTTTGGCCAGTGTTCTAATTTTTTTTGTGCAGCAACGCATAGAAGAACCCGTCGTGCTGTTCATCAGGCAACAGTTGGCCGCCTCGAGGCATGCCTGGAAACATTGCCAACTCCTCCTGCGAAGCTTCTGGATGTTGCGCTAGGAAAGTATCAATCACCCGTTGGTTCTCTCGCGTAAATACGGAACAAGTTGCGTACAGCATTTTGCCATCAGGAGCCAGCAGCGACCACAGCGCTTCCAGTATCTGTGCCTGTTGTTTGGCGAAGCTGTCTATATCCGCAGGTCTTCGCAGCCACTTGATGTCCGGATGTCGGCGCACTACTCCCGAAGCAGAGCAGGGAACGTCGGCCAGAATCCGCTGAAAGGGCTCGCCGTCCCACCACGTTTGGGGGGCGGCGGCATCGCCGCATACCACCTTTGCCTCAAGCCCCAACCGCTGCAGATTCTCGCGCACACGCAGCAAGCGTTGTTCATCCTTGTCAACAGCGACCAGTTCTATGTCTGCCTTTTCCAGTAAGTGTGCCGCCTTTCCGCCCGGGGCGGCGCACGCATCCAACACTCTCATCCCCGCGACCACATCCAGCAAGTGGGCGGCATATTGCGCACCCGCATCCTGTACCGAAACCCAGCCTTCGGCGAACTTTGGCAGGCGTTCTACTGCTTGCGGCCGTTCCAACATCAGCGCGCCCGGCTCGACGAGTCGCGCCGCGATGTCATGCGACAACAGCAACTCCTGGTATTCCGGTGCAGTTGTATGTCGCACGTTGACGCGCAATGTCATCGGTGGGTGCAGATTGCCCTCATCCAGTATGGCGGTTGCCGTGTCGCCATATTGTCGTTTCAAGGTGTCGATCCACCATTGCGGGTAGGAATAGCGGCTCCCTTCGTGTTGTTGTGCCTCCTCCAGCAGCGCCTCCCGCTTACGCTGAAAATTGCGCAGTACTCCATTGACTAGTCCGCCCGCCGTTGCGTTCAGGTGTTTTGCGGCGCGCACCGCCTGATCCACTATGACGTGTTGGCCGGCTTTGGTGTATTCGAGTTGGTACAGAGCGACCAGCAGCAAGTGCTGCAACATCACGTCGCGCGACGGCCGCTGCATCAGTTTGTTCAGGATGAAAGAAAGTTTGCCGTAGTAACGTAATGTGCCATAGCTCAGGTCCTGCAATGCGCCCCGTTGTTGCGGGGTGAACTCGTGGTGGTGTTGCAGACTTTCCGCCAATACCTGGGTGAGATTGCGACTCTGCAACACGCAGGACACCACTCTGGCTGCTTCGAGTTGGATGGTCCTCATGTTCAATCGGCACCGAAGCGGTCGCCCACTTTTATCGGAAAACCTTGGATGAATTGCGCAACGGGCAGAGGCTTGCCGCCTGGCTTTTGCAACACCTCAAGACCAAGCGTTCCTTGCCCACAGGTAACAACAATGCGTTCCTTGTCCACCGAAATAACCGTTCCCGGGGGTATTGTATCCAGCGATGCCGAGCCCATCTTGGCACGCAGTATCTTGATTGGCGTCTCGCGCATCTGGGTCGTTGCCACAGGAAATGGGAAATATCCGCGCACTGCGCGATCCAGGTGGGCTGAGTCCGCAGTCCAGTCAAGCTGGGCTTCGGCTTTCGTCAATTTGGCGGCGTAGGTAGCCAGTCGCGCGTCTTGATGTTCGGGGCACAACTGCTTGCTTTCCAGCTGCTGTAGTGTCTCGAGAATCGCTTCTGCGCCCAACTCGGCTAACGTATCGTGCAGGGTCTGGGCTGTGTCAGCCCGCGTGATGGGACAAGTTATTTTCAGCAGCATGTCGCCGGTATCCAGCCCCTCATCCATCCGCATGATGGTGATGCCGGTCTCGCTGTCGCCCGCCAGAATCGACCTCTGTATGGGTGCAGCGCCGCGCCAGCGCGGCAACAGGGATGCATGGATATTGAGGCAACCGTGACGCGGAATCTGCAGCACCGCCTTGGGCAGGATCAAGCCGTATGCCGCGACCACCATCACATCGGCACTCAGTGCGACCAATTCTTTCTGGGCCTCTTCTGTCTTCAGTGTGGCTGGCTGCAGCACTGGAATGCCGTGTTGTTGCGCAAGCAATTTCACCGGACTGGCGGTCAGCTGCATGCCGCGCCCTGACGGCCGGTCGGGCTGAGTTAGCACCGCAACCACCTGGTGCACTTTCAACAGCGCATCCAATGCGCCGGCAGCGAAAAGCGGCGTACCCGCAAAGATGATCTTCACTGAGAGCCCCGTTATAGCGTCTCTCGCCTGTGCTTTTTCAGCTTGGCGAGGATACGGGTTTGTTTGAGGTGCGACAGGTATTCGACAAATACCTTGCCGCGCAGATGATCCATTTCGTGCTGGATGCACACCGCCAACAGGCCATCGGCTTCCAGCGTAAAGGTCTTGCCATATTCGTCCATCGCGCGCACGGTGACTCGCTCGGCCCTCGTGACTTTCTCATAGATACCTGGAACAGATAGACAACCCTCTTCGCTTTCCTCCGCCCCGTCGGCTTTAAGCAATTCAGGATTGATGAACACCCGCAAATCATTGTGTGTTTCCGAAACGTCGATCACGACGATTTGCTCATGCACATCCACCTGCGTAGCGGCCAGCCCCACACCAGGTGCGGCATACATGGTCTCGCTCATATCGCGTATCAGTCGCCGCGTCGAGTCGGTCACAGAAACAACCGGTTTTGCCTGCTTATGCAGGCGTGGATCGGGGTACTGAAGAATAGGAAGAAGTGCCATATTTGCTTGCCAACTGAAGAGACTAGATGCAGAATTTAAACAGGTGCTCAAACTTTGCACCGCATTTCTTTACTTTGCTGGGGTTTTCCATGCGTAAGATTATATCGCTGATTTGCTTCCTGTTGCCCACCCTTGCTATCGCCGATGAGTTGCAGATACGCGAGGATGCGCCCGATCGCTATGTAGTGGTCAAAGGGGATACGCTGTGGGACATTTCGGCGAAATTCTACAAAGACCCTTGGAAATGGCCCGATGTTTGGGTCTTGAATCAGGAAAGTGTCAAAGATCCGCATTGGATATATCCGGGCAACATTATCATTCTTGATCGTCGTGCTGGTACGCTTACTATTGGCGAACCGTCGCCTGAGTCCACAAGTCCTATTTCGGGTACCGCAGATTCAGGAAACGCCGAGGAGCCTGCCACCATTGTCCCCGGCACGCCATCCGATGTTGTAAAACTCAAACCCAGAGCACGTGTTGTCTCGCAAAACACCCAAGCGATTCCCGCAATTCCGCTGAGCGTTATTAGCTCTTTCTTAGCCCGCCCGCTCGTTGTTGAAGATGAAGAATTGGCTGGTGCCCCTAAATTGGTTGGCACCTATGAGCAACGCGGACTTTTGTCTGCCAACGATCTTGCCTATGCGAAAGACCTGCCAGTTGATAAGGGCTCCCGGTGGCAGATTTACCGCCCCAGTGTTGTCCTTACCGACCCCGATACCGATGAGATACTGGGTCGAGAAGTAACGTATCTTGGCGACGCATCGGTCGAGAATTTTGGTGACCCGAGTACACTTCGCATCACTACTGCTGTTCTGGAAATTCATAAGGGCGACTATTTCGCTCAAACATCCTCCGGTTATTCCTCGAACTACCTGCCACACGCGCCGAATACCCACATCGCTGCCAAGGTAATTTCAATCTACGGCGGCGTGCAACAAGCAGGTCAGCGCGCTGTGATCACCCTCAACAAGGGCCAGCGTGACGGCGTCGAGGTTGGTCACATTTTGGGCCTTTACCAGAAGGGCGAAGTTATCAGAACCAAAGGCTGGTTTACACCCAATATCGTATTACCCGATATGCGCTATGGGCTGGTCATGGTGTTTCGGGTATTCAACAAGGTGTCTTATGCACTGGTGATGGAGACCAAATTGCCCGTACAGTTGCTCGATAGCGCGCGCACGCCCGATTAAATGCAACTGGACACGGCCCTTTCAGCTTGGCTTAAGCTCACACTGATTCCGGGCTTGGGAAATGAAAATCTGCGACGACTGCTACAGGCCTTTGGTTCTTCCGATGCCATTCTGAATTCCGCCGCATCTGAACTCAGTCGTCACGTCAAACCCGCGGTAGCTCGTGCCATTGTGGCCGGCATTGAAGACTCTCTTCTCGATCCGGTTGTAACTTGGTTAGACGATCCACTGAACCACATCGTTACGCTTGGTGATTCAGAGTTTCCCCAATCACTCCTAAACATTTCCGATCCCCCGTTAGTTCTCTACGTAAAGGGGCGGCTCGATTTATTGAATGTCCGCTCACTGGCTGTCGTCGGAAGCCGTAACGCCTCCGCGCAAGGCCTGCGCAATGCCGAGGCCTTCGCCCAATCGGCTTCCAAGGTCGGATTGTGCGTCGTTAGCGGCATGGCGCATGGCATAGATGCCGCTGCTCATCGGGGCGGCTTGCTGGGTATAGGTTCAAGTATCGCTGTGGTCGGCACCGGATTGGATAAAGTCTATCCGGCCGCCAACCGTGAACTGGCACATCAGTTGGCCCAACTAGGAGCTATAATTTCCGAATTCCCATTGGGCACCCCGCCACTTGCCACCAATTTTCCGCGTCGCAATCGCATCATCAGCGGGTTGAGCGAGGGTTGTCTGGTGGTCGAGGCTTCCCTACAAAGTGGCTCACTAATCACGGCGCGTATGGCTTTGGATCAGGGTCGCGAAGTGTTCGCAATTCCCGGCTCGATACATTCCCCGCAGTCCAAAGGCTGCCACGAACTGATCAAGCAGGGAGCGAAGCTCGTTGAAAGTGCGCAGGACATCCTTGACGAGCTCGGTTTTCCTTCATTGGCAGCTAAAAATCATTCATCGGTTGAACATCCGCTCTTCGCCCATCTTGGCTTCGATCCTTTAGATGTGGAAACCTTGGCTGCTCGTAGCAGCTTGACGATAGCAGAGCTATCCGCCATTCTGTTGCAACTGGAGCTTGACGGTGCAATTGCGAATCTGCCCGGCGGACTTTACCAACGCATCGCTTAGAAAACACCTTTTTATGTTTGATATTTTGTTATTTTTGTTTGAAAGTTATTTCGATGCAGGTAGTTATCCCGAGCCTACTCGCCTCACGGCCAAGCTTAGTGCAGCGGGATTCGAAGAAGACGACATTCATCAGGCGCTTACATGGTTGTCTGGGCTGCGAGAGCTCTCGCAAGCCACATATCCGGCTGGCATCAATCAGAGCGGCTTGCGCTGTTATACTGATTTCGAGTCACAGCGCATCAGTGACGAAGGACTTCGCTTTGTGGCTTTTTGGGAACACAACAAGATCATTGCTCCCATCGAGCGAGAAATGATCATAGATCGCGTTATTGCTTTGGGACGCGATAAATTGCCTTTGGACAAGGTCAAGCTCATTGCACTTATGGTGTTATGGAACCAGCATGAGGAACTCGATCCGATGCTGATCGAGGATCTGCTTACCCCCACCGATTCAACCAAACTCCACTGACTGGCGCACGTACTGCATGGCTAAGAACCTTCTGATCGTCGAGTCGCCCGCAAAGGCTAAGACGCTGAAAAAATATCTGGGCAAAGATTTCGAGGTACTAGCTTCGTACGGCCACGTGCGCGACTTGGTGCCGAAGAATGGCGCGGTGGATACCGAAAACAACTACGCGATGAACTACGAGACCATCGCGCGCAATGCCAAGCACGTTGATGCAATCGCCAAGGCGGCGGGTGAAGCGGACAACATCCTGCTGGCACCCGACCCGGATAGAGAAGGGGAGGCGATTGCTTGGCATATTTCCGAATTGCTGAAAGGAAAGCGCGCACTCAAGGGCAAGAATATGCAGCGCGTGGTTTTCTATGAGATCACCCAGTCTGCGGTCCAGGAAGCTGTTGCCCACCCACGTGAGATATCAATGCCGCTGGTCAACGCGCAGCAGGCTCGCCGCGCATTGGACTATCTGGTTGGCTTCAACCTTTCTCCGCTACTGTGGCGCAAGATTCGCCCAGGTCTGTCTGCCGGACGTGTGCAAAGTCCCGCACTACGTTTGATCGTCGAGCGCGAGCTTGAAATCGAGAAGTTCAAGAGTCAGGAATATTGGTCCGTGCATCTGGATAGCCAGAAGAACCAGATTCCGTTCAAGGCCAAGTTGTTCCAGTTCCAGGGAAAGAAGCTGGAACAGCTCAGCATTGGCAGCCAGGCCGAATACGACGCAATCCACGCTAAGCTGACGGACGCCAAGTTGCCGCCGAAAGTCGTGCGTGTCGAAAAGAAGGGCAAGCAGCGCAACCCGGCCGCACCGTTCACTACGTCCACGCTGCAACAGGAAGCCGTACGCAAACTGGGCATGACATCCGACCGCACCATGCGCACCGCGCAGTCTTTGTACGAAGGTGTGGACATTGGAGGGCAGACCATCGGTCTGATTACCTACATGCGTACCGATTCGCTTAACCTGGCCAACGAGGCCGTCGCCGAGATCCGCGAGTACATCAAGGACGGTTTCGCCGCCGATTACCTGCCTGGTAAGCAGCCGGTGTACAAGAGCAAATCGAAAAACGCGCAGGAAGCGCACGAGGCAATCCGTCCGACTTCCATCCACCGGACACCGGACAGTCTGCGCGACTACCTCAACATTGACCAGATGCGCCTGTACGAAATGATATGGAAGCGCACACTTGCGTCGCAGATGGCGCCGGCTCGCTTCGACACGGTAAGTGTGGACATACGTCTTTCCAGTGACGACACCCTGTTCCGTGCCTCCGGCCAGACCTTGGTGTTTCCCGGCTTCATCGGGGTATACCTAGAGGACGTGGATGATGCCGAGGAAGAGGACAGCGCCAAGTTGCCGCCGTTGGCGGAAGGTGATGTTTTGCCTGTGGACAAACTCTACGGCGAACAACACTTCACCCAGCCGCCGCCGCGCTACTCCGAGGCAAGCTTGGTGAAAGCACTAGAAGAGTACGGCATCGGCCGTCCTTCCACTTACGCCACCATCATCTCCACGCTACAGGCTCGCGAATACGCCACGCTCGACAAGAAACGCTTTATACCAACCGATGTCGGTCGTGTGGTCATCAAGTTTCTTAATGAGCACTTCACGCGTTACGTGGACTACGGTTTCACCGCCAATCTCGAAGACGAGCTGGACGATATCTCCGAGGGCAAGCGTGACTGGATCCCAGTGCTAGACGAGTTCTGGAAGGGCTTCAACAATCTCATAGTTGAAAAGAAAGATGTGGACCGTCCCGGTACCGAAATTCTGGAGGAGGCATGCCCAAAGTGCGGCAAGCCCTTATCCAAACGGCTCGGCAAGCGCGGCAGCTTCATCGGCTGTACCGGTTATCCCGAGTGCGACTACACACGCAGCCTCGGCGGCGAAGAAGAGGCGGGCGAAGCGCGCAAGGAGCTCGGCGCGCATCCAGAAACAAGTCAGCCTGTGCTACTGTTACGCGGCCCATATGGTCCTTACGTTCAACTCGGCGAGGTAGAGGAGGGTGCGAAGACCAAACCCAAACGCGTCTCTTGGCCCAAGGAATTGCCGCTGGAACAGGCCGACCTTGCGCATGCTTTAAAGCTGCTCTCGCTTCCACGCGAAGTCGGCGCTCACCCAGAGACAGGCAAGAAGGTCATCGTCAATATCGGGCGCTTCGGCCCTTACATCGGCCATGACGGCAAGTTCAAATCTATCCCACGCACCGACAGTATCTTCGACATTGGCCTAGACCGCGCCGTGGAGTTGCTGGCACAGGCCAAGGCGGGCGCCGCAGTACTCCGCGTGCTAGGTGAACATCCCGACGATAAGGCGCCTGTGGAAATCTGCAGTGGCCGCTATGGTCCTTACGCGCGCCATGGCAAGATCAACGCCACCCTGCCCAAGGATATGCCCTCCGAAGCGATCACGTTGGAAGAGGCGCTTGAACTGATTGCTGCCAAGGCAGCAAAGGGCGGCACGGGCAAGACGAAAGTGGCGAAAAAACCAGCGGCAAGAGTTTCGGCCAAAACCGCCAAGGAAAAGACGGTTGCTAAACCCAAGACAACGGTAAAGAAGGCCACTGCCAAAACTGCGGCAGCCAAAGCCAAGACGACTGCCGTGAAAACAACTACCAAGAAAGTCGCGACCAAACCCGCCGCGAAGAAGGTAGCAGCCAAAAAGACCACCAAGAGCAAAGCCTAGGATTTTCGCCCCCTAGGCAGCACACCTTACCTGACTACTGAAAATCGTCTATAGCACGTTTTGGTCTGGCTTGCGCTGCCGGTTATTGGCTTGCAGGCGCGGTGCGTCTGAAACGTCATTTCGACGCTGCATACTAATCCCTGGCACTATTTTCCTCGCAGGGAATGCATCGCGTTGCGTATGCATTTCGCGACTGCGAGTCGTAATGACGACGAATGATGTGAATTAGAAATCAATGTAATCTACCAACTGGCCACTGGTGGATCGTAACCGCATACAAAGCAGGCGAGCTACAAGGTTTAACATGCGCACCCCCATGACAGAGTCATCGTTGATGCATTGGCGAAAACTGTCACGGCTCATGAGCAGGATTACGGCGTCTGACTCAGCAACAAGACTCGCGGAATAGGGGAGATCATCGATAATTGATATTTCGCCGAAAATCCGTCCCGGGGGAATAACGCTTAGAAGTTTGACTTCATCGTCACTGTCTTCCTTATAAACGCAAATCCTTCCCTCAATCAGCGCACTAAAATAACTGTTTCTATCCCCCTCAAGAAAGATAGTGCCTCCTCCTGGGACGCAAAAGGCCTTCATGTGCTTAGCGAGATATTTCAGCTCAGGCTGCGCAAAATCTTCAAAACCTTTAACTGTCGCTAGCATGCTGCACAAGGTATCTTGAAAGGATGGGCCGTCACCAAGTAATTCCATGGCACAAGGCAAAGGCACGGAGAAAAGGCGCTTACTTTCCATTCGTCACTCCCGGTTACGCACGGCTGTGCATTGGCAAATTAACACCGTAGTTGTAGCATGGTCAATGGTAATTTTGTTATGGTCACTTGGTTGAGTCGGCTTTTTGCGAAGCTTTATGAGGCGCTAAATGCGGCGCGCTTTAGGTCCGCTTTAAGCGTGATTTATCAGTTTTCGAACCCATATCCCATTCCCTTGGTATTCGTGCTTCGTCATTAAATATCTTTAAGGCTTGGTATCTATCGCGAAATGGGAGCTGCTCATGGGGTTACGCTTGGGCGCTGCTTTGTGCAGAAAATGAAAACCAAGTGGGGAAGTTGTAGCCACGAAGCAAAGAATATTCGCCTCAACACAGACCTAGCCAAAAAACCTCCTGAGTGTCTGGAGTACATCGTTGTACATGAATTGGCACATTTGTTGGAACCGACGCATAACCAACGATTCACGACTTTGATGGATCAATTCATGCCGAAATGGCGGTTCTACAAAGATGAACTAAACAGATTACCCGTCAGACACGTCAATTGGGATTATTAACGGGGTAGGGCCCGTTTTTCTATCTTATTGATATTAGCCCTTAGGCAACACTATAAAATCCAGTTATATCGCGTTTTAGTGAGTTTTCTCTAAATCCCCCGTCTTTATTGAGGTTCATGCCGGATTGCCTCAATTTTTCTACCGATTCCTGGTTTTCTTCTCAAAAAAATGACCACGAGGTAAATCGTGGTCAGATTCGGTTTTCAGGTCGCTAATGCCCGATTTTGCTTGGCATCACGGCTTTTTCGAATTAGTGAGAATTTTTTGATGTTTTCTGAGAACCTACACATCTATACGTCCAGGTTCTTCACGCCCAAGGCATTCTCTTCGATAAACGCCCGGCGCGGCTCGACCACGTCGCCCATCAAGGTAGTAAATATCTCATCGGCGCCTATGGCGTCTTCGATACGCACCCTGAGCAGGATGCGGTTCTTGACATCCATGGTGGTCTCCCACAGTTGATCGGGGTTCATCTCACCCAGACCTTTGTAGCGCTGGATGCTGACGCCGCGTTTCGCGTCGTCCAGCAGCCATTCAATGGCCTGTTTGAAGCTGGTCACGCCGCGTTTTTGTTCGCCGCGCATAGTGTAAGCGGTGGGGGAGATAAGGCCGCTCAGTGCTTCTGCGGTCTGGCGGATCTGCTCGTAGTCGCCGCTTTCCAGAAATTCGCGGTCCAGGTAGCTGAGCGAGTAGTTGCCGTGGAAGATCTTTTCCAAGCGCAGGCGCAACTCCCCGCTCTCGTCTTTCTCGACATCAGCCTTGATGACGCCGCCACAAGCATCTTCCAGTAGTTTGGCGCTTTTTTGTGCCTGCGCTTCGTCGACCAGCGACAGTGCAGGCAGCACAAGCAGCGCGTGGCTGGCTTCCGGAGCGATGAAATGCGAGAGGCGGTCAATAACAGCTTCGGCTAGGAAATATTGCTTGGCAATCTCACCCAGCGCTACGCCTTGAATAGGTGCTGCATCCAAGGCAGGGTAGAAAGCGGCACCATTCAGTGCTGAACCGAGCATGTAGTTCTTTAGCTCGTGCTCATCCTTGAGATAGCGCTCGTCGCGGCCTTGCTTGATTTTGTACAGCGGCGGTTGGGCGATGTAGATATGGCCGCGCTCTACCAGTTCTGGCATTTGGCGGTAGAAGAAGGTAAGCAGCAGGGTACGGATGTGCGCACCATCTACGTCCGCGTCTGTCATGATAATGATGCGGTGATAGCGCAGCTTTTCGGCACTGTATTCTTCCTTGCCGATTCCTGTGCCTAGCACGGTGATCAGGGTTGCAATCTCTTGAGAGGCAATCAGCTTCTCGAAACGAGCTTTTTCTACATTGAGTATCTTACCCTTGAGGGGAAGGATGGCCTGGAACTTACGGTCACGACCCTGCTTGGCGGAGCCGCCGGCGGAGTCACCCTCCACCAGGTACAGCTCGGACATCGCGGGGTCCTTTTCCTGGCAGTCGGCGAGTTTGCCGGGTAGGCCGATGCCATCCAGGATACCTTTACGACGAGTTAGTTCTCGAGCCTTGCGTGCGGCGTCACGGGCTCGGGCAGCCTCGATAATCTTGCCGCAGATAATCTTGGCATCCGCTGGATTCTCAAGCAGGTAATCTGCTAGTTTCTGCGAAACAATCTCATTTACTGCTGGCTGCACTTCACTGGAAACCAACTTATCTTTTGTCTGCGAGGAAAACTTTGGCTCGGGCACTTTGACCGATAATACGCAAGTCAGACCTTCGCGCATGTCGTCGCCAGAAGTATCCACCTTGGCTTTCTTCGCAAGTTCGTTTTCTTCGATGTATTTATTGATGACGCGCGTCATCGCCATACGTAAGCCGGTTAGGTGGGTGCCTCCATCCCGTTGTGGGATATTGTTGGTGAAGCACTGTACTGCTTCAGAGTAGCTGTCATTCCACTGCATGGATACTTCGACCGAAACGGTTCCAGATGTACCTTCTGCGTAGAAGGGCTTCGGGTGAAGCACCGCCTTACTCTTGTTCATGTACTCGACAAAACCCTGGACGCCGCCGGAGTGGGCGAAGTTTTCACTCTTTCCGTTGCGCTGGTCAATGAGTTCGATTTTGACGCCATTATTCAGGAACGACAGCTCGCGAAGACGTTTTGCTAAAATCTCGTAGTGAAATTCTACGTTTCCGAATATTTCTTTGTCCGCAAGGAAGTGCACTTCAGTGCCGCGCTTGGTGCTTTCGCCCAATTCACGGACTGGGGATACTTCCACTCCCTTTTGCACTTCAACTAGTCGGTCCTTTACCGCGCCACGTATGAATTCCAGACCATATTTCTTGCCGTCGCGATAGGTGGTCAACTTGAGCCATTCCGACAGCCCATTTACGCAGCTGACGCCTACACCGTGTAGGCCGCCGGATACTTTATAGCTGTTCTGGTTGAACTTGCCACCCGCGTGTAGCACCGTCAGAACAATCTCTGCCGCGGAACGTTTAGGCTCGTGCTTGTCGTCAAACTTGATTCCGATTGGAATGCCGCGGCCATTGTCTGCTACAGAGATCGAGTTATCCCCATGAATGATCACTTTAATGTCGTCGCAATGCCCAGCTAAGGCTTCGTCGATGGCATTGTCAACCACCTCAAATACCATGTGATGCAGACCAGTACCATCGGACGTATCGCCGATGTACATACCCGGTCGCTTGCGTACAGCCTCCAGACCCTCGAGTTGTTGGATGCTTGATTCGTCATAGTTATCGCTCATGGGCTTCTTTCTGTTTCACGTGGAACAATTAAATACGCATCGGCATCACGACGTACTTGTAATCGCTTTGCTCAGGTACGGTAATCAGGAGGCTGCTGTTCTGGTCTCCAAAAGATAGAGTGATGTTTTGGCTACCTATATTGTTAATACCCTCCAGCAAGTAATTCACATTGAACCCGATATCCAACGGTGATCCATGATAGTCAGTTTCGATGTCTTCCTGGGCCTCTTCCTGCTCGCTGTTACTGCTGATTATTTGCAGATTCTTTTCTGTCAGCAACAAGCGCACGCCGCGGAATTTTTCATTGGAAAGAATGGCCGCCCGTTGCAGGGCCTGCAAGATGACTACGCGATTCAGCGTTAAATTATTGCTGTGTGTGGGAATCACCCTTGTGTAATCCGGGAACTTGCCATCGATTACTTTGGAAGTTAGTACGATATCGGAAAATGTAACGCGAACTTGTTTTTCCGCCAACTCAAGTTTCAACTTATCCTCCTGAATCGGCCAGTAGCTTCAATAATTCATTGACCGTCTTGCGCGAAAGGATCACCTCTTTCTTCGAGTGTGCTGCCGCCAAGTTCTCAGCGATATACGCCAGCCGGTGCCCGTCGGTAGCGATGAGCCTGATGGCATTGCCATCGATAACCAACAATACACCATTCAGGTAGTAGCGGATGTCCTGTTGTGCCATCGCATGCTGGACCGATGCCTAACAGACGCTTGAGCTTGCCTTGCGCTATGTCTATGGATATGGATCCAGTCAGTTGTTCTGTAAGCGCTGGAAAATCTTGAGCTGGTAGAGTTTGTAAGCTGAAACGACTTTTGTTGGCCTTAACTAACAGCTTATTTTCTTGGGTGTCCAGGTCAACTGTGCTCTCGTCTGGTATTGCCCTCAATATGTCCTGAAATTTCTTGGCGGAAATAGTTATTGCGTCGGGGCCAGTCGTAGTCTGGAGTTCCGCAGTCAGCTGCGATTCAATCTGTATCTCCAAGTCGGTAGCAATGAATTTGACCCCGTTACTATTCTTTTTTAGCAACACGTTGGAGAGAATTGGGAGCGGTTGTTTTCTCTCAACAATGCCAACTACCGCTTGAAGTGGTTTAAGAAGATCATTACGACTGATTTGTTTAATAAACATATGTTTTTCCTTAAATACTTAATAACAATAATAAGGGCAGATAATCTTGTTAGTAACGCAAAAAAATTCAATTATTCAAATAATTAATTAACTTAAGCGCTGTTATTAATGAGCTGCACTTCCTGTGAATAACATGTTCACTTCTTCCTGGCTCTGTCAATAAATGGGTCTTATATACAAAATACCAACAGTCTTCTTGGAGTTATCCACGTAATGTTTGGTGGAGTAAACTGAAATCAGATTCAATTTGCGCATCCGTATTTCTCAGTGCCTCAATCGTTTTACATGCATGTAAGACTGTTGTGTGATCTCGTCCACCAAAGGCGTTTCCAATCTCTGGCAGGCTGAGTTGGGTAAGCTCCCTCGCCAGGCTCATTGCTATTTGGCGTGGGCGGGCAATTACTCTAGTTCGCTTTTTTGACAGCAAATCTACAATCTTCAAGCGGTAAAAATCGGCGACGGTTTTCTGAATATTTTCGATGGTTACCTGTTTATTCTGTGCCGCTAACAGGTCTTTTAGGGCTTCTTTTGCTAGTTCCACGGAAATAAGGCGCTTGTGAAAGCGCGCATACGCATCAATGCGATTTAGAGCACCTTCCAGTTCACGTATGTTGGAACGGACGTGTTTTGCAATAAAGAAAGCAACATCTTCACTGATTGGCGCGCCGTTAGTGGTTGATTTCTGTAATAAAATCGCAACACGCATCTCCAAACCAGGCGGCTCGATCGCAACTGTTAGCCCACAAGTGAAGCGAGAAGTAAGGCGAGGCTCAATGCCCGAAATTTCTTTAGGGAAGGTGTCACAAGTTATGACGACCTGCTTGTTGGTGTCGATCAGGGAGTTCAGCGTGTAGAAGAATTCTTGTTGCGTACCTGGTTTGTCAGCTATGAATTGAATATCGTCAATTAGCAATAAATCCAACGAGTTGTAAAACTGCTTGAATTCGTCAAAACTTTTCGTTTGGAAAGCCTTCACTACCCCTGAAACATAATTTGTCGCGTGGACATAACAAATTCTCGCCTGCGGATTCTCTTTAGCTACCAAGTTCCCAATGGATTGTAGCAAGTGGGTCTTTCCCAACCCAACACCGCCATAAATAAACAATGGGTTATATGCAGTTCCGGGTCTTTCCGCTACCTGTAGTCCCGCCGCGTGCGCCAACTGGTTTGCTTTGCCCGTAACATAGGTATCAAACGTTAGTTGCGGATTAAGCTTGCTAACCGACTTTGGCGGTTTTACGGATGGCGCGTTGGGTTTTTCTTCGGGCTTGGGTGCGCTAACCGCAACTTTATCTTTTTGGGCGGAGCGTTTTTCGACGCGCAACTCGATTTCAGGGGGGGAATTGAAAAAGGAAGCTGCACGTTTCGCAATCTCTGGCAGAAACCTATCTTGAATGATGCGTAGCGTAAAACTGTTTGGAGCAGTCAATATGAGGCGATTACCATTCACCTCAAAAACAAGGGGTTTTATCCAAGAATTATATTGTTGCAGAGGTAGTTGCTCTTTGAAAAATCGTTGGCAACTGCCGGATAAACCCTGAGCAGACATAGAGAAATACGTGAAAGACTATTAACACCCCCATTCTACAAGCTCCGTCAGAAGTTATCCACAAGATAAATTTGACTTGACAGATTGTCCTCAAGCGATTGTAATCGCGCGCTTTTCAACAGTCTCAACAAAGGATTAAACCATGAAGCGCACTTATCAACCTTCCGTCACCAAAAGAAAGCGCACCCACGGTTTCCTGGTCCGCATGAAAACCAGAGGTGGTCGTGCAGTGATCGCTGCACGTCGTGCCAAAGGCCGTGTCCGTCTTGGCGTGTGAGTCTAAACCAGCGCTGACATTACCTCGGCGTTTCCGTTTAACGCGCCGGGAAGGTTTTTCTCGGATACTACAGCAAAGGCCCCAATCCAATCTCTGGTTTGCGGTCCACTCTCAGCCAAATGCAGCAGGTTGCATGCGGCTGGGCGTGTCCGTTAGCAAACGAATCATTCCCAGTGCCGTGGGGCGGAACAACATTAAGCGATTGATTCGGGAGTGTTTCCGGCACCATGCTCGACAAGGTGCGGCTAACGATGTGGTTGTGCGCCTGCGCAGACCGCTGACTCAACAAGACCGTGCGGCTGCGCGTTCTCTCTTGTCCGAAATGCTCCAATTTGCGTTGGTAGTAAAATGAAGCGGATCTT
This sequence comes from uncultured beta proteobacterium, assembly GCA_963813255.1. GTDB lineage: Bacteria > Pseudomonadota > Gammaproteobacteria > Burkholderiales > Gallionellaceae > Sideroxyarcus. Next base: position 610,008 of record CAWEYD010000001.1, on the reverse strand, counting down.
GCTACTGCTGGTACGAGGCTATCAGCGGTTGATCAGTCCGTTGTTTTCACCGTCTTGTCGTTTTTACCCCTCCTGTTCGCAGTACTCATATGAAGCGATTGCCAAACATGGCGTCGTAAAAGGGTTGTGGTTGTCAGTAAAGAGGGTGGGTCGTTGTAACCCATGGAATTCGGGCGGATATGACTCCGTTCCCTAGTTAATTTTACAGGTGATATACAGATGGATATGCGGCGGCTTTTCTTGTTTTTGATCTTCTCTTTTTCCCTGATTGTACTTTGGGGCGAATGGACACGTCAGAATCAACCACCCGCAGCCGTCACAGCTGCAGTTACGAGCACGAATCCTTCCGCGCCTCCCGTATCCAAAGCCGCTGCTACCCCACAGCAAGTTTCAGCCCCTGGCGAAACACTCGCGGAGCCTGCAGGCAAGAAAGTACGCGTAACAACGGACACTTTTGCGGTCGAAATCAATACCGCCGGGGGCAACATCGAGCGCCTGGATTTATTGCAGCATCGCAACGCCAATGATCAAAGCAAACCTATCAGCCTGCTACATAGACAAGGGAATCAGGTTTATCTGGCGCAATCTGGGCTGTTGGGACAAGGACTCCCTACACACAACGCTTTGTTCTCCGCGGCCGCCGAAGAATACAAGCTGTTAGAAGGGAAAAACACTGTCGAGGTGCGCCTGTCAGCGATTGGCACTGAAAATACGCAAGTCACCAAGGTCTACACCTTCCATCGTGGCAGTTATTTGGTGGATGTGACATACGAAATCGCAAATACGGGCAACACCGCGTTAACTCCTTCCGCGTATTTCCAGCTGGTCCGCGATTCAACGCCACCTGAAGGTGCGTCGTCGTTTGTGCCTACTTACACCGGCGGGGCAGTCTATACGGAGCAGGAAAAGTTTCTGAAGGTTGACTTCAAAGACATCGAGAAAAACAAAGTAAACCTCCCAAAGAATCCAGATAACGGTTGGGTAGGGATGCTGCAGCACTACTTCGTGTCCGCATGGTTACCGCAAGGGAAGGGTGCGCGCGAGTTCTATGCCAAACATCTGGATGGAAACCTGTTCTCGATCGGTGCGATTTTGCCGATGGCCAGTATTGAACCCGGGAAGAGCGCAACCATTACCACTCCTCTTTACGTTGGTCCCGCACAAACAAAACTGGACGACGTTGCACTTGGCTTGGGGCTGACGGTTGATTATGGGATTTTCACCATATTTGCTGCGCCATTGTTCTGGCTGATGTCGCTGCTGAATGATTGGGTACACAACTGGGGCGTGGCGATCATTCTGTTGACAGTATTAATCAAACTCGCGTTCTTCCCGCTCTCCGCCACAAGTTATCGCTCTATGGCCAAAATGCGCGTTGTTGCTCCTAAGCTGGAAAAGATCAAACAGCAGTATGGTGATGACCGCGAGCGCCTGAATCGCGCCATGATGGACCTGTACAAGACCGAACAGATCAACCCATTGGGCGGTTGTCTGCCTGTATTGATCCAGATCCCTGTATTCATTGGCCTCTATTGGGCGATTTTGGAAAGTGTCGAGCTTCGCCACGCCCCGTTCTTCGGATGGATAAACGATCTTTCAGCAACGGACCCGTACTACATACTACCTATCATCATGGGCATCAGTATGCTGATCCAGAGTAAGCTGAACCCCGTACCTGCCGATCCGCTGCAAGCCAAGATCATGCAAATCATGCCAATCGCTTTCAGCGTTGTGTTCTTCTTTTTCCCTGCCGGACTAGTGCTGTATTCCATCGTGAATAACATCTTGTCCATCACGCAGCAGTGGTACATCACTCGCGGTGAAGAGACCGCTCGGACGGGTGCTACAAAGGCCTGACAATATCGCCGCAATCGCGACCGCCCCAGGTCGCGGTGGCATCGGCGTGGTGCGGGTTTCTGGGCGAGGGCTGCTGCAAATGGCGGCGTCCCTAACGGGCCGAGCGCTCACTCCCAGGTTGGCCACTTACACGCCCTTTCTTGACGCAGAAGGGGCGCCTCTGGACGAGGGCATCGCGCTGTTCTTTCCTGCACCGCATTCCTATACCGGGGAAGAGGTGTTGGAGTTGCAGGGACACGGGGGGCCTGCTGTGCTGCAATCCGTGCTTGAACGCTGCGTTGCGTTGGGCGCTCGCCTGGCTCAGCCCGGAGAGTTCACCCAACGTGCATTCCTGAATGACAAATTGGACTTAGCCCAAGCGGAAAGCGTGGCGGATTTAATCGACGCCACGACGCAGCAGGCTGCGCGTAGTGCAATGCGGTCCCTACTTGGGGATTTCTCTGCCGCCATACACGCCTTGGTGGCCAAGCTTATCGATTTGCGTATGTTGGTAGAAGCTACGCTGGATTTCCCGGAAGAGGAGGGCGTGGCCGCGCTGGAACAGCATCGGATAAGCGTTAAGCTGGCTGAGATAGGGACCGAATTAGCGCACATCGAGGGACTGGCCAAACAGGGCAGCATCCTGAGAGAGGGTGCGCAAGTTGTCCTAGTAGGCCCTCCCAATGTAGGTAAATCTAGCTTGCTTAACCGCCTGGCGGGCGAGGAGGTTGCTCTGGTCAGCGATGTACCGGGAACGACGCGAGACGCGATTCGTCAAGCGCTACAGATAAAGGGCGTCCCGCTGCATATCATTGACACGGCGGGATTGCGAGAGACAGAGGATGTGGTTGAGCGCATGGGAATAGCGCGAACCCAGCAGAACATTGAACGTGCTGACCTGATTCTGATCCTGTCTGATGAGGCCAAGATCGCTGTGGCGGACGAGGAGGCGACAATTCTCAGCCGTCTTCCGCCATCAATCCCGAGGTTGTTTGTACACAACAAGATTGACCTGTCTGGTCAACCGGCGCGGGTGGACGAGAGAGACAATGTTGCCCACCTGTATGTGTCAGCGAAGACTGGCTTGGGTATCGATTGCCTGCAGGACAAGATACTGGCGACGGTAGGTTGGCATCAGGAGGCTGGTGTCTTCATGGCCCGCACTCGGCATCTTGAGGCGCTGGCGTTTGCTAAGCGTCACCTGTTTTCCGCCGAAGAACAAAACGGAGCGCTGGAATTGCTGGCGGAGGAGTTGCGCCAAGCGCAGGGAGCACTGAATCAAATCACCGGTGAGTTTGTGGCGGACGATTTGTTGGGCGAAATCTTCAGTCGTTTTTGCATTGGAAAGTGAACATATTGTTTCACGTGAAACATTAGATTTTGGAATCCCAACGGCCTGTTGTAAGATGCGCGTCCTTTTCGGTAGGTGGTAAATGGACTTTTCCGGCAAATTCGATGTAATCGTGGTAGGTGGAGGGCACGCGGGAACTGAAGCGGCACTCGCTAGTGCGCGCACAGGTAGTAAGACGCTGCTGCTCAGCCACAACATCGAAACGCTAGGCCAGATGTCCTGCAATCCTTCCATTGGCGGGATCGGCAAGGGCCATTTAGTCAAGGAGGTCGATGCCTTGGGCGGGGCGATGGCTGCCGCGACCGACGAGGCCGGCATCCAATTCCGTATTCTAAATTCCAGCAAGGGCCCGGCAGTTCGCGCCACTCGGGCTCAGGCAGACCGCATCCTTTATAAACAAGCCATTCGCAGCCGACTGGAAAACCAGCCTAACCTCTGGCTATTCCAGCAAGCGGTGGACGACCTGCTGATAGATGGCGAACAGGTATGCGGAGTTGTGACACAGCTGGGCTTGCGTTTCTCGGCGCGTAGCGTTGTACTGACCGCAGGCACTTTTCTGGCTGGCCTCATTCATGTCGGGCAATCCAACTATCAGGCGGGACGAGCGGGTGACCCGCCGTCTATCAGTCTGGCCCGACGCCTGCGCGAGCTAGCGTTGCCTGCCGGGCGCCTAAAGACCGGAACACCCCCACGTATCGATGGTCGCACTATCGACTATTCGGTGATGCAGGAACAGCACGGTGATAATCCGGTGCCAGTATTCTCATTCACCGGAAGTGCCGCACAACACCCGCGCCAACTACCTTGCTGGATAACTGAAACCAATCAGCGCACGCACGACATCATCCGTGGCGGGTTGGACCGCTCACCGTTATTCACAGGAGTGATCGAGGGTGTGGGGCCACGCTATTGTCCGTCCATAGAAGATAAGATTACGCGCTTCGCGGATAAAGCATCGCACCAAATCTTTCTCGAGCCGGAGGGGCTGACCACGCACGAGATCTACCCGAACGGAGTTTCCACCAGCTTGCCGTTTGATGTGCAACTGGAACTGGTGCGTTCGATCAAAGGCTTGGAAAACGCGCATATCTTGCGCCCTGGATATGCTATCGAATACGACTACTTCGACCCGCGCGGACTGAAAAGCTCATTAGAAACCAAATCGATAGTCGGACTGTTCTTTGCAGGGCAGATCAATGGTACGACTGGTTATGAGGAAGCTGCGGCGCAGGGGTTACTGGCCGGGGTAAACGCCGCATTGTTTGCTCAAGAGCGGGATGCTTGGTGTCCGCGCCGCAATGAGGCCTATCTAGGCGTGCTGGTCGACGATCTGATCACACGTGGCGTGTCAGAGCCGTACCGCATGTTCACCAGCCGCGCCGAATATCGCCTGCAACTACGCGAAGATAACGCTGATCTTCGTTTGACGGAGATTGGCCACAAACTGGGTATCGTGGACGACACGCGCTGGCAAGCTTTTGAGCGGAAACGAGAAGCCATAGCGCGTGAAGAGCAACGTCTGCGCAGTACCTGGGTCAACCCACGCAGCCTGCCGGACGAAGCTGCGACACAAGTGTTGGGCAAGAGCATAGAGAGGGAATATTCGCTGTATGAGTTGCTGCGGCGCCCTGATGTTACCTATACATCACTTATGACACTGCCAGGGGCGGGAGTTCCGGCAGAGGGAACTGTTTCGCAACAGATCGAGATACAGGCCAAATATCAGGGGTATATCGAAAAACAGCAGGGCGAGATCGAGCAACAGGAACATTTTGAGAACCTGGAATTACCCCCAGAGCTTGATTACCGTGAAGTGCGCGGCTTATCCATAGAAGCACAGCAAAAACTTAACCAGCATAAGCCGCAGACCATAGGGCAGGCCGGCCGAATCTCCGGTATCACGCCGGCCACGATTTCGCTACTACTTGTTCACTTGAAGCGCGGTTTTAAAGGTGCGCAGTCAGAGCAAAAACGCACATGAGGGAACGTGAGTTACTGAAGGCAGGAATGTCCGAGTTGGGACTCACTCTAGGTGAGCAACCAACAGACAAGTTGCTGGCTTATCTGGACTTACTGCATAAATGGAACAGGGTTTATAACCTGACCGCCATTCGCGACAAGAATGATATGGTGAGTAATCACTTGCTTGATAGCCTAGCGGTTTTACCTTACCTGTGGAAGGGGCGCTGGCTGGATGTAGGGTGTGGCGGAGGTATGCCAGGGCTGGTATTGGCGATTGCTGAGCCGGATTGGGAATTCACCTTACTCGATAGCAACACCAAGAAAACTAGCTTCGTTCAACAGGCGGCGATAGAGCTGGGTCTCAGTAATGTAAGCGTTTACTCTGGTCGAGTGGAACAATGGACGCCCAGCTATAAGTTTGATGGAATCATCTCCAGGGCTTTTGCCGAATTAGGCGATTTTCTGAAGTTAACACGCCACCTGCTTGCCCCCAACGGACATTGGGCGGCGATGAAGGGCCAGCCGGAACCAGAGCTAGGCGGGATTCCGGAGGATTGTGAGATAGAACGGGTAATTCCGCTAAAAGTGCCAGGATTAAGTGCGGCGCGTAGCTTGGTGATAGCAAAGGTTTCTGGGGAGCGAACAGTATGACGAAGATAATGGCTGTAACCAACCAAAAGGGTGGTGTGGGCAAAACTACGACCACTGTGAACCTGGCTGCCAGTCTGGCGGCGGCGAAAAAACGTGTCCTACTGGTCGATCTTGATCCACAAGGTAACGCCACCATGGGAAGCGGAATAGATAAGAGCGACCTTGAACTGACCGTATATGACGTTCTGCTAGGCGAGGCCACAATTGCCCAAGCACGGATAACGTCTGAACCAGGGAAATACGATGTTCTTCCGGCAAACCGCGAGTTGGCCGGCGCTGAGGTCGAACTGGTGGAAATGGACGAACGGGAAACACGGCTGAAGAAAGAACTGCAGGCCATCGCTCACGAATACGACTACATTCTGGTGGATTGCCCCCCGGCGTTGAACTTGCTGACCCTGAACGGTTTATGTGCGGCGCGCACAGTGATGATACCCATGCAGTGCGAATATTTCGCCTTGGAAGGCTTGAGCGATTTGGTAAACACCATTCGAAAGGTGCGTGAACACCTCAATCCGGATCTGGAAATTGAAGGGCTGCTGCGCACAATGTTTGATCCGCGTAACTCCCTCGCACAACAGGTTTCCGACCAGCTTCAGCAACACTTCGGCGAAAAAGTCTATCGCACAGTGATTCCGCGCAACGTGCGCTTGGCTGAAGCGCCAAGTTTTGGGGTTCCTGCGCTATGCCATGATGCGCAATCCAAAGGAACTCAAGCCTATCTGGCTTTGGCGGGCGAGTTGCTGAACAACGCGGCTGGACTGCAATGACAAACAAAAGTTGAATACACAGGATTAAATGATCATGGCAAAACCGAATAAAGGCTTGGGGCGCGGGCTGGACGCACTGCTGTCAGGGAGCAGCACCGCGAAACAGCAAGATGTATTGCGCGAACTCAAGGTAGAGCAGCTCAAGCCGGGCAAGTACCAGCCAAGAAGCCATATGGATGAAGGGTCGCTGACTGAGTTGGCTGCTTCCATAAAAGCACAGGGTGTAATCCAGCCAATATTGGCGCGTGAGCTACCAGCCGGCGGCTACGAGATCATTGCAGGTGAGCGCCGTTGGCGCGCCGCACAGATAGCAGAATTGAAAGAAGTCCCGGTTCTAGTACGCAAAGTGCCGGATAACGCAGCATTGGCGATGGCGCTGATCGAAAACATCCAGCGCGAAGATCTAAATCCGCTGGAAGAAGCCGTCGGAATCCAGCGGCTGATAGATGAATTCCAGATGACGCACCAGGCTGCAGCTGATGCCGTGGGCCGTTCGCGCAGTGCCGCAAGTAATCTACTCAGATTGCTCAAGCTTCCACAGGATGTCCAGGAGATGCTGATGGAAAACCTGTTGGATATGGGCCATGCCCGCGCCTTGCTGCCCCTTGAAGCTGCACAGCAGATCTTGCTCGCAAACAAGATCGTGATGGAAAAGCTATCTGTTCGCGAAACCGAAAAGATGGTGCAACGACAACTAGAGTCGCCAGGACCACAGGTGGCTCATACAAAACCAAAAGTTGATCGCGATACTTTGCGTATTCAGGAAGAGATCAGCGCACAGCTGGGCACGAAAGTGGAAATTAAGTCCGGCAAAAAGGGCGCTGGAAAACTGGTCATCGAATATTCGAGCAACGATGAACTGGGGGATCTGCTGGGCCGCCTGTCCAAGGATTAAGTAATTGACTAAATCAGTAGGCGACGAATCACATGTTCGTTTGACACCCCCGGCAAACGCCGCTATCATCGCCGCGCTTTTGAAGGCCGAGGCACAAGAAAAACAACAAATAAGGCGGGTGACTTGGGTGCAAACCCTTGTAACGGTGGCTGCCGGTGGCATTGCCTACGGCTTCGGAGCAACGCCGCAATTTGCGATAGCGGTGTTGAGTGGGGGAGGGGTTTCAGTTCTCAATGGCGCTTTATTGGCTTGGAGAATGTCCCGAGCGAATCAGCGTTCTGCCCATGATGCACATCTTCAATTACGGCTCCTGTATTTTTACGCCATCGAACGTTTTTTGATGGTAGTGGCGTCACTCGGTTTATCCATGGCGTTGTTGAAATTGCCGCTCGCGGTTCTGGGCGGGTTTGTTTTAGGTCAAGCGGTGCTGATAACAGCCCGGTTGTTTTTTGCGAATCAAGACTGAAGATAGCGAATAAAAATGTCCAGCGAAGCTCACACCTCAGCGGAATACATCCATCACCACCTGCAAAATCTCACCTATGGCCAGTTGCCTGACGGCACGTGGGGGGTTGCGCACAGCGCAGAAGAAGCCAAAGCCATGGGTTTCTGGGCACTGAATCTGGACACCTTCATCATGTCGCTGCTGTTGGGCGTCGTGTTTATGTTCATGTTCCGCAGCGTTGCAAAGAGCGCGGTCTCCGGCACGCCAGGCGCTTTGCAGAATTTCTGCGAGTGGGCAATCGAATTCATCGACAGCAGCGTGCGTGGTTCGTTCTCTGCCAAGAACAACATGGTTGCTCCTTTGGCGCTGACCGTCTTCTTCTGGGTATTCACCATGAACCTGATGGACTTGATTCCTATCGACTGGGTTCCGCTGCTGATGACCTCGCTGGGTGTTCCTTTCTTCAAGGTCGTACCCTCTACCGATCCAAACGCAACCTTCGGTATGGCCATCGGTGTGTTTCTGCTGGTTCTGTATTACAGCATAAAGATGAAGGGCTTCGGCGGCTTCATGGGCGAGCTCACTCTGCAGCCGTTCGGCAAGTGGGGCATGCCGGTCAACTTCCTGCTTGAAGGCGTGAATCTGATTGCCAAGCCGATCTCGCTGGCACTGCGTCTCTTCGGCAACATGTATGCTGGCGAAATGATCTTCATCCTGATCGCCCTGATGGGCGGTGCTTGGGCCGGCTTCACGTTCAGTGGCGTCACCTTGTTCGGCTCGCAGATCCTGTTGTCTCTGGGTTGGGCGATCTTCCACATCCTGATCGTGACCTTGCAGGCGTTCATCTTCATGACGCTGACCGTGGTCTATCTGGATATGGCGCATCAGGAACATCACTAATTTTTCGGTTTCATTAACTTCACTTTAAACAACTTAGGAGAAATACAAATGGAAATGGCAAACGCACTGCTGTACATCGCTGGCGCATTGATGATGGGTCTGGGCGCTCTCGGCGCAGCTGTTGGTATCGGTATCTTGGGTGGTCGCTTCCTGGAAGGTGCTGCTCGCCAACCTGAACTGATCCCGATGCTGCGTACACAATTCTTCGTTGTGATGGGTCTGGTTGACGCCGTTCCGATGATCGCTGTTGGTATCGCGATGTACGTTCTGTTCGCTGTGGTGGGCTAATCCTCGCAACGCGAAACGCATAACTAAGAAAGGTAGCTTGCATGAATATCAATGCAACTCTCCTCGCCCAGCTCATAATGTTCGTGCTGTTCGTGTGGTTCTGCATGAAGTTTGTCTGGACGCCTATCATGGGCGCGCTGGAACAACGCAAGAAGCAGATCGCCGACGGTTTGGCCGACGCTGAACGCGCCAAGCAGGATCTTGAGCTGGCATCCAAACGCTCGGCAGAGATTCTGCGCGAAGCAAAGGAAAAGGCAGCTGACATCATCGCCAACAGCGAAAAGCGCGGAAGCGAGATCGTGGAAGATGCCAAGACACAGGCTAAGGTAGAAGGCGATCGCATCATCGCCGGAGCCAAGGCCGAGATCGACCAGGAAGTGTTCCGTGCCAAAGAGCAGTTGCGTACGCAGGTTTCTGCCATCGCACTGGCTGGCGCAGGCAAGATCCTTGGCCGCGAGATCGATGCCAAGGCGCACAACGATCTGCTCGATAAACTCGTTGCGGAAATCTGATCGCCATGTCTGAAGCCATAACCACTGCACGTCCTTACGCCCAAGCGGCGTTTGAAGAAGCGCAAAAGCTGAACGCGCTTAAAGCTTGGTCCGAGATGCTGCTTGATCTGGCCACTGCGGTCAATCACGCCGACGTGCGTGCTGTCGTCACCAATCCAAAAGTGTCCAAGGCACAGGTTTCCGGTCTGATGGAAGCCTTTGCGGGCACTGCGGCTAGTGCGCAGCAACGCAATTTTGTGCGGGTCTTGGCCGACAATCAGCGTTTGCTGGTGTTGCCCGAGATCGCAGCAATCTTTGAATCGCTAAAAGCAGAAGCGGAAAAGACCGTCAACGTGGTGGTGGATTCCGCTTTTGAGCTTTCTGTCGCGCAACAAGAAAAGATCGTCAGCTCGCTGAAGAAGCGCATGGGTCGCGAGATCAAGCTGGCTTGCAACGTCAAAAAAGAGTTGCTGGGTGGTGTGGTGATCCGCGCCGGAGACAAGGTGATCGACGGTTCTGCGCGCACCCGACTCAGCGAAATGGCGACGGCCCTGGCCTGATAAAGAATTATCAAGAATGAGGAAATCCAGATGAAGCTCAACCCTTCCGAAATTAGCAATCTGATTCGCAGTCGCATCGAGAATTTCGAAGCACTGACCCAAGCGCGCACCGAAGGTACGGTGGTCAGCGTGACCGACGGTATCGTCCGCGTCCACGGCTTGTCCGACGTGATGCAAGGCGAAATGTTGGAATTCCCAGGCAACACTTTCGGTCTGGCGCTGAACCTTGAGCGCGACTCCGTGGGTGCCGTTATTCTGGGTGAATACGAACACATCACCGAAGGCGACACGGTCAAGTGCACCGGACGCATTCTGGAAGTGCCAGTTGGTCCGGAACTGCGCGGTCGCGTAGTGAACGCGCTGGGCCAGCCTATTGACGGCAAGGGTCCCATCAATGCCAAGCTGACCGACAAGATCGAAAAGGTCGCTCCAGGCGTGATCGCACGTAAGTCTGTTGACCAACCCGTGCAAACTGGTCTGAAGTCCATCGACTCCATGGTGCCGGTTGGCCGTGGTCAGCGCGAACTGATCATCGGCGACCGCCAGACTGGTAAGACAGCTGTGGCAGTGGACGCCATCATCAACCAGAAGGGTCAGAACATGACCTGTATCTACGTTGCTGTCGGCCAGAAGGCATCGACCGTCGCCAACGTAGTGCGTAAGCTGGAAGAGCACGGCGCGATGGAATACACCATCGTCGTTGCGGCCACCGCTTCTGATTCCGCCGCTATGCAGTTCCTGGCACCGTACGCCGGCTGCACCATGGGCGAATACTTCCGCGATCGCGGCGAAGACGCACTGATCGTGTACGACGACTTGACCAAGCAAGCCTGGGCATATCGTCAGATCTCCCTGTTGCTGCGCCGTCCGCCCGGCCGTGAAGCTTACCCCGGCGACGTGTTCTACCTGCACTCCCGTCTGCTGGAGCGCGCAGCTCGAGTGAACGCTGAGTACGTCGAAGCTTTCACCAAGGGTGCTGTTAAGGGCAAGACTGGTTCTTTGACTGCATTGCCCGTGATCGAAACGCAAGCTGGCGACGTATCCGCATTCGTGCCGACGAACGTGATCTCCATTACCGACGGTCAGATCTTCCTGGAGTCCGACCTGTTCAACGCCGGTATCCGTCCTGCGATCAACGCCGGTATCTCGGTGTCCCGCGTGGGTGGTGCAGCGCAGACCAAGGTCATCAAGAAGCTGGGTGGCGGTGTGCGTCTGGCATTGGCCCAGTACCGTGAACTGGCTGCGTTCGCGCAGTTCGCTTCCGACCTGGACGAAGCGACCCGCAAGCAACTCGAGCGCGGCAAGATCGTGACCGAACTGATGAAGCAGCTGCAATACGCGCCTTTGTCCGTGTCCAAGATGGCAGCAACGCTGTTCGCGGTGAACAAGGGTTACTTCGACGACGTCGCAGTGCCTAAAGTGTTGGCATTCGAAGCTGCTCTGCACGCACACCTGGGTTCCAAGAACAAGGAACTGATGGATGCGATTGAGTCGACCAAGGACCTGTCCGCTGACAACGAAAAATTGCTGGTTGCAGCCATCGAATCGTTCAAGGCAACTGCAGTCTACTAAGGCGAGGTGAGTTATGGCCGGCAGTAAAGAGATTCGCACCAAGATCAAGAGCGTAGAAAATACGCGCAAGATCACCCGTGCGATGGAAATGGTCGCCGCAGCGAAGATGCGCAAAGCGCAAGAGCGCATGCGCGCAGCTCGCCCCTATGCCGAGAAGATCCGCAACGTTGCTGCACACCTGTCGCGCGCCAACCCGGAATACAAACATGCATTCCTGGTCAAGCGCGAGAGCGTCAAGAACGTCGGTCTGATCGTCGTTACCTCGGACAAAGGGCTGTGCGGTGGTTTGAACACCAACCTGCTGCGCCTTGCCGTGAACGAGATGAAGACATGGGAAGGTGAAGGCAAAGGCCTCGTGGTTTGCCCTATCGGTAACAAAGGCTTCGGCTTTATGAACCGTATCGGTGCCAAGGTGAAGTCGCACATGACTGGGTTGGGCGATACGCCGCACCTGGAGAAGCTGATCGGCACCGTGAAAGCGATGCTGGATGCCTACGTCGCTGGCGAGATCGATGCGATCTATCTGAGCTACAACCACTTCATCAACACCATGCGCCAAGAGCCGCGTGTTGAGCAACTGCTCCCGTTGACGGGCGAAAAGCTGGAGACGAGCGGGGCAACTTGGGATTACATCTATGAGCCGGATGCCAAGAAAGTGATCGACGAGTTGCTGCTGCGCTACATCGAATCTCTGGTGTACCAAGCGGTGGTCGAGAACATAGCTTCCGAACAAAGCTCGCGTATGGTTGCGATGAAAGCCGCTTCCGATAATGCGAAGAGCGTCATCAGCGAACTCAAATTGGTCTACAACAAAGCACGTCAGGCAGCGATCACCAAGGAAATCTCGGAGATCGTGGGCGGCGCGGCAGCGCTAGAGTGATTTTGGTAGCGAAGAATTTCAGAATTAATTTAGACGGGGAATCTTAAAATGAGTCAAGGAAAGATTGTTCAGTGTATCGGCGCGGTGGTTGACATCGAATTCCCGCGCGACAAAATGCCTAAGGTATACGAAGCGCTGACATTGGCAGACGCAGGTAACTCGACGGCTGAGCCGGGCTTGACCTTCGAAGTCGAGCAGCAACTGGGTGACGGCGTTGTGCGCACCATCGCCATGGGTTCTTCCGACGGCCTGCGTCGCGGCATGGCCGTGAACGCATCCGGCAACCCGATCCAAGTGCCGGTTGGTACCGGCACGCTGGGCCGTATCATGGACGTTCTGGGTCGCCCCATCGACGAAGTGGGTCCGATCAAGAGCGACGAAAAGCGCTCGATTCACCAGACTGCACCGAAGTTCGACGAACTGTCCCCTTCCGTTGACCTGCTGGAAACCGGCATCAAGGTGATCGACTTGGTTTGCCCGTTCGCCAAGGGCGGTAAGGTTGGCTTGTTCGGCGGCGCGGGCGTGGGCAAGACCGTGAACATGCTGGAACTGATCAACAACATCGCCAAGCAGCACGCTGGTTTGTCCGTGTTCGCCGGTGTGGGTGAGCGTACCCGTGAAGGTAACGACTTCTACCACGAAATGACCGACGCAGGCGTTATCGACAAGGAAGATTTCACCAAGTCCAAAGTCGCGATGGTGTTCGGCCAGATGAACGAGCCGCCCGGCAACCGTCTGCGCGTTGCGCTGTCGGGCTTGACCATGGCTGAGAAGTTCCGTGATGAAGGCCGCGACATTCTGTTCTTCGTGGACAACATCTACCGCTACACTCTGGCCGGTACCGAAGTTTCCGCGCTGCTGGGCCGTATGCCTTCCGCTGTGGGTTATCAACCTACACTGGCTGAAGAAATGGGCCGTCTGCAAGAGCGCATTACATCGACGAAGGTGGGTTCCATTACCTCCATTCAGGCCGTGTACGTTCCAGCCGACGACTTGACCGACCCGTCTCCTGCTACGACGTTCTTGCACCTGGACTCCACCGTTGTGTTGAGCCGCGACATCGCTTCGCTGGGTATCTACCCTGCGGTTGATCCGCTGGACTCCACCTCTCGCCAGCTGGATCCGCTGGTCGTGGGCGAAGAGCACTACACCGTGGCACGCCGTGTGCAGCAAACACTGCAGCGCTACAAGGAATTGCGCGACATTATCGCGATTCTGGGTATGGACGAGCTGGCACCGGAAGACAAACTGGCCGTTGCCCGTGCACGTAAGATCCAGCGCTTCCTGTCTCAACCGTTCCACGTTGCCGAGCAGTTCACCGGCGCACCGGGCAAGTACGTGACGCTGAAGGAAACCATCAAGGGCTTCAAAGCCATTGTGGACGGCGAGTACGATCACCTGCCGGAACAAGCGTTCTACATGGTGGGCGGCATCGAAGAAGCGGTCGAAAAGGCCAAGACCCTGCAATAATCAATGGGAGCAACCATGGCAATGACCGTACATGTGGACGTGGTGAGCGCGGAAGAGCAGATCTTCTCCGGCTTGGCCGAATTTATCGCCGTACCTGGCGAAATGGGCGAGCTGGGCATCTATCCGCGTCACACCGCGCTACTGACCCGCATCAAACCCGGGGCAGTGCGCATCAAGCAGCCGGATCAGGATCAAGAAGTGCTGGTCTATGTTTCCGGCGGCATGTTGGAAATTCAGCCTAACGTAGTGACCGTGCTGGCCGACACCGCGATTCGCGGTGCCGACCTCGACGAGGCCCGCGCGTTGGAAGCCAAGCAGGCGGCGGAAGAAGCGATGAAGAACCGCACTTCCGACATCGACTACGCCGCGGCGCAAGCCGAGTTGGCAGAGGCGATCGCCCAACTGCGTGCAATCCAGCAGCTGCGCAAGCATACGCACTAAGCAAAAATCGGTACAGCAACAAACAGAAAAGCAGCCTCGGCTGCTTTTTTTTTGCGCGGACGTTATACTTCGCACTCCTTGAAATGCCCTCAATATGAGCCAGTTGAACATCGTCATCCTCGCTGCCGGCAAAGGCACCCGCATGTATTCCGACAAACCCAAGGTGCTGCATGCACTCGCGGGGAAACCGCTGGTACAGCACGTCCTGGATTGCGCATCGTCGCTGCAGCCTGAGCAGATATGCGTGGTGTATGGGCATGGCGGTGAGGTCGTGCCTCAGGCGATGTCTCAATACTTGGCAAAGTTCGTGATTCAAGAACCGCAGCTGGGAACGGGGCATGCGGTGCAGCAGGCCATGCCACTGCTCAGTGACGACAGTCGCACCCTGGTGTTGTATGGCGATGTGCCTTTGATCCAGCACAGCACTTTGCATCAGATGCAGCAGGCCGGCGATGGCCTGGTGTTGCTAACGGTCAATCTCGACAATCCCACCGGCTACGGCCGCATCGTGCGCGATGCGCAGGGCGATGTGCAGTGCATCGTCGAGCAAAAAGATGCCACGCCGGAGCAGCTAGAGATCCGGGAAGTGAATACCGGCATCTTGCTCGCGCCAACAAATAAATTGCGCGAGTGGCTCAGCAAACTGGGCAACAACAATGCACAAGGCGAGTACTACCTAACCGATATCGTAGCGATGGCCGTGAAAGACGGTATCGCGGTGCATAGCGTACAACCTGCTCAGCGCTGGGAAGTCGAGGGCATCAACAACAAGATACAGCTCGCCACACTGGAGCGTGTCTGGCAACAAACGATAGCCACAAAACTGATGACACAAGGCGTGAGCTTGGCCGATCCGGCTCGGCTCGATGTGCGCGGCAAACTCACTTGCGGACGCGATGTCGAGATTGATGTCGGCTGCATCTTCGAGGGAGCGGTGAGCCTGGGAGACCGTGTGAGAGTGGGCGCCTACAGCGTCATTCGCAATGCCAGCATCGCGCAGGGTACGCAGATCGCACCTTACAGCCACATCGACAGCAGCGAAGTGGGGGCCAACTGCCACATCGGTCCCTACGCACGCCTGCGTCCCGGCAGCAAACTGCACGACGACGCCCACGTCGGCAATTTTGTGGAGATCAAGAACAGCGAGATCGGCAAAGGCAGCAAGGCCAATCATCTGAGCTACATCGGCGACAGCACCGTGGGCAGCCGTGTCAACATCGGTGCGGGAACCATCACCTGCAACTACGACGGCGCGAATAAATTTCGTACCATCATTGAGGATGACGTCTTCATCGGGTCCGACACCCAGCTCGTCGCTCCGGTGACGGTCGCCAAGGGGGCAACCATAGGGGCGGGCTCCACCATCACCAAAGATACACCCGCCGGTGAGTTAACCTTATCGCGCAGTAAACAAATCACGGTCAGCGGATGGCAGCGTCCGAAAAAGGGAAAGAAATAATATGTGTGGAATCGTAGGCGCCGTCGCACGACGCAACGTAGTACCCATTCTGGTAAATGGCCTGATGCGTCTGGAATATCGCGGCTATGACTCGGCCGGACTGGTGGTGGTGCGCGACGGAAAATTGGATCGGGTGCGCAGCATTGGACGTGTCGCCGAGCTGGCGCAGAAGAGTGCAAACACACGCGGCGAGCTGGGCATCGCCCATACCCGTTGGGCAACGCATGGAGTTCCGAGCGAACGCAACGCGCACCCCCACCTAAGCCGCAACCTCATTGCCGTGGTACACAATGGCATCATCGAGAACTACGAAGTATTGCGCGCAGAACTGACAGCGCAGGGCTATGAATTCACGTCCGACACGGACACGGAAGTCATCGCCCACCTTATACATAGCCACTACGGGCAAGGCAATCTGCTGGTCGCAACGCAGACGGCGCTTTCACAGTTGGTCGGCGCCTATGCCATCGGCGTGGTGGCGGCGGACAATCCGCATCAACTCATCGCAGCCCGCAAAGGCAGCCCGCTGTTGCTTGGCGTGGGCGAAGGTGAACACTTTGTGGCATCGGACATGTCAGCGCTGCTGCAGGTAACCAAAAACGTGGTGTATTTGGAAGAAGGCGATGTGGTCGAAGTAAACCTCGCCAACTACCGCATCTTTGACACACAAGGCAAGGCAGCAGAGCGCACCGTGCACGTCAGTGCACTGGATAACGACAGCGTGGAACTGGGCGACTACAAGCACTACATGCAGAAGGAGATTCATGAGCAGCCCCAGGCTCTGGCTAACACATTGGAGTCGGTGTGCAACAGCCAGTCGCTGGTACCGGGTATCTTCGGCGCTGAAGCGAACACCATCTTCCCGCAGGTCGAAAGCATTCTTATCCTTGCGTGTGGTACCAGCCACCATGCTGGCATGGTGGCACGCTACTGGCTGGAAGAGATCGCCGGAATCTCATGCACGGTCGAGATCGCCAGCGAGTACCGTTACCGCACCAGTGTCGCCAATCCAAAGACTCTGGTAGTCACCATCTCGCAGTCCGGTGAAACGGCAGATACCCTGGCGGCGCTCAACCATGCTAAAGCGACTGGCCACGCATACACGCTGGCGATCTGCAACGTGCCTGAAAGCGCCATCATCCGCCAGTCAAAATTACGCCTGTTGACGCGCGCCGGTCCGGAGATTGGTGTGGCATCGACCAAAGCCTTCACCACTCAGCTCGCGGCTCTGTTTTTGCTGACGTTGGTGCTGGCCAAGGTGCGCGGTCGTCTAGGCGCAGAACGTGAACAACAGTTCCTGCATGAACTGCGTCACCTGCCAAGCGCAGTGCAAAAAGTGCTGACGCTGGAGCCGCAGATCGCTGAACTGTCCAAACACTTTGCCAACAAGCATCACGCACTGTTCCTTGGGCGCGGTCTGCACTATCCGATCGCCCTGGAAGGTGCACTCAAGCTGAAAGAGATCTCCTACATACACGCCGAAGCCTATCCGGCTGGTGAATTGAAGCATGGGCCGCTGGCGCTGGTGGATAAAGACATGCCGGTGGTCTCGGTCGCACCCAACGACGTGTTGCTGGAGAAACTCAAATCGAATTTGCAGGAAGTCCGTGCGCGCGGAGGAGAGCTGTTTGTATTCGCCGACGCGTATACGCACATCAAGGAAGCTGAAGGAGTCCATATTCTGCACATGCCAGAACATGCGGGCTTTCTCAGCCCGATTCTGCACACCATCCCCCTGCAACTGTTGGCATATTACGTCGCCTTGGAAAAGGGGACGGATGTGGACAAGCCAAGAAACCTAGCGAAATCCGTCACGGTGGAATAGTCACAGCTGGCGTGGCTCCCACCACCAGCACCGGGTCCTTACTTATGTAGTAACGCCCGGCGGCAGGCCTCGAACGACGAACTACGCGAAGTAAGTGTAGGCGGCGAACAGCAGTGCTGCTGCAAGCAAAAGCGCGATGACCGACAGCCAGACATTGCGCTTGTGTTGCTGGACGAGCAATTCGCGTAACAGCGGGGCTACCTGTGCTGCAGGGTCATCGTTCAAACGCTTGTGCAACAAGCGAGGCAGCTGCGGCAGCAGGGCCGCGTAACGCGGAGCTTCGGTACGCAGCGTCCTCAGGAAACCGCGCCACCCCACTTGCTCACTCATCCAGCGTTCGAGCCAAGGCTTGGCGGTCTTCCACAGATCGAGCTCGGGGTCGAGCTGCAATCCCAAGCCCTCGACATTGAGCAGAGTCTTCTGCAGCAACACCAGTTGCGGCTGGACCTCGATGCCGAAGCGGCGCGAAGTCTGGAACAGGCGTAGCAGCACTTTGCCGAATGAGACATCGCGCAGTGGCTTGTCGAATATCGGTTCGCAAACTGCGCGGATCGCTGCTTCGAACTCATCCACACGGGTGTCGGCAGGTGCCCACCCCGACTCGATGTGCAGCTCCGCGACACGCTTGTAATCGCGGTTGAAGAAAGCGATGAAGTTTTGCGCCAGATAATTCTTGTCGCTGTCGGTGAGTGTGCCCATGATGCCGAAGTCGAGCGCGACATAACGACCGTCGTGTGCCACCAAGATATTTCCCGGGTGCATGTCGGCGTGGAAGAATCCGTCGCGGAACACCTGTGTGTAGAAGATCTCGACGCCGTTCGCAGCCAGTTTGGATAGACTGATGTCCGCTGCGCGCAACGCCGAAATCTGGCTGATGGGGATACCGCGCATGCGCTCCATCACCATCACCTGCTCGGAACACCAGTCCCAATGTACTTCAGGTACCAGCAACAGCTTGGCATCCACAAAATTACGGCGCAGCTGACTCGCGTTGGCGGATTCGCGCATCAGGTCGAGTTCGTCATGCAGATACTTTTCGAACTCGGCAACCACCAACTTCGGCTTCAGTCGCTTGCCGTCTTCCCACCAGCGCTCGATCAGGCCGGCACAAATATCCAGCAACGCAACGTCGTGAGTGATGATGCCGGAGATCCCCGGACGCAGAACCTTTACTGCGACCTCGCGCCCATCAGGCAATACCGCAAAATGCACCTGGGCGACCGAGGCACTTGCCACGGGAGTTTCATCGAATTCGGCAAACACTTCATGCAGGCGTTTGCCATAGACTCCCTCCAGCATCCTCACTGCTTGAGCCGAGGGGAAGGGCGGCACCTGGTCCTGCAACTTGGCGAGCTCATCCGCGATGTCTGTGGGGATCAAGTCGCGGCGCGTGGACAGCAGCTGACCGAACTTGACGAAGATCGGCCCCAACGCCTCTAATGCCAGTCGCAGACGTTCGGCGCGCGGGCGTGAAGTGTTGCGGAAGAACAGCAGCCAATTGACCGGCCCGCGCAACCATCTCGTACGCGCGTGCGCCAGCAAAAACTCGTCCAGCCCGAAACGCAGGACGATGAAGATGATCTTGAGCAGTCGAAAGAAACGCATCGCTGGTTGAGGTAGAAAACAAAAAGGGCACAGGAAATCCTGTGCCCCTAGTTTACTTGAGTTTGGACTTAAATCTGCTGGATTCCGGCCAGCAACCAGACGGCCTTGTCATCCTTCAGGTTCTTCTGCACATGCCAGATCTCATCGAAGTTCTCGGGCGCACCGTCGTTCTCGCGGATCTGGCCGCTCATACGTACGCTGGCGATGGCGACGTCATTCTCGGTGACGACTTCCAGCAATTCGGCCTGAACGGAAACAACGTCAGTCTTCTGTGGCGCATTGCCACGCTCCTGCATCTGCATCGAGACTTCGGCAAACATCTCCGGTGTGGAGTACTCGCGGACATCGTTCAGATCCTTACGGTCATTGGCGGCCTGAAGGCGGATGAAGGTGGTCTTTGCGCTGCGCAGGAAGCTGTCCACTGGGAAATCGGCGGGGATATTGGCCGCAGCGACCGGTGCTGCACTCGCTGCGCTGCCTGTCATCGGCTGTTGCACCGGTTGTTGTGTTCCAGCGTAAGGCGCGCCTGCGCCGGCATATTGCATTGCTGGCTGGGACTTTCTGCGGAACAAGGAGATGAGGAAGAACACCGCGACCACCGCCAGGATGATCATCAGGATTGTGCCCATGCCTTCACCCAGCCCGAAATGAGAGAACAGTGCAGCCAAGCCCAAGCCGGCCGCGACACCAGCCAAGGGGCCGAGCCACTTGTTGCCGGTGGACTGCGGTGCGGCAGCTGGCTGTGCCGGTGCACTCGGTGCAGCGGCAGGCAATCTCTGCGCGGGCGCGTCCATGGTGCGCTGCTTGCCGACGCTTCTACCGCCGCCAAAGCGTGCTTCAGCGTTCGCTGCAAGCAAAGAAGAACAAGTCAAAACAATGGTCAACAAGACGGCAAAACGTTTCATTTGGATCCTTCCAGGGTGAACAAAACAACAAGGGAGAAGTATAACAGTAGTGACCAACACCAAATCCATCCCGGAACAGGGACGCCCCGATTAGAAGGGGGGCGCGCTCGAAAAGTTCAATGGCCTGCCGCTTAAGGGGTGCGGGAAACTCAACGAACAGGCGTGCAACAACAGACGCTGTGCGCTGGCCGTGTCGCCATACAGGGCATCGCCCAGGATAGGATGTCCGATGGCGGCCATGTGCACGCGAAGTTGATGGGTGCGCCCGGTAAAGGGCTCTAGCTCAAGGCGCGACGCGTTGTCTTCCTGGCTCAACAAGCGATACCGCGTCAGTGATGGCTTACCAAGCTCGGCATCGATTTTGCGCAGCGGGCGGTTCGGCCAGTCGGCGACGATGGGCAGGTTCACTTCACCTGTAGCGTGTTCCATGACTCCTGAAACCACAGCTTCATAGCGCTTTTCTACTTCCCGCTCACAGAACATGCGCGACACGCGGCGCTGCATCTCTACACCGCGTGCGAATGCGATCAAGCCGGAAGTCGCCATATCCAGGCGGTGCACAACCAAGGCATCTGGAAAACTCAGCTGGATACGGGCTGAAAGGCAATCCTGCTTGTCCTCGCCCCGTCCAGGCAACGGCCAACAACCCTGAGGGTTTGTTGGCCACCAGCAGCGCATCTTCCAGATATACAAGTTCGAAGGAGGCGGAACTCAACTGACTTCTGCTACCACCGGCGTATGGTCGGATGGCCGTTCCAATTTGCGTGGAGCCTTGTCGATGCTACACGCATCACACTGCAGCGCAGCGCTGATGAGGATATGGTCGATGCGCAGCCCCATGTTGCGGCGAAAGGCCATCATGCGGTAATCCCACCATGAGTAGCTTTTCTCGGCCTGCTCGAACAAGCGGAAGGCATCGCGCAAGCCCAGGTGCAACAAGCTCTGGAAGGCGGAGCGCTCCGGTTCGCTGACCAGCACGTTGCCTTGCCATGCGGCGGGGTCATACACGTCGCGGTCTTCCGGCGCGATGTTGTAATCGCCCAGCAGCGCGAGTTTTGGATGCTTCACTAACTCATCCTTTAGCCATGCATTCAACGCGGCCAGCCAGCCGAGCTTGTATTGGTATTTGTCGGAGCCGACTTCCTGGCCATTTGGGACATATACGCACACCACGCGCACGCCTTGGACCGTTGCGGCGATCACGCGCCTTTGTTCGTCGTCAAAATTCGGTATGCCAACCTGCACATCGCTGACAGGCTCGCGGCTCAGGATAGCCACGCCGTTGTAGGTCTTCTGTCCACTGAACACGCTGTGGTAGCCCGCTGCAAGCAACTCAGCCTGCGGAAAATCAGCGTCCTGTTGCTTGGTCTCCTGCAGACACACCACGTCCACCGGATTGGCCGTCAGCCACTCCAGCAGATGAGGCAATCGCACTTTAAGCGAGTTGACGTTCCACGTTGCTAACTTCATTGGGCGGGTTAAGGCGTTGGTGCGGACGACGGGTGAGTGGGCTGTGCGCGGTAAGGCGCGATCTTCGGATAACCGCCAAAATTCAGTTCCTTGTTCCATTTCTCTGCGAGGAATCCCTTGAGCCAAGTCTTTCCGACGCTGAGCGCGGGAACTTGGCTGTCTCCGGAAGCCTTGCGAAACGCGTCAACTTCCTCCTTCTTCTCCAGGCTGATCTCCTTAAACGGGATGCCGCGCTTTTTGAGCAACTCTTCCGCCTGTAGACATGCTGGACCACAATTGGGAGTTACATACAAGGTCACGGGAAAGTTCTGACTGGCCAATTGTGTTTCGTAAGGCAGGCTTTCATCGGGCGCGGGTTCGCCGCCCAGTTTAAGCTGCTCCACGTCCTGCGCGTCAGGCAGGGGGGTGTCGCTGTAATGAACTTTGCCGCTGTTGTCGATGGAGCGATAAAGCTCCCCGGCATGTGCATTGCCGAACAAGAGAAAACCGAACAACAAGAGCAACGGCTTCATACGACCTCCCCGGTTTACCACGTTAGATTACGCCTCGATCAACCCATTATGCCGTAACAGCGCATCGATGGAGGGCTCGCGACCGCGGAACGCAGTGAACGACTGCATCGCCGGGCGTGCGCCGCCCATCGCCAGAATCTCCGCGCGGAAGCGCGCTCCGATATCCGGGTTGAGCACGCCATGTTCCTCGAACAGGCTGTAGGCATCAGCCGACAAGACTTCCGCCCATTTGTAGCTGTAATAACCTGCCGCATAGCCGCCCGCGAAGATGTGCGAGAAACTCTGCGGAAAGCGGTTGAATTCGGGCGGGATCAGCACCGCCACCTCGGCACGCACTTCGTCGAGCAACTGGAGTATGGATTTCCCATGCCCAGGCTGGAAGTTGCTGTGCATCAGCATGTCGAACAGCGCGAACTCGATCTGGCGCAAGGTCGCTAGGCCGCTCTGGAAATTCTTGGCCGCGAGCATCTTGTCGAACAGCGCGCGCGGCAAGGTGGCCCCGCTATCCACATGGCGTGTCATGCCCTGCAGCACATCCCACTCCCAGCAGAAGTTCTCCATGAACTGGCTGGGCAACTCGACTGCGTCCCACTCCACGCCGTTGATGCCGGACACGCCGAGATCTTCCACCTCGGTCAGCAGATGGTGCAGGCCGTGGCCGAACTCGTGGAACAGCGTGATGACCTCGTCGTGCGTGAACAGGGCTGGCTTGCCGCCCACAGGCGCCGAGAAATTGCAGTTGAGATAGGCGACCGGTGTCTGGATACCGGTAGCGATGCGCCGCCGCGTGATGACATCGTCCATCCAGGCGCCGCCGCGCTTGCTGCTGCGCGCGTACAGGTCGAGGTAGAACTGGCCGACCAGATCGTCCTGGGCATCGCGGATGTCGAAGAAGCGCACCGTCTCATGCCATACCGGGGCACTGGAAGCCCTGATGCGCAGGCCATACAGCGTCTCCACCAGTTTGAACAAGCCGGCCAGCACTGCGTCCTCGGGGAAGTACTGCTTCACCTCCTGTTCGGAGAAGGCATAGCGCTCGTTCGCGCAGCTTCTCGCTGGCGTAGGCGATGTCCCAGGAACGCAGCTCGTCTAGGCCCAGAGAATCGCGCGCAAATTCGCGCAACTCCACGAGATCCTTTTCCGCAAAAGGCCGCGCGCGTTGCGCCAGTTCGCGCATGAACGTCACCACCTGCTGGGGCGTTTCCGCCATCTTGGCGGCCAGCGAAAGTTCGCCGTAGTTGGCGAAGCCCAGCAGTGCCGCTTCTTCCGCCCGCAACGCAACGATCTCGTCCATCAGCGGCGTATTGTCCCAGTCGGATTTTCCAAACTCGGAAGCACGCGTGGAATAGGCCCGATACATCTCTTCGCGCAATTTGCGATTGTCTGCGAACTGCATCACGGGCAGATAGGACGGGGCCTTCAGCGTGAACAGCCAGCCGGCCTTGTTGGCGGCCTGCGCCGCATCGCGTGCGGTCTGCAATACATCTTCCGGCAGACCAGCGAGCTTCGCACCATCCTCGATGACCAAGGTAAAGTCGTTGGTGGCATCCAGCAGGTTGTCGGAGAAGCGCGAGGACAGTTCCGATTGGCGTTCCTGGATCTGCAAGGTAGCGGGCCTTCTGCTCTTCGGGCAGCTCCGCACCGCCGAGGCGGAAATCGCGCAGCTCGTTCTCGATGATCTTCTGGCGCGCGGCACTCGAGGTTGGCGAATTCGGGGCTGTTGCGCAGTGCCTTGAACTTCTCGAACAGCGCGTGGTTCTGCCCCAGTTCGGCGTAGTACTGGGTGATCTTGGGCAGCGTTGCGTTGTAGACCTCGCGCAACTCGGGCGAATTCATCACCGCGTTCAGGTGGCCGACCGGCCCCCAGGCGCGTGACAAACGCTCGTTGGCATCTTCCATCGGACGCACGAAGCTGTCCCAAGTAGGCGCGGCATTGGTCGGCCAGCAAGCGCGCGACCAGTGCACGGTTTTCCACCAGCAACTGTTCGATGGCGGGCGCGACATGTTCAGGCTTGATCTCCGCAAAGCGCGGCAGACCTGAGAAATCGAGTAAAGGGTTCATGGCATCCTGGTAAAAGCTGACGCCCTCGAACGAGGGCGCGTGCAGTGATTGAGAATCATCATTGTTGAAATACGAGCTGTCCGTCCAGCAAGGTATAACGCACGCGGCCCTGCATCTCATAGCCGTTGAACGGCGTGTTCTTGCCCTGGCTCTTCAGTGCGGCAGGCTCCACCTTCCAGCTGGCCTTGGGGTCGAACACGCAGATGTCCGCATGGGCACCCAGCGACAGGTGACCCATCTTCACCCCCAGCAGCTGCGCCGGGTTGATGGTGATGCGCGCCAGCGCGTCCGGCAGCGCCACCCTGTCTTCCTCGGCCCATTTCAGTACCAGCGGCAGCAGCAGCTCCAGTCCGGTCGCGCCATCCTCTGCTTCGGCGAACGGCAACTGTTTGGCGTCTTCGTCCACCGGCGAATGGTTGGAACAGATCGCGTCGATGGTGCCGTCGAGCAACCCGGCACGCAGTCCGGCCTTGTCGCGCAGGCTGCGCAGCGGCGGCACCAGATGGCAGTTGGCATCGAAGAAACCGATGTCCATTTCGGTCAGGTGCACATGGTTCATCGACACATCGCAGGTGACCTTCAGCCCTTCGCGCTTGGCGGCACGTATCATGTCCACGGCAGCGGCACTGGAGACGCGGCAGATGTGCAGCGTGACGCCGGTCTCGCGCGCCAGTTGCAGCGCAGTGGCCAAGGCGATGGTCTCGGCCGCCACCGGGATGGCCGGCAAGCCGAGGCGGGTCGCTACCTCGCCGTCATGCGCCACGCCATTCTTTGCGAGGAAGCTGTCCTGCGGGCGCAGCCACACGGAATAGCCGAAGGTCGCCGCGTACTGCATGGCGCGCAGCAACACGCGTGTGTCGGTGAGCGGCGCCTCGGCCTGGCTGAAGGCCTTGCAGCCCGCTTCGGTCAGCTCGATCATCTCGGTGAGCTCCGCGCCCTTCAAACCGTAGGTCAGCGCGCCGACCGGGAACACGCGCGCCTGGTTCAGCGAACGCGCGCGGTGCTTGAGCATCTCCACCAGCCCGGGCTCGTCCAGAGGCGGGTCGGTGTCGGGCGGGCAGGAGAGCGAAGTCACGCCGCCCGCCACAGCGGCTGTCATCTCCGATTCCAGCGTGGCCCTGTATTCATAGCCCGGCTCGCGCAGACGGGCAGCGACATCCACCAGTCCAGGCATCACGATCATGCCGCTGGCATCGATCACCTGTTCTAGCCATGAAGCCCTGCGGTGCCGTGCCGATAGCCGCGATGCGCCGGTCGACGATGAACACATCCTGCTGCGCGTCTATCTTGTTCCTGGGGTCGATCAAGCGACCGTTCTTGATGTGGATGTTCATTGTTTGCTCCCTGCCAGCGTGCTCATCACCGCCATGCGCACCGCGATGCCGAAGGTGACCTGCGGCAGGATGACCGACTGCGACCCGTCCGCCACGCTGGAGTCGATCTCCACGCCGCGGTTCATCGGTCCCGGATGCATCACGATGGCATCGCTCTTCGCCAGCGCCAGCCGCTCCTGCGTCAGGCCGTAGTACTTGAAATATTCCTGCGCCGAAGGCAGCAGCGCGCCCTGCATGCGCTCGTTCTGCAGGCGCAGCATCATCACCACGTCGACATCCTTCAGGCCCTGTGTCCATGTCGTGGTAGACCTGCACGCCCAGCTTCTCGACCATGGTCGGCAACAAGGTCTTCGGCGCGATCACGCGCACTTCCGGCACACCCAGCGTGGTCAGCGCGTGGATCTGCGAACGCGCCACGCGCGAATGCAGGATGTCGCCGACGATGGCGACGCGCAGGTTGTGGAATTCCTTCTTGTAGTGGCGGATGGTGAACATGTCCAGCAGCGCCTGCGTCGGATGCGCATGGCGGCCGTCGCCGGCGTTGATGACATGGATGTCCGGCGCGACATGCTGCGCGATCAGGTGTGCAGCCCCGCTGGACGAGTGGCGCACCACGAACATGTCGGCATGCATCGCGCACAGGTTGTCCACCGTATCCAGCAGCGTCTCGCCCTTGCTGGTGGAAGACGATCCGATGTTGAGGTTGACCACGTCGGCGGACAGGCGTTTGGCTGCGATCTCGAACGTGGTGCGCGTGCGCGTGCTGTTCTCGAAGAAGATGTTGAACACCGACTTGCCCTGCAGCAGCGGCACCTTCTTGATCTCGCGCCCTTCGGCGATGTTCACGAATTCGGAAGCCTTGTCCAGGATGTCGCGCAGGATGCGCGCGGGCAGGCCTTCGGTGGAGAGCAGGTGTTGCAGCTCGCCGTTCTTGTTCAGTTGTGGATTGTTCATGCGTAGATTCCTGCGCTGGGTTCATCGAAATACGCTTGCAGTATCTGCTGCGCGGCATACTGGTCGATCAGGGACTTTTGTTTCCTGCCGCGTATCCCTTCCTCATCCAGTGCGGAGCTTGCGGCGGCGGAAGTATAACGCTCATCCACCAGCAAGGTGGGCAAATTGAAGCGTCCTTTCAGCTGGTTGGCGAAGCGGCGGCATCGTGCAGTCATTTCGTGCGGTGTGCCGTCGTCGTTGCAGGGCAGACCGACCACCAGTGCGACCGGTTGCCACTCCTTGAGCAGTGCGGCGATCGCGTTGAAACGAGTCTCGTTCTTTTCGTCGTTGATGGTGGTCAGCGGTCGCGCCGTGGCGGAGACGGTATTGCCGACCGCGATGCCGATGCGCTTGGTGCCAAAATCGAATGCGAGGAGCGTGCCGGAAAGGGGAGGGGCGGTCATGCCATCAGGCATGTCCAGCCTCCTCCGAGAGCGAGGCGTAATCGATACCAAGCAGCGCCATTGCGGCAGATAGCTTTTCTTCGGCTGGCAGATCGAACAGGATGTGCTCGGATGCGGGCACGCTGAGCCAGGCGTTGTCAGCCAGTTCCTGCTCCAGTTGTCCTTCTGACCAGCCCGCATAGCCCAGGGTCACCAGCAGATGGCGCGGGCCTTGGCCTTCGCCCACTGCCTGCAAAATATCCTTGGATGTGGTCAGGTTGATCTTGTCATTCACCTGCATGGTCGACTGCCAGTGCCCGCCCGCGTTGTGCAGCACAAAACCGCGATCGGTCTGCACCGGGCCCGCCGAAATGGATAGGCATGTCTTCCAGGTCGGACTGGTTGAGCGGCATGTTGATCTGTGCGAACAGCTCGCTCAATGTCAGGCTGATCGGGCGATTCACCACGATGCCCATCGCGCCCTGGTCGTTGTGCTCGCACACGTAAGTAAGGGACTTGGCAAAGAACGGATCGGTCATCGCCGGCATGGCGATCAGGAAGTGATTCGTGAGGTTGATCTGAGACATGGCGGCATTGTAGCTTTCCGCGTCCCCCTTCACAAATCCCGCCCTTAACCGATTCTTGATGCCCGTTTCAAAGGCAGGGAGCCACGCCTGCTAGTTCCCCTGATTGACGAAGCGGGCGATGTGCTGCAGCAATTCTTCTTCCTGATAGGGCTTGCCCAGGTATTCGTTGACCCCGAGTTCGAGCGCATAGTTGCGGTGCTTCTCGGCGGTGCGCGAAGTGATCATGATGATAGGCAGGCCCTTGGTCTTGCTGTCCTGGCGCAGACGTTTTGCAAGTTCGAAGCCGTCCATGCGCGGCATCTCTACATCGAGCAGCATCACATTGGGGGATATCTCCGCCAGTTGCTCCAGCGCATCCACGCCGTCCTTGGCGGTGACCACCTGATAGCCTGCACGTTCCAGCAGACGGGTAGTGATCTTGCGCACGGTGAGCGAATCGTCGACCACCATCACCAGCGGGACGTTGCGCACCGTCTCGACTGGAGCTGCCTGGACCACTTTGCGAATTGGCGCTATGCGTTGGGTAAAGGCCACCGGATTGAGGATGAGGATCACCTCACCGCTGCCGGATACCGTTGCACCGGCGATACCCGGCAGGCGTGCCAACTGCGGGCCGATGTTCTTTACCACCACTTCCTGGTTTCCCAGCAATGCGTCCACATGCAGCGCAATGCGCAGTTCTCCGCTGCGCAACAACAGTATCGGGCTATGCGGCTGACTGACCACTTCGGTCTGGTCGTCACCCAGCAGACGTGGCAGATAGTGCAAGCCGTAACGGCGCCCTTGCCAATCAACATACTGCTGCTGGTAGACCTCCTTCAGCTCGGCAGGCTTCAGCTGCTGCACGTTCTCCACCATGGTCGAGGGCAGGGCGTAAGTCGACTGACCGGAGCGGACCAATAAGGTCTTGGTCACCGCCAAGGTCAAAGGCAGGTGGATGCTGAAATGCGCACCGTGCCCAGCTTCGGACGCCACGTCGATACGCCCGCCCAGTGAGGTGATCTCGCTACGCACCACGTCCATACCCACGCCGCGTCCGGAAACTTCCGTGACCTCCTGCGCGGTGGAGAGGCCGGCCGTGAAAATAAGCTGCATGACTTGTTCGTCACTGACTTCCTCGTCGGCACTGATGGTGCCGTTCTCCAGCGCCTTCTGCCTAATGCGAGCGATGTTCAATCCTGCGCCGTCGTCGCGGAGCTCGAACACCACCTCGTTGGCTTCATGACGCAGCGACAAGTGGATTTCGCCGATAGCTGGTTTGCCCGCCTGCGCGCGTTGCTCAGCTGTTTCCAGTCCGTGGGCGATCGCATTGCGCAGCAAATGTTCGAACGGAGCTGTCATCTTTTCCAGCACGCTGCGATCCAGTTCGATCTCGGTACCCGACAGCTCTAGGTTGGCGCGCTTGCCGAGCTCCTTGCCGGTCTGGCGCACGATGCGGTACAGACGCTCGCTGATGCTGGAGAACGGCACCATGCGTATGG
This sequence comes from uncultured beta proteobacterium, assembly GCA_963813255.1. Lineage (GTDB taxonomy): Bacteria > Pseudomonadota > Gammaproteobacteria > Burkholderiales > Gallionellaceae > Sideroxyarcus. The sequence goes on along the minus strand of CAWEYD010000001.1, from coordinate 580,880 downwards.
CCATCAGGCCTTGCTGCAGATCACGGTTGAGGTGGGACTGTGCGGTGAGTGCCGCTTCGGTTTCGTCCAGATTCTTGAGCAGGTTCTGCTGCACGGTCTGCACGTCGTGAACGCTTTCGCCCATGAAGCGCGTCAACTCCTGAAAGCGCGTGAAGCGGTCGAATTCCAGCGGGTCGAATTTCTCCGCACTGGCGCCGCTTACTGCGACGCGCGCCTGCATCTGACCCTCCGCGTGGATCTCGATCTCGCGCAATTGTGTACGCAGGCGGAAAACGCTGTCGGTAAGTTCCAGCACGCTCTTCTTCAATTCGCGCAGCTCGGTTTCGGCACGCGAGCGTGCCACGCTGACTTCACCGGCCTCGTTGACCAGTCGATCCACCGTGTCGGAACGCACGCGCAGCAACGCTGCCTGCATCGCCCGTTCGGCGCCGATTTCCAATGCGTGCGGGGCAACTGTTGCGGCCGCAGGCGCAACGCTTGGACCTACGGCTACTGGGGCCGCCGCGCCCTCGGTAACGGCGCCTTCGGCGGCCGGTGCCGGCTGCGGCTGTTGTATCTGTTCGATGGCATGTGCGATGCGATCGAGATAACCGTCCATCTCATTCCAGAACGCCTCATCCAGCGCATTCTTCGAAATGGCAACGCCGACGCGGTCTTCCACAAGGTGCGTCAACTCGCCGAGACGCATCACACCGGCCATGCGAGCGCTTCCCTTGAGTGTGTGCAAACTGCGCTGCAGGTTGCGCCCCAGCTGAGCATCATCAGGTGTTTCGCGCCATGCCCGTAATGTACTGCCTATCTGAGGATACAGCTCGCTTGCCTCTTCCAGGAAGATAGGCAGCAACTGCATATCCAGATCGTCGTGTACTACACGCTGATGTTTGACCGCAGCCGGTGCAGTTGTAACTTCTTGCGGCACGGGGGCGGAAGGCACCACCACTGGCGCAGCAGGTGCTTCCACAACGGGCGTAACAGCCATGGCGGTGGGCGTTGGGGTAGCCGTCACCACTTCCTTGTCCGCCACCAATTGCGCGATCAGTTCGGGCTGGGCCAGCGGCTCCTCGCGATTTCTCACCGCGGCACACAGGGTGTCCAGTCTGGTGACGACTTCATTCAGCAAGGTCAGCTGTTTATCGCTGACCACACCGGGCTTGTCGATGCGTGCTTCCAGCCACAGCTCCAGGTTATATGCGAGCTCTGCAATGGAAATGAATCCCATGGTGCGATTGACGCCGGCCAAGGTATGCGCGGCCCGCATGAAATCGTAGGGCACGACATGTGCGGCATCCTTCCGCACATCGGCTAGATGCGACGTCAGCGCTTGCACCCGTTCACCGGCTTCCTCGGAGGCGATATTGAACAATACCGGAGCGATACTGACAGAGCCGATCTGTATGGGGGTTTCTTCAGCAGGCACTTCCGGAGCGGTGACCGGTGCAGGTGCGGCGGCTTCTGGCAACTCCGCCAGTTCCAGTGTGAACGCGGGTTCTGGAGTGGTGGCTGGTGCAGGAGCGATTGCAGGCGCAGCAGGCACTTCCAGTTCCAACGAAAACGCCGGCGCCGGCGGAGTTGTCGGCTCCTGTGAGACCGCTTGCTCTGGCGAGGTTACTGGTGCTGCAGGCATTTCCAGCTCCAACGAGAACGCGGCTTCTGGCAAAGTCGCTGGTGCTTGCACCGGCACCGCTGGCTTCGGCGGTTCCTTGCCGTTTTCGACACAATCGGCCATGAGCAGCAGTTGTGAGGTATCGATGTGTGCTGTTGCGCTGCCGCTTCTGAGCATGTCGACCCAGTGCTGGAACAACACTTCGGCATCGCCCACCATCTCGAACAGAGCTGGGGTGGCCGGGTTGTTCTCAGCCAGCCATTTGTTCATGGCCCGCTCGATAGCCCATGCCACCTCGCCCAGTTCCGCCAGGCCAACCATGCGGCCGCTGCCCTTAAGGGTGTGGAAGGCGCGCCGTATGGTGACCCAAGGTTCACGGCTATCCGGATGCAGTACCGACGTCTCCAGATTGGTACGCAACGTTTCCAGAACGTCCTGCGCTTCTTCCAGGAAGACTTCGAGCAGTTCCGCATCCACATTGCCGGAGCGGATGGAAACGCCCAAAGGCGCGACGGGCTCTTCAACGGCGGTAACTTCCTCGGCGCCGCCGGCATGGGCAACCACTTCCCCCAGCTCGCTCAGGGCGGTAGTAAGGGCAACCGGATCAGGCTTCTGCCCTAAAGACAGGCCATGTACATAATCCTCCATCATGCTGACGGCGGAAGCGACCGTGCGCATTTCCTTGGCCGAGGGGGCATCGCCCTGATGATAGCGTTCGGTTATCTTGCGCAGGGTGACAAGCAATTGTTCAGCAACATCCAGCGACAGGATGTGAAAGCCTCCCTGCACTTGGCTCATCAGGCGGTTGATCTGCAGCAGTTCAGCACGCTTGGCTGCGTCTCCAAAAAAAGCGTTAAGCCCTTGTTCGATGTGTTGCAGGTTGTTCTGCATCTCGACCGCCAGCGGCGACATCACTTCGCGCAGCTCCATCTCGCAATACAGGGAAACCAGATGCGCTAGCTTGCTCACATCCTCGGGCACCCGAGAAACGGCGGACTGCAGGCGCATGCTCAGAATGCGTGCTTGCTCCTGAAAACCGCTGCCCAGATGCTGGTAATGTTCGATGCCGCTCTTGAGCAGCAGCAAGGCCATGGCCATATCCATTTCTAGACGCTGAGCCTGTTCCTGGCTGTCCGAGTGCGTGGACATGGTCTGTATCTGTTTACACAGGAACTGCAGGGTATTGCGATCGAGCTGTTCTGAAAGCAGATATATCTGCTCGGCTAGCTCCTTGAATTTGCTGCAGGCCGTCGCATCTTCGGTCACGCAGTGTTCCCAAAGCTCGTTCGCCAGAGCAAGCTGCTCTCGCATGTTGTTGAGCAAAGCGGCGGTTTCGCTGGGCGGGAGCGGGGGAGCCTCCGGCAAGTACGCCTCCAGATGGAACGCTTCCTGGATGTTTTCCACCGTTTTGCTGACGGTATGGCTGCGTGCCACCAGATATAACATCTCGCTCAGCGCGATATCCTCGTCAAACTCGCTGTTTTCCAGCAGTGAGCGCATCTTTTGGTCGATACGGCTAAGGGATTTCTTGACGTTCAATTCCGGCGGTACACCGTCGTGCGCCACACAATTCAGCAACCCGCCTGCTACCCACCAGAAAGCCCGGCTTTGGTCTTGGGGAGCGCACGTGAGCACTACGCGTACGGCAGCCATCATGCAGCGCAGGGCTTCAGCGGGATCGTCCTGGCGCAGCCATTTCAACAAGCATTGCTGATATTGCAGACGTGAACTCTTGATGTGCGCAGTGACGTTATCCGGCTGCGCTTCGCTCAGTACCGACGAAGGCAGTTCCACCTGCAAATCCGGAAAGAACAGATCGACCTCGAAGGCCATCTCCAAGCCGCGAGCCTGAAGTATCTCCTGATATTCGCGGAACAGGCGCAAGGCGGCGTTCGGTGCTCCGGCGACAAGCGCATCCAAATAGTGGGTCAGCCCGAATAGCGCGCGATGTATCGTGTCCTGACGCATGGAAGTTGCGTCCTGGGGGCGTGCCGCCAATTCCTGCAATAGCGTTTCCAGCTCTGTGCAAAACACCCCCAGACCCCGTAGTTGCAGCATCTGCAGGACGCCGCTGACCCGGTGCAACTCGGCCATGGCGTCAGTCAGGGATTGGGTGTTCTGTCCGGACGTAAAGAAATCTTCCAGCTCCCGGCTGATCGTGGCCAAAGAGCTATCGAGTTCGGACTTAACCGACAATAACGGCAAAGAGATTGGTGTTGCGGACACGTTCGCCCTTACAGTTTGAAACCGGCAACCGAGCCGTTCAATTCAGTCGCCAGGCTTTCGAGCTGCGCGACCGATGCGCTGGTCTGCTGGGTGCCCTTGGATGTCTGTTCGGTGATCTTCAGGATGTCCCCCATGGCTGAGGCCACTTCGCGCGCCATGTCGGTCTGCACCTGTGTCGAAACGGAGATGCTGTTCACCAAGTCGGTCAGTTCGCGGGTCGACTGTTCAATCTCCTGCAGCGATTTACCCGCCTCGTCTGAAAGCTTCGCTCCTTCCACCACGCCCTGCGTGCTTTTTTCCATCGCCGCCACGGCATCCTGGGTATCGCTCTGAATCGTTTTGACCAGCATACCGATCTGCTTGGTCGCCTCGCCGGAACGTTCCGCGAGGCGCTGCACTTCTTCCGCAACCACGGCGAAACCTCGTCCGGCTTCACCCGCTGAAGCCGCCTGGATGGCGGCGTTCAAGGCCAGCACGTTGGTCTGCTCGGTAATGTCCGAAATCAGGTCCACGATCTCGCCGATCTCCTGCGAGCTTTCACCTAGCCGCTTGATGCGTTTGGAAGTCTCCTGGATCTGTTCGCGAATGCCGTCCATGCCGGCCACGGAATTCCGCACCGCTTTGGCGCCTTGTTCGGTCACCCCCAGCGTACGCTTCGCTACTTCGGACGACTGAGCCGCACTGCTGTCGACCTCCTGAATCGACTTGGCCATCAGTTCCACGGCGACACCCGCGTCGCGGATCTCGGACGCTTGCTTCTGCGTCGCCGTCAGCAGTCCTTTGGCCACGGTACCGGCTTCGCTGGTCGCTTTCGACACTTGCTGCGAAGCAGTGGTAACGCGGGATACCAGCCGGCGCAACTCGTCCGTGGTGTAGTTGATCGAGTCGGCGATGGCGCCGGTGATGTCTTCCGATACGGTCGCCTTGGAGGTCAGGTCGCCGTCCGCCAAGTCTGACAGCTCGTTCATCAGGCGCAGAATCGCCTGCTGGTTACGTTTATTGGAGGCTTCAGCCGCCATGGCGCGCCGATTGGAGTCGTTCAGGTATTCCTTGAAAATGAGCACCAGCAATCCCAAGGTCAGCACCCCGGCAATCAAGGCCACTGCGCCGGACAAACGATTGGTTACCGAAAACTGGTAAGCATTGGCCAATGATTCCGATTGCGTGGAGAGAGTGTCCAAGTCGCGCACGATGGCGCGTGCAGCATCCTTCGCTTCCACCAGGTTGCGGGACTGCGATACCAGAATTTCGATACTGTTGCGATAAGGCTCGAACAGATTAGTCGCTTTCTGCACGATAGGGTCGCCCGAAGGCAGATTGTTGAGTGCGTCTTCGGCTGCATATGTGTCAACGCCCAATTGCGCCAGCTGCTCCAGAGATACCTCGGTAGACAGCATGGTGGCCGCATCCTTGCCGATACGTTCCGTGGACATACCCAGTGTGGCGGCCGCGGTCTTCTGGCTGCCCGAGTAGGCTTCGGTCATTTCCTGAATGAGCGGGCGCATCTCTGCACTGGTGATGTTGATCACTTCAATGGACTTGGCCAGAGTAACCAGACCGGGACGACCCTGTTCCAGCGTTGCCACGTCAGTTAGCGTCTTATCCACGCTCTGTTTGATGGCATCCAGCTCTTTGCGGGCGCCACCTGTGGTGGCGGGCAGATTGAAATCGCCCTGATCAAGCTGCTTGATGACCTTGGTGATCGATTCCTTGTGCTGCGCCAGGTGTTCGAAAGCCTCCGAGTCGCCGGACATAGCTGCCTGCGAGCTGTTCGCCAATCGCAGGAACAGCACTTGCAGTTCACCGGCTCTTTCGACGTAGCGGGCGCTGTAGCTGGTTTCGCGGTTGTTGATATAGGACGCGATCAAAGTGAGCAACAGGCAGACAAACGCAGAAATGCCAAGCAATTTCATTTGCTGGGCGGTGGGTAAATGACCAATCAGCGGAAGCGGTTTACTTACTGCCGTGTCGGCATCTTTTTTGGGCTTTGCGCCACCAAACGATTTTAGCGACGGTAATTTTAGTTTGAGTGCCATATCGTGTTCCTTCTGCCGATGGAATTGCTAAGCGCCTACTTGTAGGAATTCCGGTTGATGCAACAAGTGATTGATGTCAAGTTTGTGCCAGGTCTGCCCGGATTCATCCTGGTACTGAATCCCTCCGCCGACTTCGTTCTGCTGCCAATCGTTGGCATTGCGCAACCCAAGTACTCGCGAAACGAGTAGCCCAGTGTTGAAGGCGAAGTGTTGTCCTAACAGCAATACCCGGTTATTGATTTCCCGCGCTGTCAGTTCGTTGGTCAGAAACTCGCAGAGGTCAACGATGCTGTACAGGTTGCCGCGTACGTTGGCGACGCCGCAGTACCAAGACTTGGTCAGTGGGACAGGAGTGAGCGCAGGCACGGGCATCACTTCGCTGATGTCGGTCATGTCAACCAGCCAGAACTGCTGACCGATTTGTACCCCGAGCGTAGAGATCTGCGCATTGCCGGACGCCTGCTGTTGCAAGCGATCCAGCACCTGCTGCTGGAACTCGCGCAGGTTGAAGCGTTTGGACATATGGCGGGAAGATCAGCCGAGGGCTGCGATCTTGCCGAGCAATTCGTCAGCATTGATCGGCTTGGTGATGTAGTCCTTGGCGCCTTGGCGCATGCCCCAGATCTTGTCGGTCTCCTGCCCCTTGGTGGTGCAGATGATCACGGGAATGTGCTTGGTGGCTTCATCCTGAGTGATGGCGCGGGTCGCCTGGAACCCGTTCAGGCCTGGCATTACTACATCCATCAGGATCAGATCGGGCATCTCCGTCTTGGAGTTCGCCACTCCCGCTTCGCCACTTTCGGCATAGACCACGTCAAAGCCTTTTTTGCCGAGCAGATCGCCTAATACATGGCGCTCCGTTGCAGAGTCGTCCACGACCATAATCTTCTTAATTGCCATAATCAACCTCCTCATAACGTTTGGTGTGTGCAATGACCGCTTCGATCAGACTCTTTTTGCTGAAAGGCTTGGTCAGGTATTGATCCGAGCCGACCAGCTTGCCACGCGCTCGGTCGAACAGGGTGTCCTTGCTGGTGAGCATGACCACGGGCGTGTTTTTGAAATCGCGATGGTTCTTGATGAGTGCGCAGGTCTGGTAGCCATCCAGTCGCGGCATCATGACATCGACAAAAATGATATCCGGCTTGTTGTCCACCACCTTGGACAAGCCGTCGAAACCATCTTCAGCCAGTATCACCTTGGCTCCGGCCTGCGAGAGAAATATCTCACCGCTGCGACGTATGGTGTTGCTGTCGTCTATGAGTACCACACGAATTCCAGCCAGACTATTTTCAGACAGACTATCACTCACGTTATGCACCATAAAAGTTGTAGAAATGAATTCCCGCGAGATTAGGACACAGAAGTGCTCACCCGAGGTCGGATGCTACAGCAAATAGGCGTTTTAGCTCAATGTGTTTATCGTCGCCAGAATTGGGGAGTGAACAATATCAGTACGGTAAAGATCTCCAGGCGCCCAACCAGCATCGCGACGGTACACACCCAAGTCTGGAAGTCGCTCAGCCCCTGGTAATTACCGGCCGGGCCGACCTGGTTCAATCCTGGTCCCGCGTTGTTGATACAGGCCACGATGGCCGAGAACGACGTAATGAAGTCCAGGCCGCTGATCAATAGGGTGAAAGTCAGGGTCAAAACGCTCATGAAGTACAGGAAGATGAAACCCAGCACCGCGAACACGATGTTGTTGTCCACTACATGGCCGCCGATCTTCATTGGGTTGATCACTGCCGGATGCAGCAGCTTGAGGAATTCGCGCCCCGCCTGTTTTACCAGCATCAGCGTGCGTATCATCTTGATGCCCCCCCCGGTGGAGCCGGAACTGCATGCGATGCAACTCAGGAAAAGCATCCACAGCGGCGCGAAGATAGGCCATTGGTTGAAGTCCACGCTGGCAAAACCGCAATCAGTCGCGATGGACACCAGGTTGAAGCTGGCATGGCGCAATGCCACCCAGAAATCCGCATAGACATTCTGCCACCACAGAAATGCACCTATGCCTAGGCAGCTGGCCAGTATCAGGAGGACCGTCGCCACCGCTTCCGCATCCTGCAGATAGATGCGCAGCGACTTCTTGCGCCAGACTAGGAAGTGCGTTGCGAAATTGAGGGCCGCAAGCATCATGAACACGATCAGGATGACCTCGATCAAGGGCGAATCGAAATAGCCGATGCTGGCATCGTGTGTGGAAAATCCGCCCAGCCCCATCGCCGCGAACGCGTGGCACACCGCATCCAGCCAGTTCATGCCGGCCCACCTCAGGGCGCCGATACATGCAAGGGTGACGATCACGTAAACGATCCACAGGTTGCGCGCTGTCTCGGCGATGCGCGGGGTCAATGCGTTATCCTTCATAGGCCCTGGTGTCTCCGCCTTGAATAACTGGCGACCGCCGATACCAAGCAGCGGCAGCACTGCTACTGCCAGCACGATGATGCCCAGACCGCCCAGCCAGTTCAGCTCATGCCGCCACAGGTTGATGGCGGGCGCAAGACCGTCCAGCCCGGTAAGCACTGTGGCACCTGTAGTGGTCATGCCCGACATGGTCTCGAAATAGGCATCGGTGAAAGACAGGCTTGGCAGTGCAAGAAGCAGCGGCAGGGTCGCGAAGGCAGGCATGGCCGTCCACATCGTCACTACCAGCAGATAGCCGTGGCGGATGGACAATTCGCCTTTGTGGCGCCGTGTCAGCAGCCACATCAGCACGCCGGCCAAGAACGTCCACAGCATGGGCAGCAGAAAATCCCACAGCACGGTGAAGTCATCATAGATGAGAGCGGTGACTGCCGGCAGCAGATAGGCGACGCTGAACACCACCAGCATCAAGCCCAGTGCATGAAAAACGGTAAAGACGCGGCCCATCAGAAGAACCCGAGGCTGACCTGGAACAGCTTCTCGACCTTTTTCACCATCTTCTTGTCGGTGACAAAAACGATGACATGGTCTTCGGCTTCGATCACGGTATCGTGGTGTGCGACGATAACCTCACCGGCACGCACCAATGCGCCTATGGTCGCCCCCTTGGGCAGATCGATCTCATCGATGCGCCGGCCGACAACGCGAGAGGACTGTCGGTCACCGTGCGCCACCAGCTCGAGCGCCTCCGCTGCGCCACGGCGCAACGAGTGAACTGCCGCCACGTCGCCTTGCCGTACATACGACAACAGTGAACCGATGGTGACATGCGCTGGCGACAAGGCGATGTCGATCTTGCCGCCCTGCACCAGATCAACATAGGCGCTGCGATTGATGAGTGCAAGCACCTTGCGTGCACCACCCTGTTTGGCGAGCAGCGCCGACATGATGTTGTTCTCGTCGTCGTTGGTGAGCGAGCAGAACACATCGATCTCACCGACGTTCTCCTGCTGCAACAGTTTTTCGTCCGTGCCATCGCCATTCAACACCAGCGTATTGGTCAACTCCCCAGCCAGTTTCTGGCAAGTCTTTTTGTTGAACTCAATCAGCTTGACCTGGTAATCGTGCTCCAGTGCCTTCGCCAGACGCCGCCCGATATTGCCTCCGCCGACGATCATCACTCGCTTGGAGGGCTTGTCCATGCGGCGCATTTCCTTCAGCACGCGGCGAATGTTGTCCGTCGCTGCGATGAAAAAGATCTCGTCGCCGTCCTGCACCACAGTGCCGCCTTCGGGGATGATCGCGCGGTCCTGACGGAAGATGGCAGCCACTCGCGTTTCGACCTGCGGCATGTGAGAGCGCAGGAAACTCAGCGGTTTGCCCACTAGCGGCCCCCCCTCGAATGCGCGCACAGCCACCAGCGATACCTTGCCATCGGCGAACTCCAGCACCTGCAAAGCTTCTGGGAATTCGATCAGCTTGGTGATGTAGTCGGTCAGGATCTGTTCCGGGCAGATGGAGAAATCGACGCAGAAGTTCTCGGTGCTAAACACGGCCTCACGGTTCAGATAATCGGTGGCGCGGATGCGCGCGATGCGGGTCGGTGTGTTGTACAGGCTTGCGGCCAGTTTGCAGGCGACCAAGTTCACCTCGTCGCTCTGCGTAACTGCGAGCAGCATGTCGGCATCAGCGATGCCGGCCTGCTCGAGCACGGAAGGGTGGGCGGCGTTGCCGGTCAGGGTGCGCAGATCAAGACGGTCCTGCAGCTGGCGCAGCTTCTCACCGTCTGCATCGACGACCGTGATATCGTTCGCTTCGCCGACCAGGTTCTCCGCCACGGTCGAGCCGACCTGTCCCGCACCCAGTATCAATATCTTCAAAATCCCACCTTTCCCAAACGACGCGATGCGTCCGGCAATCTATCTATTTCCACAAGGGGCGCCCGCCACGGTCCCTGATCTGCGCTTTCCATGAATCGCGCACGTTCTGCATCACCGCGGCGGGAATCGGAACAAATCCCAAGGTCTGTGCAATCGCACCGCCATTGCGGAACGTCCAATCCAGATATTTCAGCGTTGCTTCGGCTCCGCTCGCATCTGCCGGGTCGCGCGCAAGAAGGATGTAAGTGGCCGTGGCGAGCGGCCAGCTTTCCGGGCCGGGCTGCTCGGTCAGGGACTGGCCGTATCCGTTGGCCAGGCTCCATGTCGCGTTGGCTGCGGCCGCCGAGAACGACGCGAGATGCGGACTGACAAACATACCTTCGCGATTGCGCATCTTCACAAACGTCAGATGCTTTTGCTGAACCAAAGCCGGGTCCAAGTACGCAATGGAATTGGGGGTGCTGCTGAGCTGTTTGGCAAGGTTCTCACCGCCTTCGGCTCCTGTGCCAACCTTCCAGGCAAGCGTCATCACCGCGCCAAAAGTGCTCTTCCATTCTGGACTGACTTTGGAGAGATAGTCGGTCAGGGTATACGTGCTGCCCGACTTGTCTGAACGATACAGCACGTTGATCGGTTCATTGGGCAATGCGAGGCGCGGGTTGAGTGCTGCAACCGCGGGATCGTTCCAGCGTTTGACTTTGCCCAGGTAGATGTCCGCCAATACGGAACCATCCAGCCGCAGCTGTCCGTCTCCTACCTTCTTCAGGTTGACCACGGGAACCACGCCCCCGATCAGCGCCGGGAACTGGACCAGACGATCCTTCTCCAGCTCGCTGACTGACAGCGGCTTGTCTGTAGCGCCAAAATCGGCCTTTCTCGCAGAAACCTCGGCGATGCCTTTACCGGAACCGACGGGCAGATAGACAAGAGCCGTGCCGGTTTCCGTCTGGTACTGTTTGCCCCATGCCTTATAAACTTCATTGGGGAAAGTGGCGCCCGCGCCAAAGATGAAACCTGCCTGGGCGGCGCTGGAGAACGTCGCCAGTGCCAAAATAATGGTTGAACCAAGCCATACCGAGTATCGATTCATATCGCACCCCATCTAAACTAAAACAAACATTGGACACGAAACGGTGAATAACAACCTGCATTCAGGTTGTGGTCAGGCCTGATCTTTCCACTTGATCGAACAGCCCACGCTGGCGATTTGCTCACGCGGGCCTTGCCCAGTCTGTGCGATTTCCAACATGGCGTTGAACAAGTCGCGCTGTGCATCCGGCACAGCCTCCTTGCGCGAAGCATCCAGCCGCCCACGGTACTGCAGCTCCAGCTTGGCATTGAATCCGAAGAAGTCCGGCGTACACACCGCCCCGTAATCCTTGGCCACCTGCTGCGTCTCGTCCCACACATAGGGGAAGGGGTAGTCGTACTGTTGAGCTACCAGCTTCATGTTATCGAACGAATCTTCCACGTAGTCGGCAGGGTCATTGGACATGATGGCGATGCTGTTGATGCCGTGTTGCTGCAGTTCGCGCGTGTCACGGATGATGCGGTCGCGAATGGATTTGACGTAGGGGCAATGGTTGCAGATGAACATCACCAGCAGACCGTTCTCGCCGCGCGCGCTTTCCAGCGTGTGGCGCTTGCCGTCGACGCCCAACAGGTCGAACGGGCGCGCCTTCCAGCCGAAATCGCACAAAGGGGGTTGTAGACTGACCATAGATAATCTTCCAAAGAACAGCGTTGTTGCGCAGACCGTTATATTATCACGCCCGTACCGACGCCCTTTACCTGCCATGTCCGCACCCAGATTCTATTGCACTCCGCCGCTCCCATCAGGTCCCGATGCCGAGCTTCCACCGGAAGCCGCACATCACGCCAGCCGCGTGTTGCGCCTGCGCGAGGGCGACGCGGTGCAGGTCTTCGATGGCTTGGGCAATGCGCTGGATGCGACTATCGAAGCCATCACTGGCAAGCACGTACTTTTGGAGAAGCTGCAACCCTGCATGGCACAACCGCAATCCGGTCTGCACATCGTGCTGGCGCAGGCCATGTGCACGAGTGAAAAGATGGACTGGGTGGTGCAGAAGGCCACCGAGCTCGGTGCCGCCGAGATCGTGCCGGTGCAGACACAGCGCAGCGTCGCGAAGCTTTCCGGTCCACGGGTTGAGAAACGCGCTGAGCACTGGCGCAACGTCACCATTTCCGCCTGCGAGCAATGCGGACGCAACTTCCTGCCGCGACTCCACGCACCGCAAGAACTCGCTGCGTGGCTGATCGAGATGCGGCATGCGCCCGTCAGCAAATTCATCCTGTTGCCGGGGGGAGTCAGCAACCTGCAGACGCAACCCAAGCCGCAGGGTAGGGCCACCCTGCTCATCGGCCCGGAGGGCGGCTTCACAGGCGACGAGGCCAATGCCGCGTTGCAGGCTGGGTTCGTTCCCATCCTGCTCGGCCCCCGTGTGCTGCGCACCGAGACCGCCGCCATCGCGGGCATCGCAGCGCTGCAGACGCTGTGGGGAGACTTCAACTGATACTAAAGGAGGCACCATGCCATACGTGAACATCCGCATCGCCGGCACCTTGAGTCGCGAGCAAAAAGCCAGATTAGCCGCAGAGATTACTGACACTCTGGAGCGCATCGCGCACAAGCCCAAGTCCTACACTTATATCGCCTTCGATGAGTTGCCCGACGAGAACTGGGCGATCGCCGGCAAGTTGCTTGACGAGGAATAGCGCGGCAAGATGCAAATATCAATCCTGAAAGGACCGCAATGCCTGCCGTGACCAAACCTGAAGATTTCGTCGCCTGGTTCCGCTCCGTCGCACCTTACATCAACGCCTTCCGCGGCAAGACCTTCGTCATCGCGTTCGGCGGCGAGGTGGTGGCGGACGGCAAGTTCGTCGAACTGACGCATGATTTCAACCTGCTCGCCGCGTTGGGCATCCGCCTGGTGCTGGTGCATGGCGCGCGCCCGCAGATCGAGCAGCATCTGGCCAAGAACGGCTTGTCCGGCACCTATCATCAGGGTATCCGCCTCACCGATGCCGACGCCATGCAGTGCGTGAAGGAAGCGGTCGGGCGCGTGCGCCTGGAGATCGAAGCCTTGCTCTCGATGGGGCTTGCTAATTCGCCCATGGCCAACGCGGATATCCGCGTGGCGGGCGGCAACTTCATCACCGCCCAGCCTATCGGCATCATCGAGGGCGTGGATCTGCAGCACACCGGCGTGGTGCGCAAAGTGGACGTCGCCGCGTTGAGAGACCGCATGGAATTCGGCGAAGTGGTGCTGCTGTCGCCGCTGGGCTACTCGCCGACGGGGGAGGTGTTCAACCTCACCCTGGAAGACGTCGCCACCGCCACCGCCATCGCATTGGATGCTGACAAGCTCGTATTCCTGATGGACACCGACGGGGTGCAGGACAAGAAGGGCAAACTGCTCAAGGCGCTCACCATCGCGCAGGCGCGGGATCTGCTCGACAAGAAAGGAAAACAGCCGGACGACGTGGCGTTGTTCCTGCCCTGCGCCATCCGTGCCTGCGAGGCCGGCGTGGCGCGCACGCATCTGATCAGTCGTCACACGGACGGCGCGCTATTGCAGGAACTGTTCAGCGACGAAGGCATAGGCACCATGCTGGTGGAGTCCACGCTCAATACGCTGCGTGCGGCGACCATCGAAGATGTAGGCGGCATCCTGCAGCTGCTGCGCCCGCTGGAAGAGGAGGGCATACTGGTGCGGCGCTCGCGCGAGTTGCTGGAACGGGAGATCGCCCGCTTCGTGGTGCTGGAACACGACCACCGCATCGTCGGTTGTGCAGCGCTGTATCCCGTTTCCGAACGAAGCGTCTGCCGAACTGGCCTGTCTGGCGGTGGAGGCGCAATGCCGCGACCAAGGCTACGGCGAAGCCATCCTCAACCACATGAGCAGCCTGGCCAAGGCGCAAGGCATGAAGAAGCTGTTCGTGCTGACCACGCGCACCGCGCACTGGTTCATCGAGCGCGACTTCAAGGAAGCGGACGTGAACCAGCTGCCCAAGGAAAAGAAGGCGCTGTACAACTACCAGCGCCGCTCGAAAGTGTTCGTGAAGAATCTGAAGTAAACGGGGGCTGCTTCATCGGCGTGTAACAATGCCGCCCTATCATCAACCTGTTGTGGAGAATCGGAATGGCAAGAATGGTGCAGTGTGTGAAATTGGGACGCGAAGCGGAAGGGCTGGAGCGTCCACCTTATCCGGGTGCGCTGGGTCAGCGCATCTTTGAAAACGTCTCGAAGGAAGCCTGGCAGGGCTGGATCAAGTTCCAGACCATGCTGGTGAACGAGAACCGCCTCAACCTGGCAGACCTCAAGGCGCGCCAATATCTGGCGCAGCAAATGGAGAACTACTTCTTCGGTGCGGGAACCCAGATGCCTTCCGGCTTCGTACCGCCGAAACACTAGATCTTGGCAAAAAACTACCCCGCTCAGAATTTTCTCAACCGCGAACTCGGCCTGCTGGAGTTCAACCGGCGGGTATTGGCGCAAGCGGAAGATCCCAGTGTCCCCTTGCTGGAACGCCTCAAGTATCTGTGCATCGTCAGCAGCAATCTGGACGAGTTCTTCGAGATACGTGTTGCCGGACTCAAGGAACAGGTCAAACTGGGCGGGCTTGCATCCGGGCCGGACGGCCTGGAAGCCATCGCAGATACTCAAGCGCCTGTTCGCACCGACGCATCAGCTCATCGCTCGCCAGTACCAGATGTTCAATGAAGAGCTGGTCCCCGCGCTGGCCGAGCAGGGCATCAAGTTCATACGCCGTACCCACTGGACCGAGGCACAGCAGGCCTGGATCAAGGATTTCTTCCTGCGCGAAGTGATGCCGGTGCTGACTCCCATCGGTCTCGATCCGGCCCATCCATTCCCTCGCGTACTCAACAAAAGCCTGAATTTCGCCGTAGAGCTGCAGGGCAAGGATGCCTTCGGGCGCAATTCCGCAAAGGCCATCGTGCAGGCACCGCGCGTGCTGCCGCGAGCCATTCCGCTGCCGCCGGAGATCGCCGGCTGTGCACACGGCTTCGTGTTCCTGTCGTCCATCCTGCATGCACATGTCGGCGAGCTGTTCGCGGGCATGGAAGTGCTGGGCTGCTACCAGTTCCGCGTGACGCGTAACAGCGACCTGTTCGTGGATGAAGAGGAAGTGAAGAACCTGCGCATCAGTCTGCAGGGTGAATTGCCGCAACGCCACTTTGGCGATGCGGTGCGGCTGGAGGTGGCGGATAACTGCCCGAACGAACTGGCCGAGTTCCTGCTGCAGCAGTTCGAGCTGAATGCCGAGGACCTGTACCGCGTGCACGGTCCGGTGAACCTGGTGCGACTGATCGGGATCCCTGACAAAGTGGCGCGCGACGATCTGAAATTCCCGTCCTTCGTGCCGGGCATGCCGACCCTGCTGCAGAAGAAGGGCGCGGACATGTTCAAGGTGATACGCAAGAGCGACGTGTTGCTGCACCATCCCTACCAGTCGTTCAAGCCCGTGATCGACTTCATCCAGCAGGCGTCTGCCGATCCGGACGTGGTGGCGATCAAACAGACGGTGTATCGCACCGGCACCGATTCCGAGTTGATGGAGGCATTGATCGCAGCGGCCAAGCGTGGCAAGGAGGTGACCGTGGTCGTCGAACTGCTCGCGCGCTTCGATGAGGAAGCCAACATCAACTGGGCGGGACGCCTGGAAGAGGTTGGAGCTCATGTGGTGTACGGGGTGGTCGGACACAAGACCCATGCCAAGATGCTGATGGTGGTACGGCGCGAGGAGGGCAAGCTGCGCCGCTATGTGCATCTCGGTACCGGCAACTATCACCCGCGCACGGCCCGCCTGTACACCGACTTCGGCCTGTTCACCAGCAACGAAGAAGTGTGTTCCGACGTGAACGAGGTGTTCGTGCAGCTCACCGGTCTGGGCAGGGCGAGCAAGCTGCATCACCTGTGGCAATCGCCCTTCACCCTGCACAGCAAGGTACTGGAGGCGATACGCAACGAGACCAAGCTGGCCAAGGCTGGCAAACGTGCACATATCATCGCCAAGATGAATGCCCTGCTGGAGCCGGAGACCATCATGGCGCTGTATGAGGCATCGCAGGCCGGGGTGAAGATCGACCTGATCGTGCGCGGCGTATGTGCCTTGCGTCCGGGCATCAAGGGCCTGTCGGAGAACATCCGCGTGATCTCCATCATCGGGCGCTTCCTTGAACACAGCCGCATCTTCTATTTCCGCAACGAACTGCAGAACGACGTGTACCTGTCCAGCGCCGACTGGATGGACCGCAACTTCTTCCGCCGCATCGAGGCCTGCTTCCCCATACTCGACAAGAAGCTGAAGAAGCGCGTGCTGGACGAAGGGCTGAAGATGTACCTGCAAGACAATTGCCAGGCGTGGGAGATGGACTGCGACGGCCTATGGCACCGCAAGGCAGCGGTGGGCGACACCGCGAAGTGCGCGCAAACCGGCCTCATCGAAGAACTAGGCCAGCCGCTGCCCGCGGTGGAGCAGGCCTAGGCTTGTCTTGGGGCGTCCGGTCTTGATCTTTTCCAGTCCGCTCACTGCGCGCTTCAACTGAGGCGCAGTCGACTTGGCGAGCAAACGCAGACCTGCACGCAGCAACTCGCTCTTCTTCACATGCACGCCGCCGGCCAGGGCTTTTTCCTTGAGTTCGGCAATGAGCGCGTAATCGCTTTGCGGCATGGTGAAGCTGTCGCGCACGACTTTCTCTTCTGCCGATTTCTTCTTGTGTTTCTTCTCTGGTTTGACAGCGGCTTTCTCGGTTGGAACCTTGGTGGTGCGGGTGGTTCGGGTCGTCATGATCTGCCTCTCTGAAGTGAATGTGGCAAAAACAGTATATACGGTATATCGTGCTACCACGACTGTAATATGCGGGGTGGATGATGGACCTGATACTGTGGCGACATGCGGAAGCCCAGGATGGCACGCCGGACATGGAACGTGAGCTGACCGGCAAGGGGCAGAAGCAGGCAGCCAAGATGGCGGCCTTCCTGCGCGCCCGCCTGCCCGAAGACACGCGCATCCTGGTCAGCCCCGCCATGCGCACGCAGCAGACTGCCCGCGCACTCACCAAGCATTTCTCAACCGAGCCGGCCATCGGCACTGGCGCATCCGCGCAGGACATACTGGATGCGGCTGGCTGGCGGGAGGGAAAGGGTGCTGTGCTGGTCGTGGGCCATCAGCCAACGCTGGGGCAGGTCGCCGCGCGGTTGTTGGTCGATTCCAAAGATAGTCTCAGCATCAAAAAAGGAGCGGTGTGGTGGTTCAGCAGCCGCACCAATGAGAGTGGTGGCCAGGCCGATCTGTGCCTGGCCATCGCGCCGGAAAGCCTGTAAATCTCAGGAGAATAGCTATGTTTGAATCTGCCGAACTCGGACACAAGATCGACAAAGCCACCTATGACAAGGAAGTGCCGAAGCTGCGCGAGGCATTGCTGAACGCACAGTTCGATCTGGCACAGAAGGCCTCGTTTCCAGTCGTCATCCTGGTCGGCGGCGTGGACGGCGCAGGCAAGGGCGAAACGGTCAACCTGCTCAACGAATGGATGGACCCGCGCCATATCCGGGTACATGCGATGGGCGAGATGTCGGACGAGGAACGCGCCCGTCCGCCGATGTGGCGCTTCTGGCGCGAACTGCCGCCCAAGGGCAAGATCGGGGTGTTCTTCGGCTCCTGGTATACCGCGCCCATCGTGCAGCGCGTGCTGAAGCTGACCAGTGCCGCCTCTCTCAACCAGAGCATCGACCAGATCAACCGTTTCGAGAAGATGCTCACCGACGAAGGTGCGCTGGTGCTCAAGTTCTGGTTCCACTTGTCGAAGAAGGCGCAGGAAAAACGCCTGAAGTCGCTGGAAAAGAACCCCAAGACGCGTTGGCGCGTGACCAAGCTGGACTGGGCGCGCTTCAAGATCTACGACAAATTCCGCAAAGTGTCCGAGCATGCCTTGCGCGAGACCAGCACCGCCGAAGCGCCATGGATCGTCGTCGAAGGTGCCGATGACCGCTTTCGCAGCCTCACCGTCGGCAAGGTATTGCTTGATGCGCTGCGCAAGCGGCTGGACGCTCCCGTGAAGCCCGCCATCAATGTGGCGCCGTTGCAAGCCGCCATCGACGGACTCGACGTGCTCGACAAACTCGACATGACGCAGAAGCTGGACAAGAAGAAGTTCGAGACCGAACTGGAGAAATACCAAGGCAAGCTCAACCTGCTGACGCGTGATCCGAAATTCAAGGATATCTCGGTCATTGCCGTATTCGAGGGCTCGGATGCCGGTGGCAAGGGCGGTGCTGTTCGGCGCATCACGGGCGCGCTGGATGCTCGCCACTACAACATCGTGCCTATCGCGGCGCCGACGGAAGAAGAGCGTGCCCAGCCATATTTGTGGCGCTTCTGGCGTCATGTTCCCGGCGCCGGCAGTTTCACCATCTTCGACCGTTCCTGGTATGGCCGCGTACTGGTCGAGCGTGTAGAGAAGTTCTGCTCCGAGCAAGACTGGATGCGCGCCTACGGCGAGATAAACGATTTCGAGGAGCAGCTCGCTGAAAAAGGCGCAGTGGTGTTGAAGTTCTGGCTCGCCATTACCAAAGAGGAGCAACTGCG
The DNA here is from genome assembly GCA_963813255.1 of uncultured beta proteobacterium. Lineage (GTDB taxonomy): Bacteria > Pseudomonadota > Gammaproteobacteria > Burkholderiales > Gallionellaceae > Sideroxyarcus. The sequence continues at coordinate 562,125 of CAWEYD010000001.1, read as the reverse complement.
CCGTTTCAAGGAGCGGGAAAAGACCGGCTACAAGCGCTTCAAGATCACGGACGAAGACTGGCGCAACCGCGAAAAATGGGAAGACTATGTACGTGCTGTGTGCGATATGGTGGATCGCACCAGCACCGAGGTCGCACCGTGGACGTTAGTGGAAGCGAACGACAAGAACTTCGCTCGCATCAAGATTCTGAAGACGCTGTGCCAGCGCATCGAAGCGGCAATGAAAAAGTAAGGCCGTATCCTCGAAATACGAAATATCTAGGTACATATCTAGGTCGTTTGACCTATATGCAAACTACGGCAGTCTGAATACGATTGCCCTCCGCCCATCTGGCAACCGCTCCGCCCCGCTTGGTTCGGGGCTCGTGAAGGAGGCAATCATGAAGCAGACAGTGTTGTTCCCGGCTATTGACCAGCTGCTGCAGGATATCGAAGATCAGCAACTGGCACTGCCCACCTTGCCCAACGTCGCGCGCAAGGTGCAGCACATGATCGACGACATCAACTTCTCGGCAGACCAGATCGTGGCCGTCATCTCCGGCGACCCGGCGATCGCAGCACAGGTCATCAAGGCCGCCAACAGTGGCTCCTTCGCAGGCAAGCCTCGGGTCAGCAACGTCAGGACAGCCGTCAGCCGCCTGGGTTACACGCCCTTGCGCAATCTGATCACCAGCGTCATCTCGGTCACCGAGCAGGCGCATAGCAGACATCCCGTGATCAGAAAACGCTTGGAAGACTTCTGGGAACATAGCCGCGAAGTCGCGACCTATTGCTACATGCTGGCGAAGAATGTGAAGACGCTGAATCCGGAGCAAGCCATGCTGGCTGGCCTGGTGCATGACATCGGCACGTTGCCCTTATGCCTGCATGCCGAAAAGCACTCGGACCGTCTCGATCACGAGACCATGGAAGAGTTGATCTGGAGCTTCCGGTCCACTATTAGCGAACGGTTGCTGCACGCCTGGAATTTTCCCGCCGAGATCATAGACGCAGTGATTGGCCATGAGGATCTGCACTGCGTTGGCGACGAACGACAGGCCAACTACACCGACATCGTTGCGGTGGCCAACCTGCTGAATCGCGCCACAGCCAAGGTGACCGCATGGGAGAACGTCACCGCTCTGGAAAGGCTGTACCTATCGCCGTCGGCCTGTTCGTTCTTCCATGAACGTTTCCGCGACGAGATCCGCACCACGCACGAGATGCTGTTCACACATATACCCGCTACTGCCAAGGTGGCCTAGGAACATCCGGCGCACCCAAAGCAGAGTTCCTTCTTCGCCGAGGTTGCGGCGAATGCCTTATGCAACTTGTCACTCATCATGAAAGGAGTTTCAAATGAGCAAACTTCGCATAGCGTCATTGACCATAGCATTGGGGGCCCTGCTTGCAGACGTGGGCCTGGCGTACGCCGCCAACACCAACGAACCGATCCAGCCTCTCGTTGCAGCGAAACCCAAGGATGCCAAGCTGGTAGAGCTCGGCAAGAAGCTGTTCTTCGATCCGCGTCTGTCGAGATCCGGCTTCATCTCCTGCAATTCCTGCCACAACCTTTCCATGGGCGGCACCGACAACCTCAAGACTTCGGTAGGCCACAACTGGCATCAAGGCCCGATCAATTCACCGACGGTTCTGAACTCCAGCATGAACCTCGCCCAGTTCTGGGACGGGCGTGCGCCGGACCTCAAGGCACAGGCGGGAGGCCCTATCGCCAATCCGGGCGAGATGGCTTTCACGCATGACCTCGCCGTCACGGTGCTGCAGTCCATCCCGGGATACGTCGCAGAGTTCAAGGCCGAGTTCGGTTCCGACAAGATCGACATCGACAAGGTCACCAAGGCCATCGCCGCCTTCGAAGAGACCCTGGTCACGCCCAACTCCCGTTTCGACAAGTGGCTGAAAGGCGACAAGAAGGCGCTGAGCAAGGACGAGCTGGCCGGCTACCAGCTGTTCAAGGACAGCGGCTGCACCGGCTGCCACAACGGGGCTGCGGTGGGCGGCAACTCCTTCCAGAAGCTGGGCGTGGTCGAACCCTACAAGACCGCCAACCCCGCCCAGGGGCGTTATGCGGTCACGGGCGACGATGCTGACCGCTTCTATTTCAAGGTGCCGATGTTGCGCAACGTCGAGCTCACCTATCCGTACTTTCATGACGGCGAGGCAGCCACGCTCACGGATGCAGTCAACACCATGGCACGCATACAACTGGGCAAGAAATTCACCGAGGATGAGAACCGCAAGGTGGTGGCCTTCCTGAAAACGCTGACCGGCGAGCAGCCATCGTTCAAGCTGCCTCTCCTGCCGCCGTCATCCGACGCGACCCCGCGTCCGCAACCCTTCAACCCGTAAAAGTTCGGGGGCCTCGGCCCCCGATCTCATTCTTGCCAGCTACCTTTGCGGTCGCGTCAGCGCGGCTTCTCTGCCTGCACCAGCACATACGGCCTGACCACCACCGCCCATACGATGGCATCGTTGTCATACCAGGTCAGCGCCAGCTCGTCCGTCACGCGGGCGACCTGTCCGCCATCCATCCATTTCTGAATCTGCTCCGCATTGTCTTCGGACACCTGGAACGCCACTTCGATCAGGTCAAGTTCCGGGCTCACCGCGATGGCCACACCGCTGGCGAAGAAGCGCTGCAATTCGCGCCAGGCGATCTGCGCGGTCTCCAGGTTCACGCTGGCACGTTTGAAATCCTGCGGGCTTAACTTTGTCATCTTCGATACTTTCAAGTTACGAGTTAGGTCGGTTCAAATAGTTGTTCTTCACACGCATGTAATGCTCGGCGGAATAGCTGAGGTAGGCGATCTCATCCTCGGTGAGCGCACGCACCGCCTTGGCCGGGCGCCCCATATAGAGCATGCCGCTCTCCAGCACCTTGCCCGGAGAGATCAGGCTGCCCGCACCGACCATCACCCGGTCGGGGATCACCACATCGTCCATGATGATGGAACCCATGCCGATCAGGCATTCGTTGCCTATGGTGCAGCCGTGCAGGATCACCGAATGCCCCACCGTCACGTAGTCACCCACGATGAGCGGCGAGCCATCGGGTTTCTCCGGCGTCCTGTGTGACACATGGCCCACGGTCAGGTCCTGGATGTTGCTGCCGCGCCCGACAGCGATGCGGTTCACGTCACCGCGCAGCACCGTGTTGCACCACACGGAACTGTCGTCACCTATGTGCACGTCGCCGATGACCTGGCAGGAGGGATGCAGGTAGACGCGGTCGCCGAGGACGGGGGAAGTATCGAGGTAAGAAGATAGCGACATATCAATCACAAACTTTCAGGCCACATTCTGGCCGTATGGATTACCGACAAAATCTGTACTTCATCCGCATCCACGCGATAAGCCAGCATGAAGGGGAAACGGCCAACGGCTAATTCGCGTGTTCCGGCAACCCGTCCAGCTCTGCCGACCAATGGGTTTTGTAGCAATGCATCTGCCGCCATGCGAATGATGACAATCACCCGTCTTGCCGCCTGGGGATTTTCTTGCGCGATGTAATCGTGAATCTCCGCAAGGTCTGATCTGGCCCGCGGCGTGTAGCGTAACTTCATGCCCGCGGCTCGGTGTAGCGTGCGAAGAACGCCTCCATTTCCTCGTCCGTCACAAACTCACCGCGTTGCGCTTGTGCCAGACCTACTTTGATGCGTGCAGAGATATGGCGTTGTTGAGCAAGGTAAAGCGACAAGGCCTCGTTCGCCAAATCACTTTCGCTGCGATGGCTTTCTGCTGCCAGATGGTCGAGTTGAATTTTCAAGTCAGACCGGATTTCAAGAGTGGTTGCACTCATGGTGATACTCCGCAAATAAACTGGGGAAATGTTACTCAAAATATCGTGATCCCGCACCCATCAGGATCCTGTACGTTCTCAGCCACCTGCCCGCCGGTGATCGGCCAGCAGCGTGCCCGCCTGGTGCAATGCCTTCTCGTATTCGTCATAGCGCCAGACTTCATCCAGTGCCGAGGCATACCACTCCTGCATCGAAGGCAGGGCAAGCAAGCGGTCCACATACTGCAGCGACCGTTCGGACATCTTCGGCTCATATGACTGGACGCGGAAGGCGACGGGCGCGAAGAACGCGTCCACGGCCGTGAACTTTTCGCCGCCGAGGAACGGGCCGCCGAAACGGGAAAGCCCCTCGTTCCAGAGCTCATCGATGCGGGCGATGTCCGCCAGCAGTCCCGGCGAAAAGCTGTTCAGGCGCACCCGCACGCCACAGTTCATGGAGCAGGTGCCGCGCAGGTCCATGAACCCGGAATGCATCTCCGCCGCGGCGGAACGGGCCCATGCACGCGCCACGGCATCGGCGGGCCATGCCTTGGGAAAGCGTTCCGCCAGATACTCGGCGATAGAGAGCGAATCCCAGACAACGGTATCGCCATCGACCAGGCAAGGCACCCGGCCGGAGGGCGAGACGGCACGGACCGCTGCGTCTCCCAGTGGGATCAGCGTTTCGTCAAAGGGAATGCCCAGCTCGCGCATCAGCACCCAGGCCCGCAGCGACCACGACGAGTAGTTCTTGTTCGCGATGTAGAGGGTGAACATGAGTGCCCCTTTCATTTCGTGTTGCTGAATAGTCCCGGTCCACCCGGCGCACCGCGCCAGTATTGCGGCGGCGCTTCCACTTTCGCACCCAGTCTGGCGGCAGCGTGCCACGGCCAGCGCGGGTCGTAGAGCATGCCGCGCGCCAGCGCCACCAGGTCGGCGCGGCCTTCAGCGACGATGGCGTCTGCCTGTTCCGGCTCGGTGATCATACCCACCGCGATGGTAGTCAGTCCGGCCTCCTTGCGTATCCTCTCGGCGAACGGCACCTGATAGTTGGGGCCCAGCGCCATCTGCTGGTGCGGCGACAGGCCGCCGCTGGAAACATGGATGAAGTCGCAGCCGATCTTCTTCAGTTCCATCGCGAAGGCCACGCTCTGCTCGATGTCCCTGCCACCCTCCACCCAGTCCGTGGCGGAGATGCGGATGCCCACCGTCATGCCGGGCACCGCAGCGCGCACTGCGCTGAACACTTCCAGCGGGAAACGCATGCGGTTCTCCAGCGTGCCTCCGTACTCGTCGGTGCGCGTGTTCGAAAGAGGCGACAGGAACTCGTGCAGCAGGTAGCCGTGCGCCGCGTGCACCTCAATGGCATCGAGGCCGATGCGCTGTGCGCGCTGCGCGGCAGTGACGAAGGCCTGCTGCACGCGCTGCATGCCGGCTGCATCAAGCGCCTGCGGCGGCCGGTCAGTCGCTGTGAACGGGATCGCGGAAGGCGCGAACGTGGTCCAGCCGCCTTCGCTCAGCGGCAGTTGTTGCCCGCCTTTCCACGAGATCTGCGAGGACGCCTTGCGCCCGGCATGCGCCAGCTGGATGGCGATGGGCATGGAGGAATGCTGGCGCACAGCGGTCAGCACGCGTTTCAGCGCCGCCTCGTTCGCATCCGACCACAGCCCCAGATCGGCGGGCGAGATGCGCCCCTCGGGTTCCACCGCCGTCGCCTCGATGGTCAGCAGCGCTGCTCCAGAGAGTGCCAGATGGCCCAGATGGATCATGTGCCAGTCCGTCGCATCGCCATTCACGGCAGAGTACTGGCACATCGGCGCGATGACGATGCGGTTCTTCAACTGAAGGTTGCCCAGCGTGTATGGAGAAAAGAGTTGTGGCACGGCTGATTATTATTGGAGCGCAGAGCTAGAGGGATTACACATAGCCTGTTTCAACGAAAGTAAAAACTATGACACCGTTTTCAGGCCAGCAGGTGAGACTTTCAACATGCATGTGTTTTCCAGAACCATCTGAGGGATAAATTTCATAGTGCTCGTCTGAAGGAATCAGTCTGTCGAGCACGGATCGATACCTTTCCGGATAGTCTGCTGTCGGGGATCGAGAGATGCCACCAAGAATATCTGCGACGATTTTGTCGTCCTTCCAAACAGAGAGCATCATGGTTTCTTCTCAATCAGCAAGGGCCGATCTTCTATGGCCCTGATGTCATTACTTGAAACCTCAAAAGCGTCATCGAACTCTAAGGTCTTGAGATTGACTTGGGTTTTTGCTTCCGCTTCGGTGCGAATTGAATTCATTTCGCTTTGAAGAAATTCGTTCTCCCTACGGAACTTCTCTGCCACCTCCCGCCAGACGGCAGCGATGGCCTTCCATTTTTCTGCTTCCGAAGGATTGGCCGCCTGCTCTGCGTGCTGATTTGCTTCCTCAGCACGTGATTCTGCTTCCTGCGCGTTTTTGTCGTTACGTTTTGTGAAAACGTACTTCAGCCTCTGTTCTAACCAAAGCAGAAGCTCCTTAATGTACTTGCCGAGAAACTTCTTGATCTCAGGCCAGAAAATGCTGATAAGAAACTTCACGATCATTTTCCACATATTCTTGGTCTCCTATCCCTCTAACGAATTTGAAGCAACCCCAAAATATGGACTTTATGTCGCCTAAAGCAAACTAGCATCACCCTCGCTTGGTATCGCAATTGATCTAGTAATCGCCAGAACGGATGCCAGCTTAGTTAATGAACATAAAAAGTTAGGGTAATCCAAGCCAGTAGTAAGGCAAGTGATATGAGGAATAACCCCATAGAGCCATTTGGTCGAATAATACCCAAATAACTAAGCGCAATTGTGGCTGCATTCTTTTTTACTTCATTAAGCGCTTGCCACTGTCTGATTTTTAGCAGGAGGGCGTAGACACCGGTTCCCATAGATATGGAAATAAGAAGGATTCGGAACAAGACAAATACATCCAATTCACCAATAGAAATCTTTTTGTAGATTAGTCCAATTGCCGCCATTAACACGGCTGCACCAATAGAAAGAGCCAAATTTGTGAACATGGTTTTCTTACTTTTGATGGCAGCGTCTTCGAGCTCGCGCTTCAGCTTCTCTTTCTGTTCTTCCAGTAGCGCACTCGCTTCAGTCTTTATTAGTGCGACTTTCAGGTCGACTAATTGGTCGATTTGCGTTCTCGCATATCTAATAAGCTCTTCGACATCTTCCTTCGTCATTCTTCTCTGGTTATGAATTTCTTGAGACAGCGTCTTTATGTTGTCGTCTAAGCGATTACTCGCCTGTTCGACAACCTTTGACATTTCATTACCAGCTTGCCGAATAGAATCGTTAATCTTTTCTGACGTATGGTTAACTAACGTTTCAATATCTTGCTTTGTAGCCTCGCGCTGTATATGAATCTCTTTTGAAAGCTCTTTGATATTTGTATCTAACTTATCGCTTGCAAGTGCTACAACACTAGACAACTCATTACTAGCTTGAGTAATGGAGCTCTGAATCAAAGGAGAGAGCTTTGTATCAACAACCTTATCTACAGTTGCTTTCACCTGTCCCAGCTCATGTGACCAATCTGTTTTAATTAACGCCATGTAACCGCTCCTAACTCAACGAAGCAACTTCCATTTCATTGCCTCACCTGCCCGCAGCGGCACCAGTTGGGAGCCGCCGAATTCCACCGTGTGAGGCATGTGCCACTCTTCGCGGCGCAGCGTGATGGTGTCCTTGTTGCGCGGCAGGCCGTAGTAATCCGCGCCGTGGAAACTGGCGAAGGCTTCCAGCTTGTCCAGCGCGCCCGCTGCTTCGAACGCTTCGGCATACAGCTCGATGGCGCTGTGCGCGGAGTAGCAGCCAGCGCAGCCGCACGCGTTCTCCTTGGTGTGCTGGGCGTGGGGGGCGCTGTCGGTGCCGAGGAAGAACTTCGGGCTGCCGCTGGTGGCGGCTTTCACCAAAGCCTCACGGTGCGTCTCGCGCTTGAGGATGGGCAGGCAGTAGAAGTGCGGGCGGATGCCGCCGACCAGCATGGCGTTGCGGTTGTAGAGCAGGTGCTGCGGGGTGAGGGTGGCGGCGATGGTATCCGGCGCGCTGGTCACGAACTGCGCGGCGTCACTGGTGGTGATGTGCTCGAACACCACGCGCAGGTTCGGCAGGTCTTTCAATAACGGCTGCATCACGCGCTCTATGAACACGGCCTCGCGGTCGAAGATGTCGATGTCGGCGCTGGTGACCTCGCCGTGCACCAGCAGCGGCATGCCGTAGCGTTGCATCTCTTCCAGCGCAGAGTAGGTCTTGCGCAGGTCGGTGACGCCGGCGTCGGAGTTGGTGGTCGCACCTGCCGGATACAGCTTCACCGCGTGCACCACGCCGCTTTGCTTCGCCTTGCGTATCTCGTCTGAAGAAGTGTTGTCGGTGAGATACAGCGTCATCAGCGGCTCGAACCTCATGCCCGCAGGCAGCGCCTTCAGGATGCGCTCGCGGTAGGCCACCGCCTGTGCGGTGGTGGTGACGGGCGGGCGCAGGTTGGGCATGACGATGGCGCGGGCGAACTGGCGCGCGGTGTCGGGCAGCACGGACTGCATCAGTGCGTCATCGCGCAGGTGCAGGTGCCAGTCGTCGGGGCGAGTGAGTTTGAGTTCCATGGCGGCTATTCTTTTTACGGTGCAGCGATTCGTGGATCGTCACAGGCGAAGGCCGGCGACCGGTTTTCAAAATGCTTCTTACGATTGAACCCGCTGGATTCCGGTTTTCGCCGGAATGACGGGTGCCGCCATTCTAGTCGAAAGCTCCGCTGGAGAAACGCAGGCTGTCGGTGGTGGCCCGCGTCGTGACCTTGGGAAGCTGGCATTCGGCGCTGGACACCTTGGTGTCGCGCGGCTTTTCCTGCCAGCCGCCGCCCAGCGCCTTGAACAGGTCGGCCACCGCCGCGCGTTGCGCACGCTCTGCCTCGATGCGGTTCAGGTCGGCTTGCAGCTGGTTGCGTTCGACATCCAGGAAGTCCATGCGGCTCAAGCCGCCCACCTTGAAGCGCACTTCCGCCTGCTGGCTGGCCTGTGCCAGCGCCTGGCTGCGCATGCTTTCTGCCGCCAGTACCTGACGAGCCGCTTCCTGTGCGGCCAGCGCGTTGCGCACATCGCCGAACGCACTGGCGACCGCCTGCTGGTACTGCGCCAGCGCCTGGTCGCGGCGTGCCTCGCTGGCCTTGACGTTGGCGCTGATGCGGCCCGCATTGAAGATAGGCTGGCTCAAATTGGCTGCGAACTGGAACACGTTCGCGGGGCCGGTGAAGAGCCTGGCCACGTCCACGGTCTCGCTGCCCAGGTAGCCGGTGAGGCTGATCGAGGGGAAGTACTGCGCGCGCACTTCGCCGATGCGCGCGTTCAGCGCAATGAGGTGCTGCTCCGCGGCCTTCAGGTCAGGCCGGCGCAGCAGCAGTTCGGAGGGCAGGCCGTCCGGCACCCAGACCTCATTGAGCTTGGGCGCGCCGCGTTCCAGCTGGGCTGCCATCACTTCGCGCGGCGAACGTCCGAGCAATACCGCCAGCGCGGTCTCCTGCCTCGTTTTGGCCAGCGTGATGCCGGCGAGCTGGGCTTGCGCGGAAGCGATCTCGGCCTCGGACTGGTGCAGCTGGAACTCGGAGATGACGCCGAGCTCCAGACGCTTCTTGTCCATCACCAGCCGCTCTTCGCGGTTGGCCAGCGCGCGCTTCAGGGTGTCTTCCTGTGCGGTGTAGGCGAGCAGGGCGAAATACTGTTGCGCCACCTGTGCGGTGAGCGTCAGGCGCACGGCATCGCGGCTGGCCTCGGCAGAGAGCAGCTCGGCGCGCGCCGCGGCGCTGCCACTGCGGTACTTGCCCCACAGGTCGAGCTCATAGCTCGCATCCAGCGTGGCGCGCGTGGTGGTGGTCGTGCGCGGCGCGGTGGCCGGGCGGGGGAAGGAGCCGGCCGTGGTCGCGCGGTTGCGGGTCTCGCCCAGGTTCGCGTTCACGTTGGGGTACTGCGCGGCCTCGGCCACGTCGAGCTGGGAACGCACCTCGAGCACGCGCGCCAGCGCCACCTGCAGGTCGGCGTTGTGCGCGAGCGCCTCGTCTTCGATGCGGTCGAGCACCGGGTCGGAATACAGACTCCACCAGCGCTCACCCATGCCGACTACCGTCTTGTCGGCAGCGTCTTTGGGCGTCCATTGCTCGGGCAGCTGCATCTCGGGCTGTTGGTAGTTTGGCGCCGTGGTGCAGGCACCGAGCATCGCACTCGATACCAACAACAACAGGGTCTTGTTCAATCTGCGGTTACGCATGGTCTTGCTCCTGAATGTGGGCGGGCTTGCCGGGGAACAGTCGGCGCACCACCACGAAGAACACAGGGATGAGGAACACCGCCAGCACGGTGGCCGTGATCATGCCGCCCATCACGCCGGTACCGATGGCATGGCGGCCGTTCGCGCCGGCGCCGGTGGAGATGGCGAGCGGCAGCACGCCGAAGATGAAGGCGATGGACGTCATCAGGATGGGGCGGAAGCGCAGGCGGCAGGCCTCCAGCGTGGATTCGATCAGGCCCTTGCCCTGGTCCTGCAGCGAGCGCGCGAACTCGATGATCAGGATCGCGTTCTTGGTCGACAGGCCGATGATGACGATGAGGCCGACCTTGAAGTACACGTCGTTGGGCAGGCCGCGCAGCATCACCGCCAGCAGCGCACCCAGGATGCCGATGGGCACCACCAGGATGACGGCGAACGGGATGGACCAGCTCTCGTATAGCGCGGCAAGGCACAGGAACACCGCGACCAGCGACAGGCCGAACAGCAGGCTGGCCTGGCTGCCGGACTGGCTTTCCTCGCGCGAAGTGCCGGACCACTCGAAGCCGAATCCAGGCGGCAACTGCTTCGCCACTTCCTGCATCGCCGCCATCGCCTCGCCCGTGCTGTGGCCGGGTGCTGCGCTGCCGGAGATCTTCATGGCGGGGATGCCGTTATAGCGGTCGAGCTTGGGCGTGCCGACCACCCAGCGCACCTTGGCGATCTCGGACAGCGGCACCATGCCGCCCTGAGCGTTGCGTATCGGCAGGCGCAGGATCTCCTGTGGCGAGGAGAGCGACTTCGCCTCGGCCTGCATCTGCACGCGCAAGGTGCGTCCTTCGCGCGGGAAGTCGTTGATGTAGGCCACACCCAGCGCGGATTGCAGCGTGTCGTTGAGCACCGCAGGCTCTATCCCCAGCGCGCGCGCCTTCTCGTGGTTGATGTCTATGCGCAGTTGCGGCGCAGGCTCCTGGCCTTCAGGGCGTATCCCGGTCAGCACCGGGTTCTTGCCGGCCAGGCCCAGCGCCATGTTGCGCGCCTCGATCAGTTTCTCGCGACCCTGTCCGCCCAAGTCCTGCAGGCGGAAGTCGAAGCCGCCGACCGCTGCCAGCTCGGGGATGGGCGGCACGTTCATGGCGAAGACCATCGCCTGCTTGATGCGGAACAGCGTCATGTTGGCGCGCTGCACGATCGCGGACACGCCGTTCTCAGGCTTGGGTCGCTCGTCCCAGCTCTTGAGTCGGATGAAGGCGATGGCGGCGTTCTGGCCGCGACCGGCGAAGGAGAAGCCCGCGACGCCGATGACGTGCTCGACTTCGGGCTGCTTGAGGTAATAGTCCTCCACCTGCGACAGCACCTCCATGGTGCGGCTGCGCGTCGCACCCGCGGGGAGCTGCGCCATGCTGATGAAGTAGCCTTGGTCCTCGTCGGGCAGGAAACTGGTGGGCAGCCTGGTGAAGAGGAAGCCCACCGCGACCAGGATCACTCCATAGATGACCATGTAGCGGCCGGTGCGCTTCAGCACCCTGGCGACGCCGGCCTGATAGCCCTGGGTCGTCCGTTCGAAGAAGCGGTTGAACCAGCCGAAGAAGCCCGTGCTCGGCTTGAGCTCATGCCCCGGCGTATGTTGCAGGATGGTGGCGCACAGCGCGGGCGTCAGGGTCAGTGCCATTAGCACGGAGAACAGAATGGTCAGCACCAGCGTCACCGAGAACTGGCGATAGATCGCGCCCACCGAGCCGCTGAAGAACGCCATGGGGATGAACACGGCGACGAGCACGAGCGTGATGGCGATGATGGCGTTGAAGATCTGGTCCATCGCCTTGCGCGTGGCTTCCCTCGGCGGCAGGCCTTCCTCGGTCATGATGCGCTCGACGTTCTCCACCACCACGATGGCGTCGTCCACCACCATGCCGATGGCGAGCACCATTGCAAAAAGGGTGAGCGTGTTGATCGAATAGCCGACGAGGTACAGGCCGACCACCGCACCCGTGAGCGCCACGGGCACCACGATGGTGGGGATGAGCGTGGCGCGGAAGTTCTCCAGGAACAGGTACATCACGAGGAACACCAGGATCATGGCTTCGACCAGCGTCTTGGCCACTTCCTTGATGGAGATCTCGACGAACTTGGAGGTGTCGTAGGGAACGATCCATTCCACGCCTTTGGGGAAGAACTTCCCTATCTCGGTCATCCTCGCCTTGACGGCGTTCGCCGTGTCCAGCGCATTGGCGCCGGGGGCGAGGCGGATGGCGATGGAGGCGGAGGGCTGCTTGTCCAGGCGGGTGGCCACCGAGTAGTCCAGCGCGCCCAGTTCGACTCTCGCCACGTCCTTCACACGCACCGTCGAGCCGTCGGGGTTGGCGCGCACGATGACGTTGGCGAATTCATCCACCGAGGTCAGGCGCCCCTTGGTGACGATGATCGCGTTCAGCTCCTGCTCAGGCAGCCCCGGCAGCTGGCCGAGCTCGCCGGTGGCGAGCTGGACATTCTGCGTGGAGATCGCGCTCTTCACGTCACCCGGTGTCAGCCCATAGGCCAGCAGCCGATCCGGTCTGAGCCAGATGCGCATCGAATATTCGGTGCCCATCAGCATGGCCTCGCCCACGCCCGGCACGCGCAGCACGCTGTCCAGCACATGGGCTGCGGCATAGCTGCCGAGCGCGATGTTGTTGTAGCTCTTGTCCGGCGAGATCAGCGTGACGAACATCAGGTAGTTGCGCGCCGATTTCGCCACGGTGACGCCCATGCGGCGCACTTCCTCAGGCAGGCGCGCTTCGGCGCGCTTGATGCGGTTCTGCGTCTCCACGGCCGCGGTATCGAGATCGGTACCAGCGTCGAAGGTCAGCGTGATCGTGCCGCGTCCCAGTTCGGAGGAGGACTCCATGTAGAGCAGGTGGTCGATGCCGTTGAGCTCCAGTTCCACCAGCGACACCGCAGTCTCCTCCACCGCCTGGGCAGACGCGCCGGGATAGGTGAGCGTGATGGACAGGGCGGGAGGGGCTACCGCCGGATAGGACGAGACCGGCAGGCCGCGCAGGGCCAGCACGCCGGAAAGCAGGATGACGATGGCGATGACCCAGGCGAAGATGGGTCTATCGATGAAGAATTTTGCCAGCACGGTTTACCCCTGTTTCTTTTCGGTTGCTGCGGGTGGGGTGGAGATGGCGGTGTCCATCGGTATGGGCTTCACGACTGTGCCGGGCCTGGCCTTCTGCAGGCCGTTCACGATCACCTGTTCGCCGCCTTGCAGGCCGGATTCGATGATGAAGGAAGTACCTGCCATCGCGCCCACCTTGACCGGGCGCAGATTGGCCTTGCCTTCCTGGCCCACCACCATCACGAACTGGCCCTGCGGGTTCATCTGCACCGCACGCTGCGGCACGCTGATGGCGTTCTCGGCCACGGCCTGTGGGACGCGTATGGTCACGAACGTGCCCGGCAGCAGCTCACGGTTGGGGTTGGGGATCTCGGCGCGCATGGTGACGCTGCCGGTGGAAGGGTCGGCGGACATTTCGGCGAACAGCAGCTTGCCGGGTAACGGATGGACGCTGCCGTCCTCCAGTACTAATTCAACGGCGGTCGAGTCGCTGCGCTTGAGGCTGCCCGATTTGACCGCCTTCTGCAGGCGCATGACGTCGGAGCTGGACTGGGTGAAGTTCACGTACAGCATGTCCGTCTGCTCTATGGTGGCGAGCAGGGTCGCCTCGCCCTTGCCGACCAGCGCGCCTTCGGTCACCAGCGAACGGCCGATGCGTCCGGAGATGGGTGAGGGGACGCGGGTGTTCTCCCAGCCCTCGCGCGCCTTGGCATAGGCGGCCTGGGACAGCTTGAGCTTGGCTGCGGTCTGGTCGTATTCCTGCTGGCTCACCACCCTGGCATCGAGCAGTTGTTTTGCGCGCTCCAGGTTCTGGCGGGCGAGCGCGACGTCCGCACGGGCCGCCTCGTAATCGCCGCGATAGTTGCCGACGTAGATCTGATACAAGGCCTGACCGGCTTTCACGTCGCTGCCTTCGGCGAAAAGGCGCTTCTCGACGATGCCTTCCACGCGGGCGCGCACCTGCGCTGTGCGGTATGCCTGCAGGCGACCCGGCAACTCCTGGGTCAAAGTCACCGGCCCGGATCTGACCGTGATCACATCGACCTCGGCGGGTGGAGGAGCCGCAGCGGCAGCCGGTTTCTTGGGTTGTTCGTCCGTGCCGCAGCCTGTCAGCAGCAGGGCCAGGGCCAGGCTGGATAAGGTGGTTCCTGCAAGAAATTGCGATGTGTTCTGTTTCATGACTATCCTCCGTACATGCGACCTGTGGCGGTCGCTTCTTGAATTAGTTGTGGGCTACCTGCTTCAGCCCTGCCAGCGAAAACTCGGCGATGTGCCTGGCGGTCGCTTCGATCTCTTTCTCGTCGTACTTCAGCTCGGGATACACGAGCAGGTTCATTTCCCGCGAATTGCGGTAATAAGTGCACTGTCCGAAGATGCTGAACACGCAGCGGCGTACCTCTTCTTGGGGGAACTCGTCGCCCACGACCTCCCGCACCAGACGGGTCAGGTGCTGGTGCAAGGGCACGATGAGGGCCCGGGCTATGCTGTCCAGTGCCGGGGATGGCTCATGCAGTTCGCGCAGGAGCAGACGGGTGTGCGGCGTGCAGCCTTGCTCCATCACGCGGCTCACGAATTCGCGGATGAAGCGGGTCAGCCTTTCTTCGGCGCTGCCAGACTCGTCCGGCGCTATCAGGTCGGCGATCGGCTCTAGCTCCAGCGCGGCCATGAAAAGCGCTTCCTTGCCGTTGAAGTGGTAGTTCACTGCCGCGACGTTGACCTCTGCGCGGCGGCAGATCTCGCGCACTGTCGCGCCTTTGAAACCGAGCTCGCCGAATACCTCGCGCGCAGCCAACAGCAGCCGGTCGCGCGTGTTTTCCGGTAGTTCCGATTGGGATTGCATTGCGCTCACGTCAGTCCGTTTTAATGTGTAGATTCAAACAAGCGTATCAAACAGCTGTTTGAATAGCAAGAAAGCGCACCCGTCATGTGGGTGCTCCATGCGGAATCCTATTCGGGGGATTTCAGGGAAAGTGCGTGCTGATACAACTCGTTACGTCCGCCTCCGGTGATCTGGGCGGCCAGTTGGACGGCCTGCTTGAGCGGCAGGTCTTTGAGCAACAATTTCAGGATGCGCTCGGTCTCGGCATCCATCCCTTCAGATTCGGCCGGTGCGCCTGACACCAGCAGCACGAACTCGCCGCGCTGGTTGTTGGGGTCCCTGTTCAGCCAGTCCAGTGCCTCACCCAGCTTGCAGCGATGGATGCTTTCGAACAGTTTGGTGACCTCGCGTGCGAACACGATGTCGCGCTCGTTGCCGAACACGGCCTGCAGGTCTTCGGTGCATTCCAGGATGCGGTGCGGTGCTTCGTAGAACACCAGGGTGTAAGGATGCTGGACCAGCGTTTGCAGTGCGGTACGCCGCGCGCCGGATTTGTTCGGCAGGAAGCCATAGAACAGAAAATGTGGGGCGCTAAGCCCGGATGCGGAAAGAGCGGCGACGGCGGCACTCGCGCCCGGAATGGGGATGACGCGAAAGCCCGCAGTGCGCACCTCGTCCACCAGCACCGCGCCGGGGTCGCTCACGGCAGGGGTGCCTGCATCGGTCACCAGGGCCACGTTCTGTCCCTGCTGTAACAGCGCGATGACTTTTTCCGCCGCACCGCGTTCGTTATGCTGGTGCAATGCCAGCAGGCGGGCGTCGCCTATGCCGTGATGCTGCAGCAGGTGGCGCGTGTTACGCGTGTCTTCCGCCGCGATGGTATCGGCTGATTCCAGCACTTCCAGCGCGCGCAGCGTGATGTCACTTAGATTTCCAATCGGTGTGGCGACTACATATAATGCGCACTCTAATTTTTGCCTGGCCTTGATATGCAAACTGTGGTCCCTGAGTTGAAGTGGTTGCGCGGTTTTTTGGTCGCCGCACTATACGTGAGCGTGTTTGGCTGCGCTACTGCGCCGGCCCCAGCGCCCAGCGTAGCAGTGCCCAGCGTAGCGGTGCCGGTGCCCGAGGTGAAAGCGCCCGCTGCTCCGGAAGTAAAGGCGCCGCCCATCACTGAGGCTCCCGCTCCTGCCGTTGTCACCGGCGTGGTTGCCGAGCCCGCACCGGTCATGGTGCCTATCCTGCCCTCCACCGGAGCAGGGACGGTCGCACCCCATATCGCGCTGATCCTGCCGTTAAGCTCTGCCACGTTCGGCAAGGCAGCAGAGGCCGTTCAGCAGGGTTTCCTTGCGGCAGCCGCACAGCAGGCCAACGGATTGCCGGTGCGCGTCTATCCCTGCAACGACGAGAAACTCGAGGTAGTGGCGCAGTATCAACAAGCGCTGAAGGCTGGTGCGGTGGCAGTGGCCGGTCCTCTGACTCGGCCGGGTGTTACGGCGCTGGCCGCCAATCCCGATCTGCCAGTGCCTACGCTGGCGATGAACGTGATCGATGCGCAGCAGCGCGCGGATCAGCTGTATTTCTTCGGCCTGCCCGCAGAGGTGGAAGCGCGTCAGGTCTCACAATGGGCGACCAGGGTCGGTCTGCTGAGCGCCACCGTAGTGCGCACTGACTCTGCGTTGTCCAAGCGTCTGGCACAGGCATTCCTGGAAGACTGGCAACACGCCGGCGGCATCGTTCAATCCGAGATCGTCTATACCGGCGATCCCTCGCCGCTGCGCCTGATTCCAGCCGAGCCGGGCAACATGGTCTTCCTTGCGGCTGACGTGGAGAAGGCGCGTCTGATGCGCCCCTACATCAGCAACATGGTGCCCGTGTATGCCACTTCGCAGGTGTTTGCCGGCAACACCAACAATCTGGTCAATTACGACTTGTCCGAAGTGCGTTTCGTGGATATGCCGTGGGTGTTGCAGCCGGACCACGCGGCGGTGATGGTCTATCCACGCGCCACGCCCGCATTGCCGCAGGACATGGAGCGTTTGTATGCGCTGGGTATCGATGCCTACCGTCTGCTGGAGGTGTTCTACCAGCACGACACAGCGAATGCACTGCCGCTGGATGGCGTGACCGGCAAGGTGCGTCTGAACGGACACCTGCTGGAACGCGAGAGCGCGACTGCCGTGATACGCCAAGGGCAGGGCATCCCGCTGGGCAACAAACAATAGCCATGAAGTCCGGCGCGCAGGCCGAGCAGACTGCCGCGCGCTATCTGCTGCAGCAAGGCCTGCAGCTGGTGCAAGCTAACTACCGATGCCGCTTTGGCGAGATCGACCTGATCCTGCGTGACGGCGCGACGCTGGTGTTCGCTGAAGTGAGATTGCGCAGCCGCAGCGACTTTGGTGGGGCTGCCGCCAGCATAGACGCACACAAACAGGCAAAACTCATACGCGCCGCCCAACACTACCTTGCCGATCTGCCGCGCATACCTCCGTGCCGCTTCGATGCACTGCTGCTGGTTGCTCCGCAAGACGCAGCAGGCATCGAGTGGATAAAGAATGCTTTCGAGCTTTAAGGTAAAATCCAGCGCATTCTCAATATTTCCCTAGCGACATGACACTCACCAAACGCGTCAGCAAACTCTTCGACGACAGCGCCGAAACCAAGCTACAGAGCAAGAAAGTAATGGCCAAGCCCATCGCCGACGCCGCGCAGGCGATGGTGAATTGCCTGCTGCACGACGGCAAGATCCTGATCTGCGGCAATGGCGGCTCGGCGGCGGACGCCCAGCATTTCGCCGCCGAACTCATCAACCGCTTCGAGGTCGAGCGTCCCGGTCTGCCTGCCGTGGCGCTGACCACGGACAGCTCCGTGCTGACCTCCATCGCTAACGATTACGACTACAAGCAGATCTTCTCCAAACAGGTGCGCGCGCTGGGCATGGAAGGCGACGTGCTGATCGCCATCTCCACCAGCGGCAATTCGGTCAACGTGATGGAGGCCATCACGGCCGCTCACGAGCGCAACATGGTGGTGGTCGCGCTCACCGGGCGTGACGGCGGCAAGATGGGCAAGATGCTGCAGCCGGAAGATTTCCATCTGTGCGTGCCGGCGCAAAGCACCGCACGCGTGCAGGAAGTCCACCTGCTCGCGCTGCATTGCCTGTGTGATGTGATCGATCATTTGTTACTCGGAGGTGAGTGATGCGTAAGCTACTGGTAGTTTCGTTGCTGGTCGTGGCGGTTGCAGGATGCGCGCAGGGCGGTGGTGCCATGAGCGCCAACGAGCGCCGCACCCAGGGCACCGTGCTGGATGACCGCAACATCGAAAGCAAGGCACAGCAGCGCATCGGCGAGAAATACAGATCCAACGTGCAGGTGACCGTGACCTGTTTCAACCGCTACGCCTTGTTGACTGGCCAAGTGTCCAGCGAAGCGGCCAAGATGGACATCGAACGCATCGTCGGCAGTATCCCGCCGGTGAAAGGCATCGCCAACGAACTGCAGGTGGCGGGCGTATCGAGCTATGGCGTACGCAGCAGCGATTCCGGCGTGAGCGGCGACGTGCGCAACCGCTTCGTGAGCAGCAAGGCCTTCAACCGCGACCACATCAAGGTGTTCACCGAGGGCGGCGTGGTGTACCTGATGGGCATCGTGACCCATGCCGAAGCCGATGCGGCTTCCGAGATTGCCAGCACAACCGCAGGTGTGCAGAAGGTAGTGCGCGTTTTTGAATACATGGACTAACGTGTATCCCACCCCGAGTTTCGAAAACAAGATCTGCACGGCAGAGAACCTCGCGGCAAAGGTCGCTGCCTTGCCGCGGCCACTCGTGTTCACCAACGGCTGCTTCGACGTACTACATCGCGGTCATGTCACCTACCTGGCACAGGCCCGTGCCCTCGGTGCATCGCTCATTATCGGTGTGAACAGCGATGCCTCGGTGAAGCGCCAGGGCAAGGGCGACGACCGTCCCATCAACCAGCAGGACGATCGCCTTGCGGTGCTGGCCTCGCTGGAGTCCGTGAGCCTGGTCGTGCTGTTCGAGGAAGACACTCCGCTCAATCTCATCCTTGCCTGCAAGCCGGACATGCTGGTGAAGGGCGGCGACTGGAAGCCGGCGAACATCGTCGGCGCCAAGGAAGTCGAGGGCTGGGGCGGCTCGGTGCACAGCATCCCCTTCCTGCATGAGCGCTCCACCACCGCACTGCTGAAGAAGATACGTTCGCTATGATCCCAGTCGACATCATCCTGCACCAGAAATCGAAGACACTGGAGATCGCCTTCGACGACGGCGCGCATTACACATTGCCGGCGGAATACCTGCGCGTGTTCTCGCCCTCGGCCGAGGTGCGCGGGCATGGGGCAGGGCAGGAGACGCTGCAGGTCGGCAAGCGCGATGTCGGCATCACCGACCTGGAGCCGGTAGGACAATACGCGCTCAAGATAACCTTCGACGACGGCCACGATACTGGCCTCTACACTTGGGAATACCTGCACCAACTCGGCCATTATCACGATGCCATGTGGCACGACTACCTGACAAAACTGGAAGCGGCGGGCGAAAGCCGCGACCCGCATCAATACAAAGGGATCAACGATGAGTAAGACCACCCATTTCGGTTTCCAGACCGTGGACGAGAACGAAAAGGCCAAGAAGGTCGCCGGCGTGTTCACCTCCGTCGCCAGCAAGTACGACATCATGAACGATCTGATGTCGGTCGGCCTGCACCGCATCTGGAAGCGCTTCGCGGTCGGTCTGGCAAATGTGCATGAAGGCCAGCGCGTGCTGGACATCGCGGGCGGCTCAGGCGATTTGAGCCGACTGTTCCTGGACAAGGTCGGCAAGAACGGCCAGGTCGTGCTTACCGACATCAACAACGCCATGCTGCGCGTGGGCCGCGACCGCCTGCTCGACGAAGGCAAAGCCACGCCCACCGCGCAATGCGACGCCGAGCACCTGCCTTTCCCCGACAACTACTTCGACTGCGTGAGCATCGCCTTCGGCCTGCGCAACGTCACCCACAAGGACGCCGCACTGCGCGAGATGCATCGCGTGCTCAAGCCGGGCGGCCGACTGATCGTGCTGGAATTCTCCAAGGTCGCCAAGCCGCTGGAGAAGGCCTACGACCTTTACTCGTTCAAGCTGCTGCCCAAGATGGGCGAGATCATCGCCAACGACGCGGATAGTTATCGTTACCTCGCCGAATCCATCCGCATGCATCCAGGACAGGAAGAGCTGAAGCAGATGATGCTGGATGCAGGGCTGGAGCGTGTCGAGTACTTCAACATGACGGGCGGGGTGGTGGCGGTGCATAGGGGATATAAGCTTTAATAGCCGCCATACAGGTAAACTTAGATGGCTGCTGAATTCATTAACCTGATGGTGGCGGCGGTACTGTTAATCTCTGTCGCATTCATCCTCGCGTTAATTCCAGGCATCTTATTAAAATCTATTGCTTTAGTATTAGTCGCTGTCGCCTTTTACAAAGTATTTCGTGCGGATCAGCATCGGAAACGAGTCTTTGATGCAAATAATTCAGTTCTCATAGAGCAACGGATAGCCGCATTATCCAGAATGGCCGCCAGCAATGATTTCAGACTAGTGATTTCGAATTCTTCATTAATGCTTTCGGTGTCGCTGTTTGGTGGATTTGGCGGTTTGCTTATTGTTGGTTGGGCTGAGGGGGCAGATTCTGGATACCTGATAGGCGGGATCCTACTAATGGCATTCAGTTTGTTGATGCTATTTAACCAACTATGCGCGTTAGGCAAGCCTCTGTTGACCATTACTCAACGTGGCATTTCTGTGAGAAATTGTGCCCCTGTTTTTTGGGCGGAAATCGACAGCATTGGACTCCACGAAATGGAAACAGGCACCACACGGTCTCATCTGCTTGTAATCAGCGTATCCAATCCTAAGAAGGTGTCTGAAGCCCGATCTTGGGTGAGCAAATTACTTTGCCGCCTTGGCTTTAAACTTAATTCCAATATTGCACTTCTTTTGAAATCGAACAATGAATCCCCAGAGGTTGTATTCCGCATCTGTAAAATACTTCGGGATAATGCACGAAGTCGCACTGACCAATTAACATTTCCGTATCTAGCCTAGCCCTGGAAATCAGCTGAAATTTGGGATGACCGCTCTCGAATTTCGCTGGACTCGATCTACAAATTCAACGCATTCACTTATACGGAGAAACCATGAGTACCCTACCAAAATGCCCCAAATGCAGTTCCGAATACACCTATGAAGACGGCAGCAACTACGTCTGTCCCGAGTGCGCACACGAGTGGCCGAAGGATGCACCTGCTGAAGCGGGTGAGCAGGCCAAGGTGTTCAAGGATGCCTTCGGCAACGTGCTGGTCGATGGCGACACAGTCACCGTGATCAAGGACCTGAAGATCAAGGGTTCATCCTCGGTGGTGAAGGTCGGCACCAAGGTAAAGAACATCCGCCTGGTGGATGACGACCATGATATCGACTGCAAGATCGACGGCATCGGTGCGATGCAGTTGAAGACCGAGTTCGTCAAGAAGGCGTAACGAGATTCGAACATGAGTGGCTGGGGTTGTCCGCATGAGGTCGATGGCAAGTGCCAGAAGGTGCTGAACAAGCCGTGCGACATCGGCATGAAGGGCTGCGTGCTGGCCGGGCGTTTCCGTTTTGCCGACCCCAGCAAGAACCGGCCGAAGAAGACACTGCTCGGCGAAGCAGACGAGCCTGCACCATCTCCAGACAAAGAGAAGTGATCCTATGAAGCTGCTCTGGTCGTTCGCGTTGTTGTGCATCGCTCAATCTGTCTGCGCAGCAGAGCGGCCTTTGCCCCGCCCTGATCACGTCGTCATCGTGGTGGAAGAGAACCACTCGTTCTCCCAGATCATCGGCAATTCCGACGCCCCCTACATCAATGCCCTGGCAAAACGTGGTGTGCTGTTCAGCGACTCCCACGGCGTCACGCATCCCAGCCAGCCTAACTATCTGGCCTTGTTCTCGGGCACGACACGCGGCATCAGCAGCAATGCCTGTCCGCTGGAGCTGCAGGGCGAAAACCTGGGCGGCGCACTGCTCGCGCAAGGCCTGAGCTTCGCGAGCTATTCGGAATCGCTGCCGGAGGCGGGTTATGAGGGCTGCATGTACGGTTCATACAGGCGCAAACACAATCCGGCAGCGGACTGGAAAGAGCTGGCCGCATACAACCAGCCCTTCACCGCGTTTCCGCAGGATTTCACCAAGCTGCCTACCGTGTCGCTGGTGATGCCCGACCAGCGCAACGACATGCACGATGGCAGTATCGAGCAGGGCGATGCATGGTTGCAGCAGAACATCGAGTCCTACGCACAGTGGGCGCTCACGCATAACAGCCTGCTGATCGTGACCTGGGACGAGGACGACGGCTCGACGGGCAATCGCGTCGCAACCATCTTCGTGGGGGCGATGGTGAAGCCCGGCAGGTCTGCGCAGCGCATCGACCACTACACGCTGCTGCGCACCCTCTCGGAGATGTATGGCTTGCCTTATCTGGGCGAGAGCAAAGATCAGAAGCCGATCACTGGTGTGTGGAAGAAATCCAGTAAAAAGCCTTAAACCTTACCACCACCGTTCGCCCTGAGCTTGTCGAAGGGGCAATATCGTAGCTTGTGGTTCGACATAACCAGCGACTTGCCAGCTTGCGGGCTTAGTCGAATGGCTGGCTCGTAGGGTGCAATAAGCGCAGCGCATTGCACCGAGTGCGTCAGTCGTACACATCCGGCGCAATGTCCGTTGGTTATTGCGCCCTACGTTGGATGTGACGTCTACGAATCGTTTTCCCCATCCAGCCCCAGTTCCTGGATTTTCCGCGTCAGCGTGTTGCGTCCCATGCCCAGCAGCGTTGCGGCTTCGATGCGCCGTCCGCCGGTGTGTTGCAGCGCCTGGGTGATGAGGGTGCGCTCGAACTCCTTGGTCAGGGTGTCGAGGATGTTGGGTTCACCGCGTTGCAGGGCGAATGCGGCCTGCTGCGCAAGGGCAGAGCGCCAATCGCTCAGCGCGGGTGCGGCATGTGCGGCATCGCGCCATTCGGCGGGCAGGTCGGCGATCTCCACTTGCTGCGTGGGTGTCATCACGGTCAGCCAGTGGCACAGGTTCTCCAGCTGGCGCACGTTGCCGGGAATGTCCTGCGCGGCAAGATAATGGAGTGCAGCTTCGCTCAGCACCTTCTGCTCCACGCCCAGTTCCTTCGCGCTCTTCTGCAGGAAATGTTTGGCCAGCACGGGGATATCCTCGCGCCGTTCGCGTAACGGCGGCAGACGCAGACGGATCACGTTGAGGCGGTGGAACAGGTCCTCGCGGAACAGGCCCTGCTTCACGCGCTCGTCGAGGTTCTGGTGGGTGGCCGCGATGATGCGTACGTTAGCCTTGATCGGCTGATGTCCGCCCACGCGGTAGAAATTCCCATCCGACAGCACGCGCAACAAGCGCGTCTGCAACTCCGCTGGCATGTCGCCGATCTCGTCCAGGAACAGCGTGCCGCCTTCGGCCTGCTCGAAGCGCCCGTGGCGCGTGGTGGTCGCGCCCGTGAAGGCGCCTTTCTCGTGGCCGAACAATTCGGACTCCAGCAGATCCTTAGGGATGGCAGCCGTGTTGATGGCGACGAAGGGTTTGTCGGCGCGGGGGCTGTGGCGGTGCAGGGCCTGCGCCACCAGCTCCTTGCCGGTGCCGGATTCGCCGTTGATGAGCACGGTGGCGTTGGATTGCGCGAGGCGGCCGATGGCGCGGAACACTTCCTGCATGGCGGGGGCGTGGCCGAGGATGTCCGGCGCTTCCGGCGATTCGCCATTGCCGGTGGTCTTGCGCTGGCTTTGCGCGAGCGCGCGGCGTATCAGCTCGACTGCGTGATTCACGTCGAAGGGCTTGGGCAGATACTCGAACGCGCCCCCTTGGAACGATGACACTGCGCTCTCAAGATCGGAATACGCCGTCATGATGATGACCGGCAGATTGGGATGGTCGCGGCGCAGGGTCTGCAGCAGGTCAAGTCCGGAACTGCCGGGCATGCGGATGTCGCTGATGACCATTTGCGGCAAGTCGCGGGGGAGTTCGGCCAGCGCTTCGTCAGCGGAGGCGAAGCTCTTGAATTCGATCTGCTCGCGCGCCAGCGCCTTTTCCAGCACCCAGCGGATGGAGCGGTCGTCGTCGATGATCCAGACAGGTTTGCTCATGATGTTCTTTCCATGTTGGTGAGCGGAAGTGTGACCGTGAAGCAGGTACGCCCCGGCTCGCTTTCGAATTCGATGCTGCCTTGGTGCTGGCTTACGAAATCCTGCGCCAGCGTGAGTCCCAGCCCGTGCCCGTCGGCGCGACCGGAGACCAGCGGGTAGAAGATCTTGTCTCGCAGGTGGCCTGGGATGCCGGGGCCGTTATCGATGATCTGCAGCGCGATGCTCAGCCGATGGCGTTTCTTCATCAGCGTGACCTGGCGGGCGATGCGAGTGCGCAGGGTGATGGTGCCTTTTCCTTTCATGGCCTGCGCCGCGTTGCGCACGATGTTGAGCACGACCTGGATCAGCTGTTCCTTGTCGCCGTTCAGCTCGGGCAGGCTCAAGTCGTAATCGCGCACTATCGTCAGCCCTTCCGGCAGCTCGGCCAGCACCACACTGCGCACTCGTTCCAGCACTTCGTGGATGTTGAGTGCACTGAAATGGGGCACGTGTTGGGGCGTGAGCAGCTTTTCCATCAATGAGCGCAGGCGGTCTGCTTCCTGGATGACCACCTGGGTGTATTCCCGCAAGGCGGGCCTTTCCAGCTCCTGTTCCAGCAGTTGCGCCGCACCGCGGATGCCACCGAGCGGGTTCTTGATCTCGTGCGCTAGATTGCGCAGCAGCAGACGATTGGCCTGGGTCTGGTCGTGCATCTGCTCTTCGCGCGCCAGCTTCAGCGGACGATCTATGGTGTGGAATTCCAGCAGCAGCGCATAGGAAGCAAGCCGCAGGGGTGTCGCGGTGCAGCTCAAGTGCAGCTTGCTTCCCGTGGCGTGCGTGCCCAAGGTCATATCGTGTTCGATATGGCTTGCGTTGCTGCTCAAGGCTGCCTGGATGGTGGCGAACAGCTGCTCGGTATGCGAGAAGGCGTACTGCAACGGGTGCCCGAGCAGGTTGGTGTTGCTCAGTCCGAACAGGTGCTCAGCAGCTGGATTCAGGTAGGCGATGCGTGACTGGTCGTCCAGCAGGATGACTGCGGTGGAGAGGTGTTCCAGCGTCGGGAGCGGGGTAGGTGGTGGCATGTCGTGTTACGGAGCAGAAAACATGCCATGCAGGACCTTATTTGAAACGGGAGAGCTCGGTCTTCAGCGCCTGGATATTTTTCTCGTGCGCTTGTACGTCGGCTTGAGCGGCATTGACCTCTTCTTCGTATCTGGTGACGTTGCGGAAGGTCTGTCCGTTCGGGCCTTTATATACCTGAGGCGTGTCCTCCGCTTCTTTCAGCTTGGCACGTGCATCAGCCAACGCTTTTTGCTTCCGTGGCGAGCTCATCTTCCAGGATCTTGCGCCTCGTATCGTCGCGCCGCGACTGCGTCGCGTTGTCCACCTTGGGGAAATCGGACGAGTTGTTCTGGCCCTTGGGCGGCACGGGCTGTGCGGCCATGGTGGGTAAAGGTTCCAGGTGCAGTTTCTTGGCGCCCTTGATCGGTGCGCTGGAATAAGTGACATGACCGTCGGCATCCACGCGCTTGTAGATCTCGGCCTGTGCAGTGCCCGTCAACGCCACGGCGCAGCACAGAATCGACAGACGGAATATATTCATGGTCATACCTCAAAACACGATGCGCGGAGTATAGGGGAAGCCCTGCCGGGAAACAAACGGGCAAAAAAAACGGAGCCCTCGCGGGCTCCGTTCTTAACGGCCTTATGTTGCTTACAGGCTGTAGTACATGTCGAACTCGACCGGGTGAGTGGTCATGCGGGTACGGTTGACCTCTTCCATCTTCAATTCGATGTAGGCATCGATGAAGTCGTTGGAGAACACACCGCCGCGTGTCAGGAACTCGCGGTCCTTGTCCAGTGCGGCCAAGGCTTCGTCCAAGGAAGCACACACGGTCGGGATCTTTGCATCTTCTTCCGGCGGCAAGTCGTACAGGTTCTTGTCTGCGGGATCGCCAGGGTGGATCTTGTTCTGGATACCATCCAGACCGGCCATCATCAGTGCGGCGAAGCACAGGTACGGGTTGGAAGAAGGATCCGGGAAGCGTGTCTCGACACGGCGTGCCTTGTCGCTGGCTACGTGCGGGATACGGATCGAAGCGGAACGGTTCTTCGCCGAGTAAGCGAGCTTCACCGGTGCTTCGTAGTGCGGAACCAGACGCTTGTAGGAGTTGGTGCCGGGGTTGGTGATCGCGTTCAGCGCCTTGGCGTGTTTGATGATACCGCCGATGTAGTACAGAGCCAGTTCGGACAGACCGGCATAGCCGTTGCCAGCGAACATATTCTTGCCACCCTTCCAGATGGACTGGTGCACGTGCATGCCGGAACCGTTGTCGCCAACGATGGGCTTAGGCATGAAGGTCGCAGTCTTGCCGTACTGGTGAGCGACGTTCTGGATCACGTACTTCTGAGCTTGTGTCCAGTCAGCACGTTTTACCAGGGTGCTGAACTTGGTGCCCAACTCGCATTGGCCGGCAGTCGCCACTTCGTGGTGGTGCACTTCGACCGGGATGCCGATCTCTTCGAGCAAGAGGCACATCTGAGCGCGGATGTCGTTCAGGCTGTCAACGGGAGGAACGGGGAAATAGCCGCCCTTGACCATAGGACGGTGGCCGGTATTGCCGCCGTCGAAGTCGTGCCCGGTCGACCAAGCCGCTTCTTCCGAATTGATCTTGACGGAGCAGCCGGACATGTCGATCTTCCATTGTACGGAGTCGAAAATGAAGAACTCGGGTTCCGGACCGAAGTAGGCGGTATCACCCACGCCGGAGGACTTCAGGTAAGCCTCCGCGCGCTTCGCGATGGAACGCGGGTCGCGGTCATAGCCTTTGCCGTCGGTGGGCTCGATCACGTCGCAGGTCAGCACGATGGTCGGCTCGTCAAAGAAAGGATCGACGTACACGGAATCCGGATCCGGCAGCAACAGCATGTCGGAAGCCTGGATGCCTTTCCAGCCGGCGATGGAGGAGCCGTCGAAGGCATGGCCTTCCTCAAACTTGTCGGCATCGAAGTGGGAAACGGGCACGCCTACGTGCTGTTCCTTACCACGGGTGTCGGTGAAGCGCAGATCGACGAACTTGATACCTTGTTCTTTGATCAGTTTCAGAACGTCGGCGGCTGTTTTAGACATACTCAAATCTCCCCAAGAAGAAAAATTAATACAAAGCTGTTTGATGAAACAAGATCGATACAGCAGAAAATGTGCCATCACCCCGAATCTCGCAAGGCTGGCATTGTGCCATATTTGCCAAGGGCTGGGCGCAGCAACGCACGCCCCATTTGGGGGCGCATCAGTGCGCATGCGCACTAAAGTGGTGCAATGCCCTGATAGATGGTGAGGTTACGGAAGTAGGGATCGTCCTTTGCGATGAGTGCGCACTTGCGCTGCAGATCGACCATATCCATGGATTCATTGACAAGCAATTCCGCTTCCACCTTGCCCCCCAGATAGTGCAGCACGACGCGCGTGGAAGGCGGCAAGTTGATTCCCAGCCGATTGCCTAGGTGCGCCAGCAGCAGATGGCGTTGCGGCAGATGGGCGTTGGGCTTCGCGTGCGCGTCGTCTTCGGAGTCGATGTGCACCATCACATCCATCACATGGTGGTTGCCGAGTACCGCATTGCGCGCCGCCTCCGCGATGTAATGCCCTTCCGACACGCTAATCCTGGGATCGACGATGATGTGGGCGTCGACCAATGCGTTGTCCGCCATCTTGCGGGTGCGCAACTCGTGAAGGCCGATCACGCCGGGCACAGCCTTGAGCGTATTGCGTATGGCGCGCACCTCCTTTTCATCCAGTCCTGTGTCGACCAGTTCCAGCATCGCGTCGCGCGCGAACTGGATACCCATGTAGGCGATCATCACCCCGACCACGGCGGCGGCGACCAGGTCAAGGAAAGTGTAGCCCAGCAGGTTGCCGACGATACCGATGACGACGACCAGCGAAGAGGCAGCATCGGAGCGCGCGTGCCAGGCGTTCGCCACCAGCATCTGCGAACGCACGCGCTGCGCCACGGCCAGCATGTAACGGAACATGCCCTCCTTGGCGGCCAGCGCGATGATGGCGATCCATAGCGTGAAGGGGTGCACGGCCTGCACCTGTTCCGGGTGCTGCAAACGCATGCCGGCGGCGATCAGCAAACCGATACCCAGTGCCGCCAGGCTGGTGCCGAGGATCAGCGATGCTGCGGTCTCTATGCGTGCGTGTCCATATGGATGATTGGCATCCGCATGCTTGTTGCCGTGCCGATTGGCGAACAGCACCAGCACGTCAGACAGCAGATCGGCAAACGAATGCAGGCCGTCAGCCATCAGCGACTGTGACTTGCCGAAGAAGCCAGCCAGCACTTGCATCACCGTCAAACCCAGATTGATGAAGATGCTCATCCAGGTGCTTTTGCGCGCGGCGGCGAAGCGCATGGGATGGGCGGGTTCGAACGCGGCGGACTTGTCGTGCGCGTGAGAGTGCGTGTGATTTTTCATCGCTGTTGGGATAGTATGCAAGCGTACTACGCAGGATAGCATCTGCGAGTCAAAAGGTTAAAACAAGGGGTAAATGACATGGGAAAAATCACCGAAATATTGAATGCCGCACAACAGCGAGCCAAGGAATTGAATCTCCCCTATGAAGGTGCGCTGACTCCGACGGAAGCGTACCAACTGCTGCAGTCCGCACCCGGTGCAAAGCTGGTGGACGTGCGCACCCGCGCCGAGGTCGATTGGGTCGGGCGAGTCCCCGGCGCGGTGGAGATCGAATGGGCGACCTATCCCGGCATGAAACAGAACCCGAATTTCCTCGCCGCGCTGGAACAGCAGGTCAATAAGGAATCTCTGGTCATGTTCCTGTGCCGCAGCGGCCATCGTTCACATGGTGCCGCGACGATCGCAACGCAGGCTGGATATGCCGATTGCTACAACATCCTGGAAGGTTTCGAGGGCGACAAGAATCCCAACAATCAGCGCAATGCGCTGAATGGTTGGCGTGCTGCCAACCTGCCTTGGGAACAGAGTTGAACGGTTAGTAGTCCTGCAGAACAAGCCCGCTCACGCGGGCTTTTTTATGCCACCGACCAGCTCACCATACCGCTGTAGGCGGTGACCAATACGATCAAGCCGAATGCGATGCGGTACCAGGCGAACACGGTGAAATCGTGATGGCTGATGTAGCGCAGCAGCCACCGCACGCACAGGAAGGCGCTGATGAAGGAAGCGATGGAGCCGACCAGGAAGATGCCGAGATCGTCGGCGTGGAACTGATCGCGGTACTTCACCACCTCATAAAGCGTCGCCATGGTCAGCGTGGGAATGGCAAGGAAGAACGAGAATTCCGCTGCCGCCTTGCGCGATAGCCCAAGGAACAGGCCGCCGATGATGGTCGCACCCGAGCGCGACGTGCCGGGGATCAGCGCCAATGCCTGCGCAAAACCCAGCTTCAACGCATCCTTCCAGTGCATGTCGTCCACGCTCACAATGTGTTCGGAATGCTTGCGCTTCTCCGCCCACAGGATGATCAGACCGCCGACGATGAAGGCCAGCGCCACAGGCACTGGCGAGAACAAGTGTGCCTTGATCGCCTTGCCGAACAGCAGGCCGAGTATGGCCAACGGCAGGAACGCGATGAACAGGTTGAAGGTGAAGCGCTGCGCAGCTTCTTCCTTGCGCACGAGTCCCGAAGCTACGGTGGTCAACTTGGCGCGGTATTCCCAGCACACCGCGAGGATGGCCGCGAATTGGATGACGATTTCGAACACTTTGCCGCGCTCGTCGTTGAAGTTCAGCAGGTCGCCCACCAGGATCAAATGTCCGGTGGAAGAGATCGGCAGGAATTCGGTCAGGCCTTCGACCACGCCCATGATGGCGGCTTTGATGAGCAGCAGGATGTCCATGTGGGTTAACTCTGTGATTGTTCGTTGGCGATGCGCTGGTTTACAGCACGGCGTTCGTCGTCGCTCATCTCCACCCAGCGCGTGATCTCATCGAAGGTGCGCAGGCAGTTACGGCACACCTCGTCGCCCAGACCGGTCGTGCAATAACCGCTGCAGGGTGAGTTGGAAGTGATTTCAAGAGAGGGAGAAGAAGGGGTGCGACGGTGCATGGCGCGATTATACCTGCGGCCGCGTCGCCAGCTCCATTTGCGTGAGCCACGCCAGCGCATGTTCGCGCGAATCACCGCACATCTCTGCTGAAGGCTGCAGCCCACCACAGAAGGCGGGGCGTTGCGGCTGGCCGAATACTTTGCAGCGGAATCCTTCATCGAGCTGGACGCATGGCACACCGGCAGGTTTGCCTTGTGGCATGCCGGGAAGCGGTGATGTGATGGAGGGTGCGATGCAGCAGGCGGCGCAGTGGGGGCGGCAGGTCATAATTCGGTTATCCTGTCCAACAACTAGCTCGATTAGAAATGGACAAGGTGGTTGATAATCTTTCAAAAGAGAAGCGTTCTAAAATTATGCGCTCAATACGGCCCAAAGATACTAAGCCGGAATTGCTAGTGCGTAAGATACTTACGGCCATGGGTTATCGTTATAGGTTGCATCGCAAAGATATTCCGGGGCGACCTGATATTGTTTTCGTCGGACGAAAGAAAGCGATTTTTGTAAATGGATGCTTCTGGCACGCCCATGATAATTGTCGAATCGCCCACATTCCCCAAAGCAAGTTCTGGCGTGAAAAGCTTGCCGCAAATAAGACGAGGGACAAGAAAGCACTGGAAAATCTAAAAAGTATTGGCTGGAAGTCGCTAACACTATGGGAGTGCAAACTACAAGACGAACGGCGTATCCGCAGTGCCCTGGAAAAATTCCTCGACTGATTTACTGTTGCGAAATTGCCTCAGCAATTTCAGCAAATGCACTTTTGTATTCCAGTATTCGCCTACGCAGGCCATGACTGACATCGTCATTAAACAGATATTCTTTTCTACCATGCCGGAATAAGAAACTACCATCACCTTTTCGTTCTGGAACACCATGTGCAAGACAGTTTCGTGGCCATAGAATTTCCTTCTGGTAATCCCCCACGAAATCTTTTTCCTTTAATAATGCATGATGTTTCTTAACCCTGTTAAGGTTTTGCCATCGCTTATCACTGTCGCAAAGGCTTATCAAACCATCAATTGATGGTTCTTCCTTAAAAGTCTTCAGCGCATCCTGTAACTCTTTCTGTTGCTCACTTACTTTTTCATGAAATCGGTCAAAAACTGTTTGTCGCTGTTCCTGAGTTACGCCATGCATGGCACGTTCAAAAATTGTGCCTAACAACGCATCCAGATCGCCTACTTCGGACATAACTATGCCGCGCATATTTTCGAGATCAAGCACTTTGCGAACAGATTGGCGGGCGACGCGAATTAGTTTCTGCTCAATACTTCTCTTGCTCGCCACAAATATGCCTTCCAATTGCTTATCACTGACCGCTTGCCAGAGCGCACTGCTCTCCTTCATTGAATAAAAAATAATCTCGGCGAATACATTTTGGTCGCGAACACTCCTAATAAACTGGTCGCCGTGCTCGTCTCCCCCCAAATCGAAATCGACAACGAGCATGTCAAACTGATCAAATGCACCATGTTGTTGAAGCTCCGCAGCACTATGAACTGGCGTTATTTGCGGACGGAATCCCCATGAGGCTATTTCCGTCTCAATTGGCTCCTTATCCTGTGATTCGAAAAAATCCTTGTCGTCGTCATACCAAAGGATCTTGTAGCTCAAGTTCATCTTGTTACCTCCACACGGATTTCCATACCTTTGGGCTCCTGCGGAATAGCAACTATTTTTCCGCCGAACCTTTCGACAATATCGCGCGCATGATAGAGCCCAAGGCCAGAACCAGATGTTGTTGTAACGCCCATTTCAAACATTGACTCGGGCTGGTCGAGCTTCGCAGACATGCCATTCCCGTTGTCGATAAACGAAATTCTTAAGGTGTTGCTGCCCACTTTCGAAATTTTTACGTTGAGTTTCTTTGCTTCAGCTTTGTCCGCATTACTGACGATGTTGTCTATCAAGATAGACATTTCTATCCGGCTTAGCTTGAGTTCAAATTTTTCACCAATTTTGTTTTCAACCTCTACCTTTAGGTTGGTTGCGACAAAATCTTTCGCTACATTTGATATGTATTGCTCGATAAAGGCAGGAAGATCGGTTGGTTCCTTGGCAATGCCAGCTCGAAAATTCGCCTTGGTGGCGAACTGGGCGACGGCGGTTATGCGGTTATTGGCAAGTGAAGCCTTTTCAAGGAAGCCAAGTACCTCTTTCCCCCCAGAAATCTTTTGCAGAGCTTTAATTGACCGCCCAATGTAATTACCGATGATTGATGAGTCATGGGCAATCTGGTGATGAAAGGCAACCAGCTCTTTCGCGTCAAGTGATGAAACCGACTGTAGGAAAAGGGTTTGTGCCTGGTATGTATCTTTCTCTGCCCGGAGCTTGGCGGCCGTTACGCGCAGTTCAGCGGCTTCACTTTTTGCCGTCTTTGCTTCTTGTTCTTTCTCCGTGATAAGCGCGCGAACTTTAGATAAACCCCGCTTGAGATCGGTATCAACTTTTTCTGGATCAATGCCCTCAATTGCGGCCAACAGGTTTTTTACATCCTCGGTGCGCGTTTGGTAGGCATCCTCTAATAAAGCCGGATTGAACCAAAAGCTTATCGTTTGCTCAGGGGATGCGCCAACAAGGGTCATGATTGATAGCACGATTCGCTGGTTTTTGCGCTCTCTGGATTCGCTATATTGTTCGTGGGTATCCTTCCAATCCAGCCCGTCAGACTTGGCGATGGAATGCCGTAGTGAATCAGGCACACTATCCCAATTCAGCCCATCAACAACAAATCGCTCAAGCCTCCGCAGGACATCAATAAAAAGCTGGTCCTTTAGTTGGATAACTGCATCCGTTTTCTTGAGCCCCTCCCTGCTGGAAATTGGTTTGAATTGATCTTCACTGCCTTTAATTTCTATACGACCAACAATATCGCGGCTACCCAAGTATCGCGATGTGCCTTGAGTTTTACGAACGTCTATTCCTAACCAGTCGTCTCCGCGATCACCATAGGGCGCAATGCGAAATCCATTCAAGAATAGGAAAATGGAACCGAAGTCCACCGCACGAACGCCTGTCTGGCGTTTGAAATAGGACTTCTTATAGGGGTTGAGGTAGTAAACAACGACACGGGCGTCCTGTAGTAAGGGATACGCATCATTGCGCTCAACCAATTTAAACACTGGCTCACCATCATGGAATAACTCGGTGGTTACTGTGTTGTCTCTAGGTGAAACACGCGCATCAATGTATGTGCTATTGAACTCCAGTTTTTCAAAAATCTGGTTCTTGATCTCAACGTTTATTTTTTCCGAATAATCCTTGCCCTCCTCCTCGGCAGCAAAGCCTGGCACTTGGAAGGTAATGCGGAATTTCTTTCTCAGGAAAAGTTGGTTTGGATTAATAAACCGCTCAAGGGAGTCCTTTAGTTCAAAAAGCTTTTCGCGATTCCACTCGCTCCTGAGGCTAGAGATAACCAGGACCGTTCCCTTTACCGGAAAAGTCTTTAATCCAGCCAAGTTGGCCGCATCAGCATCAGTGATGTCAGTAACAACCAAATTGATTTGTTGGATCGTAAGCTCAACTTGGCCCTCAACCTCGAAGTCCGGCCAATTTATTCTCAGGTGTAATAAGTCTCCACCTTGTGTCCTGGTCAGTAAATCAAGGCGCTCTCCAAGCCTGTCACACGAAAACCGCCCAATGCCTTTGTTGCCAGCAAGATATGCCCCGTTTTCCTGTGGAGCGAGTTTCTTTTCCGAATATGCGATGTTGAGCCACTTATCCCTGATGTCATCGAGGCTCATCCCGCAACCCCTGTCAGCAATAACCAAACGCGAGGGAGTAGATGTCTTTCCTTTGCTCGAGAATCCCTCAAACCTGACTAGCACATTTTCTGCACCCGCGTCGTAAGCATTCTTAACCAATTCAACAATGGCAATGTTGTCATCATTGATGAGGTCCTTGCCTACAAGATTCTTCAGTAGGGTATTGGTCTTAAAGTTGAGGGTTTCTTTCATGGCAGGCGCTAGGAGGCTAAATCTTTCAGTACCTGCCCAATAGCTTCCGAAAACAGCGGCGGCACCGCATTACCAACCTGGGTATAACGGGGGCATTCATTCTTGCGGTCCTTGCCGCCAGTTGTGTACTTTCCCGTAAACTTAAACCAATCTGGAAAGGTTTGAATACGTGCGTTCTCGCGGACAGTCAGGATGCGCGGCTCGGAATAGTGGAGCATGTCATCAGGCAATGTTGTGATGGTTGCTGACGGCGCATCTGGGTGGAGCGGGGTTAAGGCATGCTTCTTAATACCAAGGCGGGCCCGGTCGCCCTTGCTGAGTGTCTTGCCTTTGGTGCAGGTCGTGATGATCCGCGTAAATTGTTCAATGGTGCTAGGTTTATGCTTTGGTAAGCGCAGGCTATCGGGCGCTCCTTTTGCGCCTTCGCGCATTAGTTTCGCAAAACTGGATTTTTGACCTTGTGGTTGGTAAATGATTTGTTGGTAGCCCGCCAAATCGAAATCCGTGCTTTGTGTTAGTCCCTTACCAGTAGTCTCCAGGTCGCCAATCGCTTGCTTCACTGTTACAGGCTTGTCGGTGGGCAATCCCTTACGGGAAAGGAATTGTTTGCGATTCGCTTCAAGTATGTCAAAAGGTGTTCTGTCCGCCAGTTTCGTTAGCGCAGCATCATCATTGCGGATGGCAATAATGATGAATCGTTTGCGTGCTTGCGGTACGCCGTAGGCACTTAAGTCGACCAGCTTGGAAAACACGGTATAGCCGATATCTTTCAATCGCTCGGCAACTTTTGTTGAATAAGGGATTTCTTTGTCGTCGCCATCCCCGTGTTTTTTGAACGGCAATGTAAAGCCACGCACATTTTCAATAAGAAGCATGCGCGGTTGGAGGTGCTCCACCAGCTTAATGTAGTCCTCTGTGAGCCTATTGCGGGGGTCTGAATGTGTCCGACGCCCAGCCATGGAGAAGCCCTGACATGGTGGGCCACCTGCTAGGAGGGTAATTTCGCCCCTTAATCTTTCTAACTCTTGGTTATGGTTCTTTAAAAGGGTAGAGGCCGTAATAGCCTCTTGAGGGAGCCAGTCTGGCCATTCGAATTTTCCAGTCTGGCCACTAACTAGGTTGAGTTTCAGCGTCTCGAAAGCGCTCGCATTTTTCTCAACTGCAAAACGACCTCGCCAGCCCGCGTTGATGAGGCCAAGCGAGATACCTCCGCACCCGGCAAAAACGTCAGCAAAGGAAAATCGCCCCACTTTTTGAGTTTCCTGCCCTTGTTTCATTATCTATTAGGCCCCCTAGGCTGGCAGCATATCAAAGTTATTGATGACTACGCCTTGTGATAGACCTCGGCGCCCTTCTTCACGAACTCGACAGACTTCACTTCCATGCCCTTCTTCAGTGCCTCCTGCTCGGAGACGCCTTCCTGGGCTGCGAAGTCGCGTACGTCCTGAGAGATCTTCATCGAGCAGAAATGCGGGCCGCACATGGAGCAGAAGTGGGCGACCTTCGCGGACTCCTTGGGGAGGGTCTCGTCGTGGAATTCGCGTGCGCGGTCCGGGTCGAGGCCGAGGTTGAACTGGTCTTCCCAGCGGAACTCGAAGCGCGCCTTGCTCATGGCGTTGTCGCGCACCTGGGCACCGGGATGTCCCTTGGCCAAGTCGGCGGCGTGCGCGGCGATCTTGTAGGTGATGATGCCTTCCTTCACGTCGGCCTTGTTCGGCAATCCCAAGTGTTCCTTGGGCGTGACGTAGCAGAGCATGGCGGTGCCGAACCAGCCGATCATCGCCGCGCCGATGGCGCTAGTGATGTGGTCGTAGCCGGGGGCGATGTCTTGCGTGAGCGGGCCGAGCGTGTAGAACGGCGCTTCGTGGCACCACTTCAGTTGCAGGTCCATGTTCTCCTTGATCATGTGCATGGGCACGTGGCCGGGACCTTCGATCATCACCTGCACGTCGTGCTTCCACGCGATCTGCGTCAGTTCGCCCAGCGTCTTCAATTCGCCGAGTTGCGCCTCGTCGTTGGCATCGTAGATGGAGCCGGGACGCAGGCCGTCGCCGAGCGAGAAGGTCACGTCGTAGGCCTTCATGATCTCGCAGATATCTTCGAAGTGCGTGTAAAGGAAGTTCTCCTTGTGGTGCGCCAGGCACCACTTCGCCATGATGGAGCCGCCGCGCGAGACGATGCCCGTCATGCGGTTCGCAGTCATCGGGATGTAGCGCAGCAACACGCCCGCGTGGATGGTGAAATAGTCCACACCTTGTTCGGCTTGCTCGATCAGCGTGTCCTTGAAGATCTCCCAGGTCAGGTCTTCGGCTTTGCCGTTCACCTTCTCCAGCGCCTGATAGATGGGCACGGTGCCGATGGGCACGGGCGAGTTGCGGATGATCCACTCGCGCGTCTCATGGATGTTCCTGCCGGTGCTCAAGTCCATCACCGTGTCGCCACCCCAGCGGATGGCCCAAGTCATCTTCTCGACTTCTTCCTGGATGCTGGAACCCAGCGCGGAGTTACCGATGTTGGCGTTGATCTTCACCAGGAAGTTGCGCCCGATGATCATCGGCTCGCACTCGGGATGGTTGATGTTGGCGGTGATGACGGCGCGGCCCGCAGCTACTTCATCGCGCACGAATTCGGGTGTGATCTTCTTCGGCATCGCCTTGCCGAAGTTCTCGCCCGGATGTTGTTTCAACATCATCTCCGACAGGCCATCCACCTTCTGATTCTCACGGATGGCGATGTATTCCATCTCCGGTGTGATGATGCCTTGGCGTGCGTAGTGCATCTGCGTCACGTTCTTGCCTGGTTTGGCTTTGCGCGGTGTGTGTTGCAGGTTGAAACGCATGTCGGCTAAGGCCGGGTCGTTCAAACGCTGGCGGCCATATTCGGAAGTGAGGTGCGGCAATGCCTCGGTGTCGTCACGTTCCGCGATCCAGCCGGCGCGCATCTCGGCCAAGCCGGAGCGGATGTCGATCTTGGCTGCCGGGTCGGTGTAGGGGCCGGAACAGTCGTAGACATAGATGGGTGGGTTCTTCTCGACGCCGTTGCTCAAATGTGTGTCGGTCAGGGTGATTTCGCGCATCGGCACCTGGATGTCAGGACGCGAGCCTTGCACATAGACCTTGCGCGAATTCGGCAAGGGTTTGACCGCTGCCTCATCGACATGGGCGGCAGTGGCTAAGAATTGGGGATTGGCGTTCATTGGTGATGCTCCAAAATTATCGGGGAGCATCGGAGGATGCTTCCCTACGACGGCATGACCCGTACAGGTTCAAAGGGTGTGTCTCACTCCGGCCTGTCTTTTGAGGTTTGGGCGGAGACCCCTAGCGAGGGACGCAAGGTACTGGAAAGGCACGGTAAAGGCAAGTTTTGGGGGCTAATTCAACTATGAATTTCAGGGGTTTGCTGCTGGCCGGACGATCGTCTTACACGTAAGTATCACTGGCAGTAGTTGCCGGCTATCGCCTCTGATTTGAAGTCAGCGGGAAATGATGGAGACAGAAAAAAGCCCGCCGGGCCTCGCAATCGGAAGAGGAGAGGGGCGAGGTGGCGGGCAAGGGGTGGTAACTTCTTACTTTGATTTTCCCAGCTTGCGCCAGGTCTCCAGCAAGGTATCCGGATTGAGCGACATGGTCTGGATGCCTGTCTCCATCAGCCACTGCGCAAAATCGAAGTGGTCGGATGGACCCTGGCCGCAGATGCCGACGTACTTGTGCAGGCGGTTGCAGGTGGTGATCGCCATCTTGAGCAAGGCCTTGACTGCCGCATCGCGTTCGTCGAAACGGTCCGCCACCAGGCTGGAATCGCGGTCCAGCCCCAGCGTGAGCTGCGTCAGGTCGTTGGAGCCGATGGAGAAACCGTCGAAGTACTGCAGGAAATCTTCGGCCAGGAGCGCATTGGAGGGGATCTCGCACATCATGATCAGGCGCAACCCATGCTCGCCGCGCTTCAGGCCATGCTGCTCCAGCGTGGCAACGACCTCGCGCGCCTCACCCACGGTGCGCACGAAGGGGATCATGATCTCCACGTTGGTGTAGCCCAGCTTCTCGCGCACGCGCTTCATGGCGCGGCATTCCAGCTCGAAGCAGTCGCTGAAGTTCGCTGCGACATAACGGCCCGCGCCGCGGAACCCGATCATAGGGTTCTCTTCCATAGGCTCGTAGATCTCGCCGCCCAGCAGCTTGCGGTACTCGTTGGACTTGAAGTCGGACAGGCGCACGATCACAGGCTTGGGCCAGAACGCGGCAGCAAGCGTGGCGACGCCTTCGGTGATCTTCTCCACATAGAACTCTTCCGGACTGGCATAACCCGCTGCACGTTGCAGCACGGCTTCGTGCAGCTTGCCCGGCAGCTTGTTGTGCTCCAGCACCGCCTTGGGGTGGATGCCGATCAGGTTGTTGATGATGAACTCGAGACGCGCCAGGCCGATGCCGGCGGCAGGCAGCTGCGCGAACTCGAATGCGAGCGTGGGGTTGCCGACGTTGAGCATCAGTTTCACCGGCAGTGGCGGCAATGCTTCCTCGCTGAGGACGGACACCTCGAACGGCAGCGTGCCGTGATACACGTAACCGGTGTCGCCCTCGGCGCAAGAGACAGTTACGGTCTCGCCTTCCTGCAGCGCGCTGGTGGCGTGGCCGCAGCCGACGATGGCGGGGATGCCCAGCTCGCGCGCGATGATTGCGGCATGGCAGGTGCGACCGCCGCGGTTGGTGACGATAGCGGAGGCCTTCTTCATCACCGGCTCCCAGTTCGGGTCGGTCATGTCGGTCACCAGCACGTCGCCCGCCTGCACCTTGCCCATCTCGGCGGTGCTGGCGACGATGCGCACGCGGCCGGTACCGATCTTCTGGCCGATGGCACGGCCTTCGACCAGCACAGTGCCGCGCTGCTGCAAGCGGAACTTCTCGGTGCTGCCACTGCCCGCGTTTGACTTCACCGTCTCGGGGCGCGCCTGCAGGATGTACAGCTTGCCGTCGAGGCCATCCTTGCCCCACTCGATGTCCATTGGCCGGCCGTAGTGCTGCTCGATGGATACGGCATAACGCGCCAGTTGCAGCACATCTTCATCGCTCAGAGAGAAGCGTGACTGCTCGGCGGCGGGTACCGGTTCGATGCGTGTGGAGCGACCGGCGGAGCGCTGTTCGTCGAACACCATGCGCTGCTGCTTTGAGCCGATGCTGCGGCGGATGACTGCCGGGAAGCCGGCAGCGAGCTGCGGCTTGTGCACATAGAACTCGTCCGGGTTGACCGCGCCCTGCACCACCATCTCACCCAGACCGTAGGAGGAGGTGATGAACACCGCGTCGCGGAAACCGGATTCGGTATCCAGCGTGAACATCACGCCAGACGCGCCCAGGTCGGAGCGGACCATGCGCTGCACGCCAGCCGACAACGCCACGTCTGCATGGGTGAATTCCTTGTGCACGCGATAGGAGATGGCGCGGTCGTTGTACAGCGAGGCGAACACCTCGCGTATCGCGTGCAGGATGTTATCCACGCCGTGGATATTGAGGAAAGTCTCCTGCTGTCCGGCGAACGAGGCGTCCGGCAGGTCCTCCGCCGTGGCCGAGGAGCGCACCGCGAAGCTGCCTTCGCCGCCCGCTGCCAGTTTCGTGTAGTGCTCGCGTATCTCTTCTTCCAAGCGCTTGGGCAACGGGGCCTCGACGATCCAGCTGCGTATCAGGCGGCCCGCTTCGGCCAGCGCGGACACGTCATCCACGTTCAGCTTGGACAGCTTTTCTTCGATGCGCTTGTCCAGGCCGTCGTTCGCCAGGAAGTCGCGGTATGCCTGCGCCGTCGTGGCAAAGCCACCCGGCACTTGCACACCGGACGAGCTCAGATTGGAAATCATCTCGCCTAGCGAAGCGTTCTTTCCGCCCACCTCGGGGATGTCGGCGATTCCCAGAGACTGGAATGGAATGACATAGGGTTGCATGGACTTCTCCTCTTTAATATTGATTCAGGTTCTTTTCACTCGCCGAATGACTCGGCACAAAATCCATTCAGTGCGCGGTCCGTTTGCACTGTGCCTCGCCGCAGCGGTGGTTGCCGCATCCGCAGCCTTCGCCTTCCTCGCGCAGCGCACCGAACTCGGGGTGGCGTGCGGCGTAGCGACGGGCCAGGGCACGCACCAGCAGCCAGCCTGCCAGCAAAACGAACATGATCAGCACGGTCTGCAGATAGATCATTCTCCAGCTCCCAGTCCGGCAAAGCCCATGAAGGTCAGCGACAGCAATCCTGCGAGGATCAGCGACAGCGCCGTGCCTTGCACCAGCGTCGGCACATTGGCGAGCTGCAGACGTTCGCGCAGCGAAGCCATCAGCACCAAGGCCAGCGTGAAACCCGCGCCGCCGGCGAACGAAAATGTCAGCGACTGCGCGAGGCTGTATTCGCGCGCGGTCTGGAACAGCGCCACACCCAGCACCGCGCAGTTGGTGGTGATCAACGGCAGATAGATGCCCAGCGCGCGGAACAGCGCTGGACTGTATTTCTTCATCACCATCTCCACCAGTTGCACCGACGAGGCGATCACCACGATGTAGGAGATCAGGCGCAGGAAGTCGAGGTGGAAATAGCTCAGCAGCAGGTTCAGGCCATAGGCGCATAGCGAGGCCACCAGCATCACGAACGTCGTGGCCACGCCCATCGGGAAGGCTGTGCTTAAACGCCCCGACACGCCAAGGAACGGGCACAGGCCGAGGAAGGTCGCCAGCACGAAGTTGTTGGCGAGCAGGGTGCTGATGAAGATCAGGCTCAAAGAGTCGTTCATGCTTCAGCCCTCGCTTCCTTGCGGCTGCGCAGCAACGAGAACAGCAGCAGCCAGCCGCCCAGCACGAAGAAGCCGCCCGGCGGCAGTACCATCACCACCCAGGGCTGAAAGTGGTCGCCAAACAGCGAGACGCCGAACAGCTTGCCTGCGCCCAGTATCTCGCGCG
Source organism: uncultured beta proteobacterium (assembly GCA_963813255.1). GTDB lineage: Bacteria > Pseudomonadota > Gammaproteobacteria > Burkholderiales > Gallionellaceae > Sideroxyarcus. The sequence continues at coordinate 520,976 of CAWEYD010000001.1, read as the reverse complement.
TCGCGCCCAGCGCGAACAAGCCGATGCAGAAACCGATGCCCATGCCCAATGCGTTGACCACTGACTTCAACGGCGGATTCTTCGAAGCATGCGCTTCGGCGCGACCGAGGATGATGCAGTTCACCACGATCAGCTGGATGAACGCGCCCAGCGCTTCGTACAGCTTCAGGCTCACCGCCTGTATCAGGTAATCCACCAGCGTCACGAAGGTGGCGATGATCACGATGTAGGTGGCGATGCGCACTTCCTTGGGTACCAGGTTGCGCACCATCGACACCAGCAGGCAGGAGCTGACCAGCACGAAGGTGGTGGCGAGCCCCATGGACAGCGCGTTCTCTGCGGAGACGGTTACGGCCAGCGTAGGGCACATGCCCAGTATCATCACGAACACGGGGTTCTGGCGCCACACGCCTTCCATGAAGGTGTCGAAGGTGATGCCTTCATCAACGGTTTTGTTCGCGCTCATGCGGCGACTCCCTGGAAGATGCCGTCATTCCGGCGCAGGCCGGAATCCAGCAGGAACAGCAGTCCTGCGAAGCGGACTAAACTTCGGTGTTGTCCCGCTGCGCGGGAGATATCTAATTCATCTGGATTTCGGCCTGCGCCGGAATGACGGGTTAGAGAGTTCATCTCACTTCGCTCCTTTCATAACCTGTTCGATATGTGGGACCAGCAGTGGCATCAGTTTCTGCGCGCTCTCGTTGATGCCGCGCCCGACCGCTTTGGAAGTCACGGTGGCACCGGCGATGGCGTCGATCTGCCACGGATTGGTCTTGGTGCCGTGCTTGACGGTCTTCACCGCATTGGCCAGCGCCGTCATCTCGGCATTCACGCGCACATCGAGCGCCTCGAAGTTCTTCAGGAAGGCCTGGTCGGTGATGATCTTGTCGCCGATGCCCGGCGTCTCGCGCATGGACACGACACCGATGCCGACGATGCACTGGCACTTGGCGTCGTAGCCGTACAGCACGCGCACCGTGTCGGCATAGCCTTTGCCGGCGGCCTCGGCGGCGATGCCCTTCAGTGCACCTTCCTTGTCATAAGCGGCATAGAACTTCACGCCGCCTTCCGGCATGGCGCCCGTCAGCGGCTGGATGCCGGCCGGCGTCGCTGCGTATTCGCGCACGCTGGCCGCACCCGGCAGCACCTTGAACACGGCGCGCTCCAGCGTGATGCGCTTGTTCTCGGCGATGGCGTCCTGCGTACTCTCGAACGCACCGACGATGAGCACGCCGCAGATGGTGGCGACCAGTCCCATGGTAATGATCATCTTGCTGCCGGGCGTGGTCTGGATATTGGTTGGCTCGCTCATGATTTCCTCTGCTGGCGAGTGCCGAACACGCGCGGCTGTGTGTACTGGTCGATGAACGGGGTCAGCGCATTGCCGAGCAGGATGGCGTACATCACACCTTCGGTGAGTCCGCCGAAGTAACGGATCATCACCGTCACCACGCCGATCACCGCGCCGTAGATCCACACGCCCACCGGCGTCACCGGCGAGGTCGCCATGTCGGTCGCCATGTACACCGCGCCCAGCATCAGGCCGCCGGACAACAGCACGAAGATCGGCGCCGGGTAATGTGCGGGGTCGTACAACTGGAACATCCAGGCGGTAAACGCGGCCGAGGCCAGCACCGCCACGGGGATGCGCCAGTCCATGAACTTGCGCGCGGCGAGGTACGCGCCGCACAACAGGATGAGGATGGCCGAGGTCTCGCCGGCGGAAGCCGTCACCGTACCCGTGAGCAGGTCATGCGCCGACGCGGTCACGTTCTCGAACTTCCAGCGCGCCAGCGGCGTAGCACCGGTGAAGGCATCCACGCCCTGCTGCTTGACCCAGCCGACGATGTCGGGCGGCATCATCAAGGGCGCGGTCAGCGTCGTCGGCACGAATTCGCTGAAGCGCTGGGCCGAGAACGCGGGCACCCAGGTGGTGATGGCCACCGGGAACGCAGCCTGTACGAAAGCGCGGCCGATCAACGCGGGATTGAACACGTTGTTTCCCAAGCCGCCGAACAGCGCTTTGCCGATGGCCATGGCCACGAAGCCGGCCACGACGGCCATCCACAAGGGGAAGGCGGGCGGCAGGGTGAGCGCCAGGAGGATGCCGGTGATGGTGGCGCTCCAGTCGTTCAGCGTGCTCGGCTGGCCGGATGCGCGATTGAACAGGCGCTCGGTGAACAGGCAGGTCGCGGTGACGGTGAGCAGCAAGGCCAGCGCCGACAGGCCATACTGCCACACCGAGAAAGCGCAGATCGGCAGCAGCGACAACACCACATGTTTCATGATGGTGGCGACATTGCGCTCGCTGACCAGATGGGGCGAGGTACGAAGTTCCATGCTCATGCTGCCGCCCTTTCGCGGTTGACTGCTTTTGCGATACGGAACTGCTGCACCAATGGGATATGCGAGGGGCAGACATAGCTGCAGCACCCGCACTCGAAGCAACGATCCAGATTGTAGCGCTCCGCCATCACTTCGTACTCGCGCTTGGCGGCCAACAATCCCAGTTGCGATGGATTGAGGAACTTGGGGCACACGTTGAGGCATTCTCCGCACTTGATGCAGGCATGCACGCGTTGCGCTTCGCCTCCCAGTTGCGCTTCGGCGAAGGCGAGCACACCGGAAGTACCTTTGGTGATTGGCACATCCAGCGACGAGACGGTCATGCCCATCATCGGCCCGCCGAGGATGATCTCCCTCGCGCTGCTGCGTGCACCGACCTGTTCCAGCAAGAAGCGCAGCGGTGTGCCGATGGGCACGATGTAGTTGCCTGGTCGTGCAACTGCAGGGCCGGCCACGGTGAGCACGCGTTCGACCATGCCTTCGCCCGCCGGCAAGAGACGACCCAGATAGGCCAGCGTCATCACGTTGTTCATCAGCACGCCGATGGAAGCAGGGCGTTGCCCGGCAGGGATCTCGCGGCCCAGCAACGCGTAGATGATGGTGTCTTCCGCGCCCTGCGGATATTTGGTCTCCAGCGCCTTGACGGTGATGCTGCCGTCGGCAGACACCTCCGACACGTTACTGGCGTAGCCAGCCGTTTGCGGGAGGAGGTGCGATGCGGCTGCTCCTGCAGTCTGCAGCTTCGCAGTATCGTGTTGCAGCCGCAGCGCCGCCTGTATCGCTGCGATGGCATCCGGCTTGTTGTCCTCCACACCGATGATGGCGCGTGGGGCGCCGCTGATCTTCAGTGCATAGCGGATGCCGCGCAGCAGGTCCTGCGTGCGTTCCACCATGACGCGATGGTCGCAGGTGAGGAAGGGTTCGCACTCCGCGCCGTTCACCACCAGCGTGTCGATCACCGCATCCGCAGGCACATTGAGTTTGACGTGAGCAGGGAAGGTAGCGCCGCCAAGCCCTGCGATGCCGGTGCTTTGGATCGCGGCCAGCAGTTCCTTCTTGTCCAGACTGTCGATGTCGCGCGGTGCGCTCACCTTTACTTCCTGACCGTCGGCCTCGTACACACGGATGGTGATGGATTCCACCATCTTGCCGTTGGCTGCAGGCATAGGGCCGATCGCTTCCACCACGCCGGTGGCGGGCGCATGCACCGGCAGCGACATCATGCCGTCGGCCGTGGCGATGACTTCGCCGCGCAGCACTTCCTGCCCGACGCTCACGTAACATACGGCAGGCTTGCCGATGTGCTGTGACAGCGGCACGATCAGTCGCGGCGCGAAGGCCATGCGCCGGATCGGCAGGCTGCCGGTCTCCTTGTGATAGGCCGGATGGATGCCGTGCTCGAAGGTCGCCGCGCGTTTGAAGAAAGGCAGTCGCATATCAGTTGAACTTGGCCGCGCGTTGTTTCAGCTTGTCCAGGTTTGCCTCGCTCATGTTCCAGGGTGTGCCGGGGTGGATGACACCGGCCGTGCATTTTTCCGCCGCTTTAACGAGATCCTGGAAGCTGCCCGCCTTCGGATTGAGGATAATGACTTTTTTCGTTTCATCGTAGCCAAACACTTTCGGGTTGATGTTGATACATTCGTCGCATGCCGTGCATTCCGGCGTGTCGACCCACGCTGCCTCATAGCCTTCCGCAGCTGCGGAAGCTGCGGCTGCAACCGGCTGCGGCGCATCGCTGGAGCTGATGCCAAAACCGGAAGAAAGCTTCTGGATCAGTTCCTGCCGCACGCGGTTGGCGATGGCTTCTTCGTTGACTTGCGGACGGTTGAGACCGGCCACGTCCTTGAGCTGCTGCCAGAACTGGATGCGCTCTTCGCACGACCGCACCATCTCGGCCGACACCAGCACGCGCATCAGGCGGTTCTTCTTGTCCACCGACCAGATGAAGGGGAACTTGCCGTCGCGCTCGTCTTCGGCGAGCTTGAGGAAATCGCCGAGCAGCACCTGCTCTTCGTTCCAGGTCTCCGGCGGCGCCTTCTTGAACTGCTTGGCGAAGCGGCCTTCGGAGAGCGCGAAGTCGGCGAAGGTCATCGGCAATGTCATAGCCTGCTTGGCACCTGTCTCATCCACGTAGTCCAGCTTGTAGCTCACCCAGTCGGCATCCAGCGAAGGGTTGCCTTCCAGCGTGGCGCATTCGGAGAAGGTCACGCCCAGGTCGGGGTTGTAGCGGAACAGCGGGAAGGCGCGCGATTCCACCGCCATCTTGCTCTGTGCCACCGCACTGTTGTCGCCCACGCCATGCTCCGGCGGGCACACCGCGTACACGTTGAACAGTGCCGGATGGCGGCTGTTCAAGCCGTCGATGAAGCTTTCCAGCAGGTGCGTGGTGTTGGCCAGCGAACCCTGCATCACGAACGAGGTGCGGTGCGCCATGCCGATGACGCTGATCTCTTTGCGCTTCTCGGTCTTGCCGTGCTTGCTCGCGCCGTAGGGCGACATGTCAGCCACTTGGCTGATGAAGCCGGAGGTACAGGCCTGGCCGCCGGTGTTGGAATACACCTGCGTATCCACGATCAGCACCTTGATCGGCTTGCCCGCCATCAGTGCGCGCGACAGGTTCTGGAAGCCGATGTCAAACATCGCGCCGTCGCCGCCCATCGCCACCACCGGCGGGCACAGATGCCATTCCTCCTCGCTCAGTTGCTCCCAGTTGAAGCGGGCAAAGAAACTGTCGTTCTCGCTAGGCTCGTATCCGCCCGCGAGTTCCATCTCGACCTGGCGCACGGTCTTGAAGCCTTCCACCATCTTGGCCATGTGACCTTCGAACACGCCCATCGCGACCGACGGCGAATCCTGGAACAGGTGCGAGGTCCACGGGAAGGGATACGGGTTGAACGGGAAAGTCGAGGCCCACACCGAGGTGCAACCGGTAGAGTTCACCACGCCCATCTCGGCGCGGCCTTTCTTGCTCGGGCCTTCCATGTAGCGCCAGCGCAGGTCCTTCAGTTTCTCCAGCATCTGCGTCACGCGACGCAGCCATTGCGGGTCGATCGGCTCACCCGGATGTTTCTGCAAAATGCTCTCCGACAGGTTCGCCAGCGTCAGGTCATGCCCCTTGTTGGCCTGCACCGCCTGCATCAGCGCCTGGGTGTCGGTGAGATCGACGGTCGAGCTCAGCTTCACGCGGATGTGGCTCTCCAATTCGCCGATCAGGCGGTCCAGCTTCGCGACGAACTTCTTCACGCGCGGCTGCATGAGCGCGGTCACCGTGCTGGTGAACAAATGGATGGTGCCCTTCTCGCCGCAGCCCAAGCAAGCGCCGTCACCGCTGACCATGGACTGGTAGTTGTGCTTGTCCAGCAGCAGGGTCTCCAGTGCGCCGACCTTCTCGTCCAGGTCGTCGATGCGGCTGAATTGCGCCGGCGTGGTCGGCAGGTCGAGCCAGAAGTTCCAGTCGTGGCGCAAATCCTCGATGCTCTCCTTGGTCTGGGTGACCATGGTCAGCGCGTTGTCGGAACACACGTCCACGCACAAGGCACAGCCCTTGCAGGTATACGGGTTGATGGTGATGGAGAACAGGCCGCCTGCACCTTTTTCCTTCTTCTCCTTCTGCGTCCAGTACGGCTTGGTGGTGGCGAACTTGAAGCCGCCGATGGTTTCGCGCAGCAAATTCAACTCCGCTTCCAGACGGGCGCGGTCTTCACCCTGAGTCGGGTCTTCAGCGAAGGCTTCGGTGATGGCATTGGCCAGCAAGGCGCGCACATCCAGCCCGTCCTTATCCAGTGCGTTGCGCAGCTTCTTGTCGATGGTGCGGCTGAACTTGCGCAAGAAGCGGGTGGGGCGGCCGCCGATCTCGATCTTCTGGATCGCGGTGTTGAGCACGTCGCTCGTGGTCGATACCAGGCCGGGGATGGCGCTGTCCGGACACTGCGTGAAGCACTCGCCGCAGGCGGTGCACTTCTCCGCGTTCCATTCCGGATGCTCGAAGCGCACCCCGGTCATGTCGCGGTAAACGCCGGTCACGGCGGGGATCACCGACAGGCCCATGAACGGATCGACCAGGTTGTCCGAACCCTGGCCCTTCATGTAGAAGCTGCCGGTCTGCTCCCAGAAACGGTGGATGTCACTGACGCCTCCATTACCTTCGGGGAGGGACTTCAGCATGACCGGCAGGGAGGGGGCGGGCTTCGCCGCCGCCTTGGCGCGCTGGCCGACCTTCATCTCCGCCACAGGGATCTCGTGCAGCTCCTCATAGCCGCGACGCACCACACGCAGGTTGTCCTCGACGATGCGTTTGCCCTTCTTGCCGAACTTGGACTCCAACTGGTTCTCGATCGCGGCGAACAGGGTTTCCTCGCTCAAACCCGCACGCTCCTTCACATCGGAGGCATGGAAGAACGCGCCCTGGAAGGCGTTGCCCTGCATGCGCAGCTGCAGATCGGGGTTGCTGGATTCTTCGCGCGCGATCTTGAACGCGTCGAGATAGAACACGCGGATCTTGTTGTCCACGATGTACTGCTGTATCCGCATCGGGAAGGTTTCCCACAGCGCCTCTGCACTGCCCAGGTTGCTCTGGATGATGAATACCCCACCCTGGCTCAGGCCTTCCACCGCATTGGTGTGCCCGAATACCTGCGGGTCCGGCGACATCACCACGTCGACATGGGTGTATTCGCAGTTGATGCGAATGGGCTCGGGTGCGGCCGACAGGTAATAGGTGGTCGGCTGGCCTTTCTTCTCCGAGCCGTATTTCGGATTGGCCTTGATGTCCCAGCCCAGCAGTTCGAACAGGGTCATCGCCAGGTTCTTGCCGGTGGTCACCGCGCCCCAGCCGCCGATGGAGTGCATACGAACGGCGATGGCGTTCTTCGGCAACAGGTTGGGGTTTTCGCTACCGCGCAACGCCATGTGTTTGATGCCGGGATAAGCGGCTTGCAGCTCCTGCTGGCGAATCTCCTGCTTGGGATTGGTCGATTCGTCGCGCACGAAATCGACGGACAAATAGAAGAATTTGCGGTGCGCGGCGCCTGGCAGCATGTTCTCCACGGCGGCGATCAGGCCTTCCGGTTGCAGGTCGCGCGAGCCCAAGCCATAACAGCCGGAATACAGCGACGGCATATCCTTGGCAGTCTCGTAACAGGCGTAATCGGCATAAGAATTCTCGCGTGCATTCTCCACGCACTTGGTCACCGTGGAGCGCACTTCGCGCATCAGCGGCAGGTCTTCCGACAGCGGCTGGTCGGTGCGTTCCAGCACGGCCACGCCCTTCTTGCCCTTGAGTACCTGCCCCAGCAGGTCGCCGGGGAATGGGCGGAACATGGTGATGTTGACCACGCCCACCTTGATCTTGCGGTTCTCGCGCAGCCAGTCAGCCACGGCGGCGGCCTGTACCGTCATGCTGCCCTGGCCGAGGATGAGGTAATCGGCATCGTCGCAGCGGTAGGCATCCACACGCTTGTAGCGGCGGCCGGTCAGTGCATGGAACTCTTCCGCGTTCTGGTCGAACAGCGCGGGGATGTGATCGAAGAAATACGGACGCTGCGCGGCCACGGCCTGCATGTACGCGTCCTGATTTTGCACCACGCCGGTCTGCATGGGATTGTCCACGTCCCAGTTGGACGGAACGCGGCGGCGCTTGGGGCCGTATAACATCTGCTGCGCCGGGGTCGGCGTATCGATGATGTCGTCGGCATCGCCGAGGTATTCGGCAATCAGCTCCTTTTCCGGCACCAGCATCGGTTCAATCAGATGCGTGGTGAGGAAACCGTCCTGCGCCACGATGGCTGGGGTCAGCGCCAGTTCGGCGGTCTTGCGGCCGATCATGTTGAGGTCGGCCGCTTCCTGCGCGTTCTTGGCGAACACCTGGATGAAGCCGGTGTCGTCGGCGCAGTGGTAGTCGTCGTGCGCGCAGTGCACGTTGAGCGAGGCCTTGGTGATGGCGCGACAGCCGAGGTTCAGCACATAAGGCAAGCGCTTGCCGACGGCGGCATACAGCGACTCGTGCATGAAGGCCAGGCCTTGCGACGAGGTGAAGTTCACGGCGCGCAGGCCGGTCATCGACAGGCCGGCAGTCACACCCGCTGCAGCATGTTCCGATTCCGGCTCGACGAAGATCAGCGGTTTGCCTGCGGCATTGAGATGGCCCTTGGCGACTTCTTCCGCCCAGTATTCGCCCATCTGCGTGGAAGGCGTGATGGGGTAGGCGCCCGCGCCTTGCGAGGCCTCGCGCTCCACCAGGATCACCGCGGTGTTGCCGTCGATGGCATCGCGCGTGCCGGGATACTTGACCTTGGTGCGGGTGCCGTCGGAGCCGGCACCGGCTTCGGTCGATTTGAACAATTTGAGTTTGTTGAACATGGTGTCTCCTAGACTTCAGCTGCGACAGGTAATGGTTCGATACGGATGATCTTTTTGGCGGACTTGCCTTTGAGGATGCGGTCGCCTTCCAGCCAGACGATGGCGCCAGTGGGGCAGCGCTCGATGGCGGCTTTGTTTGCGGTGTCGTTCTTTGCGTAATCAATGACGGCGAGGTTGTGTTCAAGATGGATGAGGCGGTCGGCGCCATCCATCACGCAGCGTCCGCAGGCAGTGCACGATACTTCGCAGACGGCCTCGGCGGTATCGGGATCGGATTCGTTGCGGCAGGCCATCCACAGCTTGTGAGAAACGCCTTGGATGGAGAACAGGTTCTTCGGGCAGATGTCGACGCAGTCGCCACAGGCCGTGCACTTGGCGAGATCGACTACCGGCAGACCGTGCGCGTCCATGCTGATGGCGTCGAAGTCGCACACGTCGGCGCAGTCGCCCAGCCCCAGGCAGCCCCAGGCGCAGCTCTTGCCGCCGCCGCCCGCAACAGAAGCAGCACGACAGGAGGAAAGTCCGGAGTAAGTGGCGCGCATCTTCGCGACATGCTTGCCGCCGGCGCAGGCGAGACGTGCCACGCGCTTCTCGACATTGCCCATGGCGACACCCAGCAACGCGGCGATGGTCTTGTTCTGATCTGGAGTATTGACGCTGCAGCGGGCAGGTTCTATCTTGCCTGCCACGGCCTGCTCGGCGAAGTTGCGGCAGCCGGCCGTGCCGCAGGCGCCGCAGTTGGAATGGGGGAGCAACTCCTCTACTTGGTCGATGCGCGGGTCTTCGAACACATAGAGACGCTTGCTGGCGATGGCCAGGAAGAGCGCCAGCAAAACACCCAGCCCGCCCATAAAGGCGGATGTCAAAAGGATGTTATGCATTGCTTCCACGCTGCTGCCTCCTTGCTTGCCACGCTGCTAATAAGAAAGTGCCAGTTCTTAATTCCTGGTGACGGCAAGGTTATTAAAGTTACAATCATTTGAGGAATCAATAATTTCAATTTTTAGTATTAAGAATTCAAAAAGGGGGTGAAAGATGCCTACAGACAAGCAGGCCTACTACAAGAACAATCGCCTCAAGCAAATCCGCGCGTTCTGCCAAGTGGTGCGTAGCGGCAGCATCACCCAGGCGGCGGAAAAGCTGTTCCTCAGCCAGCCTTCGATCACACTGCAGATACAGGCATTGGAGCGGGAGCTGAATACCACGCTGTTCGAGCGGCGCGGCCCTGTGCTCAAGTTGACACCGGATGGCGAAGAGCTGTTCGCCCTGTCCGAGCCGCTGGTGCAGGGCATGGACAATCTGTACACCAACTTCCTCGCCCAGCACGGCAAGCTGGAAACCGGCGAGCTGAACATCGGCGCGGGCGAATCGACCATCCTTTACATCCTGCCCGAGGCAGTGAGCCGCTTCACCAAGGCCTATCCGGGCATCCATCTGCGGCTATACAACGTGACGGGGCGCGACGGGCTGAAGATGCTGCGCGGCGACGAGGTCGACCTGGTGGTCGGCTCCATGCTGGATGTGCCCGACGACATCACCTATCAGCCCGTGGTGACATACGATCCCGTGCTCATCGTGCCGATCGGCCACCCCTTGGCATCGAAAAAGGACCTGACGCTGGAGGACATCAGCCAATACGGACTGATCCTGCCACCGCGCCATCTCTCCACCTGGGGCGTGGTCAAATACGTGTTCCAGCAACACAACCTGTCGTTCAGGGTGACGCTGGAAGCGGGCGGGTGGGAGGTCATCAAGAAATATGTCGAGCTCGGGCTGGGCATCTCCATCGTTACCGACATCTGCCTGACGGGACAGGAGAAGCTGGTGCGCGTGCCGCTATCCCAGTACTTCCCGCAACGCGGCTACGGTCTGGTATTGCGCAAAGGGAAATTCCTGTCGCCCCAGGCCACACGGTTTGTCGAGATGCTGAGCGAGGTGTATCGGGAAAGAGGGCAGTGATGGCGGTGTGACGGGGTTTAAATGACTCCGTTCGCCAGGAGCGGACATTAGTTCACCTGTTCCCATCTAACACCAACAAGATTATCGAGTAAGCGCACCATGAAAATAGTTATATTTTTGCCTACTGATTTCCTTAAGCCAAGTTGGATTGGCAAAGGCCGAAAGCAGTACCCGCGCTGTGCCTCATTTCACGGAAAATAACCCACCGTCCAAAGAAGAAATCCTGTCTTGGTGGAAGAATAATTCCAGCGAAAGTATGGAGATCGAGGGAGAAATAATGCCTGTACATCTCCGCGACAAGACATTGGCATTTATTACCTCTGCAAGTTTCTACGAAAGGTGTAGGAATTGTATTTCAAATACCATCCTAATTCGGCCAGAATTGCGTGAAGTGCGGCTAATTGAACTAGGAAGCGAAGTCTCTATACACGATTTGAACCACGATGGAATTTCAGAGGTGGTTCTTGTTGGAATTGGGTCTGGTGGTGGAACAACGGAATACCGAAAATCATTAATTCAATTTAAGGGGTGGAAGCCAGTTGTATTGCGTTCAGTTGATTATGGAAACAATGATGGGGTCTGTGCGGACCCGCCAGAGCCTGAAGCGGGATTACGCGAATGCGTGTCTAGCGATGTTGAATGGAAATTTGAAGACCTAAATGGCGACGGCTTCCAGGAGTTGGTGGAAGTCATAACTAAAAAACGTGGTCATAAATCGAAAATACAATATACAAAATATTTTGTATTTGACGGGACTCACGTTACTCACCTTGTCGAACAGAATCCGAGTGATGTCATCAAGCACTAAATTTGATGCTGATCAATCGACAGTCAATGCAACAAGCCCACTAGAATAAATGGGGTCGTGTTCGGAATAATTTCGCATCCCGCGATGCATGCCCTATCACTTGGTTAGCTTTGCTCTTATCCAGCTTGGATTCCGGCGGCAGTCAAGAACGGCGAATATGGTGACCACTTCGTCGAACTTATGGGGTCGGGTTCGGATTAAATTTGCGTGGGTTTCAGGGTGAACCTATTTCCACGGATTGAGCAGGGTGAGTCCTTCGATGCCCTTAAAGTCCTTGCCGTTGCGGGTAGCCAGCGGCAGGTCATGGCTCAGGGCGATGGCGGCGATCTGGCCGTCTTCGGTGGAAATGGTGTGGCCGTTACGGGCGCGCTCGGCGACGAGCAGTGCGTATTCGGTAGCGCAGTTGCCGTCGAAAGCAAGGCTGTTTCCGGCGAAATCTTCGTTGAACATTTGTTCGGCCGCCGCCGCTAGGCCGTCGCGGCGTTTGCCTGCGGGTAGCAGGGCGATTCCCAGCAGTATTTCGGCGCGGGTGATGGCGCTGACAAAAAACGAGGTGTCTTGCTGCTGTTCAAACCAGTCAAGCACTTCGACGGCTGGCTTCGGACGCATGAGTTCCGAGAGTACGTTGGTGTCGAGCAGGATGCCGCTCATGTTCAGTCTTTGGATATGGCGGGCAGTCGCGCTGCGCGACGCTTGGGGATTGGCAGTTCGTCCGCATTCAGCCCAGTGAAGCGCTGGCTGATCTTTTGGGCAAAGCCAGCCCCGGCGGGTTGCACTTGCACTGCCCGGCGCAGGATGTCGCGCACTTCCTGTTCCATAGAGCAGCTGTGCCGCGCTGCCTGCATGCGCAGCAGCGTCTTCAGTTGTTCGTCAACATTACGGATGGTCAGGCTGGACATGGGAAGTTTCCGGTGATTGCAGTGCAGTCATTGTAATCACGATGTGGGACTGAGGCAACGCGCGCGCTGCGCCTGATTTTGCTGACTTATGAAAACAAAAAGGGGCGACTTAGATTCGCGCCATGTGCCCAATGTGGCTTCAGCGCCCGTGGCAACAACTCAAAGTGTTAATGGGGTTGGTCTTGATTGGTTTACGGCGGTGCGACGGAAGCTCAGTGGATAGGCCCTGAAGATTTCGACACCTAGCGCAAGCAATCAAACTCTCTGGAAATGAAATCCATCACCAGTTGCACCTTGGGCAGATGGTGGTGACGTTTGTGGCATACCAGATACAGGCTGCCAATCGCGTCGGGGCCGAGATCTATGTCGAGTTCCTGCAGTCCATGCCATTCGCGCAGCCCGGCATACTGGTGCAAGACCTGCGGCAATACCATCGCGCCCACACCCGCCTTGCACGCGGCGATCTGCACGTTGTAATCGTCCGAAGTGAATGCGGGTTTGAAGTTGGGTATCTGCGCGCTGAGTTGCTGGTTGGTATGCAGTTCGGCGTAAGGTGCCGCCCAGCATATCCAGTCCAGATCGGCGAGGCCGGGACGAGGCGGGAGCCGCGCCGCATAGGCGCTGCTGGTGTACACGCGCATCGCGCTTGATATTTCGTCCACACAGAGCAGATCGGCATCGGTGGGCTTTTCCGTGCGCAGCGACAGGTCTGCCTCGCCGCGCCCCAGGTTCAGGATCTCGACACCGGACAAAGCCTCGATCTGTATCTGCGGATGCTGCTGACGTATCTTGGCGGCCAACGGCGCGACCACTTCATAAGCGATGCCGGGCGGTGCGGCGATGCGCACTTTTCCTTCCGGTAGATGCGTGTGTTTGCTGACGCGGAGCTCTGCCTCGTTGGCCCACTCGGCCATGCTCTGCGCGGCGGGCAACAGCTTCCTTCCGGCCGCTGTCAGGCGTGCGCCCTGGCTCTGCCGCTCGAACAGCGCCTCGCCCACCGCCTCTTCCAGCTCGGCGATGCGTCTGCTCAGCGTCGGTTGGCCCAACTTCAACACACGCGCCGCGCCGCTCAGGCTGCCTTGCTCGTGCACCGCCAAAAACAACCTCAGGTCATCCCATCGCAGGTTCATGTTCGCGTCCGAATTAACAATTCACACCCATCCAAAAATGGATGACTTCATCAGTATTTAGCCGATTGCTGTGTGAGATATGGATGTGTGAGTATAAATACACTTTACGGAGGACGATATGAAAACGACTCACACCCTTGCACTGATTTCGAGTTGCGCGCTGGTCTTGTTGCTGCAGGGCTGCGCGCTGACCAGCCATCCTGTGGGCAAGCCTGCCATGGGCAAACCTTCCAGCAGTGCAGAGATGGAACGCCTGATCGACCAGCCGGGGCCTATCCAGTTGGAGACCATCGACAGTGCGCACTGGTCGGTGCCGCTCGCTGGACTGTTGAATCTGGATAGCCCTGCGGCAGTTCAGGCCGGGCTGAAAGACCGCGACGAACCGATACAGATATATGCCCACCTGCTGAAACACCCGCAGCGCGGCAACTACCTGGTGGATACGGGCGTGTCGAGAAAGCTGGTGGACGATCCGGGCAAGGAGGGGGTGAATTGGCTGATCCAGAAAGTGATGCACATCGAAAGGATCCAGATCCAAAAGAGCACAGCCGAGATAGTGCAGGGCATGGATGGCAAGTTGTCCGGCGTGTTCTTCACCCACCTGCACATCGACCACATTTCCGGCATGCCCGATATTGCGAACGAGGTGCCGCTGTATATCGGTGCATCGGAATCAACGACGACGAGTTTCAAGAACATGTTCGTGCGCGGTGCCAGCGACCAGTTGCTGAAAGACAAGCAGCCGCTGCAGGAATGGCAATTCCAGCCTGATCCGCAAGACAAGTTCGAAGGCATCGTCGATGTGTTCGAAGACGGCTCGGTGTTCGCCATCCGTGTGCCAGGACATACGCCGGGCAGCACCGCCTTCCTGATACGAACCACACATGGACCTGTGCTGCTGACCGGAGATACCTGCCACACGCGCTGGGGTTGGGAGCATACGGTGGAGCCTGGCGATTTCACGGAAGACCAGGCGCGCAACCTGAAAAGCCTGAAGAGTTTGAAGGAGCTGGTCGCCAGGCATCCACAGATCGAAGTGCGTTTGGGGCATCAGCACTAAAACCAGTCAGGAACTCGAAGCTCGCTCTCCAAGCGATAGAAATCACATGACCGATCGAAGGCGAAGCTCCCTGTTCGACATCATTCAGTCGCTTGACTTAATCAAACGACTGAAATACTGTGCGCCTCCTCTCAGAATCCAGGGCAAGACGTGAGCGCAAAGAAACAAACCCGCTGTCTGTTGCTGCAAGCCGCACAGCGCCTGCTCGGCCATCAGCCGGCTGCGCAGGAAGAGACGCGCTGGCGCTTGCTGCAGGCCGCGGCGGAAGTGTTCGCCGAAGTCGGCTACCACGCCGCGACCACGCGCGCGATATGCAAGCGTGCCGACGTCAATCTGGCCTCCATCCACTATTACTACGGCGACAAGGCGGAGTTGTACCGCGAGGTGTTCCGCCTGCCTTTCCTCAACGAAGGCAATGTATTCGCGACACTCGACATCACGCAGATGTCGTTGCCGGAAGCGCTGTCCGTCTTCTACAACTGGCTGTTCCCGCCCTCTGCGGAAGAAGACCCGATCGTGCATCTGTTCGTCCGTCTGCATGCGCGTGAGGAGGCGGAGCCCAGTGGCGTGCTGGGCGATGTACTTGTGCAGGCGTTCCGGCCCAATCACGAAAAGATGCAGGCATTGTTGTGCCGGGAATTCGGGCTGAAGAAACCGGATGTGGAAGTGGACAGACTGACCTTCTGTCTGGCGGGCCTGGCCAGCGTCTACTTTCATGGCGGACGCACGATTGTTGAAGATATCGCGCCGCATCTGCTGCATGACAAGAATGCCAAGGAGGCGATGGTGGAGCGGATGGTGGATTACGCCCTCGCCATGATCGAGTCCGAGCGCAAGCGCCGCGCCGCACTTGCTCGCCCGAAGAAATGAAACGACCTCCCAATATGCAATGGCAACAGAGAACGCTGGTAAAGGAAGAAAGATAATGAGCATGAACACCAAATCGAAGCGACTGACCTTCAAGATCATATTGTCTGCACTGGTACTGGCGGGCGGGGCAGCCTGGCTGGCCGGCAGCAGCAAGGCTGAGCCAACTGCAGCTGCGCCAACAGTCAGCCGTCCGGCGCTGACGGTGCGCACTACCACACTGCGCGAAGACAAATGGGCGCGCACCCTGTCGGCGAACGGCAGCATCCTGCCTTGGCAGGAAGCCATCATCAGCGCGCAGGTGCAGGGGCTGCGCATCTCGGATGTGAAGGTCAGCATCGGTGACCATGTACGGCAAGGCGACGTGCTGGTGACCCTGGATAACTTCGCGCGTGCCAGCGACGAGGCAACTGAGCGCGCGGCGCAAGGCCGCATCGTGGCGCCGGACTCCGGCGTCATCTCGGCGGCAAATGCCAACGTGGGCTCCATGCTGCAACCCGGCCAGGAGTTGTTCCGCCTGATACGCCAGGGGCGCCTGGAATGGCGCGCCGACCTCACCGCGGAGGAGCTGATGCTGCTGCGCAAGGGCATGGCGGCGGACGTGATCGTGGGCGAGGGGCGCGTCATCAAGGGCACCGTGCGCGCCATCTCGCCGGCAGTGAATGCGCAGACGCGTTACGGTTACGCGCTGGTCACCTTGCCGGACAGCAGCGGCATCATCGCCGGTGCTTATGCACGCGGCACCTTTGATGTCAGTGGTGGCAAGAAGCGTCTGGCGACATTGCCGCAATCGGCGGTGATGCAGCGCGGCAGCAAGACCTATGTGTTGCACATCGATGCTGAGAATCGTGTGCATGAACACGATGTCACCATCGGTCAACGCCTGGGGGATCGCATCGAGATCAGGCAGGGGCTCAAAGCGGGAGAAGCGGTTGTAGAAAGCGGCGGCGCGTTCCTGACGGAAGGTGATCTCGTGCAGGTGGTGAAATGAACGTTTCAGCATGGTCGATCCGTAACCCCATCCCGGCGACGCTGGCGTTCGCGCTCATGACGCTGATGGGCCTGATGGCCTTCAAGGCCATGAAGATCCAGCTGTTCCCGGATATCGATCTGCCCATGATCACGGTGACCGCGTCCATCCCGGGCGCCTCACCGGACCAGATGGAGGTCGAGGTCGCACGCAAGATCGAAAATGCGCTGGCCAGTGCGCAGGGACTGAAGCACATCTACACCCAGGTCAAGGACGGCACCGCCGTCGTCAACGCCGAGTTCCGTCTGGAGCGGGATTCGCGCCAGGCGCTGGAAGACGTGCGCTCCACCATCTCGCGCATCCGCGGCGACCTGCCGCGCGAGATGCTGGACCCGACCATCAACAAAGTGGAGATGGCCGGCAAGCCCATCCTCACCTACACCATCTCCGCGCCCAACATGAGCGAGGAAGAGTTGTCATGGTTCGTGGACAACAACATCACCAAGCTGCTGCTCGGCGTGAAAGGTGTGGGCGCGGTGGCGCGCGTGGGCGGTGTGACGCGTCAGGTGCGGGTCGAACTCGATCCGACCAAGATGCTGGCGCTGAATCTCACCGCTTCCGAAATATCCAGCCAGCTGCGCCAGATCCAGCAGGAAGCACCGGGCGGGCGTACCGACATCGGCGGTATGGAGCAGTCCGTGCGCACGGTGGCGACGGTACAGACGGCCGAAGAGTTGGCGCAGATGGAGATCAGTCTGCGCGACGGTCGGCGCGTGCGACTCGACCAGGTGGCGAACGTGAGCGACTCCATCGCCGAGCGCCGCTCAGCCGCTTTGCACAACGGCAAGCAGGTGGTGGGCTTTGAGATCACACGCTCGCTGGGCGCGGGCGATGTGGCCGTGGCGGAAGGTGTGACGCACGCGCTGGAGGAATTCAAGAAGTCGCACCCCGAAGTCACCACCGAAAAAGTGTTCACGATGGTGGACACGGTGTATCAGGCGTATGAAGGTTCGATGGAGATGATCTTTGAAGGCGCGATCCTGGCGGTGATCGTGGTGATCTTCTTCCTGCGCAACACGCGCGCCACCATCGTGGCTGCGACTGCATTGCCACTCGCCATCATTCCGACCTTCATGCTGATGTATCTGTTCGGTTTCACCATCAACATGGTGACGCTGCTGGCGTTGTCCTTGGTGGTGGGCGTGCTGGTGGACGATGCCATCGTCGAGATCGAGAACATCATGCGCCACCTGGAAATGGGCAAATCACCCTACCAGGCGGCGATGGAAGCGGCGGACGAGATCGGCATGGCGGTGATCGCCACGACATTCACGCTGGTGGCTGTGTTCCTTCCGACCGCGTTCATGAGCGGTGTTCCGGGCCGTTTCTTCGTGCAATTCGGCTGGACGGCGGCAGTGGCGGTGTTGTTCTCGCTGGTGGTGGCGCGTTTGTTGACCCCGATGTTCTCGGCCTATTTCCTGCGGCCGCGCGTGGCACATCCCACACCGCGCTGGATCAATACCTATCTGAAGTGGGCGCAATGGTGTCTTGATCATCGCAAGACCACCTTGCTGGTCACGGCCGTGTTCTTCTTCGGCTCGTTCGCATTGGCGGGGACGCTGGAATCCGCGTTCCAGCCCAAGGACAACCAGTCGCAGACCCAGATAACGCTCACGCTGCCGCCGGGCAGCAAGTTCGAGCAGACCTACGCCATTGCGGAGCAGGCCCGAGAGATCGTCATGAAGAACCCGAATGTGACGCTGGTGTACACGGCCATCGGTGGCGGTTCATCCGGGGGCAATGCCTTCGAGCCGAGCGGTGCGGCAGAAGCACGCAAAGCCACGCTCTCCATTCAGCTCAAGGAGCGCGACGAGCGCCCCAAGAAGCAGATCATCGAAGACGAGTTGCGTGAGGCGATGAGGGTGCTGCCGGGTGTGCGCTTCAAGGTCGGCCTGGGATCGTCGTCGGACAAGTACCAGCTGGTGTTGACCAGCGAGAACGGCAAGCTGCTGAACGAGCAGGCGCTCAAGGTGGGGCAGGAGCTGCGCACCATACCTGGCATCGGCAACGTGGTCTCCAATTCCAGCATCTTGCGGCCCGAAGTGGTGGTGCGCCCCGACTTTGCCAAGGCGGCCGACCTGGGCGTGACCTCTGCTGCGATTGCGGAGACGCTGCGCGTGGCGACCAACGGCGATTACGACCAGGCGCTGGCGAAACTTAATCTGCCGGATAGACAGCTGCCCATCATCGTCAAGCTGCAGGATGATGCGCGCCAAGACATCGAGTTGCTGTCGCGCTTGGTGGTGCAAGGTTCGCGCGGGCCAGTGATGCTGGGCAACGTGGCGACGGTGAGTATAGAAAGCGGTCCGGCGCAGATCGACCGCTATGACCGCCAGCGCAATATCACCTTCGACATCGAATTGGCGGGACAGCCTATGGGCAAGGTACAGGCCGCGGCGCTGGCATTGCCGTCGATCAAGAACATGCCGGAAGGGGTAGAGATCGCGCCTATCGGCGATGCAGAGGCGATGCGGGAGCTGTCTGCCAGCTTCGGTTTGGCGATGTTCACCGGTGTGTTGTGCATCTACATAGTGCTGGTGTTGCTGTTCAAGGACTTCATGCAGCCGGCCACCATCCTGTGGGCGCTGATCCTGTCCATACCGGGCGCGTTCCTTGCGCTGTTCCTGACGCGTAGCGCCATCTCCATGCCGTCCATGATCGGCATCATCATGCTGATGGGCATCGCGACCAAGAACTCGATCCTGCTAGTGGAATATGCCATAGCGTCGCGTCGTGAGCGCGGCATGGGCCGGTCCGAGGCCTTGATCGATGCGTGCAGGAAGCGGGTGCGCCCCATCGTGATGACGACTCTGGCGATGGCGGCCGGCATGCTGCCGGTAGCGCTGGACATGGGCTTGGGCGACGGCAGTTTCCGCTCGCCTATGGCCATCGTGGTGATCGGCGGCTTGATCACCTCGACCTTCCTCAGTCTGCTGGTGATCCCTGTGGTTTACACCTATGTGGACGACATCATCAACTGGCTGCGTGCCATGGTGAAAAAGCCCGGGTTCGGCATTCCGGGGCTGTATCGGGATTTGACTGAATGGCTGCGCGCTACGATGAAGAAAATCAGGCGCGTACCCGCTTGAATGGCTGAGAAAAAGGAGCGTCGCGGCGGTTGAGGCGACAGAGGGGTGTTGCTATACTGCCGCGCGATAAGCCAAAACTATGCAGCACAGGACAACAGGAGAGCAAAGATGAACTTGGAACAAGCGCGCTTTAATATGATCGAGCAACAGATTCGTCCTTGGGACGTGCTTGATATCCATGTGTTGGATCTGCTCAAAGCGGTGCGCCGCGAACAATTCGTGCCGGCCGCAAGCAAGGCGCTGGCGTTCGTCGAGACCGAGATCCCATTGGGACATGGCGCCGCGATGTGGCAGCCGAAGGTCGAGGCACGCGCCTTGCAGGCAGTGAGCCTCAAGCCTGCGGACAGTGTGCTGGAAGTGGGGACTGGCAGCGGCTATCTCACTGCATTGCTGGCCAAGATGGCGGGTCAGGTGACCAGCGTGGAAATCGAGCCGGAACTGAGCGCGATGGCAGCCGGCAATCTGGCAGCCCAGCACATCGACAATGTCACCTTGCAGGTCGGCGACGCTGCCCAGCATTGGGGCGAAGCGGAATACGACGCGATCGTGCTCACCGGTTCCGTGCCTTTGGTACCTGAAGCTTACAAGAACCAGCTGAAGGTCGGCGGCCGCCTGTTCGCGATAGTCGGCGACGCGCCGGCGATGCGCGCGCAACTGATCACCCGCGTTGCGGCAGATGAGTTCGAGACCAGCACGCTGTTCGAGACCGATGTTGCGCCGCTCAAGAATGCGCAACAACCGCAGCGCTTCGTGTTCTGACGCTAATCCCCGTGTGTGCCGGTTCGTATCGCCGGCCCACACCATAAAATATTAGCAAATCCTGATATTGGAGTCGCAAATGAAATTATCTGAAATGGCGGCCAGCGTGTTGCTGGCATTGGGCGTCAGTGCCCAGGCTCATGCTGCAGACCTGCTTGATGTCTATCACGCGGCGCAGAGTCAGGATGCGGTATTCGCCTCTGCCCGCGCTGCACAACAGGCCGGCCAGGAAAAGTTGACACAAGGGCGCTCCTTGTTGCTGCCCAGTGTCAATCTGAGTGCGAATACCACCTACAACGACATCAACGCGCCTTACGGTGCCAAGAAGTACAACAGCAACGGCTACGGGGTGACCGTGGTGCAGCCCTTGTTCCGCGAGCAGAACTGGGCTGCATACAACGAATCCGAGTTGCAGGTGGCTATCTCCGAAGCACAGTTCAAGCTGGCCGAGCAGGACGTTATTTTGCGCAGCGCGCAGGCCTATTTCGACGTGCTGATCGCCCAGGATACGGTGCAACTGACGGCGGCGCAGAAATCCGCCATCGCACAGCAGCTGGAACAAGCCAAGCGCAACTTCGAGGTTGGAACGGCTACGATCACCGATACCCATGAAGCGCAGGCGCGCTACGACTTGATCGTGGCGCAGGAGCTGGTCGCTGCGAACAACCTGGAGGTCAAGCAGCGTACCTTGCAGCAACTGATCAACGGCAACGTTACTCAATTGAATGTGCTGGGCGCCGCCTTCAAATTGGAGACGCCCGATCCTGCAGATGTACAGAAGTGGGCGGCCGATGCGCAGCAGGGCAATTATCAGATCGCCTTGTCACAGGCGTCCTACCAGTTGGCGGAACAGGAAGTGGCTCGCAATCGGGGCGGACACCTGCCGACCTTGGATGCTGTGGGAAATTACGCAAAGAATTCGGGATGTACCTTTACGATATGCGGTGATACACGCAATACCTCGATCGGCCTGCAACTGAACATGCCGCTGTTCCAGGGTGGAGCTACGCAATCCAAGTGGCGCGAGGCTGAGGCTAATCGCGAAAAGGCCAAGCAGGATCTGGAGAATACGCGCCGCAACGTCGAACTGCAGACCCGCCAGGCTTACCTGGGCGTGGTGAGCGGTATCGCACAGGTGCAGGCGCTGCAACAGGCATTGAAGTCCAGTGAAAGCCTGCTCGAAGCAAGCAAGCTGGGGCAGGAAGTGGGAGTGCGTACCAGTCTTGATGTGCTAAACGCACAGCAGCAGCTATTCTCGACGCGCCGTGACTTATACCAAGCCCAGTACAACTACCTTGTGAGCCACCTCAGCCTGAAAGCGGCTGCAGGTAGCCTGGATGAGGCAGACTTGAGCCACGTGAATCAGGCGCTGCGTTGAAGTGATACCCCGAAGGTCAGGGTACTTAAACCTTCGGGGTATCAGCGACTAGATGTGTGGACTGGCCTTCCTTGGCGTCAGTGGGCGGGCGTTGAATAGAGCT
The DNA here is from genome assembly GCA_963813255.1 of uncultured beta proteobacterium. GTDB lineage: Bacteria > Pseudomonadota > Gammaproteobacteria > Burkholderiales > Gallionellaceae > Sideroxyarcus. The sequence goes on along the minus strand of CAWEYD010000001.1, from coordinate 499,191 downwards.
CGTGCATGCAGGCTGCCAGATCATCCTGCCACGCCGGCAGGTCCAAGCCAAAGGCGAGTCTGACCTTGTCTGTCGCCAGTGCCGAATTGGCAGGGCGCTTTGCTGGCATCGGATATTCATGTGTGGCGATGGGCTGGATGGTCAGCGCCTTGTTAGTCAGCACATCGTCATATTGCCGCGCCAGCCGCACGATCTCTTCCGCATATTGATGCCAGTTGGTACGACCGCCCGCCGTCAGGTGGTACACGCCCGACAGGCTTTCATCAAAATCCTTCTGCTGCCAGTACTGCAAGATCTGTGCGGTTGAATTTGCCAATAGCCGAGCCCAGGTCGGTGCACCAAACTGGTCGGCGACGATGCGCAATTCGCTGCGTTCCTTGGCCAGTCGCAACACCGTCTTCACGAAATTCCCGCCATGCACGCCATACACCCAGCTGGTGCGCAGGATCAGGTGCGTGCCATCCACGGCACTTATCGCCGCCTCTCCCGCCAGTTTGGTCTGGCCGTAGACGCTTTGCGGGTTCGGCGCATCGTTCTCGGTGTAGGGTGAAGTACTGCCGCCGTCGAACACATAATCGGTAGAGTAGTGGATCAGCAAGGCCCCGAGCTTCTTTGCCTCTTCAGCAAACACGCCGGGAGCGACGCCGTTCACGGCCATGGCAAGCTCAGGCTCGCTCTCGGCCTTGTCCACGGCGGTATAGGCGGCGGGACTGATGATGATGTCGGGCTGGTGCGCTTGTACGGTCTGGCGGATGGCATCGGGCTGGCTCAGATCGAGTTGCTCGCGTGTGAGTGCAATGACCCGACCCGAGGGAGCCAGCGTGCGCTGTAATTCCCAGCCGAGTTGGCCGTTGGCGCCTGTCAGCAGGATGGTTTTCATGCGAACACCTCAGCCTCACGCAAGGATTTGCCGGCCGCATCTTTGGCGGAGAGCAGCGGTGCAGCATCCAGAGGCCAGTCGATCGCCAGTTCGGCATCGTTCCACGCGATGCAGCGCTCGTGTTCCGGTGCCCAGTAGTCGGTGGCTTTGTAGAGGAACTCTGCGTTCTCGGAAAGGACCACGAAGCCATGCGCGAAGCCCTCCGGGATCCACAGCATGCGTTTGTTCTCTGCGCTAAGCTTGACGCCAACGGACTTGCCGAAGGTCGGCGATGATCTGCGGATATCTACTGCGACATCGAACACCTCGCCAGCCGTGACGCGTACAAGTTTGCCCTGTGTCTGCTGTATCTGGTAATGCAAGCCGCGCAACACGTGCTGTGCGGAGCGCGAGTGGTTGTCCTGCACGAAATCGACCGAGCGCCCGACCAGCTGCTCGAATTTCTTCTGGTTGTAGCTTTCGTAAAAGAACCCGCGCGCGTCGCCGAATACCTTGGGCTCAATGATCAGCACATCCGGTATGGAGGTTTGGACAGCCTGCATGTCAGAACTTCTCTTTCAGGATATTGAGCAGGTACTGTCCGTATCCGTTCTTGGCCAGCGGCTGGGCCAGTGCCTCTAGCTGTGTGCGCGTGATGTAACCGCGACGGTAGGCGATCTCTTCGGGGCAGGCGATCTTCAATCCCTGGCGCTTCTCCAGCGTCTGGATGAACAGCGAGGCTTCCATCAGCGAGTCGTGGGTGCCAGTATCCAGCCATGCGGTGCCGCGACCCATAACCTGCACTTCCAGCTTGCCGCGCTCCAGGTAGATCTGGTTGACCGTGGTGATCTCAAGCTCGCCGCGGGGGGAAGGTTTGATGGTCTTGGCGATGTCGACCACGTCGTTGTCGTAGAAGTACAGGCCGGTGACCGCATAGTTCGATTTTGGCACCTTGGGCTTTTCTTCGAGACTCAGCGCCTGGCCGTTCGAATCGAAGTCTACGACGCCATAACGCTCGGGGTCATGCACGTGATAGGCAAACACAGTGCCACCGCTGGTCTTGCGTGCCGCATTGGTCAACGTAGTCTCAAAGTCATGGCCGTGGAAGATGTTGTCGCCAAGCACCAGTGCGCAGCTGTCCTTGCCGATAAAGTCTTCGCCGATGATGAAGGCCTGTGCGAGGCCGTCCGGGGAAGGCTGCACCGCGTAGCTGAGATTGATACCCCAGCGCGTTCCGTCGCCCAGCAACTGCTCGAAACGTGGTGTGTCCTGTGGAGTAGAAATAATCAGGATGTCGCGTATCCCTGCCAGCATCAGCGTGGACAGCGGATAGTAGATCATCGGCTTGTCGTAGATTGGTAGCAGCTGCTTGGAAACTGGCAGCGTAACTGGATAGAGTCTGGTGCCGGAGCCTCCGGCGAGGATGATACCTTTCATGCTGCACTCCTGTTGCTGTAGTTCTCCTGGACCCAGTGCTGATAGTCGCCGCTGGTTACGCCCTGCACCCACTCGGTGTTGTGCAGATACCATTCGACGGTCTTGCGCAGACCAGACTCGAACGTTTCCTGCGGCTTCCAGCCCAGGCCATTTGCGATCTTGGTAGCATCGATGGCGTAACGGCGGTCATGACCGGGACGATCAGCCACGTAGGTGATAAGTTTGTTGTGTGGCGTGCCCTGCGGATGAAGTTCGTCCAGGATGGCGCAGATGGATTGCACCACTTCCAGGTTGGTCTTCTCGTTCCAGCCGCCGATGTTGTAGGTCTCGCCCAGCTTACCGCGCTCCAGTACCAGACGCAGTGCACGGGCATGGTCATCGACATACAACCAGTCGCGGATGTTGTCCCCTTTGCCGTAGATAGGCAGCGGCTTTCCGTTGACGGCGTTCAAGATCACCAGCGGGATCAGCTTTTCCGGGAAATGATACGGCCCGTAGTTGTTGGAGCAGTTGGTGGTGACGACCGGCAGGCCGTAGGTGTGATGCCAAGCACGGACCAGATGGTCGCTCGACGCCTTGCTGGCAGAATAAGGTGAATTGGGTTCATACGCGGTGTCCTCGGTGAAGAAGCCATCTTCTCCCAGGCTGCCGTACACCTCGTCGGTGGAGATGTGGTGGAAGCGGAATGCCGCCTTGCGCTGCGCATCCATTCCGTTCCAGTGGTTGCGAGCCGCTTCCAGCAGGGTGTAGGTACCGACGATGTTGGTCTGGATGAAGTCTGCCGGGCCACTGATGGAGCGGTCCACATGCGATTCGGCCGCAAGGTGCATCACAGCATCGGGCTGGTGGTCGCGGAACACGCGCGCCACTTCGGCGGCGTCACAGATGTCGACCTGCTCGAAGCGATAGCGCGGATTGTCGGATATCGAAGCCAGGGATTGAAGATTGCCTGCATAGGTCAGCTTGTCTACGTTGACCACGCTGCAATCGGTATCGTTGATGAATTGCCGTACGACGGCAGAGCCAATGAAGCCGGCACCGCCGGTGATGAGGATTTTTTTCATGGTGCGGATTTTACCTGACTGGGAACGTTTTGGTTATGCAGGCCGCTTGTGCGACACCAGCGCAACCAGTTCAAGCGCTCGTTCCGTGGCACCCTGATTGTCACTGACGAAACCCAATCCAGCTTGTCCCATCTGCTTCAGTCGTACTGCATCCTGTGCGAGGATGTTCACTTGACTGACCAAGTCATCTGCGTTGTTGACCCGCAATGCGGCGCCGCTGGCTACAGCCTGTTCGGTAGCTTGCGAGAAATTGTAGGTGTACGGGCCGATCAGCACCGGCTTGCCGACGGAGCAGGCTTCGATCAAGTTCTGGCCGCCGAAGGGTAACAGGCTGCCGCCGATGAAGGCGAGGTCGCAGGCTGCGTAGTAGGCGAACAGCTCGCCCATGCTGTCGCCAAGCGCCACCTGCGTGTTTGCGGCAACAGGCTCGTTCGCACTGCGGCGCTGCATGCGCAAGCCGTGTTGTTCGATGAGCATGGCGACCTCTTCGAAGCGCTGCGGGTGACGTGGCACGACTACGACGAGCAAATTTTCGACATCCACATGCCGTAAAGCATCCAGCAGCAATGCTTCCTCGCCTTCACGCGTGCTGGCGGCAAGGAACACCGGCCGCTGTGCGCCCAACTGGATTCTAAGATGTGTGCCCAGTTCCAGCAGGGCACGAGGTGGAGCAATGTCGAATTTCAAATTGCCCATAGTGGGTACGGCGTGACCGCATAAGCTAGCCAGGCGTTGTGCATCATCATCGGTCTGTGCCGCTATGAGATTCAGCTCGCGCAGCCCGTTGTGGGTAAGTCGCGGAAAGCGACCGTAACGCGCGGCGGATTTCTCCGATAGGCGAGCGTTGAGCAGCAGCAGCGGGATTTGCATGACATTCGCTTGGTGTATCAGGTTGAACCACACCTCGGTTTCCAGCAGCACACCGACACACGGTTTGAAGTGGCGCAGGAAGCGCTGAACTGCGAAGGGGTAGTCATAAGGGAGGTACGCGCGAATTACATCGCTACCGTAAAGTTGCTCGCTGGCGGCGCGCCCGGTAGGCGTTGTGTGGGTCAGCAGAAGCTGGTGATTGGGATAGTGTTCGCGCAAACGCTGCACCAACGTCGCGGCAGCACGCGTTTCGCCGACTGAGACGGTGTGCAGCCAGATGACGGGTTTATCGGTACGCACTGCATAGCGCCCAAAACGTTCGCCGATGTGCTCAAGATACTCAGGCTGTTTGCGTGCGCGCCACAGCAGATGGAAGAAGACATAGGGGAGCAGCAGCCAGAGCAGTACCGTGTAGGCGGGCCTGGAATCGAACAACATCCTCATTGTGGTCGCTCCAAAACATTAGCTAACTGTTGCATGACGTCGACAACCTCAATCAGAGACATCGCATCGGGATGATGTACGCGCGTATTCCAGGGCAGCGGGTCGGGAGTCTTGCCCAAGAATTGCCGTACCGCCTGCGGATAGCGGTCCACACAATGGTCCATCTGCTGATAGGGGCCGGTAAGCCTGGGAGAAGCGACTGCGTAGAGTCCAATGACAGGAGTGCCCATTGCTCTGGCAATATGCACGGCGCCGGTATCCGGCGCGACCAATACATCAACCTGACCTAACAGCGCGGAAAGCTGCTTGGGCGAGGTCTTGCCGCAAAGGTTCAGCGTGTGGTTGGGGGCGAGTTGTGCAAGGTGTTCGCATAGCATCCGTTCGACGGGGGTGTTGCCGCCGGTAAACAAGATTCCGCATTGCCAGCGCGCAACGGCTTGCGTCAGGACTTCCGCATAGCGTTCCGGCAACCAGTTACGCTCGGTCTTGCTTGCATGGGGGTGTATCGCCACCCACGGCCTGGGCAAACGCTGCAATTGCTCTCGTGCCCAGCGCATGTCACTTTCGCTCACCGGCAAGCCCCATTCAGGAGTGGAGTTCTTGCCGGTCAACGTTTCGACGAAAGAAAGAAAACTGCCAACCAGATGGTTGTCGCGAAAAGGAATGCGTCGATTACAGAACAGCCATTGTCCTTCACGAGCACGAGTGAGATCGAAGCCGATTTTGACAGGTGCGTGTAGTGCCGGATAAAGCAGGTTGATGCGCAAGTTGGCCTGCATCGCCAGCACCACATCGAATCGGCGGTGGCGGAAGGCGCGGTAGAAAGCGCGGTAATCCGAAAACGAGCGCGGTTTTTCCACTACTTCAAAATGTACGCCATCCATGTCCTTTAGCAGGGCATAAGCCAGCGGGCTGGTGATCCAGGTGATCGATGCGCCTGGCAAGCTATTCCGCAGCGCGCGCACTGCTGCGGCCACCATTACAACATCCCCTAAGGCGGAAAAGCGAACGACGGCGATGTGCAAATTAGGTTGAGTGGACTCGAGCACGGAAGACGGGGGGTAAGCAGACACGCCATTGTAACGAAACCTGCCAGTGGTTTGCTTGACACTCGCAGTCCAAGACTGTGTAATGCGCGCCGTTCACAGACTGAACGCACTACGGATGTTAGACGAAACTACCCATTACGGTCTGCTCAAGGCGCTGGAAGAGAATCCCGGACTTTCGCAAAGAGATTTGGCGAAACGGCTGGGCATCAGTCTTGGGAAAGTGAATTTCTGTCTCAACGCGCTGGTTGAAAAAGGCAGTCTCAAGATAAAGAACTTCCGCAACAGCGACAACAAGCTGCATTACGCCTACCTGCTGACTCCGCAAGGAATCGAGTCGAGGGCGCGTATGACAGTCGAGTTTCTGCAAATCAAGGTGCAGGAATACGAGCGTTTGCGCAGGGAAATCGAGGAATTGAAGCGAGAGACCGAACAAAAAGGCTTGCTGGAGCATGCAAATGAGTAAGGTTCGCTCGCATTACTTGAATAGTGTTTGCTGCGTTTCGAGCAAGCACGTCTTTAAAGATACAGATTAAATTACTAACGGAGCGAAACCATGAAGATAGCAGTTGTAGGTCTTGGGTATGTCGGGTTGCCACTGGCAGTGGAGTTCGGGAAGAAATTTGACGTGATCGGCTTTGATCTTTCCGCGAGCAAAGTCGAAAGCTACCGTCGTTACGTTGACCCAACGAACGAAGTCTCTACTGCAGATCTGCGGGCTGCCACTCACCTGCAAGTGACTACTGATCCGACTGGATTGTCTGAGGCAGACTACGTCATCGTGGCCGTGCCAACCCCAGTGGATAATGCGAACCAGCCAGATTTCTCCCCCTTGGTGTCATCCAGCACGACAGTCGGCCGTCATTTGAAACGCGGTGCAATCGTTATCTACGAATCCACAGTCTATCCGGGTGCGACAGAGGAAATCTGCATCCCAGTGCTCGAAAAAGAATCGGGTCTGAAGTGGAAGAAGGATTTTCATGTCGGATATTCACCGGAACGTGTCAATCCGGGGGACAAAGAACGCACAATCACGAAGATCACCAAGGTGGTCTCCGGCGACGACGCCGATACGTTAGAGAAAGTGGCTAAGTTGTACGAGTCTGTAATCCAGGCGGGCGTACACCGGGCGACATCGATCAAAGTCGCAGAAGCAGCGAAGGTGATCGAGAACACCCAGCGCGATCTGAATATCGCCCTGATGAATGAGCTTTCCATCATTTTTGGAAAGATGGGAATAGATACACTGGAAGTGTTGCGGGCCGCAGGAACAAAGTGGAATTTCCTGCCGTTCCGCCCCGGATTGGTTGGCGGCCATTGCATTGGCGTCGACCCATATTATCTGACTCACAAGGCGGAAATGTTGGGTTATCACCCGCAGGTGATTTTGGCGGGCAGAAGGATCAATGATGGCATGGCATCTTACGTTGCCAAGCAGACGATCAAACAGATGATTCACGCAGATTCGGTAGTCAAGGGATCCAAAGTGGTGGTGCTGGGTTTGACGTTCAAGGAAGACTGTCCGGATTTGCGCAATTCGAAAGTGGCGAATCTGATCAATGAGCTCAAGGATTTCGGCTGCGAGGTATCGGTGCATGACCCCCTGGCCGAGGCCGAAGAGGCGCAACATGAGTATGGAATTGCGTTGACTCCATGGGATAAATTGCCCAAGAACGCGGATGCTGTAGTGGTTGCTGTAAAGCACAGGGAGTATATGCAGATGCCTCTGTCGGAAATCACTGCTTTCATAAAGAAGGGCGGGGTGTTTGTGGATATCAAATCAGCCTTTGATGCGTCTGCCATCAAGGGTGCTGGTTTCCGCATGTGGCGCATGTAACCCATTCTTACGCAAACAGGTGAACAAATGTATTCGTCGATAGTTGGCAGGAAGATACGTGTGGCAGTCGTGGGCTGCGGACGTATTTCAAAAAACCACTTCGGGTCGATAGAAAAATATCCCGATGAACTGGAATTGGTCGCGGTCTGCGACATTGATCAGCAGGTCCTGAAAGAGCACAGCGACAAATATGGAGTCAAAGGCTATCGTTCTTTGGAGGCGATGCTGAAAGAGGAGAAACTGGATCTGGCTGTTCTGTGCACTCCCAGTGGCCTGCACTCATCCCAGGCGGAGATGGTGGCCAAGGCGGGTGTGCATGTGATGACGGAAAAGCCCATGGCAACACGATGGGGCGATGGTGTGCGTATGGTCAAGGCGTGTGACGAAGCCGGTGTAAGGCTGTTCGTCGTCAAGCAAAATCGCCGAAACGCAACGCTGCAATTGCTGAAGAATGCGGTGGAAAAGAAACGGTTCGGCAAGATATACATGGTCAACGTCAATGTGTTCTGGACGCGGCCCCAAGAGTATTACGACACGGCGAAATGGCGCGGTACCTGGGAATTCGATGGTGGCGCGTTCATGAACCAGGCGAGCCATTATGTCGATTTGCTGGATTGGCTGATCGGGCCTGTCGAAAGTGTCCAGGCATATACCGCTACCTTGGCGCGCCACATTGAAGTGGAAGATACCGGAGTCATGAGCATCAAATGGCGCTCGGGGGCGTTGGGATCCATGAACGTGACCATGCTGACTTACCCTAAGAATCTGGAAGGATCGATAACCATCATCGGAGAAAAGGGAACGGTCAGGGTCGGTGGTGTGGCGGTGAACGAGATTCAGCATTGGGAATTTGCGGACACCGATGCTGAGGACGAGAAGATCAAGAATGCGAACTACGAGACAACGTCGGTCTATGGCTTTGGGCATCCGCTGTACTACAAGAATGTGATTGACGTACTGCATGGTCAGGCAGAAGCAGAGACCGACGGGCGAGAAGGCCTGAAGTCCCTGGAATTGCTGATTGCGACGTATCTGTCTGCAAGGGACGGCAAGCGAGTCTCTCTGCCGCTGGAATATTGATATGAACTACACAGTCCATCCCACCGCCATCGTTGATGAGGGGGCGAAAATCGGTGAAGGAACCCGAGTCTGGCACTGGGCGCATATTTGCGGCGGCGCCAGGATCGGTGAGCGATGTTCGTTCGGGCAGAACGTGTTTGTGGGGAACGACGTAGTTGATAGGCAACAACGTCAAGGTGCAGAACAACGTTTCCGTTTACGACGCAGTTCAGCTAGACGATGACGTTTTCTGCGGCCCGAGCATGGTCTTTACCAATGTCTATAATCCGCGTTCGGCTATCACTCGCAAGAACGAATATCGGAAGACGCATATTTGCAGAGGTGCGACCCTGGGTGCCAACTCCACCATCGTGTGCGGTGTAACGGTCGGTGAATACGCCTTTGTCGGCGCAGGGGCGGTCATAAATCGTGACGTACCTCCATATGCATTAATGCTGGGCGTGCCGGCCAGGCAACGGGGCTGGATGTGCAAGTGTGGCGTCCAGCTTAAAGGTAAAGGTAAAGTTCACTGCGAATGCGGTCTGGACTATCAAATTGACGATGCAACCTGTAAATCGCTATGACCCAAAAAATAGAATTCATTGATCTCAAAGCTCAATATGCGGCCTTGCGTGAACCCATCAACGCGCGCATCCAGCGCGTACTCGACCATGGGCAGTACATCATGGGCCCCGAGGTTCGCGAGCTTGAAGAGAAGACTGGAGGCCTACACTAGTGCAAAACACTGCATCACAGTGGCATCAGGTACCGAAGCACTGCTGATTTCACTGATGGCGCTGGGCGTGAAAGCCGGCGATGAAGTGATTACCACACCATTTACTTTCGTCGCCACAGCAGAGGTTATCGCCCTGATCGGCGCAGTGCCTGTCTTCGTTGATGTACAGCCGGATACCTGCAATATCGATCCGGCATTGATCGAAGCCGCAATCACACCCAAAACCAAGGCGATCATTCCTGTATCGCTCTATGGGCAGGTGGCGGACATGGATGAGATCAATGCGATCGCCGCTAGAAATGGGAACATACCGGTCATTGAAGATGCCGCCCAAAGCTTTGGCGCAACATACAAGGGACGCAAGACCTGCAACCTGTCTACCATCGGCTGTACCAGTTTCTTTCCGAGCAAGCCCTTGGGCTGCTATGGCGATGGTGGGGCAATATTCACCAACGACGACGTGCTGGCAAAAGCCATGCGCGAGATCAGGGTGCATGGTCAGGAGAAGCGCTACTACCATACCCGTGTAGGGGTCGGCGGTCGCATGGACACACTGCAATGCGCAGTGGTATTGGCAAAGCTCGATTCGTTTGATTGGGAAATCGAACAGCGAGTCGCGGCGGGGGGGCGCTACCTTCAGTTGCTGAGCTCCATTCCCTCTGTCACACCGTTGGCGGTACGTTCTGATCGAAACTGTGTGTGGGGGCAATTCACTATACAAGTGAATAACCGAGACTCATTCCTTGAGGCGCTGAAAGCGGCAGGAGTTCCAACTGCCGTGCATTATCCGGTGCCACTGCATCGTCAGCCTGCGTATCAGCATGGTTGCCGCATTTCTGGCACGCTGACGAATTCTGACGCTGTCGCCGGACGTGTCGTCAGCCTACCTATGCATCCACACATCGATCTAGCGACACAAGAGGCCATCGTTCGTGCAGTTGCCAAGGCGGTCATGCCTTGAGCATCATAATCGCCCTGCCATCGCATACGTAAAAAAGGATGTGGGCAAAAGAAATTATCGTTAGATTGCGGGCCAGTAGTTTTGCTAAAGACTCTGCTGTTTTAACGCTGGGGACCGGGTTAGCGCAGTTGCTAGCTATCGCGGTCATGCCGGTTTTGTCGCGATTGTATTCGCCGGCAGAGTTTGGAGTTTTGGCGGTTTTCTTAAGTGTCTCTACTATTGTTGCAACTGCAATAACTCTGCGCTACGAGACTTCTATTTTGCTTCCTAAGGAAGAAAGTGAATCGATATCTCTCGTATTACTTAGCCTAATACTGGCCACGTTTCTAGGCTTGCTTGTCGGAATAACTGCATGGCTAATACCTGAACCAATCAAAGTGGCGCTGGGCGTGTCCGCACTTGGGAGCTGGTTGCTCATCGCAGTATTGGCCGGTGTGCTGACAGCAGTAGTCACAATCGGTATGGCTTGGCTCAATCGCCAGCGGGCATATGTCGGAATGACTCAGTTACGCATTACCCAAAGTGGCGTCGGGTCGATCTGCGGAATCATATTAGGTATATATGGCATCAGCTCTGGCTTGCTTGCGGCACAACTTGCTTCGCTGTTGGTGGTGGGTATATTTGTCCTAATTAAGCTGCGAGCAATGCGTGGTCATTTGAGCCGCCAGATTATGCGAGCAGTAGCGACCAAGCACAGCCTCGCCCCAAAATTTCTGCTACCTACGGCACTCTTAGATGTGATCACCATGCAATTGCCCGTGCTGATAATAACTGCGTGGTTTGGAAGCGGTGCGGCAGGCCAATTTAATATGGCATGGAAAATGTTGGCTCTGCCAGCAGTACTAATCGGTAGTGCTGTCGGCCAAGTGTTTGTTCAGCGTTTTGCTGTGGCGTGGGGAGAGAATCAGCAAGCCGCCAAAGCAATTTTGATTAGAACTTGGAAAAGCCTCATCGTTGTGGGCGTGGCTCCAACGATATTGGTGATCATCTTTGGCGAACAAATCTTTGTTTGGTTGTTAGGTGAGAGCTGGTCTGAAGCCGGACACCTTGCGACAATACTGGCACCTATGCTTCTAGCTACTTTTGTAAGCTCACCGACATCCGGAATATATCTGGTATTAGGTTTGCAGAAATACAGTCTGTATTTTGGCGTCGCTTTCTTGGTGTATAGATCAGCCTGCATTTATCTCGGCGTAATAAATGGCGAGGTTAAATATGGTCTTGCAGCATGGGTCATTTGCGAGCTCATTGCTATATTCATTTACAATAAAATCGCACTGGCGAAAATGGAAAAACAATGAAATCTACAGATGTAAAAGAAATATATAACAGCGACTATTTTCTGAAGGCGGTTGATGGATTCAGGGAATTTACCGAATTCGACGGTTCATTTGGATCACTGTTTCCTCGTTATCAAAGGAATATCCGATTGCTGGGGCTTGGCTCTACCCATGCACTTCTTGAAGTGGGATGTGGACGAGGGGAAATCTGCATATTCCATGCTCTCAGGGGGGGGCGTGCGATAGGGGTAGATTTCTCAGGTGACGCAATAAATCTAGCGCGAGAGAAGGCGTCGCACTTAAATGCGCCTGCTGAGTTTGTTGAGGCCACATTTGATGAGGTGAATTTCCCTGTCGCATCCTTCGATAGAATCCTTGCCTCTGAGTTTATTGAACATATCTCAGCAGAAGAAGGACAGGATTTTATTTTAAAAGCATATTCGATGCTAAAACCAGGTGGTAAGTTATTGATATTTACGCACCCGAACACCCTCTATCGAAAATATGGCTACCCACTTTACCGGCTTTTGGCTGCTACACGAGGTATTCAATTGCCTAGGCAGCAAGAAGATACAACGTCAGAGCACTACAGGCTTTACCACTTGAATGAGCAAAATTTTTCTTCATTACGCGAGCTTGCTCAACGTGCAGGCTTTAGCAAGGTAGTTGTTGGATACGATAATGAAAATATGCATCAAGGGCGTTGGATTACTCGCATCTTAAAGAAAGTGATTAGCATCACCCCACTTCGCCACATATTTCTTAACAATCTATTTATGTTGGCCGAGAAGTGAATCTATTTGTTATTCCATCCTGGTATCCGACATCACGAAAGCCAATAGCTGGCTGTTTCATTCGGGAGCAGGTCAAATATTACGCAGAGCTGAATCCGGCTGATGAAGTTGTCGTATCGGTAGCTGTTGGGCAAGAAGAGTTTTCATTATCAATGCGGCACCCAAGATTGGCTTTTGAAACTTTTCGGCGCTACGTGAATAGTCCCATCCTAAATAAGGATGAGAGAAATTTTCATGAACTAATTCGACCTGTGTTGGAGTGGTCAAATACCTTTGGGGGAAACTTGCACGGTATCGTGCGGGCGCATCATAAGAACTACCAAGAAGCTTTGTCTCGGTTTGGCAAGATTGATTTGATTCATGCACATGTGTCATACCCAGCAGGATGGGCGGCAATGCAGCTGTCTAAACATACTGGAGTGCCTTTCGTGCTGACGGAGCATATGGGACCTTTTCCTCCAGAAATTCCACGGTTTATTCTGCAGGGAAAGTTAACGCGCTGGTTGGAAAATCCTTTGAAGTCGGCTGAGGCAACTATAGCCGTTAGCCCTTCCTTGGCAAATCGGATAAGCAGCTTTGGTTTGCCGCTGCCTATCGTGATCCCTAACGTAGTGGACGAACGACGTTTTCAATTGCGTAAGCGCGACTCGACAAATCGGCCATTTACCTTCTTTACTTTATGCGGGATAACACCTGAGAAGGGGATTCCAGAATTGTTGCAGGCTATCAAACTCGCACTTGTCAATGAGCCCAATCTGCATTTCAAAATTGGCGGTGCCGGCGAATATCTGGATGAATATGTGCAATTGTCTGCGGAGTTAGGGCTTTCTCGCGTCGTGGAATGGCTGGGGCCTGTGGATCGTGAGCGCGTACCAGACCAATATATGGGGAGTGATGCGTTTATTATGGTTAGCCATCATGAAACATTCGGCGTCGTTTATGCAGAGGCAATTGCGTGCGGTCTTCCAATAATCGCAACCCGCTGTGGAGGCCCAGAATTTATCGTCAATCAAAATAATGGGGTATTGGTCGATGTTGGAAATATTGCCGAAATTGCCAAAGCTATCGTAGGCGTATATCGAGGGTATTCTAGGTTTAACGCGGGCGCAATTCGTGAAGATTTTATGGCGCGATTTTCTCGCAAAACGGTTGTTGACCAGCTATCTAAGTGCTACAGCGCTGTCTTGTCTAACGACTCAGGAACAAAATCAGCAGGAGCACACCAGGCATGAAATCAGTATTGGTATTGTCAGTGTCAGATTTGGGCCGAGACCCTAGGGTACATCGTCAGTTGATGTGTCTTGCCAAATCACATACCGTGACCTCGGTTGGTTTGGGTGCGCCCAACGTGACCGGAGTGCGATATATCCCCATGGTTCAGGAAAGTTCGCGAATACAACGGGTGTGGGCAGCGGCATTGTTGATGCTAAGGCAATATCAAGCATATTACTGGTCGAGAAGCCACGTGGTGTCCACGCTGGCTGCGATTCAGCATGAAACATTCGATGTGATCTTGGCTAATGATTTGAATACGCTCCCTTTGGCATTGAAGATATCGAATGGGAAATCACGCGTTATTTTTGATGCGCACGAATACGCGCCGCGTGAATTTGAAGATTGGCTCCTGTGGCGGATATTTTTTCAGCGTTATGCGCATAGTTTCTGTGAAAAATATCTGCCGCAAGTGGATGGCATGATGACGGTCTGTCAAGGCATTGCCGACGAATACAAGCGCAATTACGGCGTGGACTGTGTAGTAGTGACCAATGCGCCAAACTATCAGCAGCTCGCTCCTACGCCCGTCGAGGCAGGAGTCGTGCGTATGATCCACCATGGTGCGGCGATTCCATCAAGACATCTGGAGCAGATGATCGAGATGATGCGATTTCTGGATGGGCGGTTCCAACTGGATTTCATGTTGATGGCTGCGAAGCAGGATTACATGAATCATCTCCAGCAGCTGGCTTCCGGCGATAGTCGAATCAGATTTGTCGACCCAGTTGCGATGCAGGATATTCCCAAAGTATGCAACCAATACGATGTTGGTATCTTCTTGTTGCCCCCGGTGAATTTCAATTACACACACGCACTGCCGAATAAGTTCTTTGAGTTCTTGCAGGGCAGACTGGCAATTGCGATCGGCCCCTCACCCGAAATGGCAAGGTTGGTGCGCCAATATGATTGCGGTGTCATAGCAGAAGATTTTTCTCCTCAGGCGATGGCAAAAGCGATTGCTGGCTTATCCAAGCAGCAAATCATGCACTACAAGCAGCAGGCAAATAAGGCAGCTATCGAATTGTGTGGCGAAAACAATGAGCAGCGGATGCTCGATTTGGTCGAAGGACGATAAAGATGTGCGGAATCTCAGGTTTGCTTTCTTCAGATGCAATTGTTGCCAACGACGTGGCGGCAATGAACTCGCTCATTCGCCATCGAGGCCCCGACGACGAAGGGTACGTCTTGCTCAGTCAGGATGCTGCCATCTGTCTGGCGGGCAACGATACCGCGCGGGAGGCGTTGGGCGCATCTATTCCCTGGGCGCCAAAGCAACACATATCAGGGGTTAAAACAGACGCAAGGCTGGCTTTTGGCCATCGTCGGCTGTCGATCGTGGATCTGTCTCCGCTGGGGCATCAGCCTATGAGCTATGGTGATGGGCGCTACTGGATCACCTTCAACGGCGAGGTGTACAACCACCTGGAGTTGCGGTCGGAGCTTGAGGCGGCAGGGTATTCTTTCGTATCGCATTCGGATACCGAGGTCATCCTTGCAGCCTACGATTTCTGGGGTGAGCAGTGCTTGTCGCGGTTTAATGGCATGTGGGCGTTTGCCATCTATGACCGGCAGAAGAACAACCTGTTCTTTGCGCGCGACCGCTTTGGCGTCAAGCCTTTCTATTACTGGATGTCAGCTAATGGACAATTGGCATTTGGGTCAGAAATCAAACAATTTACAGTTTTGCCAAACTGGCAGGCTCGCATCAACGGACAGCGCGCCTATGATTTCCTGGTTTGGGCCATCACCGATCACACAGACGAAACCTTGTTTGCAGATGTCTATCAATTACGCCCTGGACACTCTGCTTTGCTGAATCTCGGTTCGTGGCGCGATTCAGTCATGGCAGATGGGCGCATAACTACCAAGGCATGGTACCAACTGACGCCACGGGAATTTTCAGGCTCATTCGCTGATGCGACAGCTGAATTCAGACGGCTATTAACCGAGTCGGTCAAGCTTCGCCTGCGAGCCGATGTGCCGGTGGGTTCGTGTCTTTCCGGCGGGCTGGATTCATCCTCGATCGTATGTGTGATGAATGATCTGCTGCGCAAGCAAGATGCACACGCGCTGCAAAAAACGTTTTCAGCCTGTTCCGATGTGAAACGGTTTGACGAGCGTTATTGGATAGATGAGGTGGTGAACGCGACAGGCGTTGATGCGCATTACATCTATCCGTCACTGGAAAAACTGTTCGACGAGTCTCCTGACATCACCTGGCACCAGGACGAGCCGTTTGGCTCGACCAGCATCTATGCACAGTGGAACGTGTTTCGCTTGGCGGCAGACAACGGTGTGAAGGTGATGCTGGATGGTCAGGGCGCGGATGAACAGCTGGCGGGTTATCACGGTTTCTTCGCCCCCCGGCTTGCATCTCTGTTTCGCGGTCTGCATTGGGTATCGCTAATTGGCGAAATATCAGCTATGCACCGGCTACACGGCTACTCGCCAGTTCAAGCAGCAAAGTACCTCGCGCGCAGCCAGTTCCCGGAGCCGGTGAAGAACCTGTTGCGGCGGAACTTCGGGTATGCGCATGTCACACCTGAATGGCTTGACCTGGAAAAACTTGGTGCCGATTCAGTCAACCCCTTTGCGGACTCGGGCGCGGATGGCGGCAAGGATATTCGCGCCCTGTCTATCGCACAGCTGACCTCCTCGAATCTGCAGATGCTACTGCATTGGGAGGACCGTGACTCGATGGCGCACGCGATTGAATCACGAGTCCCGTTCCTGGATTACCGATTGGTGGAATTCGTCGTTGGCTTGCCTGACGAATACAAGCTGGCGGGAGGCGTGACCAAGCGGGTGCTGCGTACTGGCATGAGCGGAGTGCTCCCGGATGTGATACGCGACCGTATGGATAAGCTAGGGTTTGTCACACCTGAGGAGGTATGGGTCAGAGAGAGGGCCCCGGATCTCTTCAGAGAGAAGCTGGAATCGGCGATACGCAACAGCCAGGGCGTGCTCAAATCGGAGGCCAGCAACGTATTGGAGGCGATGATTTCGGGCAAGCAAAGTTTCAACTTCGGGGTGTGGCGCATGGTCAACTTCGGTGAATGGATGGAGCGCTTTGCGGTGAAGTGCTGATGGCAGGCTATTTGCCGACATTAGCCATTTCCCCTTGGTGTATTGAAGAATGCGCATCCTTCTTATCAGCTACTATTTCCCCCCGTATAACTGTGTCGGAGCCGTACGTCCTGCAAAGCTGGCGAAATTCCTTGAACGCCAGGGGCACGAAGTCGTTGTTCTGTCCGCCCAGAACCAGCCGTTCCTAAAGGGGCTGGAGCTGCCAATTGATGCGAGCCGTGTGGTTTATACGCCTTGGCTCAATGTCAACTCTCCAGTGGAATATCTACTGGGCGGCCGCAAGCGGGTAGCTCAGCAGGGGTTCATTCAGAGCGGCGGAAATAGAGGCGTCGTTAAAAAGCTGGGGCAGGCATATAAAGCGATCGCTCACGTCCCGGACGGCCAAATCGGCTGGCTCAGATATGCCGTTCGTGAAGGCAGGCGAATACTTGCGCAGAA
This sequence comes from uncultured beta proteobacterium, assembly GCA_963813255.1. Taxonomy (GTDB): domain Bacteria; phylum Pseudomonadota; class Gammaproteobacteria; order Burkholderiales; family Gallionellaceae; genus Sideroxyarcus. Next base: position 482,004 of record CAWEYD010000001.1, on the reverse strand, counting down.
TAAATTCGACATGATTTATGCAAGTGCCCCCCCGTTCACGGGACTGATGGTGGCACGAAGACTCGCCAAGGAATTCGATTTGCCTTGGGTGGCTGAACTGCGTGACTTGTGGTCAGACAACCACAGTTATTCTTATCCGCGCTGGCGACATCTGATAGACGAAACGATCGAGCGGCGCACCATGAATACCGCTGCAGCGATGGTGACGGTTTCGGAGCCATTGGCAACGGTGTTGCGCGATAAATACCATGTGCCGGCTGTTGTCGCTATGAATGGATATGATCCGGAAGACTTTCCGGAAGGCGACGACAAGAATCAGAACGCGACAGAATTGAAGCTTGTTTACACAGGCAACATATACGCAGAACACAACGACGTCGAATTGTTGTTCGATGGCATCAGGCAGTACTGCAACGCGGGAGGAAGCATCTCCATCGACTTTGTCGGGCGGAATCTGGGTGATGCACGCGCAAAGGCAACGGAATTTGGTCTGGAAGGGAGATGCAACTTCCTTCCTCCGGTGTCTCACCGAGAAGCGATATCGCGCCAGCGCAACGCGGACATGTTGCTGTTCTTCTGCTGGCAGGGAGAGGCCCAGGCCGGGGTGTACACCAGCAAGCTGTTTGAATACCTCGGCGCTCGCCGCCCGATCCTTGGTATCGGGAATCCTCGGGCAGAAGCAGCTAGCATGATCTCGGAGCGCAAAGCGGGCACGATTGCGGATACCTCGGAAGTGATAGTTCGTGCGCTCACAAGCTGGGCGGAAACCAAGCGGCAACACGGTTCACTTCCGTCTCTTCCAGAAACGGTTTCCAAGGGGCTTACCAGGGATGAGCAATTCGCTCCGATACAAGAGTTGATAACGTCATTGCATGAGGATAAATGACCTGCGCGCAATTGTCTTTCCGATCTTGCTGGTACGCATAGAATGAAGAAGCTGTGCTATGTGGCCACCATTCCAGCTGTCGTGCATGCTTTTCTGCGCAGCCATATTCAGGCGGCGGCAGAAGAGTATGAGGTGACAGTAATATGCAATTCTTCAGAGATCGACCTGCTTGCTGGCCTCAATGCGCGAATAACTATTCTGCCTATTGAACGCAAACCTTCGCCTTTGAAGGATCTGCTAACGTTGTTTCAACTCATACGCGTATTTCGCCGTGAACGTTTTGACATCGTGCACTCCATCATGCCCAAGACGGGAATGCTGGCCATGCTGGCGGCAGCGCTGGCTCGAGTGCCCACACGAATTCATACTTTCACTGGACAGGTCTGGATAACGAAACAAGGCGCGCCGCGCATATTGCTGAAGTGGTTCGACAAACTGATAGGTGGCTTTGCCACCTGTGTGTTGGCTGATAGTCCGTCGCAACGCGATTTTCTGGTTGCGGAGGGTGTCTTGTCTTCAGGGAAATCCAGAGTGATCGGGGCGGGTTCGATTTGCGGCGTCGATCCGCACCGGTTCTTTCCCGATATGGAAGCCAGACAGATCACTCGCCACGATTTGGGAATTGCCCAGAACGACAAAGTGATACTGTTTGTTGGACGACTCAATCGCGACAAAGGTATGTTGGAACTGGCTGAAGCCTTTGATGTGCTCGCCAAGCAACGCAGCGATGTATGGCTGCTGTTGGTGGGGGCCGAGGAAGACGTACCCTTTAGCCGCATTCAGGAGATATGCCGTTCGGAGCGCGATCGCCTGCGTTATGTGAGTTTTACCTCTACGCCAGAACGCTATATGGCGGCAGCCGATATCTTCTGCCTGCCCAGTTATCGTGAAGGATTTGGCATGACCATCATCGAAGCGGCATCCTGCCGGTTGCCCGCCGTGGCCTCACGGATATATGGCATAACTGATGCCGTGGATGAGGACAGAACCGGTACCTTGTTTCCGGTCGGTGACGTGGGTGCACTGATACGAGCTCTGCAAAGATTGACCGCAGAAAATGAATTGCGACAACGGATGGGTAATGCGGCTCGTGAGCGCGTAGTGAGGCTGTTCTCGAGTGAGAAGATCGCCCAGGAGCTGTTAGGGCTTTATCGGGAATTATCAGAAGGGCACTGAAACAAAAATGACAAAGGACAGCGCAGATCAGGGCAAGAGAAGCATACTGGTAACCGGGGCGAATGGATTCGTAGGTGTGACACTCTGCCGCCAATTGCGGGCAAGGGGTTTCGTTACCCGTGCAGCAGTGCGTTCGCCAAGTGTGCGGGATGAAAAGGCGGAGACAGTCGTCGTCGGTGCGATAAATGAAGAAACCAACTGGAATGTTGCGCTGAGCGGTATCGACGTGGTGATACACCTTGCCGCTCGCGTGCATGTCATGCGCGATGATGCGCAGGATCCGCTAAGTGAGTTTCGCCGCACAAACACGGCAGGCACGGAACATCTGGCGCGTTGCGCTGCCGCGGCTGGGGTGAAGCGGATCGTGTATGTCAGTTCGATCAAAGTGAATGGTGAAGAAACGGCTGGCGGGCACAGCTATACGGAGCTCGATACCCCTTCACCGCAGGATCCCTATGGAGTGTCGAAATGGGAGGCCGAACAGGCTTTGCATCGCGTTGCCGAGAAAACCGGGCTGGAAGTCGTTATCGTGCGTCCGCCGTTGGTATATGGCTCGGGCGTGAAGGGAAATTTCGCGCAGATGCTCAAGGTGTTGGAAAGAGGCCTCCCACTGCCTTTTGCCTCGATAGAGAACCTGCGCAGCCTGGTCTATGTCGAGAATCTGGCGGATGCGCTTATAGTCTGCGCCACCCATCCCGCGGCTGCTGGACAGACTTATCTGGTAAGCGATGGTGAAGACATTTCCACCCCCGGCTTGTTGCGCCAGCTAGGTGATGCGATGGGGCATCCAGCCCGGTTGTTCCCGTGCCCCCCAGGACTGCTGAAGTTGGCAGGCGATTTGACGGGAAAATCGGGTCAGGTGGTGCGTCTGCTAGGTTCGTTGCGGGTTGACAGTGGTAAAATCCGTCGCGAACTTAACTGGACACCACCTTACCCCTCGCAGCAAGGGCTGCAAGCAACCGCAGGATGGTATCAAAACACCCGCTAATGAGTCATTACTCCCCCATCATCGCCCTGCTTGTAACCGTATCGTTGACTGCAGCCCTCTTGAGAAGCAGGTTCGGCAGCAGAGTCCAAGACATTCCCAACGAACGTTCTTTGCATGCCACACCGACTCCGCGCATCGGCGGGGTGGGGGTGGTCGCGGGAGTGCTCTGCGGGTGGGCGTTGTTGTTCACGTCACAGGGGTGGTGGTTGCTGTTGCCACTGATTGGCTTATTTGTCGTTTCCTTGCTGGACGATATCCACAACCTGCCGGTGAAGCATCGTTTGCCGATTCATCTGCTGGCGGCGGCGATGCTGGTTACAGGATCTGGGCTGCTGACTCGGGACGGAATCGTGGTCGCTGTGCTGGTACTGTTGTTCACGGTATGGATGACCAATCTCTACAACTTCATGGATGGCTCCGACGGACTTGCGGGCGGCATGGCACTGTTCGGCTTTGGTATGTACGGTATCGCTGCACTGCCGGCAGGTAACGACAACTTTGCCATGCTGAATTTCTCAGTCGCCGCGGCGGCACTGGGTTTCCTCTACTTCAACTTCCCGCCGGCAAGGATATTCATGGGCGATGCCGGTTCCATTCCGCTCGGCTTCCTTGCATCGGGCATGGGTTTGTGGGGCTGGCAGTCAGGCTATTGGTCAGCGTGGTTTCCGTTGCTGGTGTTCTCCCCGTTCATCGCAGACGCGAGCGTAACGTTGGCGAAGCGCGCCTTGCGCGGCGTGAAGATCACCGAAGCGCATCGCGAACACTACTATCAGCGAGCCATCCAGATGGGCTGGAAGCATCGACATGTTGCGCTGATCGAATATGTCCTGATGCTGGGCGTTGGAGCATCGGCCCTCTGGTCAATACAGCAAGCCTTACCATGGCAAGCCTTCCTTATTTGGGGGGCCATCTATGGGATGTTGATGTTGATCCTGGATGCACGGTGGAAAGAATTTATACGAGGCCGGAATGACTAAACTGCACATTAATTCTGTAATCGCCATGCTGCATGATCTGATCGCAGCGGCACTTGCGTGGTGGTTTGCCTATCTGTTGCGCTTCAATTTCGATCTGTCCGCAGATTTCCGGGCTGAACTATGGCAAACCATGCTCTGGGTGGTCCCTTTGCAGGGCGTGGTTTTCTGGAGCTTTAGTCTGTATCGGGGTATCTGGCGTTATGCCAGTGTGGCGGATCTGCGCCGCATCCTGTTCGCAGTCGTGGTCGCGATCGCACTGGTTCCTTTGGTGTTGGGCCTGTTCCGCGTACAAGCTGTCGTGCCACGCTCCGTATTGGTCATCGATCCCCTGCTGTTGCTGTTGATGATGGGCGGCAGCCGGCTGCTTTATCGTCTGTGGAAAGAGAACCTGCTGTACGGCGATACCCACCTGCGCGGCGAGCCTGTACTGATCCTGGGGGCGGGTGAGGCCGGAGTCGCTCTTTCCAAGGAACTGGCGCGCAGCAACGACTGGCGCTTGATCGGATTCCTTGACGACGACCAACAGAAACAGGGGCGCACCCTGAATGGAATCAAAGTGCTCGGCAAGCTGGACAGCCTGGCACAGTGGGCCAAGTCCTGCGGCGTGACGCAAGTAATCATAGCGATGCCGTCCGCGGCACATCAGGAGCGTAAGCGAGTCATAGATCTGGCGAGCCATAACGGTGTAAAGGCGCTGACTGTGCCGGCCTTCGACGACCTGTTGAGCGGACGCGTGTCCATCTCCCAACTGCGCGCGGTGGAACTGGACGATTTGCTCGGACGCGATCCGATACAGTTGGATGAGGCCGGACTGCATGAACAGCTGACCGGCAAGGTGGTGCTTGTCACGGGCGCGGGCGGTTCCATCGGTTCCGAACTATGTCGCCAGATCCTGCGCTTTGCCCCGAAGACGCTGGTGCTGTTCGAGGCCGGCGAACTCGCCCTCTACAACATTGAACAGGAGCTGACACAGAAATTTCCCCAGCAGGAAATTGTGTATCTGGCTGGTGACGTCCGCGATGCAGTGCGCCTGGAGCAAGTGTTTTCGGAATACCAACCCGGCGTGGTGTTCCATGCTGCCGCCTACAAACATGTGCCGTTGATGGAGCGCCGCAACGCGTGGCAGGCGGTGCGCAACAACGTGTTCGGCACCTGGCAGGTGGCAAAGTGCGCACAGAAACACGGCGCCGGGAAGTTCGTGCTGATCTCCACCGACAAGGCCGTGAACCCGACCAACGTGATGGGCAGCACCAAACGTATGGCTGAGATGCTCTGTCAGGGGCTACAAGAGGAGAGCGGGACGCGTTTCGTTATCGTGCGTTTCGGCAACGTGCTCGGCAGCAACGGCAGCGTCATTCCCAAGTTCCGTGAGCAGATCGCCAAGGGGGGGCCGCTCACCGTCACACATCCGGAGATCACCCGCTACTTCATGTCTATCCCGGAAGCGGCGCAACTGGTGATGCAGGCTGGTTGCATGGGCCGGGGCGGCGAGATCTTCGTGCTGGATATGGGTGAGCCAGTGAAGATCGTCGATCTGGCCAGGGACATGATCCGTCTTTCCGGCTTGAGCGAAGGCGACATCAAGATCGAATTCAGCGGCCTGCGTCCTGGCGAAAAATTGTATGAAGAATTGCTGGCCAACGACGAGAACACGTTGCCTACCCCGCATCCCAAGCTGCGCATCGCACAAGCAAGAGCTGTATCAGATGACGAGTTGCAGAGCATGCTGGGCTGGGTAGCCAACGACGCTACGAAGTCCGATGATACCGTGCGTGAGAACCTGCGCCGCTGGGTGCCGGAATACACACCGACATCGAATGGACACTGACCGTGCCTTCACTGTCTGTCATTCTTATCACCAAGAACGAGGCAGTCAACCTGCGCGACTGCCTGCAGTCGGTAGCGTGGGCGGACGAGATCATCGTGGTCGATTCTGGCAGTACGGACGACACCGTGGCGATCGCCAGACAAATGGGTGCGCGGGTCTATGAACATGACTGGCCGGGCTTTGGGCCGCAGAAGAATCGCGCCTTAGGCTACGCCAGCAAAGACTGGGTGTTCTCCATCGATGCCGATGAACGCGTCACGCCGGAACTGCGGACAGAGATCGAGCAGGCGATGCGAGCAGGAGCGGTGGATGGGTACTTCTGCCCGCGGCTGTCGCAGTTCTGTGGAAAATTCATTCATCATTCCGGCTGGTATCCTGACTACGTGCTGCGCCTCTTCAAGCACGGCATGGGCAGGTTCTCGGATAGCCTGGTACATGAGAGCGTGGTGCTGGAAGGTACCACAGCCAGGCTGACCATCCCGTTGCTGCATTACAGCTACCTCACGGCAGACGATGTGGAACGCAAGGTGGAACATTACTCTACAGCTGCGGCGCAACAGATGTTGCAGGCGGGCAAGCGGTCCGGCTGGCTACGAGCGGCACTGAGCGCCGGGTGGGCGTTCCTAAGAACCTATGTTGTGCGACTAGGTGTGCTGGACGGACGTGCCGGGTGGAACATCGCCTGCATGAACGCGCGCACGACCTACCTAAAATATCGCAAGCTTGCAGCTTTGAATTCCATAGTTCATTAGCCGAGCGCACGCTTCAATCGGCTGCGCAGCAATTGCCAGCGCAGTTCGCGCGTATCTTCCGGTTCCTCCAGACGCAATCCCTGGGCAGGCATGCCGCGCCGCAGGAAGTAACGGTCGAACACCGATTGACGCATCCCCCACTTGTGCAGGAACTGCTTGCCGCCGTCGTTCTTCTTCACCTTGCCGGTGGATTTGCACTGGAAGTGATAGACCAGCGAGTCGCCAACACCCAGAAAGACACGGCAGCCTGCGTGCCACAGCTTCATGGAGAAATCGTTGTCGCTGCTCATGCCGGGCGAGAACTCGCTGCTGTAGCCACCCACCTTGAACCACCAGCGCTTGCTCACCAGGGTGGGCGGCCAGGTTGCGCCGCACCAGTCGGCTTTGCGCTGTTGCGGCAATTCAGCGAGCAGCCTGGCCTCGTCGAAATTATCCGCATCGCTGCCGTAATTGCGTACGATCACACAGGGATTGTTGGTGCCACGCGGTTCGATCATGGTGCCGGAGAGCATGAACAGATCGGTGTCCAGTTGCTGGAGCTTGTTGACCAGCGCCGTGTCCCAGCCCGGGCAGCAGTACATGTCATCGTTCAGGTACAGGATGTAATCCTGTGTGGCATGCATGGCTGCCTCGTTTACGGCGAGGCAGATACCGATGTTCTCAGGCGAGGCAGTGTGAGTTATGCCCTGCTCGCGCACCCAGTTCAGGCTGCCGTCGCCGCCATCGTTGACGTGCACGATGATCTGGTGTGAATAAGTGGAATTCTGCCGGATGCTGCGTATGCATAGCTGCAGCAGGGCGAGGTTGTTCCAGGTGGGGATGATGATGGAAAACATGATTTTCGCCGTGAATTGTCGGTTTGAGTGCGGTGTTCCGCAGCGCTTTCCTCATTAAGAACGGGTTCGCTTGATATACTAACGAGGCTTAGAGGCCTAAGTTTTCGTTCGGATGCATCAGTGCGCATTCTATAACGATGCCCCATCATTTCAGAGGCAGCATGAAAATTATTCACATAGTGAGGCGCTATGGTCCGGTCGGCGGAATGGAGCGTTATGTGTGGGAGACTACACAGGAACTGGTACGACTGGGACATCAGGTGCAGGTGATCTGCGAACGTCTTGCGGCAGAAAAACCGCAAGGGATTGAGGTACACGAGTTGGGGACTATGGCCTATCGTCCGCGCTGGTTGTATTACTGGCGCTTCGGCCGTCGTGTGGAAAAGTGGCTGCGCGCGCATCCGCAACCCGGCTGGGTCATCCACAGCAACGAACGCGTCGGCGTGCACGATGTTACTACCTTCCATGGGCCTCCATTTGCCTCGGTGCGCGACAAACCGTGGTGGAAGAAGATGTCGGTGCGGGTGGCGATGCAGCTTTACATGGAACGGCGCGAATTGCGCGTGGCGCAGCGCATAGTGCCGAACTCAGAGATCATCGCGCGCCAGTTGGCGCATTACTATCCCGAGTACGCGCACAAGCTCACGCAGCCCGCGGTGCCCGGCGTGCTGCCGGGTGTGGTACGTACCCCGCGCAACGTGCCTGCCGAAGGTGGCATCGTGGGTTTCGTGGGCAAAGAATGGAAGCGCAAAGGCTTGCCGTTGGCGGTGCAGATCGTTGAGCAACTGCGCCGTGCGCGTCCGCAGCTCCAACTATGGGTGATCGGGCCGGATGAGCGTGAGATACGACATCTTTTCGCTGACTGGAACGGCGGCTACCGCCTGCTGGGATGGCGTAGCGATGCCGAACACTTCAAGGAAATCGATGTCCTGCTGCATCCGGCGAAGGCAGAACCTTATGGCATGGTGATCAGCGAAGCGATGGCGGCGCGAGTGCCGGTCGTGGTGTCCGACGCCTGCGGCGCAGCCGCGCAGGTAAGTGCTGAAGCCGGAGAAGTCGTGCCTTTGAGTGCGCCCCCGGATCAATGGGTGAAAGCGGTCGCGGCGCAACTGGATCGCATACAGGCGGTGCCGTCCTTTGTTCGCGGATGGGATGTCGTTGCGCGGGAGTTCGAATCGGTATATGCCGGTGTCGCCAAGGAGAGGGCGGGATGGAAGTGATGCAATCACGCTATCTTTCGTTCGTCGAAAGAATTGCCGCCCTGTTACTGCTGATATATCCGACGATGATGCTCATAGTAAAGAGCGGCATGAACGGCGCGTTGCTGTGCATGTTGTTGCTTGTTGCCGCAGTATCGCTGGTGCGTCCGTCAGGCATGGGTGCTGTGGTGTGGAGACGCGAATGGACCGTCTATGCGGTGGCCATGCTTGCGTTGACTGCGACTATCTTCATCAGCCAGAGTTACCATCAGCAGTTTATTGTCCGTCAGTATGACGCGGCATCGCGCTATTGGCTGGCCATCCCTGTCTTTCTTCTGTTGCAGCGCATGCGTCCGGGCGTGTTCTTCTCATTGCAGCTCGCCTTTCCGGTGGCGGCAATCACCGGCTTTCTGCTGGCGAAGGAGTTGGTGCCGGGCAGGACGGGTGTAGCCACGATGGACCTGATCCACTTCGGCGACTTCGAGTTGGTCCTGGGGGCGCTGTCGCTATTCAGTATCGACTGGTTCAGTCGCGACAAATTGCCATTGCGTCTCCTGAAGACGGCGGGCTTTATTGCCGGGATCGCGGCATCGTTGGCGTCAGGGTCGCGCGGCGGCTGGCTGGCGATACCGGTGTTCATCGCCATCTTCGTCTACTTCAGGGCAGCTTGGTTCTCGCCGCGAACCATCGCATTCACCGCGCTTTCAGGGGGGGTGCTCGTAGCATTGCTGTATTCGCCTGGCGCCAATGTCCATCAACGCACGCATGAGTTCGCAAAGGACGTCACCGTGTTCGATCAAGGCAACCGAGACACCGACACCGGGATACGCCTGCAACTGTATAGAGCCGCGGCAGATGTGTTCTTACGGCACCCGATCTTTGGCGTGGGGCCGGAAGGCTTTGCGCGGGAGATGCAGCCTATGGTGGACGCTGGCAAGATCACACCGGTAGCCGCCGAGTACGGTCGTGGAGAGGTGCACAACGACCTCCTGGCGAAGGCGGTAGGAATGGGCGTGTTTGGGTTATTGGCTATGCTCGCAGTCTACATAGTGCCATTCAGGCTGTTTTGGCAGGCAACGAGATTGGCATCAGACCAAGCCAAACGGGCGGGTATACTCGGCCTGACTTTCGTGAGTGGATTCTTCGTGTTCGGGTTGACGGTTGAGTGCCTGAACCTGACCATGGCAACCGCATTCTATAGCTTCACCGTGGCCGTACTATTGGCCGCTTGTTACAACATTCATCAGGGTGAGCAAGTCACCTCGCGCTAATTAGAATAAGGGCAACTCTCATGTTCAGTATCGTCATTCCCAGTTGGAACAACCTCGCTTGCCTGAAGCTTTGCGTTGAGAGTCTGAAGAAACATTCCAGCTTCGAACATGAGATAGTCGTGCATCTTAATGACGGCTCGGATGGTTCGCTGGAGTGGGTGAAGGCACAGGGCATCAAGTACACACAGTCTGCTAAGAATGTCGGAGTATGTTTGGCGGCGAACCACCTGGTGGCACAGGCCACGCATGACTGGGTGTTGTTCATGAACGACGACATGGTGGCGGCACCGGGGTGGGATAAGGCATTCCTTGCGGCGACCCAATCGGTGGATACAGACCTCGCGCTATTCTTCGGCACGCTCATCCAGCCGGAGAACGGCGGAAACGACTCCATCATCAAACAGAACTTCGGCGAGTCTCCTGCCACTTTCGATGAATCGAAGTTCCTGCAGAACTATCTTGCGGACAGTCGTGGCGACAAGGAGGGAGCGTCTTCACAGCCCACCTTGGTAAGCAGAAGATGGTGGAACATGGTTGGAGGTTATAGTCTGGAGTTCTCGCCAGGCATGAGCAGCGACGACGATCTGTTGATGAAATTCTGGGTGGCGGGCTGCCGCAATTTCCGTATCGTCGGCGCCAGCCGCTTCTACCATTTTGGCAGCAAGAGCACTGGACGCATCAAGCACAACCTGGGCGGGCGCATCTTCGTGATGAAGTGGGGCATCACCCAGATCGAGTTCTACCGCTTCTATCTGGCTTCGCTCAGGAGAGCCGACGGAGGCAGGACCGAGGGCAATCCTCACAACTGCGTGCGAGCATCCTGGCTGGGCAAGTTGCGCCGCGTAGGTTACGCCTTACGCTACAACTATCCGCTGCAGGACATCGAGGCCTGGGATCCTATGCCCGGGCGCGGAGAGTGGGGCGAGGGCAACTAGCGCTGGCGTTCTTCCGCCTGTGCCTGTTGTATCGCTTTGAATATCTCCTTGCCCATCAACAGATAGCCTGGCGTCGAGAAGTGCGTGTTGTTCGCGGGATAGAGATCGACGGTCTTGTCCTGTAACGCCTGCTGCGCCAGGCGCAGCATATTGGGTGCGTGCAAGCGTCGTTCGGCCTCGTTCCAGAACTGCTTTCCGGGATACAGGTAGGTTGTGGATTTGTTCGGCACGAACACCCAGATGGGGGTGACGCCCTGCAGGCGTGCATTGAGCTTCTCGACGTTCTCCAGCGCACTGGCATCGATATCTTCGGCCTTGTCCTCCGCCAGGAACAGCGCATCTTGGCAGCGCGTATGACTGAACAGCTCGCAGCCATCCTTCACCCGCGCAAGTCTCGCACCATTGGCCAGCAAGGCCGCACTAAAGTCAGGCGCGCTGCTGAATCTCTCGTAGTCCCTGAAATTCAGCGCCGTCTGTATGCCGATAGAAAATCGGCCGCTGCGATCCTTGTGTTCAAGATCGAGCGAAATGGGCGGGGGATAGCGCGGAGTATCGGCGGACACGTTGGGGTGTACCTGCATGTGCTCGCAGGCAACGGATTTCCTCAACCCGTTCTCAACGCTGCGCTCAATGATCTGCAGCACCACATACTGACCGTGGAACCCCTGTGCCTTCAGCCAGGGCATGAAGTCGGTGCAGATGGCACGCATGGAATCCCAGTGTTCGGTGCGTACTTTGAAGCCCTGCTGAGTCAACACAGTCTGCCAAACGCGGCTATTTGAAAAGCTGTCGCCGATGACCAGTACGTCAGCCTCCTGCATGGAGGCCTGTGTCATCCATCGCTGCTCGATCGCCGGCTTGGGCTCCCGCCAGCCGAACTGCGCTTCGGGCAACATGCCCATGCGGGTGAGGTCACCTTCGAAGTTGGCCAGCGGCAGAAAGAAAAAGCCCACTGCGCCATACATCAGCAAAGCGATGAACACGAATATGGAGAAGAACTTGGCGTATCTCATGGCTAGAACTGGAAGTAGAGGAAGGGGCTGTAACTGCCGAACCGGTCGATCGCCACATACAGCATGTAAAGGACTATGGCCGCCTGGAGCAGCATCAGCAAGGCGCTGCCCTTGATGAAGCGGACGCGCGTCGAGTTAGGCAGCAGCCACACCCACAGCAGGCCGGGGATCAACAAGCGCAGCAGGTCGCGTCCGGACATGTCGGTGAGCATCAGCAGGTTGCCATGCGCCACGGCATCGAATGCGATCGGACGGGCGGCTATGCCGAACATGGCTTTCAGGATGACCAGCGCCTGCTCCATGTTGTCCGAACGGAACACTACCCATGCAGCAACAACCGCAACGAAGGTAAGGGTGCCGCCCACCAGTGTGCCCATCCAGTTCGGCACCCAGCGCAGGAAGCGCTCGGCGACGAAATCGCGCCATAGGTGATTGAGGGTGAGATACACGCCATGCAGTGCGCCCCAGATCACGAACGTCCATCCCGCGCCATGCCACAGCCCGCCGAGCAGCATGGTCGTCAACAAGTTGGTGTAGCGGCGCAGCTGACCGTGGCGGTTACCACCCATGGGGATGTACAGGTAGTCGCGCAGGAAAGTAGAGAGCGTCATGTGCCAGCGCCGCCAGAAGTCGATGATGCTGGTGGATTTGTACGGCGAATTGAAGTTGATCGGTAACCGAACGTTGAACATCAGTGCGATGCCCAGCGCCATGTCGGTATAACCGGAGAAATCGAAATAGATCTGCAGCGTATAGGCCAGCGCCCCTGACCAGGCCTCGTAGGTCGTGGGCAGCGTGCCGACTGCCATGCCGTGCTGCGCGCCGTCGAAGATGGCAGTGGCGTATGGAGCGAGCGAATCAGCCCACAGCACCTTCTTGCACAGGCCCAGCGTGAACAGCAGCAGACCTGTGGCGACGTTGTCCCAGTCGATGCGATAGGTCGCGTTGTGTGCGAACTGCGGCATCATGTCCTTGTGATGCAGCACCGGTCCGGCGATCAGGTGCGGGAAGTAGGTCACGAACAACACGTAATGGACGAAGTTGTATTCCTTCACTTTGCCCTGATAGGTATCCACCAAGAACGCGACTTGGGTGAAAGTGAAGAACGAGATGCCAAGCGGCAGCATGATGTCGCCCAGAGACAGATGCGAACCAGTGAGGCTGTTTGCGCTGGCAAGGAAGAAGTTCGCATATTTGTAATAGCACAGCAGCAGCAGGTTGACCGCGATGGCGAACACCAGTATCTGCTTCTTGCGCGCCGCAGCACGCTGCACGCCTGCCTTGGCGATCCACATCCCGAACGCGTAGTTACACACGATGGAGCCCAGCAACAATCCCACGTAAGCCGGATTCCAGTAGCCGTAGAAGAAAAGCGACGACAGCGCCAGCCAAGCCGCGGCATATGCGTGATGGACACGCGCCAACTGGTAGAACCCAAGCATCACGATGGGCAGGAACAGGAAGATGAAACTATAGGAATTGAAAAGCATGGGTCAGGGCTTCCTCAGCGGGCAGAGCAGGGTATTCTTCATAACGCGGACTCGAGCAATTTGACGACGCGTGCCGCGCCGGCGGCACTGATATGGTTGTTGTCCGTGTACAGGAAATTGCCATCGATGCGTGTCCGGCACATCGCGCCGTCGCAGAAGAGCCCCGTCGGGTCGATGGCCACCATGCCGGCACCCTTCTGCTCATCAACGAAATCGTGCATGAACTGGTTCTGTTTCTGGATGAACCCCAAGGGCTGAGTGAAATCCTGCGGCAGGTTCTGTATGACCTTGGGCAAGATCGGCACGCTGTGCACGATGACGACCTCGACGCCATTCTCGTTCAGGCGGCGTATCGTATCCTGCAGCCGCCGCGTGATGACCATCTTGCTGGTCGCAGCATCATGCGCAGAAGTCTCGGCATCGGAAATGAAGTGGTTCGGCTGATTGTTCGGATCGCCCTCGGCATACATACTCCAGAACGCCACCAGAAAAGCCTTCTTGATCTTTCTCGTTTCGATCAGGGCACCGATGCGCTGGTCGAACTCCTGTGCACAGATATCCTTCGCGCCGTCGTAGCTGCGGATGCCGAACAGTGGCGGGCAGCCGGGCAGGGTGACCAGTACGCCTTGCGCATGCTTGGCTTCGGCAGCGGCTTGGAATGCCGGATACCACGCCGCGGTGTGCGAATCGCCTAGCACGAGAAAACGCTCATCCGATTTCAGGTCGCCGAAAGCACACTGGCGCAGGATGGCTTGCGGGTTATCGCCGATCTCGCAAGCAGACGGATAGGCGATCTGCGTACCGGTGGCTGCCTTGAAATCGAAGGCCTCTATGTTCTTCTTGACCGCCACCCAGTAAGGAAAACGGTTCTCCATGCCGCTGTGGGCGTAGATATAACCGCCGACCGATACGCAGAACACGCCAAAACTCAGGGTGAGCACGGCCACGAACCTGCCGGAGAACTTCTCACGGTTCTGGCGGAATGGCTCCTCGACATACCTCCAGGCCACGTAAGAGATCGCCGCAGTGAGCAACAGCAGGATCGCCACCTGGGTGTAGCGGCCCAGCCCGTAATCTGCGTTATGGAGCCACGCGATCAACGGCCAATGCCACAGATAGAGCGAGTACGAAATGCCGCCGATGAAGACCAGGGTCTTGCCGCTCAGCCATTTGCCGGACCGAGTGCCGTGGCTGGAAACGATGACCATCGCCGTGGCGAGACACGGCACGACGAGCAGCAAGCTGGAGTAAGGCACGCTTTCATCAAGGAACACCAGCGATACTGCGATGAGCAGCACGCCGAGCAACGCCAGCATTTCGTTATTCGAGTATTTATCCTTCAACGTAGCAGGCATCAGCACGATCAATGCGCCGATGACGAATTCCCAGATGCGTCCGGCAAACGAGAAGAAACCTTCGGTGGGCAGATGCTGTTGGGTGTAATCGAAGCGCACCCAGAATGAAAGCAAAGCGATGGCCACCAGCACCGCGATGCGATGCGCCTTGAGCTTGTAGAGCAGGATGAGGAACAGCGGGAAGAACAGGTAGAACTGCTCCTCGATGGACAGCGACCAGGTATGCAGCAACGGCTTGGCATCGCGCGACATATCGAAATATCCCTGCTGCCGCGCGAACACCATGTTGGTCAGGTAGATAGAGGAGAACTGAAGACTCTTGGCGTACTGGAAGAAGTCATAAGGCTTCAGCACGAAGTAAGAGATGACGACCGAGGCCACGATCATCAGGAACAGGTTCGGCAGCAATCGCACCACGCGGTTCTTGTAGAAGCGGGAGACCGAGAAAGAGCCACGGGCGATCTCGCCGGTGATCATCTTGGTGATGACGAAACCGGAAATGACAAAGAAGATGTCCACGCCGACGTAGCCGCCGGGGAGGACATTGATCCCGAAGTGGAACAGGATCACCGCGATGATGGAGATGGCACGTAAGCCCTGTACTTCGGGATAGAACTGCTTGGCGATGTTCGGCATGTATGTTCGAGGGCGGTGAGCGACTGGAAAAATATCGGCGCGGAAATAAAAATCTGCTAGCCTTTGCGCCATTTTAACAGGTGTTCAGCAATGGCTATCTATGCCGTAGGCGACATTCAGGGGTGTTACGTCGAGTTCCAGCAACTGCTGGAGCAGATACGCTTCGACCCCAAACAGGACCGGCTATGGCTGGTGGGTGATCTGGTCAATCGCGGGCCGGGTTCGCTGCAAGTGCTGCGCCTGGTCAAATCGCTGGGTGACAGCGCCATCACCGTGCTTGGCAACCACGACCTGCACCTGCTGGCGGTGGCCGAGGGCGCGGCGGAGCTGCATCACAGCGATACGTTGGACGAAGTGCTGGCCGCCCCCGACCGCGACGAACTGCTCGCCTGGCTGCGCCAGCAGCGCCTGATGTATGCCGAAGGGGATTGCGTTCTGGTGCATGCCGGGCTGCTGCCGCAATGGAGCGTCAAACAGGCAGCCAGCCTCGCGCATGAAGTGGAAAGCGCCTTGCGCGGCGACGACTATGCCACCTTCCTCGCTCGTATGTACGGCAATGCGCCGCACAATTGGGACGACGACCTTGCAGGCTACAAGCGCCTGCGCGTCATCACCAATGCCTTCACCCGCATGCGCATCTGCACCCCGCAAGGCGAGATGGAGTTCAAGTTCAAAGGCGAAGTGGAGCACATTCCGCAGGGCTATCTGCCCTGGTACGAAGTGCCGGGCCGCGAGAGCGCCAAGGCCACGGTGATATTCGGCCACTGGTCGGCATTGGGATTGAAGCTCACGCCCAAGGTCATCGCGCTGGATACCGGATGTCTATGGGGTGGCCCCATGAGCGCCGTCCGGCTCGAAGACCGCAAACTGTTTCAGGTGAGCTGCCAGAACCCGGTGGCGAAGAACTGGTAGGGCTAGATCAGAATCTGCGTCTCTGGGGAGCGCCTGGAGTGCGACCTTCGATATGGCGGAAGGTGATGCGTCCCTTGGTCAGATCGTAGGGGGAAAGCTCCAGCGAAACCTTGTCGCCCGCGATGATGCGGATGTGATTCTTCTGCATCTTGCCGGCGCTGTAGGCTAGCAGTTTGTGACCGTTATCCAGCGTCACGCGAAAACGCGAATCCGGCAGCACTTCGTCCACCACGCCGTTCATCTCAAGCAGTTCTTCTTTGGCCATGATTGTGTCCTAAAGGAAAAATAGAAAAGAAAAAGCCCGGCTTGTGCCGGGCCTTTCCGGAAGGGCTAACGGCACGGCGTAACGCCGTGCCCGCCTGTCCAATTACTCCGCAGCGCGGATGTTCGATGCTTGCTGACCCTTGGGGCCGGCAGTGACGTCGAATGTAACTTGCTGACCTTCAGTCAGGGTCTTGAAACCCGAACTTTGGATCGCGGAAAAGTGAGCGAAAAGATCATCGCCGCCATTGGATGGGGTGATGAAGCCGAAGCCCTTGGAATCGTTGAACCACTTAACAGTACCTGTTGCCATTTTGAATCTCCTGAAAAACAAACAAAGGGGACTAGCCCCGAACTAGGGCGATGAACAAGACGGCAAGATGAAGGGAGAAATACCGAAGGAAAGCGGGTAAAGAACCAAACAGCAACGACAGACTTGAAAATCGCTGGCACGCACTATGCCCTGTATCGGGAGGAATAGCAAACGAAATCTTTGCCCTCGTAATTGGTGTGTTTGATGTGACTTGATGGTCATTGACCACCAGTGGGTAGAGGGCTGCTAATAACCCAATTCAGCCTGTCCGCCTTGTGAATTCGCTTCAGACGCACGCTACTTACCGCACTGTGCCCGTTTGCGACATTCGATGGTGCGATTTCGCTTCCCGAAAGCTGCCAGTCGCGAGGTGCCGATGCTAACCTTTTTGAGTTGTACCGGGAGGGAGCTTTGAAAGCCGCTCCTCCATAGAAGAAACGGCAGACTCTTCCGGAAGAAGAAATCGCCAAAGCTCCGCCGTTGGGACGAATATGAAAATTGAAAGAGTAATCGGAGGTAGATCATGCGCAATTTGTTTACCGAAATAGCCGCTAACTCCAGAGTCAGTATGCGAATCTATGTCTAGGCCAATTCCGTCCACACAAAAAACCGTGCGAATACTGGCCGATTTCAAAGGATACGTGTCTATTCTACTTTCCTTTGGGTCATGCTCTACCTCCCAGCAGCCAATATCGGTACCGCTTATGTTAAGCGTAGTTCCTCTAGCCATTGCTTCGATACTGAGCCGTGTAAGCAGAGATGAAGTGAATGGCTGAAGAAAGAAGCTTGGGCGAGAAAAAATGCTTTTGCGTGATCCCTCCAACGCAACTGTTCTATCAAAAGCAATTTGGAGCCCCCCAAATAGGGGGCTGACACGACAGAGCGCCGCAGTGAATTCCACTTTCCCGTCTACGGTGACCTTGCAAACGATGCGTTTGGTATGCATAGATAGTCTATGAGTTATTGGAGAAGTCGAGTGGCTAGGAAGTTATGCATATAGTGCATGCGCCACGAATAAAATAAGTTTCCGCATCGGAGTTGGAAACTCCTACAGCCGACCACTTACTGGCCGGCAATACTAACCGCTGCAAAGCCGCCGTTCGCGAACGTCAGCACTTGGTCTAATTTCTGCCCGTTCCTATTGAACAAGCCAACGTTCGCTTTTCCCCCTGTTAGAGAGGCGAATCATCGCTAGGCTGAACGTACGAAAGAAGTCCAATGCTCGCCAAATCGTATTGCGCATTCATTGCATCTTCAATGGCATCGTAATACTCATGCTCAACAAATTCTCTATCGATGGAGTTAAAAACAAAAACGGTGTAGTTCAACTTTGACAAATCTGACATTCGATCAACTCCTGATAAAAAAATATAAAACGATGGCACAAAATCTTCTGTCCATATTCAACAAGAATACAGACAGCCGAACGGCTCTCGGATGGTATCAGACTATCCGAGAACCTACAGTGAGTAGGCCCCGCATAATCTGTTCCGCCTGCCGCACATATCCACCGCCGAACAGGTTCGCATGGTTGAGGATGTGGTAGAGGTTGTATAGGTCGCGCCGGGTGGCATAGCCCGCGTCCAGCGGCCATGCGTCCCGATAGGCCGCGTAGAAGTCCGTGGAGTAGCCGCCGAAGAGCTCGGTCATCGCAAGGTCGCATTCGCGGTCGCCGTAGTAAGTGGCGGGGTCGAAGATGGCCGGGGTGCCGTCTGCGAGGAACGCATGGTTGCCGCTCCACAGGTCGCCGTGCAGCAGCGAAGGTTGCGGTGCGTAGCCTTCAAAAAACACAGGCAGCGCTTCCTGCAGTCGCTCGCCCAAGCTTTGCAGTTGTCCTCCGTAGCCGTTCTTTGCTGCGAGCCGCAATTGGAAACCCAGGCGCTGTTCGCGCCAGAATTCGATCCAGTCATCCATCCATGCGTTCGGCTGTACGGTGGTTCCGATGAAATTGCCCTGATGGAAACCGAAGCGCTGGTTCGAGCAACGATGCAGGGCGGCGAGTTGCTCGCCAAGCAGTCTGGCATCACCGCGTGAGCTCAACTCCAGATGTTCAAGCACCAGATAGCCTTGTGATCCCGCAATGCCGTGCGCAACAGGTCGCGGCACTCGTACGGTATTGGTCGCGGCGATGGCATCGAGCCCCACAACTTCGGCAACGAACATCGCGTGATGCCGTGCGTCGTTGAGCTTGAGGAAGTAGCGCGTGCCGTCTTTGCCTTCCAGACGATACGCTTCATTGATGCTGCCGCCACCGACCGAACTTGCTTTGTTCAGTTCGGACGGCCGCTGTGTCGCATCGTGGATGGCGGCCGAGATTCGCGGGATCAGCTTTGCGTTCACGCCTTGAATCGCAGTTCGCCCTGTTCGCTGAAATCGAACATCGGTCCCCAAGCCACTTCCCAGTAGTTGCCGTCCGGGTCGGTGAAGTAGCCGCTGTAGCCACCCCAGAAAGTGTCTTGCGGCGCTTTGGCGATGTGTGCGCCTGCTTCCGCCGCACGGGCGAAGATGCTGGTGACCTCGTCCTTGCAGCGCGCGTTGTAGGCGAGGGTGAAGCCGCGGAATGCGGAATGCCTGGCGGCGTGTGCTGCGTGGTGTTCGCTGCCGCGCCGGCCCGCAATGTAGGTACCGGTCGCTTCGCTGTGTGCACCTTGTACCAACAGAGGCTGCGACGGATCTGCATGATGTCCAGGTTGCAGTGCAGCCACTTCGGTGCCGATGTCCTCGGCCAGCTTCTCTAATGGGTAGAGCGAGAGCCACACGCCGGGCAGCGGGATGAAGGTGACGCCCTCGTATTGCGTGATGGGCGGTGTGGAGAAGATCTCGCGGTAGAAGGCGGTGGAATGGGCAAGGTCTGCCACACCCAGGGTGATGACGGTCATGCGCGGGATCTTCATGTCGCCTCCTTGTTGTCATGCCCGGGGCCGGGCATGACGGTCATGAGATTACAACTTGATGCTGAAACCGAAGTGCTGCTGGAACAGGTCCATCAATTCCGCGCGGGTGTACTTGTGGTTCTGTCCGCCGCGGCTGGCGATCTTGAGCGAGCCCATCAGCGAAGCCAGACGACCCGTGGTCTCCCAGTCCCAGCCCTGCTGGATGCCGTGCAGCAAGCCAGCGCGATAGGCATCGCCGCAACCGGTGGGGTCGACGATGGCGCTCGGTTTCGGGGTGGGGATGGCGATCTGCTTGCCATCGGCGTAGATGAGCGAGCCGTCGCCGCCCAGCGTGACGATCAGCGCCTTCACGCGTCCAGCGATCTCGGACAGCGTCTTGCCGGTCTTGTCCTGCAACAGCTTGGCTTCGTAATCGTTCACCGTGACGTAGGTGGCCTGTTCGACGAAGTCCAGCAGGTCGCTACCGGAGAACATCGGCATGCCCTGGCCCGGATCGAACACGAAGGGGATGCCTGCCTCGGCGAAATCGCGTGCATGCTGCAGCATGCCGTCGCGCCCATCCGGCGAGACGATGCCCAGCGTGACTTCCCGTGCGTCGGCCACATGGTTCTGATGCGAATGCCCCATCGCGCCCGGATGGAAGGCGGTGATCTGGTTGTCGTCGAGGTCGGTGGTGATGAATGCCTGCCCGGTAAAGTTGCCCGGCACATGGCGGATGTGCGTCTGGGGCAAACCGAGGTTGCTCAGGCGCTGCGCGTAAGGTTCAAAGTCGTCACCCACGGTCGCCATGATCAGCGGATGGCCGCCCAGCAACTGCAGGTTGTAAGCGATGTTCCCTGCACAGCCGCCGTATTCGCGGCGCATCTCCGGCACCAGGAAGGCGACGTTAAGGATGTGGATCTGTTCGGGGAGGATGTGTTTCTTGAATTGGTCCTTGAACACCATGATGGTGTCGTAAGCCATGGAACCGCAAATAAGAGTCTTCATGTTCTTGCCGCTGATGAGATTTTGGGAGGCGCGGATTGTAACACTCGGGACAGCACGAGCACGGTTGTCGCAAGACCTGATACCCTTTGCATGCGGGATTTCCCTGCGTCCGATTAGGGTGCACCCCGCATTAAGATAATCGCCGGGACGGGTCACACTGGCCTTCTTTCGAATATCGCCTGCCCCGGGGAAAAGTACATGCCGGACTTTGTCATCTACAGCAATCCCGCTCGACGCGGATTACTCCTTCGCGGCAGCACAGCCTGCGTTGCGGATTGACATCTTCGCGGTGGACGCGGACAACCGCTGAATCTAACCGGATAAGAATATGGATAACATGGACACGATCTGGCTGTGGATTGGCTTCAACCTGTTCGTGATTCTGCTGCTGGCCCTGGATCTTGGAGTCCTGCACCGGAGTGATCGGGTTATTACCGTGCACGAGGCGCTGTGGCTGAGCCTCAGGTACGTCATCCTGGCGCTGATCTTTGCGGCCGGCGTCTTTACCTTCATGAGCAAGGAAGCAGGTTACGCGTTCCTCACCGGCTATTTCATCGAGAAGAGCCTCAGCGTCGACAACATATTTGTCTTCGTGCTCATCTTCATGCACTTTGCGGTGCCGCCCCAATATCAGTATCGCGTGCTCTTCTGGGGCATTCTGGGCGCCTTGTTCTTGCGGGCAAGCCTCATCCTGGTGGGGGCTGCCGTGATCGAGGCCTTTCACTGGGTGATCTATCTGTTCGGCATGTTCCTGGTCTTCTCCGGCATCAAGATGCTGATCACCGTGGGGCAGGAGCCGGATCTGGAAAGGAACCGTGTGGCGCTTTTCATGCGACGACATTTCCGGGTGACGGCAGATCTCGTCGGCCATCAATTCTTCGCCCGCCAGAATGGCGTGCTGTACATCACGCCCCTCTTCATCGTGCTGGTGCTGGTGGAACTGTCTGACGTCGTGTTCGCGCTGGATTCCATCCCGGCCATTTTCGCCATCACCACCGACCCTTTCATCGTTTACACGTCCAACGTGTTCGCCATCCTCGGTCTGCGTGCACTGTATTTTGCGCTGGTGGGCGTCATCCACCGCTTTCACTACCTCAAGTACGGGCTCTCCCTGGTACTGATCTTCGTCGGCATGAAGATGCTGATGAACGCCTATTTCGGAAGGCCTTTCATTCCGACGGAAGCGGCGCTGTTGGTCACCGCGATCCTGATCGGCGGGTCGATGCTGATCTCCATAATCCGCACCCGGAAACTCCCCGAAGCGGAGCGCGCGGCAGAAGCGGCCAAAGCCGGCGCGTGGTGGGTGCCCGGCAGCCCTTCACGGTCCGATACGGCCAAGCGGCCGCCAGCAAGCGAGGAATGAGTCATGTTCCTGTTCTGTTTGATCACACGACGGCTCCCATTCCGAACTGGGGCTGCATTTGAGGCCGCGATGACATCTTCGAGATGCTCAAGGCGGCGGTTGACGCGGACAACCGCTGAGCCGAAGAACGCGACAACGTTTTGTACCGCACATACGTCCCGGCTACGGTCTTCCTTTTGGCGGGTGCTATAGCCGGGCCGCGCTTGTCAGTGTATTGGGAATTGAAGAAATAGAATGCCGGGCGGTTGCGTTCAAGGGCAGCTTACCAACGGTCCCTTGGAACGACCGATACCCGCAAATGCTCATGGATGTTTGAAGTAATCCACAGCTATCGTGGACGCAATTCCGATAACAAACGCTATTACGATGCTCCAAACAACTTTCTCTCTGAGCTTAAGAAGTTGATCGTATGCTTGGGCAAGCTTTCCCCAGTAGAAGACGTTTCTTGGATATGCCTTGTCTAAAATCGACCCAAGGAAAAATAGAACAGCGAGCACTGCGATCATGACAACTATTGACCACTTTATCGGGCCAGGGTCTTGACCCATCCGGGACTCGATAAGAAGATTTAGCTTGGCCTGTATGTCCGTAGATGCAAGAACTGCGGCTACCATCTCAGCCTTCGGCGACTCCTTGATTCCAGAGAGGCTGAAGTATAGGAACGGGAGCATTAAGAATGGGAAAACGTTCCTTGAGTTCAACGCGGAATCGAAGCTAAAAGAGCGAAACTTCAGTACTTCGGAATTGATGTAGTCTTTGATGTCAGACGCGAGAAGGTAAGCCAAATCTCGATCATTTGCCTCGATAGCAAGATCAGTGTTGTCCTTCGGGTCAAATTTCAGGCTTAACTTATAAGCTGTTCCTGAGGACAAGACCTCTACTCGCTTGATCGCATTCCGGCTGGAGTTTTCTTCGCCCGCTACGGCACTTGGATTGTCGAACTCGACAAGCATTCCATCCGCGCGGAACACTTTGAATTGCAGCTTTGCTTCAGGATCAGCAGTAAGAAGGCGCTTCCGAATGATATCGTCTAACTTAATAAGCGCTTCCTCGGTCAGAAAGAAGCCTCGCTGGAAGTTGGTTTCTAGGTGTGCGTTCATGTTTGGACCCTAATGTGAGATGTGGTACGCGCGGACTAACGAAAGTGTAGAAAAGGTCTATTCATTATGTGCATCGTGCCGTGAAGCAAACGGAATATCAAGCCGCGTAGGGGCCTCTCCCTGCATCACCGATGCACAGATCATGCGAGCCCTCGTAGGGCGCAATAACCAACGGGCATTGCGCGTATGGCTGATTTCAAAACATCCGGTGCAATTCGCTGTGCTCATTGCACCCTACGTTCGAACTGCCCATCTTGCACCTTTCCCAGCATCGCCTGTGAACAGATCACACGAAGGCGGTTAACTTCGCTTAATCCTACAAGAACCGCGAAGGCTCAGGCCTCTTCCTTCCCGTAGAACCACTTCAGCAGGAACGGCGGCGCCATGGTGGTGAGCGCGATGACGATGAGCAGCGCGGCATACAGCTCGCCGTTCAGGATGCCTTGGCTGAAGCCGAGCTGGGCGAAGATCAGTCCCACTTCGCCGCGAGGGACCATCGACAGGCCGATGGCTATCTGGTTGCGGCGCGGTTCGCGGATGAAGAAGCCCGCGGCGAACTTGCCGGCGAAGGCGATTAGCAGCAGCGACGCCGCCAGTTCCCAGATGAAGGCGGAGCTCCAGTCTATCGCCTTGAGGTTGAGCGATACGCCCACCATCACGAAGAACATCGGCGTGAAGGTGTGGATCAGCGGGCGCACCTGTTCCTCCAGCCGGTGCGCAAGTTTCGGGCTGGGCCTGAATTCCAGTGCGGGGCGGTTGCCCATCCACAGTCTGAAGCCGAAGTGCTGGCTGAACGCCAGCCCCGCTGCGAAGCCGCCCATGATCTCGGGCGCACCCACCGCATGCGCCAGCCAGGAGAACAGCAGGATCAGCGACAGCGCCATGGTGAGCAGCAGCCCCGGCGTGGCGGCGCGTTGGTCGAAATGGTCGATCACCGTCGAGGCCAGCTTGGCGACCAGCGGGGCGAGCAGCATGAACAGCAAGATGTACAGGCCCACCTCGCTCAGCGCCTGGAACGACACTTCCTGTTCCACCGCAAATTGATACAGGAACGCCAGCGCCAGCACGCCGAGGATATCGTCCAGCACCGCCGCGCCGATCACGATCTGCGCCTCGTCCGAGTGGCGGCGGCCGAGATCGTCGAGCACGCGCACGGTGATGCCTATGCTGGTGGCGGTGAGCGTGCCGCCGATGAACAGCGCCGTGAATTCGGACAGTCCAAACAGCCAGGTGCTGACGCCGTAGCCCAGCGCGAACGGCAGCGTGAAGCCGAGCACTGCGACCACGACGGGCTTGCTCCCTGAGCGTGCCAGGCGGGAGAGGTCGGTGTCCATGCCCACCTCGAACAGCAGCAGGATGATGCCGATCTCGGCCAGCAGCTTCATGGTGGTGTCGGGCGACACCCATCCGAATAACGAAGGTCCGATCAGCAGACCTGCAAGCAGTTCGCCGATGACCGAGGGGATGCCGAAGCGCGCCACGGTCTCGGACAGCAGGCGTGCGGCGATCAGCACGATGGCAAGGAGAAGGAAGAACTGGTGCAGTTCCATCTATGCCTCCGGCGTGTCGGGCGGCAGCGGCTTGCCCAGCATGCGCGCATAGAAGCGCTGCGCGAAGCGCAAGGGATAGAGCATCACTAGCAGCGCGCTCAGGGAGATGCTCACCAGAACCGCCATGTAGGTGGTGTCGCGGATCGCCTCGCCGCCGGTCACGCCGTACTGCAGCGGCAGCGTGGCCAGCACGGCGGCAGCCAGCCCCTTCGGGGCGAGCATTGATACGATCGCGGCATCGCGCAACCCATAGCTCGCGTCCCGGAGCACGATGCGCGTCAGGCCGAGGCGCATGGTGAACGCCAGCAGCACCATGACCAGCGCGACGAAGGCGAGATGCACGGCCCCGAAACGGATGGAAATGCCGAGGTAGACGAAGAAATAGATTTTCAGCAGGAACCCCGCCTCGCGGTAGAAGGCGAGGTCGATGTCGTTGAGCGGCACGATGTTCCGGTCGATGCGCTCGAAGCGCGACAAGCCCAGCTTCTCGACATTGGTCAACGTGATGCCCAGCGCCAGCGCAGCGATGGCCCCGGAGTAACCGAGCAGTTCGGTCAGGCCGTAGACGATGAACACATAGGCGAGCGTGGAAGAAATGGTGTTCGGGAAGTCGCGCACCCTGCCCAGCACCAGCAGCCAGCCGATGCCGCCTAGCATGCCGATCACCGCCGCGAAGGCCAGCATGGCTGCCACGCTGCCGGCCAGGCTTGCCGGCTCGATATTGCCCTCGGTATGCACCTGCAGCAGGGCGAGTACGCCAACGATGCAAAACACGTCGGTCAGCGCGGATTCGAGCACCAGTACGGTGGCGGGTTTTTCGGAGAGGTGCAGCGAGTTCACCATCGGGATGACCACGGCGGAAGAAGTGCCGCCCAGCGTGACACCGAGTATCAGGGCCGGAAGCGGCGACAGGTCGAGCGCGGCATAACCGACCAGCGAAACGATTACAGCGGTCAGCGCAAAGCATACGAGGCTGAGTGTGCCGGTGGTCACGAGCGACCTGCCCAGCACCCCGAGGTCGAGCGATGTGCCGCTCTCGAACAGGATCACCACCAACGCGATAGTGGCAATCAGCGAGCCGGCCTTGCCGAAGTCTTCCGGCGTGACGAGGCCGAGCACGGGGCCGAGCGCGATGCCGACCAGCATCAGCACCAGCACGTCGGGGATGTTGGTCTTGCGGAATTGCAGGGACAGAAAGTGCGCGAAGAACACCATCAGCCCGATGACCAGGATCGTGGTGGACATCTGGAACTCCCGCTGTCGAAGTCGCCCGATTATATCCAGTGCATGTTGCGGGAACCGGTAGGTGAATGCCTTAGCTGCGTTCGCGCCTTCGAGATGCTCAAGGCGACGGTGGGGCGAGCAACCGCTGAGTCTAAATATACGCACCACACCCTATGGTTTTGCGTCTGGCGGATGGATATATTCGTGCGCGCTGGCGGAAAAAACTGTACGCCGCATTTGCCGTTCACTTTACGTTGGCGCGCACAATGTCATGCAATCGTAGGAGAGTGTATGAGGAAACTCATTGCGTCCACATTTACGTCACTGGACGGCGTCATGCAGGCACCAGGAGGACCGGACGAAGATCCAACCGGAAATTTCACGTTAGGTGGTTGGTTGTTCCTTTTCATGGATGCAGAGATGGATATTTCTACGTCAGGTTTCGATGGCAAAGATCGAGAGCTTGTACTCGGTCGCAAGACCTACGAAATATTCGAGGCATATTGGCCCTACCAGCCAGAGGATGATCCGATTGCGAAGACGCTCAATGCGGCAAAGAAGCATGTGGCGTCCCGCACTTTGAAGTCATTGCAATGGAACAATTCGTCGGTGCTTGGCGGTGACGTCGTTTCAGCCATAACCGCGCTCAAGGCTCAGCCCGGACACGACCTTCAAATCATTGGCAGCGGCAACCTGATCCAGACGCTACATGCCGCATCGCTCATCGACGAATACAACATATGGACGTTCCCGGTGGTTCTTGGGCGCGGAAGGCGATTGTTTGAAAATGGCGCAAGACCATGTGCACTGCGGCTCGTGGCTTCGAAGATTTCAAAAACCGGCGTTGTGATGAGCACCTATGTCCCAGCCGGAGATATTCAGCCTGGCTCGTTTGACCAGCCCGAGCCAAGCGCAAAAGAATTGAGCCGGCGTGCCAGGATGGCCGCTGATGCGACGTGAATATCAAGCAGGTAACGGTCACGAGTGGAGAATGAATATGGTCCCTAAGAACACGATCTGTCTCTGGTACGACGGCACCGCCCTGGACGCCGCGAAGTTCTACGCGGAGACGTTCCCGGACAGTGCGGTGGGAACGGTCCTTCGCGCGCCCGGCGACTATCCTGATGGCAAGGAGGGCGATGTCCTGACGGTCGAGTTCACCGTGATCGGCATCCCTTGTCTCGGCCTGAATGGTGGCCCGGAGTTCAAGCACAACGAGGCTTTCTCGTTCCAGGTCGCGACTGACGATCAAGCCGAAACCGACCGCTTGTGGAATGCGATCGTGGGCAACGGCGGTCAGGAAAGCGCCTGCGGCTGGTGCAAGGACAAGTGGGGCCTATCGTGGCAGATTACGCCGCGCGCGCTCATCGCTGCGATCGCCGATCCCGATCGCGCCGCGGCCAAGCGCGCTTTCGAGGCGATGATGCAGATGGGGAAGATCGACATCGCGACCATCGAAGCGGCCCGGCGCGGCTGACGCTCAAGAGAGTCAACACTGATTCGGCAGGCAACGCCTTCGCACTTCGGCGCGTCGCTACTGTCTGTCCAGTTCCCGCATGAATTGGCGAAGCAGTTTCGCGAAGTCATCCGTTTTCTTGCGCAGGCGAAAGCCAGCACTTTGCGCCAGGGTGCCGTCGGGAAGCGGGACAGGTGTGGCATGGCGCAACTCGAGATCGGCGACCACTGCATCGCCATTGGGCAGAATGATGCGGCATCCGCGCAGCAAGGTGCCATCCCTGAGCTTGATATCCGAATCGTAGATCAGGCATCCCAGCCCATCGCGGCTGAGGTCGGTGATATGCGATTCGAATGCGATGATGCCTTTTTCGTCGGCCACACAGCGCAGCGCCGTATCGGCCGGCACCGGGATGCGCGGGTGTTCGCGGCGGTTATGCTGCAACAGGATTCTGGGCAGGGCGAACTGGATGGCGGGCCGATCCTCGAAGCGGGTCTCTTCCGGGGCAGTCGCCTCAAAGCTGAAATGCAGCTTGCGGTGGTCGGTGGCGGTAAATTCCAGCGAAGGCGAGCCAAGCACCGTTGCGTTGACCAGTTTGCTGGAGGAATAGGCAACGATCAAACGATCGGCTTCCGGTTCGACGCAAAGCAGGTGCGAGATGAACTGACGTCCGTGGCTGATATCCGCCAGAACCCTGGCCTTCTCCAGCGCCAGCGACAGCAGGATGCGGCAGATCTCGATGCGCGAGCGATACAGCAGATTGTCACCGTTGCTCCTGGTTCCTTGCGAGCTCATGCCAGCTTCCCGTGGCGCCTGAACACCATCTTTTCGATTTCCACCACGCCGAACAACAACACGCCGAACAGCAGGATGCGCCACCACACGGCGGCATCCAGTGCCACGGTGCCGAACAGTTTCTGAAAAGGCGTTGCGTAAGTGAACAGTGCTTGCAGCGCGACGACCAAAACGATGGTGATGAGTATCGGGCGCGAATCGAGGAAATTGCGCAGGCCCCAGGAGGGGGCCAGCAGGTGGCGGCTGTTGAACAGATAGAAGATTTCGCCCATCACCAGTGCATTCACTGCCACGGTGCGTGCCGTCTCAATGCTGGCGCCATGCGCCTGCTCCCACAGGAAGAATCCCAGCCCGCCCAGCACCATCAGCGCGGAAACGAACAGGATGCGCCACAGCAGAAAGGCATCGAGCAAGGGCTCCTTCGGGTCGCGCGGTGGTCGGTTCATCACATTGCTCTCGGGCGCCTCGAACGCGAGCGCCAGCGACAGGGTGATTGCCGTGACCATGTTCACCCACAGGATCTGCACCGGCGTGATCGGCAGCGTGATGCCGAGCAGGATCGCCGCCACGATGACCATGGCTTCGCCGCCGTTGGTGGGCAGGACGAACACAATGGATTTCTTAAGGTTGTCATAGACGGTGCGCCCTTCTTCCACGGCCGCGTCGATCGAGGCGAAGTTGTCGTCCGCCAGCACCATGCCGGCTGCCTCGCGCGCCGCCTCGGTACCCTTTTTGCCCATCGCCACGCCTACGTCAGCACGTTTCAGCGCAGGCGCGTCGTTCACACCGTCGCCGGTCATCGCCACCACGGCGCCATTGGCCTGCAGCGCCTCGACCAGCGCAAGCTTATGCTCCGGGCTGGCGCGCGCGAAGATGTCGGCATCATTCACCGCGACGCGCAACGCCGTCGTATTCATGGTTTCGATCTCGCTCCCGGTCATCGCCCTGTCCGGGCGCAGGCCGAAGCGCGCGCCGATGGCGCAGGCGGTCTCCAGGTGGTCGCCGGTGATCATCTTCACGGTGATGCCGGCAGCGCGGCAACGGGCCACCGCGAGCAGGGCCTCGTCGCGCGGCGGGTCGCCAATGCCCAAGATGCCCAGCAGGGAGTACCCCGTCTGCATGTCGGCCAGGCTAAGCGCCTGCTGGCCATCGCTTGCCGGGCGCATGGCGATGGCCAGCAGGCGCAGGCCCTGCCGCGCCGCTGTCTGCATGGTCTGCTGCCAGGCGGGGTGGTGCAGCGGGCGGTCCTCGCCGTTGACCCGTTCGAACTTGCACACCTCGAGTACCTGCTCCGGCGCGCCCTTGAGGAAGATGAAGCCGTGCCCTTCGAGGTCATGGTGCAGCGTGGCCATGAAGCGGTGCTGCGATTCGAACGGGATGAGGTCGGTGCGGTGCAGCGCTGTGCGCTCGAAAGCGATGTCGAGCCCGGTCTTCGCCGCCAGCGTGAGCAACGCGCCTTCGGTCGGGTCGCCCACGATATGCCAGTCCGAAGCGGAGGAAGGATGCACATGCAGTTCCGCATCGTTGCACAGCAGTGCGGCGCGCCCCAACTCCAGCAACTCCGGATGGTCATCGACGAGCACCTCGCGCCCGTCAACGGCGAAGCCGCCACGGGGCACATAGCCGCTGCCGCTCACATCGAACACTGTTTCCGCGGTAATGATGCGCTGTACCGTCATCTCGTTCCGGGTGAGGGTACCGGTCTTGTCCGAGCAGATCACGGTCACCGAACCCAGCGTCTCCACCGCGGGCAGGCGCCGAATGATGGCGTTGCGCCGCGCCATGCGCTGCACGCCGATGGCCAGCACGATGGTCATGATGGCGGGCAGGCCTTCTGGTATGGCTGCCACGGCGATGCCCACGGTCGCGAGAAACATCTCGGACCACTCGTAGTCGCGCACCCACACACCGAATAGGAAAGTCAGCGCTGATAGCGCGAGAATGATGACCGTCAGCTGCTGGCCGAAGCCGGACATCTGGCGCAGCAGTGGGGTCTCCAGCGTGGAAACGGATGCGATCATGCTGCTGATGCGGCCGATCTCCGTCGCCGCTCCCGTGGCTACGACCACGCCTCGCGCCTGCCCGTACACCACCAGCGTGCCGGAGTAGGCCATGCAGCTGCGGTCGCCTATCAGCGCTTGCGCATGCACTGCCTCGCCTTGTTTCTCTACGGGTTCCGATTCGCCGGTGAGTGCCGCTTCCTCGACCCGCAACTGGCGTGCCTCAAGCAGGCGCAGGTCGGCGGGGACCTTGTCGCCGGAACCGAGAAGCACGATGTCGCCGACCACCAGCTGTTCCGCCTGGATCTCGCGGCGCTGGCCGTCGCGCAGCACGGTCGCCTTGGGCGAGAGCATGTTGCGGATGGCGTCCAGCGCCCGTTCCGCTTTGCCCTCCTGGATGACGCCGATGACGGCGTTGATGAACACCACGCCGACAATCACGCTGCAGTCCACCCAATGGGCGAGCAGGGCTGTGATCGCCGCCGAACCAAGCAGCACATAGATGAGGACGTTGTTGAACTGGCGACCGAAGCGCAGCAGCAGGCCATCCTTGTGTGCGGCGGGCAAACGATTCGGACCGTATCGTTCCAGGCGCCGGTGTGCCTCGTCAGAGGATAGCCCAACGGCGCTGGAGTCGAGCGCGTTCAATACGTCCGCCGCCAACATGCTGTGCCAGCGGCGCGTGTCTGACGACGATGTTAGGAATCGCTCTCTCATGTCGGAGATCCTTGTGTCAGCGGAATGGTACAACGAACAGGAGGTCGGCTGCGGGTTACCTGCCGAGGCCTTAGCTGGAACGTTTGTCCAGATCCTGAATGAATACGTCGACCAGTTTGGATAGATTGTCCGGCTTCTGCACGAAACGGAATCCGGCACGATGTGCCGCAGTGCCGTCGGAAAGATTGGCCATGGTGACGTAGCGCAGCTCGAGATCGGCGATCACGGCGTCGCCGCCCGGAGTGATGATGCGTGAGCCTTTCAGGAAAGTGCCCGCGTCGAGTTTGATGTCTGGGTCGTAGATCAGGCATCCCAAGCCGTCATGGCTCACGTCGGTGATGTGAGACTCGAAGGGCATGATTCCTGCGGCATCAGCAATGCAGCGCAGAGATACCTCGGCTGGCAGGGGAAGGCGCGGATGTTCGCGACGGTTATGCATCAGCAATGCCTGCGGCAGGGCAAGGCGGATGGCAGGCTGTCCTTCGAACTGCACTTCTTCGGGGGTCGTTGCTTCGAACGTGAAATACAGGTCCTGATGTTCTGAAGCCGTAAACTCCACCGAGGGCGTTTCAAGCAGCATGGCGTTGACGTCCCTGCGCGGACCAAAGGCGACGAGAAAATGCCCGGATTCGGTATCCAGCGCGAGCACGCGGGACACGAATGGATAAATATTTCGGAGAGTCGCGGCGATCGTGCACCGTTCATGCGCCAGCAGTTGCAGGACGCGGCAGATCTCGATGCGGGAGCGGAACAGCAGATTCCCGGGATGAGGTGTCTTTGTGGAGTTGGGTGGAGCGCTCATTTCGGTTCAAACAAAGAGCACCATCCCCCACACAACCAGCGCATTGACCATGCTCATCAGCACGGCAGCACCGGCGATGTCCTTGGCACGCTTGGCGAAAGGATGCTGATCGAGCGAGGTGTGGTCCACTGCTGATTCGACGGCGGAGTTGACGAGTTCGAGTATGAGCACCAGCAGGATGCTGGAGACCATCAATATCTTGCCGACCTTGTCGGCCGGGGAGAACAGTGCCACCGGGATGGCGATGGCGGCGACGAACAGTTCCTGCCGGAACGCATCCTCGTAGCGCCATGCAGCCTGCAATCCATGCCATGCGTGGAGCAAGGCGTACCACACGTGCAGCAGGCCGGGACGATGTTTGTGGGGGCTCTCCATCTCGCCTCGCTCGGACGATAGGCCTAGTTCAACGCAGCTAGTGCGGCGTCGTAATTGGGCTCGTGGGTGATGTCGCTCACCAGCTCGGCGTGCAGCACACGGTTGTTCTCGTCCAGCACCAGCACCGCACGTGCGGCCAAACCGGCCAGCGCGGTGTCGGCGATCTTCACGCCGTAGTTGCGCATGAAGTCGCGACCGCGCATCAGCGACAGTGTGACAACGTTCTCCAGTCCTTCCGCTACGCAGAAGCGGCTCATGGCGAACGGCAGGTCGGCGGAGATCACCAGCACCACGGTGTTGTTCAGCTTGCTTGCCGCCTCGTTGAACTTGCGCGTGGAAGTGGCGCACACCGCGGTGTCCAGGCTGGGCACGATGTTCAGCACCTTGCGTTTGCCGGCAAAGCTTTGCAGCGTGACATCCTTCAGGTCTTTGTCCACCAGCGTGAATGCCGGGGCGGTCTGACCTACAGCCGGGAATGCGCCGTACAAGGTGACAGGTGCACCGCCGAGAGTGACGGCGGTCTTGTTAGCGATGTCTTTGGCCATGTTGTTCTCCTCAGGTGTATGACGTTACCGGTGGGCGGAGCACACCAGATTCTTATCTCCGTAGACATTATCCACCCGCGCCACGGCAGGCCAGAATTTATTCTCTAGCACCCAAGCCAAGGGGAAGGCAGCCTGCTCGCGCGAGTAGGAACGGCTCCACTCGTTGGCGCAGACCGACTTCGCGGTATGCGGCGCATGCTTGAGGATGTTGTCCTTCTTGTCGGCGCGGCCAGCAATGATCTCGTCGATCTCGCCACGGATGGCGATCATCGCCTCGCAGAAACGATCCAGCTCGGCCTTCGATTCGCTCTCGGTCGGCTCGACCATCAGCGTGTCAACCACCGGGAACGAGGTGGTCGGCGCGTGGAAGCCGAAGTCCATCAGGCGCTTGGCGATGTCTGTCACTTCCACACCCTCGCGCTTGAAGTCGCGACAATCGAGAATCATCTCGTGCGCGCAACGGCCATGCGCGCCGCTGTACAGCGTGGCGTAGTGGTCCTTCAGCGATTCCTTGATGTAGTTGGCGTTCAGGATCGCCATCCTGGTCGCCTCGGTCAATCCCTTGCCGCCCATCATCTTGATGTAGCCGTAGGAGATCAGCAGGATCAGCGCGCTGCCGTAAGGCGCGGCGGACACCGCATGGATGCCCTGCGCGCCGCCGACCTTGACCACCGGGTGCGACGGCAGGAAGGGTGCGAGGTGTGCCGCCACGCCGATGGGGCCGGCACCAGGTCCGCCGCCGCCGTGCGGGATGGCGAAAGTCTTGTGCAAATTGAGATGGCATACGTCTGCACCGATGTTGCCCGGGCTGGTCAGGCCAACCTGCGCGTTCATGTTCGCGCCGTCCATGTACACCTGGCCGCCGTTCGCGTGGATGATGGCCGTGATGTCGCGGATCGATTCCTCGTACACGCCGTGGGTACTGGGGTAGGTCACCATCAGGCAGGACAGGTTGGCCTTGTGCTCTTCTGCTTTTGCGCGCAGATCGTCCACGTCGATGTTGCCCCTGCTGTCGCATTTCACCACCACGATGTTGAGGCCGCACATCGCCGCGCTGGCAGGGTTGGTGCCGTGTGCGGAGGAGGGTATCAGCACCACGTTACGTTGTTCCTCGCCGCGCGAACGGTGGTATGCCTGGATCACCAACAGACCGGCATATTCGCCGGACGCGCCGCTGTTCGGCTGGAAGCTCATCTGTGCGAAGCCGGTGATTTCGGACAGTGCAGCATCCAGCCCGGCGACGATCTCCTGATAGCCTTCGGCTTGCTCGGCGGGCACGAAAGGGTGCAGGTTGGCGAACTCGGGCCAGGTCAGCGCCAGCATCTCGGAAGCGGCGTTGAGCTTCATGGTGCAGGAGCCCAGTGAGATCATGGAGTGCGTGAGCGACAGATCCTTGTTCTCCAGCCGCTTGATGTAACGCATCATCTCCGTTTCGGAGTGATAGGTGTTGAACACCGGATGGCTCAGGATGGCTGACTGGCGTGCTTTAACGAGCAGTGTCTGTGACGAGATTTGTGCAGCAGTGAGCCCCGGCGCTGTCTTGCCAGTTGCCTGCACAAACACGGCGAGGATGGCGTTGAGGTCATCGACCGATGTGGTCTGGTCGAGCGAGATGCTAAGTCCGTCATTGGCATAACGGAAGTTGATGCGCGCGGCGTCGGCCAGAGCATGGATCTTCACGTTGTCGGTGTGCATGAGTTTCAGCGTGTCGAAGAACACGCCTTCGGCCAATGTATAGCCCAGCTTTTTCAATTCGTTCGCCAGCAAGGCGGTGGAACGATGCACTTGCGCAGCGATAGCACGCAGGCCCTCAGCACCGTGATACACCGCATACATGCTCGCCATGATCGCCAGCAACGCCTGTGCTGTACAGATATTGGAGGTGGCTTTCTCGCGGCGTATATGTTGCTCGCGTGTTTGCAGAGCCATGCGCAGCGCAGGGTTGCCGTCGGCATCGACCGACACGCCGATGATGCGCCCGGGCATAGCCCGCTTGTGCACATCGCGGCAAGCGAAGTAGGCCGCGTGCGGGCCGCCGTAGCCCATTGGCACACCGAAACGCTGTGTGGAACCCAGCACCACATCCGCGCCCCATTCGCCCGGTGGAGTGAGCAGTACCAGACTCAGAATATCGGCGGCCACCGCAATGGTCATGCCGTGTTCTTTGGCGCGCTTCACGAAATCGGCGTAGTCATGCACCGTGCCGTCGACGGTCGGGTATTGAAGCAGGGCGCCGTACAGCTTGTCGTTCAGCGTGACCGTCCTGAAATCGCCGATCACCAGATCGATGCCCAGGGGCTTGGCGCGCGTCTTCAGCAACTCTATGGTCTGCGGGAAGCATTCGTGCGAGACGAAGAAGGTGTTCTTGCCAGCGGCCGCATCCTCACGCGAGCGCAGGCCGTGCAGCATGTGCATCGCTTCTGCGGCAGCCGTCGCTTCGTCCAGCAGGGACGCGTTGGCGATCTCCATGCCGGTCAGGTCCATGATCATGGTCTGAAAATTCAGCAGCGCTTCCAGGCGGCCTTGGGCGATCTCCGCCTGATAAGGCGTGTAGGCAGTGTACCAGCCTGGGTTCTCCAGCACGTTGCGCTGGACCACGGGAGGCAGCACGGTGTCGTAATAACCCAGACCGATATAGCTCCTGTACAACTTGTTCTTCGCAGCGATTCCGCGCAGATGCTGGAGGTAGGCGTGTTCGCTCATTCCTTCCGGCAGGTTCAGCGGCTTCCTTCAGTCGGATGGCAGTAGGCACGGTCTGGTCGATCAGTGCGTCCATCGACGGTGCATTGACCTTCTTCAGCATGGCCTGGACGTCTTGCGCATTCGGGCCGTTGTGGCGATTCACAAATTGTTCAGTCTTGTTCATGGTCGATATGAGTCGGAAAGAATTGTTGTGGCAGCAAATAAAAAAGGGAGAAGGTTTTACCCTTCTCCCTTTGTCGCGTTCAGTGCGCTTCGCTATCGACGACTGCCTGGTAAGCATTGGCATCCAGCAGTGCCGCGACGTCTGCCGCATTATCCGGCTTCATCTTGAATATCCATGCGCCATAGGGGTCGCTATTGATCTTCTCGGGTGCGGAATCAAGCTCGCTGTTGGCGGCAGTCACCGTGCCGGACACGGGCGCATACACATCGGCAGCAGCCTTCACCGATTCCACCACGGCACACTCTTCCTTGGCCTTCAGCGTGCGATTGGCTTCAGGGGCCTCGACGTACACCATGTCGCCCAACAGTTCCTGCGCGTGCTGCGTGATGCCGACCGTGATGCTGCCGTCGGCTTCGGTTTTGACCCACTCGTGGGTGGCGGTGTATTTCAGGTTGTCTGGATTGCTCATGGTCATGTCCTCGATAAAAGATTAAATCAGGCCCTTGCCGTTGCGGGCAAACGGGTACTTCACAACTTTTGCGTTCAACAATTTGTCGCGTATCTCGACTTGCACGGTATCGCCGATCTGCACGCCATTAGGCACACGCGCTAGCGCGATGGATTTCTCCAGTGTGGGCGAGAAGCTGCCGCTGGTGATCTCTCCCGCGCCATGCGCGGTGACCACCTTCTGGTGGCCGCGCAACACGCCGCGATCCAGCAGTACCAGACCCACCAGCTTGCGGCTAGGTGGATTCGCCTGCAGCGCGGCCTTGCCGATGAAGTCGCGTGGACTCTTCAGGTCCACTGTCCAGCCGAGACCGGACTCCAGCGGGCCGACGGTCTCGTCCATGTCCTGACCGTAGAGATTCATGCCTGCTTCCAGACGCAACGTGTCGCGCGCGCCAAGGCCGATGGGTTTGACGCCTGCCTTGTTCAGCGCATACCAGAACTCCTCGGCTTTCTCTTTCGGCAGCATCACCTCGAAACCATCTTCGCCCGTGTAGCCGGTGCGCGCCACGAAGTATTCGCCGCAATCGGCAGCCTGGAAGTTCTGCAGGCCTTCGGTTGCGGCCTTGGTCTGCGGCAATACCTGCCAGACTCTGGTGCGTGCGTTCGGGCCCTGGATGGCGACCATCGCCAGATCATCGCGCGACGTGATGGTCAGCTTGGGGGCGCATGACTGCCGCCTGCTGCTTCATCCACGCGATGTCCTTGTCTGCCGTGCCTGCATTCACCACGATGCGGAACCACTGTTCGGTCATGAAGTAGATGATGAGGTCATCGATCACGTGGCCGTCCGGACGTAGCATGGCGGAATACAGCGCCTTGCCGGGCAAGGTGATCTTGTCGGCGTTGTTCGCCAGCAGGTAGCGAAGGAAGGCGCGTACGCCTTCGCCCTTTGCATCCACCACGCGCATGTGACACACGTCGAACATGCCGCAATCGTTGCGTACCTGGTGGTGCTCGTCGATCTGCGAACCGTAATTCACTGGCATGTCCCAGCCGCCGAAATCCACCATCTTTGCGCCCATGGCACGATGCGCTGCATTCAAATGGGTCTGCTTGAGAGTCGTCATAGTCGTCTTTCAAAACAAGGTTTCAGTGGCGACTCACCATAGGGTTCGCCGCAACCAAAACAAAAAAGGGCGAGGCCACATGGCCCCGCCCCCATCTGTCCTTGGTACCTGAGAGATTACGGGTGATGCTCCGCGTGCCCCTTCGGTGGTCAACTGCACCCTTTCTCCAACCTTCTCCCGCAAGCGGACGAGGTGGCAAAGGATTCGCTACGCGAATTTTGGTGCGACGACGCTCTCCAGATTCGCCTGTTCCGACTGGTTCTTGGGCCTGAGCGGTTACGGGTATTGCGCCTTCGGCGGTGCCCCCAAGCGGATTACTTGGCCAGCACACTCTCCCAATCGGTTTGAACGGCGAAA
Source organism: uncultured beta proteobacterium (assembly GCA_963813255.1). Classification (GTDB taxonomy): domain Bacteria; phylum Pseudomonadota; class Gammaproteobacteria; order Burkholderiales; family Gallionellaceae; genus Sideroxyarcus. The sequence goes on along the minus strand of CAWEYD010000001.1, from coordinate 444,568 downwards.
GGATTATACCCAAACTTGATTCGGTAGCCAGAAGCTGAACAGGTGCTAGTCGGGTGGGCGGACGAAATGGTATGGTACGAACGCTGACCGATACCCTACAGATACATAACGGAAATTTAACTTATGCGCGTGCTCATCATCGAAGACAATCGTGACCTTGCTTCCAACATGTTCGACTTTCTGGAGGCGAAGGGGCATGTGGTGGATGCAGCCGGCGACGGCGTCACCGGGCTGCACCTGGCGTTGGTCAACCAATACGACGTGATCGTGCTGGACCTGATGCTGCCGGGGATGGATGGCATCACACTGTGCCGCAAGTTGCGCGTCGAGGGCGGCAAGGATACGCCGATACTGATGATCACCGCCCGTGATTCACTGGAAGACAAAATTGCCGGGCTGGAGGCGGGTGCGGACGATTATCTGGTCAAGCCGGCCGAACTGCGCGAAGTGGAATTGCGCCTCCGGGTATTGTTCCGCCGCATCGGAGATCGTACCCAAAAGCAGAAGCTGCATGTGGAAGACCTGACTCTGGATCCTTTCAATTTTTCGGTGCGACGCGGCGACAAGGCCATTGAGCTACCGCCCATCCCTTACAAGATACTGGAGATGTTGATGACGCGCTCCCCGCAAGTCGTCAGCCGCGAAGACCTCGAGCACGCGGTGTGGGGTGAGAGTCGGCCGGATAGCGATTCGTTGCGCGCGCATGTGCACCTGCTCCGGGAGCTAGTCGACAAGCCCTTCGAACGGAAATTGCTGCGCACGATGCGCGGTTTCGGATATCAGTTGGCTGGCGTGGATGTTCCCGATCAGTAGTCTGCGCTTCCGCGTTGCCTTCTTCTATGCGCTGTTCGGGGCAGGGCTGAGCATCCTGCTTTCCGGCGGTGTATTCCTGGCGCAGAAACAGATGGGGCACCGGCTCATGGACGAGACCCTGCGTGCTGAGCTGGAGGATTCGGTGGAACGGAACGCCAGCAATACGGAATTCGTGCCGCCCAATACGGTGTCCATCAAGGGCTACGTCCTTTCAGATAACAGGCCAGACCGGGATATTCCGGTCTCGATCAAATCCCTGCCGCCCGGCACTCATAACGTCGAAGTCGATGGAGTCGACTACCGTGTTTTGGTCGCCGACCGGAAAGGGACGCGCTATTTCATGCTGTTTGACACCGAGGATCAGCATCGGCGGGAAGCGCAGTACGTCCGGTTATTGACTATTTTTGCCTTGTTCATGACTTTCAGCTCGGCTGCCGGCGGCTTCTTGCTGGCGATCCGCGTTATTGCACCGGTCACGCGCCTGGCCGCGGAGGTCAGTCAGGCCGAACCGGGCGACCCGAACTTGTCTTTGTCAAAACTGGCCCGCAATGACGAAGTGGGTGAGCTGGCGCGCACTTTTGACCGCTACCTGCGCCGCCTGCAGGAATTCGTCGAACGAGAGGGTTTCTTTACGGCGGATGTAAGCCATGAATTGCGCACTCCGCTCGCCATCATTCTGGGGTCCGTCGAGGTGATGGAGCAGGACGAGACATTGCCGGCCAGGCAACAGGAGCGGATTGCCCGCATCAAACGGGCGGTACAGGACATGATCGAACTGACGAACGCCTTGTTGCTGATGGCACGCGAGCACGTGGCCAGCGCCGAAGAGCAGCCCTGCCACGTCGGCGAGGTGGTGCGCGCCTGCGTAGACAAGCACCAGCACCTCATAGGAGACCGTCAGATACGCATGGAGGCGCAGTTAGCGGCCGAGCCGAATCTGATCGTGGAACGCCCTTTGCTCGAGATCGTGATCGGCAACCTCATCAGGAACGCGCTGTTCCACACCAAGTCCGGCACGGTATCGGTGCGGCTTGAAGACGAGCGCCTCATCGTCAGCGATACCGGCGCTGGCATGCATTCGGATGAATTAGCGCACGCGCTGGAACGTTATTACAAGGGATCATCCAGTGCCGGATCTGGTGTGGGCCTGTCACTGGTGAAACGGATATGCGACCGTTACGGTTGGCGCATAACGCTCGACAGCGAGCCTGGCCGTGGTACCACGGCGGAGATAGCCTTCTCCGCAACGTAGACGTCGCACAACCCTTTCTCAGCTTGCCTGTTGTAAAAAACACAAAATCACTTCTTCTTTACGTTTCGTTGACAGCCCCTTCACAAAGCGATTGCTAGCATCCCGCCGTCTTGTGCAAGCAGTCTGCATGCCCAATCGCACGAGGGGAGCAAGGGTTGGGATGCATTTAATTCACTCTTGGAGGAGAAACGTAATGAAGAAAGTTGCACTAACTTTGGCAGGTGTATTGGCTGCTGCAGCATTCGCACCGGAAGCATCTGCTGTTCCGACATTTGCGCGTCAAACCGGCATGGCTTGTTCCGCATGTCACTTTCAACACTTTCCTTTGCTGAACGGCTTTGGCCGTGCCTTCAAATCGGCGGGCTTCACCATGATGGGCGCGCAGGGCAAAGTCGAAGGGGAGCATCTGGATATTCCTGATCGTGTAAACCTTGGAGTGTTCACAACCACCTTCTTCCAAACTGAATCCAGCGGCACAACAGCAGGTGTGGGCAACGCTGTTACTCAACCGAAGTGGGGCGTGCCTGGCACCGGCGGTGAACTGTCGTTGTTCCTGGGCGGGCGAATTTCGGAATTCGCGGGCTTCCTGGCTGAAGCCGGCCTGGGTGGCGGCGGTGAGACAGCCGCTCAAACCCTCAACGTTGTTCCCGGTGTTGCCCCTGCCCCCGCAACGGTTACCATCCCCGCTGCGGCAGGCGGCGGTGTGGTTGGCGCAGCCAAATTGGCATTGTTGTTCCCGGTTGGCGATGCACGTGTGGGCTATGGTCATCCACTCCAGCACAGGCCAAGGCGTGGCCTATAGCTTTGAGCTGCTCAACACCGGTGCCGCAAACACGCACAAGCTGATGGGTAACTCCGGCCCGTCCGGTCAACACGTCAAGGCGACCTCTGCTGCTCAGTACCTGGGCACCAATACCGCAGCGACGGGCCTTTCCTTCGTGGCCAACAACAGTATGGGTTTCGTCAATCTGGGCGTTTATGAGATGGCCGGCAATGACCTGGTAACCGGCGCCAACAACCTGAACCTGACCTATCTGCGCGTTGCGGGCACTTTGGATGTTGCCGGTTGGGATGTGGGTTTTGGTCTGCAGAACTTCGGCGGCAAGAGCACAGTAACTATGACAGGAGCCACAAAGGCAACCATTGTTGACGGACAAGCACAGGGTGAAGTGGCTGGGAATGCCTGTCGGCTTGTATGCATCCTATGGTACTGCCGCAGCAACTACCGCAGGTGCGACAATTGTGAACCCATTCAACGGCAATGCCGCGACAAAGTCGTCGTTCAACGTAGCCGGTGAACTGGGTGTGATTCCTCACATCGCTACCGTGCAAGCTGCTATGCGTATGGGCAAGAACGGTGCGGCAACGAACGATAAAGACAATGCGTGGATGGTCGGCGTAACCTACGAACTGGCTCAGAATATCGCCCTGAGCCTTACTCACACGACGCAGTTCGGCAGCGCTTGGGATGCGGACAGTCGGCGGTGTTGCGAATCAGCGACCGGCAGGCAAGACAGCCAACACCCTGTTGCTGGAAGCCTTGTTCTAAGCTAGTGAAAGTAGAGAGCTGCTGTCTAGGCAGTGGCAACTTGAAAGGGGAGGCTTCGGTCTCCCTTTTTTTATGCTGCTGCCCGGAATAGTCGCGCCATTTCTGCAGCAGTTATCCTAATGCTCAGTAGAAGCAAAAGCTGATAGCATGAATCCAGCCCGTGCGAAGACGAGCACTGCGTACGCTTCTTGAATCGACTGTTTCGGAGGACGCATCATGAGCCAAAAGAAATTCGTTTACGCCTTTGCCGAAGGCGACGGGAAGAACAAAAAACTGTTGGGTGGTAAAGGTGCCAATCTGTGCGAGATGACGCAGATCGGACTGAATGTGCCACCCGGCTTCACCATCTCCACCGAAGCCTGTCTGGACTATCTGGGGGTTGGCCACAGACTGCCTGACGGCATGATGCAGGAAGTGCGCCTCACATGGCGCAGCTTGAAAAGGCGACCGGCAAAGGTTTTGGTGACGCGAACGATCCATTGTTGGTGTCAGTGCGATCCGGTTCGGCCATGTCCATGCCTGGAATGATGGATACCATACTCAACCTCGGGCTCAACAGCGAGACGCTGGAAGGACTTATCAAGCAGACGGGCGACGACCGATTTGCCTACGACGCCTACCGTCGCTTCGTGCAACTGTTCGGCAAGGTCGCGCTGGGCATGCCGGACGAGTTGTTCGACGAGCCCTTTGAGGCCGTGAAGAAACGCGAGGGCGCCAAGGAGGACATCGCGCTGTCCGCCGCGAACCTGCGCGAGGTCACCGGCCTGTTTCTCGATGCGGTGCATGGACATACCGGTAAACCTTTTCCGCAGGATCCCTACGAACAACTCGAGATTGCCATTCAGGCGGTGTTCAATTCCTGGATGGGCAAGCGTGCGGTGGACTACCGGCGCGAATTCAAGATCACGCCGGAGATGGCCAACGGCACGGCGGTCAACGTGTGCACCATGGTGTTCGGCAACCGCGGCTTCGATTCGGCCACCGGCGTGGGATTCACGCGCAATCCGGCGACCGGCGAGAACCAGATGTTCGGCGAATATCTGGTGAATGCGCAGGGCGAGGATGTCGTGGCCGGTATCCGCACGCCCAAGCCGATTGCCCGCATGGCCGAGGAGATGCCCGACCTGTACCGGCAGTTGGTCGATCTGCGCGACAAGCTGGAGAACCATTACCACGAGGTGCAGGATTTCGAATTCACCATCGAGCGCGGTCAGCTCTATTGTCTGCAGACGCGCAACGGCAAGATGAATGCCCATGCCATGGTGCGCACTTCGGTCGAGATGACCGAGAGCGGGCTGATCAACAAGGAGCAGGCGCTGCTGCGCATCGACCCGGAGATGCTGCAGCAGATGCTGTTCCCGCGCCTCGATCCGAAACACAAGGCGGTATCGCTGGCCAAGGGCTTGCCCGCCTCGCCCGGCGCCGCTTGCGGGCGTGCCGTGTTCGATGCCGATCGCGCCGAAGAGATGGGTCATACCGGACAGCTGGTGATCCTGGTGCGCGAGGAGACCAAGCCTGAGGACATCCACGGCTTCTTCGCGGCACAGGGCATCCTGACCAGCCGCGGCGGAAAGACCTCACACGCTGCGGTGGTGGCGCGCGGCATGGGCAAGCCCTGCGTCGCCGGCGCCGAAGGCATCCATGTGGATACTCATGCGCGCAAGGCGACCATCGGCGAGACCGTGATCAAGGAAGGCGACATAATCACCATCGATGGCACCTCAGGCAATATCTATCTGGGTGCCGTGCCCACGGTGGAGGCCGAATTCACCGATGATCTGAAGACTCTGCTGTCGTGGGCGGACAAGGCGGCCAGGCTGAAGGTCATGGCCAACGCCGACAGTCCCGCAGGATGCACGGCGCGCCCTGAGTTACGGCGCGACGGGTATCGGCCTGTGCCGTACCGAGCGTATGTTCAACGCCACCGACCGTTTGCCTATCGTGCTGGAGATGATCGTCGCGGACACGCTGGAGCAACGCCAGGAAGCGCTGGACAAATTGCTGCCGATCCAGCGCAGCGACTTCCAGGCGTTGCTCGAGGTGATGTCGCCGCGCCCGGTAACCATTCGTCTGCTTGATCCACCTATCCACGAGTTCCTGCCGACCGAGTCGCAGCTGGTGTCCGAACTGGAGCATCTGCGACAACTGCGCAGTACGGCCCGTGGCGTGGACATCCTGGTCGACACGATCAGGCTGTTGTCGCCGAACGAGGCGGCAGGAATGAACGAAATCCACACGCTGGCTGATTCCAGAGTGGTGGAAGCGGCCATCGCGAAAAAAGAGGCCATCCTGAAAAAAGTGCGCTCGCTGCACGAGGTCAATCCCATGCTGGGACATCGCGGAGTGCGACTTGGCATCACCTTCCCCGAGATCTACTCCATGCAGATCCGTGCCATCCTTGAAGCGTCGGCGGAATGCACAAGACGCGGCATCGCCAACCATCCGGAGATCATGGTGCCTCAGGTTTGTACCTCGGAAGAATTGAAGGCCGTCAGGAGGATCGTCAGCGATATACAGCAGCAGGTCGAGGCAGCTACCGGTCAGAAATTAGACTTCAAGTTCGGAACCATGATCGAGGTAGTGCGCGCCTGCATGAGGGCGGACAAGCTTGCCGAGGAGGCTGACTTCTTCAGCTTCGGCACCAACGACTTGACGCAGGCGACGTTCTCTTTCTCGCGTGAAGATGCCGAGAACAAGTTCCTGCCTATGTACAACGCGGTGAAGATCCTGCGCGACAATCCGTTCGAGGTGCTGGATACGCTGGGTGTTGGCAAGCTGATGGAACTCGCCGTCAACTGGGGACGCCAGGTCAAGCCGGAACTGAAGATCGGCATCTGCGGCGAGCATGGCGGGCATCCCGCTTCCATCACCTTTTGCCACCGCATCGGCCTGACCTATGTCTCCTGCTCGGCGCCGCGCGTACCCATCGCCCGTCTTGCTGCTGCGCATGCGGCGTTAAAGCCATAAGGGTGGGTGTCGTCAGCTTCCAGGCAGCGACGGATCGCCGCCTTGAGAGCTACTGCGGATAGAACAGGAACAGCCGGTAACCGGTGGGTTTGAGGTCGGTGGTATTCAGGTGCAGCGAGATATCCAACTCGCGATTGGCGGCGAGTCCTTTGGGTACTTCACTTCCCGCTTTCAGGTAATCCACCGGGTGGAATACGCGGCGGGCGACTGCCTTGTCCTGCAGATCGGTTAGCGTGAGTTCCAGACTGGGGTAGCCTTGTGCAAAAGAGGCGCGATTATGGAGCAGGGCATGTAGCGTGATCAGGTTGCTTTGCGCCGGATCCGATTCCAGTTCGGATGACTCGATAGACATAAGATCGGCCTTTTGAGGCAGACTCGACGGTGCAGCCGAGCAGATGAGCAATAGTATGTCAGCAGAGGTTTGAGTCCCGGTAGCTGTGCCGCAAGTTCCACACGGAAAAAATAGCTGGCTTGCGCAAGGAGGACCAGAACCAACATCGTCGCTGTCAGGATGCCGACCCAGTGGCGCTTGCGTGGTAGGTCGTGCGGCACCTCGTCGGTGAGTTCCTCCACGAACTGGACTTGTTGCGCCGGCGTAGCCGGTTCCTTCTCCAACTCATGGCCATGGGTGATGGTGCTTGTCCCGCCTACCTTTTGAGTGACCGGCTCAATGAGTACGTGGGCAGTTGTCTCGACTTGCGTTTCGGTATCGATGGGCAAACTGAGTTGCGGGCTGGGTTCATCGCTATGCAGGTGTTCGCGGGCATTGAATACCAAGCGGCAACGTCCACAACGCACCAAGCCGTCATGGGCCTCCAGTTGTGCATCGGTCACCTTGAAGCGTGTACTGCAATCGGGGCACTTGGTGACCGCGGTCATTTTTTCACACCAGACAAGCAACACCAGCCGTCTTCCAGTACGGCTGGATCGAGGTCGAACCATTGAGCGTAGATACGCATCACATCCTCGGCCTGTTCGGCAAGAATGCCAGACAGCACGATGCGTCCACCCGACCTGGTCGCTCCCGCCAGCAGCGGCGCCAGCGCGCGCAATGGATTGGTGAGGATGTTGGCGACGACCACGTCGTATTGAGCGAGGGCTACGCCTTCGGGCAGATAGAAATTCGCGCGTACCTGGTTCGCTTCCGCATTGTCGCGGCTGGCCACTACCGCCTGCGCATCTACATCCACGCCGATGGCACTGCCCGCACCCAGCTTCATGGCGGCGATCGCGAGGATGCCGGAACCGCAACCGTAATCGAGCACCGACTCGCCACCCTTGATGTTGGCGTCCAGCCAGCGCAGACACAGGCGCGTAGTCGGATGGCTGCCCGTGCCGAAAGCGAGGCCGGGGTCGAGCGCAATGTTGATGGCGGCTGGATTTGAGGGTGCGTGCCAGGTCGGCACGATCCACAGTCGGTCACTGATGCGGATGGGGTCGAACTGGGCCTGGGTCATACGCACCCAGTCGTTCTCTTCCAGTTCTTCGATGCTATGTTCAGGTAGAGGCGCGACGCCGAGTTCGGTGCAGCAGGCTTGCAGTATGCCGCCGACATCGGCATCGCTTTCGAACAGTGCATTGACCAGGTTGTGTTGCCACACCGCAGAGGTGGGCTCGCCTGGCTCGCCGAAGATCGCCTGTTCGTCAGGCGTGTCGGCATCCGCATCCAGCATATCGACCGAAAGCGCGCCGTGTTCCAGCAGTGATTCACTCAGTGCCTCGGCGTATTCGGCCTCGGCACGTACAGACAGCGTGAGCCAGGACACGGCTATTTACCCTTGCTGCGTTCCGCCAGCTTGTGCTCCAGATAATGGATGCTGGTGCCACCTTGCAGGAAAGCTGCGTCCTGCATCAACTCCTGATGCAGCGGGATGTTGGTGTTGATGCCCTCGACCACCATCTCGGACAGTGCTGTGCGCATACGGGCGATGGCCTGCTCGCGCGTATCGCCGTAGGCGATCAGCTTGCCGATCATGGAATCGTAATGCGGCGGAATGAAGTAGTTGGCGTAGACATGCGAATCGACGCGGATGCCGGGGCCGCCGGGCACATGCCAGGTATTGATACGGCCTGGCGAGGGCACGAAGGTGTAAGGGTGCTCGGCGTTGATGCGGCATTCGACCGCATGGCCACGGAACTGGATGTCGCGTTGCTTGAACGGCAGTTTTTCGCCAGCGGCGATACGGATCTGCTGCTGCACGATGTCGATACCGGTGATCATCTCCGACACAGGGTGTTCGACCTGCACGCGGGTGTTCATCTCGATGAAGAAGAATTCGCCGTTCTCATACAGGAACTCGAAGGTGCCCGCGCCGCGATAGCCGATCTTGCGGCAGGCTTCGGCACAGCGTTCGCCGATCTTGTCGCGCACCTTGGTGTTGAGCAGAGGGGCCGGCGCTTCCTCGATGATCTTCTGGTGGCGGCGCTGCATGGAACAATCGCGCTCGCCCAGATACACGGCGTTGCCGTGCTGGTCAGCCAGCACCTGGATCTCGATATGGCGCGGGTTTTCCAGGAACTTCTCCATGTACACCATGGGATTGTTGAATGCCGCCTGTGCCTCGGTCTTGGTCATGGTCACCGCGTTGAGCAGTGCAGCTTCGGTATGCACCACGCGCATGCCGCGTCCGCCACCGCCGCCCGATGCCTTGATAATGACCGGGTAGCCGATGAACTTGGCGATGCGCATGATCTCAGCCGGATCGTCCGGTAACGCGCCGTCCACACCGGGCACGCAAGGCACGCCGGCTTTTTTCATGGCGTTCTTGGCGGAAACCTTGTCGCCCATCAGGCGGATGGTTTCGGCACGGGGGCCGATGAACACGAAGCCGGACTTCTCGCAGCGTTCCGAGAAATCGGCGTTCTCGGACAGGAAGCCATAGCCGGGGTGGATGGCTTGCGCGTCGGTCACCTCAGCAGCGCTGATGATGGCGGGAACGTGCAGGTAACTCTGGCCGGAAGGGGCCGGGCCGATACACACGGACTCGTCCGCCAGCTTCACATACTTGGCATCTGCATCCGCCTCCGAGTGTACGGCGACAGTCTTGATGCCCATCTCGCGGCAGGCGCGCTGGATGCGCAGCGCGATCTCGCCTCGATTGGCAATGAGGATCTTTTCAAACATAGTAGGGTTCTCCGGCGGCGCTGGGGTTCGGGGTTTTCGTTCGAACACGGCCACGATGAATTAGCCGATGATGAACAGCGGCTGGCCGAACTCGACTGCCTGGCCATTTTCAACGAGGATGGCTTTGACCACGCCAGCCTTGTCGGACTCGATCTCGTTCAGCAGCTTCATCGCCTCGATGATGCACAGGGTGTCGCCAGCGTTCACGCTCTGGCCGATGTCCACAAAAGCCTTGGCACCGGGCGATGCGGCGCGATAGAAACTGCCGACCATCGGCGATTTGACGACATGGCCTTCCGGCGCAGCCGGTGCGGCAGGAGCCGTGGCTGCGGGTGCTGCGGCCGGTGCGGGTGCGGCAGCTTGGGGGGCTGCGGCATACATATGTTGCACAGGAGCGGCGACGGAGCTGGCGCGAGAGATGCGCACATGCTCTTCACCTTCGGTCAGCTCAAGTTCGGCGATACCCGAGTTTTCGACCAGCTCGATCAGTGTCTTCAGTTTGCGTAGATCCATTTTTTAGCTCCTTACAGAATGTTGTAATGCGAATTGCAATGCTAATTCATAGCCTGTTGCGCCCAAGCCGCTGATGACGCCAACGGCGATGTCAGAGAAGTATGACTCCTTACGGAACGCTTCGCGTGCGTGCACATTGGACAGATGCACTTCCACGAACGGGATGGCGACTGCCGCCAGCGCATCGCGTAACGCCACACTAGTGTGGGTGAATGCGGCCGGGTTGATGATGATGAAGTCTGTGCCGTCCAAACGTGCCTGATGGACCCGCTCCACCAGCGCGCCTTCTGCGTTGCTCTGGAAGTGCGTAAGCTCTGCACTCTTTGCCTGGGCTAGTGCTGCCAAATTGGCATTAATTTCGTCCAACGTGACGCGACCATACACCTCTGGCTCGCGTGTGCCGAGCAGGTTCAGGTTAGGGCCGTGCAGTACCAGGACGTTTTTCATGGCGCGCAGTTTGCCGCAAAATGGGTGAGTTTGTCTACCTTTTCGGTGAAATTACGAAAAAACAGCCAGTTAGCCGAGGCTTAGATGCCGTTGAAAAAATACACCGTGAGCACGATGCCTAATACCGCGACAAACAGGTTGCTGATAACCCCAAAGCCGGTGCGGTAGCCCTCGGGGATCTCGATGGGCTTCAAGGTGCGCAGTACTTTTCGGTATTGCACAGTGGAAAAGACAGCGACAAATACGCCTAGCAGCACAAAAGCGAGTCCGGTCCAAAAGGAGATCCCGCGTTGCATGGACACGCTGTGCTGCGGCGTAAGGATCGCGACGAAAAGGCCGAAGCGCTCGATGACGAAGCCGAAGGCCATCAAGGAGAGGCTGGTGCGGTTCCAGGCGAGCAAAGTGCGTTCTGCGGCGAAGAAGACTCGTGGATCGTTCAAATCGGACATCGCTCCTCCTTTTACCTTGCCTATAACCCGGCGTTACTCAGCGACTGCAGGAATTGGGGCGCATCCTGATAGCCGGTCACGCGATAATCGGCTTGTTCCTTGCCCTGTGCGTCGAAGAACAAGGTGGCGGGGGGGCCGAATAACTGGAAGCGCTGCAATAGTGTTTTGTCGTCGGCATTGTTGGCCGTGACATCGGCCTGCAGCAGCACGACGTTTTTCAGCCTGGCCTGTACCGCCGCATCGCTAAAGGTGAAGCGTTCCATCTCTTTGCAGGAGACGCACCAGTCGGCGTAGAAATCCAGCATCACGGCTTTTCCGTGGGCAGAGGTGATGCGGGCATCCAGTTCAGCCGAGCTCTTTACGCGCTCGAAGCGCAGGCCGGGCGTCGCTTCGACAGTGACACGCCCAAGGTTGCCGAGGGGGCGCAAGATGTCGCGAGCACCGGACAGCGCGCCGGTGAGATAGGCCACGCCGACCAGCAGGGCGAGGATACCGACGCCCTTAGCCAGCTTGTGCAAGCCACGGGCGCTATGAGGTAGCGGGTCGAGCGCATGCAGGTAGATGGCTGAGAAGATCAGCAGCGCCGACCATAGCAGCATCTGCACGCTAACCGGGATAACGGGAGCGACGATCCAGATCGCCATCGCCAGCATCATCACGCCAAAGAAGCGCTTCACCGACTCCATCCATGGCCCTGCTTTGGGCAGCAACGCGCCAGCCGACGTGCCGATAAGCAGCAGCGGCGCACCCATGCCCAATGCCAGAGCGAACAACGCGGTTCCGCCCAGCACAGCGTCATGGGTCTGGCTTATATATAGCAGTGCTCCTGCCAAGGGGGCTGCGACGCAAGGTCCCATGATGATGGCAGACAGTGCGCCCATCGCGAACACACCGGAGAGATGTCCTCCGTGCAATTTGTTGCTAGTGTCGGTGAGTTTGCCTTGCAGTGCGGAGGGCAACTGCAATTCGTAGTAACCGAACATGGATAGCGACAGCAGCACGAACAGTGCGGCAAAACTTCCTAGCACCCAGGGTGTTTGCAGGGCACTGGAGATGAGGTTGCCGGAGTAGCCTGCGGCGATCCCCACGATGGCATAGGTGATCGCCATGCCCAGTACGTAAGACAACGACAGGATGAAGGCGTGCACATGGGTGATCTTGTGGCCGCGTCCGACGATGATGCCGGACAGGATGGGGATCATCGGGAACACGCAGGGTGTGAGTGCCAGCAGCAGGCCCGCGCCGAAGAAGAACGACACGATCAACCAGAAGCTCCCGCTTCTGAACAGCTTGGCGATCTGTGTGTTCTCATTCTTAGTGCCGCTCGAGGCTTTGGTGGCAGCAGGCGGCGCGGTGGGGGCGGTCGCCGCGCTGACTGTCTGCACAAGCTCGATGTTGAAGATCTTCTCGATAGGCGGGTAGCACAATCCCTGGTCGCTGCACCCTTGGTAGCTTGCGTTCAGCACCAGCGGCCTGGTTGTATCAGCCTTCTCTAGCGCGATCTCAGCCTGAAAGGACTGGTGATACACCTCGATCGTGCCGAAATTCGGGTCATCCTTGTTTTCCCCCTTGGGTAGCGACACGCGTGCGATACGAGTCTTGCCCTTGGCAACGCTGAAACTGATTTTGTTGCGGTAAAGATAGTAACCGGGGGTGATCTTGAAGCTGGCGATCAGCTTGCGCTGGTCGGCGGCGTGTACTTCCAGGGCGAAGGCCTGATCGGCCGGCAGGAAGCTAGGCTTCTTGCTGCCGAATGAGAGGAGATCGGCTTGCGCCACCGGTGCAAGGCTCAGCAACAACAGCAGGGAATACAGACGACGTATCATTTTTCTCTCTTCGGTACGGTCTCTCTCGCGACCCAGTTCAAATAATCCGGCAGACCAGCGCTGACCGGCAGCGCGATGATCTCCGGCAGTTCATAAGGATGCAATCCGCGCAGCGCATTTTCCAGCCCTGGATAAGCTGCACGCGTGGTCTTGATCAGCAGCGGCACTTCGCTGGCGTGTTCTATCTTGCCTTCCCAGCGATAGATCGACGTGCATTCGGCCAGTATGTTGACGCAGGCTGCGAGGCCATCCGTGATCAGGGCGTTGGCAATGCGTACCGCAGTGGCGCGATCCGGCAGGTTGGTGAGCACCAGCAGTGCCTCGTTTCCGCTCATCGGGCCCCCGCCCGTGCGCAGCGTACGCCGAGTTGCAGCAACTCGTCCCACACATCGCCTTGGCGCAAGCCTTTCACAAGCCTGTCGATCTGAGCTGCCTGGCGCAAGGCACGCTCCGCGAAAGCCGGGCTGAAGCGGCGTACCGCACGTTCCACTTGCTTCTGTTTGGCGCCCCATACACGCGCATCGCGCAATGCACCGGCGAGGTTGCCCCCTTGCTGCATTGCGCGCGAGACCTTGGCCAGCGCGCGGATGTCCTCTGCCATCGCCCACAGTATCAGTACCGTGGCCGTACCTTCTGCACGCAAGCCGTCAAGGATACGCACATAGCGTTCGGCATCACCTGCCAGCATCGCCTCGGACAGTTTGTACACATCGTAGCGCGCCACATCCATCACCGAGTTCTTTACCTGTTCGAAAGAGAGCGGTCCGGCCGGAAACAGCAATGCGAGTTTCTGTATCTCCTGAAAGGCAGCAAGCAGATTGCCTTCCACTCGCTGTGCCAGAAACGCCAGCGTGTCCGGATCGGCGGATTGGCCTTGCCGTTTCATGCGCGCCGCTATCCATGCGGGCAGCGCTGCCAGTGAGACCTCGTCGGCGCTGACGACCATCCCGTGCTGTTCCAGCGCGGCAAACCACTTGCTTTTCATCGCGGTGCCGTCGAGTTTGGGCAGCGAGATCAGCGTGAGCGTATCCGGGTTCAGGCTCTCGCAATGGTCCTGCAGTGCCTGCGCGCCTTCCACGCCGGGCTTGCCGGAGGGTATGCGCAGATCGATCACCTTGCGCGCGGCGAATAGCGACATGCTTTGCGAGCTGTTGCGCAGCTCCGACCACCTGAATCCCTGCTCGGCGATCAGCGTCTCTCGCTCACTGTAACCCGCGTTTCGTGCAGCGGCGCGTATGGCATCCGCCGCTTCGATGGCAAGCAACAGCGCCTCGCCGTGGATCACATACAGCGACCTCAGTCCTTTGGACAAATGCTGCGGCAGGTCCTCGGACGAGATCCTCATGGCAATACAGGCTGTGGTTTTGCTCGGGTCAAACGGCGCACGGCCTGTGCCACGGCATCGCTACGCATATCTTTGTAGAGCAGGGCCTCCTCCTGTTCTTTGGCGAACACGTGGGCGTCGTCATAGGTCAGGATGCGTGACAGCATGATCTCATCGGCGGGCAGCCAGTCGTTCTGCTTGCTGTCATAAGCGCGCAGCGAGATGCGATAGATCAGTTGATATTCCTGCACGCGGCCGCTGCCCGAAAGCGACAGGATCTGCTTGGGCGGGATCTGCTCGTAGACTACCTCCAGTACCAGTTCGGCCTGGTCTGGGGCGGAGGTCAGCGCGATCCTGTTGGTTTTCAGGGCGCGCCGCAAGTCGGTCACAAACGGGGTTTCCGCGGGGGCCTTCAAATAAAGTGATTTGAACGCAAATTCGGTCCCGCTGAGATTGCTGCCGCGCAAGTGGAAGCCACAAGCGGACAGCGACAGGGTCGCAACAATCAGCAGGAGGAGGCGAGCCGCGTTCGTCATCAAGCCACCACGTTGACCAAACGGCCAGGCACCACGATGACCTTCTTTGCCGCCGCACCGTTGAGCTGTTTCTGCACAGCCTCATGCGCCAGCGCGAGCTGCTCGATGGATGCCTTGTCGGCATCCTTGGACACGCGCAGGCTGCCGCGTAGCTTGCCGTTCACCTGGATCATCAGCTCGATTTCGTCCTGCACCAGCGCAGCCGGGTCGGCTTTCGGGAAGGCCTGGTCGCGCAGCTTGCTGCCGGCGCGCAACTCGGACCAAAGCGATTCGGCGATATGCGGCACGATGGGAGAGAGCAGCAGCACGGTATTCTCCAGCACTTCCTGCGCTACGCTGCGTGCAGACGGCGTGTCCTCTTCGAACTTGCCCAACGCATTGAGCAATTCCATGCTTGCGGCAATGGCAGTGTTGAAGGTCTTGCGGCGGCCGTAGTCGTCGTCGATCTTCTGGATGGTCTGGTGCAACTGCAGGCGCAGTGCTTTGGCGTTAGCGCTCAATTCGCCGCTGGTATAGACAGCGACCACGCCCTGCTCGACATGGTCGTGCACCGCTTTCCACACGCGCTTCAGGAAGCGGAACGAGCCTTCCACGCCGGCATCCGACCACTCCAGCTGCTGGTCGGGAGGTGCGGCGAACATCATGAACAGGCGTGCGGTATCCGCGCCGTATTCGTCGATGATGGCCTGCGGGTCGACGCCGTTGTTCTTCGACTTCGACATCTTCTCCGTGCCGCCGATGACCACGGGCAGACCGTCGGCTATGAGTTTTGCGCCGATGGGGCGCGCCTTCGCGTCCATCGCCACTTCCACCTCGGCTGGGTTGAACCAGTGTTTCTTGCCACCGTCAGCCTCACGGTAGAACGTAGGTGCTACCACCATGCCTTGTGTGAGCAGGTTCTTGAACGGTTCATTGCCCTGCACTAGGCCCTCGTCGCGCATCAGCTTGTGGAAGAAGCGCGCATACAAGAGGTGCAGGATCGCATGCTCGATGCCGCCGATATATTGGTCTACCGGCAGCCATTGTTGTGCGGCAGCCTTGTCCACCATGCCGGTGGTGCATTGCGGGCTGGCGTAGCGCGCGTAGTACCAGGACGATTCCACGAAAGTGTCCATGGTGTCGGTTTCGCGCCTGGCCTTGCCGCCGCATTGCGGGCAGTTGCATTCGTAGAACTCAGGCATCTTCGCGAGCGGAGAACCTGCGCCGTCCGGCACCACGTTCTCCGGCAGCTTCACCGGCAACTGGTCGTCCGGTACCGCCACGTCGCCGCAAGTCGGGCAATGGATGATGGGGATAGGGCAGCCCCAGTAGCGCTGGCGCGAGATGCCCCAGTCGCGCAGGCGGAACTGCACCTTCTTCTCGCCCAAACCCTTCGCGGCAAGATCGCCGGCAATGGCGTCCACGGCCTGTTCATAGTTCAGGCCGTCGTACTTGCTGGAGTTGGTACACACGCCCTGTTCCTTGTCGCCGTACCATTCGGCCCAGGCGTCGGTGGTGAAGGTCTCGCCCGCGACCTGGATGGACTGTTTGATCGGCAGGCTGTATTTCTTGGCGAAACCGAAATCGCGCTCGTCATGCGCCGGCACCGCCATCACCGCGCCCTCGCCGTAGCCCATCAGCACGTAGTTGCCGACCCACACCGGCACTTGTTCGCCGGTGAGCGGGTGGGTGACCTTGAGGCCGGTGTCCATGCCCTTCTTTTCCATGGTGGCGATATCGGCCTCGGCCACGCCGCCCTGCTTGCATTCCTCGATGAACGCAGCGAGCTTGGCATTGCCTTGTGCAGCCTGCGTCGCCAACGGGTGCTCCGCTGCTACGGCGACGAAGGTCACGCCCATGATGGTGTCGGCGCGCGTGGTGTACACCCACAGCTTTTCGTTATTGCCATAGGTGAAGGCGAAGCGCACGCCAAAGCTTTTACCGATCCAGTTGGCCTGCATGGTCTTCACCTGCTCCGGCCAGCCGGAAAGGGTGTCCAGGTCCTGCAGCAGTTCGTCGGCGTACTGTGTGATGCGGAAGAAATACATCGGGATGTCGCGCTTCTCCACGATGGCGCCGGAGCGCCAGCCGCGGCCGTCGATGACCTGCTCGTTGGCCAGCACGGTCTGGTCCACCGGGTCCCAGTTAACCACCGCCGTCTTCTTGTAGATCACGCCCTTCTTGAACAGTTTGGTGAACAGCCATTGCTCCCAGCGGTAGTAGTCCGGCTTGCAGGTGGTCACTTCGCGCGACCAGTCTACGCCCAGGCCCAAAGACTTCAGCTGCTGCTTCATATACTCGATGTTGGAATAGGTCCACGCGGCGGGCGGCACGTTGTTGGCCATCGCGGCGTTCTCGGCGGGCAGGCCGAACGCGTCCCAGCCCATGGGCTGCATCACGTTGTAGCCCTTCATGTGGTGATAGCGCGAGAGCACGTCGCCGATGGTGTAGTTGCGTACATGGCCCATGTGCAGCTTGCCGGAAGGGTAGGGGAACATGGACAGGCAATAGTATTTCGGCTTGTCGCTGGTCTCGGCGGCGCGGAACGTCTGCGCAGACTCCCACTGTTGCTGGGCGGCGGCTTCGATGTCTTTAGGGGAATAGTTCTGTTGCATGATGAGCGTTGTTATTTGTATGCGGTGCGAATGAGGCCGGCATTATATCGGGAAGGCGCGTCCCGAGTGACCCGTTAGCGGCATCGTGGGGGTTCTGCTAGAATCGCGCCTCAAAAATTTTATCCATATCGTTGAGGAGAGACTTTATGTCCGCGAAATACCCAGTCATCGCCGTCACCGGTTCGTCCGGCGCAGGCACCACCACCGTCAAGCGCGCGTTTGAGAACATCTTCCGTCGCCAGAGCATCAAGGCCGCCGTGGTCGAGGGCGACAGCCTGCACAGCCTGGACCGCATGGCGTTCCGCGCCGCTGCTGCCGAACACAGCAAGAACGGCAACAACCACTTCAGCCACTTCGGCCCCGAAGCCAACCACTTCGACAAGATCGAAGAGATGTTCAAGACCTACGGCAATACCGGCATGTGCAAGCGCCGCTACTACGTGCACAGCGACGTCGAAGCTGAAGAGCACAACAAGCACTTCGGCCTGACCGACCTCAAGGCCGGCGTGTTCACCCCGTGGGAAAACATCGAGAGCGGCACCGACCTGCTGTTCTACGAAGGTCTGCATGGTCTGGCGACCGACGAAGCCAAGGGCGTTGACGCCGGCAAGTACGTCGACCTCGGCATCGGCGTGGTTCCCGTGGTCAACCTCGAGTGGATCCAGAAGATCCATCGCGACAAGGCCGAGCGCGGTTATTCCGCCGAAGCGACCGTGGATACCATCCTGCGCCGTATGCCCGACTACATCAAATACATCACCCCGCAGTTCTCGCGCACGCACATCAACTTCCAGCGCGTGGCCACAGTCGACACTTCCAACCCGTTCATCGCGCGCGACATCCCGACACCGGACGAAAGCTTCGTGATCATCCGCTTCCGCGATCCCAAGGGCGTGGACTTCCCCTACTACCTCAGCATGATCCCCAACTCGTTCATGTCCCGTTCCAACACCCTCGTGGTGCCCGGCGGCAAGATGAGCTACGCGATGGAGATCATCCTTGCGCCGATCATGCACGACATGATCGAGAACAAGAAGAAGTAAGCAAGGCGGCAGGCCGGATTCTTGCCGGCAGGCAACAGGACGGGGAGGCGGAAACGCCTCCCCGTTTTGCTTTGAGCTGCGGAAGAGGGGGTCCTGAGTTTGATTTGGTTAAGCTGCTGCCCCACAATGAATCCGTCAAAACGAACGAGGGGAAGATAGTGTCAGAATCGAATTTTGACCGTATAAAGCGACAGGTGCGGCAGTTCGTGGTCGAGCGCGAGTGGGACCAGTTCCATTCGCCCAAGAACCTGTCCATGGCCCTCATCGTTGAGGCCGCCGAGATGGTGGAGCATTTCCAGTGGCTGACCGAGGAACAGAGCAGCGATCTGAGTCCGGAGAAGCTTGCGGAGGTCGAACTGGAGCTTGCCGATATCCAGATCTATCTCATCAGTCTCGCGGAAAAACTGCAATTGGATCTGGTAGTCGCCGTCGACAAGAAGCTGGCGCTGAATGCAAAGAAATACCCGGCGGACAAAGCTCGCGGCAGTTCCAAAAAATACACTGAATATAAACAGGGAACAGGGGCCAGTTCCGATTAGCTCAGCAGCGGTTCGACCTTCAGCCGTTTGAGGGCTTTGCGGAAGCGTTTGTAGGGCTCGCTGCCGAGATGAACGATGAACGCGCGAACGGGGAATTCCTGTTTGGACAGCTCATCGATTACCGAAGGTGCCTTGTTGCCCAGTGTCCAGAACTTGGTCTCGAATGCCAGGATGTAGTCATGCAGCTTGCTGTCAGTCTTGAGCACGCGGCGCACTAGATAGGCGCGGCGTATATATTTGCCGTGTGCCTGCACGATCTGGCGGATGCGCTCTTCGGTTTCGGCATCCAGATCGTGTTGGGCCAGCGTGGCATCGGCAGGCAGCGTCTGGAATTCGGCGTTCACCCGCTTCTCATATTCCGAGCGGGCTATCCAGCGTTGGCGGTATTCTTCGGCCAGTTCCGGTTTGCGTTCGAGATAGAAGCGCCATGCTGCTTCGCAGGCGGACAGTGTGGCCGCCGCGTCCTTCTTCATCAGGTTTTCCAGATCGGCGATGCCCGTTTCATCTTCCTGTTCCAGCAGCAACATGCCGCGCCGATAAAGTGCGGAAGCGTGATCGGGTACGAGTTGCAGCAACTCGTCCAACAGCGGTCGTTGTTCGAAATCAGGATCGAGCTCCAAACTTAAGCGAATGACGTCCCAGCGATCGTCCGCGCTCAATGTCTCCTGTTCTTTCAACTTGCCTAATCTCTCGGCACACTCGGCCAGATACTGGTGGCGCTGCTGCCAGCGTTCAGCAGCGTTGTTTTGCCAATCACGGTCGAATTCGGCCTGTATGGCGTGCAGTGACGTCTCCAGCCACACCTCGGCCGCGCTGGATGCCGGTGGCAGCAGTTCACGCGCGGCCGCTTCATCGGCTTGGATGCCGATGGCTTGCAGGCGGTCGCTCAAGGCGGGATGGGTGTCTAGGTGGTTGGTCTGGCGTTTGCGTGCGATATCGAGGAAACGCAGGCGGGTAGCCTCATCCATCTGGTCGTGAACGGATTTGAGCCAGAGCTTGCTGCGGTCGGAGACCGGAAGGGGGGTGTCGGCGACCAACTTGTTGATGGAAGGCCAGAACACTTCATCCTCGAATTGCGCGGCGATATTCACCCGCAGCAAAGCATTCGCGGCATTGCGCGGCCCGGCCACTTCCGCCGAGATGCGATCGGCCAGATATTCATTCTGTCGCGCAAGCACGAAAGTGTAGGCGTTGAAGTACGGCGCATACCAGCGAAACATGCGCGCGATCAGGCGGGATCCCCAGTCGGTCCACTGTTCCGAAAGCGATTGCATGCGTCCCCATGCGCTACGGAAACGATAGATGAAACCGCCAAGTCGGCTGTGGTGGCCGGACAAATGACCGTATTCATGTGCGACTACAGACAGAGCTTCTTCCTCGCTCATGGTCAGGAGCAGAGGGAATCCTAGGATCAAGTAATTCTCTTCCCAGCCGAACAGGCCGAAGCGCGGGTGCTGAACGATGGCGGCGTTAAGTTCGTCCGTCAGCAGGACATGGTGGATGCGGGGCCCGTTCATTTGTTGGCACAATTCTCTGATGCGGGAGTACAAGGCAGGTGCTTCCTGTTCGCTCAAGTGACGGCCCTGTGGACGCGGGAACCGGCTGAACATCATCTGGAATGAGGATTTGATCATTACCCAAGCCGGAACGATCAGCAAAACGATCAGTTTGCCCAGCTTGAGCAGCACGATCAGCGCCTTTCCGCCTGTTGCGATCACCAGCAGCAACAATCCGACGAAAAGGGCGGCGGGCACCAAGGCGAATATGACAGCGACAGCCAATACGACGAAGCCGAGCAGAACGACGGCCAGCACCAAGCCCAGATAGCGCTGCGGGTTTTTCCGGGCGGTGGTCTCAAGCCGGTTTATCAGGGATTCAAAGTGACTGTCATCCATCATGCTTTCCTTGTCAGGGCAGTTGGCGATGCAGGATTGTAACCGAGCGAAAACCAATAGGCTTTTCGGATGAGTGGTCCGTTTGCTGTGGGATAATCCGCATATGAATTCTTCCCTGCTTTCCGGTCTCAATCCCGAACAACGTGCCGCCGTCGAACTTCCCGCCCAATCCGCTCTGATCCTTGCGGGTGCGGGCAGCGGCAAGACGCGCGTTCTGACCACGCGCATCGCTTACCTCATCAGCACCGGGCAAGTGTCGCCTTCCGGCATCCTTGCGGTGACCTTCACCAACAAGGCGGCCAAGGAGATGGTGACGCGCCTGTCGGCGATGCTGCCTATCAACACGCGAGGCATGTGGATAGGTACCTTCCACGGGCTGTGCAACCGCATGCTGCGCGCCCATCACCGCGAGGCGAATCTGCCGCAGACCTTCCAGATCCTCGATTCCGGCGACCAGCTGTCGGCCATCAAGCGCCTGATGAAGGCGATGAACATCGACGACGAGAAATATCCGCCGCGAGAGGTGCAGAACTTCATCAGCGGCAGCAAAGAGCAGGGGCTGCGCGCGCACGAAGTGGAAGCCTATGACGCCTACACGCGGCGCAAGGTGGAGGTGTTCGCCGAGTACGACAAACAATGCCAGCGCGAGGGCGTGGCGGATTTTTCCGAACTGCTGCTGCGTTGCTATGAGCTGCTGTCGAGGAACACTCTGCTGCGCGAGCATTACCAGGAGCGTTTCAGGCACATCCTGGTGGACGAGTTCCAGGACACCAATCCGCTGCAATACCGCTGGCTGAAGTTGCTCGCGGGGCGCAGCAACGCGTTGTTCGCAGTGGGCGACGACGACCAGTCCATCTACGCCTTCCGCGGCGCGAACGTGGGCAACATGCAGGAGCTGCTGCGTGACTTCCACGTGGAGAACGTGATCAAGCTTGAGCAGAACTACCGCTCGCACGGCAACATCCTGGAGGCGGCCAACGCGCTGATCCAGCACAACCGCAACCGGCTCGGCAAGAACCTGTGGACCGACGCGAACAAGGGCGAGCAGATCCGCGTGTTCGAAGCGGCCACCGATGTGGACGAGGCCAAATTCATCGTCGAAGAGATCCAGCAGCTCAAGCGAGAAGGGGTGAACCTCAGCGAGATGGCCTTGCTGTACCGCTCCAACGCGCAGTCGCGCGTGCTGGAGCATGCGCTGGTGTCGGCGGGCTTGTCGTATCGCGTGTACGGTGGCCTGCGCTTCTTCGAGCGGCAGGAGATCAAGCACGCGCTGGCCTACCTGCGCCTGATGCAGAACACCGACGACGACAACGCGTTGCTGCGCATCATCAACTTCCCCACGCGCGGCATCGGTGCGCGCAGCATAGAGCAACTGCAGGAGAGCGCCCGTATCAACAACACCACGCTGTGGGACGCGGCGGCGCGCGCGGGCGGCAAGGTCACTGCTTTCGTCGGCCTGATCGAAGCGCTGCGCAGTGCCACGAAGGACCTGCCGTTGCCGGAGATCATGGACCACGTGCTGGAGCACAGCGGCCTGGTGGAGCATTACCAGAACGAGACGGGCGCGAAGAAGCGCGAGGCGGAAGAGCGCTTGGAGAACCTGAACGAACTGATCAACGCGGCGACGCTGTTCGTGCACGAGAACGAGGACGACAGCCTCACCTCCTTCCTCACACATGCCTCACTCGAAGCGGGCGAGCATCAGGCAGGCGACAGCGAGGACGCGCTGCATCTGATGACCGTGCATGCGGCCAAGGGCCTGGAGTTCCACACCGTGTTCATCACCGGACTGGAAGAAGGCCTGTTCCCGCACCAGAACAGCCAGAACGTGGACGGCGGGCTGGATGAGGAACGCCGCCTGATGTACGTCGCGATCACTCGCGCGCGTCGCCGTCTTTACCTCACTTTCGCGCAGAGCCGCATGCTGCACGGGCAGACCAACTACGGCATGGTGTCCAGCTTTTTGCGCGAACTGCCGGAGGAGCTCCTGCACTGGATCACGCCGCGCTTCACTGCGCGCAAGACGTTCGCAAGCGGCAGCTACGAGACGGCGAGCTACGTCAACGCGTTCGCCGCAACTCCGGCGGAAAAGGCGCCGCCTGCGCCCAGCGCGATGTGGCGCATCGGCCAGCAGGTGTTCCACCAGAAGTTCGGCGAGGGCGTGGTGACCGACACCGAAGGGGGGGGCAACGAGGGGCGCGTGCAGGTCAACTTCAAACGGGCTGGCAGCAAGTGGCTGGCGCTGGAATATGCAAAGCTCACCGCCATCTGATCCCATGCTGGATGGGCGTTTGCGTCTCATCGTCGAGAGCTATCAGCGGCTCACCGGCAAGGCATTGATCGAAAAGGCGCCTGCAGACACTGACGGATTGCGCGAAGCGCTTTGGAACGCGCCGTGCGCCATCGTGGCGCATGGCGCCGAGGCCGACCCCATCTTCTTCTACGGCAACCGCATCGCCCTGCAACAGTTCGAGATGGGTTTCGAGGAGTTCGCGCGCCTGCCTTCGCGCTTTTCCGCCGAGCCGCTGGAGCGGACCGAGCGCGCCAGGTTGCTGGAACGGGTAACGCGGCAGGGCTATGTGGACGACTATTGCGGCATGCGCGTCGCCAGCAGCGGCAGGCGCTTCATGATCACAGGCGGCACGGTCTGGAACCTGGTGGACGCGCAGGGTGTCCGGCACGGACAGGCTGCGACCTTCCGCGCAACGCTCTGATCCGATTGCCCCCTCCCGCAGGGTGGTTGAGATTGAATATTAGAAAATGATAATATTCAGCCATTCAAACACCCATCAGGAGTCTCAAATGAGCAAGTCGTTCAAAACCATCACTCAGGACATCAGCAAGGCGCTCACCACTTTCCGCAAGGAAGCAGTCACACCCATGCAGGGCTTCGACACGATGGCGAAATCGGCCATGGCCGAAGGCACGATCTCCGCGCTGGACAAGGAGTTGATCGCCACCGCGATCGCCGTGGCGACACGCTGCGACGGCTGCATCGGTTTCCATGTGCGCGCCCTGGTGCGCATGGGCGCGACGCGCGAACAGATCAACGAGATGCTGGCGGTGACGGTGTATATGGGGGGCGGCCCGTCGCTGATGTATGCGGCGGAAGTGCTGCGTGCCTACGACGAATTCAAAGAAGCCTGATCAGGCAGCGGGCGGCGGGAAACTGGCCGCCAGCTTGTCCGGCACTTCGCCTTTGGCGGCTTGTGCGGCCGCGCTGAATTCCAGCACCGCGGTGACCATCACCACGATCAACGTCGGCATCAGCGCGATGCGAGTAAGTGCCGTCCACAGGATGTGCCCCATGTTGGCATCGCGCGTGCTGAGGCTGAGCAGCCAGGCGACAAAGATCAACGCCGCCGTGATCGCATAACCCAGCATCAGCAACTTGCAGCGGGTGAAGGCGAACTTCCAGTGCATATCGACGAACCAGCTGGTGGTCTTCTTGCTGCGCAGATAGATGTAGGCGATGAGCGCCCCGGAACAGGCGAGCGGGATCAGCAGCCCTATCATGCCGATCTTCATGCCGATCACCGCCGGCGTCATGAACAGGTCGAACAGGAACAGGCCTGATACGAACAGGTTGTGCGGAGCTTGCGCCCGTTTGATCTCGTCGCCGCTGGCCCGATATTTCATCGGATCAATTCCCGCCTTCTGGATCTTCTTCAGCAGCAGCGGGCGCTGTCTGCGGCTGGTCCAGCCACGGGAAGATGTTGCGGTAGCTGACATACAGCGAGGTGAGGCCAAGCGGCAACAGCACGAGCATGCCGAGACCGAACGGCAATATACCTAGCATCAAAGCGATCAGCTGCATGATGATGCTGTACACCGTGTAAGGCAGGATGTTGCGCATGGTGCCGGTGAAGCTGGCGCGCACCGCAGCGAAGGGGGTGATGCCGCTGAAGAACACCAGG
The DNA here is from genome assembly GCA_963813255.1 of uncultured beta proteobacterium. Taxonomy (GTDB): domain Bacteria; phylum Pseudomonadota; class Gammaproteobacteria; order Burkholderiales; family Gallionellaceae; genus Sideroxyarcus. Next base: position 419,780 of record CAWEYD010000001.1, on the reverse strand, counting down.
ATGGGCGCATACTGCCAGGCCATGAGCAGAAGAATCACCAGTGTAAGGCCGAGCAGGATGGCAAAGGCCACGCTGCCGCCCGTGGTGGAAAGGGCCTCCATCAGCACTTGCGGGTTGTCCGTGGCCTGCACCTGTTCCATCAGCTTGGTGAATGCATCACCACCTACATAGACCATGATTGCCGATGCGATCAGCAAGCCCAGCATCAGGAAAGCGCCGAGCGAGACCAGCCCCGCCGTGTTTTGCCTGAACCCGGCGAACAGATGCGTCAGTTCCACCTCTTCATCCTCTTCCAGTGCGCGACAGACGCGCATGTAACCGGCCAGCATGATGGGCGCGAGCACGACGGCCAGCAGCGGGCCGATGCCCGGGACCAGCAGGGAAAGGAAGACGCACATGGCGCCGATCAAGGCGGTGACGACGCTCAACAGCGGGTTACACATGATGAGCTGGTAGCCTTGCCTGATCCATGTCCAGCCGCGACCGGCGTTCAGCTTCTTGATTTCCATTTGCGACTTTCTCTCAGATCCAGACAGGTTGTTCGGTAGCGATGTGGTTCTGCAGGATGCGCTTGAACTGCTCCGGGTTGTGCGCATGCACCATCTCGCCGTCGCGCGGCAGGTGCAGGTCATACAGACGCGAGATCCAGAAGCGCAATGCGGCCAGGCGCAAAGCCAGCGGCCATGCCGCGGCTTCCAGCACCGTGAACGGGCGAGCAGCCTGGTAGGCATTCAGCATGGCGCGCGTGCGTTGCACGTCCAGCCTGCCCTCGGCGTCCATGCACCAGTCGTTGACGGTAATGGCCACGTCGTAAAGCAGTACATCGGTGCAGGCGAAATAGAAGTCGATCAGGCCGCCGACCCGCTCACCTTCCATCAGGACGTTGTCGCGGAACAGGTCGGCGTGGATCACGCCGCGCGGCAGGCCGTTCAGCGGCTGCGCCGCATGCAGAGCGACTTCGCTTTCCAGCAGCGCCACATCCCGCGCGGACAGGAATTTCTTTACCTGCTGTGATGCGCTGGCGCGCCACTCAGCACCACGCGGATTGGGCATCTCGCTACCGAAGCTCTGCCCGGCGACATGCATCTGTCCCAGCATCGCGCCGACTGCGGCGCAATGCGCTGCGGTCGGTTGCATATTCGACCTGCCGGAGAGGCGGCTCACGATACAGGCGGGCTTGCCGTTGAGTTCGCCGAGGAAACGATTGTGGCGGTCCGCGACAGGCGCGGGGCAGGGGATGCCGTGCCGTGCCAGGTGCGACATCAGGTCGAGAAAGAACGGAAGTTCAGCGGGAGTCAGCTTCTCGAACAGCGTCAGCACGAAACGTCCGTTGCTGGTGGTGACGAAGTAGTTGGTGTTCTCGATGCCGGCCGGGATGCCCTGCAATTCCAGCAACGATCCTAAAGAGTAGTTGGAGAGCCAGGCAGTGATGTCGGCCTCGGTGACGCGGGTAAAAACAGCCATTCAGTGAGTCTCAGAAGTCAAACATGCGCAGTGATTCGTTCGCCTCCTCGCCCGCTTGCGGGAGAGGATTGTGGAGAGGGAACGGGCATGGCATGTTCATTGATAAGGGGGCGAATTGCTTGCCCGTCAGAAGCTTTTAATGATCCAGCGCGGAACGCGCAGACCGGAGTCCAGGCCTTCTTGGCGGGCGAACTTGCCGTCGCCACGGTCATCCACCAGATAATAGGGCACGCCGTGCTTGGGCGTGATCTTGATCATGTAGAGCCTGCCGTTGGCACGATATTCCTCGACGGTCTGCTCGGTCTGTTTGGTGATCGTGACCTGCGGCTCGTCCACCGCCTCTTCCGTATTCGTCTGCGGAGCGGTCGGGCTGGCTGTCTGTGCGACATGCTCGGATTGTGCCGCATTTACGCTGAAGCTCAGGCAAACGAGGGATAAAAGGGATAAGAGGCGGAGGCGCATGATGTTTTCCAGTGGGAACGGTAGGGCGGATTTTATCCGATAGTCGTCAAAGATTAAGCTGTATCTCGAGTTCGGCCGCCGATGGCTCGAAGCCGCGCGACTCGTAGTGCTTGAAGATGGCGGCCACGATCTGGTCCGGTTCGTCGATGACCTGGATCAGGTCCAGGTCGTGAGCGGCGATCATCTTCTCTTCCAGCAATGCCGTCTTGAACCACTCCACCATGCCGCCCCAGAACTTGCTGCCGACCAGGATGATGGGCATCTTGCGTGTCTTGCCGGTCTGCACCAGCGTCAGCGCTTCCATCAACTCGTCCAGCGTGCCGAAACCCCCAGGCATCACCACATACGCGCTGGCGAACTTCACGAACATCACCTTGCGCGTGAAGAAGTGGTGGAAGGTCTGGCTGACGTTCTGGTAGGGGTTGTTGTGCTGTTCGTGCGGCAACTGGATGTTGAGGCCGACGCTGGGCGACTTGCCGTAGAACGCGCCCTTGTTGGCCGCTTCCATGATGCCGGGGCCGCCGCCGGAGATGACCGCGAAGCCCGCGTCGGACAACAAACGCGCGATCTCCTCCGTCAGTTTGTAATAGGGGTGGTCGTGCGGGGTGCGGGCGCTGCCAAAGATGCTCACGGCGGGGTGGATGTTGTTCAGGCGTTCGGTCGCAGACACGAATTCTGACATAATGCCAAACACCCGCCACGACTCCTTGGACTGCATCAATTCAGGCGCTTGCGCGGGTGGCAGTTTCAAATTGTTGTTCATTGCGGATCCCTAAATGAAGAAAACCTTGTTGTTGGTGGACGGCTCGTCTTACCTGTACCGCGCCTTCCATGCCATGCCTGATCTGCGCAGCCCCCAGGGCGAACCGACCGGCGCCATCTATGGCGTGCTCAACATGCTGCGCAAGCTGCGCGCCGATTACCCCGCGGATTATAGCGCCTGCGTGTTCGATGCGAAGGGCAAGACATTCCGCGACGACTGGTATCCCGAATACAAGGCACATCGTCCGTCCATGCCGGATGACCTGCGCGCACAGATCGAACCGCTGCACGAAGCAGTGGCCGCAGCGGGCTGGAACATCCTGATGGTGGATGGCGTGGAGGCAGACGATGTGATCGGTACGCTGGCGCAGCAGGCCTCGCAACAAGGCGCACACTGCATCGTCTCCACCGGCGACAAGGACCTCACTCAACTGGTGAATCCGCATGTCACCCTGGTCAATACCATGAGCAACGAAGTGCTGGACGAAGCTGGCGTGCTGGCGAAGTTCGGCGTCCCGCCCGAGCGCATCGTGGATTACCTGTCGCTGGTGGGCGACGCGGTGGACAACGTGCCGGGCGTGACCAAGTGCGGCCCCAAGACCGCGGTCAAATGGCTCACCGAATACGGCACGCTGGATAACCTGCTAGCCCATGCGGACAAGGTGAGCGGCGTGGTCGGCGAGAACCTGCGCGCCGCGCGCGACTGGCTGCCGCAGGGCAGGCGACTGGTCACGGTGAAGTGCGACGTGGCGCTGGACAGGCGTTACGATGAACTGGCCGCGCCGGCAGCGGATGACGCGCAGCTGCGCATCCTGTTCGAGCGCTTCGGCTTCAAGTCATGGCTGCGCGAAGTGGCTGGCGAGGCACCGGCAAAGAAAGAGCGCGCTCCTGCAACGGGCGAGCCGCGGCGATTCGAACAAGCGGCGTTGCCCACGATGGCCAACGATGCGTTCAGCTACGAAGCCATCCTCACCGAGGCACAGCTCGACGCCTGGCTGCACAAGCTGATGGCTGCACCGCTGGTGAGCATAGACACCGAGACTACCGGCCTCGACGAGATGACCGCGCAACTGGTCGGTATCTCCTTCAGCATCGACGCGCATCACGCTGCCTATCTGCCCCTGGCGCATCACTACCCGGGTGCGCCTGAGCAGATCAACCGCGAACATGCACTGAAGAAACTCAAGCACTGGCTGGAAAGCCCAGCGCACAAGAAGCTGGGGCAGAACCTCAAGTACGACCAGCACATCTTCGCTAACCACGGCATCGCGTTCGCAGGCATTGCGGAGGACACGTTGCTGCAGTCCTACGTGCTGGAGTCGCACAAGCCGCACGAGATGGGCAACCTCGCCTTGCGCCATCTAGGCCTCGAAACCATGAGTTACACCGACGTGGTGGGCAAGGGCGCGAAGCAGATCGGTTTCGACCAGGTCGATCTCGACACCGCCACTCGCTATGCGGCGGAAGACGCAGACATCACGCTGCAGTTGCACCAGACCTTGTCGCCCCAGCTGATCGGTCGTCTCGATACGGTGTACCGCGACATCGAGCTGCCGGTGCGCGAGGTGCTGTTCAAGATGGAACGCAACGGCGTGCTCATCGATAGCGCGAAATTGTCCCGACAAAGCCATGAGCTGGGCGAAAAACTGATGACCATCGAGAAACAGGCATTCGAGCTGGCCGGGCAGCCGTTCAATCTGGCCTCGCCCAAACAGCTGCAGGAAATCCTGTTCGACAAGCTGGGCATTCCTTCCAAGAAGAAGACCGCGACCGGCTCGCGCTCCACCGACGAAGAAGTGCTGCAGGAACTCGCGCTCGACTACCCGCTGCCCAAGATACTGCTCGAGCATCGCGGCATGGCGAAGCTCAAATCCACCTACACAGACAAGCTGCCGCAAATGGTGAACCAGCAGACCGGACGCGTGCACACCAGCTACTCGCAAGCGGTGGCAGTCACCGGGCGGCTGGCCTCCAGCGAACCCAACCTGCAGAACATCCCCATCCGCACGCCGGAAGGCCGCCGCATCCGTGAAGCGTTCATTGCGCCTGTCGGTTCGCGCATCGTCTCCGCCGACTATTCGCAGATCGAGTTGCGCATCATGGCGCATCTCTCAGGCGACGAAGGTTTGCTCAAGGCGTTCGCCAATGGAGAGGACATCCACCGCGCTACCGCCGCCGAGGTGTTCGGGGTGACGCTCGATGCGGTGAGCTCAGAGCAGCGCCGCTACGCCAAGGTCATCAACTTCGGCCTCATCTACGGCATGTCCGCCTTCGGTCTGTCCAGCCAGCTCGACATCGAGCGCAGCGCGGCGCAGCAGTACATCGACCTCTACTTCGCGCGCTACCCCGGAGTGAAGCGCTACATGGACGGCACGCGCGAGCAGGCCAGGGCGCAGGGTTTCGTCGAGACCTGGTTCGGCCGCCGTCTGTGGCTGCCCGAGATCAACGGCGCCAACGGACCGCGCAGGCAGGCCGCCGAACGCGCCGCCATCAACGCCCCCATGCAGGGCACCGCCGCCGACCTCATCAAGCTGGCGATGATCGCCGTGCAGGACTGGCTGGAGAAAGAGAAGCTGCAGACCAAGCTCATCATGCAGGTGCACGATGAACTGGTGCTGGAAGTGCCGCAGGCTGAGTTGGCTCTCGTGAAGGAGAAGGTGCGGGAGTTGATGTGTAATGTGGCGGAGTTGAAGGTGCCGCTGGAGGTGGGGTTGGGTGAGGGGGGGAATTGGGATGAGGCGCATTAATTATTGCGCTTTGTCACTCCGGCGGAGGCCGGAATCCAGTCAAAACCAACTTCGTCGGGGGTAGCCCGACAGCTAGTCACTTTTCTTGTCTTGCCAAGAAAAGTAACCCAAAGAAGTCGCCCCCGGTGCGCCGCTGCTTCACAGTTCCCTGCGTTGCTCGACTAGTCAGGCCTCCTCATAAACTCGCACGACCCGCTGCGCGGTCACGTGCTCAGACATATTCGTCGGACTACCCCTGACCAGCCTCCGCTACTCGGCGGCGCACAGGGGACGGAAAAACAAAACCGTTAATTCGCAGGGTGGGCACGGTGTGCCCACCCTGCTCTCCTATCAATGTAAGATACCCTGAACTGCAAAGGAGGAATGATGAAGCAAATCATATGGATCGCTCTAGGTTGGCTAACGCTACTAACATCAACATGGGCATTAGGTGATGACTGCCCTGCACGCATAACCACAAATGATGCTGCAGACTGTATTGAACGTCACACTTACTCACCGTGCGATCTTGGGAATAGCATTGGCATTGCTGACTGCGCTTGGGCATACGCTGAAGTAGAAGATAGAAAAATTAGGAAGCTTGAAAAGCAAATTCTCAAAGTCTTTGCATCTAGGAATCTCGGGGAGAACGCTGCAAAATCATTCAAAGAGTGGCAAGAAGAATGGAGAAAGTATCGTGCCAGTTCCTGCCAAAAATCGAATTCTCTCGCCGACATAATCGTTGCCGACAAACAAGGTATTGTGGAAAACGGAACTGATTTTCACCTTGGGTTCTGCATACGTCACACGAACGAGAGGCGTGTTCTAGAGCTGACTCGTTTTCTGGAAATATCAAGACCCGATAATTAAACCGAAATGCCCAGGCGGTATTTGGGTTTTTGACTTTTTTCCCCTGTGCGCCGCCGAGTAGCGCAGACTGGTCAGGAGTAGTCCGACGAATATGTTTGAGCACGTGGCCGCGTAGCGGGTCGTGCGAGTTTATGAGGAGGCCTGACCAGTCGAGCAACGCAGGGAACTGCGAAGCAGCGGCGCACCGGGGGCGACTTCTTTGGGTTACCTTTCTTGGCAAGACAAGAAAGGTAACTTGCTGTCGGGCAACTCCCGACGGTGTTGGTTTAGCGGAACAAGTTCAGCGCGAACGGCGCGACTTCAAATACAACTCCTCCACCTTCGCCCTCGCCCAAGGCGTCCTCCGCAAAAACTTCAAACTGGATTTAACGCTCGGATCATGCGTGAAGCAGCGGATGGGCACAGCCTCCCCCATCGCCTCCCATCCCATGCTCTCGGAAAGCTGCGTGACGATCATCTCAAGGGTGACGCCTTCCAGAGTGGGGCGGCTAGCGGGTTTCTTGTTGGTATCCATGTGCGGATTCTACCGGTGAACGCCATGCACGAGCGTTTACAATGCGCACCTTGTTTCCAGATATACCTCACATGACCGAACCCGTCCGTCTCGCCAAACGCCTTGCTGCATTGGTCCACTGCTCGCGCCGCGAAGCGGAGCTGTATATCGCTGGCGGCTGGGTGAAGGTGGATGGGCAGGTGGTGGAAGAGGCGCAGTTCATGGTGTCGGAGCAGAAGGTCGAGCTGCATCCGGATGCCAAGCTCGTTCCGGTGGAACCGGTGACCATCCTGTTACACCAGCCGCATGACGTGGAACTGAATGCCGACTCAATGAAGCGACTGGTCTGCGCCGACACGCGCGCAGCGGATGACCATTCCGGCATCCATCCGCTCAAGCAGCACTTCTTGCGGCTCACGCAGTGCCTGCCGTTGGAGCTGCATGCCAGCGGTTTGTCGGTGTACACCCAGGACTATCGCGTGACGCGAAAGCTGACCGACGATGTATCCACCATCGAGCAGGAATATATCGTCGAGGTCGCCGGCGAGCTTGTGCCCGACGGGCTCAAGCTGCTCAATCATGGGCTCAGTTTCAAGGGGAAAGTGCTGCCGCCGGTCAAGGTCAGCTGGCAGAGCGAGACCCGGCTGCGCTTCGCGCTCAAGGGCGTGCAACCCGGCCAGATCGCGCACATGTGTCAGAGCGTGGGGCTGCAGGTGCTGGCCATGAAGCGGATACGCATCGGGCGCGTGGCCATGGCCAAACTGCCGCTGGGGCAATGGCGCTATCTGGCGCCGTACGAGAAGTTCTGAGCCGGAGTTCTATTGCTGCTGCAAAACCAGACGAAGCACCTTTAGCGCGCTTCGCTCTTGCGTATCAACCGAAGAACTTCTTCAGTGCGCCACTCATCCATCCGGCGGCGACAGGTTCGGCTGCCTTTGCTTCGAGGCCCAGCGCCTTGATCACGCATTCTGCGTAGTCGGCATCGTCGCCCTTGATGTGGTTGAGCAGCCAGGTCTGCAGCATGCTGAGGATCTCGCTAGCGACGTTCTCGCCATTCGCTGCGCGCGTCTGGAATTCGGCAACGCGCTTGACGAAGATCTCGTGCACGCGCTTGTGCGCCTTGATGAACGGGTAGCCGGCGCGTTCCTGCAACTCTTCTTCAAAGCTGAAATGCGACATGGTGTAATCAACCAGCTCGTTCAGCACCTTGTTCACGGCAGCGGCGTCCGCCTTGGCGATGGATGTATCCAGGTTGTTGATGTATTCGACGATGCGTTTATGCTGATTGTCGATGACTGCGATCCCTGTGTCCAAGTCTTTGGACCAGTGCAGGTGTGCCATAATCTCCTCCGGGGCGAAACATAGTAGTTTTTATGTGCTGCAGGACCCATTCTTTCTTACCCATGCGCTTGCGTCAACCAAAATGAGTCCTTCTATTCAATGGGGGTTTGGGCGATGAGCTATCGTTCATCCCCCCAGGAGCGTACCTTGTTGCGCCGCTATCTGCTGGTGGTATATGTGCTGCTGCTCATGTATGCCAGCCTGGCGCCATTCTTTGGCTGGCAGGAGCAGGGCCTGGAGTTCTGGGCGGTGCTCACTTCGCCGCTGTGGCAGACCTACACTGCCTTTGATGCCCTCACCAATTGGCTGGCCTATCTGCCGCTGGGCTTCCTGCTGGCACTGACCTTGCGCACCCGTTTCAGCGGCGGACGCAGTCTGCTGCTGGCAACGCTGCTAGGCCTATTGTTTTCCGCCGCGTTCGAATACCTGCAGATGTATCTGCCCAGCCGCATCAGCTCCAATGCCGACATACTGACCAATGGCCTGGGGACATTCAGCGGCGCTTTGCTGGCATGGGTCATCGCGCCGCGCGCCTGGTTCGCGCGTGCCACACAATGGCGCATCAGTTTGTTCCAGCGCGGAGCAGGCGCTGACTTCGGTCTGGCGCTGGTGATGCTGTGGATGTTCGCGCAGATCAACCCCTCGCTGCCTATGCTGGGCAACGTGTTCATCACCGAGGCTGCCCACCGCATCTTCGTGACCATGCCGGAAGAGCCGTTCAACATCTGGGAAAGCGCGGCGGTTGCGCTGAACCTGCTGATGATAGGCCTGCTGCTGCAGACCTTACTGCAGGTGCGCCGCCATGCGGTAGTCGCGCTGTCGCTGATCCTGTGCGTGGTCGCGCTGGGCAAATTCATCGCGGCGGCGGCGCTGCTCAAATCCTGGGCTTTGCTGCTGTGGCTCAACGGAGAGGCGATGCTGGGCATCGTCGCGGGACTGTTGCTGATGTGGGGGACGAACTGGCTGCGCAGGCCATATCTGCTGTGGATGGCGGCGAGCGCGGCAGTTTGCTACCTCGTACTCGTGCTGTGGGTGCTGGACAGCGGCACGGCTTCCGCCGCGATGCGCCTCTACCAGTGGCGCTACGGGCATCTGCGCAACTTCAACGGTATATCGCAGACTGTGTCGGCGATGTTCCCGCTGCTGCTGGGCGTGTATCTGGGCTGGGCACGCCGGCGTTTATAATCGGACCTTTGGAGGACACCATGAGCTATTTCGACAAGCACGTATTCTTCTGCACCAACCAGCGCGCTGACGGCAGCGATTGCTGCAACAATCACGGTGCGCAAAAAGCGCGCGACTACGTGAAGGACAAGGTCAAGCAACTCGGCATCTCCAACCGTGAGAACAAGATACGCATCAACTCGGCAGGCTGCCTGGACCGTTGCGACGAGGGCCCGGTGCTGGTGGTGTATCCCGAAGGCGTCTGGTACACCTTCGTCGATGAAAGCGACCTCGACGAGATCATCGAAGAGCACCTGAAGAACGGGCGCGTGGTGGAACGGCTGAAGATCTGATGGCGATCGCGCTGCAAAAGTTTTCCGCCGAGGGACCTGCCGGCAACCTCGAAGGCCTGGTGCACATGCCGGACGACATTCCCTGTGCCATCGCCGTGGTGGCGCATCCGCTGCCGACCATGGGCGGTACCATGGAGAACAAGGTGGCGGTGATGCTGGCCAGGACCTTTGCCGAGCTGGGTTGCGTGACGCTGCGCTTCAACTTCCGTGGAGTGGGCGCGAGCGAAGGCGAGTACACCGGCGGCGACGGCGAAGAGCAGGACATGATCTCGATCGCGCGCTACGCGCAGGAGCAGTTCGGCGAAGAATTGCCGCTGCTGCTCTCCGGTTTCTCCTTCGGCGGCTACGTCGCCGCGCGCGCAGCAATCCATCTGCAGCCGCAGCATCTGGTGCTGGCAGCACCAGCGGTCGGCCGTTTTGCCATGCCCACGGTGTCTCCCGACACGCTGGTCATCCACGGTGAGCACGACGATGTGGTGCCGCTGGCGGATGCGCTGGACTGGGCGCGCCCGCAGCACTTGCCCATCGTCGTGCTGCCGCAGGCCGAGCATTATTTCCATGGACGCCTCACGCAACTACGCGACATCGTGAAGCGGCATTTTTCTGGAGTCGAACTATGAGCGCTGTGATTCGCGCGACGGGTTTGCAGAAATCCTACGGTGGTCACCGCGTGGTGGATGGCCTCGACCTCGCCATCCGCAAGGGCGAATGCTTCGGCCTGCTGGGCCCCAACGGTGCGGGCAAGACCACCACCTTGCGCATGCTGCTGGGCCTGATCGAGCCGGACGCGGGCACGGCCACGCTGCTCGATCTGCCGGTGCCGCAAGCGGCGCGCGAGGCGCGCATCCGCGTCGGCGTGGTGCCGCAGATGGACAACCTCGATCCCGATTTCACCGTGGCGGAGAACCTGCTGGTGTACGGGCGCTACTTCGGCTTGCAGGACAGCGAGATCGAGGCGCGCATCCCGGACCTGCTGGAGTTCGCCAGCCTCACCAGCAAGCGCGATGCAAAAGTGCCCACGCTGTCCGGCGGCATGAAGCGCCGCCTGACCCTGGCGCGCGCACTGGTGAACGATCCCGACGTGATCTTCCTCGACGAGCCGACCACCGGCCTCGACCCGCAAGCGCGCCACATCATCTGGCAGCGTCTGCGCGAACTGACTTCGCAGGGCAAGACCCTGCTGCTCACCACGCACTTCATGGACGAGGCAGAGCGCCTGTGCCATCGCCTCGCAGTGATGGACAACGGCAGGCTCATCAGCCAGGGCACGCCGCGCGAGTTGATCGAGAGCAACATCGAGCCGCAGGTGGTGGAGGTGTTCGGCGAGCAGGCCGCAGCCTGGGCGCATGCCAACGCCGCACGCTATTCGCAACGCTACGAGGTGAGCGGCGAGTCGGCTTTCTGTTATTTGCAGGATGCACAGCCGCTGGTGGCGCATCTGCATGCGCAGAGCGAACTGCGCTACCTGCATCGGCCGGCCAACCTGGAAGACGTCTTTCTGAAACTGACCGGTCGCGAGATGCGCGAATGAATTTCAAACCACATTCATCGCAATCCCTGCGTTGGCTGCGGTATTCGGCTCCTTGCCGTGCAACCCCGTACTGTCTTCGTCGCCTTAACCTTGCCGCCTTGGCCTTGCTTCGACTGTGCCTTGAAATGAATCTCATCTTCCGCATGCTCTACGTGCTCATCCGCTCGCTGTTCTGCGAGCGCATCGAGGCGGGTGCCTATGTGAGCGAGCTGAGATTGCGTGTGCTGCCCAACGACATCGACGTCAACTTCCACATGAACAATGGCCGCTATTTGACCATCTGCGACCTCAATCGCGTGGACGTGTTCGCACGCAGCGGTTTGCTGAAAGCCATGTTCAAGCGCAACTGGATCCCGGTCATCGCCGAGCACACCATGACCTACAAGCAGCCGCTGAAAATCTTCGCGAGTTACGAGGTGAAGCTGGAAGTGACGCACTGGGACGAGAAATATTTCTACATGAAGCATGTCTTCAGCAAGGGCGACCGCATCATGGCGAGCGGCACGTCGAAAGGCTGCGTCTATGCGCGCGGCGTGGGCGTGGTCAAACCCATCGATGCGCTCGCCGCAGTGGAACAGGATAAGTTGAAATGAGTAACCATCATCTTGCATTACCGCGCCTGAGTCTGCGCTTCTTCCCCATCTGGCGCCGCCACTGGCTGGTGTGGCGCAAGGTTGCCGCCCCCTCCATCCTTGGGCATCTGGCCGACCCGGTGATCTACATGCTGGGCCTGGGCTACGGCCTGGGTACCCTGCTACCGGAGATGGGCGGCATGTCATACATGGCCTTCCTCGCCGCGGGTACGGTGTGCTACAGCACCATGAACAGTGCCAGCTTCGAGGCGCTGTATTCCGGCTTCGCGCGCATGCACGAGCAGCGCACGTGGGAGGCCATCCTCAACACACCGGTCACGCTGGATGACGTGGTGATGTCCGAGATCCTGTGGGCGGCCACCAAGAGCCTGATGTCGGGTGCGGCGGTACTGGTCGTCATCTGGGTGCTGGGCCTGTCGCACTCGCTGATGTCGTTATGGATGATCCCGCTGGCGCTGCTGGTTGGGCTGACGTTCGCCTCCATCGGCCTCATCATGACCGCGCTGGCGCCCAGCTACGACTTCTTCATGTACTACTTCACGCTGGTCATCACGCCGATGATGCTACTATGCGGCGTGTTTTTCCCGGTGGCCCAGCTGCCGGCGGGCCTGCAGCACTTGGCGAGCGCGTTGCCGCTTACGCATGCGGTCGATCTGGCCAGGCCGCTGATGAGCGGCTTCATTCCGCCGCAGGCGTTCACACACATCGCAGTGCTGCTGGCTTATACGCTGGTTGGTTTTTATGTATCGCTGGTTCTGTTCCGGCGCAGGTTGTCGAGGTAATCATCATGTTGTGGCTCAAGGCATTTCACATCTTCTTCGTGGTCAGCTGGTTCGCAGGGTTGTTCTACCTGCCGCGCATCTTCGTCAATCATGCGATGGCGGAAGAGCAGGCCGTACGCGAACGTTTCAAACTGATGGAGCGCAAGCTGTACAAGTTCGTCACGCCCATCGGTCTGCTGGCTGTGATCACCGGCCTGTGGCTGTGGTTCGGCTTCGGTTTCAGCGGCGGCTGGCTGCACGCCAAGACCACGCTGGTGGCCGGCCTCATTGCCTACCATCTGTATTGCGGCCACCTGGTGAAGGTGTTCGCCGAAGACCGCAACACCAAGAGCCATGTCTGGTTCCGCTTCTTCAATGAAGTGCCGGTGTTCGTCCTCCTTGCTGTTGTCATTCTCGTCGTCGTGAAGCCGTTCTGATATGCCTGATTTCTTTGCCACCTGTCCGCGCGGACTGGAAAAACTCCTAGCCGACGAACTCACTTCGTTCGGTGCATCAACTGTGCAGCCGACCGAAGGCGGCGTCGGCTTCGCCGGGGACTGGCCGCTGTGCTATCGCGCCAACCTGCAAAGCCGTCTTGCCTCGCGCATCCTGTGGCGCGTGAAAGACGCCACGCCGTTCCGCAACGAGCAGGATGTGTACAAGGCCGTCTACGATCTGCCGTGGACGCGCTGGTTCGACGTGAGCAACACCATCCTGGTCAAGGTCACCGCGATCAAGTGCCCCTTGAAGAGCCTGGAGTTCATCACGCTCAAGATCAAGGATGCGGTGTGCGACAAGTTCCGCGCCGAGAAGAACGCGCGCCCCAGCGTGGCCAAGCTCGATCCGGACATGCGCATTCACGCCTTCTTCGAGGGCGAGGAATTCACCCTGTATCTGGATACCTCAGGCGATGCGCTGTACAAGCGCGGCGTGCGTCTGCACACCAACATCGCCCCGCTGCGCGAGAACTTGGCCGCAGGGATTTTGAAGATGACCGGCTGGAAGCCCGGCATCCCGCTGTTCGACCCGATGTGCGGCAGCGGCACCTTCCTTATCGAGGCGGCGCAGATCTCGCTCAACATCCAGCCCGGCATTGAGCGCAACTTCGCGTTCGAGAAGCTGAAGAACTTTGACGCCAAGACCTGGAGCGCGATGCGCGTAGCCGCCATCGAGGCGCAACTGCCCGCAAGCGAACTGCCCATCTATGGCAGCGACCTCTATGGCGACGCGCTCAAGGCTGCGCACCAGAATCTGGAAGAAGCCGGCATCCGCGAGACCGTGGACCTGAAGCAGTGCAATGCGCTGGAAGCCTCGCCGCCCGAAGCAGAAGGCATACTCGTGGCGAACCTGCCCTACGGCGAACGAATGGGCGATGAGGACGAACTGGCCGAGCTGTATCCGCAACTGGGCGACGTGCTTAAGCAGCGCTTCGGCGGATGGAACGCCTATCTGTTCACCGCGGACCTGCGCATCGCCAAGCTGATGCGCCTGGCGCCATCCAAACGCACACCGCTCTACAATGGCGCCATCGAATGCCGCTTGTTCGAGTACAAGATCGTCTCAGGTAGCAACCGGCCAAAATGATCGAAGTCTCGCTCCAACTCAGACTCGATTCCTTCCGCGTCAACAGCATGGGGAAGTCTGAAGATACGTCGAGCCAGATGTCTGCCAAGGCGCTGAAATTGACATGCCAGAAGGTCGCTTCAGTACGGCGACTCACGGAAAACAAACCGAGTGCCGATTTCGAGTTCCTGGGTTCCGCGGCCAAGGCTGTGGCGCAGGGCGAATCCGATCAGGAGTTCGACGACAAGATATTCAATTACCTGACGACGCATGCGACAGTCGATACTTCAAAGGTCAATATCGCTTATGGATCTTCGGGACATGCCCTAGCAGGAAAAGGAGCAAGCAGCGGCGAGATAGGCTGGATATACATCACACAGCAGCCAAACCAGGACTGCCTGTGCCTTGATCTGGTCCTCAAACCGGATGAGTTCGATGCCGCCTGGGAGCTGATGACACAACAAAAGGTCCGCGAGGTCATCGCCAGCCTGGCGTGCTTCAAGCTGATGCCCGGCGCAGTCGTCGGGCACAGCGACAGCTTGTTTGTCGCGGGCGTGCTGTCCTGTTCGCTGCAATTCGTTCCGAACGACTAATTCAAATCAACCGGCGGTTGGCCGTTGCGCCGATTACGCGCGCAGTGACGCCACGAACCTCGCGCGATTCCCCACTGCGCCGAGCAGCGCGATCGCAAACTTCGGATTGGCGCTGACCAGGTCGAGAAACACATTGCGATTGATCGCCAGCAACACGCAATCGGTTTTCGCAACGGCGCTCGCCACCCGTTCCGCGCGGGTGATCAGCGCCATCTCGCCGAACAGACCGCCCGGGCCGATCTTGCCCACCATGCTGTTCTGGATCGCGATCTCTACCTCGCCCTGCAGCACTACGTACATGAACACGCCCGCCTGGCCTTCCTGCATGATGACCTTGCCCGCCGGGTAGCGGGTGCGTGCGCTGTCATCCAGTTCGTCCACCATCTTATCCAACAGCTTCTTGTCAAACACCGCGGAGTCTCTCAAAGATTCGCCGTTGGATCGCCCACCCCCCTTGCCCAACTGGGTGATGGTGTCGCGCAGGCGTGCGATCATGATGCTCATCAACTGCAAGCCGAATTCGGGTGCGGTGCTCAAGGCAGTCTGCAGCTGATTCTTGTCCAGCGTAATGAGGCGGCAATCGGTCTTTGCCGTGGCGGTCGCGGTCCTGGGCATGCTGGTGATCAACGTCATCTCACCGAATATCTCACCCTTGCGCACCGCGCCCACATGGGTCTTGTTCACCGTCAGATCAACTTTCCCCTCCAGCAGGAAATACATCCTGTCGCGCTGCAGAAAAAGCGGATTGGCCTTTTCGTTCTCGGCGAAGATGGCTTTTCCTGCTGCGACACTCTGCATGCTGCCCGCCGATTCAAAGAACTTCAGCGCGGCTTTCGCGTCGCTGTTTGATTTTGATGGGGGGATGGTGAGATCGAAGTTGCTCATGGTTGATTCCGGCCGCTCTCTGTTGACTGTGATTGATCCCGGACTAATTATTGTGCCGCGACAAGCGACGGAATTTACCCGCGCAGTCGAACACGCGTCAATAACATTGTGTCCATCGCGGACTGAGTCAGGGTGCATTCGCAGACAGGGGTATCATCGAAACCAATGCCATCCCAGGTTTGACGCTATGGAAACAGACATCCGGCAATGGTATCGGACAATCAGACTGGGCCTGCCCCAAGGCACGCCAATCACCGTATTGCACATCGGCGAGCAGGCAGCCGCCGTTGCCACAGGAAGAGAAGCCGAGCCGGAAAAGGTGCTGCTGCTCGCCGTCGGCTCACGAAGAACGGCCACACAATTCTTCCTGCATGCGCCGCCCACACCGGGTGAGATCGAGAACGCGATACAGCAGGTGGAGGACGAAGTGACACGCGCGAGGGAAATGATTGCGGGCTATGCAACGCTGGTGACGATGGATGCGTCCATCCGGGAGATCGCACATATCGCCAGCGGTAACGCTGGATCAGCGATGCAACTGCCTATCGAGGCTGTCGAAGAGGTTTTCTCGCTGCTGGCCAGTCACTCGCTCGGCAGGGCAGCTTCGAGCGTCGGCATTCCAGGCAGTCCGACGTTCGCAGCGACACTGCTGATACTGCGCGAGTTCATGCACCACTTGAGATTCTCGTCGATCAGCCTGGCAGCGTAACTGAACTGCCTAGTGCAGGGTCTTTCTGTAGCAGAGCAGTTGCAGCCGCAAGATCTCCATCCACGCCTTGTCAGGAAAACCGCTGCGGTCAAGTCTGCCGCCACCTCGGCCATCAGGCTGCAACAGGTCGGCGAAATAGGATTCTGCTTCAGGTGAATGCCACAGCTCGACGATCCTTTCCAGAACATGATGGAACCTCTCGTGCAGCATATGCGGGTAGTGATCAGGGTTGCATTTGAGCGTTTGGAGGACGATTTCTCTGTCGATCATGTGATTCTCCCTATTGGTTAGATCATTCCCTGACAACGCGTGAACCGTGTAGAGCATCGGACTGTGTATAGCGTAGTGTCGGGCTAGCACCGCGTAAATACGCGTGATTGCTGCCTCGGCCAGTAAATGCCGGATCGGCACTACAGTGAACACGGCAGGGATTTGTGGCATGTGCCGCTCTTCATCCTGCTGCACCTGCTCTCGCTGAAACGAAGCAGGGAGCTGATGAGTTCACGAGCAGGCATCACCAAGAGATAGCGCATCTGCGCGCAAGCACTGCTAACATTCCACGTGGTCAGCCTGATCGCGCTGAGCCTTGTTAGTCAATGGAGAAGTCATGTCTATCCGTAACAAGTTCTTGTTGGAGCCAGCCACGGCTGTGCTGGTGGTCATCGATGTGCAGGAAAGACTCTGCGCAGCCATGGATGAGAATGCGCTGCGGCAACTGACCAGGAATGCCGGCATACTTTTGGAGAGTGCGAACGAACTGGCAGTGCCGGTGATATTCACCGAGCAGTACGTCAAAGGGCTGGGCGCTACATTGCCCGAGCTGAAAGGCAGGGCGCCTGCAGCATCCTGCCATGAGAAGCTGACTTTCAGTTGCTGCGGCAACGAGGCGTTCATCACACAACTGAAACAGAGCGGCAGGACACAGATCATCGTCAGCGGCATGGAGACCCATGTCTGCGTACAGCAGACCGTTATCGACCTGCTAGACGCAAGCTACGATGTACACGTCGTCAAGGATGCTGTGCTGAGCCGAAACAGCGACAACAAACAGACCGCAATGGAAGCCATGGTGCAGGCTGGGGCCGTGCCTAGCTGCACGGAGGCAGTCGTATTTCAGCTACTGAAGGTCGCTGGAACCGAATCGTTCAAGAGACTTTCGAAACTGGTCAAATAAAGGGGCAGAAAGGCGAAGCAGATTGCTCAATGCGGCAGTTTCGCCGGGATGAACAATTCCGGATCGACCATCGCCCCGTTGAGAATGACGCTCCAGTGCAGATGCGGGCCGGAGGCGCGGCCGGTCTTTCCGGAAAGCCCGAGTCGCTGACCTTTGCGCACCGTCTCGCCGGGTTGCACATCGATGCGATCAAGGTGGCAGTACACGGTGATCAGCCCGTTACCGTGGTCGACAAAGACCGTCTTGCCGTTGAAAAAATAATCACCGACTGCCAGCACAACGCCATGCGCGCTGGCCCTGATCGGTGTCCTGCTTTTGACCCTTACATCCAGCCCGGAATGCCGAGCGCGCGGCTCACCGTTGAAAAAACGGTGCACGCCAAAGCGCCCACCCAGCTTCCCCCTGGCCGGAAGGATAAGCGCCAGATCGGTATCCGGCGCGGCGCGCCAGTAGCGCTTGAGCTCCGTGATCATGGCAAGCTCGCGCTCGGCCCGCGCCTCGTCGGCGGGCGACAGTTCTATCTTGCTCCTGTCCTTGAGCGTGACATGCTGCTCGGGGTAATCCTTGGCATTGACTAAGAACTGCTTCACCCCGGTCTCGCTGCCGATCTGCACGCGCAGCTCATGTGTGCCCGGCGTCGTATCCAGCGACAGACCCACCACCGCATACCATTCATCGTGATCGGCCGTGACCAGCACAGGCTGCTCGCCCAGCCATGCCTGCGGCGCATCGGCGCAAACCGAAACGCTGCACAGCGGCACCACCGCGACGCCGCCGGGAACGCTGGCGGACTGCGGCAGGCTGGCATGTGCAAGCAGGGGCAGCGCGACCAGGATGAATCGGAAGCAGTTGCGGAGCGTGATTGGGGCAAGCAAGTGCATGGTTCTTTTTAGCAGAGATGGAACAGACTAGGTGCGAGAAAGTCTACCGTATTCACGCCGAACAGGCCGCGGTAGTCCGTGTGGATCAGAGGTTCGCCATTTGGTCGAGGCCGAACCACACCACCGCGTAGTAGAGGACCGCGAAGACCGCGTTGCTGACCGCCAGCGGCAACCAGATCCGGCGCATGTCGACCCCCAGCCAGCGCAGCGCCACCAGGATCGGCTCCTGGCCCACAAAGGCACAGCCAATGGTGAGGCCGCCCCAGACTCCCCACTTGTCGGCCAACGCCGTGCTCCTCGGCGTGCGCATCCGTGCGACCCACCGGCCGATGAAACCGATATGCGTGCTTTCGCCGGCGAGCCAAGCGACGACGAGCCCCTCGACGTAGCCCGCCACCCCAACCACCGGCAGGAGGACCCACGGGTCGATGTGCGCCGCGATGCCAACGCCGACCGCCGCCGATGGCCCCAGTATCAGGTTGGGGGTCATCGACAGCCCGATGATGGAAAGCCATGTCCAGAAGGTCGTCATATGGATAGCCGAGCCCCCTTAGTTGGTTTGCACCGCGCTCGCAATGCGTGAAGGCTTTTGACGGCAATCTAGAACGCGCCACACTTGAATGGTTTGCTCATTTACACGATAGTAAATTGCGTAGGGAAACCGTTTCGAAAGTGCACGGTAGTAACCGAAAAATTGCTGGTGAATTCCGGCATAGAGCAACAACGCATCAATGTCCGAAAACAGCGAGTCCAGAAAGTAAGCGCCTAGCCCCTCCTGTTGCTGTTCATAAAACCGCTGGCCAATCTGAATATCGCTCATCGCGATACTCAGAATCTCGATCTTCATGAGTTAACGTTGCGCAGTGCTTTCTTGGCGGCATCCCAAGAAACAAAACCAGCCTGATTTTCAGTAACGGCCTGCTCTGCTTCTTTCAATGCCTGCCCGTGCCATTCGGGCGATGTGAGCGTTGCCGGATCGCGGGACAAGTCATCCCATATCGCTTCCATCATGGTCAGCTTTTCAGTGCGAGTCATATTTTGTATGTTTAACATGTCGTGCCTCACTGTATGTTTCTGCTGTGGATTCTAACAAATGTGAGCTGAAGGTTTGCTAAAAAGCCTGGGCCCGGCTTGGCTCGTTCAATTACGCCGCAATGCCCACGCCCACCGCTGCCGATGGCCCCAGCACCGAGTTGGGGGGCATCGACGGCTCGATGATGGAAAGCCATGTCCAGAAGGTCGTCATATGGATAGGAAATTTGATCGTATGAATCGAAGTATCTGTAACCGCAGCGCTCCGGTCAATGCGAAAATTACGCTACTTCCTTTAGCTGCGCGCCGCATCGCATGTCCCCGTATAGACGTTGTAGCCGACGGCCCTGAGTTGTGCGCGCAGCTTTCGGCTTCGTCCCGGTTCACTTCCGTTCCCCATCCGCATGCATAGCAGTTGCCTAATGCATACCCGAACTCGGGATCGCCATTCGCCGCCCTACGACGATATTCGTTGAAGGCGATCCCTTAATACTTCTCGGCCTCCGCCTGGTCAGGCTGTATCTTTCCCTCATAGATGGGATTGGCTGGGTCAAGCGCTATTGCCAGATGAAGCGCTGCATGAGGATGTCCGTTTGCGTGTGCCTTTCTCAGCCAATCCGCTGCAGCAGGAATGTCCTCGTTCAATCCACAAGATTCGCTGGACAGAGCAAATGCCAGAATGAATTGCGCCTCGGGCTCACCCGCTTCGGCATGTCGCCGGATTATTGGGAAACATCTCGCATAGTTCGCGTGCTTCCAATCGTCGATTGCGTGCTCGAGCTCGTTCATTTGTTCAAGGGGCCCCTGTGGGTTGCTGGTAATACAGTCTAAATCGTTTTTCTTGCCGGCCACCTCTGTTGCATCCTTGTGCAGCACAAAAACAAGTCAACGCCGCCAGCTCACTGTTTCGATAGGCGTTCATCGAGTTACCCACAACTCACCCACAGAGGCATCCACGGCGATTGTGGGTAAGCGTAGCGTTGACCAAATCGTCCCCTCGTTTACAAATTCGCGCCAGGCCGATAGCGAGTCTCCGCCGTTCTGTCATAACATGCCGCACGTGGCGAAGGCCCCCGTGAAATGAAGATACTCATTCCCTATTACTCCCGCAGCGGCTATACCGAGCGACTGGCCCTGCGGCTGGCCGCGGAGCTGGGCACGCGCGGACACGAAGTCGTGCTGGAAAAGATAGAGGCTGTGCGCGAGCGCAACAAATGGCTGCTGGTGCCGCCGCTGTTGCCCTTGCTGCCCTGGCTTCCGCTCTACCTGCTGCACGCGCCTTTCAGGCGGCACTGGCTGGGTCGCTACCGCCAGCAGGAGCAGGACATCAAGCCCTTGGCCCATCCTAATGTGTCCGGCTTCGACCTGATCCTGCTGGGCGGCCCCAAGTGGTTGTACATCGCCTATCCCGTGGCGCGTTACCTGAACAGCGTAAGCGGATTGAAAGGAAGAAAGATCGGTGCGTTCGCCACCTTCTGCGGGCCGCCGCTAAAGGTGTTCGAACTGGAGATGCTGTTCGGCCCCTTGCAGGATCGCATGCGCGCCAAAGGGGCGGAGCTGTTCGATACCCTGGCAATCTCCAGCAACCACCACCCGTTCTTCTGGTTTGGCGAGATGGAAGCCCTGTTCCGCTGGGTCAGCAAGCAAGCATTCAAGCGGCCGTTGAGCGAGTTCACGCTGGATAGCGAATGGGGGAAGGGCGAGTTGCAGCGTTTTTGCGATAGCGTTTCGCCAATTATGGAAACCACATTAATCGTTCAAGAAGGAAAGTAACAGCAACCATGCCAAAACAAGAATCAATCGAGGAAGAAATCACACCCGCACTCTCCGAAAAAGAGATGGACGAGCTCGACAGCTTCCTCATGTCCGACGCCACGAGCAACGAAGTCATGATGCTGGATTGCCTGGATGGATTCCTCACCGCCATCGCTTCCGGCCCGGCCATGCCCAAGCCCAGCGAATGGATACCGCGCGTGTGGGGCCCGACAGCAGACGATGCGCCGACATTCGAAACCGATGCCCAGGCAGAAAGAATCACCGACTTGTTGATGCGCCACCTGAATGCGATCGTCTGGAGCCTGCAGCAGGACGCAGAACATTTCGAGCCCGTGTTTGATCTGCAAGTCTATGAAGGCGACGAGCGCGAATACATGGACGGCGAAATGTGGGCGCACGGCTACATGACCGGCATCAACATGCAGCGGGATAAATGGCAGGCCTTGTTCGAATCCAGTTACGGCCCGGTGGCATTGCGGCCGATCAACCTGCTCGGCTCGCCGGAAATCACCGAGGCAGAAGAGGCGCTGGTAGAAACCCCGGCCCAGCGTGAAGAGCTTTCAAAACAGATCCCGGCCAGCATCGGCTGGATATACAAATTCTGGGCGCCGCAACGTCGTGCCGCAGATAGCGCCAGTGGCAAAACGGCTGGAAACGAAATGCCAAAAATAAGCCGCAATGCACCTTGCAGTTGCGGCAGCGGAAGAAAGTATAAGAAGTGCTGCGGGGCAGCTCAGGGTGAAGGTTGAGAAGGGGGCTGAGCAGTGATTCAACGAGAATTAATGGAGTCTGCCCCCATCGATTGACTCCGTCCCATGTCGTTTCTTCCCGATGCGATACTGCTCCCCCTTTAGTTCAAGCTACCCTTCGCTCGCTGTAGTCAACGATCGGTGTAGCCAATAATAGTTTTAACGAGAATGGGGTGTTTCATCATATCCATTTGGGGAGCCCTCGTTTTTGCCGGCATTTCTTCACACCATTGCTGGTGCTCGGATGGCGATGCATCTTCGAGTTTTGCAAATATTGCGTCTTGCTCCCGTCTGGATTGAACAGCAATGTTTAGTCTTTCATCATAAGAAAGTTTGGTCTGCAAAATGTGGGCCCCTTTCGCCAAGATTGATTCATGACGTTGGCGCCATGCCATTCGCGCCTGTTTTACCGCTGATATGGAGGAAGGAGCCTTGACGGCGCACCACGCCTCCATCCTTTCGAGCAGATATCCAACGGAGCCAAGTTTGACGGATGCCAAGACTGGGTCGAGCTCTGCCTTGTCGGAAGCGTCCATCATGATCTTTTGCGTCTCAGTTGGTGACGAGCACGGCTTGTCCTGATAGGCCATTTTTCCTTCCGCGCCTGCGCACCTGTACATGGCAGACTCAGCAGCAAATGGCAGGAACAACGTACCAAGCAAGAGAAGACGGGAAAAGCAAATCATCGGTCATCCTTTCATCTTAAGTTTTGGTAACTCGTTAAAGGGGGCGGATGGAACCAGCTCAGCAATTGAATGGGCCGATGTTTCACCCATGTCTTGCGTGCTGAGGTGTTTTACTTTCGTTCAATGCTCTGGTCTACGGAAGGTAACGAGGATAGCGAATCGACCCACGCCAACTTGCTCTCACACCAGATGTTTATCTTCGGGAGCATCTCCCGTACTCGCTCAAGCGTGCCAAAGTAAACCATGCATGCGCCCGGGTACTTGGCGTTCAGATTGAAGATCGGAGTGCCACACTCGCGGCAGAAATGCTTTGTTCCTCCCTCATTTGTTCCGTCTTCGATCTGATAGGAGTGCAGGCTATCCTGGCCCGACGTGATCTCGAGCGCAGAGTGCGGCAAGGCTGCATAAGTGGAAAATGCTGCGCCTGAATGAGACCGGCAGAAATTGCAGTGGCAATTTACGACGTTCCTCACCTCAGCGTTGAGGTTGTATCTGACTTTCCCGCACAGGCACGATCCCGCAATCTGACTCATGGACTTCTCCATTCATGTGCAAAATAAATTCGAGGCGGCCCCCTTTAGTACTATGGGGTCGGTAGCCCGTTCTCTATTGCTTTCCCAGGTTATCCAGCACCTGCGTAATGGTGGCGGATTTTTCCGCCTCATCGTGTGCGAAGTCGTGGATAACGCTATTCAGCTTTAAAACTTTTTGGGTCTTGGGCAGTTTTGAGACGAGCGTATCTACGCACTCGTTAAGAGACTTCAGGTAATCGAGCGTAATGCTTGTCTCGGCATCTCTTCCGCGCGCGCGGATACGTTCTAGTTCTACTGCAGGTTCGCACTGTAGGTGCACTAGTAAACTTGGTGGAGATACGTGGCTACGGACTTCGTTATAGACACGCTCAAATATCTCGAAACGGCTTCCCTTAAGTGTTACTTGCGCATAGGCATAATCAAGGAACAGTGAGAAGTCGCACACGAAGGGTTTCTGGTTGTCGGCGATCTTTATTTGGTGATAGTGTTGTAACAAAAACGTGATTTCAGTTTCAAACGCTGTATTGTTTGGGTCGGCGTAGAAGGCGCGCCAGAACGGATTGCTTGAGAAGTCCTCCAGAACAATAGGCCTATCCTCAGAACGCAACAGATTGGCAAGGGTGGTTTTTCCAGAAGCAATGCCGCCGCATATTTCCACCCTGGTAAATTTGAGTGGCTCCAATGTAGGCAATTTCATTTCGATGAACAATCACCCGAACAGTCTTGTTTGCAGTCAATTTTGATACTGGTGGCACAATTGGATTTCTTCGGAGCCTGATTGACAGATTTACTTCTCAGGCTTCTCTCTATTGAATCAAGTCTCTTTTGCAAATCCGAAATTGTGGATGCCTGCAAGTCAATTGTTTTTTTGGCTTCCGCTACATCTTTAATGTAGCCTGAAAAATTCGTTGTTGAGTCTTGGACAAGCGCAATCACTGGGAGGATCACTGCAGCCATAGAAAAAATCAAAGCAATTGTGCCTCCAACTGATAACTGTTTGAGCCGTTGATAAGCCTTTTCCGAACGACTCTTTGCTTCAGCCACTTCGTCAGGAATAGAACTCTTCGGCAATTTACCGTTGCCGGACATCTTGTTTATGTATGTCAGGGCTGTCAAATTGCGCGCCTTTTTAGGAAAAGGAACATATGAACCCGCTGGATTGCCGCGTTTCGCCCAATGAGGATGAGGAGAAATTTTTGTAAATTCCACCCATATAAGTCCCTCACCCCCCTTAATTGAATATGGCTCTGAGGTCAGGTTATGGAGTGGTATAAAAAGGTTACCTGCAAAACCAGGATCAACAAGTGGACCCGTTCCGAGCAGTAGGCCCCGATGAACATGTTTGATGCGAAGATTGAAACGTAGCGCGATGTAATCAGGCAGTCGAAAAGTTGTTTTTGTTGAAACAAATACTATGGAATTCTTTGGAATTTCAAAGTACTTGTTGGGAACAATTGGCTCAATAGTGTAGTCTTTGGCCCCTTCTCTCCATATGTAGACGTCGCCAAGAAAATCAATTTCATAGGATGCCGATTTTAGCTTTCCTTTATCGGGGTCATGCTCAAAAGGGTAAACCATCCCTGTTACTCGGACATATTCTGTAATGTCAGCCGAGTTTAATAACGCAGGGGGTATATCGGGGAACGGATCAAAATCTTCAAATTGTTCAAAACGCTCTTTGGCTTGTTCCTCAGTAAACGGTAACTTATATTTATCTAAGTTCGTTGTCATGGCGGTCGTTATGCAGCTTCAATATTAATATCTCGATTGCAAACAAGTGAATTTGGGCCATAGCCAAAATAATCTATTTTGCGGCCTAAATTCAATTCGATTTCTCGTACAAACGTTCCGGCATGTTTTGATAGTAAATTTGAAAGCGCGCAGGTCGCGTCTACGTAATCAATGTGGTTTAGAACGATACGTGACGGGTTGTTTGCGTCAATTGCTTGACGAACAATATCCGATTCAAAACGTGCCACCCTTCTTACGGTGCGAGTGACAGAAGTGAGCTCCACCAAATTTGATTCTTTTCCGGACTCTTTGCTGACAACGTCCCAACCTATTTCACCTGCCAGAGGGCCCGAATTTCCGGGAACACGTATAGGAAATGCTCGCAACACCAGCACAACGTCATCGACATCAAGGGGACTTAGTCCAGCCTCAGACAAGAGGCCCGCAGCAGTTGTGTCTCGGCTCGTAGCATATGGGTAATGTTGGGAATGCAGCAATGACAGCCCGAATCCTTGCGTGCCCTCGATGATGATTCGCTCTTGGTTATTTAAGCGGTTCCGCATGAATGGAACTGTTGGCTGAACGTATGGTGCTAGTCGTTCATCGTCCTTCGCTAATTTAAGAGTGCCATTACGCTGGATTCTCTTCACTACAGCCGCACCGGTACCGCTCAAGGTTGAACCGATCTCTTCACGTAACCTGCTGCCTCGCTCTTCAGCAAGTTCCACGTCAGTAATCAATGCAGCATTAGGATCAATGATGAGGCGACTGTCGCTCAAACCCGCCACTTGTATTTCATGAAACAGGATATCCGGGTTGATATAACAGCCTGCCGCAAGGACACATAACACGTCGGGCAAAATAGCCGCTGTAGGTAGTTGCTTGAAGATAATTGGGTCGCCGGATGGAGAAATTACGGTATGCCCAGAGTTTGGGCCGCCGACCCTTACCGCTACGCTAGCGCCCATTTCCTTGGCTAACGCGTGAGCAACCTTCCCCTTACCCTCTGAGCCGTATTGGCCGCCAACAATAATACTGATCGGCATGCTTATCCCTATTTAGAAACTAACAGTTTCTCTATTGTTATTTTGAGGTCATCCAATTCGCCCTCATTAATGATGATAGATTCAGCGAGATTGGCCAACACGTTTACGCTTGTCTCAACCTGATGGGACTCGGCCTTTTCAAAGGAAGGTTTCTTGCCTTCTCTTTGGGCAAAGCGTTGCTTTCTAATTTTCGGTGATGCCTGAAGATGCATATGGTGAAACGCTGGGCCAAACGTTTCTATCAATAAGGCCCTATCTTCCGGAAACCTGATGCCATCAATAACAAAATCTCCATTGCCAGGGAGTCTTTTGATCAGTTGATGCCCAAGCCAACGTTGGCCGGGGGCATTATGCAGTTCTTCTCCCAAGTTCTGCAATGCCTCGCGGCTCACTTTTCCGCCCCGTTCTTTGAGAACATCCTCAACAACCTGGCTGAACCGGCCATAGTGGTATCCCTTTGTTTTGAAGTACTCAGCTGTAGTGGTTTTTCCCGCTGACAAAGGGCCGCTTAACCCTATCACGGTGCGGCACCGCCAATTCGACGGATCCACTTTCAAGTCGGGGATTATGAGACCCTCATCAGGGTCGTTTGCATCACCCAGCTTTTCATACATGCCACTCCAGAAGAAAACGCCAACGATTGCCGATGTGATGGCGTCTAATTCATCGTGACTAACTTGTTCATGCAGGAAACTACCCTCGACGCCAAATTCCGCCAGCCCGTCCTTCAAAAATTCTAGGCCGGCCCTCTTCCGGGGGATATTCATTATGTCCTGTGCAGCGCCGGGATAGCTTTCAATAACTGGTATACCTTGTTCTCTAAATCGTCGAGCTAGATTAATCCCGCGAGCTGTTAATCGCTGCATGCTCGGAATTAGGGCTGGATAAACGTTTACGCCACGTTTTTTTAAAATCCTTTCGCTGAATCTCATAATTCCGTACTGATCTCGGCCTGGATCAGTATCAAACACAGAGATTCTGCCTGTCGGGAGGGATAACGGAGAATCGATCGAAACCACGTCCGGCTTAACTTGAAGCGATTCTGAAATCAGCTCATCGTCTGTTAGCAGGCCTTTTGTTATGGCCATGCGGCCATTTAAGAAACACCACCCAGAGGGCTTCGATTCGGAACCAGTTAAATCAATGCCGACTACCCGCAACTTCCGATCTGCATCAGTGTTGATAAGATCACTCATTGTGATAAATGGTGTGATCTTTTCCTTATACGGAGATATGCGAACATTCCCTGCAACATAATCATGTCCGACTTTTCGCCATGTTATCTTGCTGGCTAACTTCTTGAAAAACTCCCCCTTTGGTTTGAACTTCTTCGGCCAAATTGCCTGAGAAGCCATCTGTTCGATACCCTTATCGAAGATATATTTCATTCCTTCAACGTCGGCGTGGTTGTATTCAATAAGCGTCTTTAGCGCGCCCAAATCCCCTCTTCGATATTTATGCCATAAGACAGGAGCAGCAGCTCCCTCTAACCCTTCTAATTCTTCGTTTCGAACAAGCCCTAGCTCCTTTTCAATAAGCTTTTGTCCGCCAGCGAAACCGCGCCGTTTTAAAAAAAACCTTAGATCAATATGCGCTCTGGGTATTTCGAGATCGGGGAATTCATGCTTTATGAATGGCAAATCAAAAAGCGTCCCATTGAATGTGACAATGGACTTTGCTTTTTTTATTGCAGCTCTTAAGGGTGCGATATTCCCACCTTTGACATAAAAACCGTACTCGCCGCCAATAGACCAACCAATCAAGGTGATGTGATCGTAATAGCGACTTAACCCCGTTGTTTCAATATTCAGGAATAGGACGCTAGATGGAAATGTAAGTGCTATTCGGTAGTACTCGTGAGGGGGTAACTTTTCAGAGAAGAAGTCCGAGTCTTCCTCCTGCAATGCTAGTCGTGACAAATCTAGAACAGATTTTGTTCTATTTTCGTCTGATGATTGGTCTTCAAACAGAGAAGCTTGTGGAATGAGAGTGGACTCTAAAGCATCCCATGACACTATTCCCTTCTTCCAGAGTTCTAGCTCTTTCTTAGGGCTTATGCCTTTGATGTGCAGGAACGTAAAAGGCAGCATGAAGTTAGAGAGGAATTGTGCACATACGAGAAATTATGCCTGTCACAGAGCGCAAACGCATCAGTTTTGTTTACCGCTGCTCTTGGCACAAATTACTGTTTCGATATACCGTCTATAGAGTCGTTAACCCCTTCTATTTATTACGTATAGAAATGAATACCGTAATAACTCTAGAAAAAATGCCACCATAGGGCCAGCAATTGCCAATGGCAAACCGAAGGCCCATTGGACAATAATCGCGAGGCCTTTCCAATCGGTAGGAACATAGGTGTGCATCAAATCGATATCAAAATGGACGAATGTCTCCGACATTGGTAGGTGAATCCACTCGGCAGTACGCAACCAATGAAGAACCTGCCAACCTAGTACGACGATGCCCAATGCATATCCTGCATAGACAGCCACATTAATTAAGTAGTTAGCTGAATTAACGTAGCTGTCTTTATTCACAAAGCGCAATCGGCGCCCGAAGAAGATATTCCAGAATCGAATTACCTTGGCGAACTGATCATTCAAACTTCAATCCCTTCAACTTCGTCTCAACCACCTTGCCCGCTCTAGCCCGCGCACCAAAGTAAGTCTGCAGTTCCTTCCCGCCAATCTGCAGCTGCTGCACCTTGCTGCCCGCCGTGCCGCTCAAGGTGACAGTCGGCTGATTGACGACCGTGCAACTCGCCAGCTCGTCGCCATCCTTCAGGTCGATCAGCATCATGCCTTTGCCGCCGCCTTGCAGCAGCTTCAGCTCGGACAGCAGGAACGTCAGCAACCTTGCATTCTTGGTCAGCACGGCGACCAGTGAGGTCTGTGTCGGTGTCAGTAGAACGGGCGGCAGGATGGTTTCTTCCTTCACGCTGATGAACTGCTTGCCCGCCTTGGTGCGGCCGACCATGTCGCCGATGAAGCAGGGGAAGCCGTAACCGGCGCTGGTGGAGATGAGCACGGGCGTTTCGGCCATGCCGCAGAATGCGTGCGCGATCTTCGCACCAGGCGCGATCTCAATGAACGTTGCCAGCGGTGCGCCATCGCCGCGGCCGGAGGGCAGCGCTGAGACGGGGATGCTGCACACGCGGCCGTTGCTGCAGATGACGATGCACTGGTCGGTGGTGCGCACCTCGTAGGTGGCCGCGATGCTGTCACCGTCCTTGAAGGCGATGCTGCTGGCGTCGATGCCGTGGCCCAGTCTTGTGCGCACCCAGAAGCGCTGCGAGACGAACACCGTCACCGGTTCGTCGCTCACCTGCGCGGTCACTTTGGTGATCTGCGCTTCCTCGATCAGCGTGCGACGCTCGTCGCCAAAGGTCTTGGCATCGGCTTCGATCTCGCTCACGACCAGCTCGCGCAGCGCATCTTCGCTGGCCAGCACGCGGCGCAGTTCCTTGGCTTCCTTCTCCAGCGCCTTGATCTCTTTCTCGATCTTGATGCCTTCCAGCCGCGCCAATTGGCGCAGGCGGATCTCCAAGATGTCTTCGGCCTGGCGTTCGGAAAGCTCGAAGCGCGCCATCAGGTCTTCCTTGGGATTGTCCGAGCCGCGGATCAGCGCGATCACTTCGTCGATGTTCAGGTACACCACCATGCGTCCGGCGAGGATGTGCAGGCGGTCATTGACCTGGCCCAGGCGGAACTCGCAGCGGCGCACGACGGTACGCAGGCGGAACTCCACCCATTCGCGCAGCACTTGCGTCAGCGACTTCTGCTGCGGGCGGCCGTCGAGGCCGATCATGGTGAGGTTCACCGACACCGAGTTTTGCAGGCTGGTGTGGGTGAGCAGCACCGCCATCATGTCGTCGGGATTCTGCTTCGACGACTTGGGCTGCAACACCAGACGGATCTTCTGCGACTTGTCCGATTCGTCGGCGATGGAATCCAGCACCGAGAGGATGAGTTGCTTGTTCTGCACCTGCTCAGGCGTGAGCGATTTCTTGTTGGCCTTCACCTTGGGGTTGGTCAGCTCGTCGATCTCTTCCAGCACTTTCTGCGCCGAGACGCCGTGCGGGAATTCGCTCACCACCACTTGCCATTGGCCGCGCGCCAGTTGCTCGACGGTCCAGCGTGCGCGCATCTTGAGCGAACCGCGCCCGCTGGTGTAGGCGTCGCGGATGTCTGCCTCGGAAGAGATGATCTGTCCGCCGCCGGGGAAGTCCGGGCCGCTGATGTAGGACATCAGCTTGTCGTCCTTCACGTTGGGGTTCTTCGCCAGCGCGACTGCGGCCTTGGCCACTTCTTTCAGATTGTGTGACGGAATCTCGGTGGCCATGCCCACCGCGATGCCGGATGCGCCGTTGAGCAACACCATCGGCAGGCGCGCGGGCAGCATTGCCGGTTCCTGGAATGCGCCGTCGTAGTTGGGGATGAAATCCACCGTGCCCATGTCCAGCTCGGACAACAGCAGGTCGGCGATCGGCGTGAGCCGCGCCTCGGTGTAACGCATCGCCGCCGCGTTGTCGCCGTCGCGCGAACCAAAGTTGCCCTGGCCGTCCACCAGCGGATAGCGCATCGCGAAATCCTGCGCCAGACGCACCATCGCCTCGTACGCGGAAGAGTCGCCGTGCGGGTGGTACTTACCCAGCACGTCGCCCACCACGCGCGCAGACTTCACGTGCTTGTTGCCGTGAGTGAGCCCCATCTGGCGCATCGCGTAGAGGATGCGGCGCTGTACGGGCTTTTGTCCGTCGCACACTTCCGGCAACGCACGGCCCTTGACCACGGAGACGGCGTATTCGAGATAGGCGCGTTCGGCGTAGTCGGCGATGAGGACTTCGTCGGCATCGGGCAGGGGAGCGAGCGGGGCGAATTGAGGTTTGCCGCTGCCGGATTCGACTGGTGCGCCTGCTTCGGGTTGTTGATCGTCTTGTGGGTCGATTTCGTTCATAGTCATTCGTTGTCGGTGCTGCAAAAATAGTTAGTTACACCAAATCTGTCCCCTCTCCCGTAGGCGGGAGAGGGTTAGGGAGAGGGTTCTGTGCTTTCTACAAAGCTACTTGCGGAGCTGCGGCCCTCTCCCTCGGTCCCTCTCCCGCAAGCGGGCGAGGGATGCAAATCGCAGGCGAGGGGCTTAATCAAATATCCGCCTCGACCTCATTCCCGTGATACTCCAGCCACGCGCGGCGGGTCGATGCTTCCTGCTTGCCCATCAGCATGTTGAATATCTTCATCGTCTCTTTGAACGAGGCCAGGTCCGCCTTCACGCACAGCGCGCGGCGCGTGTCGGGATTGAGCGTGGTCTCCCATAGTTGCTCTGGACTCATCTCGCCCAGACCTTTGAAGCGCGAGATGGACCAGCTGCCCTCGCGCACTTTCTCCTTGCGCAACCTATCTTGTGTTGCGGTGAGTTCGGCTTCGTTGAGCGCGTAGATCTTGTGCGCCTGTTTCTTGCCGGAGGCGGGCACGTCGATGCGGTACAGCGGCGGCTGCGCGATGAAGATCTTGCCTGCTTCCACTACACGGTAGAAGTGGCGGTAGAACAGCGTGAGCAGCAACGTGGAGATGTGCGAACCGTCCACGTCGGCATCGGCCATGATGAGGATGGCGTTGTAGCGCAGGCCGGACAGGTCGACGCTGTCGGTCGGCGCATGCGGATCGACACCGATGGCGACGGCGATGTCGTGGATCTCGTTGTTGGCGAACAGGCGATCCTTTTCCACCTCGAAGGTGTTAAGCACCTTGCCGCGCAAGGGCAGCACGGCCTGGAACTCCTTGTTGCGTCCCTGCTTGGCGGAGCCGCCGGCGGAGTCGCCCTCTACCAGGAACAGTTCGGTGCGGCTGGCATCACTGGAGCTGCAATCGGTGAGCTTGCCCGGCAGCACGGCGACGCTGGAGCCTTTTTTCTTCTCCACCTTCTGCGCTGAGCGCATGCGCGCCTGCGCTTGCTGGATGGCCAGTTCGACGATCTTCTTTGCGGGCTCCAGGTGTTCGTTGAGCCACAGGTCGAGCGGGTCCTTGAGCATGGAGGAGACCAGGCGCAGCGCCTCGCGTGACACCAGCTTCTCCTTGGTCTGTCCCTGGAACTGCGGGTCGAGCACCTTGGCCGAGAGCACGAAGCTCGCGCGGGAGAATACGTCCTCGGGCACCAGCTTCACGCCCTTGGGCAACAGGCCGTGCAGCTCGGCGAACGCCTTCACCGAATTGAACACGCCGTCGCGCAAGCCGGCTTCATGCGTGCCGCCGGCAGGGGTGGGGATGAGGTTGACGTAGGACTCGCGCACCACGTTGCCTTCCGCACTCCAGGTCAGCGCCCAGCTGGCGCCTTCGCCCTCGGCGAAACCAGTGGCGTCGCCTTTGCGCGTGAACTTCTCCTGCAACAGGATGGGCGTGGCCAGTTCGAATTCGCTCAGCGCCTCGGCCAGGTAGCCGCGCAGGCCGTCGGGATAGTTCCACGATTTGGTCTCGCCGCTCTTTTCCAGAGTCAGCGTGATGGTGACGCCAGGCAGCAGCACCGCCTTCGAGCGCAGCGAGAATTCGAGCTGGTTGAGGTTGACGCTGGGGCTGTCGAAATACTTGGGGTTGGGCCAGGCGCGCACCTGGGTGCCGGTCTTGTTCTTCGGGCAACCTGCGGTCTTGGCCAGCGGCTGTTCGGCCACGCCTTCCACGAAACGCACGTCGTGCTGGCCGCCTTCGCGGAACACGGTGACCTCGACCTTCTTCGACAGGGCGTTGGTGACCGCCACGCCCACGCCGTGCAGGCCGCCTGCGAACTTGTAGGCACCGTCGCCTTCCTTGTCGAACTTGCCGCCGGAGTGCAGCACGGTGAAGGCGACCTCGACCACCGAGCGGCCTTCTTCCTTGTGGATGCCGACCGGGATGCCGCGGCCGTCATCGAGCACGGAGATCGAGCCATCGGTGTGCGCAGTGACGAGGATGTTCTTCGCAAAGCCGGCGAGCGCTTCGTCGCAGGCGTTGTCCACGACTTCGGCGATGATGTGGTTGGGCGATTCTAGGTTGGTGTACATGCCGGGGCGTTGCCGCACCGGGTCGAGTCCGCGCAGGACTTTGAAGCTGGATTCGTTATAAGTCGCCATTATTCAATCGGTTGGTTAACTATATTGGTGATGATGTGGGGCAGTCTGCCGATTTATTTTTGCGAACTGTACCGCAGGGAGATGACACCTGTCTTCCATTGCTGAAATTTTGGGCAAGACGAACTCGATCTCATCCTGCAAGGGACAGAAGGAAGGGGCTGGGGTGATCGAGGGGCGATGTAGGAGCGGCAGGGGGCTGAAGTCCACGAACGGGGCTACTGGATCAAGCCTTCTGCTTTCATCGCCGCCTGCACCGATGGGCGCGCAGCGATCTTCGCCAGGTATTCCTTGATCCTGGGGAACGGGCCGAGATCGAAACCGACGCGGTCGCTCCAGCGCACGACCACGAACATATACGCGTCTGCGACGGTGAAGCTGTCGCCCATCAGATAGGGCTTGTTCGCCAGCTGCGTCTCCACATAGCCCAAGCGCCTTGTGAGCAAGTCGAATCCGCGAGTCTTGGCGTCAGGCGACACGGCTTTGTTGAACAGCGGGCCATAGGTCTTGTGGAGTTCGGTGCCGATGAAGGTCAGCCATTCCTGAAGACGATATCGTTCCATGGTGCCTGCCTTGGGTGCCAGGCCGGACGCCGGGTTCTGATCGGCGATGTACTGCAGCACCGCTGCGCCTTCGCTCAGGATGCTGCCGTCGTCCAGCCTGATGGTGGGCACGTAGCCTTTGGGATTGACCAGCATGAAGTTCTCGCCGCCGGCAGTCATCTTCGTGGCGGCATCCAGTTTGTCGATCTCGAACGGCAGTCCTGTCTCATGCAGCGCAATGTGCGACGCCATGGAGCAGGCACCGGGGGCGTAATAGAGCTTCATATGGTCACCTCGTTGACTGATGAATGAACACCTGGATAGCTTCGACTATCCGGACTCACTGGCCTGGATCGGAGACGTTGCTATTTCTTTTCTTCGCCCTCGCTGGTATCGATGCCCAGCATCGCGTTGATCGGGCAAAAGCGCACGAATGCCGTGATCAGCGCGATGGCGCCAATGACCAGTACGACGATCCGCCAGGTCATCTCAAGCTGAACGAAGAAACCGACAGCCAGCAATACCAAACCAAGCACGATGCGAGCAGTGCGATCGATTCCGCCGACGTTGCATTTCATGATGGCCTCCTTTGTTGACGTTAAGCACGAAATTCTTCGGCTACTGATCTTCCGTGATTCATTACATGCACATCTTCGAGCCGTCATTCCGGCGAAGGCCGGAATCCAGTTCATCCAACAGCGCCGCGCAGCGGGCAAAACCATATGTGTGTCGTCCCACTACGTGGGGTTCTGTCAATTGTCTGGATTCCGGCCTTCGCCGGAATGACGTTGCAGCGGACTGCATGTCGTCGCCAATAAACCGGCTAGACTTCATTTTGTTTTCGTCTTTTCCAGAAAAGGCGTGACCAGATCCATGGGCAAGGGGAACACGATGGTCGTGTTCTTGTCCGCGCCGATCACGGTCAGTGTTTCCAGATAACGCAGCTGGATCGCTTGCGGTTCCTGGGCAAGTATCTTGGCCGCCTGGAACAGTTTTTCCGAAGCCTGCAGTTCTCCTTCGGCGTGGATCACCTTTGCGCGCCGTTCGCGTTCCGCTTCGGCCTGTCTGGCGATGGCCCGTATCATCGATTCGGTCAGGTCGACCTGCTTGATCTCGACGTTGGCCACCTTGATGCCCCATGAGTCGGTCTGCGCATCCAGCGCTTCCTGGATGTCCCGGTTCAGTTTCTCGCGCTCCGCCAGCATGTCGTCCAGTTGATGCTTGCCCAGTACCGAGCGCAACATGGTCTGCGCCAACTGGCTGGTGGCGTTGAGGTAGTTCTGCACCTGGATGATCGCCTTCTGGGGATCGATGACGCGCAGATACACCACGGCGCTCACTTTCACCGATACGTTGTCGCGCGAGATCACGTCCTGGGTCGGCACCTCCAGCACCACGGTGCGCAGGTCCACCCATACCACCTGCTGGATACCGGGGATGATGACGATCAGGCCCGGCCCCTTCACCTTCCAGAAGCGGCCCAGCGTGAACACGACGCCGCGCTCGTACTCGCGAAAGATCTTCAAGCTTGAGACCAGCAGCAAGGCGAGCAGTATCAGAACAACACCGAAACTCAGATCCAGGTTCATGACATTCTCCTTGTCAAAGTATTCAAGCAACAAAGTCATTTGTTCATGGCTCATTCTTCCGCCTCCACGTCCAGGACCAGCCCGACCATGCGAACGACTCTGATTCTCTGTCCCTGACTCAACGGCTGCTTGCCCCTGATGCGCCAGGTCTCGCCGTGCACGCGCGCCCAGCCGTGACTGCCGTCGAAGTCTTCCAGCACTTCGCCGATCTCTCCGATCATTTCTTCTTGCCCGCTCACCACCGGACGTCGCCGCGCCCTAAGCGCCATGCCGACCGCAAAGAAGATGAATAGTGCGCTGGCGAAGGCGACCGGCACGATGACTGACCAGGAGATGCCATATCCCGGGATGTCGGTATCGATCAGCATCACGGAGCCGATCACGAAAGCGACGATGCCGCCGATGCCCAGCACGCCGAAGCTGGGCATGAACGCCTCGGCGGTCATGAAGGAGATGCCGAGCAGGATGAGCAGCAGGCCTGCATAGTTGATGGGCAACGCCTGGAATGCGAACAGTGCGAGCAGCAGCGAGATGGCGCCGGCGACTCCCGGCAGCACGAAACCGGGGTTGGAGAATTCGAAAAAGATGCCGAACACGCCGGCCAGCATCAACAGGTAGGCAATGCTCGGGTCTGCGATGGCAGACAGCACGCGGCTGCGCCAGTCCGGCTCCTGCGTCACGATGCGCGCTCCCGCCAGGTTCAATATGCGGTCCACACCCAGCACATTCACCTGGCGTCTATCCAGTTCATGAACCAGCTCGGGCACATCTGCGGCGACTACATCGATGACTTTGTTCTTCAGGGCTTCCGCAGCCGTCAGGCTCACTGCTTGCCTCACCGCCTGCTCTGCCCATTCGACATTGCGTCCACGCATCTGCGCGAGACTGCGGATATACGCGGCGGCGTCATTGACTCTGTTTGTGTTCCATCGCCGTAAGCGGCTCGGCTGCAACAGCGGATGCCGGGTTAATGTTTCCGCTCCTGTTTTGTTCGCCGCCATTCCCGCGTTGTGGGGGCTGATCGCCGGAGCCCGGCAAGCCGCCGATGCCGATCATCACCGGTGTGGCCGCACCCAGATTGGTAGCCGGAGCCATGGCGGCGATGTGGCTGGCGTAGAGGATATAGGTCCCTGCACTTGCGGCCCGTGCACCGTCGGGGGCGACGAACGTGGCAACCGGCACCGGCGAGGCAATGATCTGCTTGATGATCTGACGCATGGCTGTGTCCAATCCGCCCGGCGTATCCATCTTCAGCACGACCAATTCAGCCGGTTGCTCTGCAGCCGCGGATTTCAAGCCGCGCACCACGTAGTCGGCCGTGCCCGGACTGATGGCCCCGTCCACGTTGAGCACGATGACCACCGGCGTAGTCCCGACCGCAAGGCACGTCGACGCTGTCAGGAACAGGCCGAGCAACAGGGCTGGTATGAGAGCAGAGCGAGCCACGCTCATGATCGACTCCCCACTTCATCGCTTTCAGGAGAACAGAGCTTGCGGCGTACGGGCTGTCTTTTCAATACACGATTCCAAGTATTGCCGGGCTACGTGGTTCGAGCGGACAATGAGGCAGCGAGGCTACAGACGGAAGGAGCAGGAGATACAGCATGGCCATCCAATCATCCCCCACCAGAAAGACACAACACCTCGTGATCCGTGGACGCGTGCAAGGCGTGTTCTTCCGCAATTCGATGCAGCGCGAAGCGCAGGATCTGGCGGTCACCGGCTGGGTACGCAACTGCAACGATGGCGCGGTGGAAGCTATGGTGCAGGGCGAGTCGGATGCGGTGGATGCCATGCTGCGCTGGGCGCAGCGTGGGCCGACGCTGGCTGAGGTGGAGTGCATAGACGTCGAGCCGGGCAACGGCAGTTACTCCAGTTTCGAGATCACCGACTGATCATGAAGACGATACTCATCACAGGTTCCACCGACGGCATAGGCCTTGCGACCGCCAAGGAGTTGGCCCTGCGGGGGCATAAGCTGGTGCTGCACGGGCGCAGCGAAGAGAAGCTGCAGCGCGCATGTGATGCGGTGCGTGCCGTCGTGCCAGAGGCTGCCTTGCAGACTGCCTGTGCCGATCTTGCAGATCTGGCTGCGGTGGCACGCATGGCGCGCGACCTTTCCGAAAGCCTGCCTAAACTGGATGTGCTGATCAACAACGCCGGCGTCTACATGACCGAGCGCAAAGTCTCGCGCGACGGTTTCGAGATGACGCTCGCGGTGAACCACCTCGCGCATTTTCTGCTCACCAACCTGCTGCTGCCGCGCCTGAGAAGATGTGGCGCGCCGCGGGTGGTCACGGTCAGCTCGATGGTGCATGCGAACGGACGTATCGTATTCGACGACATGAACAGCGAGCAGGGCTACGACGGCTATCACGCCTATTCGAACTCCAAGCTGGCCAACGCGTTGTTCGCGAACGAACTGGCGCGACGCGAAACCTGGCTGACTTCGAACAGCCTGCATCCGGGAGTGATCGGCACCAAGCTGCTGCATGCGGCATTCACCATGCAGGGCGATACGGTGGAGGAGGGGGCGCGCACTGCGGTGTATCTCGCAAGCTCACCTGACGTCGCCAATGTGACGGGAAGCTATTTCGACGACTGCATCGCTGTCAAACCCGCGCCGCAGGTGCTGGATCACCAACTGGCCCAGCGCTTGTGGGCGTGGTCGGAAGTGGCGGTGAGCGAGTTCCTTGCGGCGAAGTAGCTCGGATGATCGCGTTCGCGACCTGATTCACTGCCTGTATCTGCAGGAGGACGACATCATGCAACGCAGACAATTCCTGTTGGCCTTGACCGGACTGGCGGCGGTGTACACGGCCCGCTCCATTGCCGGCACCGCACCCGTCAGCGACAAGGTCACCATCATGCAATTCTTCGATGACGGCAAGCTGCAGGGTCGCATCGCGTTGCCCAAAGTGAACAAGGACGCCGAGTGGAAGAAACGCCTGTCGCCGCTGGCATACGAAGTGACGCGACAGGGAGGCACCGAGCGCGCCTACTCCCAGCCCGGTTACGACAGGCATGATCCCGGCTTGTACCGCTGTGTGTGCTGCGACAATGCTCTATTCGACTCCAGCACCAAATACGATTCCCGCACCGGCTGGCCCAGCTTCTGGCAACCCATCGCATCGGAGAACGTCTACAACATCGAGGACCACCTGTTCGGCATGACGCGTACCGAAGTGCGTTGCACCTTGTGCGACGCGCATCTCGGTCATGTGTTCGACGACGGCCCGAGGCCTACCGGCTTGCGCTACTGTATGAACACGGTGGCGCTGCGCTTCGTGCCCAGAGCCAAATAACGCAGACATCAAAGGACAAGAATCATGCTGATCTTCCTGCTGGCCTATCTTGGCGGTGTGCTCACCATACTCAGCCCTTGTGTGCTGCCGGTGCTGCCCTTTGTCTTCGCGCGCTCGGAGCGCTCGTTCCATCGTTCCGGCTTGCCCATCCTGATTGGCATGGCCACGACGTTCACTGTGCTGGCGAGTCTCGCCGCGTTGGGGGGCGCGTGGCTGGTTGAGGTGAACCAGTACGGGCGTTATGCGGCAATGCTGTTGCTGTTGCTGTTGGGACTGGCGCTGATCTTCCCGGCATGGGCGGAGCGTATGATGCGCCCCTTCGTCGCGCTGGGCGGCAGCCTGCAGCAACGCGCTGAGCAGCAGGGCAGTGTCAAAGGCTCTCTTCTGCTGGGCGTGGCAGTCGGCTTCCTGTGGGCCCCCTGTGCAGGACCCATCCTGGGCCTGCTGCTGGCGGGCGCGGCGCTGAACGGCGCCAACCTCTACAGCGCTTCGCTGCTGCTGGCGTTCGCCGCCGGCGCCGCTTCCTCGCTGGCTGTGGCCTTGCTTGCCAGCGGTCGGGTGATAACGTGGCTGAAGCGCAGCTTCGGTGTCGAGGAGTGGGTGCGGCGCGTGCTGGGTATCGCAGCGGTTGCGAGCGTTGTCGTCATTGCGCTGGGTTGGGATACCCGCTTCCTCGCGCAATTCACTTCGGCCAACACTACGGTCGCCGAGCAGCAGCTGATAGAGCGTCTGGCACAGCGATCGGATACTGGAGGTGCCGAGGATGCGCGGATGGCGCCGCCCATGACGGGCGCAACGCACTGGCTCAACTCGCCGCCGCTCAACGATGCGATGTTGCGCGGCAAGGTAGTGCTGGTGGATTTCTGGACCTACTCCTGCATCAACTGCCTGCGTACCTTGCCGTACCTGAAGGCGTGGGACGACAAGTATCGCGCCAAAGGTCTGGTCATCATCGGCGTGCATGCGCCGGAGTTCGTCTTCGAAAAGGATCTGCAGAATGTCGAGCAAGCTGTCAGTGAACTGGGCATCAAGTATCCCGTGGCGCTGGATAACAGATATGCGATTTGGAACGCCTATGAGAACCGGTACTGGCCCGCCCATTACCTGATCGATGCACAAGGGCGCATCCGCGATCAGCATTTCGGCGAAGGTGCGTATCAGGAGACAGAGCAGATGATACAGACGCTGCTCATGGAGGCGCGTCGCGACTTGGCATTGAGCGGGGAGTTCGTACGGGTGCAGGGTGAGGGTGCGACGGCTGCTGCTGCAGAAACAGAGCGCTCACCGGAAACCTATGTGGGTTATGCACGCCAGCAGAATCTGGCCTCGCCGGAAACGGTGCGCAACGATGTATCCGCCATGTACAGCGCGCCACCCATGCTGAAGCTGGACCAGTGGGCGCTGAGCGGAACATGGCGGATCGGCAGTGAATCGGCTTTGCTGAAAGCGTCTGGAGGCTCCATCAGCTTCCGTTTTCACGGGCGTGATCTGCACCTGGTGCTGGGCGCGAAAAATGGCAAACCGCTGCGTTATAGGGTCACGCTGGATGGAGTATCTCCAGGCAAGGACCACGGCGTGGACACCGATGAACAGGGCAACGGCGTGATACGCGAGCAGCGGCTATACCAGCTCGTGCGCCAGAGTGCGGGAACTGCGGAACGTACCTTCCGCATCGAGTTTCTGGATGCAGATGTGGAAGCGTTCGCCTTTACCTTTGGTTGATATGAAGGAGCATCATCATGCTGACCATCAAAGTGATACGGAGTCATCTGCTAGGCAGCCTGTGCCTCATGTTCGGTCTGGGTGCCTTTTCGAATGCCAACGCAGCACCGAACGAGCAGGCCGCAGTATTCGCGGGCGGCTGCTTCTGGGGCGTGGACGCAGTGTTCAAGCACGTCAAAGGTGTGTCGAACGTGGAGTCTGGCTATGCGGGCGGCAATGCGGATACAGCACTTTATGAGCGTGTGAGCCGGGGCGATA
The DNA here is from genome assembly GCA_963813255.1 of uncultured beta proteobacterium. Taxonomy (GTDB): domain Bacteria; phylum Pseudomonadota; class Gammaproteobacteria; order Burkholderiales; family Gallionellaceae; genus Sideroxyarcus. The sequence continues at coordinate 379,384 of CAWEYD010000001.1, read as the reverse complement.
CCGGACACGCCGAATCGGTGCGCGTCAGATTCGATCCTGCGCAGGTGTCCTATCAACAACTGCTGCAAGTGTTCTTCAGCGTGGCGCATGATCCCACGCAACTCAATCGCCAGGGGCCGGACGAGGGCAGCCAATACCGCTCAGTGATCTTCTACACCAACGCCGAGCAGCAGCAGATCGCGCGAGGCTACATTCAACAACTGACCACGGCGCACGCCTACTCTGCACCTATCGTCACGCAGGTAGTGCCGTTGCGGCAGTTCTATCCGGCGGAGAGATATCACCAGAACTATCTGGCACTGCATCCTTACCAGCCCTACATCATCTTCAACGACATGCCCAAGCTGGAACAACTGCGCAAACAGTTTCCGTCGCTGTATCAATAGGGATCAGGCAGGAGTGGCGGGAATCAGGACAGTTTCAATTGCGACTTGGATTTCCGGCCCGGTGCTGCCGGAGGGATATACCCGGACAAACGGCAGCTGATGCCTTCGATCTTTTTGCCCTTCTCGTACTTAATCGAATGGCACACCATGATCTCTCCCTTGGCGGAGAGTTCGGCCAGATGCTGGCGCACTTTGGCAAGCGAGATGCCGGTAGCCTCGGCGATCTCGGTATCGAGCCGTTCGCCGTGCGTCTTCAGGTACTGCAGGATCTCTTTCATAGGGTCATTATCGCGCCAGCGTTATCGTTTGGGACGTCAATGTACAGGTATGCCCGGCATAGGACAAATATAAGTTGTTCTAAGAAAAGCCATTACTGTGGAGCAGCGCCTGAAAAGGCTGAGTCAGAATGGGTGGGGGGTGCGTCAGGAGGGGCGGCGCTGCAGGCCTAAACCCGAAAATCTGTTACACGTCGCCGGTAGCCAGCATCGGCAGTCCGTGTATCCAGACCAGGGTGTCGATCAGCGCGGAGCATCCGCTCTTGGCGCGTATCTCGCTGAGGCAGCCGCAATACGCGCCGCGCATCCAGAGTTTGACCAAGTGGTTGTGGTCGCAGGGTTGCACTGTAGTTTGCGTGGACAGCAGCAAGGGAGTGGAGCTTTCCTTGTTCTCGATGTAGCGCCGCAGGCGCAGTATGGCCTGGTCGAGCGCTTCATTCAGAAACAGCTCTTCGTCGAATATCACGTGCTCGTCGGGAAAGGACTGAAGGTCAAGCTTGTTGCGCTGCGCGAATAGGATGCCCTTGTCTTCCGGTATGACGAGGAACCATTCCGCTTCCGCGTGGCCGGCCGCGTTGGCATAGGTCGTGCTGATGATGACCGGTGTGTCGACCAGTCCGTGCGGCTGGGCGAGATGGATGCGGAAGGTGGGCTCGAAGTTCACGTTCGACCTATCAGGTCATCTTCAAGTGATCGAGTCCGCTCATCACGTCGCGGTCCTTGGAGCTTTGACCTTCCAGCTTGATCTTCAAACGCAGATCGTTGACGGAGTCGGCGTTCTTGAGCGCTTCCTCATAACTGATCATGCCGCTCTCGTGCAGGTCGAACAGAGCCTGGTCGAAAGTCTGCATGCCGAGTTCGCGCGATTGGCCCATCACGGTCTTGATCTCGTGCACCTCGCCCTTGAAGATGAGGTCGGCGATCAACGGCGAGTTGAGCAGGATCTCGATGGCCGCGGCGCGGCCCTTGCCGTCGCGTTTGGGGATCAGGCGTTGCGAGATGAGCGCCTTGATGTTGAGCGACAGGTCCATCAGCAACTGTTCGCGCCGATCTTCCGGGAAGAAGTTGATGATGCGGTCCAGCGCCTGGTTTGCGCTGTTGGCGTGCAAAGTGGCCATGCACAAGTGGCCGGTCTCGGCGAACGCAACCGCATATTCCATGGTCTCGCGGTCGCGAATCTCACCGATGAGGATCACGTCCGGCGCCTGGCGCAGGGTGTTCTTCAGCGCGTTATGCCAGTTGTCGGTATCCACACCCACTTCGCGGTGGGTGATGATGCACTTGTCGTGCTCGTGCACGTACTCCACCGGGTCCTCGATGGTGATGATGTGTCCGAAGCTGTTGTGGTTGCGGTGTCCGATCATGGCCGCCAGTGAGGTGGATTTGCCGGATCCCGTGCCGCCGACCAGGATCACCAGGCCGCGCTTGGTCATCACCACGTCCTTCAGCACGGGCGGTAGTCCGAGTTCATCGAAACTCGGTATCTTGGTGGTGATGGTGCGCAGCACCATGCCGACGCGCTGCTGTTGCATGAACACGTTGACGCGGAAGCGGCCGATGCCGGGTGGGCTGATGGCGAAGTTGCATTCGTGCGAGGATTCGAACTCGGCAGCCTGGCGGTCGTTCATGATGCTGCGCGCCAGTTCCTGCGTGTGCTGCGGGCTCAGCGCCTGGCTCGACACCGGCGTCATCTTGCCGTCGATCTTGAAGGCAGGCGGGAAGTTGGCGGTGACGAACAGATCAGATGCTTTTTGCGAGACCATCCCGCGGAGCAGATTGTGGACTAGATCGGTGGCCTGGTTGCGTTCCATAGCGAACTCCTGGATTGTATTTAGCCGGGGAACAGGTCTTTATTCGCAGCCTTGGTACGCGCCTCGGCGGAGGAAACGACGCCGCGCTTCACGAGGTCAGCGAGGCATTGATCCAGCGTCTGCATGCCGATGTTGCCGCCTGTCTGGATGGCAGAATACATCTGCGGCACTTTCGCCTCGCGTATCAGGTTGCGGATTGCTGGCGTACAGATCATGATCTCGTGCGCTGCGGCACGGCCAGTGCCGTCCTTGGTCTTGAGCAGGGTCTGCGAGATCACTGCGCGCAGCGATTCGGACAACATCGCGCGCACCATTTCTTTTTCGTCCGCAGGGAATACGTCGATGATACGGTCGATGGTCTTGGCTGCGGAGCTGGTGTGCAGCGTGCCGAACACCAGGTGGCCGGTTTCCGCTGCCGACATCGCCAGGCGGATGGTTTCCAGGTCGCGCATTTCGCCGACCAGGATCACGTCCGGGTCTTCGCGCAGAGCGGAACGCAACGCGTTGTTGAACGACAGGGTATGCGGGCCGACTTCGCGCTGGTTGACCAGGCATTTTTTCGATTCGTGCACGAATTCGATGGGATCTTCCACGGTCAGGATGTGGCCCATCTCGGTCTCGTTCTTGTGGTTGACCATCGCCGCCAGCGTGGTCGATTTGCCGGAACCGGTCGGGCCGGTCACCAGCACCATGCCGCGCGGATAGTCGGCGATGGATTCGAAGATCTTCGGCGCCTTGAGGTCTTCCAGCGACAGGATCTTGGAAGGAATGGTACGCATGACCGCGCCGGCGCCGCGGTTCTGGATGAAGGCGTTGACGCGGAAGCGAGCCAGGTTCGGAACTTCGAACGAGAAGTCGATCTCCTTGTTCTCTTCGTAATGCTTGCGCTGTCCGTCGTTCATGATGTCGTACACCATGGCGTGGACTTCCTTGTGCTCCATCGCGGGCAGGTTGATGCGGCGCATATCACCGTGCACGCGGATCATCGGTGGCAAGCCTGCGGAGAGGTGCAAGTCGGAGGCTTTGTTCTTCACGCCGAAGGCGAGCAGTTCGGTGATATCCATATATAATCCCTGAGCTTATTTACCGCGTTGAAAGACGAACGTCTGGCCGATTATGACTGCAATCCTCTCCAACTTGCAAGCAACCCGCATAGCCATCGAGCAAGCCGCAAAAACCGCACAGCGTGACGTTTCAAACGTGCGCTTGCTGGCGGTGAGCAAGACCTTTCCGGCGAGTGCAGTACGCAAGGCATATCACGCAGGACAGGTTGCCTTCGGCGAGAATTATCTGCAGGAAGCGCTGGACAAGATGGCGGAATTGCATGACCTGCCATTGGAGTGGCATTTCATCGGCCCCATCCAGAGCAACAAGACGCGCCCCATCGCCGAGAACTTTGCCTGGGTGCACAGTGTGGACAGGTTGAGGATCGCCGAGCGCCTGTCTGCACAGCGACCGCAGCAACTGCCGCCGCTGAACATCTGCCTCCAGGTGAACGTGAGTGGTGAAGCGAGCAAGAGCGGCGTCGCGCCCGACGAGGTGATGCAACTGGCGAGGGATGTCGAGCGGTTGCCGCATCTCAAGCTGCGCGGATTGATGGCGATACCGGCGCCCGCGAGGGACGAAGCTGCGCAGCGTGCGCCATTCGTTCTGATGCACAAGCTGCTGGAGGAATTGAACGCGCAGGGCCTGGTGCTGGATACGCTGTCGATGGGCATGTCGTACGACTATCCGGTAGCGATACAGGAGGGCGCGACCATCGTGCGCATCGGCACTACGATCTTCGGCGGGCGCAGCAAGCCACAAGCGTGATTCCCGAAGAGTCCCGCACGAGGCCAGTCAGTGCTGGTCGTGCCGATACGCTTTCAATTTGCGATAATCACCCACTAAACGAATTTCCTGGGGAACTGTATGAATATCTGTTTCATCGGCGGCGGCAACATGGCGAAGGCGCTGATAGGTGGCTTGATCAAACGCGGTTACGCGCCGTCAAAAATACGCGTGGTGGAGATCGACGAGCAGCGTTGTGCCCATCTGCACGAGGAATTCGCCGTGCGCGCCATGACCGACATGAGCGAGGCCGTGGCACGCTCCGAGATCGTGGTGCTGGCGGTCAAGCCGCAACAGTTGCGTGAAGTGTGCGCGCAATTGACGCCGCTGCTCAACAATCCCCTGGTGATCTCCATCGCGGCAGGCATACGGGCGCAAGACATCTCGCGCTGGCTGGGTACACAGAACGTCGTGCGCTGCATGCCCAACACGCCGGCCCTGATACGGCACGGCGTGACCGGCTTGTACGCCATGCCTGAGGTGCAGGAAAGGGAGCGCGAGCGTGCCGAGGCGATTCTGGAAGCGGTCGGCAGCACGCTGTGGGTGGCGGAGGAGCATCTGCTGGATAGTGTGACGGCGATCTCCGGCAGCGGGCCCGCCTACGTGTTCTATTTCATCGAGGCCATGCAGCAGGCAGCGGTCGAACTGGGCATGGACGATCTGCAAGCGCGCCAGCTGGTGCTGGACACTTTCATCGGCGCAAGCAAGCTGGCCGACAGCAGTGAAGATGAAGTCGCGATCCTGCGTGCCCGTGTCACCTCCAAGAACGGCACCACTGAGCGTGCGCTGTTGAGCCTGGATGCCAACCATGTGAAGAAGCACATCATCGCAGCCGCCCGCGCGGCCGCAGCGCGCTCCAAAGAGCTGGGCGACGAATTAGGGAAGGACGCCTGATGTGGAGTGAGGCACTGTCGTTCCTGATCGATGCACTGGTGCAGCCGTTTGCTGCCGTGTTGCTGTTCCGTTTCCACGCGGTGTGGCTGAAAGCACCGATGCGCAATCCCATAGGCGAATTCGTCATGGCGATCACCGATTTTGCCGTGCTGCGCACGCGCCGCTTCCTTCCTGCGGTATGGGGACTGGACAGCGCCACGCTGCTGCTGGCGTTCGTGGTCGAGTTCGTCTATTTGGCCGCCTACCTGGGTGTGCAGGGCTATGCCTATGAGACTTTTCCGCTGATAGGCTTGCTGGCATGGACCGCGGTCAAGCTGCTGAAGCTCAGCATCTATCTGCTCATCGCCACGCTGCTCGCCGAGGCTATCCTGTCGTGGGTCAATCCGCACACACCGATCGCGCCGCTGCTGGCCGCGGTCAACCGCCCCTTTGTACAACCCCTGCGCCGCAGCATCCCGCCGCTGGGCCGTGTCGACCTGTCGGTGCTGGTACTGTTCATCATCTGCCAACTCATACTCATCGTGCCGATAGGCGGGATGGAACAGGCAGTGATGAGATTGCTGTGAGCGCTTGGTACCGCCGCAACGGCGAAGTACTCACGCTCACCCTGCATATCCAGCCCGGAGCGAAGCGCACTGAGGTGGCGGGTCTGCATGGCGAGGCGCTGAAGCTGCGCCTCGCCGCGCCCCCTGTCGAAGGCCGTGCCAACGAGGCCTTGCTCAAGTTCATCGCCGCGTCGTTCGACGTGTCGTTGCGCCAGGTCGAACTCAAGCAGGGCGCCCAATCGCGACATAAGGTCGTCGCGATCACGGGTAGCAAGGTCGAGCCGGAGCGGCTGCTGGGCGACTGAACCAGGCAATCGCCGTAAATCGAAAATATCCCCCGCCGTGGGGTAAAATCGCCGGCCCGCAGGAGGCATCATTGGAAAATCTATACAACATTCTGGGCGTATCTCCGACCGCATCGAGCGAAGACATCAAGAAGGCTTATCGCTCTCTTGCCATGCGCCATCACCCGGACAGGAATCCCCATTCCAGCGCGGAGATCCGCTTCAATGCCATCAAGACGGCCTATGAGGTGCTCTCTGACCCCAAGAAGAGGGCCGAATACAACCAGAGCCTCAACAACCGCATCGTCATCGATGCAGATGATGAAGCGCATGCGCTGTGGACCTCCCTGTTCAATCGCTGCGGAATCGATCTTCCGCGAGCTTGATCGTTAATCACTCTTAAGACTTGAAACCATATGAAAAATATCCATCCCGAATTCGCTTACCAGTCGCGTGAACTGGGTATCCAGATCGATGACACCTTGGGGGATCCTCCCGACAGACGGAACTATGCGAGAGTCGTCCAGGCTTTGATAGCCGAATACGCCAACGGTTCGGGGATAGACGACGTGAACATGTTGAGCTTTGCGCTGGCCGATCACCTGAGCTTCAACGACCCAGCCGGGCTGTTGGCGCAAGCCGCGAATTACGACAAGGGCAACGCAGCCAAGGTACTGAAGATGGTGTCGTGCGACGACGCAACTGCGGGCAAGGCGCTGGCCACGATAAGCGAGTCTGACCCCGAGCTCGCGCGCAAGGCGATCATCACTGCCTTCCTGTTCAAGAATAACAAGCGTTGGACGGATGAAGACCATTCGCTCGATTCCCTGCAAAGGGAAGAAGACAGCGACGAGGAGCAAGACGAAGACGAGGACCAACTCGAGCAGGGGCACGATATCGAGCATCTGTTCGACACGCGTGGGGACGACAATGGCTGAGAACTCCAATCTTCCCGCAATCAGGCGCCAGGTCACCGAGCTGGTCCTGTCCGGTTCTACCGAGCATGCGGAAGAGGCAATCAACGAGACAGCGGAACAATTCGGCGATCTCGCCGTGGTCGAAGTGCTGGAATCGCTGGAGCCACAAGTCGCGTCGCTGCACTTGTCCGCGTTCGACGGCGGCAAGCTGTCGCTGGCCACGCTGCTGATCCCGCCCAAAGCCTGGGCCGAGAGCCTGGCGTACTTCGCCGCCTCCTGGGATGAAGACAAGATCGAGGACGAGCCGGAAGCCCTGGCCGAATCGCTGTTCGCCCATGTCCACGGCGTCATATATGCGAGCGACGACGAGGAGCGTCGCGCTGCGCTTATTAACGCGGCGCTGGCGACCGACTGGGGGACCACGGCCTTTGCCGTGCTGTTCTCGACCGCAATCGAGGAGGTCTTTGAGATCGCCAACGAGATCCACAACCGCGGCGCACACAATAGCGGTCACACGACGTCGGACCACGACGTCATCCCGTTGGCGCTCGACGTGGCGCGCACGGACTCCGACGCCTGGGACCGCGTGCTGTTCGAGCTCTTCCCCGAGTGGCAGCCCGGCGAGAACCAGCCGCATCACAGGGAGGAAGAGGACGACGACGAGGACCACGAGGAAGAGAGCGAATACGCCACGGGCCGGACGACCAAGGACCTGCTGAAGCGCCTGCGCAGCCAGGTCCCCAGCAAGGCCGTCAGCGAGCCCAAGAAGGGCGGCCGTCCCAGCCTCGGCGAGGACATCTTCGCCTGACAACCGGGACGCCATATATGCAACTAGCCAGCATCACCCAACGTCCGCCCCACCTGGTGCAAGCGCTCGAAGCGCTTGCACAGCGCACGCACCACAGAGTGGAGGCGGAAGAACTCCTGCAGGAGTTGAGCGGGATCACCGTCCTGGTCGCGAAGAAGTTCACCAACGACAGAACGGCGGACGGCCTGCTCGAGGCGTTCTACCTGACCGTCGGCTGCGTCTCGCTGGGCGTCAGTCAGGCCAAGCTGCCGGAGAGCGGAGAATCCTGGTTGTCCTTCCTGCTGCAACACGGTGCCGAGCGTGTGTTCCAGATGGGGTTCCGCCACATCAAGGAACTGAACGGCCTGCCTTACGTGCCCATCCTCTCCGAGTTCGAAGCCGATGCCTTCGTGCAGCAGCGCAACCTGAAGGCGCTCTTCTTCGAGATATGCCGTGCCGAACCCAACGTCAACTGGTCGGGCGATGATGTCTATGCCAGGGCATTGCGGGACCGCAAGAGCAACCAGAAGATCATCGAATGCGCCAAGTGGCTGCGCACCAGACATTACGCCGGCCCGGTCAGGGACCCGGAGCTCGATGCCCATGCGGTCATCTCGATCGCGGTGATCTTCGCGATCGCCGGCGTCGCGCCCATCGTCGCGCGGGTAAAACAGGCGGATCTCCAGACCCTGATACAGGGCGTTCGAGAAACACCGTGGGATGTCGAAGCCAGCTGGAATGCGTGGCTGAAGCAAGTCCCGTCCGAATACCAGCCGTTACTGCGTGAACGCATGGACGACTACAGAGACACCATCGTCGAAAAGATTTTGTCCAAGACCAGCGCCAAAAGGGTCATCACCGAGATACAAAATAATTACGCGGGCAATGAGCAGGACATCGACTATCCCTGATCCATCGGCCGTTGTACGGACTTAGCTTAGTTACCTCATGCATACGCTCTCAGCACTGCGCGCCGGTCAACTTGACGGCATCAAGCGCCTCGATCTTTCCTGCGGCCTGACCGATTTTCCTAGCGAGATATACCAGCTGGCCGACACGCTGGAGATCCTCAACCTGTCCGGCAATGCCTTGTGCAGCCTGCCCGATGACCTGCCGAGGCTGCACAAGCTGCGCGTGATCTTCTGCTCGGACAATCGTTTCACTGCACTGCCCGAAGTGCTGGGGCGCTGTCCGCAGCTGGAGATGGTGGGCTTCAAGGCTAACCAGATCGTCGATGTGCCAGCGGCGGCCCTGCCTGCGAAACTGCGCTGGCTGATCCTGACCGACAACCGCATCAGCGCATTGCCTGCTGAACTGGGGGCCTGCACGCGTTTGCAGAAGCTCATGCTGGCCGGCAACCGGTTGCAGGGATTGCCTGAACAGATCGCGGCCTGCACCAATCTGGAACTGCTGCGCATCGCGGCCAACCGCTTTGCACAGTTGCCGGACTGGTTGCTGTCGTTGCCACGATTGGCGTGGCTGGCCTATGCGGGCAACCCGTGCAGCGATGCTGGCGAGGCGGCTGCCACGGCGGAACAGCCGATAACGCACATCGACTGGTACAGCCTTGAGTTGCAGCACGCCTTGGGCGAAGGCGCATCCGGCGTGATCTATCGCGCCCATCATCTGCAGGATGGCAGCGCCACGCCGGTAGCGGTCAAGGTGTTCAAGGGCGCGCTGACCAGCGATGGCCTGCCGCGCAGCGAAAAGGCCGCGTGCATCGCAGCCGGCGCGCATCCTGGCCTGATCCCTGTCGCCGGCAAGATCAGCGGCCATCCTTCAGGTACACCGGGCTTGGTGATGTCGCTGATCGACCCCGGCTACGTCAACCTCGCCGGGCCGCCCAGCCTGGAATCCTGCACGCGCGACATCTATCCGCTAGCGACCCGCTTCACGCTTACGACTGCACTGAATATCGCGCGGAGCATCGCATCAGTTGCAGAACACCTGCAGGCACAAGGCCTGATGCACGGCGATTTGTACGCGCACAATATTCTGTGGAATGCGCAGGGCGAGTGCCTGCTGGGCGATTTCGGCGCGGCCTCATTCCTGCCGCAAGATGCGCGTCTTGCCACGGCGTTGCAGCGCATCGAGGTGCGCGCGTTCGCCTGCCTGCTGGAGGAGCTGCTGGATCGCTGCGAGGCGCCGGCGGAGGCCCAGCGTGTCGTCGATGCGTTGCGCGACCTGCAGCAGCGCTGTGCGCAACCGGCGGTCGATGAGAGACCATTGTTCGGTGAGATCCACTCCATCCTGACATCGCTCGACGTGCGGGCAGCGCGCTGAACACGCGGACCGTTCACAAAAAAGCAAGAATCCAAGTCAGTCCAATGTGCGGCGGAAGGTCTTCAGGCCGACACCCAGCACCACCACGATGAACAGCAGCAGCGGCCAGGTGTGCGACCACAGCAACTCCGGGCCCGTTGCCCTTGAGCAGTATGCCGCGCACCAGCTGCAGGAAGTGCGTGAGCGGCAGGCAGTTGCCGATCCACCTGCGCCCATTCCGGCATGCCGCGGAACGGGAACATGAAGCCCGAAAGCAGGATGGAGGGCAGGAAGAAAAAGAAGGTCATCTGCATCGCCTGCAACTGGTTGCGCGCGATGCGAGCTGAAGGTGATGCCCAGCGTGAGGTTGGCGCAGATGAACAGCAGCACCACGCCATACAGCAGCAGCGAGGCTGCCCAGCATCGGCACGTGGAATATCCAGTGCGCCGCCAGCAGGATCACCGTGACCTGGATCAGGCCGATCAGGATGTAGGGCACGATCTTGCCGGTCATCACCTCCAGCGGCGTGGCGGGCGTGGCGAGCAGGTTCTCGAAGGTGCCGCGTTCGCGTTCGCGCGTCATGGCCAGGCCGGTCATCAGCACCATGGTCATGGTCAGGATCACGCCGATCAGTCCCGGCACGATGTTGTAGGCGGTGATGCCTTCCGGGTTGTAGCGCTTGTGCACGCGCAGCTCGATCAGGTCGCCCTGGCAGCGGCGGATGGAAGCCCGGCAGGTCGGGCGCGAACACTTCGTTGCCGATGCGGTTGAGCACCGACAGCGCGCCGCTCGCGGCCACCGGGTCGGTGGCATCGGCCTGCACCAGGATGGCGGGGCGTTCGCCGCGTATCAGCGCGCGCTGGAAATCCTGCGGGAAGGTGACCACGAACTGCACGTCGCCGCGGTCCAGCATGTGCTCGGCCTCGCGTTCGGTGTTCACCGTGCCGACGATGTCGAAATAGCCGCTGTTCTTCATGGCCGCGATGTAGTCGCGCGTGAACGGGCTGGACTCGTGCAGCAGCACCACGGTGGGCAGATGCTTGGGGTCGGAGTTGATGGCGAAGCCGAAGATCAGCAACTGGATGATGGGGATGCCGAGGATCATGCCGAAGGTCAGCCGGTCGCGCTTGAGCTGGATGAATTCCTTGATCACGATGCCCAGCCAGCGGTGCCAGGACATGCGGCGCAAGTGCATGTGCAGGCGATTGACGTCTCAGTCCTCGAACTGGTCGCGCGCATCGCGCATCAGGTGGATGAAGGCATCTTCCAGCGAGGGTGCGCCGCGCTCGACCAGCAGTCATGGTCGCGTGCCGAACTGTTCGATCGCCAGCCCCAGCAGCTCGGCATCCTGGCCGCTGACGTGCAGCGTGGTGCCGAAGGTGGTGACCTGTTCCGCGCCGGGCAGCTCGCGCAACGCTTCGGCATGCTGGTGCGCGCGCTGGCCGGTGACCACCCAGGTGGCCAGCTTCTGCGCGGCGACGATCTCGGCCGAGGTGCCGCTGGCCAGCAGATTGCCGTAGGCGATATAGGCCAGGCGGTGGCAGCGTTCCGCCTCGTCCATGTAATGCGTGGAGACGAGGATGGTGATGCCCGCTGCAGACAGGCGGTGTATCTCTTCCCAGAAATCGCGCCGCGCCTTGGGGTCGACCCCGGCGGTCGGCTCATCCAGCAGCAACAGCTTGGGGCGGTGCAGCAGGCAGGAGGCCAGCGCCAGGCGCTGCTTCCAGCCGCCGGAAAGCGTGCCCGCGAGCTGGTCGCTGCCGTGCCGTCAGTCCCAGTTCGTCCAGCGCCTGCGCGACGGCCTGCTTGCGCTCCTTCATGCCGAACATGCGCGCCACGAAATCCAGATTCTCGGCGATGGTCAGGTCGTCCCACAGCGAGAACTTCTGCGTCATGTAGCCCACCTGCTTCTTGATCTCCACGCTTTCGTTCAGCACGTCGTAGCCGAGGCAGGTGCCTGCGCCGCTGTCCGGCGTGAGCAGGCCGCACAGCATGCGGATGGAGGTGGTCTTGCCGCTGCCGTTGGGGCCGAGAAAGCCGAAGATCTCGCCCTGCTTCACCTGCAGTGCGAGATCGCGCACGACATGCTTGTCGCCGAAATGCTTGTTGATGCCGCGCACATCGATGGCGAGCGTCATTTGAGGTCGCACCTCGACCGGCAGGCCGGGGCGCAGGCGCGGCGCATCCTGCGGTGACGGCGATGCGCTTCCACGCGGAACACCAGCTTTTCGCGCGAGCCCTGGCTGTAGATCACCGGCGGCGTGTATTCCGCCTGTGGCGCGATGAAGTTGATGGTGGCGAGGATGGGCGCGGCGCAGCCGTCGCAATGCGCCTCGACGGTCTGCCCGATGTGCAGCGTGGCCAACCACGGTTTCCGGCACGAAGAAGCGGATGCGGCGCTTGTCGTCCGGCAGCAGGCTCGCCACGGGCTGGCCCGGGCGGCACCCATTCGCCGGGCCGGTAATAGATTTCGGTGATCTCGCCGTTCGCGGGTATCTGCACCGTCTTGTTGGCGAGCTGTTCGCGCAGCACGCGCACCTGTGCGGCTGCCTGCATCTGCGAGGCGAGCAGTTCGTCGGTGCGCGCGGCCGAGGCGAAATTCTGCCTGGCCAGCTCCTCCTGTCGTTTGAGCTGTGCCGTGGCGAATCTTCAGCGCGGACTCGGCCGCATGCAGCTGTGCCTCCAGTGCGGCGGTGCGCGCTGGCTTTGCGCAGCATTCTGCTCGCCGGACAAGGATGAAGGCGTTGCTGCCCTTGGCCGGGACGGTCGCCGCGTGCCACGTTCAGCGTCTCCAGATAGCCGGATTGCGGCGCAGAAAGATACAGCCACTCGCCTTCCACATAGCCCTGGTAGAACGGCGTCTGTAGCTTTGCCGCAGGCTGCCGGCAGGAGCAGGGACAGCACAAGGAGCAAGCGGGGCAGTGTTTTCATGATGGCGACCGTTTCGTGGGTTTGGGTGTCAGCATGCGCATGAGCAAGGCGATGCCGTCCTTCACTTCGCGTTGCCGATTCCTTGTTCATTCTGGCCTGGTGCATGACGGCCAGGCCGACGATGGTGGCGTGGAACAGCAGCGTCGCCTCGGCGTCGGCGGCGATGCCCGCCTGTTCCAGCAGGCGCTGGATGGAGGCGCGCACATGGCGTATCAGCTTGCGCAGCAGTTTGCGGATGTCGGGATCGCTGTCCGCGGCCACGATCAGGCCGATGAAGACGCGCGGCGGGAAGCCTTCGATCATGATCCTGGAGATGGCGTCCGCCAGCGTCTTGCCCTTGGGCCTGGCTTGCAGCTGCGCGGCGGCTTCGTCCATCAATGACGACAGCGTGAACTCGGCAATCGCAAGCAGCAGACTCGAACGTGTGGGAAAATAGTAGGTGAGATGGCTTTGCTTGATGTTGGCCGCCTGTGCGATCTGCGGCTGTGTCAGGGCGGTCACGCCCTTTTCGCGTAACAACGTCGAGCCTGCTATAAGGATGTCGTCTTTGATACCCATTTGGCCCTCCCACTACAAGGCTGCTTGTTTTGGTAAGGCTACCAAATTCGGTTATCATTGACAAACAAATCAATGGATTGTCATTTTGGAGGCAGATGTTTATGGATACACCGGTTGCATTGAGAGAGATACCCACAGCGAATATCTTTCGCAAGAGTGATGTGTTTGTGCTGTTTGGCGAGTTGTTCGGCCGCGGCTATGCCAACGGCCTGGTCAACGAGGCGCGCAATGCAGGCATGACCATCATCGGTGTGACCGTGGGCCGCCGCGACGAGAACAACAAGCTGCGCCCGCTCACCGCAGAGGAGCTGGCACAGGCCGAGGCCAATCTGGGCGGCCGCATCATCAACGTGCCGCTGATGGCGGGCTTCGATCTGGATGCGCCCGAGGGCGAACCCACACCGACCGATCTGCTGGCCGAGATGACGCTGAAGAGCTGGCAGGACGACAAGCTCGACTGGAAGCAGGTCGAGCGCTGCCGCGAAGTGGGCGTGAAGCGTTTCAAGGATTCCGTGGCCAAGGTGATGGCCGAACTGGATGGCATGATCCCGGACGGCAGCAACGCCTTCTTCGCCCACACCATGGCCGGCGGCATCCCCAAGGTGAAAGTGTTCCTGGCCATCGCCAACCGCATCTACAAGGGCCGCGGCGAGCGCTTCCAGTCTTCGAACGCCTTGCTCGACAGCGACCTGGGCAAGCTGATCCTGATGAACTTCGACGAGGTCACAGCGAACACCTTCCAGTACCTGATCGAAGGCAGCGCCGCGATCCGTGCCCGCCTGGAAAAGACCGGCGGGCAGGTGCGCTACACCGCCTACGGCTACCACGGCACCGAGATCCTCATCGACGACAAATACCAGTGGCAGACCTACACCAACTACACGCAGGGCAAGGCCAAGATGCGCCTGGAGCGCATCGCCGAGGCGGCATGGAAGCAGGGCATCAAGGCCGACGGTCTACAACTGCCCCGAGATCCGCACCAACTCCTCCGACATCTTTGTGGGCGTGGAGCTATCGCTGTTCCCCCTGCTCAAGGCCTTGAAGAAAGAACACGGCGGGGCCTGGGCCGAAGCGCAGTGGCAAGCCTGCCGCGATGTGCTGCAGGAAGGCCAAACGCTGGAAAGCCTGCTGCAGAAGATCGACGCCTACAATGCCAGCGAGGTGATGAAGAGCTTCCGCAATTTCGCGGCATGGCCCATGCCGAACTCGGCCGACCTGGCCGAAGTGATGATAGGCACCTCGGAAGAGATCACCAAGATGCACAAGAGCCGCGACGCGCTGGTGACCGATGTGCTGAGTTCGCTGGTGCTGGAAGGCACAGGGCCGCTGATGTTCCATGAGTCGTCCAATCCGGCCGGCCCCGTGCTGTGGCTGAACCACGACATCATCGCCATGCAGCTCAACCTGATGCACCGCTAGATGCCGTTAGCGCCCGGTCGGCAACGGGCCGGGCGGATATACGGCGCACCTTTCCATGGCACACAAGATTCATTGCTAACAATTGGAGGCAACATGATGTTTGACCGACTTAAGAATCTTTTTCTGCTATGCCATTCGGATCGACAAGAACTCTTGGGGCTGCGCCGCTCTATGATTGCCATGGGATTGAATCCCGCGAAAGTCGCTGAGTTTGGCAATTCGGCCAATGGCAATATCGAGGGAACCTTGGTCCTTGCCAGCTTTCAATCAAGCGCAGAGCACTTCGAGAGGCATGGATTTTCGGGTGACGATTTGATAAAGCTTGAATCGCTCGTTTCAAGCTTGGAGTTGACGAGAGAAGACTATGCCAAGTTTGATTCTCTATACGACAAAAACACCCATGACAAAATCAGAGACCTCCTACTGAAAAGTAACAGATCGACCCTTGCCAAACTTGCCTTCGAAGCTATGCGTGGTGATTCGTGAGCGATAATCAAAGAGGTCACCCATTAGCCGGCCTGCGTCAAGCGAGTAAACGATTCTATGGCGGCATCAGCCGCCAGCATTTTCAAATCCACTTCTAAATCCCGATCAACAACCAAACCGCGCCCGTTTCTTCATTCATGGCTGCGAACGAATCGCGCCAGTCACCCATCAGGATCAAGCGATCAGCGGTGGTCTGCTTACGCCCTGGCGGCTTCGCCGCCCCAGAAGAATGTTGGTGCCGCTTCGCGTCCAATGGATATTGCACAGATTCGTGGCTATCGCATTCCGATGCCAACCCCTTGCTGGCTCGCGTTGCAGGCGATCCGTTTTGTTGCCCGGGCGACGGCGAACGGCATCCCATTCAGACTCATGGCTCTGCGCCAGACCCCTTATTCCGGGCTTGCCGTTGCCGTCGTAACTCATGCGAAACAGCGCCCCGCATCGAAGGGCTTCTGCTCCTTCAGCATGTGGTAGCACGCTCTCGCCAATTTGTGCGCCAGCGCCTTGGTGGCCACCGCCGTGTTTGTCTTCGCTTTCTTGCGTTCGTAAAACCGTTTGGCCTCGGCGCAGAATCGCTGCGCATAGTAGGCCGCTTCGACGAAGGCCCAGGACAGGTATTTGTTGCCGTTCTTGGTATTGCCTTCACCTTTCTTCTTGCCGTTGCTCATGTGCTGGCTGTCCACGCAGCGCGCATAGGAGGCAAAGTTGCCGACTGCTGCAAAGCGCTCGATGGGTCCAGTCTCCAGCAGGATGACGGCGGCAAGGATCTTTCCAATGCCGGGCACGCTGGTCAGTAAACTGTATTCAGGCCGTTCGTTCATGTTTTCCTGTAGACGCTTTTCCAGCAGCTCGATTTGTTCGCTCAGCGTGATGACGACAGCGAGGTTGCTTTTGATCGCCAGACCCACGTCCGGTGGAAACGCCATTTCATCAACTTCATCAGCCGTCAGTTTCTTGATCTGGTTGCTGCTGATCTTCATGCCGCGTTGCCGTGCCACGACGTTCTCAATGGCGATGATGTGGCTGGTGCGGCTTCTGACCAGTTGCATGCGCTTCCTGGCCAGGTCGCGCACTGCGCGGTGTGCCGGTGGCAGGATGGTGCCCGTCGGCAGTATCTCCAGCCGCAGCAGGTGCGCCAGGTGCCGCGCATCGGCTTCGTCGCCGCTGTGCTTGAGGCCATCGTATTTCTTGATGGCACCGGTGTTCGCCAGTTTCACCACGAATCCTTCCTCCCGCAGCCCATCGACCAGCCAGTACCAGTTGTAGGTTGACTCCACGACAACGCCTGCTAACTCTTCACGCCACGGGGCCAAAAATCCGATGATCCTCGACAGATCATTCGGCAATCGCTTCTCCGCCACAACACGATCTTCTTCGTCCGTTACCGTGACCACGCTGTTGTTCGAATGCAAATCGATTCCGCTATACTTCATGACATCGGCCTCCTGTGGTTATCGCAAGTTCGCAAACTCACTTTAACCCCACCGCCATCGGCGGTGGGAGGCCGGCTAGATGATTTTCAGCTTCGCATTTGATTTTCGAACGCCATGCGATCTTCACCACTGCGTCACTGTGCCCTACGAGCGAGAATTGAGCAGGCCTTCTATCTGACTGTCACAACGTGGAATTATCCTGTTACCCACAGCCAATTCACACATCCATCCACGATGGTTGTGGAAAAACAGCAGACACGCGTGCGTTCCGTTTCGAACGACGCAGACATCCCACAACCCTTCGCTTCAGCGACAACGCAACCCTGCCTCGCATCACAATCTCCGCCGCCTTGTTGCTGTGACTTGGCATGACCGCAATCCGTGCGATCGCTTCTGTGATGACGAGCGAGAATTGAGCAGAGGTGGTATCTGTCTGTCGCAGCTGTGAATTATCCGCTTACCCACAGCCAGTCCACATGTTCATCCACGATGGTTGTGGAGAACGACAAGCTGCCTGCAGCCGCAGCGCCAAGCGCCGGTTGCCACCGACGATCGACACTGCGTTGCAACCTTCAGGTCAAGCTGGGGTGGTGATGGAAACGATAGCAGGTGTGGCAATGACCAGAGCGAAAATGCCGACGACCGACCAACGTACGATCTGAACTACCGCTGCCATCAATTTGGAATGGATTGCTCTCATGATGTCCTCGCTTTCTATGCGGAACGGGATGTGCGGATTGGCTGGATTCGCATTGGAGGATGCCCGCATGACGCCCTCCTTCGTAACTAACTGACTTGATGCCGTTAGAAGAGATAGGCAACCGTCGCTTCGAGTGCCAGAGACGGATTAGTCTGATGCATACAGCGGGAGGCTAGTCCGTGTGCTTGAACGATGCCTGTCTTGTGGTGTGCGCATACTGTGCACACGGTCATACAATACGTGTGCAAAACGCACACGTCAAGCTATTTTTTTAAGTGGGTCAGGAGGCGGCGAACGCGCCGTTCCTCAGAGGGCGTCGAACAGCGTTTCCAGTCTCAGCAGCAGCAGCGGTGTGCTGCGGTAGCTGTTCTCTCTGGGGAAATGCAGTTGCGGGTTGATCTCCAGATACAGCCAGCGCCGGTGTAGCTGCTGCCTGTAGCGCAGCGAAAGCACATAGTCGTCCACCCGGCTCTGCGGACGGTCCACCCCGATGACACTGGCTTCATAGAGCAGGGCGCGCTTCTCGTCCAGCGTCTGATATATCCCGAAATCCTGGCGCAGGTCGAAACGTTGCAGGTCATGCATCCAGGTGGCGGTGCTGGTGGCGCGGAACAGGGTGGGATCGCCTATCACGTGTTCGAAATCGATCTGGGTGGTTTCCCCCGCTCCTGTTCGGCTGAACCAGAACACCGATTGCGTTGTTTTCATGCGCCAGCCATCGAGTGACACCGTATAGCTCGCGCGCGCGCGCACAAAAGGTTGCAGCGGCAGGGGAACCTTGATGCCGAAATCGGTGCTGACGTGCCAGATGTTCTCCAGTTCCTTCACGTAACGAAGGGCCACGCCGTAAGTCGCCGGCGTGACCAGCTGACTGAGGGCCTGCGGCAGGTTGGCAGTATTCGCCCCGGCGACGTTCTTTTCCGGGTCGCTTTCCAGCAGCAGATGCAGGCGCTTTTCGGCGGCAGGCAGGCGCAGATTGGTCTTCAGCGCCAGTTGTGCCTGGCGGCTGCCGCCTTGCTGCATCAACTCGCTGAGGTTGAGCTGCATCACGCTCTGATTGGTTTCCTGGAAGTTGCGTTCGGTGCCGAAGAAGCGGTCGATGCCGGTGACGAAGCCGACGAACTGTTGCGAAACGTAGTCGCGCGTGGAATCCGCTGTCTTGACGCCGGAATCAACGAGAACTGGGATCTCCTCAATGACCGTCTCGCCGGTGGCGAGGGCGACTGACGGGAAGACAAGAACAGCAGCGAGCCACAGTGCACGGGATATGCGGCGTGTTTCGGGAAAGTCGATAGCGAACATGTGCCGGATGATACACAGAAACATTTCCGCTCAGAACGGGACTGCAAATGAAAAGAGCGGCTTGCGCCGCTCCATTCAAGGGGAGTGCAGACCTTAGTGGTGTGCGTGCTCGCCGTGGCCGCTGTGCTCTGCAGTAGCGACCTTGGTAGTGGTGGTCAATGCGGCGCTGATCTTGGCTGCATCGGTATCGCCGTTGACGTTGATGATGTTGAGCTTGCCGGCACCTTGTTTCATGTCGTCGGCAAAGTCATACACCGCGCCTACTACCAGCAGTTGTCCGGCCTTCACCTTGTCGGCGAACTCCTTCACTGCTGCGGTGACCTGGTTGTTGACGTTGGCCTTCACGCCGTCGATGCTGGCAACGCCCTTGACGATGCTGATGGTGTCCAGTTCCTTCTTGATGTCAGGCTCAAGCGCGGAATAGTCGCCGCTGGCTGCCTTGATCGCGCCGCAGGAGGAATGGCCGATGATGATCAGCAGGGAAGATGCGAGATGGTTCACGCCGTATTCGACCGAACCCTTGGAGGTCGCCACTTGGTTGCCGATGTTGCGCACCATGAACAGGTCGCCTTCCGGAGTGCTGTCCAGCATGTTGGTGTGCACGCGTGAGTCGGAGCAGGTCACCACGGTAGCGCGCGGATGTTGCCCCTTGGACAGTTCCTGGAAGAAGGCAGTGTTGTGTGCAGCGATATAGCTGCTGTCGCTGGACTGGATTTCCTTGATGATGGCTTGTGCCACGGCAGCATCGCCGTGTTCATGTTCGTCATGGGCAAAAGCGGGTGCGGCGATACAGGCGGCGGCCAGCAGGCCAGCCAGATGCTTCTTCAACATTGGATTCTCCTCGAGCGTATATATTTGGTTTATGCGTCTGGAACGCGCGAGAAGAATATCAAAACGAACGTTAAGAAAACGTCAAGAAGCCTTACATCAGGATGACATCGTATTGCTCTTGCGAGTAAAGGATCTCGACCTGCAGGGATACGGGCTTGCCGATGAAGTCGGAAAGCTGGGCGAGGCTTTGCGATTCCTCGTCGAGGAACAGGTCTATCACCTGTTGTGAGGCGAGGATGCGGTATTCGCGGGCATTGAACTGGCGGTCTTCGCGCACGATCTCGCGCTGGATTTCGTAGCACACGGTCTGCGCGGTCTTCACCTCGCCGCGCCCCTGGCAGGTGGGGCAGGGTTCGCACAGCACATGCGCCAGGCTTTCGCGGGTGCGCTTGCGCGTCATCTCCACCAAGCCCAGCGAGGAAAAACCGCTCACGCTGATGCGGGTGCGGTCATTGGCCAGCATCTTCCTGAATTCATCGAGCACCGCGTTCTGGTGCTCCGCCGAGTCCATGTCGATGAAGTCGCAGATGATGATGCCTCCCAGGTTGCGCAGGCGCAGCTGGCGGGCGATGACCTGGGCCGCTTCCAGATTGGTCTTGAAAATGGTGTCGTCAAAGTTGCGACCGCCGACGAAGCCGCCCGTATTTACATCCACAGTGGTCAGCGCCTCGGTCTGGTCGATGATCAGGTAGCCGCCGGATTTGAGGTCGACGCGGCGGGACAACGCGCGCTCGATCTCCTCCTCGATGCCGTGCAGGTCGAACAGCGGACGCGCGCCGGCATAACGGTCCAGCTTGGGCAAGGCTGCGGCGATGTAATCGGTGGCAAAGGCCTGCATGCGTTCATGCGTCTCGCGCGAGTCGACGAGGATGCGTGTGGTCTCCTCGTTCACGAAATCGCGCAGCACGCGCAGGCTGATGTCCAGTTCCTTGTAGAGCAGGGCGGGCGCGGCCAGCCGCTGCGACTGCAGATGCAGGTTGCTCCACAGTTTGTCCAGATAGGCCACGTCGGCGCGCAACTCGTTGTCGGTGGCGGATTCGGCCATGGTGCGGATGATGTAACCGCCCTTGTGCTCTGCAGGCAGCACCTGCTGCAACTTGGCGCGCAGGGTCTCGCGCTCTTCCTCGTTCTCTATGCGCTGCGAAACGCCGATGTGCGATTCCTGCGGTAGATACACCAGCAGCCGTCCGGCGAAGCTCAATTGCGTGGAAAGGCGCGCGCCCTTGGTGCCGATGGGGTCCTTGATGACCTGCACCAGCACGGTCTGGCCCTCGAACAGCATCTTCTCGATGGGTTTGGTGGCGTCGCCATTGACGCGGTTCTCCCAGATGTCGGCCACATGCAGGAAGGCGGAGCGTTCGAGCCCGATGTCGATGAAGGCCGACTGCATGCCGGGCAGCACGCGCTTCACTTTACCGACATAGACGTTGCTTACGAGGCCGCGCTGGCTGCCGCGCTCGATGTGCAGTTCCTGCACGACACCCTGTTGCATCACGGCGACGCGAGTCTCCTGCGGGGTGACGTTGATCATTATTTCTTCGGTCATGGCGCTGGGTATCCGAACAATTTCAGCAATTCTACCGTCTCGTACAGCGGCAGTCCCATCACTCCGCTGTAGCTGCCATCCATGTGTTTCACGAACGCCCCTGCATAACCCTGGATGCCGTAAGCGCCGGCCTTGTCATGCGCCTCGCGGGTCAGCAGGTAACGGCGGATACGGTCATCGTCCAGCGTGTCAAAGGTGATGGTGGTGGTAGACAGGCGCATCTCCACCCGTTCCCGAAATGCCACGGCGACTGCAGTCAGTACCTGATGCTGTGTGCCCGACAGCATGCGCAGTATCTCGGTGGCGTGTTCGTTGTCATTGGGCTTGCCGATGATCTTACCGTCCAGCGTGACCGTGGTATCCGCTGCCAGCACGGGGTGCGGGGGCAGGTTGCGCAGTGCCAGGGTCTGCCAGCCTGCTTCCGCTTTGTCGCGACAGACGCGCTGCACGTAGTCCAGCGGCAGCTCACCTTCATGGGGCGTTTCGTCCACGTCCACCGTGCGGCGCAGGTCGCTGCGCAGCAACAAGGGCTCGAAGCGCACACCGATCTGCTTGAGCAGTTCTCGGCGACGCGGACTTTGCGAGGCTAGATAGATGCGGGGAGGTGTGTTTCTCACGGCTCACTCTCGATGATAAGGGTGATTGTGCAACAGGCTGTGCGCGCGGTACAGCTGCTCTGCCAGCAATACGCGCACCATGCCGTGCGGCAGGGTGAAGGCAGACACCGCGATCAGCTGTTGCGCCTGCTGCTTGACCGATTCATGCAAGCCATCTGCGCCGCCGATGACGAACGCCACATCGCGGCCCTGCTGCATCCAGTCCTGCATCTGCTGTGTGAGCTGCTTCGTGGTAGGAGTCGCGCCGTGTTCGTCGAGCGCGATGCACCTTGCCGAGGCGGGGAGGGCGGCGCGGATGCGCTGTGCTTCTGCCTCCATGATCTGGGTCGCAGTCTTGCCGCTGGTGCGCGGCTCCGGCTTGATCTCGATCAGCTCGATCTTGGCCTCGCGCGGCATGCGCTTGGCGTATTCGTTGAAACCCTCGGTGATCCACGACGGCATCTTGTTGCCCACCGCGAGGATCAGCAGTTTCATTTTGCGGTCTTCGCGTGCGTCTTGGGATGCGCACTCCACAGCTCTTCGAGGTTGTAATACGCGCGCACCGCGGGCTGCATGATATGCACCAGCACTTCGCCGAAGTCCACCAGGATCCACTCGCCGCTCGATTCACCCTCGACGCTGAGTGCCTCTTCGCCCAGCTCCTTGAGCTTCTTCTCCACGTTGTCGGACAGTGCCTTGGTCTGGCGCGTGGATTGCGCGCTGGCGATGATCATGCGGTCAAACATCGGGCTCAATTTGCTGGTATCGATGACTTCGATGTCCTGCGCCTTGATGTCTTCGAGTGCGGCCACGATGGCGGCGGTCTTGTCTTTTGTGTTCAGCATTTTGCGTAAGTCTGGTTTGATTGAATGTAGTTGGCGACGCTATCCGTTACCAGGTAGCGGATGCTCTTGTTTTCGCTGCAGCGACGGCGGATGTCGGTGGCGGATATGTCGAGCAGCGGCATCTCCAGTGCCACGATCGCGCCGGCAGGTGACTCATGCACGCGGCTTGGTGCTGGGGCGAGACGCGCACGGTATTCCACCTGCAGTTCCCCATCGGCATTCGCCATCGCATTGCCCAGCGGCTGACCGGGGCGTTGCATCACCACGATATGCGCCAGGTCGAACAGATGCCGCCACTCGTGCCAGGTATGCAACTGAAGAAAGGCGTCGCTGCCCAGCAACAGGCACAGCGGCTGTTCCGTGCCCAGCTCATCGCGCAGACTGGTCAGCGTGTTCACGCTGTAGCAGGGGTCGGTGCGATAAGCCTCGCGTACGTCCACGACGAATTGGTGATGCGCGTGCAGCGCCAGGCTCACCATCTCCAGCCTTGCGGTGGCAGAGGCGAGTGGCGTTGCGCGGTGCGGAGGCGTGCCGCTGGGTATGAAGCGCACCTGCCGCAACCGGCATTGCTCAAGCGCTTCCTGCGCCAAACGCAGATGCCCGTGATGTATCGGGTCGAAGGTGCCGCCGAGTATGCCGATGGGTGCGCGGTTCACCGATTACAGTGCCAGCCTGCGCATGTCGGACAGCACATGTGCGAGGTAAGTGGTGAAGCGTGCGCCGGCCGCCCCGTCGATCACGCGGTGGTCGTAGGACAGCGACAGCGGCAGCATCAGGCGCGGCACGAACTCGCCGTCCTTCCACACCGGCTTCATGCTGGAGCGCGACACGCCCAGGATGGCTACTTCCGGCGCATTGATGATGGGCGTGAACGAGGTGCCGCCGATGCCGCCCAGGCTGGAGATGGTGAAGCAGCCGCCCTGCATGTCGGCAGCAGTGATCTTCTTCTCTCTTGCGCGGACGCTGACTTCGCCCAGTTCCTTGGCCAGCTGCACGATGCCTTTTTGGTCCACGTCGCGTATCACCGGCACCATCAGGCCGTCCGGCGTATCCACCGCGACGCCGATGTGGATGTATTTCTTCAGCACCAGGTTCTCGCCGCTGGCATCCAGCGAGGCATTGAAATCGGGGAAGTGCTTCAGCGCGATCGCACAGGCCTTGAGCATGAAGGCCAGCGGAGTGATCTTGATGTTCTGCTTGGCATACTCCGCGCCCAGTTCCTTGCGGAAGGCTTCCATCTCGCTGATGTCGGCTTCCTCGAACTGCGTGACATGCGGGATCATCACCCAGTTGCGGTGCAGGTTGGCACCAGAGATCTTCTTGATGCGCGACAGCGGCTTGCTCTCAACCTCGCCGAACTTGGCGAAGTCCACTTCCGGCCACGGCAGCAACCCGGGCAAGGCACCGCCAGTGGCTGCGCCGCGCGGTTGCGAAAGCTGAGCCTTGACGAAGTTCTGCACGTCGTCCTTGGTGACGCGGCCTTTCTCACCGCTGCCTCTGACCAGCGGCAGGTTCACGCCCAGTTCGCGCGCAAAGCGGCGGACGGACGGGCTGGCGTGGGCGCTGCCGCCGGCTGGCGCTGCAGCCACGGATTGGGTAGCAACAGGCGCTGCGGCCGAAGCCGGTTTGGCCGCAGGAGCTGGCGCTGGGGGAGCTGCCACAGGGGCCGGGCTTGCCGCCTGCGCGGGTGCGGCAGCTGCCGCTGCACCGCTGGCTGCGATTGTCACGATCAGCGTGCCTTCAGATACCTTGTCGCCGACCTTGACCTTCACTTCTTTCACCACGCCGTCGAACGGCGCGGGCACATCCATGGTCGCCTTGTCGGTCTCCAGCGTCACCAGGGTCTGTTCCGCCTTGACCGTGTCGCCCGCCTTGACGGCGACTTCGATGACAGGCACGTCCTTGTAATTGCCGATGTCCGGCACAGCTACATTCTTGATTTCCGCCACGTTGTTTCCCCTTGCCTTAAACCGTCGTCGGATTCGGTTTGTCCGGATTGATCTTGTACAGCTTGATCGCCTTGTTCACTTCGCTCGCGGCGATGGTGCCTGCGTCCGCCAGTGCCTTCAGCGCGGTGACCGCGACATAGTGGCGATCCACCTCGAAGAAGCCGCGCAGTTTCTTGCGCGTATCCGAGCGGCCGAAACCGTCAGTGCCCAATGTCTTGTACTGCGCCTTGACGAAGGGGCGGATCTGATCGGCATAGGAACGGATGTAGTCGGTCGCAGCGATGACCGGTGTCTTGGCATCCAGCGATTGCTCAACGTAGCTCACGCGGGCCTTGGCTTCCGGATGCAGCGTGTTCCAGCGCTCGCAATCGATGCCTTCGCGGCGCAGCTCGTTGAAGCTGGTCACGCTCCACACATCGGCAGCGACGCCGAAGTCCTTCTCCAGCAGTTCGGCGGCTGCGATCACTTCGCGCAGAATGGTGCCACTGCCCAGCAGCTGCACCTTGGCTTTTGCCTTTGCCTTGCTTGCGCTGAACTTGTACATGCCCTTGATGATGCCTTCCTCGGCGCCCTTGGGCATTGCGGGATGCGTGTAATTCTCGTTCATTACCGTGAGGTAATAGAACACGTCTTCCTGATTCTGGTACATGCGGCGCATACCGTCCTGCACGATCACCGCCAGTTCATAGGCAAAGGTCGGGTCGTAGGACACGCAGTTGGGGATGGTCGCCGCCATCAGGTGGCTGTGGCCGTCCTGGTGCTGCAGGCCTTCGCCGTTCAGCGTGGTGCGACCGGCCGTGCCGCCGACGAGGAAGCCGCGCGCGCGCAGGTCACCCGCCGCCCAAGCCATGTCGCCGATGCGCTGGAAGCCGAACATAGAGTAGTAGATATAGAACGGGATCATAGCCACGCCGTGGTTGGCGTAAGCGGTGGCCGCAGCGATCCAGTCGGCCATGCCGCCCGCTTCGTTGATGCCTTCCTGCAGGATCTGGCCGCTCTTGTCTTCCTTGTAGAACATGAGCTGGTCAGCGTCCTGCGGCGTGTACAGCTGGCCGACCTGCGAGAAGATGCCGAGCTGGCGGAACATGCCTTCCATGCCGAAGGTGCGCGACTCATCCGGCACGATAGGAACGATCTGCTTGCCGATGTTCTTGTCCTTCACCAGCACACCGAGCATGCGCACGAAAGCCATGGTGGTGGAAAATTCGCGGTCTTCGCTGGATTTCAGCAAAGCATCGAACGCTTCCAAGCCAGGGATCTGCAATGCGTCAGCCACCGGGTTGCGTGCCGGGATGGTGCCCATCGCCGCACCGCGCTCGCGCAGGTATTTCATCTCCTGGCTGTCTTCTGCTGGGCGGATGAACGGGATCTTGGGCAGCTGTTCGTCGGTGACCGGGATGTTGAAGCGGTCGCGGAACTTGCGCAGCGCATCCTCGCCCATCTTCTTCTGCTGGTGCGTCGGGTTCTGCGCTTCGCCGGCTTCGCCCATGCCGTAGCCCTTCACCGTCTTGGCGAGGATCACGGTCGGCTGACCCTTGTGCTTGTTGGCCGCTGCATAGGCGGCGAACACCTTGTACGGGTCGTGGCCGCCGCGGTTCAGGCGCCAGATCTCGTCGTCCGACATGTCCGCGACCAGTTCCAGCAGCTCGGGATATTTGCCGAAGAAATGCTGGCGTACATACGCGCCGTCCCTGGACTTGTAGGTCTGGTATTCACCGTCGACCACTTCTTCCATGCGCTTCAGCAACAGGCCGCTCTTGTCCTTGGCCAGCAGGCGATCCCACTTGCCGCCCCAGATCACCTTGATGACGTTCCAGCCTGCGCCGCGGAACACGCCTTCCAGTTCCTGGATGATCTTGCCGTTGCCGCGCACCGGGCCGTCCAGACGTTGCAGGTTGCAGTTGATGACGAAGCACAGGTTGTCGAGTTGCTCGCGTCCCGCCATCGAGATCGCACCCAGCGATTCCGGTTCGTCGGTCTCGCCATCGCCGAGGAAGGCCCACACCTTGCGGCCTTCGGTCTTGGCCAGGTTGCGATGCTCCAGGTAGCGCATGAAGCGCGCCTGATAGATCGCCATCAGCGGGCCAAGACCCATGGAAACGGTGGGGAACTGCCAGAAGTTCGGCATCAGCCAAGGGTGCGGATAGGAGGATAGGCCGTCACCATCCACTTCCTGGCGGAATTTATACAGCTGTTCTTCGCTCAAGCGACCTTCGAGAAAGGCGCGGGCATAAATGCCGGGCGAGGAGTGGCCCTGGAAGTAGACCAGGTCGCCGCCGTGAGTGTCGGTCTTGCCGTGGAAGAAATGGTTGAAAGCCACGTCATATAGAGTGGCAGCCGAGGCGAAGCTGGCGATGTGGCCCCCCAGCTCTGAGGATTCCTTGTTGGCATTGAGCACGATGGCCATCGCGTTCCAACGCGTCATGGCGCGGATGCGGTGCTCCAGCTCGTGGTTGCCGGTGGAACGTTGTTCCTTGTCCAGCGGGATGGTGTTGAGGTAGGGCGTCGTCGCGCTGACCGGCATGTCGTCACCGGCCAAGCGTGCCTGGTTGATCAACTGGCTGATGAGGAAGTGCGCGCGCTCGGCGCCTTCGTTCTTGAACACGGAATCGAGTGCGTCCAGCCACTCTTTGGTTTCCAGCGGATCGTGATCGGGTTTCTGTGTGGCCATTGCTTACTCTCTTCCTAAGTTACAACGTATCGTTTCGTTTTCCGTTACCAACCATTCCACCTTGCGGTCAGTGCTTTCCTGCGGGATATCCTGCACCACCTGCAGCGCGAACGCCCCGGCGACCAAGGCCGGACGTTGCGGCATGCGCGCCAGCAACTTGTCGTAAAAGCCACCACCGTACCCCAGGCGCGCACCCTCGCGGGTGAACGCCACGCCAGGCAGCAGGACGAAATCCACCGTGCCCGGCACTTCTTCTTTTATGCAGCGCTCCAGCAGCGGCTCGCGTATGCCCCACAAACCAGGCGCTACGTCGTGTGCCAAGTTGCGCACCTGATATAAGTCCAGATGCTTGCTGGCGCGGTTCACGCGCGGCAGCAACACTCGCTTGCCGTCGGCCAATGCCCGCTGCACCCACAATTCGGCCGCCAGTTCAGCCCCGAAATTGAGATAACCCAGCACGGTCTGCGCCCGCCGATAAGCAGGCAGATCGCACACAAACCCAATAACGGCGCGGCTTTGGTGCATACGCTCGGGGGCGGGCAACTTTTCGCGGGCGGCGATTATACTTTGCCTGAGTGCCTGCTTCCTAGCTTGGATGTTCATTTTTGCTCCGCCTCCCGTATAAAATTGGCTAACGTGGCGTCATTGATCGATATGTGTGCGCCATTTCGCATAAAGCGGCATTAATAATTATTATTGTGTGGCGCAATAAACGAAACTTCGCTTGCACGAAACCCCGTAAAAATGTCCTTGTATGTCTAAAAATATAGCAGTCCATCAAGCGAGATGCCGAAAAGCTGTCCGCCCTAATGCAGGCCGTGGCGGCGAAAGCGCGGCGAGTTGTTTTAACTAGAATCATGCGTGATTGTTGCGCTCAATCCAGTAATCCGGTTGGCGATGTTGGTGTGAAACAGCGATGACCAAGATGCGGTTGTTCTCTATGACATACAGCATCTTGTACGGAAAGCGATTGAGCAAGAAGCGCCGGAATGGATCGTGTTCAAACTGCCATGCCAGAGGATGTTCCAGAATGCGTTTGGCTGCTAATTCGGCCTCGCGCTGGAACTGATCTCCTAGCCCTTGTTGCAGCTGGTTGTAAAAGCGTTTTGCCTCCGCCAACTCGTCGCGAGCCAGCGCGGTAAATGCCAGTTCCATCACAAATCCCGGAACACTTCTTCCATTGGAATGGCTGTCAGCTTTCCTTCCCGGTAGGCCTGCAGGCGTCGTTGTGCCTCTTCCAGCCAGATGCGATCAATCTCCGGATCGGACTTATCCAGGCTTTCCTGCAACATTTCAATAAGTGCAAAACGCTCTGCCGCCTTGAGTTTGAGTGCCTGTTCAATGACTTCGGATGTGCTCATGTTTGCTCCTGTTTACTGTGGGAGGGTATCCCCGCTTGAGCGAGACCATTTTGCCGGTGGCGGAAAAATAGTTGGTCAGATTTTAGCCGAGGAACAGCCGGTAGCGGCGGCCTGCAGTCAATTCTCTTCGTTTGACTCTTTCAGTGTCCGCAGGTGGCTCAGCAACGGAGGAATTTCGTCCCGGATGATGCTCCACAGTGTGTCGTTATCTATTCCGAGGTAGCCGTGTATCAGCCGGTTGCGCGCGGCAATAATCTGCCGCCACGGAATATGCGCGGCCGCTTCGCGCACGGAAATCGGAATTCGCGTGGCAGCCTCGCCGATGAGTTCCAGATTGCGAACCGTGGCGTCATAGTTGAGTCCGCTTGCCACGAATTTTTCCTGATCCAGTCCGTCGGTATAGAGCAACACCTTTTCGGCGAAGGAAATCATGTCGTCCACATACAAGCGCCAATTGCGCTCGGTACTTTGCGTGAGTTCAGACATGAATTGCGCTTGCTTCGACATAGGGCCGCAATTGCGGGCGCAACGCCTTGTCGGTGACCAAGTCGATCGGACAGTCGAGCAGGTCTTCCAGGTAGAACTGCACCCCGAAATATCGTTTTGCGGTGGCCGGGCCATCGAAGCTGACCAGAACATCTACATCGCTATCCGGGCGCGCTTCGTCGCGCACCGTAGAACCGAACAGCGCGAGGTCGGTAATGCCGAAACGGCGCACCAGTTCGGCTTTGTGTTGAGCCAGCAACTGCAAGACTTCCTGTTTTCGCATAACGGTCCCCGATCTTGTCGGCAAAATTCTATCCCAGGAACAGCTTGTACGCCGGGTTGTCGCTCTCGTCCCAGTACGGATATCCAAGTGTGCTGAGGAAGGTCTTTAGTGCCTTCTTGTCGGTGCGAGGCACTTGCATGCCAACCAGCACGCGGCCGTAGTCCGCTCCATGGTTGCGGTAGTGGAACAGGGAGATGTTCCAGCTGTGGTCCATGCTGTTGAGGAAATTCATCAGCGCGCCGGGGCGTTCCGGGAACTCGAAACGGAACAGGATCTCGTCCTTGGCTGTGGCGTGTCCGCCGACCAGGTGGCGCAGGTGCAGCTTGGCCATCTCGTTGTCGGACAGGTCCAGCGTGGGCAGCTTGCCGCGTTGCAGCTTATCCACCAAGTCGGCAGTCTCCGATTGGTCTTTGACCTGGATGCCGACGAACACCTGCGCCGCGGCCGGGTCGGCGTAGCGGTAGTTGAACTCGGTGATGTTGCGTTTGCCGAGTAGGGAGCAGAATTTCCGGAAGCTGCCGGGCGTTTCGGGAATCGTGACGGCGAGGAGGGCCTCGCGCTTTTCGCCGATCTCGGCCCGTTCAGCCACGAAGCGCAGGCGGTCGAAGTTCATGTTCGCGCCGCAGGCCACCGGGATGAGCGTCTCGCCCTTGAGTCCCTCGCGTTTGGCATACAGTTTGGCGCCAGCGATGGCCAGCGCACCCGCAGGCTCCAGGATGGAGCGCGTATCCTGGAAGACGTCCTTGATCGCTGCGCACACGGCGTCGGTGTCCACCAGCACGATCTCGTCCACGTACTTCTTGCAGATGCGGAAGGTCTCCTCGCCGACTTGCTTGACTGCGGTGCCGTCCGAGAACAGGCCGACGTCGTTGAGCGTGACTCGCTTCTTGCTCTTGAGCGATTGGAACATGGCGTTCGAGTCGGTAGTCTGCACGCCGATGATCTTGATGTCGGGACGCACCTGTTTGACGTAGGCGGCGACGCCCGCGATCAGTCCTCCGCCGCCGATGGCGCAGAAGATCGCATGGATAGGCGCCTGATGCTGACGCAGGATCTCCATGGCGATGGTGCCTTGCCCGGCGATCACGTCGGGATCGTCGAACGGGTGTACGAAGGTGAGTTGCCTTTCTTTCTCCAGTTCGTACGCGTGACTGCAGGCGTCGCTGTAGCTGTCGCCGTGCAGCACGATCTCGATCGAACGCTGGCCGAAATGTTTGACCGCATCGATCTTCACCTGCGGTGTGGTGGTTGGCATCACGATGACTGCCTTGCAGCCTAAGCGGTGCGCGGAAAGAGCCACGCCCTGCGCATGGTTGCCCGCCGAGGCTGCGATCACGCCGCGCTTGAGCTGCTCGGGGGTGAGCTGCGCCATCTTGTTGTAGGCGCCCCGCAGCTTGAAAGAGAACACCGGCTGCATGTCTTCGCGCTTGAACAGCACAGTGTTGCCGATACGCGCCGACAGGTTGGGTGCATGTTCCAGCGGCGATTCGATCGCCACGTCATAGACGCGGGCAGTAAGGATACGTTTGAGATAGCTTTGCATGATGTTTTGCTGACGATTGAATTTCCCGCAAGGTTAGCAGGTTACCGGCCAAACTGCCTAAACGCGCAGGCCGGTAACCTTGTAGAAGTTCGCCAAGTCGCTGAGGTCGTCGAACACCGCTGCCGCATCGGCGAAATCCTGCTTGTGCGTATAAGGGTTGGTCGTGATGTAGGTCTTGATGCCTGCCGCCAGCGCGGAGCGCAAGCCGTTGTAGGAGTCTTCCAGTGCGATGCAATCCTGAGGTGCGAGCTTGAGCTCGTTCAGTACCCAGTTGTAGATGTCCGGCGCTGGCTTCTTCTGCGGGACGATGTCGCCGCAGCCGATGGCATCGAAATGCTTCGCCCAATCTTTGCCCAGGCCGACTTCCAGCAAGGCAGCAACGTTCTCAGGTGACGTGGTGGTGGAGATAGCCAGCTTGATGCCGGCCTTGTGCGCATCGCTGATGAGTTGCCTGATGCCGGGCCGGAGCGGAATGTGCCCTCCGCGCAGGGCGGCGGTGTAATGCGCGGTCTTCTGTACATGCAGGTTCTTCACGAAGCCTTCATAGTCGGCGGGTTTCCGGAAATCTGGCAGATAGCTTTCGACATAGTGCTTGATGCGCTCCTTGCCCCCAGTAACCTTGAGCAGCTTGTCGTACAGCGCCACGTCCCAGATCCAGTCAAGGCCGTTCTCGGCGAACGCCTTGTTGAAAGCGATGCGGTGCGCGTCCTCGGTATCGGCCAGCGTGCCGTCCACGTCGAATATGATGGCTTTGATAGTCATGTTGATTGCTCTATTGAGAGTTGGTTAACGCATTCCGGGAAACTTGCCTGCCATGCCGCGCATCATTTTCGCCATGGCGCCCTTGCTGCTGAACATCTTCATCATCTTCTGCGACTGCTCGAACTGGTTCAGCAGTTGGTTGACGTGCATAACCTGCACGCCGGCACCCGCAGCGATACGGCGCTTGCGCGAGGCCTTGATGGCTTCGGGATGTGTTCGTTCATAAGGAGTCATCGAGTTGATGATGCCCTCGGTGCGGTTGATCTGGCGTTCGTCGATCTTTGCGCCTGCAGCGGCTTGCGCTAGCTGCGCGGGCAGTTTGTCCATCAGCGCCGACATGCCTCCCATCTTCTTCATTTGCACGATCTGCATCTTGAAGTCGTTGAGGTCGAAGCCCTTGCCGCTATGCATCTTCTTGGCCAGCTTCTCGGCCTCGGCGTGATCCACGTTGCGCTGTGCTTCTTCCAGCAGCGACAGCACATCGCCCATGCCGAGGATGCGTTGTGCCATGCGCTCCGGGTGGAAGGCTTCGAGGCCGTTCGGCTTTTCGCTGACGCCGACGAACTTGATTGGCTTGCCGGTGATGTGACGAACAGACAATGCGGCGCCACCGCGGGCATCGCCGTCCAGCTTGGTGAGGATCACGCCGGTGAGCGGCAGCGCATCGCCGAAGGCCTTGGCCGTGTTCACCGCGTCCTGGCCGGTCATCGCATCCACCACGAACAGCGTCTCGATGGGCTTCAATGTGGCGTGCAGGTCTTTGATCTCGGCCATCATCGCTTCATCCACGGCGAGGCGACCGGCAGTGTCAACGATCAGCACGTCATGGTGATGCTTGCGCGCGAAGTCGTGGGCGGCGAGGGCGATATCCAGCGGTTTCTGGCTGGCTTCGGAAGGAAAGAAGTCGATGTCGAGTTGCTGAGCCAGCGTGCGCAGTTGCTCGATAGCGGCAGGGCGGTACACGTCGCAGCTCACCAGCAGCACTTTCTTTTTGTTCTGCTCGCGCAGCAGTTTGGCCAGCTTGCCGCTGCTGGTGGTCTTGCCCGCGCCCTGCAGGCCGGCCATCAGGATCACGGCGGGCGGCACGGTGGCGAGGTTGAGCGCATCGTTGTGCTCGCCCATCAGCTTGGTCAGTTCGCGGTTGACCACGCCGATCAGCGCCTGCCCCGGCTGCAGGTTGCCAATGACTTCTTGCCCCAGCGCGGCTTCCTTTACTGTGGCGATGAATTCCTTGACTACCGGCAGCGCGACGTCAGCCTCCAATAGTGCGAGGCGCACTTCACGCAGGGCGTCCTGGATGTTGCTCTCGGTCAGTCGCGCCTGGCCGCGCAGATTCTTGACGATGCCCGAGAAGCGTTGTGTAAGGTTGTCCAGCATGATTTAGATCCCGATGTTATTGGTGAGCGCCTGTGCAGACACTTTTGCGGCGCTTCCTGTAGAATCCGCACAGTCTAAAACATCTGCACTCCCCATGTCGAACCAAGCCCTGCATCTGCTCACGTTTGTCCTCTATTCCGTTCTGGCTATTCTGTTCTGGCGAGCACAGGCTGCGGGCAATGCCGAGCAGCAGAATCGCGGAGCGTTGGGTTTTGCGGTCATCGTGCCTTTGATGCTGCACGGCTGGTTGCTGTATGACACACTCTTTATATGGGGTGCACTGAACCTAGGGCTGGTGTATGCGCTGTCGCTTATCCTGTGGCTGACCGTGCTGGTGTATTGGCTGGCGCGCTTCTTCTACCCGCTGTCCAGTTTGCAGACGTTGGTCTTGCCGTTGGCTGCCATCAGTACGGCGCTTCCCGCGATCTTTCCCGAGGCGCACATCCTGTCCCAGTCGGCATCCGGCTTGTTCGACACTCACGTGTTGATGGCCATGCTGGCCTACAGTCTGTTTACCATCGCTGCGTTGCATGCTGCGCTGATGTCGCTGGTCGAAAAGCGCCTGCATCACGCCAAGATGCCCAAGGTGTTGCGCGACCTGCCGCCACTGCTGACCATGGAAACCTTGCTGTTCCGCATCATCGGGGCGGGCTTCGTGCTGCTGACCATCACGGTCGGTTCCGGCCTGCTGTTCTCCGAGCATATCTTCGGCCATCCCTGGCAGTTCAATCATAAGGTACTGTTCGGGATGTTGTCCTGGGTGGTGTATGCCGTGCTGTTGCTGGGGCATCATTTCTATGGCTGGCGCGGCCATACAGCAGTGCGCTGGACGTTGAGCGGTTTTGGTTTCCTAGTGCTGGCCTATCTGGGCAGCCAGTTTGTGCTGGAAGTGGTTCTTCACCGCTGAAATTGCCAGGCAGTACCCCGCCGTTGGCCTGAATTTAGGGCTTTCCAAACAATCCTTGCCAAAATTCAACGAGGTATCGTAGAATTCGCGCCCTTTGGCAAAGGCCAAATCACAATTATTGGGTTAATTACTATGGTAGTCATTCGTCTTTCTCGTGGTGGTTCGAAGAATCGCCCGTACTACAACGTAGTGGTCGCGGATTCTCGCAACCGTCGTGACGGCCGCTTTATCGAGCGCGTCGGTTTCTACAATCCGCTGGCAGCCGAAGGCGCTGAAGGCCTGCGCATCCAGTTGGATCGCGTGACACATTGGCAAGAGCGTGGCGCTCAGCTGAGCGAAACCGTAGGCCGTCTGGTCAAAAAAGCCGGTGCAGCAGCCAAGGCCTGATGAGGCAAGCCCCATGGTCGTCATGGGGAAGATCGTCGCGGCGCAGGGTATCCAGGGGTGGGTGAAGGTACAGACCTTTACCGAATATCTGGACAGCCTGCTCGATTACGAGACATGGTATGTGGGCGATGAGCAGAGCTGGCGTCCGCTGAAAGTGCTGGAAGCGAATGTGCATGGCAAGGTGGTTGTCGCCAAGCTTGAAGGCATCGCGGACCGTACGGCAGCTGAAAAATACAAAGGCCAGTTGATCGCCGTTCCTCGTGCAGAGTTACCGGCGCAGGAAGAAGGCGAATATTACTGGTCTGACTTGATTGGGCTGGCCGTGGAGAATCTGGCGGGCGAGAGGCTGGGCATCGTGGACTCGCTGCTGGAAACCGGCGCGAACGATGTGCTGGTGGTCAAAGGCGAACACGGTGAGATGTTGATCCCGTTCATTGCCAGCGTCATACAGCAAGTGAGCCTGAAAGAGAAGACTATCCGCGTGGATTGGCAGGCGGATTACCTCAAATGAGGTTTGACGTCGTCACGTTGTTCCCGGAGATGTTCGACGCGCTCACCAAGTATGGTGTGACGCGCCGGGCGGCCGAGCAGGGCAAGTTCCAGTTGCAGGCGTGGAACCCGCGGGATTTTACGAACGACAACTACCGCACCATCGACGACCGGCCCTACGGTGGCGGCCCCGGGATGGTGATGTTGGCGGAGCCGCTGGAAAAAGCGATCAGCGCAGCGAAAGCAGCGCAGGCCGC
Organism: uncultured beta proteobacterium; assembly: GCA_963813255.1. Lineage (GTDB taxonomy): Bacteria > Pseudomonadota > Gammaproteobacteria > Burkholderiales > Gallionellaceae > Sideroxyarcus. The sequence continues at coordinate 344,273 of CAWEYD010000001.1, read as the reverse complement.
GTGCGGGGTGGCGAAGAGCCGTGTGATCCACCTCTCGCCGCAAGGCAGGCAACTCACCCATGAAGTGGTTATGGAGCTGCTGGGGCGGGACGAGGGGTTGATATTGTTGGCGAGCCGTTACGAGGGCGTGGATGAGCGCCTGTTACGGAGCCAAGTGGATGAAGAGCTTTCCATCGGCGATTATGTGTTGTCCGGTGGCGAGTTGGCAGCGATGGTGGTTATGGATAGCGTGGTGCGGCAGATCCCCGGCGTATTGGGTGACGACGCATCGGCGCAGCAGGATTCCTTCGTGCAAGGCCTGTTGGATTGTCCGCACTACACGCGGCCTGAGGTTTATAACGGTGAGGCAGTTCCGGAAGTATTGATGTCCGGGCACCACGCCGAGATAGAGAAGTGGCGATTGAAGCAGGCGTTAGGCAGGACTGCGGAACGTCGCCCGGATTTGCTGGCACATCGCCAGTTGACTAAACAGGAAGCTCGGCTACTGGCAGAGTACCAGCAGGAACAAGCTTCCGTAAAAGAAAAGGAAACAAAATGAATCTGATCGCAATTCTCGAAAAAGAAGAAATCGCCCGTCTGGGCAAGACCATCCCCAACTTCGCGCCTGGCGATACAGTCATCGTCAACGTGAACGTGGTTGAAGGTGACAAGAAGCGCGTGCAGGCCTACGAGGGCGTAGTCATCGCCAAGCGCAACAAGAGCCTGAACTCCAGCTTTATCGTGCGTAAAGTATCCTCCGGCGAAGGCGTGGAGCGTACTTTCCAGACTTACTCCCCAAGCATCGCCAGCATCGAAGTGAAGCGCCGCGGTGATGTGCGCCGCGCCAAGCTGTACTACCTGCGCGACCGCTCCGGCAAGTCCGCACGTATCAAGGAAAAGCTGGTTGCACGCAAAGAAGCGTAAGCGGCAGTTCTGTGCAACAGGAAAAACGGGAGCTTCGGCTCCCGTTTTTTATTTCCGCTATCATGCCCCCATGGACTATCAAGCCATTCTCGTCGCTCCTTTTGGTAGGCTTGGCATCCGCTGTACGGATGACGCTCTGCTAGGTATCGATTTCCTTCCGACGGGTAGCGGAACGTTGCCGCCCTGCAATGGATTGGCGAAGAAGGTAGGCACCCAACTCGAGTCATACCTGGCCGACGCGGCCTTTGATTTCGATCTGCCGCTCAGGTTGGAGGGTACTGAACACCAATACAAAGTATGGCAGGCAATGCGGGCCATCCCCTGCGGGCAGACGCTGACCTACGGGGAGTTGGCCGGTCGGATAGGCTCAAGTGCGCAAGCGGTCGGGCAGGCCTGTGGCAACAATCCGATTCCCATCATCATTCCCTGTCATCGCGTGGTGGGCAAGGCGGGCCTGGGAGGCTTCATGCATCGGGGAGATAAAACCGCGCTCGACATCAAACGCTGGCTGCTGTCACATGAACGACGCTGATCTGCTCGACGAATTCGGCGACGCGCTGTGGCTGGAGGACGGCCTGTCGCGCAACACGCTTGAGAGCTATCGTCGTGACTTGAACAAGTTCGCGGACTGGCTGGAGAGGCATCGGGGTTGCGGTTTGGTAGCCACCACTCATGGTGATATTCAGGGATTTCTGGCGCATCTGGTGAGTGGCGAAAGAGCCAAAGCCACCTCCACGTCGCGCGCCATCTCCAGCCTGAAACGCCTGTTCCGCTATTTGCTGCGCCAGAACAGGATTTCTGCCGACCCTACCCTGCAGATCGCTACACCGAAGTTGCCACGCAGTCTGCCCAAGAGTCTTACCGAGGAAGATGTCGAGTTGCTGCTGGACGCTCCGGATGTGCAGACACCGCTCGGCATGCGCGACCGCACCATGCTGGAAGTGCTATATGCCAGCGGGCTGCGCGTGTCGGAGCTGGTCAACCTGAGTGTGGTGCAGGTGAGTCTGGACATGGGCGTGACGCGCGTGATGGGCAAGGGCAGCAAGGAGCGTCTGGTGCCACTGGGGGAGGTGGCGCTGGACTGGGTCAGGCGCTATCTCGCAGAGACGCGGCCCGTCCTGCTAACGGGGAAGCTGAGCGACGCACTGTTCGTCACGCAGCGCGGCGAAGCGATGACGCGGCAGATGTTCTGGTATCTCATCAAGAAGCATGCGAGGCAGGGCGGGCTACACAAGCCGCTGTCGCCCCACACACTGCGCCATGCCTTTGCCACGCACCTGCTCAATCACGGGGCCGATCTGCGCGTGGTGCAACTGTTGCTGGGGCATTCGGATATCTCGACAACTCAGATATATACACACGTGGCACGTGAAAGGCTGAAGGCCCTGCACGCCATGCATCATCCGCGAGGATGAAGAATTGAATTTGATTTGGTGGAGGTGATCAGGATCGAACTGACGACCTTCTGATTGCGAACCAGACGCTCTCCCAACTGAGCTACACCCCCACGGCAGGCGAATCCTAAATGTAAATCGCCGGTTTGCAAAGAGTCGCCACAAAAGGGGGCGCGAGGTTTCTAAATTGGCGAATTCCTGCAATAATCCCCGCACGAAAAGATATTACTGAATCAGGGAAGACAAAATGGCTTTGACACAAGACGATTTGAAACGTGCGGTCGCCCAGGCAGCGATCGCTTATGTACCTAACGATTGCATCGTGGGGGTGGGCACAGGTTCCACGGCCAATTTCTTCATCGATGAACTGGCCAAGATCAAGGGCAAGATACGCGGTGCAGTGGCCAGCTCCGAGGCTTCCGCCAAGCGCCTGCAAGGGCATGGCATCGAGGTGCTGTCGCTAAACGACGCAGGCGATCTGCCGGTGTATGTGGACGGCGCGGACGAGATCACTCGCCACATGCACATGGTGAAGGGCGGTGGTGGCGCGCTGACGCGCGAGAAGATCGTGGCGGCGGCCAGCAAGAAGTTCATTTGCGTATGTGACGCCAGCAAGCTGGTGGATGTGCTGGGCAAGTTCCCGCTCCCCGTCGAAGTCATCCCGATGGCGCGCAGCTATGTGGCGCGTGAACTGGTCAAGCTGGGCGGGCAACCGAAGTTGCGCGAAGGCTTCACGACCGACAACGGCAACGTCATTCTCGACGTATACAATTTGCAGATCATGAATCCGGTGGAACTGGAAACGACGTTGAACCAATTGACGGGCGTGGTGACCAATGGTCTGTTCGCACGCCGTGCGGCGGATGTGTTGTTGCTGGGTACGCCGGACGGTGTTAAGACGCTGACTGCCTGAGGCAGCGTAACAAAAGTTTAACGGGGCGTCGGTAGCATCCGTCAGTTGCAATAATCCTTAAGGAACCATCATGGCCGGTAGCGAACATACCTCTAAGCAATTCGATGCAGAACTCGAAGCGGTGCGCGCCCGCGTGCTGCAGATGGGCGGGCTGGTGGAAAGCCAGATACGCTTGGCCGTCGAGTCGCTGGTGACCGGTGACGTAGGCTTGATGAACCGTGTGATCGAAGACGACCATCGCGTCAATGCAATGGAAGTCGAGATCGACGAAAGCTGCAACCACATCCTCGTGCGTCGCCAGCCGGCGGCGGGCGACCTGCGCATGGTGATGACGGTCATCAAGACCATCACCGACCTCGAGCGCATCGGCGACGAGGCGGAAAAGATCGCACGCATGGCCAAGTTGCTGTCGCAGAAGGAACGCCTCCACCTGCCTCGTTACCACGAGATCAAACACGCATCGGACATCGCGCTGGATATGCTGCGCAAATCACTGGATGCCTTTGCCCGCCTTGATCTGGCCACTGCGGCCAAAGTGGTCCGCCAGGACGAGCAGGTGGATGAAGAGTTCCGCGCCATCATGCGCTACCTCATCACCTTCATGATGGAAGACCCGCGCACGATCTCCACTTCGTTGGAGATACTGTTCGTGGCCAAGGCCATCGAGCGCATCGGCGACCACGCCAAGAACATGTCCGAGTACGTGGTGTATATGGTCAAGGGGCGTGACGTGCGCCATGTCACCGTGGAAGAGATCGAGCGCGAAGTCCTCGAATAACTTCCTGTGCAACACCAGCCCATTCTTGCAGCGGTCGATCTCGGCTCCAACAGTTTTCGCCTGCAAGTCGCCCGCGCGGAGAACGACCAGCTGTATATGCTGGACAGCTTGCGCGAGCCGGTGCGACTTGCCGCCGGTTTGACGGAAGACAGATATCTCGATAACCCTTCCCAGCAACGCGCACTCGCCTGCCTGCAGCGTTTCGGTGAACGCCTGCGCGGATTGCCGCGTGAAGCCGTGCGTGCGGTTGGCACCAACTCGCTGCGCGTCGCCAGGAATGCCCCGGAATTTCTTCAACTGGCCGAAGCGGCATTGGGCTTTCCCATCGATGTCATCGCCGGGCGCGAAGAGGCGCGCCTGATCTATCTGGGGGTGGCACGGGCGCTACCGCCCGCAGAGGGCAAGCGGCTGGTGATGGACATCGGCGGTGGCTCCACCGAATTCATCATCGGCAACGGCCTGCAACCACTCAAGCTGGAAAGCCTGTACATGGGCTGCGTCAGCTACAGCGTGCGTTACTTTCCTGACGGCAAGATCAACAAGTCCAACCTCAAGCAGGCCGAGCTTGCGGCACGTAACGAAGTGCAGGCCATCGCTTCCGACTTCGCGCACGGCAACTGGGAATTGGCGCTCGGCTCCTCCGGCAGCGCGCGCGTGCTGTGCGACATCCTTGAGCTGAACGGCTACAGTGACAGCGGCATCACGCGCGAAGGCCTAGAGCAACTGCGCGCGCAATTGCTCAAGGCCGGCGACGTGAACAAGCTGGATGTGCCCGGCCTCAAGCCGGACCGCGTCCCGGTGCTGCCTGGCGGCTACGCCATCATGTATGCCGCTTTCTGCGAACTGGGTATCGAGTGCATGCAGCCCGCACTCGGGGCGTTGCGCGAAGGGGTGTTGTACGACCTTCTGGGGCGTTCGCACAACCACGACATGCGCGAAGTCACCGTGCAGCAATTCATGCGCAGGTATCACGTGGATGTCGTTCAGGCTACGCGAGTTGCGCACCTCGCTGATCTGCTGGCGTGGCAATTCCTCGAAGGGCAAGTCCGAGAAGACGAGTCGCATCTGCTCACTTGGGCGGCGAACCTGCACGAGATCGGCATCAGCGTGGCGCACAGCGGTTACCACAAGCACACTGCCTACATACTGGCCAATGCGGATATGCCGGGTTTCTCCAAGAAAGAACAGAACCGGCTTAGCGTGCTGGCTCTAGCGCACCGCGGGGGACTGGAGAAGATGCGCGGCATGCTGCATACGCCCGAACAGCTAGCCCAGGTGCTGGCGCTGCGTTTGGCGGCGCTGTTCTATCGCAACCGCAGCGACATCGACCTACCAGACATGCGGGGCCGTTTCAGCGGTACGAAATTCTATTTGTTGCTGAGTCTGGATTGGCTGGCGCAGAACCCGCTCACCGAGACAGCCTTGCAGGAAGAGGCGAAGCAGTGGAAAGAGCTGGGTGTCAGCCTGCAAGTGGGTGAGGTGTGAGCGGCGCGTGTTAGTATGCACCCCGAAGCTGGCTAGACAGTCGCTGCACACCTAGTGTTGTGTAGAGGAAAGTCCGGGCTCCATAGAGCAGGATGCCGGTTAACGGCCGGACGCCGTGAGGCGATGGAAAGTGCCACAGAAAATACACCGCCGATGGCTGCGCAAGCAGATCAGGTAAGGTTGAAATGGCGAGGTAAGAGCTCACCGCGCTGGTGGCAACATCAGTGGCAGGGTAAACCCCATCCGGAGCAAGACCAAATAGGCTGGCTATGGCGCTGCTCGCGTCGCCAGCGGGTAGGTTGCTTGAGCGTAAGGTAACGAAACGCCTAGAGGAATGACTGTCCAAGACAGAACCCGGCTTATCGGCCAGCTTCACCCCATTAGGTTTTGAAGGAACATTCTCGAGAAGAGATCTACTCGTCAGAAACGTCTGAAATGAAACTAAAAAGCCAGATCCTGTTTTCGCTCTACGCCATCCTGCTTCTCTTTGCGCTGAATTTCTCCATCAACTTCTGGAGCACCCAACAAAAGGATGCAGCAGTCAGGCTGCTGCAGAAGGAAACTGAGCTCCTGTCGATAACGACAACGATCAAACAAGGGGCAGCCGACATACAGAAACAGGCCTCACGCCTGGGACAGATACAACTGGACGGCGCGACGACGACAACTTTGATCCCCGTCGAGAAGGATAAGGTTGAGGCGCAGTCGGCCAAGATCGCGTCAGAGGTGGCGAAGCTGTATCAACTCTCGGATGGTGAGGTGCATGCCAAGGCAGAAGTGCTGCAACAGAAATACGCGGAATTGGCGTCGTCGTGGCATCTGTTCTACGGGAACTTCGGCAGCAACCATGCGCAGGCGCTCACCGAGCTGGCCCTGGCCGAGCCGCTCAGCCAGCACGTGCTGTACGAGGCCTTGCCCTTGCTCGAAGAGCTTGAGCGCCGGCAGATCGAGACCGCCCGCAAAGGGCTCGGCATGGCGCAGCAGTGGACCGACAGAGCGGCGCTTATTACCTTTGCTCTTTCCTTGTGCATGGCGATGGGTCTTGCCTTGTTGATGCATCGCCGTGTTGCCAGAGGGTTGAATGCATTTCAGCGGGGTGTTGAATCGGTCCGAAACGGCGACACTGAACACCGGATCGGCCTGCACTCCAATGATGAATTGGGCGAGATCGCCAAGGCTTTCGAAAAACTCTCTGACGACCTTCATACCACCCGGAACCAGCGGGCTGACCTCGAGCAGGAGCTGGCGCAACGCAATGCAGAGATCGAGTCTCAGCGGCAGGTTTCGGAGTCGCTCTTGCGCAATATTCTGCCCGCGACGGTTGCCGAAGAGTTCCGTCTGAAGGGCTCGGTCGAGCCCAAGTATCTGGAAGACGTCACCATCATCTTCACCGACTTCGTGGGCTTCTCTTCCTCTGCCGAGAAGCTGGCGGCTGACGAGTTGGTTCAGATGCTGCACGAGTATTTCAGCGCCTTCGATGAAATCGCGGCGCGTTATGGCCTGGAAAAACTGAAGACCATCGGAGACAGCTATATGTGCGCCGGAGGATTGCCGGAACGCAATCCATCACATCCGGTAGATGCGGTCATGGCAGCGATGGAAATCGTGCGCGTCGTGACAGAACGCAGTGGCATCAACGGTCAGCCTAACTGGGCGATCCGGGTCGGGATACACACCGGGCATCTGATCGCAGGCATGGTCGGCAAACAAAAGTTCGCCTATGACATCTGGGGCGAGTCGGTCAATTACGCATCGCGCGTGGAATCCAGCAGCGAGCCCAATCGCATCGCCCTGTCTGCGCAAACCTATACACGCGTCAAAGATTTCTTCGACTGTGAAAAGCGCAGCAAGACACATTCGAAAGTGTCCCATCGGATGGAGCTGTATTTTGTGAATGGAGTTCTAGCGAACTTAACCGACGATTCCAGGCAAACACCACCTGCGGCGTTCTTGCGCCGTTACCGTAGCTATTTCCAGAAAGACCCGCCTTCCTTCCCTCGGCATTATTCGCCAGTCCGGCAAACCAATCCGCAGATTGCCGCGCCTGAGACCTCGAAGTGAGATCTGGCAACATCAACGTACGCATCGGAGCAAGTCAGAACAGCCGGCTACGACATGGCTCAAGTCATCTATGAGCGGCGCGTGAGGCGCGAAAAAAATGAGCCGGCTATCGACCGGCTCCTTTACTCTGAGCGCCAAGCCTTACTTGGCGTTATTCAGCGCCTTGTCCAGCTCGGCGGCAGGCATGTATCCCGGATTGATGACGCCGTTGGCGAAGATCAGCGCCGGCGTACCGTTCACTTTAAGACGTTTACCCAGCTCCAGCACCTTGGCTGAGGGCGCGTCACACTTGCCCTCAGCGGGCTGCACGCCATTCAGCATCAGGTCATCCCAGGCTTTTACTTTGTCCGCGCTGCACCATACCCCCCGCACCTTTTCGGCAGAACCGTCGAAGATGGGGTATAGGAACAGGTAAAGCGTGACATCGTTGATGTTCTGCAGTTCGTGCTCTAGCTTCTTGCAGTAGCCGCAGTTCGGGTCGGTGAAGTAGGCCATCTTGCGGCTGCCGTCACCTTTCACTTTTTTCACCGCGAGCTCGAGCGGCAGCTTATCGAAATCGACAGCGAACAACACTCGCGAACGGGCTTCAGTGAGGTTACGGCGCAGCTTCAGGTCGAACATGCTGCCGTCGATCAGGTATTGCGCGCTCTTGTCGGTGTAGAAGATGTGATCGCCGGTGACCACCTCGTACAAGCCAGGCATGGGCGTCTTGTTCACCTGATCGACCGGGCCGATCAGTTGTTCGTAGTTCTTGTGCAGCGAGTCTTTGATGGAGGCGGCGGTCTTGTCGGTTTCGGCGGCCTGGGCGAAAGAAACGGAGAGCAGCAGCAACAGCAGGGCTTTGAGCATTTATTGTTGTCCTTGGTTAAAAATCAGTTGAGCGCGTGGCGCGCTAGCATCTTCTTCAGCGGCACGATGTGGTTGGTCGCGGCAAGGCCGACATTGCGAAGGGTGCGCAGCAACGGGTTGTCATTGATGAAGAGGTGCTTCAGCGTATCCGTGGCGAGCTGCATGGAGAGGATGTCTTCCTGCCGGGCTTTCTCGTAACGGCGCAATAGGCGCAGGTCGCCACAATCCAGCGCACCGCGCTGCATCAACACCTGTGCCAGTTCACGCACGTCGCGCAAGCCCAGGTTCACACCCTGTCCTGAGAGCGGGTGTACGTTGTGTGCGGCATCACCGATCAGCGCCAGGCGCGGCTTGGTGATGTGTGCCAGATTAAGTACGCGCAACGGGAAGGCGGCGGGCGGGGTGAGGATCTGCAGCTCGCCCAGCGTGTGGTTGGATGCTTCTGACACACGGGCGCAGAACTCCTCGTGAGTAAGCGCCAACAGTTCGGCGGACTTCTCTGGGCTGACCGACCATACGATGGAGATGCGTTTGCCCGGCAGCGGCAACAGCGCGAGGATGCCGTCCGGTGTGAACCACTGATACGCGATGCCGCGATGCGCCTTGGAGATACTGAAGTTGGCGACCACTCCGTGCTGATGATATGGGGTCGGTACTTCCGGCATGATGGCTTGGTGGCGCACCCAAGAGTCGCGCCCGTCGGCGCCGACGACGAGTTTCGCCTTGATCTCGCGCCCATCCTTGAGCTTCAGCTGCGCAGCCTCGTCCTGCCAGCTAAGTTCTGCGCATTGCGCGGGATGCAGCAGCGTCAGGTTGTCCTGTTGTTGCAGGCCCTGCCACAGGGCATGCTGCAACAGCCGGCTTTCCATGATGAAGGCCAGTTCCGGCGCGCCGAGCTGGTAGGCGCTGAAATTGAGCTTGGCCCCGGTGTCGCCAAATACGCGCATCTCTTCCACTTGCTGGACGCGGGTCGTGTCCAATTGCTGCCACGCGCCGCATTCCTTGAGGAAGTCCACGTTGCCGGGAGTAAAGGCGTAGATGCGGCTATCCCACCCAGGGATTAAAGATGGATTTTCTCGTTCGCTTCCTCGTCCGCTTGCGGGAGAGGATTGAGGAGAGGGCTGTTCGGGGAGGCCGGGCAGCGGTTGTCCCTCCACCAAGGCCAGGCGCAGGCCGCTGGCCCTGAGCGCAGCCGCAAGGCTGGCGCCAACCAGGCCGCCGCCGACGATGACGATGTCGAATTCCATTTGGGACACCCCCGCATAAAAAGGTCGCGGCATCATAGCATGGGTGTGTTGATTAATTTATAATCGCCGCCCCCTTTGGAAATCACCATGCAAATCGGTAAATACAAGCTCAAGAACAACCTGATCGTCGCCCCCATGGCCGGGGTGACCGACCGGCCGTTCCGCATGCTGTGCAAGCGCATGGGCGCTGGCATGGCGGTGTCCGAGATGGTGGCTTCCAATTCCCTTTTATACGGCTCCGAGAAGACCAAGCGCCGCGCCAACCACGCGGGCGAGGTCGACCCCATCTCGGTGCAGATCGTCGGCGCCGATCCGAAGATGCTGGCGCAGGCCGCGCAATACAACGTGGACAACGGCGCGCAGATCATCGACATCAACATGGGCTGCCCGGCCAAAAAGATCTGCAACGTGATGGCGGGTTCCGCCCTGATGCAGAACGAGAAGCTGGTGGCCGAGATTCTGGAAGCTGTGGTCGGCGCGGTGGACGTGCCGGTCACATTGAAGATACGCACCGGTTGGGACAAGGCCAACCGCAACGCGGTGAACATAGCCCGCATCGCCGAAAGCAGCGGCGTCCAGGCGCTGGCCATCCATGGCCGCACCCGCGCTTGCGCCTACACCGGCGACGCCGAATACGACACGATCCGTGCGGTCAAGGCGGAAGTGCGCATCCCCATCATCGCCAACGGCGACATCACCTCGCCCGAGAAGGCCAAGTTCGTTCTGGAGCACACCGGCGCCGATGCGGTGATGATAGGCCGTGCCGCGCAAGGCCGCCCCTGGCTGTTCCGAGAGATCGAGCATTTCCTGAATACGGGTACACACTTGCTGTCACCGCATGTGGACGAGATACACGGCGTGCTGGTCGAGCATCTGGCCGACCTGTACGACTTCTACGGCGAACACACCGGACTGCGCGTGGCGCGCAAGCACATCTCCTGGTACACCAAAGGGCTGACCGGCTCCGCCGTGTTCCGCCATCGCATGAACCAGCTGGAGAGCGTGGACGAGCAGATGCAGGCGGTCACCGAATTCTTTGAAGAACAAAAAGCCGGCAGCGAACGACTGCTTTATGAAAGGGAGTTGGCGGCGTAGGTCAGCCGAATGAAGCAGGCAGGGATTAACGAAAACAACAACGAGGTAGCAGCATGAACGATTTTCCGATCAACGAGAACGATATTGCCAAGCATGTGCGCAAGGCGGTCAACGACTACTTCAGGGACCTGGACGGCGAGGAGCCTTCCGTTGCGATCTACGACATGGTGCTGTGCTGCGTGGAGAAGCCGCTGATCGAGACTGTGTTGCACCACGCGGGCGGCAACCAGACGCGCACCGCAGAACTGCTCGGCATCAATCGCAACACCCTGCGCAAGAAGATGCAGGATCACCGAATCAAGTAAAAATCCAACTTTCGTCGCTATGCTGCGTTACTCACAAAAATTGCTCCTTACATATCCCGTATATGCCGCGTCGCAATTTTTTGTTCGCGCCTTGCCTAGCTTAGAAATTTGAATTTTCAGATATTCAAAATAAAGGAAAGCAAATGCCCATCACACAAGCACTCATCAGCGTCTCGGACAAGTCCGGCGTCCTCGAATTCGCCAAGGGATTGCATGCCCTCGGCGTGAAGATCCTCTCCACCGGCGGCACCGCCAAGCTGCTTGCCGACAACGGCGTGCCCTGCACCGAAGTGGCGGACTACACCGGCTTCCCAGAGATGCTCGACGGCCGCGTGAAGACGCTGCAGCCGAAAGTGCACGCCGGCATCCTGGCGCGCCGCGACCTGCCCGAGCATGTCGCCACGCTGAAGAAGCACGACATCCCCACCATCGACCTCGTCGTGGTGAACCTGTACCCGTTCGCGGCGACCATCGCCAAGCCCGGCTGCACGCTGGAAGACGCCATCGAGAACATCGACATCGGTGGCCCGACTATGGTGCGCTCCGCTGCCAAGAACCACGCGCATGTCGCCATCGTCACCGATCCGGCCGACTACAGCGACGTGCTGGCCGAGATGCAGACCAACAAGGGCGAAGTGTCCTCCGCCACCAAGTTCGACTTGGCGAAGAAGGCGTTCTCGCACACAGCGGCCTACGACAGCATGATCAGCAACTACCTCACCGCCATCAACAACGACGGCAGCAAGAGCGAGTTCCCCGAGCAGATCAACTTCAACTTCGCCAAGGTGCAGGACATGCGCTACGGCGAGAACCCGCACCAGAAGGCCGCGTTCTATCGCGACCTCATCACTTTGCCCGGCGGCATCGCCGGCTACACCCAGCTGCAGGGCAAGGAACTCAGCTACAACAACATCGGCGATTCCGATGCGGCATGGGAACTGGTGAAGACCTTCGACGAGCCGGCCTGCGTCATCGTCAAGCACGCCAACCCCTGCGGCGTCGCTATAGCCGATAGCGCCCTGAACGCCTACAAGCTGGCGTATGCGACCGACAGCACCTCCGCCTTCGGCGGCATCATCGCCTTCAACCGCGAACTGGATGTCGAGACCGCCACGCAGATTACCGCCAACCAGTTCGTCGAAGTCATCATCGCGCCGAGCGCCACCGAGGCCGCGCTGAAAGTCACCGCCGCCAAGCAGAACGTGCGCGTGCTCAGCGTGCCGCTGTCCAACGCGCACAACCAGTATGACGTGAAGCGCGTGAGCGGCGGCCTGCTGGTGCAGACACCGGACGCACTCAACGTGCAACTGGCGCAACTCAAGGTCGTGACCAAGGTGCAGCCCACCAAGGAACAACTGGTTGACCTGCTGTTTGCATGGCGCGTGGCGAAGTACGTGAAGTCCAACGCGATTGTCTTCTGCAAGAACGGCCAGACGCTGGGCGTCGGCGCAGGCCAGATGAGCCGCGTGGACAGTACCCGCATCGCCAGCATCAAGGCGCAGAACGCGGGCCTGAGCCTGGCCGGTTCCGTGGTCGCGTCCGATGCGTTCTTCCCGTTCCGCGACGGTCTGGACGTGCTGGCGCAAGCTGGTGCGAAGGCGGTGATCCAGCCGGGCGGTTCGATGCGCGACGAAGAAGTGATTGCAGCAGCAGACGAACATGGCATCGCCATGGTGGTCACCGGCTTCCGCCACTTCCGTCACTAAGGCGCGGAGTCTTGCTGGAGGGGGCGCTGGACGTTGGGCAATTGTTCAGGAGGGGTTATGCGGGAGACATTGGCGGTTGTCGCTCTGATATTGAGTGGGTGTTCTGACAACGAGCCTTCTGTTGCACCACCTGCCTCTCCTAAACCGGTTTCGCAGGCCCAACAGACTGAATCGCAGAAGCAGGAAGCTGCCGAGATTGCGAAGAGTGAAAGCCTGGTTGAAAGAAACGGAAAGAAACTGACACTTCATCTTCAATCCGGCAAAGCACTGGAGCTGGTCGATTCTGATGGCTGTGAAGATTACGAAAGCTGCCACTCTTATACCTATCGTGGTCTGTTTGCAGATAAGCGATTCTTCTGGGTCCTTGTGAATTTTTACGAGGGCAGCCAAAGCCTTCTGATCTCAAGAGAGACCGGGGAGCAGGTAGATACCATCAGGGATCCCCATGCATCGCCGGATGGCAAGTTCATCATGTCGGCAAGTGATGCCGAAGCATATGAGGATCCGGGTGTTTTCCTGTGGGAAATTAATAAGGGGGTTTTGGTTTCCCGCTTTCGTTTCGTGCCTGCCGATTATCAGCTCTTCAGTTTCGGGCGTTGGGCAGACCCAAATAAAGTGGAGCTGAAGAAGATTGCTTGGCCCCCAAAAGGCGTTTGTCCGGAAAGTACGCTGGCGGAGTATTCGGTGGCATTAGTTCAAACTAATGGAGAGTGGAAGCTGGAAGCCATCTCCGATCAAGGCAAGTGCCTTGCGAATCAATAAGTGAGTAAATTAGGATCGTTATGAAAATATTAGTCATCGGTAACGGCGGTCGCGAACACGCGCTGGCTTGGCGTCTGGCGCAGGGCGCCAAGGTGCAGAAGGTGTATGTCGCACCGGGCAACGCGGGCACCGCGCTGGAAGAGGGCGTCGAGAACGTCGCCATCACCGCCATCCCCGAGCTCATCGAGTTCGTGAAGCGCGAGAACATCGAGCTCACCGTGGTCGGCCCCGAAGCGCCGCTGGCGGCGGGCGTGGTCGACGCGTTCCGCGCGGCGGGATTGAAGATCTTTGGCCCGACCAAGGCGGCGGCGCAACTCGAATCCTCCAAGGATTTCGCCAAGCGCTTCATGACGCGCCACAACATCCCCACCGCGTTCTTCGAAACCTTCAGCGACATCGCGCAGGCCAAGGCCTACGTCGAGAAGCACGGCGCGCCCATCGTCATCAAGGCGGACGGCCTCGCAGCGGGCAAGGGCGTGGTCGTCGCGATGAGCAAGCCGGAAGCGTTCGAAGCCATCGACATGATGTTGTCCGACAACAAGCTCGGCGACGCCGGTGCGCGCGTGGTGATCGAAGAATTCCTCGAAGGCGAAGAAGCTAGCTTCATCGTCATGGCCGACGGCAAGAACGTGCTGGCGATGGCCACCAGCCAAGACCACAAGCGCCTGCTCGACAACGACCAAGGTCCCAACACAGGCGGCATGGGCGCGTATTCCCCCGCACCGGTGGTCACCCCCACCATCCACGCCAAGGTGCTGCGCGAAGTCATCCAGCCCGTGATGCGCGGCATGGAGAGCGAAGGTATCGTCTACACCGGCTTCCTCTATGCCGGCCTGATGATCTCGCCCGACGGCGGCCTCAAGGTGCTGGAATTCAATTGCCGCATGGGCGATCCCGAGACGCAGCCCATCATGCTGCGCCTGAAGAGCGATCTGGCCGCCATCGTCGAGCACGCCGTCAACGGCACGCTGGACAAGGTGGAAGCCGAGTGGGACAGACGCACCGCGCTCGGCGTGGTGATGGCCGCGGCCAACTACCCCGACACGCCGCGCAAAGGCGATGCCATCACCGGCTTGCCGAAGAAACTGGAAGACGCGCACGTGTTCCATGCCGGCACCACCATGCAGGACGGCAAAGTCGTCACTAACGGTGGCCGCGTGCTGTGTGTCGTTGCGCTTGGCGACATGGTGAAGCAGGCACAGAATCGCGCTTACGAGATCGCCGACACCATCCATTTCGATGGAAGCCAGATGCGCAGGGACATCGGCTACCGCGCCATCGGTCGCAAATAAATCTCCGTCTCCCCCAGCCCCCCTCCCTGCATGCGGGAGGGGGGCTGGGGGAGAGGGCAACGAGAGGGCGCCAATGTATCGTTCGATCTTATCCGCTCGATCTATTGCCGCCCATCTCAAGCGTGGCGGCATGATCGCCTATCCCACTGAATCCTGTTACGGCTTGGGTTGCGATCCGGCCAATCGCCGCGGGGTGCAGCGCATCCTCAAGCTCAAGCAGCGTCCGCAGCGCAAGGGGCTGATCCTCATCGCGTCGCATTACCATCAGGTGGCGCGCTACCTGCAGCCGATTACGCCTGCCGAACAGGTGAGGCTGCAGCAGGACGGTGCGCAGGCCATTACTTACCTCATGCCGGCAAAGCCATCTTGCCCGCACTGGCTGCGCGGCGAGCACGACACGCTGGCGGTGCGCTTCACCGCGCACCCGATCGCCAGGAATCTGTGCCGCAGCGCAGGCAGTGCTTTGGTCTCCACCAGCGCCAACCGCAGCGGGATGCGGCCCGCGAAGACCTACGCCGAGTGCCAGCGAATGTTTGGGAAAAAAGTGTGGGTATTGCGCGGTCGTGTGGGAAAACGCAAGCAGCCTTCGACGATACGCGCATGGGCCGATGGTAGAATCCTGCGCAAATAATCAGTGGATCGCTTCCGTATGAGGCGAGCCAAATAACCAGTCCCCTCGCCCTTGAGGGAGAGGGGTAGGGAGAGGGGGGGATGCATAAAACCCTCTCCCCCGGCCCCTCTCCCGCCTGCGGGCGAGGGGAGTCACTACCGGAGAGAAAATGGATAGCGCAGCCGTCAAAACCTACCTGCTCGAATTGCAGGAACTCATCGTCGACCGTCTGGAACAAGTGGACGGTAAGAAATTCCTGCGCGACAAGTGGACGCGCGCCACTGGCAGCGGCGGCATCGGCAAGGGCGAGGGCATCAGCTGCATCATCGAGGAGGGCAATGTGCTGGAGCGCGGCGGCGTGGCGTTCTCGCATGTGCAGGGCGACAAGATGCCAGCCTCGGCCACGGCGCACCGTCCCGAGCTCGCAGGCTGCAGCTGGGAGGCGATGGGGGTGTCGCTGGTGATGCATCCGCGCAATCCCTATGCGCCGACCTCGCATGCCAACGTGCGCATGTTCATGGCACACAAGCCCGATGGCAGCAAGGTGTTCTGGTTCGGCGGCGGCATGGATCTCACGCCCTACTACGGCTTCGAGGAAGAC
Organism: uncultured beta proteobacterium; assembly: GCA_963813255.1. Classification (GTDB taxonomy): domain Bacteria; phylum Pseudomonadota; class Gammaproteobacteria; order Burkholderiales; family Gallionellaceae; genus Sideroxyarcus. The sequence goes on along the minus strand of CAWEYD010000001.1, from coordinate 328,272 downwards.
GCGAAGCACTTCCACCAGATCTGCAAGAACTCGCTGGCTCCCTTCGATCCTTCGCTGCACGCGCAATACAAGAAATGGTGCGACGACTATTTCTTCCTCAAGCACCGCAATGAGCCGCGCGGCGTGGGCGGTATCTTCTTCGATGACCTCTCCGAGCCGGATTTCGACACCTGCTTCGCCATCCAGCAGAGCGTGGGCGACCACTACCTCTCCGCTTATGTGCCCATCCTGGAGAAGCGCAAGGACACGCCCTACGGCGAACGCGAGCGCGACTTCCAGCTGTATCGTCGCGGCCGCTATGTCGAGTTCAATCTGGTCGTGGACCGCGGCACCATCTTCGGTCTGCAATCGAATGGCCGTACCGAGTCCATCCTGCTGTCCATGCCGCCGCTGGTTAAATGGCGCTACGACTGGCACCCCGAGAAGGGCACGCCGGAAGCCGAACTGTACGACAAGTACCTCGTGCCCAAGGACTGGGTATAAGCCAAAAACAAAACCCGCCAGCGGCGGGTTTTGTTTTTTAGGCACCAGAAGGAACCTCTAAAAATTTGTCGCACCGGCGAAGGCCGGTGCCCAGTTGATTAAAAATCACTGGATTCCGGCCTTCGCCGGAATGACGAAATCCGGTTTTTTAGAGATGCCCTGAATTTTTCAGGTGTCTGTTAGGCAGCCTGTTTATCTGAACAGCACCACCGCCTTCTGCAGCGTCATCCAGAAACCCCACGCCAGCGGCAGTCCCACGGCCAGCCAGGCCAGCGTCACCTTCCAGCTGTGGCTGGCTTCGTGCGCCAGCGCCTTGGCGTCCTGCACGAAATGCTCGTGCGTATCGTCGGCCTGCTTTTTCTCTTCCTTCAGCTCTTCCTCGCTCATGTGGTGCTGCTCGGCCACCGACTGTATCAGCCAGTTGCAGATGAAGCCCAGCACCAGCAATCCGGCGAGGATGTACATGGTGACGGTGTAGGCTTCGGCGCGCGCCACGCCGTGGTCGAGCTGGTATTCGCGGATGTAGTTCACCAGCAACGGGCCGAAGATGCCGGCGGCCGCCCAGGCTGTCAGCAGACGGCCGTGGATCGCACCCACCATCCTGGTGCCGAACAGGTCGGCGAGGTAGGCGGGCACGGTGGCGAAAGCGCCGCCGTACATCGACAGGATGATGCAGAAGAACGCCACGAAGAAGGCGAGGCTGCCTGCCGCCGCCATGCTGGGGATGGAAGCATACAGCGCACAGCCCAGCAGGAAGAAGATCGAGAAGGTGTGCTTGCGGCCCAGCTTGTCGGACAGTGATGCCCAGAAGAAGCGGCCGCCGATGTTGAACAGCGACAGCAGGCCGGTGAAGCCTGCGGCGATGGCGGCGATCTGTGTCTTCTGCGCGGCGTCGAGATCGTTGAACGCGAGATCGAGGCCGATCAGTTTTCCACCGAACACCTCCTGCAGCAGCGGCGAGGCCATGCCGATGATGCCGATGCCGGCCGTCACGTTGAGGCACAGCACGCCCCACACCAGCCAGAACTGCGGCGTCTTCCATGCCACGTCGAGATGCACATGGCGGTCGGTGATCATGCTCTTCTTCGAGGGCTCAGCCGGCGGCTGCCAGCCGGCAGGCTTCCAGTTGTCCGCGGGGACGCGGTAACCCAACGCACCCGCCATCATGAACACGAAATAGATCACGGCTAGCGTGACGAAGGTCTCCCACACGCCGACCGAGGTGGGTGTGGCGAAATAGGTCATCAGCTTGTTGGCCAGCGGTGCGCCTATCATCGCGCCACCGCCGAAGCCCATGATGGCCATGCCGGTCGCCATGCCGCGGCGGTCGGGGAACCATTTAATAAGCGTCGACACCGGCGAGATGTAGCCCAGCCCCAGGCCGATGCCGCCGATCACGCCCGAGCCCAGCCACAGCATCCAGATCTGGTGCAGGTGCACGCCGAGTGCCGAGATCAGCAGACCGCCGCACCAGCAGATCGCCGCTACTACGCCTGCGCGGCGTGGGCCCACGCGCTCCAGCCAGCCGCCCCAGATCGCGGCCGAGGTGCCGAGGAACACGAAGAACAGGGTGTACATCCAGCCCAGTGTGGAGATCTTCCAGTCGCAGCTGGCAGCAAACATTTCGGCGAAGAAGCCCATGTCCTTGGGACAGTCCACCGCGGCGGTGATACCGATGGCATGCGACAGCGGCAGCCAGAACACCGAGAAGCCGTAGGCCATGCCGATGCAGAGGTGGATGGCCAGCGCGGCGGGCGGGACCAGCCAGCGGTTGAAGCCCGGGCGGGCGATGATGCGTTCCCGGTCGAGGAAGCCGGGGGTGCGTGCTTGTTGCATGAATGTACTCCGTTGGTATTTGAAATCCCCTGCCACCGTGCGGGCCTTAGCCGGGGCGGTTTTTGCGGGGGCGGCATTATCTTGCCTCAGCCACCCGCACGCAAACAGGTTGTCAGTAGGGGTTTGCGGATGCGGCGAGGCTCTTTCCGCATCGCCGTTCAGGGCATGGAGATCACCGGGTCCGCACCTCTCCAGCTCAGTCGCTGGCGCCAGAACTCGGGGCTGTCGCCGCCGCAATTCAGCAGCACGAGTGTTTTTCCATCGACGATGGCCTGACGGAGCATCGCCAACTTTTCTTCTGGAACGCACGCACGGCGCACGGCGATGCTCTGGTGGGTCGCCTTGGCGCCGGCGGCCGCCAGGCCGGTCCCTATTGCGGCACCTGTGGCGCCGTCAATGAGCGGCCCTGCGACTAGCTCGGACCCGATGCCAAGGCCAGCGGCGCTCGCAACCAGTCCACCCAGCGATCCGAGCAACGCCCCCAGTGCGCCCCAGATCCTCATGCGCTCTTTTTCGTTGAAATAGACGATACCGAGAATGTCGTCACCGTGACCGCCACCCTTATGCAGGATGGATATCCGGTCCATCGGGAAATTGTGTTCGATCATTTCCTCGACCATGGCGTGGGCGTGGTTGGCATGGCAGAAAACAGCTCCAATGAAATGACTGGTATGGCTATCCATGGCTATCTCCTTTCGGGATCAGAAAAGCCAGCAGGGGAATATCCTTCAGCTACATTCTTGTCGACCTCAGTTGCTCACAAAGCGTCCACTCTTCAAGGCATGGTGAGTACCGGATCTGCTCCCTTCCATGCCAGGCGCCGCCGCCAGAACTCGGGGTCGTCCTTGCCGCAGTGGATCAACACCAGCGTCTTTCCATCCATCACCGCCTGATGAAGTATCTCGAGCTTCTCTTCCGGGATACCCAGCCGACGCATGGCGATGGTCAGGTGAGTCGCGGCGGCACCTGCAGTCATGAAGCCGGCGCCGATCGCGGCACCCGCGATGGCATCGATCAGCGGACCCGCGATGAGCACCGGCCCGATGCCCGGCAGCAACAACAGGCCGGAGGCACCGGCCAGCAGCCCACCCAGCGAACCCCATAGCGCGCCTTGCGTGCCCCAGACCTTGAGGCGCTCCCTCTCGTTGGTATAAACGACGCCGAGAAAGTCGTCACCGCTGCCGCCGGCCTTATGCAGGATGGATACTTGGTCCATGGGAAAGTTGTGTTCGATCATCTCCTCGACGATGGCCTTGGCGTGCTTGGGATCGTCGAACACGGCGCCCACGAAATGATTGGTCTGCTTGGTCATGGTTGTCTCCTTTGGCAAAGTCCAGCAAATTGGCGACTAACGTCGCGGGGTCAGCGCCTCGAATCCTGCGATGACGTCGAACAGTTCCTCGTCGATGGTGTTCTGGCGCAGTCGGTGAAATGCCTGATTGAGGTCCTCCTGCAATTCATCGATGTTCTTTTCGGCGCGCTGCATCGCAGCCAGCCTGCTGGCGTTCTCGCTCGCCAGCGACTCGGCGCAGGCGCGGAACAGCGAGATGAACAAGTATTCGCGTATCAGTGCCTGCAACGTCTGTTCGCCGCCGGCCACGACCTCGGGCAGTTTCACGGTCGGCCAATGCTGCTCGGCCAGTCCGCGCCGCCACTCGGCATCCAGCGGCAGCAAACGCTGCATCACGGGGCCATAGAGCGCTCCGCCCCGGGGACGGTTGTAGAACAGATAGACCTCCGCGACGCCTTGCTCGCGCTGAGCTTCTATCTCGATGAGGATGCGCGCGACCAGTGAGGCGATGGCGCCGATGGAGTTGGGCACGGGAAAGTTGGCCGTTACCGGCAAGGCGGCGTCGCTCAGCTGTCCTTGCACGCGTTCGCCGACCGCCAGTATGTTCCGGTGCCCCGGCATGTCCCGCAGCGTACCGATGACCAAGTCCGCCAGCACCTCGTTGAACTGGCCGACCAAGCCCTGATCGGAGCCGAACACCACCGCGCCTGTCGCACCGCCGTGTCCTCGCGTTGCCTCTGTGCGAATCTCGGCCCCGGCCTGATGCAGCCACGCCACCAGCCCCAACTCCACGGTGCGGTAATAATCGTCCAGCGAGTGCACTGCGCGCTCGTATTGCGTGATGCTGGCCGCGGCCAGCGCCTTCATCGTGCGCACCACAGAGCCGAGGTCGGCTGCCCCCTCGATCTTGCGGCGCAGGCTTTCGGAGGTGTCGCTCATGATGTCCTCCGGAAGGGCTCGAGGGTGTCCTGTGCGATCAGTAATATCGCTGCACGATCGCCGTCGCGGAGCTGCTCGTCGGTGCTGAAGCGCTGCGTGACTTCCGGCGGCAGTTCAGCCGCCGCTGTGCGCAGCGCGAGCTCGGCTTCGCGCATGCGGTCCAGCGGCACGCTGTCGAAGAGCTTTCCGGTCAACGCCAGCAACACCGCAATCTGCCCGGACACGGTCAGCGGTTCGAATTCCGGCTGCTTGAGGCAGGTGCGGATGCGCTGCCCGTGCTCGATGATGTTGCGCGTGCTCTCATCGAGCCGCGTGCCGAAGCGGGCAAAGGTCTCCAGTTCCTCGAACTGCGCATAGGCGAGTTTGAGGTCTCCCGCCACCACGCGATAGGCTGCCAGCTGCGCCTTGCCGCCGACACGCGAGACGGATTTGCCGACATCAACCGCAGGCAGGATGCCCAGGGCGAACAACTTCGGTGAAAGATAGAGCTGTCCGTCGGTGATGGAGATCAGGTTGGTGGGGATGTAGGCCGCGATGTTCTGCGCCTCGGTCTCGATGATGGGCAACGCGGTGAGCGAGCCTCCGCCGAGCTCATCGCGCAGATGCGTGGCGCGTTCCAGCAGGCGCGAGTGGATATAGAAGATATCGCCGGGATAGGCCTCGCGACCGGGAGGACGGCGCAGCAGCAGCGACAGCTCACGGTAGGCGCGTGCGTGGTGCGTCAGGTCGTCGTACACGATGAGCACATCGCGTCCCGTCTCCATGAAATATTCCGCGATGCTGGTCGCGGCGTAAGGTGAGATGTAGGAAAGCCCGGGCGGGTCGTTGCCCTCGGTCACCACCACCACGGTGTATTCCAGCGCGCCGTTCTCGCGCAAGTCGGCGACGACCTTAGCCACTGAAGATGCGCGCTGCCCGATGGCGCAATACACGCACAGCACGTTCTTGTCGCGCTGGTTGAGTATGGTGTCGATGGCGATAGCGGTCTTGCCGGTCTGCCGGTCGCCCAGGATCAGCTCGCGCTGGCCCCGGCCGATAGGGACGAGCGCATCGACGACCTTGATGCCGCTCTGCAGCGGCACCGTGACCGGCGCGCGATCCATGATGTGCGGGGCGGGGCGTTCGATCGGCAAACGCTGACTGGAGATCACCGGTCCCATGCCGTCGAGCGGACGCCCCATGGGATTGACGACACGCCCGATCAGGCCGTCGCCCACCGGCACATCCATCACATGGCCACGGCGCTCGACCTGGTCGCCGGCATGCAATTCCCAGTAGTCGCCGAGCAGCACCACGCCGATCTCGTCTTCGTCGACATTGAACGCGATGCCGTACAGGTCGCCGGGGAACTTCACCACCTCCTCGAAACATACACCGGGCAGGCCGGACACTCTGGCGATGCCGGTGGACAGGCTGGTGACCGTGCCCACCTCGCGCGGGGTGAGCTGCGGCGCGAGCGCCTCGCGCGCATTGCCGATGTGCGTGAAGGTGCGCTCGAAGACGCTCCGCAGATCGTTATCCGGCGCGCTCATCGTGGTTGTGCCTTCAGCAGTTCGCCGATGCTCTTGTCCAGGGAGGCCAGATAGTCGGCGATGTTCCACGCGATCTTCTGGCCCTGCATGATGAGTTCAAGACCGCTGACCAGATCCGGCGCCAGCTCGAACCTGACTTGAGTCTCTGCAGCGAGCATTTCCTTGACGGCATCTTCTATCCGGGTGCGCTGCATTGCAGCCAGCTCGAATGCGCTGCGCACCATGACGAAGGTGCCGGGCGTCAGTGATGATGCCAGCCTTTTCCTTTCCTCGACGTCCAGCCCCCGCAAGCGCCGCACAAACACTTCGACCATTTGCGCTTCCAGGCTCGTTCCGGCCAGATCAAGCAGCGCCTTGCGCGCAATGGCGAACACTTCGACCCGCGTGCGGCGCGCGATCTCTTCCTGCAGACTCTGGTACTCGCTCTGTAACTTGTCCTGCCGCCTCGCTCGCAGACTGTCCCCATCTTTACTCGCAGCCTCGAACAAACGCTCGCGTTCGGCGGCGGCCTCTTCGGTGGCCTGGTTCAGCAACGCGGCATGTCGCTGGTCGAACTCGGCGTTCTTGCGCGCGAATTCCTCTCGCTCCTTTTGGGCTTCGGCTTTCTTTGCGTCGGCATCGGCAAGCTCGGCAGCGATGCGGCGCTCGCGCGCGTCGATGGCAGCGAGTATGGGCCGGTACAGAAAGCGCCTAAGCAACCACACCAGGATGAGGAAGTTGACTGCTTGGGCAACGACAGTGAACCAATCAATGAGCATGGCTATTTGGCCGCGACCTGTGCGATCACATGGTTCCAGAACGGGTTGGCAAAGATGATGATCATCGCCACCACGAAACAGTAGATGGCGATGGACTCGATCATTGCCAGCCCCACGAACAGGGTACGTGTGATAGTGACGGCGGCGTCAGGTTGCTGTGCCAGCGAACTCAGTGCCGTCGAGACCGCACGGCCTTCACCGAGTGCAGGGCCGATGCCGCCGATGGCGATGGTGAGTCCGGCTGTGATGATGGAAGCCATTGCGATGAGTGTCGTGCTGTCCATGATGTCTCCCTGTGATTCGTTATTCGGATCCCTTCAGATCCATGGATTCCTCGCGGGTGCGCGTCGCAGCGGCGATGTACACCGTGGCGAGGATGGTGAAGATGTAGGCCTGCACCATGCCGGTCAGCAGGCCGAGCAGGCTCATGACGATGGGGAAGATGAAAGGCGTGATGGTCAGCAATATCCCCAGGATCATGGTGCCGCTCATCATGTTGCCGAACAGGCGGATGGCCAGCGCCAGCGTGCGCGAAAGTTCGCTGATGATGTTGAAAGGCAGCATGACCGCGGTCGGCTTCAGGTAGGACTCGACGTAGGCGCGCCCGCCGCTCTCCGCGATGCCGAATAAGGGCACGGCTATGAAAACGCACAGCGCGAGTGCAGCGGTGGTGGAAAGCGACCCGGTCGGCGGTTCGTAGCCGGGGAAAATCGTGCACAGGTTGGACAGCGCGATGAACAGGAACAGCGTGCCCAGAAAGCTCAGGTATTTCTCCGAACGGCGCAGGCCCACTTCTTCGATCTGTTTGCGGATGTTGCTCACCACGATCTCGAGCAGGCTCTGCCAGCGGGAGATACGAATCTCGCTGCCAAGATTGCGCGTGATGAGTCTGGCTCCCACGGCTAGCACCAGCATCAGCAGCCAGGTCGTCACGATGGTGGCGTTGAGCTTGAAGAAGCCGTGCTGCCACAGGATCAGTTCGTCGGAGCTAAGGTGCATGGCTCGCCTCCGGTCTTGCAGGCGTTGCAGTCAGTCTGGTGACGATGAGGCGCGCGCTGATGAATCCCAGCAGGCAGGCCAGCAGCCGCTTCCAGTCGTCCGCTGCGACGAGATAGAAACCAAGCAGTGTGATGCTGGTTCTCAGCAGCAGGCTGCCGGCGAACCATAGCGCAGGCCGGGGCGAGGCAAGGCCCTTCTGCACCGTCCACCACAGTCCGCCGAAGAACAGCGCACCGAGCAGCGTGCCGGCAAGCAAGGCAAGCGTCAGTTGCATCAGCTCACTCATCTTTATCCCTCTCTTTCTTTGGCGCCTCATGTTCCTCGCGCATCTCGCGGTCTTCTTTTGCCACCCAGTGCCACGCGTTCAGGCAGCCGACGAACAGGCCGACGATCAGCAGCGTGAGCGTCCACGAATGGATGCCCGGATAGCGCTTGTCCAGCCAGATGCCGAGCGCCGCACCGAGCAGGGTCGGCACCGCTACCGACCAACCGACCAGGCCCATCATGCCCAGCCCGGACCAGACGGTCTGCGTGACTCGGCGCTGCGCCTTGAGCTTGCGCGTCTCCTTTGCGCCGACCTCGCGAACGAACGTCGGCTCGTCCGTACGCTTTGGCGCGTCAGCCACGATGGAACTCGGCGAAGCGGCGCACGAATCCGCTCTCCAGTCTTGCCAGAACCGCACGCACCTGTTTTTCCCCCTCGTCGAGGTTCACGAACTCCTGTTCCACTGCTTCGCGCAGTCTGCCCAGGCTCAGCCCGCCCATCGCATTGCGCACAGAGACCAGCACATCTGCTCCGGCCTTGACCAGAACACCCTCGTCCACCGCCACGTAGACCTCGCCTTCTTCTACGGTCTCATACGTCAGGATCCCCGGCGCCAGCACCGCCACGCAGTCGAGTCGGTGCGGCAACAATCCGAACGAGCCTTGCGGCGTCTCGGCCACGATGCGCTTCACGCCGTCTATCTCAGCGTAGACCTGGAACGGCAGCAGCACTTTGAGCTTCATGCGACCTCCCGCGTGGCACTGGCAGGGATCGCCGGACTCCGCTGCACCTTCTGCCTGGCCTCTTCTATCGTGCCTATCATGTACAGCGCACTTTCCGGCACATCCTTGAACTCATCGCGCAGGATGCGCTCGCAACCGTCCAGCGCGTCCTTGAGGCTGACCAGTTTTCCCTTGATGCCGCTGAACTGTTCGGTGGTAAAGAACGGCTGGGTGAGGAAACGTTCCAGCCGCCGCGCGCGCGCGACCACGGCGCGGTCGGCCGCCGACAGTTGTTCCAGGCCGAGCATGGCGATGATGTCCTTCAGGTCTTCATATTGCGCGAGCGTGCTCCTGATCTCCTGTGCCAGCAGATAATGGCGCTCGCCGACGATGCCGGGGGTGGCCATCTTGGAGCTGGATTGCAGCGGGTCGATGGCCGGATAAAGGCCTTCGCTGGCCCGCTTGCGCGACAGCACGATGGACGCCGACAGGTGCGAGAAGGTGTGCACGGCCGCCGGGTCGGTGAAATCGTCAGCCGGTACGTACACAGCCTGTATGGAGGTGATCGCGCCGGTGTCGGTGTTGGCGATGCGCTCCTCCAGACCGGACAGCTCGGTGCCCATGGTCGGCTGATAACCCAGGCGCGACGGCATCTGTCCCATCAGGCCCGAGATCTCCGAACCCGCCTGAATGAAGCGGAAGATGTTGTCGATCAGCAGCAGCACGTCGCGGTGCTCATCGTCGCGGAAATATTCCGCCATGGTCAGTGCGGCATGCCCCACGCGGAAGCGGCTGCCCGGCGGTTCGTTCATCTGCCCGAACACCATCACCATGTTCGGCAGCACGCCGGCCTGTTTCATGTCGCGGTAAAGCTCCTCGCCTTCGCGACAGCGTTCGCCGATGCCGCAGAAGATGCTCACCCCTTCGTGGTGCCCTACCATGTTGTGGATCATCTCGGTGAGCAGCACGGTCTTGCCTACACCCGCGCCGCCGAACAGACCGGCTTTGCCGCCGCGCTCCAGCGGCGCCAGCACATCGATGACCTTGATGCCGGTCTCGAAGATCTCGGATCGGGTGGAACGTCGCGCAAGAGGAGGCGGGGCGCGATGCACGCTACGCCATTCGATGTTGGACGGCGCGGGCAGACGGTCGATGACATCGCCGAAGACATCGAACATGCGCGAGAGTATCGAATTGCCCACCGGTGCCTTCAACGGCCCGTCGCTATCCTCCACCTGCATGCCGCGCGCCAGGCCCTGTGTGGGCGTCAGCGCGATGCCGCGCACGAGATGCGCATTGAGCTGCGCCAACACCTCGATGACGACCCGGCCCTTCGTGGTGGCCTGCAGCAGGGAATAGACAGGAGGCAAACGGTCTTCGAACCGCATATCCACGACACTGCCGCGCACCGAGACCACCGTGCCGAAGTTTGGAGTGCTGGATTGACTGTTCATATCCGCCGCCCTGGTTTGCGCTAGGTGGCCAATTTAGCACGCGCACCTTGTGGTTTTGGCGTCCTTCCGGTCAGGTGTTTCCTGTATTTGCAGGGCGTACAAGACCTGCCTTCTTTCCCTTACTTTTCGCCATGCCACCCTTGGCGAATTGGAGCTATGATTGCCCGCCCGCCGAGATCAGGCGTGAGGCAGCAACAGGAGGCTGTATGCAATCCAAGGAACATTGGGAAAAGGTGTATGCGACCAAAGCCAGCGATACGGTGAGCTGGTTCCAGGAGCATGCCGATCTGTCGCTTGATCTCATTCGATCCACGCACGCCGGACATGACGCGGCCATCATCGACGTGGGCGGCGGCGCATCCACGCTCGTCGACGACCTGGTGGCGGACGGCTACACCGATCTGACCGTGCTCGATCTCTCTGCCGCTGCACTGGCGACAGCGCGCAAACGTCTCGGTGCGCAGGAAAGCAAAGTGAGCTGGATAGACGCGGACATCACGCAGGTGGAGTTGCCTGCCAACCGTTACGATATCTGGCACGACCGTGCCGTGTTTCACTTCCTCACCGACCCGGCGGATCGCGCCGCGTATGTGCAAACCGTGCTGCGCTCGGTGAAGCCGGGCGGCCACGTCATCGTTGCGGCATTCGCCGAAGACGGTCCGCTGCAGTGCAGCGGCCTGCCTGTCATGCGCTATCGGCCGGGCGAATTGCATCAGCAGTTCGGCGAACCATTCCAGCTGTTGAGCCATCGCAAGGAACAGCACCACACTCCCTCCGGTGCAGTGCAGTCGTTCGTGTACTGCTACTGCCTCCGGGCCGCTTCCTGAGGTTCAGTTCTTTGTTGCCGCAGGCGAACGGTGGCCTGGCGCATCCCATGTTTGACCCGCCAGGGGGGCGGCATGCTGCTTTTTAGCCGCATCTCTGGAGATGCCGCGCCACTCCATTAACTTCCCGGCCAATTGTTCGCACCTGCCGGCCACCGCGCAGACCCGATCGCCGGTCAGTCTTCCCCATTTCTGCATGGCGACGCCCTTGTGTTGTTTCAACCTTCCTGCGATACGGTCCCAGTTCATGATGAGCTCCCTGAATGTGTTTGATTGAGCATGGCGACCAGCGCCGGCGGACGCCGTGCTGGGGGAGAGCATCATCTGGATTTGGCAGGACTTGCTCTGTGCGCTAGAGCACACTAACGACTAATCGCTACGTTTGCGTTTCAGCGCAGAATCGGCCTTGCCGAGGAAGAACCTGAGTGCTAGACGCTGCACCAGATTTCCGTAAGGTGGGTAGAACCACTGGGTGGGAAAAAAGCGCTGGCGTTTGAACACGGTCTTGGCGTGCGACAGCTCGCGGAAACCTTCTACGCCGTGATAGGTCCCCATACCGGAGTTGCCGATGCCGCCGAACGGCGCATCGTGGTTCACCACATGCCAGCCCCAGTCGTTGATGGTGACGCCACCCGAATGCGTGTGGCGCAGCAGGTGCTGACGTTCGACATCATCGTGGCTGAAGCAGTATAGGGCCAGCGGCCGTTCGCCCTCGTTGATGAGCTGGATGACTTCATCCATGGTGTCGTAAGGCACGACGGGCAGGATGGGGCCGAACAGTTCCTCCTGCATGATGCGCATGTCGGCAGAGCAGTTGGTGACGATGTGCAGCGGCATCTGCCGGCCGTCGCGCGCGGCGTCGAATGGCGCACACGGGATCACCGTCGCACCCTTGGCGCGCGCGTCTGCCAGCAGTTCGTTGAGGCGCACCAGGTGGCGATCGTTCACCATCCCTGTGTAATCGGCGTTACCGCCGACGGTGTTGCCGAACATCGCAGTGAAACTTGTCATGACGTGGGCGACGAATTCCTCCTCGCGTTCGCGCGGCACCAGCGCGTAGTCGGGAGACGTGCAAACCTGTCCGCAGTTGATGGCCTTGCCGTGGGCGATGCGCCTTGCCGCATCGGCCAGCGGATAGTGGCGCGTGACCACCGCCGGCGACTTGCCGCCGAGTTCCAGCGTCACCGGCGTCAGGTTCTCCGCCGCGGTGCGCATGACGATTCTGCCGATGGCAGGCGCACCGGTGAACACCAGATGGTCGAAAGGCAGCGCAGTAAACACGCCGTGGTCGTGCAACTCCTCGCCCACCAGCGCCACTTCTTCCTCGCTGAAGATCTCGCCGAGCAGACGCGCCAGCACGCCATTGGTGGCGGGCGTGATCTCCGACATCTTGATCATCACCCGATTGCCCGCTGCCAGTGCGGCGATAAGCGGCCCCAGCGCGAGATAGATTGGAAAGTTCCACGGCACGATGACGCCCACCACGCCTTTGGGCTGATAAGTCACCTGCACGCTGTTGGAGAAGAACAGCAACTCGGTCGCGCGGCGGTTGGGCCGCATCCAGCGTCTGACATGGGCGATGGCGTGATTGACGTCCAGCGTGGCGCCAAGCAGATCGAGCATTTTCGATTCGGTACCGGAACGGAAACCGAAGTCCTCGCTCATGGCATCGGCCAGCAGGTCTTGATAGCGGCTGATCTGATTCTTCAGGTTCCTGAGTCTGGCAAGGCGTTCGGCTGCCGACGGGTAGGGAGCGGCCTGGAAGGCGGCACGCTGCGCAGCGAACAGGCGGGCGACGCGGGCGGGGGCGTCGCGCTCCGAGCGGGACAGGTGGGCGAAGTCGTTCATGTGATACTCCCCAAGTGACGGTTAGCTATCATAAACACGGATCGCGCATCTCATCCTGCGCAATGCGTTCCGGCACAGCAAGCGGTTATCTTGTGCCGGAAGACGATCAGGGCACGCTTAACACTCCGCTGGCCGCAACTGTCCCCGCGCTCGCGGTGATGGTCGTCGAACCCGTCGCCACAGCGGTCGCTACTCCGGTCACGGAGATGGTGGCCACGGCAGGGGCGCTGGATGTCCAGATGTTCATCCGCGAAATGTCCAGCGTTCCGTTGGAACAGGTGGCCGTGGCGGTATAGCTCTGCGTCGCGGTGGCGGCCAAGGTAGAGGAGGCGGGCGTGATGGCGATGGAATTCAGACTGTCGCTGGCGACGTTCAACACCGCGCTGGCTGCGATGCCGCTGCCAGTCCATGCGTTGACTCTTGCGCTGCCGGTCTTGATGCCGACGAATTGTCCTGTCCACGTATCGGCGATGGCGACGTCGCTGCTGGCCGGGTCGATCTCCCAGTAAACGCCATTGGTCACATCGACGATGGTGTTGTCGGAGTAAGTGCCGGTGGCGGTGTATTGAACGGGGCTACACGCGGCCACCGACGAGGCTGCGGGAGTGATGCTCAACGACGTAAGCAGCCCTGTGGTGGGTGGCAGGGTCACCCCTCTGCCACCGTGCTCTCCATCCCCCCCTCCGCCACATGCCGTCAGCAGAGCGGCGATGCACAGGAAGAATCCGGGCCTGATGGCGACGAGAAGTTTGTTCATGGGTGCGGTGCTTTCCTTGTTGCGAAAGTTTGTCTGAGGCATCTCCATCAATGCCCCCAGTCATTCACGGTATGGCAGTTGTCGCACGGCGTGGAATCGTGGTGCTTGGAGTGGCAACTGTTGCAGGTGTGCTTGCCTTGCTGGAGCGCATGATTGAACGTCCAGCGCGAACCGATGGTATGGCAGGCGTCGCAAGAGGCGACGTATCCGCGCGCGGTATGGCTGGTCGGGCGCTGTGCGGCGTGGCAGCTCAAACAGCTTCCCGGTGCCACACCGATATGGTTGTAGACAGCGGGTACCCATGCAGAAGTGTTGTGGCAGCTGTTGCAGGGCATGGAGACTTTCGCCCCGGAGTGACTGAGCGGTCTGCCCGTGGCCGATGCTCCGTTGTGACAGGTCGTGCAGCTGCCGGGAGCGACACCGATATGGTTGTATCGGGCCGGCATCCAGGCATAGGTGTTATGGCACTGGTCGCAGGCCATACTAGCCTTCAGTCCGGTATGGGCTGCGGGTTTGCCGGTGGCTGCCGTTCCGTTGTGGCAGGTCGAGCATGAGCCGGGTGCCACGGAAGTGTGGTTGTAGAACGTCGGGAACCAGGACGTATAGCGATGGCAGGTATCGCACGTCGAGGTCGATTTGAGCGTGGTGGTATGGCTGCTGCCGGGTTTTCCCGTGGCCAAGGTCCCGTTATGGCACTGCGCGCACGAACCGGAAACGACACCGTTGTGGTTGAAATTCGCAGGCAGCCACGCGATCGTTCGGTGGCACTTCTCGCAAGAATCCGCCGCCATCAGTCCGGCACTATGGTTAGACGGCCTGCCCGCTGCGATGTGCCCGTTATGGCAGGTCGTGCAGGAACCGGGCAGAGCGTTGCCGTGATTGAACCGTGCACCGAGAAACGTGGCCGTGCTGGTATGGCAGAGTTCGCATGGATCGGTGGTCACGATGTGGCTTGTCGACATCGCCGTGCTTACCACCCGCGAGCCTTTGCTGTGGCATCCGGCACAGTTGCGTGGAGTACCCTTGAACACACCGCCGGCATGACAGGTACCGCATTCGGCTTGCATGTGGGCCCCCGTCAACGGAAAGCCTGTCTGGAAATGCGAGAATTCCTGCGGAGCGGATTGCGTCGTCGTGTCTGACAGATTCTCAAACATGCCGGCCAACACCGGCGATGAGAAGGACGAAAGCGCCAGTGCCAGTACCGACAAGATCAAAGTTAACCGCTTCATATGCATTCCTGACTTCTCTCGTTCCTGATAATCCGATCCCGACAGGCAAAAAGCGCCGTGCCGCGCGTGACAAAGCGGCGCATTTTATGCGAAGTGGCTCGATGGTGCGCGGAGGAAAAACCACTCTGACGAGGCGGTCAAGATCGAGCGTCTGCGGCCATCTATCCGGGCTTGCGCAGCACGATGCCGCGGAACCAGCCGCCCCCGAGCATCGGCACATCGCTCACCACTTCCAGCCCGGGCGCCGCGCGCAGCACCTCCTCGAACACCACATCCATGCGCGTGGCGAAGCGGCGGGTGATGACGTTGAACAGGCGGCGCAAAGGTGCGCGTTGTTCAGGGTGGAGGAACTTGTCGAACAGGATGATGGTGCCGCCGGGTTTCAACACGCGCGCGGCTTCGCTCAAACAGCGCTGCGGTTCGGGCACCACGGCGACGATGAGGTGCAGCACCACGTGATCGAAGGTGCGGTCCGCGAAGGGCAGTTCCATGCTGTCGCCCAGCACGAACTCAACGTCCAGCCCGTCATTGCGCGCCACGGCGCGCGACAGCATCGCCGGGTTGAAATCGAGCGCGGTGTAACGGTGCATCGTCGGCAGCAGAGGCAGGTCTAGTCCCGTACCTGCGCCGCTGATCAGGACGCGCTTGCTTGCATCACTCGGCAAACTGCGCAACGACCGCATGCGTGCCTCGCGCATCTGACGCTCGATCACCACGTCGTAGAGCGGCGCGATAAGGCTGTAGCTTAGGCGCAGCAGCGGGTTCTGGCGGTAGGGTTGGTCGACTTGGTTCATGGCCGTGAGTGTAGTGGAAAGGGTGTGTACGTTGGGAGGAGATGCTACTCGTCAGTTAAGCCATCCTGTCCAACGGACTCTTCACACCCCTTCCGCCTTTGTTCAGCACGTGGGTGTAGATCATTGTGGTGGAAACGTCTGAGTGCCCAAGCAATTCCTGCACCGTACGTATGTCGTAACCGCCCTCCAGCAGATGAGTGGCGAAAGAATGACGCAACACATGGGGCGACACCGGCTTGGAGATGCCGGCCAATTTCGCAGCCTTCGCCACATGGCGCTGAATCATTTTTTCATCTTGATGATGTTTTCTGATGGCGCCGGATATTGGATCGGTGGACACATTGTTGGCGACGAAGAAAAATTGCCAGCCCCATTCGCGGCAAGCGTTCGGATACTTGCGTTCCAGTGCATTCGGCAACCAGACATCGACCTGACCTGCGGCCACATCCGCATCAAAGATCACCCGGCGGCGGGCCAGATGTTCCTTGAGGGAGGGAATCAGACTTTCCGGCAGCATAGTGACGCGGTCTTTTGCGCCCTTGCCGTCGCGTACCAGAATCTCGCGCCGGTCAAAATCGATGTCCTTTATGCGCAATCTCAGCCCCTCCATCAAACGCATCCCCGTCCCATACAACAAACGCGCCACCAGTCCTGACACACCCTCCATGCAGGCGAGCAGCCGTTTCACTTCAGCTTCGGACAAAACAGTCGGTAAACGCTGCGGTTTTTTCGCGGGGGTAATGTTGTCCAGCCACGGCAGATCGATCGCCAGCACTTCCTTGTAAAGGAATAACAGTGAAGACAGGGCAAGGTTCTGGGTGCTGGCTGAGACATTGTGGTCTGTTGCCAGGGCAGACAGAAAAGCCTCGATTTCCGGTGCGCCCATTTCTTTGGGGTGGCGCTTGCGATGAAAAAGGATAAAGCGTTTAATCCAGTGCGCGTAAGTCAACTCTGTGCGTCGGCTGTAGTGTTTGAAGCGAATTTTTGCGACAACTTGGTCAAGAAGTTTGGGAGGATGTGACGATGTCGTTTTTTCTGGCAAGGATGGGGTGTTCATGAAAGTCACTCCTTTGCGAATCAACGGATTGGGATTTTCCGCCCAGATTAGGCGACATTCAAGTCCAGATTGTCAGACATTTTTGTCGTCTAATTTAAGTTAGAAATCACAAGGAAAGCCTATGAGCACACTCTTGAATCGCTTCGGAGACTACCTTTTAGAAAAAGCACTCGCGTCAGAATGTAAACAAGCAGGGCTGGTTAGCGCTTCGGCTCAACTTTCATTTGGCAATGTCGAATATTTACGAAGTAAAAATGAGGCCGAACATTCATCAGAAGCAATCGTAATGCTGCATGGTGCCGCAGCAGACAAAACATCATGGACTCGCTTTGCCAAACATTTAGGCAGCAAATTTCCGTTCGTGATTCCAGATTTGCCGGGGCATGGCAAGAGTATCGCGGACATCAATCTGAACTACAGCATCAATACACAAGCAGAGCGGCTCAAAGAATTGCTTTCTACGCTTGGAATCAAGCGAGTTCATCTAATCGGCAATTCTATGGGCGGTACTATTGCAGTCCATCTGGCATCCGCCTCGCCAAATCTTGTTGCATCCCTCGTGTTGATTGACGCAGCGGGTTTTGAGGCAAGCCCGAGCTGGTTACTACAACATGTGGCACGTACGGGCATCAATCCAATGATTGAGCTTCGTGACGCATCAGGCTACCGAGCCATGATGCGCATCGGCATGGAGGCCCCTCCCTATATTCCAGGAATTATTCTTTCGGCATTGGCGAGAGTTTTTGTTAAACGTAAAGCCATCAACCAGAAGATAGTCAAAGATATTGAGCAAGACATGGATCAAACGGGAAGCCTTTCAAAAATCATTGCTCCGGCTCTTATTATCTGGGGTGCCGCTGACAAAGTTGAGCATGTCGATAACGCAGAATTGCTGCATCAACGGCTCACCAACAGCAGAAAGATTGTCATGGAGGGAATTGGTCACGTTCCAATGGTCGAGGCACCGAAACAAGTGGCTGCTGCTTGCAGTTCATTCTTCGCAGATATGGCGCTATGATTTCTAACCCTGCGCTCAAGCGGGACTGCGCAAAAGCGCGCAGCCCCTTAGCTTCACGTTAGGCAGGCATAGAAAGTTATGTACCAGTTTTCCGTCACACAGCCAATAAATGAAATTGACGCAATAAAACTATTGCGAAATTTTTCTAGCCTTGGTGTTGCCGAGATCAAACAGTTCATTAATTCAAATAGTCCAATTCTTGAGCTTGACTACCGTGATTATCTGGAAGAAATGGAATTTTCAGAATGGTGTGATGAAGTTAAGTTAATTTACGAGAAATTGAAATTACATTTTCATGTTGTCACAATTGGCTACGCTCCATCGAAGATGGAGAATCTTGAGGTAATTGACGAAACTGAATTTTTCAATTTACTAGAATCTCAAATTATCTACGCCTCTCAGGAGTTTGACTAAAATGCCTAACCCTACGGTCAAGTTCGCTCCGCTTCGCTGCGCTGGGACTGCGCTAAAGCGCAGCCCCTTACCTTCACGTTATGCATAAAGGAATGAATTATGTTCCCAGAACTCCCAAAATTTCCCTACCACCGAGATCCTGTTGCATCTGAATCTGTCTATGAGTCCGATGCTGCGTGTGATTGCTGCGGAAAAGCTCGCGGGGCTTTGTATAGTGGCGTCGTATATGCCCGCAATAGGCCAAAAAACTTATGTCCATGGTGTATTGCGGACGGCAGCGCGGCAGAAAAATATGGCGCCACATTCTTTGATGCCGATTTTGTAGACGATGATTTTAACAATGTGCCAATGCCTCCAGAACTACACTTGGAGGTGTTTGGAAAAACCATAGGTTTTTCTACCTTTAATCCAATCGGCTGGTGGGTACATTGTGGAGTCCCTGCTGAGTACATAAAAAGAAACGAGCCATATGAAATGGTGTTTGAGTGTAAAAAGTGTCATAAGCAGCATACCGTCGAGGACCTTGACTAATATGCATAACCCGGCGCTCAAGTTCGCTCCCTTTGGTCGCTGGGACGCGCCTTCGGCGCGCCCCTTAGCTGCACGTTAGCCGTCGAAAGCATCCATGCCCGTAGTCCGCGAATATCTGCCGAACGATTCAGCGCAAGTTAATGCTCTGGCTCAACTGGCCTTTGAGCAGTTCAAAGACTCGTACCACGATTGGCCGGCGTTTCGGGCAAAGATCGGAAACATGGCCGCGCTTGCCGATGTTGGAGAGGTCATTGTTGTTGAAGTGGAAGGTCAGATCGTTGGCGCTGTCGCGTATGTTGGCCCCGGTGTGCCCAAAGCGGAATTCTTTCAGCCAGAGTGGCCGATCATGCGAATGCTTGTCGTTGCCCCCGATTTTCGCGGTCGTGGTATCGGTCGCGCGTTGGCGCAGGAGTGTCTCCGCCGTGCCAAGCGTGATGGCGCGACTGTCTTTGCTCTTCACACAAGCGAGCTTATGCACGTAGCTCTACCAATGTACCAACGCATGGGCTTCAAGTGGAAGTCCGCCGCACCAATGATTCACGGAGTCAAATACGATGTGTATGCCAAAGAAATCGACGGCTAACCCTACGCTCAAGCGGGACTGCGCAAAAGCGCGCAGCCCCTTAGCTCCACGTTATGTTCCTTGGAGATGAGGGTATGTCAGCTTCCGTTGAGTGGATCGATCGCGAGACGTTCGCCTACGTTGTAGGGGCAGAGAAAGTTCAGGCATGGGTTGATTACGAGCAAGGCCTTCTCTCTAAAGGACGCATCATCCACACAGACTCCATACAATCTTGGGTCTCGGAAGACGGAGCCGTAATTCGACCAGTATCAGAGGCTGAGCGGGCCATAGTTGTTTCGGCCATCGTAGAGCACTTTCGGTTATCTAATCACCCTTGCCGCACGGAAAGGTAGTAGATGAAAGTTTCGGAACATAACCCTTCGGTCAAGCTCGCCCTTCGGGCTGGGACTGCGCTAAAGCGCAGCCCCTTACCTCCACGTTGGGCGCCATGACCACACTATCTGATAGATTGAACAATCTATTGGTCAAGCACTCCCTTGACTATGGAGTCAGTATTGACAGTTCTGGGAATATTATTTCAACTTGTGGAAGCGTCGATCAATTTCCCTACATGGGGTTGGTAAAACAGCTCCTTGGTTCAACTGAAGCTGTGAAATGTACTTATGAGTTTATTCTCGGTAAAACCCTCTTGCCGCAAATGTACCGTCAAGGCGAAGTTATCGCATTCATTGATCGTGCAACCCAAGAACACGTAGTAGTGCTTTTCGGACGAGTGGCACCTGAAAATGATCGAATAACGGAAATCAATCGCATACGAAAAGATATTGGTCAAAGTATCACGTTTGAGTTCGGTACCAATGCATAGCCTTCCCTACAGATTGCGTTACGTTATCGCGAAACTGCCGCCCAACCCGACGTTCGAGCGGGACGCCGCAAAAGCGCGGCGCCTCTCAACTTTACGTTAGGTATCTCGATGAAACGAGCTCAACTGAATGCTCTGGCCCAAGAGATTTTGTCGACCGAGACGGCGCGTCTCCGTCAACTCCCTTATGCCGAGATTGAGAAGTGGCCAGATTTTCCGAATACGCCCAACATACATCTGGAAATTCCTGCAGAGCTCTCGGAGTACAAATACAGTCTGATGAAAGACACATTGCCGGACGGAAGCATTCGTGTTGCGATTCAGTTGTATCGTCATCGTTTTCTTGGCATAGGCTGGATGACTGCCGATGGTTTCGTCATCTCACCCAACGGGAATCTCCGGAATTTCACTCAAGAGGATATATGGGAGGTCACTTGAAATACCTAACCCTACGCTCAAGTTCGCTCCCTCCGGTCGCTGGGACGCGCCTTCGGCGCGCCCCTTAGCTGCACGTTAGAACTCACCCCCGAATATGGCCGAAAAATATTCAGATCGAATTAAAGAGTACTGCGAAGCAACTGGCATCGAGATACCAGTTGGCTTTTATCGCCACTCTGCCAACCGGTATGTTGTAATTGATATGGAGCCAAATCCACCAAAACTCGTTGCAAAGACTTGGTTCAATCAAGAAGATGTGGTGTACTTCCTCAAGAACCTTGCCGCCGGAAAGCAAATGAGAATTCTAGATTTCAAGGAACGCCAAGAACTACTATTTGAAACTAGCGAAAGGTTAAAACGTAGCAATGAGTTCTAACCCTACGCTCAAGTTCGCTCCCTTTGGTCGCTGGGACGCGCCTTCGGCGCGCCCCTTAGCTACACGTTAGGGCTCAAAAAGCATGTTGCGTATTTATGCCTACGTCGATGGCTCCGACCTCCAAGAAGTTGAGGCCCTTCTTCTAGACAAATTTCGGGGGTTCTCTGAGACTTGGGGCGTTGATTCGGTTCAAGTCATAAATGACAAATATCCTCGCATACCCGACCTGGCACCAGAGGATTTTCCTGATTGGAATCTTGGTATCAATGTTGAAGTGGAAAACCTCACACGCACCAAAATTGAAGCTCTAGTAAAATTTCTCTCAGAAGCTGCTATTGAGAGCGATCGTGAGTTTGTGGTCGGTGCGTATTTCCCAGAAAAACACATCACCGAAGATTTGTGTTTTGTTGGTGCCGCGGTAACGCAAGAATGTATCGATTTTCTTACGGAGCAATTTCAATGAGCCCTAACCCTACGCTCAAGTTCGCTCCCTCCGGTCGCTGGGACGCGCCTTCGGCGCGCCCCTTAGCTACACGTTAGGCACTCAATATGGCAGAGATCGACTGGCCCGAACCCAAGGAACCCACGGTGCGTGCAGTGCGCTTTGGGCGCGCTGTCTTTTGTTTAGTTGGTACAGTTCTGCTTGGTATCGGCGGGTGGTTTTCTTATCACAACCCACATGACCAATTGTTTCTCTCATCATTTGTTCTTGGTGCCGGAGTTGTTCTTGTTTGGCTCGGCCTTGCGCTACCGCCCAAGGTCGTGGCGCATTTAGGCTTCGAGTTACCATGGTTCATCTGATGCCTAACCCTGCGGTCAAGTTCGCTCCGCTTCGCTGCGCTGGGACTGCGCTAAAGCGCAGCCCCTTACCTCCACGTTAGACCTTTATGCCTTCACTCATTGCACAGCGAAGTCGCTCTCAAATCATGGCACGCCTTGGGCTTCAGGTCGCATCGCTGGACGATACAACGATTCCCGTGTCACTTCGGACGTACATACCATTGGCGAGCTTCTGGGGCCTTCCCGAGGATGGCGCCATCGCAGATCTAGTCAATGCTGCTGCCCCCGAAGACATTGACGAACTTCTCTCCGCCATACGCAAAGCGCCGAATGACCTCGAGACCTGGTTATCTGGGCCAGAGAGTAATTCCGCACCTTCAAATGAATATGTCGTATTCTCCTGCATGGTTGTCGCATATGAGTTCGCACGTCTCAGAGAAAACCGTCAGGTCTAACCCTACGCTCAAGTTCGCTCCCTCCGGTCGCTGGGACGCGCCTTCGGCGCGCCCCTTAGCTGCACGTTAGAAGCCATAGGACGCACTGTCATGAATTTAGTTAAACGCATTTTGCTCATATTGTTCGTACTCGTGGCGTGTGTTGGTTGCGACCAATCCACCAAGACCTATGCTGAATCAAATCTGCCTAAAGCGCAGGCGTTGTCTTTTCTCGCAGACACTGTTCGCTTGCAAGTCGCCCACAACGAGGGAGCGTTCTTAAGTTTGGGTGCTTCTGCGCCGAAATCTTGGCGACTCGCAGCATTACGCCTGGGTGTCAGCGCGCTACTCTTGGCATTGCTCGGCTATATGCTTCTCATCCGAGACGCTCGCCCTTCATTTATTCTCGCCCTCACACTTATCTTGGCCGGTGGAGTAAGTAACCTGATTGACCGATTCATACATGGCGGCTACGTTATAGATTTTATTAACTTGGGCATTGGTTCGCTACGAACGGGTATCTTCAATGTTGCCGACATCGCAATCACATTAGGCGTACTCATGCTGCTCGTGCAAAATTGGCGCATAAAGAAAAATGGCTTCTAACCCTACGCTCAAGCGGGACTGCGCAAAAGCGCGCAGCCCCTTAGCTCCACGTTATGTGCCGAAATTATCGTCCGAGTGCTGCAACTAAAAAATAAAGGGAGTTTGAGTCGTGCCAATTCATAAAGGTGGTTGTCACTGTGGTGCAGTCCGTTTTGAGGTGGAAGCTCCGGCAAATCCAACGGTACAAGAGTGTAACTGCTCTATATGTTCAAAGTCCGGGTTCCTCCACCTCATTGTTCCCGCATCGCACTTTCGTTTGTTATCGGGCGAAGAAAATCTCACGACCTACACATTTGGCATTGGCGCAGCTAAACACCTCTTCTGTAGCGTCTGCGGAATAAAATCCTTTTACGTTCCAAGGTCGAACCCAGATGGCTTCAGCGTTAACCTGCGATGTCTTGATGAAGGCACAATCGAAAAGGCAACAGTTGAGCTATTCGACGGTAAGAACTGGGATGAAAATGCCCACAAGCTGGCCCATCTATCAAAAGGTGCCGAATGAAAACAACGTCACATAACCTAACGTTCGAGCGGGACTGCCGCGAAGCAGCCCGCGTCAGCCCCTCAACTTTACGTTGGGCGTCATGAATCCCTGTGGCTGGTTCAAGTTCGAGCACGACCCACTGACGATACGTCACGTCTATACAAATCAGTCAGTCACCGTGAGAGGCGGGGGCACACTTAACTGCGATGGAGTATGGTCATGTGAATATGTTTCGCCGAATGACGGTGATTCAATCCTGTTCGACCTTAAGTTCGATATCAGCTGCTCCAGGAATTTCCAGGTTCCTGAGTTCCGTTTAAATTACAGCAGTATCTTTACGACCCCACCTGATTACTTGCGCTGGAAACTCATTGATGATTTCCTTACAGACGCGCTTACGTGCTGGCCTGAGTTCCTGCCTGGCAGAAGAAGTTCGCCGTATCTACGTGTTGAGGGCGCTTGGTGCAATGGCAGATGGACTCCAAGCCTCATAAGACTGTTCTCTTCCGCGAAAAGCGAGTATTTCTTAAAGAGTGCGCAAACTGCTACTCCCGCCGAACCGGCCTATACCTTGAGGCAAGCAGATCAGCAGTGGGAATACGTTGACCTCGAATTCCCACAGAAACAAGCAGCACTTGATCATACCTGTCTTCCTCCCGCATTCGTTCCCTACTTAGGCCGCGATGAACCAGTTACCGGATTTCAAGAGAAAATGCCCTACTTGGTAACAAAAGATCGTCGCGCCTACATTGCCCCTATCTCGTTTAGCGAGTCGATGGGACACGATGACTGCCTCCACCCGCAGGCAACATATCTATACCTTAACGACAACTTTTTCTATCAGTTCGAAATGCGTGATCAATCCGTAATATTTATGCTGCATTTTATCCACTACTATGGATTTCGAGACCTCATGGTTGATAAAAGCTATTGGCCCTTAGCCCCGCAGTCAAATTGGCAGCCTGTCTCGCCATCCTTTCCAAGGAAGCCTGATGACATATTTTCAAACAACTTCAAGTTGCCTTATCGCTTATGGCGAGAGGGAATGGATGCGATTACCGATGCATGGTCTGCTTGGTGCAGACCATCACGCAAAGTTGTCGGATTGAATGACTCATACGTTGGTGGTTTCGCCCACAATCGCCTCGCTATGAAGTTTTTTGGGGGCTACAGTGCGGGGCTAAGCAATGACAATTTCAGTGTCGAGTACAAGTACGCCCAACCCATCATTCCACCGGACGCCGCGCGATGAAGCCGCGCAGCGCCGGTGAATTTTGACGTTAGACCTTCCTATGCTCATCGGCGACCCAAACCATTTTGCGATTGAATGTCATCACGACCCTATAGCTAATGAATCACAACGCGTTTTCGGGCGCATGTGCATTCGCACTGCCTCCGGCATTCTTGGTGATGTGAGTGAGCCATCTTGTATGCTGAACGTTACAGAGGGAATCCTGACGAGGGTTCTAAGCAACCTGCCGGGGCTTAACGATACAGAAATTGCGAGGCTATCTGACCTTGAGGCGTTTGATTTCCTGAATCGTGTTCTTTATCTTGAGATTGAACGCACTGCCGAAGAGCTATGGCAAGCTCACGAGCGCTATTTCAAGTATGACTTCTTAACTCAGGGTGGCGAGTCGTTTGACAGAACAAAATCGTTCGCAATACTCAGTGGCGAGCAAGTGCGAGTTGTATTCACCGACCACAATGGTAAATTCCATTCCGCTCGCGTTTCATTGGGCATGTTCTGTGATGTGATCCAGTCTTTCTTTGCTTGGCTTAAAAGGGAGGGTAATAGTGTTCCATCTGTCTAACCCTACGCTCAAGTTCGCTCCCTTTGGTCGCTGGGACGCGCCTTCGGCGCGCCCCTTAGCTCCACGTTAGAAATCACAAGGAAAGCCTATGAGCACACTCTTGAATCGCTTCGGAGACTACCTTTTAGAAAAAGCACTCGCGTCAGAATGTAAACAAGCAGGGCTGGTTAGCGCTTCGGCTCAACTTTCATTTGGCAATGTCGAATATTTACGAAGTAAAAATGAGGCCGAACATTCATCAGAAGCAATCGTAATGCTGCATGGTGCCGCAGCAGACAAAACATCATGGACTCGCTTTGCCAAACATTTAGGCAGCAAATTTCCGTTCGTGATTCCAGATTTGCCGGGGCATGGCAAGAGTATCGCGGACATCAATCTGAACTACAGCATCAATACACAAGCAGAGCGGCTCAAAGAATTGCTTTCTACGCTTGGAATCAAGCGAGTTCATCTAATCGGCAATTCTATGGGCGGTACTATTGCAGTCCATCTGGCATCCGCCTCGCCAAATCTTGTTGCATCCCTCGTGTTGATTGACGCAGCGGGTTTTGAGGCAAGCCCGAGCTGGTTACTACAACATGTGGCACGTACGGGCATCAATCCAATGATTGAGCTTCGTGACGCATCAGGCTACCGAGCCATGATGCGCATCGGCATGGAGGCCCCTCCCTATATTCCAGGAATTATTCTTTCGGCATTGGCGAGAGTTTTTGTTAAACGTAAAGCCATCAACCAGAAGATAGTCAAAGATATTGAGCAAGACATGGATCAAACGGGAAGCCTTTCAAAAATCATTGCTCCGGCTCTTATTATCTGGGGTGCCGCTGACAAAGTTGAGCATGTCGATAACGCAGAATTGCTGCATCAACGGCTCACCAACAGCAGAAAGATTGTCATGGAGGGAATTGGTCACGTTCCAATGGTCGAGGCACCGAAACAAGTGGCTGCTGCTTGCAGTTCATTCTTCGCAGATATGGCGCTATGATTTCTAACCCTGCGCTCAAGCGGGACTGCGCAAAAGCGCGCAGCCCCTTAGCTTCACGTTAGGTACCTATGCGTCTACTCATTCGTTTTTGTTTTGTCGCGTTTTGCAGCGTACCGCCAGCTTACTCGGATGCCCTGATGGATGAGGCACTAAGGGACTGCGACAAAAACCAACTCACCATGAACTTCTGTGCACGTCACTATTTTGATGTCGCTGATGTGGAGTTGAACGATCTCTTTAAGCAAAAAATGGCGGCCCTTGAAGATGCGAAAACAAAAGAACGTTTTCAAAATGCGCAGCGGGCATGGCTATTATTCCGTGACAAAGATTGTTTGTTTCAAGTGCCAACTCGAGATGATTCACGTACGGATTGGCCGATGTTGTACTGGTCATGCATGAAAACCCACACTCAACAGCGAGCTGTTGAACTTAAGGAGTTCATCAAGTGCACATACGACAATTGCTTTCGATAGCATTACCTAACCTGACGCTCAAGTTCGCTCCCTTCGGTCGCTGGGACGCGCCTTCGGCGCGCCCCTTAGCTGCACGTTAGGCACAACGAGCTTAACTCTTCAGTTACGGTTTTGTTCTCATCGCACCAGATAATCCGCAACCAAACCGACGAACACCGCCGCCCCGATCCAGTTGTTATGCAAGAAAGCCGCAAAGCATTTGTCGCGGCTTCTATCTTTGATGAGTTGGTAGTGATGCAGTGCGATGCCTTCCGCCACGATCAACCCCACGAAGTACACCAGTCCCAAGCCCGCCATCAGTCCGGCCAGTGCCAGCAACAGCAGGGTGAGCGCGTAGCAGACCATCACGGCCAGCACATCGTGTTTGCCGAAGAACAGCGCGGAAGAGTGGATGCCGAGATGGACGTCGTCATTCCTGTCCACCATGGCGTATTCGGTGTCGTAGGCGATGGACCAGAACACGTTGGCGAGCAGCAGCACCCATGCCACCGGCGGCACATGGCCCAGCGTCGCTGCGAAGGCCATGGGGATGCCGAAGCCAAAGGCGATGCCCAGGTAGGCTTGCGGGATGGCAAAGAAGCGTTTGGTGAAGGGGTAGCTGGCGGCGAAGAAGGCGGCGGGGAAGGCGAGCACCCAGGTGAGCGGGTTCAGCGGCAGGATGAGCGCGAAGGAGATGAGCGCCAGCACGACCGCCAGCCACAGCGTCTCGCGCTCGCTGACCTTGCCGCTGGTGAGCGGGCGTTCCTTCGTGCGCTCCACATGCTTGTCGATGTGGCGGTCGGCGTAATCGTTGACGGCGCATCCGGCGGAGCGCATCAGCACGGTGCCGAGCGTGAAGATGACTACGATAGTCCAGGCAGGGTGGCCGTCGGCCGCGATCCACACGCCCCACAGTGTGGGCCACAGCAGGAGCAGGATGCCGATGGGGCGGTGCAGGCGGGTGAGCTGGATGTAGAGGTGCAGGCGTTCGGTGAGGTTCATTGGTTGATTCTAACCTGTCACGTCATTGAAGGAGCTACTAGCCATCCCACTAGGCAACTCAAATACGGTTGCCTAGTGGCTGAACGTAGCTGGGCAATCAAACTGCATATTGGATAACTGCACTGGATTCCGGCCTGCGCCGGAATGACGGTGGTTACTTGAGGTTCAGTATCTGTGGCAAAAATACTTCCGTCACCAGCAGCGGCGCGTCGTGCAGATAGAACAAAGAGCGGCGCGCCCACAGGCGGTCCGGCGGTGCGGCCAATACGGCTGCCGCGCTGCGGTAGAGCGGGTGGTGCGCGCGCAGCGCCTTGTAATGCAGCGGCTGGCGGACCACCTGCGGGTGGGTGAACAGCAGGCTGCCGAGCGAGCGGTTGCCCAGGCCGCTGATGGCAGACCAGGCGCCGCGCAGGTGGTCTTGTGCGCACGCGCTGTGCGCGAACACCACGGGCTGGCCGTCGGCATGCAGGAACACTTCACGCGAATAGGCGAGCCGGTGCGGGGCTATGCCGAGTACGCCGGATTCGTCGAAGGCGATACGTGCTAGGCCGGCGCGCAAGGGCTCCACGGCGAAGTGCCGGCAGCGCTGCTGGATGCGCAGGGTGAGTGAGCCGTGATCGTGCAGCCACGGGCGCAGCGCGGCGGCGCAGCCGAACGACGCGCCGTTCCAGAATTGGTCAGCCGCATTGATGTTCATTCAGTAACTCCCTCTCCCTCCGCTACGCTCCTCCCTCTCCCGCGGGCGGGAGAGGGGTGGGGGAGAGGGTAATTAAACTTGCAGGAAGTCATGCTTGTTTGCCATCCATCGTTGCAGGTGGGCGCGTGCGGCATCGGGTGCGTCGCGCAGCAGTTCGTCGGCGGTCAGGCGCGCCTGTTCCAGTAAATCTTCATCCTCGCTGATGTCGGCGAAGCGCAGCATGGCCACGCCGCTCTGGCGCGCGCCCAGCAGCTCGCCGGGGCCGCGCAATTGCAGGTCCTGCTGCGCGATGACGAAGCCGTCGGTGTTTTCGAAGATGATCTTCAGCCTGGCGCGCGCCAGCTCGGAGAGCGGCTGCTGGAACAGCAGCACGCACATGCTTTCCGCCGCACCGCGTCCGACCCGTCCGCGCAGCTGGTGCAGCTGTGCCAGCCCCATGCGCTCGGCGTGGTCGATCACCATGAGGCTGGCGTTGGGGACGTCCACGCCGACTTCGATGACGGTGGTGGCGACCAGCAGATGCAGCTCGCCCGTCTTGAACGCTGCCATGACGGCTGCCTTTTCTGCAGGAGGCAGCTTGCCATGCGCCAGGCCGACATTCAGCTCCGGCAGGACTTCACTCAACTGCTGATGCGTCTCGATCGCGTTCTGCAATTCGACTTCCATCGCGTCCGATTCCTCGATCAACGGGCACACCCAATACACTTGACGACCTGCGAGACACGCGGCGCGCACGCGCTCAAACACTTCGTCGCGCCGCGCATCGCTCACCAGCTTGGTGACGATGGGCGTGCGTCCCGGCGGTAGCTCGTCGATCACCGATACATCGAGGTCGGCGTAGTAGCTCATCGCCAGTGTTCTTGGAATCGGAGTAGCGCTCATCATCAACTGGTGCGGCTCGTCGCCCTTGTTGCGCAGTGCCAGACGCTGCTGCACGCCGAACTTGTGCTGCTCGTCCACGATGACCAAGCCTAGTCTGTCGAACTCGACTGCGCTCTGGAACAGTGCATGGGTGCCGATGGCGAGCAGCGTGTCGCCGCCGGCGATGCGCGCGGCTGCCGCGGTCTTGTCCTTCTTCTTCAGGCTGCCGGAGAGCCACACGGGTTCTATGCCCAGCGGAGCCAGCCACTCATGCAGTTTGAGGTAATGTTGTTCGGCCAGGATCTCGGTGGGCGCCATGAACGCGACCTGATAGCCGTTCTCGATGGCCTGCAACGCGGCGAGTGCGGCGACGATGGTCTTGCCGCTGCCGACGTCGCCGAGCAACAGACGCTGCATCGGGTGCGTCTGCGTGAGGTCGCCGCTGATCTCGCGCCATACTTTCTGCTGTGCACCGGTCAGCTTGAACGGCAGCTTCTTCAGCAATGCTTCAGTCAGCTTGTGCCGCGGCGGCAACTGGGGCGCGATGCGTTTGCTGCGTTCGCGGTGATGCACGCGCATGGAGAGTTGTTGCGCGAGCAACTCGTCGAACTTGATGCGCCGCCACGCGGTGTGGCTTCGTTCCTCCAGCGTCGTCGCGGAGATGTCGGGCGGCGGGTTGTGCAGCAGGCGCAGGCTGTCGCCGAAATCGGCGAGATGCAATTTTTTCAACAGCGGCGCGGGCAGCGTGTCGGTGAGCGGCACCGTGTCCAGTGCATTCACGATGAGCTTGCGCAATATCGGCTGCGCCAGGCCTGCGGTGGTCGGGTAGACCGGTGTGAGGCTCTGCTGCAGCGGAGTCTCGTCGTCCACCGCGCGGCACTTGGGATGCACCATCTCCGGCCCGAAATAGCCCCTGCGCACCTCGCCGATGGCGCGTATCTGTTTGCCCACGGCGAGCTGCTTCTGCTGGCTGGGATAGAAGTTCAGGAAGCGCAGCGTCAGTTCCTCGTCGCCTTCCTGCATGCGGCAGACCAGGCTACGGCGCGGACGGAACATCACCTCGCAATGCGTGATGACGCCCTGCACCTGCACTGTCGTTCCCGGTTGGGCGGCGGCGATGGGCGTGAGGTGCGTCTCGTCTTCATAGCGCAGCGGCAGGTGCAGCAACAGGTCGGCGCGGTGGTGGATGCCGAGCTTGGCGAGTTTGCCCAGCGTCGCGGGCGAGATTTTGGCAGGCTTGCTCAAAGCGCCCTCTCCCTCCGCTGCGCTCCTCCCTCTCCCGCAAGCGGGCGAGGGGACGGGGAGAGGGTTACACAACGAAGCACTTTCAATCTTGCAGATACATCACCCCGTCGGCCTCCACCAACGCATTGCGCGGCAACGAAGCGACGCCCACGGCGGCACGTGCGGGGTAGGGCTCATGGAAATAAGTCGCCATGATCTCGTTCACTTTGGCGAAGTGCGCGAGGTCGGTGAGGTAGATGTTCAGTTTCACCACATCGTCCAGGCTGCCGCCCGCTGCGGTGGCGACGGCACGCAGGTTCTGGAACACGCGGTTCACCTGGGCTTCGATGCCGTCGACCATCGTCATGGTGTTGGGGTCGAGGCCGATCTGGCCGGAGAGATAGACGGTGTGGTCCACGCGCACCGCTTGCGAGTAGGTGCCGATGGCGGCGGGAGCATCCGGGGTCTGTACTACGAATTTGTTCGACATGAGATTCTCCTTGGTTTAGCTGGCCAGTTTGGCGAAGCGGTCATCGGCCATCCTGAGACGGTCGGCCATGACGCGCAGGAAGGCCTGGTTGAAATGCAGTTGGCAATGGTCGGAAAGCTGTGCGAGCCGTTGCGGCGATACCTTCAGCACGGTGACCTCGGTGCTGGCGGTGACAGTGGCGGAGCGCGGAACGACACGCCCGCTGATGTAGGCCATCTCGCCGAAGCAGTCGTCGCCGCGTATCACGTTGAGCAGGCGCCCGTTCTTGGTCACGCTCACGCTGCCTTCGATCATGATGTAGAAGGTGTCGCCCATCTCGTCCTCGCGCATCAGCACGGTCTGCGCCGGCTGCTTCTGCCATTCGCCGATGCGCAGGATCTCCCATAGTTCGATGTCGGTGAAATCCTTGAACAGCGACATCTCGCGCATGGTGGTGAACTGCTCGGTCTGGTTGGTCGTCTGCTCGGCTTGCGCGAAACGCCCCAGCGCAGCGAGGTCGCTGCCGAAATCCTTCCAGTTCTGATAGCGCTGCTGCCGGTCCTTATGCATGGCTCGCAGCACCAGGCGTTCGAGTTCCTGTGGGATGTCGGGGCGGTGGGAGCGCAGCGTGGGCGGTTCCACGTTCAGTATCTGGTGGCACAGGCCCGCGAGGTTCTGCGCCTGGTACGGAGCGCGCCCGGTGAGCAAGCGATACATCACCACACCCAGCGAATAGATGTCGGTCTGGTGCGTCAGCACTTCGGAACGCACCTGTTCCGGCGACATGTAGCTGGGCGAGCCAAGGTTGCTTACCTGCGTCTGCTCGAGGTTGAGCAGGACGGCCGCGCCCATGTCGGAGATCTTGATGTCGCCGTCTTCGGTCAGCAGCATGTTGGCCGGCTTGATGTCGCGGTGGATGACGCCGTGGAACTGCGCGTAGTTCAGCGCGCGGCAGCACTTGAACATGTATTCCACCACGCGGTCGATGGGCAGCAAGTTGTTAGGCTCGGCATGTTTTTCCAGCGTGCCACCGTTGACATACTCCATCACGACATGGCTGGCATCGTCGCTGATCATTGCGTCGTAGATCGCCACGATGTGCGGATGCGACAGCTTGCCCGCCAGCGACGCCTCGTTGTCCAGCTGGCGCTGATATATCTTGCCCATCTTGGGGTCGTTCAATATCTCCTGCTTCAATACCTTGACCGCCACTTGGCGTTTCGCGAAGGGGTCGAAACCGAGATACACGGTGCTGGTCGCACCCTGTCCGAGCACCTTGGTGAGGGTGTATTTACCTATGGTTCGAGGCTGGTTCATGTCTGGGCGGTCGTTTGATGGCGGGAGGTCTTGGCGGGCGGCAGATTCTAGCTCAATTGCTTGGCGAACCGGTCGTCCGCTACGCGCAAGCGGTCGGCCAGTACATGCAGGAAGGCCTGCATGAAGTGCAGCTGGCAGTTGCTCGAGAGCCGTGCGAGCTGGGAGGGCAGCATCTTCATCACGGTGATGTCGGTATTGGCGTTGATGGTGGCGGAGCGTGGCATCTGCCTGCCATTGATGAAAGCCATCTCGCCCATGCAGTCGCCGCTGCTCAGCACGTTGAGCAGGCGGCTGTTGCGCGTCACGCTGACGCTGCCCTCCAGCAGCACATAGAACGCCTCGCCCAATTCATCCTCGCGCATCAGCACGGTCTTCTCGGGCTGTTTCTGCCATTCGCCCACGCGCAGGATCTCCCACAGCTCGATGTCGCTGAAATCCTGGAACAGTCGCAGTTTGCGCAAGGCGGTGAATTTTTCCGCTTCGTTGATCTCCAGGTCGCCCTTTTCGAAGTGGCCGAGTTCCGCCAGTTCGTTGCCGAAGTCGCGCCAGGTGGCAAAACGGTCCGCAGGGTCCTTTTGCATGGCGATCATAACGATGCGTTCCAGTTGCGGCGGCAGGTTGTTGCGCAGCTGGGTCGGCGGTACGGGCGCCCCGTGCATGATCTGCTGGTACAGGTGCGCAAGGTTCTTCGGATTGTAGGGCGAGTGGCCGGTGAGCAGGCGGTACATCACCACGCCCAGCGAATAGATGTCGGTCAGATGGGTGACCGATTCGCCGCGCACCTGTTCCGGCGACATGTAATTAGGCGAGCCGACGTTGCTCTGGGTCTGTTCGATGTCCAACCGGACGGCGGCCCCCAGGTCGGAGATCTTGATCTCGGCCGGGTTGGCCAGCAGCAGGTTGGCGGGCTTGATGTCGCGGTGGATGATGCCGTTGAACTGCGCGTAATTGAGCGCGCGGCAGCATTTGAACATGTACTCCACCACGCGGTCGAGCGGCAGCAGATTGTCCGGATGGATGTGTTTCTCCAGCGTGCCGCCGGGTACATACTCCATCACGATGTAACTCACATCGTCGCTGATCACGGCGTCGTAGGTGGTCACGATGTGCGGATGGGTGAGTTTGCCGGCCAGCGCCGCCTCGTTCTGCAACTGCCTGCGGTTCTGCCTGCCGTTCCTGGGATCGTCGAGGAACTCCTGCTTGATGACCTTGAGCGCGACCTCGCGCTCGAGAAAAGGATCGTAGCCCAGATAGACCGTGCTGGTCGCCCCCTGCCCAAGCTTCCTGAGCAGGCGGTATTTTCCGAGATGCGTTGGGTGATCCATCCGTGGGGCTTTCTATACGTGAATAGTGTTCGAAACGAGGAGGAATTTACACTAAGCCGCCGTGGACGAACAGTCGTTGACATCGCGGCTTGTTCGGCGGTGCGCTTATCGCTGATAATCCACGCGCCGGGTGCATTGAGTCCTGCATTCGGTTCTACTGATTCAATAAGGGCTTTCATCCAGTACGGCATCACCGTTGAGGCAAATGCACAGTCGTCCCTCCGTTGAAAGTTCAGTCGCGCTGCGTGCGCTGATACATGCCAAGCGCAAGCGCGGGCAGATGGCCGAGGCACTGGTTCTGGCGCGCCTGGGGGTGCGCATCGCCACGCATGAGCGCATCGCCGGAGGTCGAGATGATATGTCGCGGATGGCGCTGGCGCGTTATTTGGAGCTGATGCCCGACGATGAAGAGGTGCGGCTGACATTGCAGCTGCTGGGGCAGGAGCCAGCCCAAGTGCTGCCCCGTCCCCGCATACAGAGGAGTTTGCTCTGGGCGCTATTCATCAGCTGCTGCACTTCAGTTGCCGGTACGGCCTACCTCAACGGTTTGCCGGTGATGTTCAACTCAGCACAGGCCAGTGTGCCGGTCGCCGCCGTGAAGTTGCCGCCGGTCGTCAGCGCGTCTGCCGTGGCCGCTGCGGTCACCAAGAAAGAAGCGGAGGTCGCCACGCCCATCGTGATACGCGCCGTGGGCGATGTGGTGCTGGGCAGCGACTTCCCCCGGTATCGATTGCCCAATGACAACGACAAGCTGCGCATGGCCTCGCTGCGCAAGGAACTGAGGAATGCGGACATCGTCGTGGGCAACCTGGAAGGGGTGCTGTCGGATCACGGCAAGTCGCGCAAGGACACTTCCAAACGCGGACTGTTCACCTTCAGGATGCCCGAGGGGTATGCGGCAACGCTGCGCGAGATGGGGTTCGACGTGTTGTCGCTGGCGAACAATCACTCCATGGATTTTGGCGCAGCAGGGCTGGAATCGACCTTACGTGCGCTGAAAGCGGAAAACATCCAGCCCGTGGGCGTGCCGGGCGCCGAGATCGCCGTGGTAAAGATCAGGAACAGCTCCGTGGCCTTCTTGAATTACAGCTACCTCCCCGCTTTCGCGCGAATCGACGATGAAGAGCGGATCAGCGCCGAGATCAAGCAAGCACGCGCTACGGCCGATCTGGTGGTGGTGACCGTACATGGCGGAAAAGAAGGGACTATCGCCATCGGCGCGCCCAGCGGCGACGAATATTTCATGAATGAATACCGGGGCGACATCCTGAAGTTCTCCCACCTGGCGATCGATGCGGGAGCCAGCGCCGTGTTCGGCCACGGTCCACATGTGGTGCGCCCCTTCGAGGTCTACAAAGGCAAACCAATCTTCTTTTCGCTGGGAAACTTCGTGGGCTATCGCTCGCTGTCCACCAAAGGCAAGCTGGCCAACTCCATCATCGCCGAGGTGCGCTTCAGCCCGCAGGGCAAGCTGCTGGGGGCGGGGGTCATTCCCCTGAAGTTGGACCGGTCAGGCATTCCTCAGGCTGATTACAGCATGGCCACGCTGAATACCCTGGACGGCCTTCTCAATGAACAGCTGGAGAAGCGTCCGGTGCTGGAACTTGCCATAAGTCCGGTCGCAGAAGAGGTAGCCCCAGTCACTGTGCCTCCGATGATCACGGTCCAAGATGCGCAACGGCCAGTGCCGCCGGGCTGACGACATCGCTTGTTCAGGATAGCGCTTTCACCGATAATCCCGCGGCGCCGAATGCCGAGTACCAGGCATTCGGTTTTATCTTAGATGACTGGATCTTTCATTGAACATCAATTTCCAACGTGCCGTTGACCGATGGGCCGGTGTGCCGATCTGTGCGGCATTGTCGCTGTTCGAAAAGCTGCGCCTGCTGGTTGTCGGTGAACATCCGCCCGCACCGCCTCGCCGCATCCTCATCGTGCTGTTGTCCGAGATGGGCAGCCTGGTGCTGGCGCAGCCGATGTTCGCCGAACTGAAGCGGCGCTACCCGGACGCCGAACTCCACATGCTGATGTTCGCCAAGAACCGCGAAGTGCTTGACCTGCTGGGCGTGATGCCCAAAGAGAACGTGATCACCCTCAACGACAAGGCGCTTGGCTCGTTCGCGGGAGACAGCCTGCGGGCCTTGCGCAAGATGCGCGCGCTAGAGTTCGACGTAGTGATCGATTGCGAGCTGTTCTCGCGCGCGAGCAGCATCTTCTCCTATCTGTCCGGCGCACGTGTCCACGTCGGCTTCCATGCGCATACCCAGGAAGGCCTGTATCGCGGCTCGTTCATGAATCGCAAGGTGATGTACAACCCATACCGCCACCTGTCGCAGCAGTTCCTCACCATGGTGGATGCCATCGGATCCACCGGGCGTCCGCTGGCCAAGGCTGTGCCGCATGAGGTGGGCGCGCCGCCGCTGTTGCAGTTCGCCAGCGGCGAGGTGGAGGGCGTCACTGCGCAGCTGCGTGACGACTTCCCGGTGCTGAAGGGCAAGAAATTGGTGCTGGTCTATCCGGACGGCGGCATCCTGCCGATCCGTGCCTGGCCGCCCGCCTACTACAAACAACTGTGCGATGCGCTGTTGCAGGACGGTTATGTGGTGGCGCTGATCGGCTTGCGCGATGCCAAGCCGCTGGCGCAGCAGATCGTGGCGCACTGCAATCATGACCATTGCATAGACCTCACCGGCTATACCAAGTCCGTGCGCCATCTGCTGGCGGTTTTCCAGCGCGCCGAGTTACTGGTGACCAACGACGGCGGGCCGGGACAGTTCGCTGCTCTCACGCGCTTGCAGACGCTGGTGTTCTTCGGGCCGGAGACGCCCGCGTTGTATAGCCCGCTGGCGCCCAACATCCATTGTCTGTACACCGGACTGTCCTGTTCGCCCTGTCTCACCGCGTACAACCACCGCAATTCGCCGTGCGATGGCGATAACCAGTGCCTGAAGCAGATCACGCCGCAACAGGTGCTGGGCAAGGCACGCGCCCTGCTGCAGGAAGCAGGCCGCGCATGACTTCTCCATTCAAGTTGCGCATGCACACGGCTTCATTGCTGCGCCGGGTCTTCTCGCGCCGTTTCCTGAAATTCGGCACCGTGGGCGCGTCCGGCACGGTGGTCAACATCGGCGTGCTCTATCTGGCGCAAGAGCATGTGTTCAACACGGTGCAATCGACGGAGATACGGCTCAACCTCTCGCTGGCGCTGGCGATCTTTCTGGCTACGCTCAACAACTTCTTCTGGAATCGCTTGTGGACCTGGGCGGATCGCAAGCAGCATCACCATCTGTCATGGCCGGCCCAGTTCGGGCAGTACACCTTGGCCTGCTGGTTGAGCATCGCGCTGCAGGTGGTGTTCACTAATCTGCTCGCCCCGCATTTCTACTACCAGATCGCCAACCTGATCGCCATCGCGCTGACCAGTGTGTTGAACTTCCTGCTCAACGACATCTGGACGTTCGGTCGGGTGAAGTTTGCCGCCGCGGGCAAGAGGGACAAGCAAGACTGACATGCTGAGACGTATCGTCGCCACGCGCTCGTTGTGCTATCTCGCTGCGCTGCTGCTGGCGGTGTTCGTATATTTCTACGGCCTCGACAGCCAGCACATCCCGCGCAACGGCGACGAAGACGTGTATGCCCACATCGCGCGGCTCACGGCGCAGAGCGGGCATCTGCTGCCGCTGCAGTCCGAGCTGGACAATATGCGCAACACCAAGCCGCCGCTGCTGTTTTGGCAGGGCATCATCGCCACGAACTGGGGGCAGGACTGGGACTGGTGGCATCTGCGTTATCCCAGCGTGATATACACCCTGCTCACCGCGCTGCTGGTTTTCCTGCTGGGCAGGCAGTTGTCGGGCAGGGCCCAGACCGGCGCCATCGCTGCGCTCACCTTCCTGGCTTTCTTCAGCACCTACCGTTATGGCCGTCCCTTCCTGGTGAATCCGGCGGAAGTGTTCTGGTTGTTCCTGCCGTTCTTCACCTTGCTGTACGGGCGGCCGTTCAGTTTCGAATCAAGGCTGTGGGTACCCCTGTTGCTAGGCATCGAGATCGGCATCGGCCTGCTGTACAAATCGTTCGCCCTGCTGGCGCCGATCGGACTGGTCCTGGTGTGGTGGTATCTGCACCAGCGCGATTACCGGTGGCGCGAGTTCCTGCTTCGGGATGCGTTCAAGCCGGTGTTGGCCGGCAGCGTGGCGTTGGCGCTGTTCGCGTTGTGGTTCGCGTTCGACCCGGATCCGCAGTCGGTGTGGCGCGAATTCGTGGTGGGCGAGAACGCGGGCAAGTTCGCGGCGCGCGGCGACAGTTACTGGGCGACCCTGTTGTGGGGTGGCAGCAGCGTGTGGGCGTTGCTGCTGGGCTATCCCCTGAACGCGGGGTTGCTGGCGTTCCCGGTGGCAGCCCTGTTCGTGTTGTCCTACCGCCGTCGCTACTACTTGAGCGACACGGAACAGTTGGTGTGGATCTGGATGGCCGTGCTGTTCGTGGTGTTCGCTGTGCCCAGTCAGCGTTCCGCGCGCTATCTGCTGGACGCGATGCCCGGCGTGGCGTTGCTGTGCGCCTTGAACTGGCAGCGCATCCCGCGCTGGGTGTTCGTCACTACACTCGTCGCCTGCGGCTCGGTGCTCGCGCTGCTGGCCTTCCTGGCGCGCAGCCTGGAGCATGAAGTGGGCGGGCTGTACGGCTGGGGCTATTGGCTGTTGATGGCGGCGACTTTAGTCTTGCTGCTGCTGGCCATGTTCAAGTCGGTGTGGACGCGAGGTCTGGTCAATGTGGTGGCGTTGCTCACGTTGCTGGGCCTGGCGGTGTTCCTGCGTCCGTTCGACGGCCCACTGGGCACCTACAGCGCAGAGGCGAAGAGCCAAGTGCAGGACAAGAACGTGTGGGTCCCCTGCAATTTCCGCGCGCACGATGAGGGGCATCGCTTCCTGTTGAAAGGCGCATTGGTGCACGGCTACGCGGAAAGCTGGAATTTGTCCATGGACGAACTGGCCGAGCGCTATCCGCTGTTCGCAGTGCAACTGCCGCTGCAGGCAGAGCCCTGTGCGGGGTGCAAGGTCATCGGGCAACGCCTGGAGATACGCGGACGCCACAGCAACGAAGAGGTGCTGGCGATGCTCAAGGGCGACGTGTACCGGCATCTGTTCGTGAGGGAGTGGCTGCTGGAATCGCCGCAGACCGTTGGGGACAGGCAATCGTATGGGGAGGGATGTCGTTGATGGGGAAATACCAAAGACTCGCCTTGCTGGCGTTCGTGCTGGCTGCATTCAGTCTGGCGCTGTTCAAGGCGGCGAGCTGGCGCGTGACTTACGGGTTCCGCGTGCCGCCGCCACCCGTGGTGCAGACAGTCGTACCACCGGTGGTGGTGGAGCAGCCGTTGCGCAAGAAAGGTCGGCATCGTCCCCGCAGGATGGAAGCGCCGGTTCCGGTCACAGGGCGCTTCGAGACCCACTTCGCGTCCAGCAAGCTGCACACGCAGACACATGCCGCCTCGCTGGTCGAGCTGAAAGACGGGCGGGTGCGCGCGTTCTGGTTCTCCGGCAGCCGCGAGGGTGCTGCGGACGTGACCATCAACAGCGCGGTGTACGACCCGGCACGCGATGCCTGGGATGCGGAGCAGGTGGTGGCAGGCCGTGAGAGCACGCAGCGCGCGCTGAACCGTTACATCGCCAAGGTCGGCAATCCGGTGGCCACACGCGGGGCAGACGGTACGCTGTGGCTGTTCTATGTCACGGTGTCGCTGGGCGGCTGGGCTGGCAGCTCGATCACCATGATGACCTCGGACGATGACGGCGCGAACTGGAGCGCGCCGCGCCGTCTGGTCACCTCTCCCTTCATCAACATCAGCACGCTGGTGAAAGGCGCGCCCTTCCTGTATGCGGACGGCACCATGGGGCTGCCGGTGTATCACGAGTTCATCAGCAAGTTCGCCGAGATATTGCACCTGGACAAGACCGGCAAGGTGATCGACAAGCAGCGTCTGGCCGCAGGCGGGCAGGGCACACTGCAACCGGTGGTGTTGGTGCAGAGCGAGAAGGAAGCGCTGGTGCTCACGCGTTATTCCGGCAACGACGAGCTACGCCGCGTGGTCAGCATCGCCACCGACAGCGGCGGAAAACACTGGGACAAGCCTGCCAAGTCGTCGTTGAAGAATCCCGATGCGGCACTGACCGCGCTGGTGTTGCCAGACGGCAAATTGCTGGCCGTGCTCAACGATCAGGAGTGGGGGCGCGATTCCCTGAGCTTGCAGATGTCCGCGGACGGCGGCAGCACGTGGCGCGAATTGCGCCGGCTGGAAGAGATGAGCGGATTGCGCAACAAGGTGATGGACGAGCAGACCTGTGTCCGGCTCGTGGAAAGCCTGGCGCGTAACAGCGAAGAGAAACTGGATCAGGCCGATGGGCAACAGGTGGCGGGCCACGTGGATTCGGCCAAGCGAGTCAGTGCCGATGGCGGATGTTCGTTCGAGTTCTCTTATCCCTACATGATACAGACGAGCAATGGAGACATTCATGTGGTCTACACCTGGAACCGTACCTTCATCAAACATGTCGTGTTCGACCAGGCTTGGCTGCAACATCGACTGAAGGAGCATGAATGATGGCATTCACAGATTGGACCGGCTTGTCCGGATTGGCACTGGTGTGGCTGCTGCTGGCGCTGCGTTTGCCGGTGGCCGCGCGTCTTGCACCCTCCAGGCTTTACTGGTTCGTCGCGGGAGCATATTGCGTGGCGATGTTGCCGCTGTTCGGCTTGTCGCTGGCGGGATGGCTGCGCGGTATGGTGGGCGACTTGAGCATCACCAGCGTGCTGCTGCTGGGTACGGCACTGTTCGCCCGCGTGCGTCTGTTGGCGGGTGGGGCGGCCGATGCAGTGTGGGACGCGCGCAACCGCTACAGTCTGCTGTTGTTCCTGAGCGTGATCGCTCTGCTGCTGTATCCCTTCGCCTTGGGTATCGGCACGCTCGACCCATACCGTTCCGGTTTTGCCGGCGTTTCGTTCATCGTGGCGCTGGCGCTGCTGTCACTGTGGGCCATGCGACGCAACCTCATGCTATTGCCGCTGGCCCTGGCGCTGGCCGCATTGGCCTGGAGCCTGGGCTGGTACGAATCCACCAACCTGTGGGATTACCTGATCGATGTGCCCTTGGCGATCTATGCACTGGCCGCGACCATGAAAGGGCTGTGGATCACCGCCAGAAGAGGGAAACGTGCCTAAGCTGAACCGCAACGACTACCGCACGCTCACGCTGGCCGCTTTGGGCGGCGCGCTGGAGTTCTACGATTTCATCATCTTCATCTTCTTTGCGGCGGTGATCGCGCAACTGTTCTTCCCGCCCGACATGCCGGACTGGCTGCGCCAGGTGCAGACCTATGGCATCTTCGCCGCGGGCTATCTGGCGCGCCCCTTGGGCGGCATCATCATGGCGCACTTCGGCGACCTGCTGGGACGCAAACGCATGTTCATGTTGAGCATCCTGCTGATGGCGGTGCCGACACTGCTCATCGGCTTGTTGCCGACCTACGCGGTGATCGGCATCTGGGCGCCGCTGCTGTTGCTGGCCTTGCGCGTGCTGCAGGGTGCGGCCATAGGTGGCGAAGTGCCGGGTGCCTGGGTGTTTGTCGCCGAGCATGTGCCGCAGCGCCATGTCGGTTTCGCCTGCGGTACGCTCACGGCCGGCCTCACCGGCGGCATCCTGCTGGGCTCGCTGGTGGCGACCGCCGTGACGCGCAGCTACACCCCTGCCGAGTTGCTGGCCGAAGGCTGGCGCGTGCCGTTCATCCTGGGCGGCGTGTTCGGCCTGGTGTCGGTGTGGCTGCGCCAGTATCTGCATGAGACCCCGGTGTTCAAGGAGATGCAGGCGCGGCAGGAACTGGCCGACGAGTTGCCGCTGAAGACCGTGGTGCGTGCGCACCGCCCGGCCGTGGTGCTCACCATGCTGCTGACCTGGCTGCTGTCCGCCGCTATCGTAGTGATGATCCTGATGACGCCCACGCTGGTGCAGAAGCTGTTCGCCATCCCCGCAGCCACCGCCCTGCAGGCGAACAGTATCGCCACCCTGTTCCTGAGCGCAGGTTGCCTCGTGTTCGGTGCCCTGGCTGACCGCTACGGTGCGGGGCGCGTGCTGGCGACGGGCTGCGTGGCATTGGGCGCGACTTCATGGCTGTTCTACCAGCAGATGAGCGCGGCACCGGAAAACATCTATGCCCTGTATGCGCTGTGCGGTTTCTGCGTTGGGGTGATCGGGGTGGTCCCCAGCGCAGCGGTGCGGGCCTTCCCGCCTGTGGTGCGCTTCTCCGGGCTGTCGTTCTCCTACAACGTGGCGTATGCCGTGTTCGGCGGCCTGACGCCGGTGCTGGTCAGCCTGTTGTTGCCCTTGGATGCAATGGCGCCGGCGCATTACGTTGCCGCCTTGAGCGTGCTCGGCGTAGCCATCGGCCTGTATCTCCACCGGCGCAGCACGGTTATCAGCTGACGTTACTTTGTGCGACAATGCGCGCCGCTAATTAGAGCGCGGCAAGCGCCATCCGGCAGTTTCGATTTCGAATAGGGAAGTTTCTTGGATAAGCTCAAACAGTTGCTCGCGGGGGATATGGAGGCAGTGGATGCGGTGATACGCACCCGTCTGCATTCCGAAGTGGCGCTGGTCAACCAGGTCGGGGCCTACATCATCAACAGCGGCGGCAAGCGCTTGCGCCCTGCGCTGGTGCTGCTCTCGGCGCAGGCCTTTGGCTACAGCGGCAAGCATCAGCACGAACTGGCTGCGGTGGTGGAGTTCATCCATACCGCGACCCTGCTGCACGACGACGTGGTGGACGAGTCTGAGCTGCGGCGCGGGCGCGAGACGGCCAACGAGCTGTTCGGCAATGCGGCCAGCGTGCTGGTGGGTGACTTCCTCTACTCGCGTTCGTTCCAGATGATGGTCGAGGTGGGCGAGATGCGCGTGATGCAGATATTGGCGGAGGCGACCAACGTCATCGCCGAGGGCGAAGTGCTGCAGCTGCTCAACTGTCACGATGCGGATGTCGACGTCGCCAACTACATGCGTGTCATCCACTGCAAGACAGCCAAGCTGTTCGAGGCGGCGATGCGCCTGGGTGCGATCCTCGGCAAGGCTGATGCCGCAAACGAA
This sequence comes from uncultured beta proteobacterium, assembly GCA_963813255.1. Lineage (GTDB taxonomy): Bacteria > Pseudomonadota > Gammaproteobacteria > Burkholderiales > Gallionellaceae > Sideroxyarcus. The sequence goes on along the minus strand of CAWEYD010000001.1, from coordinate 285,739 downwards.
GAGGCAGCGTCGAGATACGGCATGCATCTGGGCACCGCGTTCCAGCTGATCGACGATGTCCTGGACTATTCCGCTGACGAGGCGCAGACCGGCAAACATCTGGGCGACGACCTGGCCGAAGGCAAGCCGACGTTGCCCTTGATCTACGCCATGCAGCACGGCACTTCGCAACAGGCCGCCGTGGTGCGTTCCGCCATCGAGCAGGGCGACGTGGACAAGTTCGCCGAAGTGCTGGAGATCATACGGAATACGGGTGCCCTGGAGTTCACACGGCAGCAGGCTTTGCGCGAGGCGGAAGCGGCTTGCGCTGCCATCTCTGCATTTAGCGATTCAAAACACAAGCAGTGTCTGTTAGAATTAGCCAACTTTGCCGCGACGCGGCAATTTTAGTTTCACCGCAGACCGTCCGGTCTGCATGAGCGGGGTGTAGCTCAGCCTGGTAGAGTACTGCGTTCGGGACGCAGGAGTCGGAGGTTCGAATCCTCTCACCCCGACCAACTTCAGTTGGTTCCTTCAATTCCCACGTTCTTGTTCGATTCGCTTATGCCTCGGCATTCGCTGGATAGGCATGTCTTGAAGTCTATGGCTGGCTAGCTTTTCTGGCAGGTTGGCGCATACGGCATTAAGCAGATAAAGGGGCACCTCAATCTACAAGTGGCAGACGCTAGGTTTTGAAGAAGGGAATGCCCTTATTGGCCAAAACATCTAGAAACGGTGTTGGAACCTGACTATACGTCACTGTACTTCCGACTCTATGGCTCTCTACTGGCAGAGTGATAATGTCACAACGATTGCCCTGCGCACGCCCCCAAGACGAGTATTCCTCAATCAGTAGTCGATCGTAGGTTGAATCAATCACGATAGTATTCATAGTGCTTTCTCCGGCAATGTGAACCTAATAATGAGCCCCTACGCCTGCACAAATGCCATAAAACTGCCCAGAATAAGACTGAGGTGCGGCTCTCGCCGACAGTGCCTGAATACACTTGTCGATTTTATAACTCTCATATTGCGCAGAGGTTGGCCCTTTTTTAGATAACTCAGCAGCTTGCCTGATCCATTTGTCGCAGTCCTTACTACTCGCCCATATTTGAACGCTGTTCCCAGTTACATCGCTAACTGTACAGTTAACATTTGATTTGGGAGTTTCTTCTGATGAGGCACTGGCTGGCAGAGGCGGAATCCCTGACCAAGCGTCGATGTTGCCCTTAAAGCTTCGCCAATCATGTGCTCGCCTAATAGCAGCCATATCTTCTTCTTGTTTGAGGAGCTCGGCATCGGATGTCCAGTAATACTGTATCGGTTTCACTCTAGATGGAATTGCTTCCGATGCGTGGATTATGCGTTGAGCTATTTGTCCGTCATCAACATCTGCTCCGACAGTTCCAGTTACGCTTTGGCCGTTGGATAAGATTAAGGTACCGCGGCATGAAAGAGCCCTCCCAGTCCCATCGTTAATGTAAGAGTCTTCTGAGTCCAGCCCTTGAATCGAAACTACATTGTTTGGGGGGCCCTTTTTCGTCCCAACGATAGTATTCAGACCAGTAAGAAACCCCTCATTGATTTCGGGACGAAGGCAGGCATTTCGAGCATGCGGAACAAACCCCCAAGTGTCATATACATAACCTGGTGGCGCACAAGCGCTTAATAATGGATTCAGCGCGACAATCATTCCAACAACAATATTGCGATTCATTTTGTCTCCAGCTTCGTTGTTACACCTTGCGGCATCTAGTCGTGATTGAGTCAGCCGACATTCTTGTAGTATGCCGATTAGTACAGCCTGTTAGGCCAGCACCTGTGAGGCCGAGGGTCGTTCGAATTCTTCCTGGTTACGGCGGAGTGACTGCCAGCCTGAACCCGTAGCTGTAATGGCGATAGTTGGCTCCGAATTTCGAGCGTGATGCGGCGCGCGCGTATTGCGGATCCTTGCCCCATGAACCGCCGCGCAGTACGCGCATGGAGCCATCTGGCCATGCACTGCCATCCGCCGGCGCACCGTTGTAGTTGTCGTGATAGCTGTCCGTGACCCATTCCCACACGTTGCCGCTCATGTCGTACAGTCCGAAGGCGTTGGCTTGCTTGGTGGCGACGGGGTGGGGGGTGTTGAAGAAGAAGCTGCCGCTGTTGAAGCTGTTCCAGGACACGGTGTCCTGATTGTCGCTGCCGCAAAATTCCTGCTGGGCTCCCGCGCGGCAGGCGTATTCCCACTCGGCTTCGCTCGGCAGGCGATATTGTTTGCCCGTCCTGGCGTTGAGCTTCTGGATGTATGCCTGTGCGTCATCCCAGCTGACTTGCTCCACCGGGCAGGTGTCGCCGCAGCCAGTGAAGTAGCTCGGGTCGTTGCCCATCACGGCGCGCCACTGCTCCTGGGTGACCTCGGTCTTGCCGATGGCGAAAGCTTTGGCGATGGTGACGCGGTGCACGGGTTGTTCGTCCGCTTTGCCGTTGTTTGCGCCCATGTCGAAGCTGCCGGCAGGCAGTTCCACCATCTCCGGGCACGTGGCGCAGTCTTTGAATGTCTTGCCCGCTTCCGGCTCTGCGACGCTTTCCCACTGGTAGATCTTGTCCTGTGCCGCACGCGCTTCCGGGGCATCCGGCGTAAGCAGCAGGAAGCGGTTCATCTCGTGCATGGCGTTCCGGTATTTCCTTGTTTCGCCCAAGCTCAGTGCCAGTTGAAAGTGCCCTTCCGCCCACCAAGGGGCGATATCCAGGGCTTTGCTATATAGCGCGATAGCCTGCTCGTAGCGCTTCTCCTGCACCGCGAACTCGGCTTGGACCTTGAGCTTGTGTGCCTCCTCGCTCAACGTCGGCTTGGGATTCGCTGCGAGATACTTGGCGGCAACGTCCTGAAACGAGTCATTCGTACTGTCGGCCAACGCCGGCGCACAGATCAGCGATAAAAGAATTACCAGACACTTTTTGATATTAGCCAAAATAAAACTCCTTGCGCTGCTTCAATACGATGGAATCGGTGGGCGATTGTAGCCGCATTTCGAGCTAGATCCTTAGTGAGCGCATACGAACTGGGCCACGCAAAGATCAAGGCTCCTGCGACATCCGCAACCAGTCGACGTTGTAATACTCGGGGATGGCGCCTACCGTCATTTCTGGACGACTACCTATCTGACAAGCCGCGCCATCGATCTGCCGGTACCACTCCCTGAACCGCAGCATGCTGACGGGGTTCATCACGCATGTCTTCTGGCCGAACGGGTGGCCGAGCTGAAACAACATGTGCCCGATCTCATGCGCTAGGTACGCACCGGACAATTCGGCCGCTTCCGTGTCGGAATACTGCTCTCCGCCGCGCAGGCCCCTAGTGACCGCTGAGTTGTCAACGAACGGGAAGGTGCTCCAGACGGTGTACGAGCCAAACTTGCCATGGCGGCTGTAGGTTGTCGTGCCCACAGTCACGCCGCCGCGAATGGCGGTGTGTATATCGACGCCGATGTATTCTGCGCTTGCGATAAGTTGATTGGTGATCACCAGATCGTATGGGAGGTCGCCGTAACCCAGGGTGTCCCAATACACCCATTCGTTGTACGGGGTGGCGTCGAGTAGGGGCGCACCGTCCGCTGCCTTGACGCCCCGCCAGTCGTCCAGCCTTTCCAGCATCACTTTGGACAGGAGTTCGGAGAATGACATCAAGTCTTTGGCACGTGCATCCGTCAGATAGGGCCTCACATAGGCAAGCCCGTCTTCCAGTTTCGTTCCGCGTTGCATCAAGGTGGCGTTGATCCCCTCAGCAAGCTTGTGCTGGTCGCCGGTTCCGGACTTGAAATCGTAGATGGAAGATTTGCGGGCCTCGCGGACCGGGGGAGGGATCAGTGCGAACAGTCGGTCTATCCCGATTTCTGAGACATCCGAGAACACGACGTCGACCCCGAAATCTTCCTTAACGGCCTGTTTCGCGGAAGCTAGCGTGATGCGTAACTGCTCCTGCGACATCCGTACCAGACGCGGGTTGGTGGCGTGCACGACACGAATCTGAACGGTGGAGCCGGGCGTGGCAAGCGACACCGGGGCCTTCCGCCATTCACTGCTGTTCGTCTGACAGCCCAGGAGCGACACGATCATTCCTACGCTTATGCACCTTGATAGCATGAGATCGTTCTCCACAGAGCAGGCGGCGATTCGTGCCGACCACTTATGTTTGTCTTGGGCATGCAACGTACCTGCTCACTGGTGTCCGGTCAATATGCCACGGGCTTGTTATCATGACGACCACGATAGTGAGGAGTCGATGATGCAAATTTCATTGCGTAACCATGTAGCCGCTGTATTGGTGCTATGCGGGTTGGTGACTGCACCGGTGCACGCGGCCGAGGTAAGTGTTGCTGTGGCATCGGATTTTGCTGCACCGATGGAGCGTATCGCGGCGCTGTTTCAGAAGGAAAGCGGGCATACGGTGAAGGTCAGCCTGGGTGCCAGCGGCAAGTTGTACACCCAGATCAAGGCTGGAGCGCCGTTCGACGTGTTTCTCTCCGCAGACGAAGAGCAACCGAAGCTTCTGTTGCAGGAAGGATTGGCGGTCGGCGGGTCGCGTTTCGTATATGCCACTGGCAGGCTGGTACTGTGGAGTACGCAGTCCGGTCTGGTGGATGACAAAGGCTCGGTTCTCAACAAAGGCAACTTCAACCGGCTGGCAATCGCCAATCCCAGGTTCTCGCCATACGGTGTCGCGGCGAAAGAGACACTGGGGAAGCTGACGATGTGGAATGCGATACAGGAAAAGCTGGATAGGGAAGATGACGTCACGCAAGCCTATCAGCTGGCTGCGACTGAAAAGGTAGATCTGGCTTTGATCGCCCTGTCCCAGGTCATGCGCGACGGCAAGGTGATCGAAGGCTCCTGGTGGGTAGTCCCATCCGAGTTGCATAAACCCATACGCCAGAGCGCGGTTCTGTTGTCCCGTGCGAAAGACCAGGCGGCCGCGAAAGCCTTCCTCGATTTCCTCAAGGGCAAGAAGGCGATGGCGGTGATGCGCGGGTTCGGTTACGAGTTGCCGCAGTAAATGGCAGGTACAGCAGACGGCAAATCGCCCAGGCAGGCGGCCAGGTGTGATTCGAGCGCAGATGTCTGTGTGCTATCATCCCTGCAAGCGTTGAGAAGCAGCAATTTCAGTGACTGATGCCGATTTTCTGCTTTTCGGGATATTCCGGCGTCGGGATTCATCCGGTCAAACTTTCAGCCGCCTGTGGCTGGTTTCTTTGGAGCATGGCGCATGAGCCGTCTACTTTTTCTGCTTGCTGTCATCGCCGTGGTCTATTGGCTGCTCAAGAGTTACCGCAAACAATCCCCCAAGCAAGATACACCCGCGACGAGTGAAGACATGGTGCGCTGTGCGCAGTGCGGTGTGCATTTGCCGAAGAGTGAAAGCATTCTGTCTAACGGCAATTTCTATTGCTGCGATGCGCACCGCCGCGAGCACGAGTCAAAATAATCCAGATGCGGGATAGCCCATCCCCTTTCGACTGGTTGTTCCCCGCATTGCCGCAGGCAGAACCGCTCTCGCAGGAGAGCCTTTGGCGCTCGCTGAGATTCTTCAACCTGTATCGCCTGGTCCTTGGCGGGCTGTTGATGTTCATGGCCACGCTATTCGGCGCTGCGCTTGCTTTGAGTTTGCGCGATCAAGAGGCCTTTTTCTGGGTCAGTGCGGGTTATGCGTCTTTGGCTTTGGTGTCGGTGGGGGCGATAGCATTGCGCAAGCCACGTCCAGGGTGGCAGCTTGCCTTTCAGATGTTCGCGGATATCGCGTGTATCACCCTACTGATGTATTTCAGCGGCGGCATACAAAGCAATCTGGGGATGTTGTTGCTGGTGTCGCTGGCATTTGCGGGATTGATCGGCCGCGGGCGCATCACCATGTTGTACGCAGCCTTGGCTACGATCTCCGTCCTGCTGGAGCACGGTTATTCCGTGCTGACGCGAGAGGCGAGCGTGGCCCAGTTTCTGCAGACGGGCATCCTGAGTACGTCATATTTTGCGGTGGCCTGGCTGGCGCATACGCTGTCCAAATATGCCGTCGCAAGCGAGAAGCTGGCCTTCCTGCGCGGCGTGGACCTGTCCAACATGGCTGAGGCCAATCGGCTGATGATCCAGGACATGCCGGACGGGGTGCTGGTCGTGGACGAGCGCGGGACAGTGCGCCAATCCAATCCAGGGGCTGGCAGGTTGCTCGGCTATATCTTTCCCGCCGTGACGCAGGTCAAATTGGCGGACTGCTCGCCCTTGCTGGAGGCGATGTTTGCGGCATGGCGTCAGAACAAGGCGCTGGGGCATGAAGTCCTACGGTTGCCGGTGACGAATCAACTGGTGCGCGTGAGATTCCTGCCGGTTGAGCGCGAAGGCTTCTGGGGGGCGGTGGTGGTGCTGGAGGATATGCAGCGGGCGCAGGAGCAGGCGCAGCAGGTCAAGCTCGCCGCTTTGGGGCGGCTGACGGCGAACATCGCGCATGAGGTGCGCAATCCCCTGTCGTCCATCAGTTATGCCACCGAATTATTGAAGGAGGGAGGGCATGACCCCGCGGAGGCGCGTCTGTTTCAGATCATCCTCGACAATACCTCGCGCCTGAACCGCATCGTGCAGGATGTGATGCAGATCAATCGTCGTGACCGCGCGCAGATAGAGCCGATCAACCTGTCCTCACGCCTGCCGGAGTTCGTGGAGACTCTCTGCCAGGTCGAGAATGTGCCGAGAGAGGTGTTTGCGCTGGATGTGCCTGAATCCTGCATCGTGTATTTTGATCGAGGGCATTTCGAGCAGGTGCTGTGGAATCTGTGTCGCAACGGATTGCGTTACAGCCAAAAGAAGCCGGGCAGTGTCCGTTTGCGCGCGGCACCTGCCGATGACGGGCGCGCGTCGCTTGATGTGGCGGATGATGGGCCGGGTGTGGCTCCGGATGCAGTCTCAAAACTGTTCGAGCCGTTCCATACTACCGATGCAGGCGGTACTGGGCTGGGCTTGTACATCGCACGCGAGTTGTGCGAGGCGAATGGGGCGCGTATCGACTACATTCGGGCGGAGTCGGGCGGTGCGTGCTTCCGCATCACGTTTGCGGGGAAGATGAATGTTGAAAATGGGGAGTTGAAGTGAGAGCCGCTATTCCGCACGTGCTGATCGTGGATGATGAGCCGGATATCCTTGAATTGCTGGAGTTGGCGCTGGCACGCATGGGCCTGGAGGTAGAGCGGGCGAGCGGCGTGCGGCAAGCGATCCAGTGCCTTGATGCGCAGAAGTTCGACCTGTGCCTGACCGATATGCGCATGCCGGATGGGGAGGGGTTGGAAGTGGTGCGCCACATCGCCGAGCGAGGTCTCGATGTGCCGGTGGCGGTGATCACCGCGCATGGCAATCTGGAGAATGCGGTGGCAGTACTCAAGGCGGGCGCGTTCGACTACCTGTCCAAGCCCGTGGCGCTGGACCAACTGCGCTCTCTTGTGAATTCCGCGTTGCGCTTGCCGGCGCATGACAGGGCGACCGCAGGCGTGTCTTCGTTGCTCGGCAACTCACCGGCGATGCGGCAAGTGCGCGATCTCGTAGAACGGGTGGCGCGCAGCCAGGCGCCGGTGCATATCAGCGGAGAATCGGGCAGCGGCAAGGAACTGGCAGCGCGCCTGATCGTGGAAAAAAGTGCTCGGCGCGATCAACCGCTGGTGGCGGTCAACTGCGGCGCGATTCCGGAGAACCTGATGGAGAGCGAATTCTTCGGCTATCGCAGAGGCGCGTTCACCGGGGCGGACAGGGACAAAGAAGGCTTTTTTCAGGCCGCGAACCAGGGCACGTTGTTCCTGGACGAGGTGGCGGACCTGCCCTTGGGGATGCAGGTGAAGTTGCTTCGTGCGATCCAGGAGAAGAAAGTGCGCCGCGTCGGGGCGACGGAAGAAGAGGCGGTGGATGTGCGTATCCTGAGCGCGACCCACCACGATCTCGCCAAGCGGGTGCAGGAAGGGAAGTTCCGTCAGGACCTTTATTACCGGCTGAATGTGATCGCCTTGCACATGCCGGCGCTGCGGGAGATGCGCGAAGACGTTCCTGAGATCGCCAGCAAGATCCTGGAGCGGCTGCGCGGCGAGGCCAAGGTGCAGCTCTCCGCCTCCGCCCTTAAGGCGCTGGCGAGTTACGATTTTCCCGGCAATGTGCGCGAACTGGAAAATATCGTCGAACGCGCGGTGGCGTTATGTTCCGATGGCGTCATAACGGCGGATGACTTGCACCTGGCTCCCATTGAATCCGCCTCTTCGAATGGCAAGGCTTCAGGTGGGGGTAGATACCCGCTCACCGACTACCTCGATCGAGTCGAGCGCGAGGCGATAGTTGAGGCGCTGCGGCAGACGCATTTCAATCGTACCGCGGCCGCCAAGATACTGGGCGTGACCTTCCGTGCGCTGCGCTATCGCATGGACAGGCTGTCCATTACAGAGCAGGACAAGGACGAATGAAGGCGGACGAAAACGGCTGGTTCAGCGGTGTGCGGCGTATAGCGTCACCGAATTGCGACGCACGGCCCGCTAGAACGCCGATCACCCTGTTGGTCATACACAATATCAGTCTGCCGCCGAACGAATTCGGCGGGCCGGGCATACAACAACTCTTCACCAATTCGCTGGACTGTTCCGCCCATCCTTATTATGGGCAGTTGGAAGGACTCAAAGTCTCGTCGCATTTTCTGGTGCGTCGCGACGGAGGGGTCATCCAGTTCGTTCCGTGCCAGCGCAGGGCTTGGCATGCGGGGGTGTCGGAATGGCGCGGGCGCGTTCGCTGCAATGACTTTTCGATAGGCATCGAGCTGGAGGGGAGCGACTTCGTTCCGTTCGAACCCCTGCAATACTTGGCACTGGCCAGGCTGACCAGACAGCTCAAGCGGCGCTATCCCATCGAAAGCATCGTCGGGCATTCCGACATCGCGCCTGGTCGAAAGACAGATCCGGGCCTGTTTTTTGACTGGGATCGCTATCTTACTCAAACCAAATAAGGCGGGTTTTAGGCGACGTTGCCAACTGGTCGTAACAGAAAATATATAGGCCAAAATTCCGCTTGCATAAATTTCTTCAGGCACTAGAATTAGCCCCAATTCGCAGGTTTGACCACTATATATAGTGGTTTTTTATTTCCGGCCGGTTTTGGCTTTATCGGCTGGGATCGGCTCAAGCAATCCAAAAGGGGGTTACATGTTGCTTGCTTCTGAAAGTGTTTTGCCATCCGTTTCCACCACTTTGTTCACGCACAAAGATTCTGAATCCGTCACACCTTCCTCTGGCTTGTCTCTGGATCAATATAAGGTCATTCGTCGTAACGGTTCCGTGGTTCCATTCGAGCCGGCCAAGATTTCTATCGCCATGGCCAAGGCCTTTATCGCTGTCGATGGCGGGCAGGGTGCTGCGTCCGCACGTGTGCGCGAACTGGTTGAGAAATTGACTGCGAACGTGGTGAACGCGCTGGTTCGTCGTCAGCCGCATGGCGGGACCTTGCATATCGAGGACATCCAGGATCAGGTCGAGTTGGCGCTGATGCGTTCCGGTGAACACGATGTCGCACGTTCTTATGTGTTGTATCGCGAACAGCGCACCCGTGAGCGCGAGAAGAGCAAAGTCGAGGCCGAGACGGCACATGTGCTGAGGGTGAAAGACGGCGATACACTCCGTCCGCTCGATGTGGGTGGTTTGGCTGCGCGTATCCAGTCGGCCTGCGAGGGTTTGGGGGCGGCAGTCGATGCGGACAAGATCCTGCAGCATACCCTGAAAGACCTGTACGACGGCGTCGCCATGGAGGAGGTGCGCAAGTGCGCCATTCTTTCTGCGCGTGCACTGATCGAGCAGGATCCTGCATACAGTTTTGTCACTGCGCGCCTGCTGCTCAACAACATCTGTTGCGAGATCCTTTCCGAGGAAGTGGTTCAGGCTGACATGGCGACGCGCTACGCCGAATACTTCCCGAAGTTCATCAAGCGCGGCATCGAAGCCGAACTGCTGAACGAAGAGTTGGCGCGCTTTGACCTGGTTCGCCTGGCCAAGGCGCTGGATGCCAGCCGCGATCTGCAATTCAATTACCTGGGCTTGCAGACGCTGTATGACCGTTACTTCCTGCATGTGGATAGCAAGCGCATCGAATTGCCGCAGGCGTTCTTTATGCGCGTGGCGATGGGTTTGAGCCTGAACGAGATCGACCGCGAAGAGCGCGCCATCGAGTTTTATCGCCTGTTGTCCAGCTTCGATTTCATGAGCTCTACGCCGACCTTGTTCAACTCGGGTACGCGCCGCTCACAGCTGTCCTCCTGCTACCTGACTACGGTGGCGGACGATCTGGATGGCATCTATGAGGCGCTGAAAGAGAACGCGCTGCTGTCCAAGTTTGCGGGCGGCTTGGGCAACGACTGGACCAATGTTCGTGCGCTAGGCAGCCACATCAAGGGTACCAACGGCAAGTCGCAGGGCGTGGTGCCGTTCCTCAAGGTGGTGAACGATACCGCCGTGGCGGTGAACCAAGGAGGCAAGCGCAAGGGTGCGGTGTGTGCCTATCTGGAGACCTGGCACCTCGACATCGAGGAGTTCCTGGAACTGCGCAAGAACACCGGTGATGACCGTCGTCGTACCCATGACATGAATACCTCGAACTGGATCCCGGACCTGTTCATGAAGCGCGTGATGGAAGGCGGCGAATGGACACTGTTCTCGCCCTCGACCTGCCCCGACTTGCATGACAAGTTCGGCGCCGAGTTCGAGAAGGCCTATACCGCTTATGAGGCCAAGGCTGCCAGCGGCGAGATCAAGCTGTTCAAGAAGGTGCCCGCGCAATCACTGTGGCGCAAGATGCTGACCATGTTGTTCGAAACCGGGCATCCGTGGGTCACCTTCAAAGATCCGTGCAACATTCGCAGTCCGCAGCAGCATGTGGGTGTGGTGCATAGTTCCAACTTGTGTACCGAGATAACGCTGAATACTTCAGACAGCGAGATCGCTGTGTGCAACCTTGGCTCGGTCAACCTGGCGGCGCATCTGTACCCCAAGGGACATGTGAAGGCCGGTCAGATCGATCACGACAAGCTGCAGCGCACGGTTCGCACTGCAATGCGCATGCTGGATAACGTGATCGACATCAACTATTACGCGGTGGCCAAGGCGCACAATTCCAACCTCAAGCACCGTCCAGTCGGCTTGGGCATCATGGGCTTCCAGGATTGCTTGCACGATTTGCGTATTCCTTATTCGTCTGATGCGGCGGTGAAATTCGCAGACCGCTCGATGGAGGCGGTGTGCTACTACGCCTACTGGGCATCCAGCGAATTGGCGGAGGAGCGCGGCCGCTACGCCAGCTATCGCGGCAGCCTGTGGGACAAGGGTATCCTCCCGCAGGATAGCCTGGATATGCTGCGCGAGCAGCGCGGCGGATTTGTCGAAGTCGACATGTCGTCCAGCATGGATTGGGGCGCACTGCGTGCACGCATCAGGCAATTCGGTATGCGCAACTCGAATTGCGTGGCCATTGCGCCGACCGCAACCATCTCCAATATCATCGGCGTATCGGCGTGCATCGAGCCGACCTACCAGAACATCTTCGTGAAATCCAACCTGTCCGGCGAGTTCACGGTCATCAACGAGCATCTGGTGGCGGACTTGAAGCAGATGGGCCTGTGGGACGAGGTCATGATCTCCGACCTGAAGTACTTTGATGGCAGCTTGGCAAAGATCGACCGCATTCCCGCTGAGCTGCGCAGCTTGTATGCCACAGCATTCGAGGTTGAGCCGAAGTGGCTGATTGAAGCCGCCTCGCGTCGTCAGAAGTGGATCGACCAAGCGCAATCGCTCAATATTTACATGGCGGGTGTCTCCGGTCGCAAGCTGGACGAGACATACAAATTCGCTTGGCTGCGCGGTTTGAAGACCACTTATTACTTGCGCACCCTAGGTGCAACGTCGGCAGAAAAATCCACCTCGCGCGCCGGTTCGCTGAATGCGGTATCCAGCGGAAGTGGCTCGGGTGATATGTCTGCGGCGCCAGTGATGGAAGAAGCGAAGTTCTGCTCGATCGACAACCCTGAGTGCGAGGCCTGTCAGTGACGATCAAGGCGCGTAGCTGCCAGTGAAAATAACTTGTTCGCCGCGTGGTGCGGCGAACGCTAGTAGTAAAGGACTGACAACAATGCTTAATTTTGAAGACGATATGGCCCCCGCTTCAACAGGCGCGAATATGGCATCGGCAGGAGTCGCGGCTGTGACAAACAGCGCCGCGAGCGAACATGCTTACACCATCGCGTCGACATCCACCGGACGCATTCGTGTGGAAGACAAGCGCATCATCAACAGTACTGCCGATGTGAACCAGTTGGTGCCGTTCAAGTACAAGTGGGCGTGGGAGAAGTATCTTGCCGGTTGTGCCAACCACTGGATGCCGCAAGAGATCAATATGTCTGCCGACATCGCGCTGTGGAAGAATCCAAACGGCCTGAGTGAGGACGAGCGACGTCTGGTCAAGCGCAATCTGGGATTTTTCACCACGGCCGATAGTCTGGCGGCGAACAACATTGCGCTAGGTACCTACCGCCATATCACCAATCCTGAATGCCGTCAGTTCTTGCTGCGTCAGGCATTTGAGGAAGCTATCCACACCCATGCCTACCAGTACATCGTGGAAAGCTTGGGGTTGGATGAAGGTGAAGTGTTCAACATGTACCACGAGGTGCAAAGCATCCGTGACAAGGACGAGTTCTTGTTGCCGTTCATCGACGTGCTGACCAACCCGGATTTCAAGACGGGTACGCCGGAAAATGACCAGAAGCTGCTGCGCAGCCTCATCGTGTTCGCCTGCATCATGGAAGGTCTGTTCTTCTATGTTGGTTTTGTCCAGATCCTGGCGCTGGGCCGCCAGAACAAGATGACCGGCGCCGCCGAGCAATATCAATACATCCTGCGCGACGAGTCGATGCACCTCAACTTCGGGGTGGACGTCATCAACCAGATCAAGCTGGAGAATCCACACCTGTGGACGCCGGCGTTCCGCGAAGAGATACGGGGGCTGATTCAGAAGGGTGTGGAGTTGGAATACCGCTATGCCGAAGACACCATGCCGCGCGGTGTGCTGGGTCTGAATGCCGGTATGTTCAAGGAATATCTGCGTTTCATAGCGAACCGCCGTTGCCAACAGATTGGTATCGATGTGCTGTACCAAGGAGCGACCAATCCCTTCCCTTGGATGGCGGAGATGATCGATCTCAAGAAAGAAAAGAACTTCTTTGAGACCCGCGTGACCGAATATCAGACGGGCGGTGCTCTGTCTTGGGACTAGGTGCGCGCTGCTGCTGCTGCTGCTGCCGCGCTGCCTGCTGCTGCTTGCAGTGGGCGTTATCTCAAACGGCCTAGCTCATTTAGCTAGGCCGTTTTTCATGGCTTGTTGAGCAAATAGATTCATTGCTGATCTGCACTAAGTGCGTCGAGATACATTGCTCGAAAAAGAATCTGAAAGAAATTTAAAAAAACACGCAAATATTGTTGACAGCAAGCATACATAGGCTATAGTTGCAACAAATAAATTTTACCGTTTTTTTTCAACTAGTAACTGACTAAAGTTGACCTTTTAAAGGGAGCGCCGCTTGCAGGGTTCGATATTTGACTGGGGGTTGTTGGCTGGTTCCTGCATCAAGGAGATGCGGTTGAATGATCGACGCGGTGTTCGTAAATATTGCTCTTCCTCTCATTGGACTGTTAATGAGGTAACAATCATGATAGTTCAACCCTCCAATCTCGATGACTAACGCTGACGGAAAAAATAGTTCTCGAAACCGAATCGAGGTTTCTTCTGTTAACGAGAATTTGCTTTCCTTAATCGTGGAGCGTGACACTGGCACGTTTGGATGCTTAAAGAACTCGTCTTGGAGTCGAGTTTCTTGGCTCTTTAGGAAAAATAAACTTTTAGGTGTTGCAGCAGATTGCGGTTATCTGAAGACGTCTGAATCAACGTCCTGTGATCACATAATAAATGGGGGCTGCTTCGGCGGCCTCTATTTCAAGGGCTTCGGTCACGCCGCCTCGCGGTGTGCTGAGGGAGTAGCAGTTGTCTAGTTGTAGAGTTGTTTTTTGTTAACTTTCACCACTAAGGAGGTTGAAATGGTATCAGCAAAGAAAGCCAAACCAGCAGCGAAGAAGGCGGTTGCCAAGAAGCCCGCAGCCAAAAAAGCAGTAGCCAAAAAAGCAGTAGCAGCCAAGAAGCCAGCGGCTAAAAAAGCAGTAGCAGCCAAGAAGCCAGCGGCTAAAAAAGCAGTAGCAGCCAAGAAGCCAGCGGCTAAAAAGGCAGTAGCAGCCAAGAAGCCAGCGGCTAAAAAGGCAGTAGCAGCCAAGAAGCCAGCGGCTAAAAAGGCAGTAGCAGCCAAGAAGCCAGCGGCTAAAAAGGCAGTAGCAGCCAAGAAGCCAGCGGCTAAAAAGGCAGTAGCAGCCAAGAAGCCAGCGGCTAAAAAGGCAGTAGCAGCCAAGAAGCCAGCGGCTAAAAAGGCAGTAGCAGCCAAGAAGCCAGCGGCTAAAAAGGCAGTAGCAGCCAAGAAGCCAGCAGCTAAGAAAGCAGTAGCAGCCAAGAAGCCAGCGGCCAAAAAGGCAGTAGCAGCCAAGAAGCCAGCAGCGGCTCCAGCGAAGAAGCCGGCAGTCAAAAAAGCAGTAGCAGCAAAGAAGCCGGCAGCAGTGGTTGCCAAGCCAGTAGTTGCTCCGGTGGCTGCCTCTCCGGCTCCTTCTGCACCGGCTCCCGTGCGTCCAGCTGCGACTTGGCCTTTCCCCACACCCGGTATCAGCAAGCCGAACTAAAGTGGTGGAAGGCAGTGAAGGCAGCCCCGAGCAGGCAAGTGTGCTGGGGCTGATTCACGGCTGTCGGATGGCGAGCCGGATAGGCTTGGTAGTTGTTATCGTCCTTGAGAAAGTGCGGGGGGATTGTTCCCTAAAGTACATTAGGTGTTGCACTAGGTTGGCGTATCGTGGATCGTCTGCGTTGCGTTAAGGCTCGCACCGCTATCCGACGACGGGTTTATGTAAATTTGCCATGATTGAGTGGAGGGAGCGGTGTCCGCCATTGAATCAAGTGGGTAGACCAAGTTTTTTGAGGTGGGTCTCCTCAAAAATGAACCTACATATAATCGCGATTCGTGTTATCCAGTAGCTTGCGGCCTTAATTCTCAGCCAGTTTCACGTTGTACAAGGTGATTGGTGCTGCGCTGTTCTTATCGAACGCGATTCCCGCATCAACTCCGGCACGGGCGATGTCGGCCGCGTCGTCATAGCGCGTGTATGCTTGGAGCATGCCGCCAAGTGCGAATTCGTGTCCCGAACCGATGGCCCAGAATTGCGTGAATTCGAACACCTCGCGCATGGAATAGATGGCAAAGATGCCTTGGGCATTCGCAATCAGCGCGGTAATCTGACTTGATTCATATGGGTCTTCCTCATCCTCTTTGGGGTTCAGGAAGCATTCTTCCTTCAGGACCGGATGTAACTTGCGGAACGTTTCAAAAATCGCTTCCTTGCTGTTAAGGTGTACGTCCGGTGTCTTGGCGAACAGGCTGGACAGTACCAGATGGTGAGCCGCACTTCCGCAGATGCCAACGAAGTTATCACCGACCCGCAGAATCTTGTCGTGCGAGGCGTCATGCGACGCATGCAAACGGGTGTTGCCAAAGGTCGTGAGCGTATCCGCCGCGATGGTGGCATAACCGTTCTTCCTGACAGCGACGATGGTAGTCATATGAAGTCTTCCCTATTGGTTTAAGCGCGATTTTATCATTGATGTTGTATAGCTCCCCACTCCCCTACCAGTCCGACGCTAGCGCCTACTTCGCGGCGCTCTGCGATCTGCCGTGGCCTGCGTGGCTGGATAGCGGTGGACGGGGACGATATGACATTCTTGTCGCGCAGCCTGTTGGTACCCTGATCACGCAAGGCGAGAAAACTGAGATATGCGATAGTTTCGGCGTGCGCCATTCGGTGGACGACCCATTCGCCCTTGTGCGCGAGGAACTGGGCGAACCCATTGCGTCCATACCTGAGGTTCCTTTTGCCGGGGGGGCGCTAGGTTACTGGAGCTACGACCTTGCGCGCCGTAATCACCCTATTCCCAGCACCGCACAGGACGCTGAACATCTGCCGGAGATGGCAGTCGGTATATATGATTGGGCTGTCGTCCTAGATCATCAGGAGTTGAGCGCGCGGCTGGTTTCCCGGAGACGTTGCGCTGCGACTGAGAACGTATTGCCGCAGATTCTGCAGCGTCTGACAGCGAATTCCTTTGCGGTGGTGGGAGGCGCGTCTTTTCGCGTCGAGGGGGAGATCAGATCCAACTTCACTCCCGCCGCCTATCGAGCGGCGTTCGATATCGTGCAGAAGTATCTGCAAGCAGGTGACTGCTACCAGATCAATCTGGCGCAGCGCTATGCCGCAAAGGCGTCTGGGGATCCATTTGAGGCGTATCTCGAGCTGCGGCGATTGAGCCCGGCGCCATACTCGGCCTTTTTGGATTGGCCTCAGGCAAGGGTTCTATGCGCTTCGCCGGAGCGATTCTTGCAGGTGCAACAGGGCAGGGTGGAGACCAAGCCGATCAAGGGCACGCGCGCGCGTAGTACCGATGTTGCGGAAGATGTGCGCTTGGCGAAGGAGCTGCGTGACCATCCGAAAGACCGTGCCGAAAATCTGATGATCGTGGATCTGTTGCGCAACGACCTTGGAAAAAATTGTGTACCCGGTTCGGTACGCACGCCAAAGTTATTTGAAGTGGAAAGCTTTGCAACCGTTCACCACTTGGTCAGTACGGTGGAAGGAATGCTGGCCAGCGGGCGAGACGCGCTCGACGTATTGCGCGACTGTTTTCCCGGCGGCTCCATTACGGGAGCACCCAAACAGCGCGCGATGGAAATAATCGAGCAACTGGAGCCGCATCGTCGGGGCATATATTGTGGAGCGATAGGCTATATTGGGTACGACGGCAACATGGACACCAACATCGCTATCCGCACCCTCGTTCATTCGGGGGACGAGATACGTTGCTGGGCCGGCGGCGGACTGGTTGCCGATTCGCAATGCGATGCCGAATATCAGGAGACACTGGATAAGGCCGCAGCCATGCTGAAGTTGCTGCGGCGATTCGGCGGCAGGGACGACTAGCGCGGACGTGAGCGAGCCTCAGCCGGAGTTCTTGACGCGGATGATGCGTATCACTTCGGAAATCTTGCGCAGGTTGCGCATGATGTTGGCCAGATGAACGCGGTTGCTTACCTGCAGGGTGAAATAGATCGCCGTGTATTCGCCTTCATTGCTGAAGTTGACGTTCTCGATGTTGGATTCGGCCTCCGCGATACCGGAAGCAACCTTGGCCAATACGCCGCGGCGGTTGGCAACGATGAGCTTGATGCTGACATCGAAGGGGCGAGAGATATGTTTGTCCCATGCCACGTCCAGCCATTGCTCTCCGCTACGACCCCGGCGCAGCGTGGGGCAATCGTGGGTGTGTACGACTAGGCCCTGGCCGCTCTTGATGACACCGATGATCGGGTCGCCGGGAATAGGGCGGCAGCATTTTGCGAACTGAACCGCCATGCCTTCGGTGCCCTGAATGGTCACCACGGCATTGCCCACTGCGTCATTCGAGACAATGTCACCGATGCTGGCGAGTTGCCTCGCCACCACCATATTTAGCCGTCTCCCGAGGCCGATATCGGCATAGATATCTTGTTGCGATTTGGCTCCAGTCTCCTTCAGCAGTTTTGACCAGTGTGCATCATCCATGTCCTGCAGTTTGAGTCCCAGCGCGTTGAATGCTTGCGCCAGCAGGCGTTCGCCGAGCTTGGCAGATTCGTTCAAGTGCATGGTCTTCAGCGCATGGCGTATCTCGCTGCGCGCCTTGCTGGTGACTACATAGCCCAGCCACGCTGGGTTGGGATGGGCATGCGGCGCGGTGATGATCTCTACACGGTCGCCGTTGCGCAATTCGGTGCGCAGTGGGACCAGTTCCGAATTGACTTTGGTAGCGACACAGCGATTTCCAATATCCGTATGCACCGCGTAAGCGAAATCGACCGTGGTCGCGCCACGTGGCATGGCGAATATCTTACCTTTGGGCGAGAACACGTAGACCTCATCCGGAAATAGGTCGACTTTGAGATGCTCGAGGAACTCCACCGAGTCACCGCTCTGAGCCAGGCTTTCCAGCAGGCTTTGCAGCCATTGATGGGTCTTCTGATGCAGCTCGTTGATCTGTGTCTCGGAGGTCTTGTAGAGCCAGTGCGACGCCACGCCGCTTTCCGCCACTTTATTCATCTCCTGCGTGCGGATCTGCACTTCGATCGGCGTGCCAAAGGGGCCGAACAATGCGGTGTGCAGGGACTGGTAACCGTTGGCCTTGGGAATGGCGATGTAATCTTTGAACTTGCCCGGGAATGGCTTATACAGCCCATGCAGCGCACCCAGCGCGAGGTAGCAGGAGGGCACGTCGTCCACCAGGATGCGGAAGCCATAGATGTCCAACACCTGGGCGAAGGCGAGCGATTTCGTCTGCATCTTCTGATAGATGCCGTACAGGTGTTTCTCTCGTCCTTTGACTTCGGCCTTGAGGTGGCACTCATCCAGCCTCTTGATGATCGCTTCGAGAATCTTGCTGACGACTTCACGCCGGTTGCCCCGTGCGACCTTGAGTGCCTTGGATAGCACGTGGTAGCGATGTGGGTGCAGATATTTGAAACTGAGGTCTTCTAGCTCCTGATACAGCGTGTTCAGACCCAGCCGATTGGCGATGGGGGCGTAGATGTCCATCGTCTCACGGGCGATGCGTTCGCTTTTTTCCTTGGATACCGAATCCAGCGTGCGCATGTTGTGCAGGCGGTCGGCAAGCTTGATGAGGATCACGCGCACGTCGCGCGCCATGGCCATCAGCATTTTGCGAAAATTCTCCGCCTGCGCATCTTCCTTGGTTTCGAATTGCAGTTTGTCGATCTTGCTCAGACCGTCTACCAGGTCTGCGACCTGCTTGCCGAACCGTTCACCGATCTGCTGGATGGTGATGCTGGTGTCTTCTGCGACATCGTGCAGTAAGGCGGCGGTGATGGCATGCGCATCCAGATGCAACGGGGTGAGGATGCGTGCGACAGCGATGGGATGGGTGACGTAGGGGGCGCCGGATTGCCGCAGCTGCCCCTCGTGGGCGTTGCGGCTGAAATCAAGCGCAGCTCGGACCTGCGCCACGTCCTCGGATTTCAGGTAGGCGGAAACCTCTTGCAGAAGAGCGTCGGCATCAGCTTGGGACATGAAAAATCAGGAGCCGCCGAGCGTTTGCCGGCGGCGTGCAATCAGGCCATGCCGCGATTCAGGATCTCGATGCCGACTTTGCCGTCGCTGATCTCGCGCAGGGCAACCACGGTGGGCTTGTCCTTGCCGCTTTCAACCAGATGGCTCGCACCGTTGGCCAACTGGCGAGCGCGGTAAGCGGCAGCCAGAGTCAGTTCAAAACGGTTGGGAATGTACTTCATGCAATCTTCGACGGTGATACGTGCCATGGTTTATTTCTCCGATGTCTGTAATTGGTTGATGAGCTGCTGGTGTCTTGCCAGTTGGCGCGACCCTCGCAAACGGGCGGCAAGTACGACTGCATTCAGTTCGCGCAAGGCCTCGTTGAGGTTGTCGTTGATAATAACATAGTCGAACTCGGCCACATGTGAGACGTCCTCATGCGCCGCAGCCATGCGTTTGGCGATCACCTCGGCATTGTCCTTGCCGCGTCCGTTCAGGCGCAGCTCCAGCGCCTCCAGCGAAGGAGGGAGAACGAAGATGGTGACGCACTGTGGGAACAGTTTGCGTACTTGCTGTGCGCCCTGCCAGTCGATTTCCAGCAGAACATCGTGCCCCTTGGCGGTTTCCTGGCTGATCCAGGTTTGCGAGGTGCCGTACAGATTGCCATACACCTCGGCACTTTCCAGAAATTCGCCACGTGCGGCCATCTCGAGGAAGTGCTCGCGGCTGATGAAGTGGTAGTGCTTGCCGTCGATCTCCCCTGCGCGCGGCGGCCGGGTCGTGTAGGACACCGACAGATTGATCTCGGGGTTGATATTGAGCAGCGCATGCACCAGACTGGTTTTGCCCGCACCCGAGGGCGCACTGATGACGAAAAGACTGCCTGACATGGGGTTCTCCTATTCGATGTTCTGTACTTGTTCGCGCATCTGCTCAATGAGGATCTTGATGTCCATTGCGCAGCGCGAGACTTCGGTATCCACGGACTTCGAGCCCAGCGTATTGGCCTCGCGGTGCAATTCCTGCATGAGGAAATCCAGGCGCTTGCCGACCACGCCGCCTTTGGACAATACGCGCTTCACCTCGTCGAGATGGGTGTGCAAGCGCGACAGCTCTTCGTCCACGTCGATCTTGCTGGCATACAGCGTGATCTCCTGGCGTACACGCTCGTCGTCTTCGCTGCCCAGCGCCTCAAGCAGGCGTGTGCGCAGCTTGGTTTCATAGGTTGCAATGGCGGCCGGGATACGCGGCGCCACGCCGGTGCGTAACGCTTCGATCTGAGTCACGCGTTCTAGCAGAAAGGACTTAAGTTTTCCGCCCTCGCGTTGGCGTGCTGCAGCGAATTCCTGCAATGCCTGCTTCAGCAGATTTTGCAGGGTAGCCTGCAGGGTGTCTGCAGAAAGGGCAGAACTTTCCAATACGCCGTTCCAGCGCAATATATCGGCTACGCAAAGCTCGCGGGCGTCCGGCAAGATATCGCGCACTTGGGCGCTCCACAAGGCCAATTGTTGCACCATGCTGCGGTTGAGATGTGCGGGGTTCTGTGCAGACTGGCGTGCGGCATAACCGATGCGGCATTCCACCTTGCCTCGCGTCAGCTGCGCGGCAATAGCCTCGCGCAGAGTAGGTTCATGTGAGCGCAATTCGTCCGGCATGCGCAGTTGCAGGTCCAGATAGCGGTGGTTGACTGCACGCAGCTCCAGCGTAAGCGAGCCGGAGTCGAGCTCGGCGGTGGTAACGGCAAAGCCGGTCATGCTATAGATCATCGGGACTCCAGAGGGGTGGAAAAAACACGGGCTGAATGCGGCGCATTATATTACGATTGCAACCTACTACTGCCGAACACAGCGCTTCAGGCGTTAATTAATCAGGAAGATAATGAAGTTTGCTGTTCATCAGGCCAATCACATTGGCGGTCGCAAGTACAACCAGGACCGCGTGGGATATGCCTACACCAATGATGCGTTGTTGCTCGTCCTGGCCGATGGCATGGGAGGCCACCTGCATGGCGAAATCGCCGCGCAGATCGCCGTTCATACCTTCATGCGCGCCTTCAGCCGGCTTGAGCATGGCAGGGCGAAGGAGCCTGAAGTGTTCTTGCGCGAGACGATGCGAGCCGGGCACGACGAGATCATCGACTATGCGAGAGAGAAGCAGCTTGGAGGCAACCCTGGTACGACATGCGTGGCGGCGTTGGTGCAGGATGGACAAGTGTGGTTCGCGCACGCCGGGGATTCGCGGTTTTACCTGCTGCGGGGCGCGGCGGTAGCGAAAGTCACGCGTGACCATTCGGTGGTGCAGCAGTGGGCGGACTGGGGGATCATCACCGAGGCGGAGATGAAGGGGCACCCGGATCGCAACAAGATCACCAACTGTCTGGGCGGAGTAGAGGATATGTTCTACGTGGAAGTCTCTCCCGGTATCGAAGTGCAAGAGAGGGATACCCTGCTGTTATGCAGTGATGGATTCTGGAGTCCGCTGACCGAGCAGGAATTGGTCAAGTTGACTAACTGCGCAGTCGTTGCGCGATATACTGAGCGAATTGGTCGAGGTGGCCGTGTTCCGTGAAGCTGGGCATGCCGATAACACCACCGCGATAGTTGCGCGCCTGGGCAATGCCGAGGAGGAGCACCCGACCGATACTACGGTGTGCATGACCCTCGACGAACATCAGCCTCGTTAAAGTCGGCCCGGCCGCGCGCTATAATCCGCGCCGTTCAAATTTCCGAGATATTTCCATGCGTCCCAGTCAGCGTCAGTCCAACCAGCTTCGTGCTATCCGCATCACCCGCCGTTACACCAAACATGCCGAAGGTTCGGTGCTCATCGAGTGTGGCGATACCAAAGTGATCTGCACCGCCAGCGTCGAAGAGCGCGTGCCGCCCCATAAAAAGGGCAGTGGCGAAGGCTGGGTCACGGCGGAATACGGCATGCTGCCGCGTTCCACCGGGGAGCGTATGAGCCGCGAAGCTGCCAAGGGCAAGCAATCCGGGCGCACGCAGGAGATACAAAGATTGATCGGGCGCAGCCTGCGCGCGGTAGTGGATCTTCAGAAGCTCGGTGAACGCACCATCCAGATCGACTGCGATGTGATCCAGGCCGACGGCGGCACGCGCACAGCCAGCATTACCGGCGCGTTTGTCGCGTTACACGATGCTGTGAGTGGCCTGATGAGCAAAGGTCTTGTCCAGGAAACACCGCTCAAGGATTTCATTGCTGCCATCTCAGTCGGGTATCTACCAGGGCACGCCCGTACTCGATCTCGATTATGTCGAAGACTCCGCCTGCGACACCGACATGAACGTGGTGATGTTGGGTAATGGCCATTTCGTCGAGGTGCAGGGTACGGCTGAAGGCCATGCCTTCTCTCGCGAGGAAATGGACGTGCTGCTGGAATTGGCGAAGTCTGGCATCGAGCACCTGATTGAGATGCAGCGTACTGTGCTGGCGCAATGAAGAAACTCGTCATCGCCTCCAACAATCCCGGAAAGCTGCGCGAGTTCCAGCACATGCTGGCGCCACTCGGCATCGAGGTGCTGACACAGGCTCAACTCGATATTTCCGAAGCCGAAGAGCCGCACTGCACCTTCATAGAGAACGCACTGGCCAAGGCCCGCCACGTCAGTCGTGAAAGCGGCTTGCCCGCACTGGCAGATGACTCCGGAGTCTGCGTCGAAGCGCTGGGCGGTGCGCCGGGCGTGCTATCTGCGCGTTACGCGGGTGAGCCGAAATCCGACCGGCGCAACAATGACAAGCTGCTGCAGGTTCTACGAGGTGTGGCGGACCGCCGTGCACATTACTACTGCGTACTGGTGCTGGTGCGCCATGCAGATGACCCGCAACCCATAATTGCCGAGGGCGAATGGCACGGCGAGATCGCCCAGGAAGAACGTGGCGACGGCGGTTTCGGCTACGATCCGATGTTCTGGCTGCCAGAACTAGGCAAGATGAGCGCGGAGCTGTCGCGCGACGAGAAGGCGCAGCTCAGCCATCGCGCCAAGGCGCTCAAGGTGTTGCTGGAAAAATTGAAGCTGAAGATGTAGGGCACACACCTCTGCGCCATGGACATACATCCCCTGCAACCCGTAGGTATTAAATCTCGGACGGTGAATTTTCAGGCACTGCCGCCGCTGTCGCTGTACGTCCATATTCCCTGGTGTGTGCGCAAATGTCCGTACTGCGACTTCAATTCGCACGAGGCTCGCGGAGTCTTTCCGGAAAAGGAATATGTCGCGGCACTGGTGCGCGATCTGGAGTTAGCGTTGCCGCAGATCTGGGGGCGCAAGGTCTATACGGTGTTCTTCGGTGGCGGCACGCCCAGTCTGTTGAGCGGCGAAGGTGTAGCGGAGATATTGCGCCAGGTGCGCATGCTGTTGCCGCTGGACATTAATGCTGAAATCACGCTGGAGGCGAACCCGGGTACGGTGGAAGCGAAGCGTTTTGCTGCGTATCGCGATGCGGGGGTGAACCGGCTGTCGCTGGGTATCCAGAGTTTCAACGATGCGCATTTGCAGGCGCTGGGGCGCATCCATAGTGCCGATGAAGCTAGGCGCGCCATCGGGGTCGCGCAGCGGCACTTCGACAACATCAACCTCGATCTGATGTATGCGCTGCCGCAGCAGACGCTGGGAGATGCATTGCAGGACGTGCAAGCCGCGCTTCAATTTAAGCCACAACACCTGTCCTGCTACCACCTGACGCTGGAACCCAATACGCTGTTCTATCGCAACCCGCCGTCGTTACCCGATGATGATACGAGCGGTGAGATGCAGCAGCGCATCGAGGAATTGCTTGCCGTGCACGGTTATGAACACTATGAGACTTCAGCTTTCGCACAGCCGAGGCGGCGCGCCAGACACAATCTCAACTATTGGCAGTTTGGCGATTATCTCGGCATCGGTGCGGGAGCTCACAGCAAGCTGAGTTTTCACGACAAGGTGTTGCGCCAGATGCGCTACAAGCAACCGCACGCGTATCTGGATGCGGTAGCACGCGGTGAGCCGCTGCAGGAAGAGCATGAGGTGTCTCACTATGACATCGCTTTCGAGTTCATGATGAATGCCCTGCGCTTGAATGAGGGTTTCGATGCATCGCTATTCACCGAACGCACCAGCCTGCCATTGTTGGCTATACGCCGCGAACTGGTGGAGGCGGAAAGGCGGGGCTTGCTGTGTCAAGACTTGCGGCATATTGCGCCTACTCTGCTCGGGCAGCGCTTTTTGAACGACCTGCTGGAAATATTCATCGCGCAATAAAAAGCGCGCTTCGTATTCTGAAGCGCGCCCGGGAGTGATCTTTCTGTCCTTGCCTTTTTGCGGTAACCTTCAACGAGTGGCGTTCGCCTTTAGGCTTTCTTCCTAGGCTTGCCGGAATGTTTGGCTGCCTTTGTGGAAGCTGCTTTGCCTTTAGTGCTGGAGGAGTTCGTCGTGGCATTGCTGGCATAAGTGGCAGGGCGGCTGGCCTGCGGCGCATGGAGGTTCTTCGCCGCAATCGCAGCTTCATTCTTGTGCACGCAATCTTCGACGTAGCCTGGTTTGTTGCCCGGATTCAATTTCAGGTTCTTGGCATTCTGTTCGCAAGTGCGGCGCTTGTTCTGCAGGGTTACTTCCTGCACGTTTGCCGGCGCACTGGTCTGTGCTAGGCAGGATCTCAAAAAGGCATCCCGTTTTTCAGCGCCGACCTGCTTGGCTTTGACTTCGCAGTCTTTCCCGGTTTGGGCGGACATGGTCTGAGTGGCGAATGCCATGAGTAGGCACAGAACCGACAGTTGGATACGTTTCATGCTTGCTCCCTGAATCATGGTTTACGAGTGGCTAAGTGTAACAGCGCAAACAGAATGAATGTATACGCATAATTGCCCATTCCGACGATTAAACCGTACGCCTGAATACTATATCCCATACCCCGTGCCCCAGTTTTAACCCCCGCTGCTCGAACTTGGTGAGCGGGCGGTAAGCGGGGCGGGGGGCATAGTCTGTTGCGGTATTCTCCAGCATTGGCTCCGCAATCAATACCGCTAACACCTGCTCGGCGTAATCCTGCCAGTCGGTAGCGACGTGGATGTAGCCGCCGGGCTTAAGCTTCCTTACTAGCTTGGCAATGAATGGCGCCTGGATCAGGCGACGCTTGTTGTGGCGTGCTTTGTGCCAAGGGTCGGGGAAAAAGATGTGCACGCCGTCCAGTGTGTCGTCAGCAATCATGTCCCGCAGCACTTCCACGGCGTCGTGCTGCATGATGCGGATATTTGTCAGCTGTTGTGCATCGATCAACTTGAGCAGGTTGCCCACGCCCGGCGTATGGACTTCCAGTGCGAGATAATCGATTTCGGGATGCGCCTCTGCGATGGTGGCAGTGCTGTCGCCCATGCCGAAACCGATCTCGAGGATCTTGGGCGCGATGCGCCCAAAAGTCCGGTCGAGATCGAGCCGCTGCGCGGCGTAGGGGATGCCGAAACGAGGTAATAAGGTATCGATCGCGCGTTGCTGCGCGGTCGATACACGGCCCTGGCGCAGCACATAACTGCGGATGTGGCGTTTGGAAAGGTCGGCGGTGTCGGTCATGGTGTTCTGGCTGATAGTGCATTGTGAAATCGAAGTCTGCGGAATCTGCCTCGCTTCGATTTCTCCGGTAAGCCGCCAGCGCTTAAGGCTGACGGGGCGGCGGGTTAGGAGCGGACAGAGCTGATAATGCCTGCGGTCGGTGAACTTGGGCTGGCGCTGTACAGTTTTTTTGGCATGCGTCCGGCGAGGTATGCTTCACGTCCAGATTCCACGCCCTTCTTCATCGCTGATGCCATCAGTACAGGATTCCGCGCTGCGGCAATGGCCGTGTTCATCAGTACACCATGGCAACCCAGCTCCATCGCAATCGCGGCGTCGGAGGCGGTGCCGACGCCAGCATCCACGATCACCGGCACTTGCACGCGTTCCATAATGAGCTGCAAGTTCCATGGATTGAGGATGCCCATGCCGGAGCCGATCAGCGAGGCCAACGGCATGATCGCTACACAGCCGATATCCTCCAATTGTTTGGCAACGATGGGATCGTCCGAGGTGTAGACCATAACCTGAAAGTCTTCCGCCACCAGCGTCTTCGCGGCGGCGATGGTTTCGATCACGTTGGGATACAGCGATTGCGGGTCGCCCAGGACTTCCAGTTTGACCAGGCTGTGTCCGTCCAGAAGCTCTCGCGCCAGGCGCAGTGTGCGCACGGCGTCTTCGGCGCTATAGCAGCCTGCAGTGTTGGGGAGGTACGTGAATTTGGAGGGCGGCACGGCATCGAGCAGATTGGGCTCGTTGGCGTTCTGACCAAGGTTGGTGCGCCGTATCGCTACCGTAACGATCTCCGCGCCGCTGGCATCCAGCGCGGCTCGCGTCTCATTGAAATCCTTGTACTTGCCCGTGCCGACTAACAGTCGCGAGCCGTAGCTCTTGCCTGCAATGACTAATTGGTCGCTCATTACTTTATGCTCCGTTTGATATTTTTTAGCCGCCGCCAACCGCGACAACGATTTCCAGCTTGTCTCCATCGGCCAGCTGCTGGCTCGCAAAATTGCTGCGCGGCACAATCTCGCCATTGCGTTCCAGGGCAATGCGTTTTCCCATCAGTCCCATTTCTTCAATCAGGCTGGATACGTAAATGGGCTGCTGGAATTGGCGCGTTGAGCCGTTGATGATGATGGTTATCACTTTGATCTGTGTTGGAGCGTGTTAGAATGCGCGCCGCATTCTACACGCGGGTGTAGTTCAATGGTAGAACGGCAGCTTCCCAAGCTGCATACGACGGTTCGATCCCGTTCACCCGCTCCAATCTCCCCTTTGCGAATAATTATCAGTTCACGGCCGTTCGTGCGTCGCCCTTTTTGATTTATATCAAATTGCATCACCTCAATATTTTCTAGTATCCACACCGTCCTACTACAGTCATCCCGATGGTTTTAGTAGGGTATGGCGTGGCCTGAACTACTTTTGGCTTTACTTGTCGTCGAAGCACTGCGACAATTTGCCGCGCTGTAGAAATGTGCAACAAAGGGTGCGTCAAGCACGACGGGGACATTTGTTGGAGTGCTGGACGCATTGTTTTTTTAACTTTGCTCTGGGGAGGAGACTACTGTGGAAGCTAATCAAGCGACACCAGTAAAGTACGACATGGAGGTAGTGCGCTGGTTTACCATCGCCGCCGCCATTTATGCAGTGGTAGGTACGCTCATCGGTGTGTATGTTGCATCTGAATTGGCGTGGCCGTTTTTGAATTTCGATCTTGAATACATTACTTTCGGTCGTCTACGTCCATTGCATACCAATGCAGTGATCTTCGCGTTCGGCGGCTGTGCATTGATGGCTACCGGTTTCTACATGGTTCAGCGTACCGGTGCGACAAAGCTGTGGAGCAATGGTCTAGCATGGTTCACCTTCTGGGGTTGGAACCTGATCATCGTGCTGGCTGTGATTACCTTGCCGTTGGGTATGAGTCAAGGTAAGGAATATGCCGAACTGCCATGGATTGTGGACATTTTGATCGCTGTTGTGTGGCTGTCCTTCGGCCTGAATCACATCATGACGATCTCGATCCGCAAGACATCGCATATCTACGTTTCCAACTGGTTTACCATGGGTATGATCGTCATGATCACCTATCTGCACGTGGTGAACAGCTTGGCTATCCCGGTCAGTCTGACCAACTCCTACTCCATCTACTCTGGCGTGCAGGACGCAATGATCCAGTGGTGGTGGGGTCACAACGCGGTGGGTTTCTACCTGACTGGCGGCTTCCTGGGCATCATGTACTACTTCGTGCCTAAGCAAGCTGGTCGTCCGGTGTTCTCCTATCGTCTGTCCGTGTTGCACTTCTGGGCGCTGACCTTCGGCTACGTTTGGCTGGGTGCGCACCACCTGCAATACACCGCGCTGCCTGACTGGACTGGTTCCTTGGGCGCTGCGGTTTCCTTGGCGATGATCATCCCGTCTTGGGGTGGTGCGATGAACGGTATGATGACTTTGTCCGGCGCTTGGGACAAGCTGCGTACTGACTACATCCTGCGTTTCCTTGTGGTGTCCCTGGCGTTCTATGCGATGTCCACCTTCGAAGGCCCGGTGATGTCTATCAAGACCGTTAACGCTCTGTCTCACTACACTGACTGGACCGTGGGTCACGTGCACTCAGGTGCCTTGGGCTGGATGGCGATGGTTGCCTACGGCGCGATGTACCACATGATCAAGAAGCTGTGGGGCGTTGAAAAGATGTACTCCGAGAGCTTGGTGAACGTGCACTTCTGGTTGGCAACAATCGGTACGGTGGTTTACGTCGTGGCGATGTGGGTTTCCGGAATTATGCAGGGTCTGATGTGGCGTGATTATGACGAATACGGCACGCTGACCTACACCTTCGTTGAATCTGTGTCTGCTATGCATCCGTACTACGCGATGCGCGCAATTGGCGGTCTGATTTTCAACATCGGTGCCTGGATTGCTCTGTACAACATCGTGATGACTGTACGCACAGCTAGTGCCGTGCGCGGTACGAACGCTGTTCCAGCTAATGCATAAGGAGTGAAAAATGTCTGATCACGACAAAATCTATTCGACCAAATTTCAGGACAAGATTGAACGCAGCACGCTCCTGATGTTTGTTATGACCGCGATCGCCGTGGCGATCGGCGGTATCGTGGAAATCGTGCCGCTGTTCTATCTACCCAACACGGCGATGTGCCAGAACGATCCGACCTGCAACAACACGAAGCACAAGGACGCCAATGGCAACGTGATTCCGATGGACAAGATCATCTGGAATCCGGCTACTTCCCAGCACAAAACGCTGGTCGAGTGGCAGCCGGGCGATGGCGTGCGTCCTTACACTGCGCTGGAAACAGCTGGACGTCACGTGTTTATTCGCGAAGGCTGCTTCCTGTGTCACTCGCAGATGATCCGTCCGTTCCGTGACGAGAAAGACCGTTATGGTCACTACTCCATCGCGGAAGAGTCCATGTACGACCATACGTACCAGTGGGGTTCCAAGCGTACTGGTCCGGATCTGGCTCGCCTGGCTGGTAAATACTCGGATGAGTGGCATCGCCGCCACCTGCGTTATCCGCGCGAAGTGGTGCCTGAGTCTGTAATGCCCAACTATTTCTGGCTGGAAAACAAGCCGGTGAACGTGGCAGAGACAGTGCAGACGCTGAAAGTGATGACCATGATGCCGTTTAACCCTGTGCCGAAGACCATCTACACCGACGAATACATCGCTGGGGCAGCTGCGGAGTTGGAAGGCAAGACCGATATGGATGCGTTGATCACCTACCTGCAAGGGCTCGGCAATCACGTCAAGTTCGAAGAAGGCGTGAATTACCGTGACTAAGCTGCTGGGATACCTTGGCATGGATGTGCAGGCCATGACTACGAACGACTGGCTGGGTGTTTTTTTCGTCCTGGTCGCCGCAGTGGGTATGGTCGCCGTCTATGTGATGGTATTCCGACCGTCCAACAAGGAAAAATTCGAAGCCCAGAGCCGTATGGCTCTGGACGACGAAGAGCCTAACAAATTGGGAGAAAAAAGATGAGTGACAAACACGATGTGGGTGGCGTGCCGACGACTGGGCACGTCTGGGACGACGACTTGGGGGACTTTACCAACCAGCCGCCGAAGTGGTGGATGCTGGGACTGACCGCCAGTGCGATCTGGGTGGTGGTGTACTGGGTGTTCTATCCCTCTATTCCGGTTTCTAACGCAAATACCTATTTCAAGGGTGTAGGCGGGTGGACTGCTATCAATGAAATGGAAGCTGACAAGAGCGTTGTGGACGAAGTGCGCGGCAAGTACGAAGCCAAGCTGAAGGACATGACTCCGGCAGCCATCTTGGCGGACAGCGAGCTGACAGAGTACGTTACTCGTTCCGGCAAAGTGCTGTTCGGTGACAACTGTGCAGCCTGTCACGGTCAGAACGGCGTTGGTACGCACGACAAGCAAGGTCTGTTCGCTCCAATCCTGAACGACGACGATTGGTTGTACGGCGGCAAGATCGACGACATCTATACCACTATTCAAGGTGGCCGTCAGGGCATGATGATGGCGCACAAGGATATGCTGTCCGAAGCCGAGATCGACACTTTGGCGAATGCCGTTGCTGCCGGAAAGCCCACGTCCACCCCGTTGTTTTCGGAAAAGGGCTGTGTTGCTTGCCACGGTGCTGACGGCAAGGGCATGCAGGCGATGGGCTCTGCCAACCTGACCGACAGCGTGTGGCGTTTTGAGAGCTCGGTTGAGGGTATCAAGCGCACCATCAAGTATGGCGTGAATGCTGGCATCCCTGAAACCCGCGTGGCCGTGATGCCTGCCTTCCAAGGCGGCAAGCTGTCCGACGCCGAGCTGAAGAAACTGGCTGTGTACGTGTACAAGTTCGGCGGCGGTCAGGCTGACGTACCGGCTGCAGCTGCAAAGTAATCCTGTCTCATAGTCTGCGCGGGAGCAATCCCGCCAGACCATATTAAAAGGAGAGATCAAGATGAATCATGATGCCGTTTTCTATGGTGTGGTTATCTGCGTCGTTGGAGCAGCTGCAACAGTGGGTTGGCTGTTCTATATGGCGTACCGGAACGCGACCAAGGATCAAAACAAGCAGTAAGTTTTGGTTACTGGGAAGGGAGGAGAGTTATACTCTCCTCCCTTTTTCATATCTGCTAGGGTATTTGTAAATTGGCTCTCAAAGGGGAGAGCGGATTTGGAAGTGTTTTGGCTGCGGGTGTTTGGAACTGGACGAAGAATCAGTGGCTTATAAAACCAAGGGAGAGTGAGTGTGAATGACGAAGTAGAAAAGAAGGAGATGGGTACTGTCACGACCATCTACCACGAGTTTGAAAGCTGGGATGTCAATAAGGGCGATAAAACCATTCATGCCAAGCGCATGCCTGGCTTCTTCCGTACTGTCAAAAACTATACGCAGCTAGCACTGTGGCTGCCGTTCTTCCTGTTTCCTTACTTGCGCTGGAACGGCAATCAGGCCATTCTGTTTGACATCCAGAATAACCAGTTTCACTTTTTCAGTCTGACAGTGTTACCGCAAGACATCTGGATGCTGTCGCTGGTTCTGCTGGTGGCGGCGATGACGCTGTTTGCGGTGACCTCCGTGGCCTCGCGCGTGTGGTGCGGCTACTTCTGTTTTCAGACCGCCTGGACTGACTGGTTTACCTGGCTGGAGGACAAGATCGAGGGCAATCCTCTAGCTCGACGCAAGCTGGACGAAGCGCTGTGGAGCTTTGACAAAATCAAAAAGAAGGCACTTAAGCATATCCTGTGGATGCTGATCGCATTGCTCACGGGTATCAGCTTCTCCATCTGGTTTGTGGACGCATTCGCCTATTGGAACAACCTGATTCACTTCAACCTTCCCATGGTGGGCTGGGTCGTGATCATCATGTTCTTCTTTGGTACCTATCTGCTTGCGGGCTTTCTGCGCGAGCAAACCTGCTTCTGGCTTTGCCCCTACGCGCGCATCCAGGGAGTCATGGGTGACTCGCAGACAATACTCCCGACATATGACTACAACCGAGGCGAGCCGCGCGGCAAGTTGCGCCGCGGTGGGGAAGCTGGTGCCAAACAGGGTGACTGCATCGATTGCTTCCAGTGTGTACAGGTCTGCCCGACGGGTGTGGATATACGTGAAGGGCAGCAATTGGGTTGTATCACCTGCGGCCTTTGCCTAGATGCGTGTGATGCCATCATGGACAAGGTAGGCAAGCCGCGGGGATTGATACGCTACGCGTCGCTGGATGAGCTATCCGGCAAGCCTGCGAAGAAGATGTATCAGCATCCGCGCACTTTGGTCTATATCGGCATTATCGTGCTGGCACTGGCCGGTATCGTGTATGGCTTGACACATTTGGGCTCAATGACGCTGAAGGTGATTCATGAGCGCCAGCCCCTTTATGTGAGCATGAGCGACGGTTCGATCCAGAACAAGTACGACTTTAAGGTGTTGAACAAGACCGATAAGGATGTGCAAGTCAAAGTGACCGCCGAGGGCGGCATCAAGGATCAAGTGATCATTGGTGCCGCGGGAAATCCGATGACGCACCACGGTCGTGGCACTTCGTTCACGATCTTCGTTAAAGCGCCGAGCGCGAACATCAAGGGCGATACAACACCGATCCAGTTCCGTGTGGAAAGTGTGGAGGATCCGAACGTGTTTGCCGAATACACCAGTGTGTTCTACGGCCCGAAACGCTAACGGAGGATGAGATGATTTCACAGAACCATAAATCAGGTCTGCGTAATCCGTGGCTGTTGGGCATGGTGGTGCTGATCTTGTTGGTGCTGGGGGTGAACAGTGCCTTCATCTGGTTTGCCACGCACAACAAATCCAGCCTCATAGACCGCGAGTACAAGACCAAGGATCGCAAAACCGCGGATCAAGTGCTGAGTGAACTTGGGACCCAACAGGCACTGGCATGGCAGACCACCATCAAGAAGCCGAAAGCCATCGTGCTGAATGCGCCTACGATGTACGAGATCAGCATCGCTGATGCTTCGGGCAAGCCGGTGAGCGGAACCATGGAGGTTGAAGCTTACCGCGCCGCAGATGCCAGTAAGGACTTCACCACCACATTCAAGGAAGTCTCTGCCGGCGGTTATCAGGGCTACATCACATTCCCGTTGAAGGGTTACTGGGAATTGCATATTCATGTCAAACGCGGGACTGAGGAGTTTACGGTGAACACTGAACGCTTCAAGGTCGCGGAAGCCATATAAAAAGCAGTTGCATCAATGACGCAAGCAAGCACCCTAGCATCTGGAAGTTGTTTTCACTGTGGCTTGCCGATTGCGGCTGATGCGCATTTTCAGGCCAAGCTGGATCAACAGGAACGCAGTTTCTGTTGCTTCGGCTGCCAGTCGGTGTGCCAAGCTATTTATGAGTCGGGGTTGCAGGGCTACTACCAGCGCACGCCGGAAGGCGTGCTGCTTGGCCCGCCGCCCGAGCCTCCGAAAGATATCGAGATTTACGACTTCGACGAGGTGCAGCAGGAATTCTCTACCTGCTCCGGCGACGTGCGTTCCATCCATCTGCTGGTCGAGGGAATACACTGTGCGGCATGTGTCTGGTTGATTGAGCGGGGTTTACAGCGCGTGCCAGGGGTTCGGTCGGCCGAGGTCAATCTGGCAGGGAAGCGCCTGCATCTGCGCTGGGATAACAGCAAAAGCAAACTGTCCGACCTGATCCGTGCACTGGCGCGCATAGGCTATTCAGCCGTGCCATACGATCCCGAGAGCGCAGAAGGTTCGATCAAAAAGGCCAATCGAGCCATGCTGTTCCGCCTGTTCTTCGCCGGCTTTGCCATGATGAACATGATGTGGATCTCGATTGCGCTCTACAGCGGGGCGGATCGGGACGAATTCCGAAGTTTCTTCCACTGGATGGGGTTGCTCTTGGCGACCCCGACCTTGCTCTATTCAGGTTATCCATTCTTTCGCGGTGCAGCGGGCGGCTTGCGTGCCGGCCACCTCACCATGGATTTGCCTATCGCGCTGGGTTTGAGCGTCACTTACGCCTATTCTCTGTACGTGACGCTCACCAACAACCAGCACGGAGAAGTGTATTTCGATACCGTCACCAACCTGACTTTCGTGATTCTGATCGGGCGTTATCTGGAGGGCATGTTCCGCCATCAGGCAGTGTCCGCAACCAAACGCCTGATGGAACTGCAGCCGCGAATGGCACTGGTGGTGCGTGACGGGCTGGAGCAGATGACCCCGATACGGGGGGTGAAACTTGGCGACCACGTACTGATCAAGCCCGGCTACACAGTACCGGTGGATGGTGTGGTGCTGGAAGGGCGCAGCGCAGTGGACGAGTCCATGTTGAGTGGCGAGTCGGTTCCGGTAAGCAAAAGCGTGGGAGCGACCGTGTCGGCTGGTACGGTGAATACCAGCGGCGCATTGCTGGTCGAGGTTCGTACGCAATTGCAGGACACTACGCTGTCGAAGATCATCCGGCTGGTGGAGGAGGCGCAGTCCTCCAAGGCGCCCATCCAGCGCCTGGCCGACACCATCGTACCTTGGTTCGTTCTTGTCACGCTGTTATGTGCCACGCTCACGTTCTTTATCTGGAACAGCCACGATTTCGAGATTGCGTTGATGGCGGCGACTTCGGTGCTGATCATCACCTGTCCATGCGCGCTGGGGATGGCTACACCGATGTCGATTGCCGTGGCGTCCGGGTTGGGTGCCAAGCACGGCATTTTGGTGAAGAATGGGCTGGTCCTTGAAACCTTATCCAAGGTCACGCATTTCGTGTTCGACAAGACCGGAACGCTGACCGAGGGCAAGATGAGCGTGGGGCAAGTGCAGTTCGCCGCAGGCGTGGATGAGCGGGAGGTGCTGCGCCACGCTGCGGCGGCAGAGCGCTACAGCGAACACAGCGCGGCTCGTGCCATCGTTGCTTATGCCGATGAACAGCAACAGCCCTATCGACACCTGATGGTGGCCGACTTCCATGCCACGGCAGGTCTGGGCGTCGCCGCCACGGTGGCGGGACAGCCAGTGCTGTTGGGGAGTGCTAACTGGCTTGTGCAGTCAGGCATCACCCTGGATAGCGCATTGCAGGCGAGTGCGCACGAGATGGAAGCCCAGGCAATGAGCTGTGTCTATATGGCGCAAGGCGGAAAACATGTGGCAATCATCGTGCTGGCCGATCGCCTGCGCAGCGATGCTCAGCAACTGGTGAGCGAATTGCGTGAGGCAGGTATCGTGCTGACGCTGCTTAGCGGTGATCGCAGGCCGGTGGCCGAGGCGATCGCTCGCCAACTAGGGGGCATGGAGGTGATCGCTGAGGTGTTGCCGCAGGACAAGGATCAGGTCATTCAGAAGTTGCAGCGGAACGGCGCGGTGGTGGCGATGGTAGGTGATGGTGTCAACGATGCCCCGGCACTGATACGTGCCGACGTCGGCATCGCGCTGGGCTCGGGGACTGACGTCTCGGTGGAAAGCGCGGACATCGTGCTGATGCACAACGAGTTGAGCAAAGTGTTGCAGGCTACCAAGCTGTCACGCCGTACCCTGCGTACTATCAAGCAAAATATCGGTCTGTCCTTCGTGTATAACACCATCATGGTGCCGCTGGCCATGATGGCCAAGGTCAGTCCTCTGGTGGCTGCAATCACCATGCCGATCAGCTCGTTGGTCGTGATCGGGAATGCGGCGCGTATTCGTACCTTATTCAAGAAGTGAGATAGACGATGGATGTGATCTACAGTTTGATACCGGGCATGATGTTCTTCGGTGTGTTGTTGGTGGTCGTGCTGATCTTTGCGGTGAAGAAGGGGCAGTACGAGGATATGGAAGGCAGTGGTAACCGTATCCTGATGGACGACGACGATGATATGATGCCGCACCCGACCACGCGGCCGGATGCGGACAAGAAGACTACTGAGTGACGACTTCGCCGTTGGCGAGCAACGGTTTCACCAGCTTGTCGAACTCCTTGGGCGAGACGTACTGCAACAACGGTTTTTCCGAACCGCCCAGCGTGATGTCCAAGCCGTTTTGCGGGTACAGCCAGTGTATCGCGCCGCTCTTGGTTTCTTTTACGACCTGTACCGGTTTGCCGAAGCGCTTGAGTAGCAAGGCATCTTCCACGCGTACGCCAGGGATATAGGTCAGGCTGCTGATGGGCAGGCTGCGCAAGTGTGCTACGTCATCCGGCGTCAGGGTAATCTTCTTGTTGCCGCCCCCCGTCGCGGCCATGCGCAAGCCTCGTTCATACATCTCATGCAACTCCACTTCTGGCACACTTACCGTCAGCACTACTCTAGAGCGCAAACCTGCCAGATTGACCTGGTCAAAAAACACCTCTGCACCTAATTTGCCGCTGGAAGATTTGAACAGGCTGGGTTCGGCTATTTCCTTGAATCGAGCTTCGGCCTCGGCGGGCGTGGTGGCCCCGATTGTCAGGCCGAACACCCGTACCGAATCGGGCGCGGGGTGTTCGATATGCCAGGGAAAATCGTCCTTTTCGGGCCGGTCGCCGCCGGGGATGAAGAACGCGCCGAGGAGGATGACGACGGAAGTGATGCCGACGCCCCAGTAGATTTTGCCTTCAGTAGTCATGTATCGTACGAGTTAGAGATTAAGAAGCAGCTTCAGGGGCTAGTGTCGCGTGGCCTCTGGGTAATTTACTGTGGCGCGCCTGATACATGGAATCGTTACCCATCACGATCAGCACCAGCAGCGACACCATGAACGGCAGCAAGCCTACGCCGCCCAGCAAGGCGATGGTGGCGATCTTGGACCAGCCCATCATCTTCGAGAGCCAGAAGCCGCCGCCTACCACAATGCAGGTACCGGTCAGCAACCACATGAATGCCTTGTTGCGCTTGTCGGCGACTACCCAGTGCGCTTTCACGAATATGGTGTCGTCACCGGCAGCGATCTGCCTGGCCTTGACCAATATATATCCCGTGATGATGAAAGAGGTGACCGGAACGATCAGCACCATCAGCGGAAAGGTGCTGAACACGCCGAAGGTCGAGGCGAACACCAGGATGTGGTTGAACACCAGATTGATAAGGAACAGCTCGTGGGGCCATTTGGCGCGGGTGATCTCATCCGGCATGGCTGTGTATGTCTGTGTCATGTTTTCCCCCCTGAGGTTAATCATAGAAACGCGGTGCGCAGCATACCCATTCCCGGACGATTAGGGAACGGGAGAAATCGGCCTGTCAGGACTTTCCGACCAGCACGCGCAAGCGGGTCAAGTCCAGGAGCTCCACTGAACGGGCTTTGACCTGGATCAGGCCATTCCCCTGAAAATGCGAAAAGGCGCGGCTGATGGTTTCCAGCTTGAGTCCAAGGTAACTGCCGATCTCCAAGCGCGACATGCGCAGTGTCAGCTTGGTGGCGGACATGCCGTGAGCTGCGTTGCGTTGCGAAAGATTGAGCAGGAAAGCGGCTAGACGCTCCTCGGCGCGCATCGAGCCCAGCAGGAGCATGATGCCCTGGTCGCGCACGATCTCGCGGCTCATGATTTTGTGCAGGTGGCGCTGCAGACAAGGGATGTCACGGCTTAACTCCTCAAGTTTGGAAAATGGAAGTTCGCAGACTTCGCTGGGTTCCATAGCCAGTGCCTCGCAGGTGTGGAATTCGGTGCAGATGGCATCCAATCCTATGATTTCGCCCGGCATCAGGAAGCCGGTCACTTGTTCGCGTCCGTCCTCGTGCAACACTCGGGTCTTGAACGAACCGCTGTGGATGGCGTGCAGGGACTTGAACCGGTCACCGGTGCGATACAGATAATCGCCCGTGGCATAGGTGCGCTTGGTGTTGATCAGGTCTTCCAGTCGCTTCATATCGACGTCCGAAAGATCGATCGGCAGGCAGAGTTCACGCAAGTTGCAATTGGAGCAGGCGACTTTTCGCTGTGTTGAGGCGGGCACTGGTTTTACTCAAAGCCGCGGACGGCGGCGGGTTATAATCGCCGCCGTATTTTGACATATATCAAGACGAACATGCAGCTAACTGGCATAGTTCAAAAAATACCGACGGGGGAGAGATATGAGTGAGGCAGTGAATCAACTGGTGGTGGATCTGGAACTGATACGCAGGCTGGACAAGAATGGGCCGCGCTACACATCCTATCCCACGGCAGACCGTTTCGTGGAGGCTTTCAACGCAGAGACCTACAGCCAGTGGGTGGTAAAGCGCGAGATCGGGGGAGTCAGCCGCCCGCTGTCGTTATACATCCACATCCCCTTCTGCAACACCCTGTGTTTCTATTGTGCCTGCAACAAGGTCATCACCAAGGACCGCAGCAAATCTGCTGAATACGTGCGCTACCTCATCAAAGAGATGGAAATGCAAGCCAAGCTGCTGGGGCCGAAGCAGGTCGTGGAGCAATTGCACTTTGGCGGCGGCACGCCCACTTTCTTGAGCGACGACGAGATACGCACTGTGATGGCGGCGATACGCCGCAACTTCAAACTGGTTGACGACGGCGAGTACTCCATTGAGATCGACCCGCGCAAAGTCACCGATGAGACCATTGCCCTGCTCGGCTCGACCGGATTCAACCGGATCAGCGTCGGTGTGCAGGATTTTGACGACGCAGTGCAGCGCGCAGTGAATCGCATACAGAGCGAGGAAGAGACGCTGCGCGTCATCAACGCTGCTCGCGCCAACGGCTTCAAGTCGGTGAGCATCGACCTGATCTACGGCTTGCCCAAGCAGACGCTGGAAGGCTTCGGCAAGACGCTGGACAAGGTCATCGCGGCCAATCCCGACCGTCTTTCCATCTACAACTACGCGCACATGCCGACCGTCTTCAAGCCGCAGCGCCGCATCCATGAAGAGGAAATGCCGGCGCCGCAAGTGAAGCTGGATATCCTCAGCATGGCCGTGAACAAGCTGACCGCAGCAGGCTATGTGTATATCGGCATGGATCACTTCGCCAAGCCGGAAGACGAACTGGCGGTGGCGCAGCGTCAGGGTCGTTTGCACCGTAACTTCCAGGGCTATTCCACCCATTCCGACTGCGATCTCATCGCCTTGGGTGTCAGCGCCATCGGGAAAGTCGGCCCGACATACAGCCAGAACTATCGCGAGCTGGAAGACTACTACGATGCGCTCGACCGCGACCAGCTGCCCATCATGCGCGGGCTGGAACTGAATGCCGACGATCTGGTGCGTCGCGCCATCATCCAGGCTTTGATGTGCCACTTCGAGATTTCCAAGGAATCGTTCAACATCGCCTATCTGATCGACTTCGACCAGTACTTCGCCACCGAGATGAAGGAGCTGGCTGAGTATGAGAAAGAAGGGTTGCTGGAACTCTCTCCGCAATGGATAGGTGTCACCCCCAAGGGGCGTATGCTCATCCGCAATATCTGCATGGTTTTCGACAAATATCTGCGTACCCGGCAGGAACATGCACGCTATTCCAAGGTAATATAGGGCCAGAAAAACTGGCTGATCGATCAGCGAAGTGCGATCGCACGCAGTTCACGGAGGAGACCCCTGTATTTCTGGGGAGCACATGACAAAAAAAGTAGATGATTTTCGCCTGAAGTTCGGCAAACACGAGTTGGTCCCCATCATGATTGGCGGTATGGGCGTGGATATCTCCACGGCCGATCTGGCTTTGGAGGCCGCTCGGTTGGGCGGTGTTGGCCATATTTCCGATGCGATGCTGCCGACCGTGAGCGATCGCCGCTACGATACCGGCTTCGTCAAAGAGAAGCTGCAGCTGTACAAATACAACGTCGACAATTCCGACAAGTCGTCGGTCAAGTTCGATCTCGGCCATATCGCCGAATCAACGCGTTTGCATGTCAGCAAGACCATGGAGCGTAAGCATGGCTCCGGCATGGTCTTCATCAATATCATGGAAAAGCTCACCATGAATTC
The DNA here is from genome assembly GCA_963813255.1 of uncultured beta proteobacterium. GTDB lineage: Bacteria > Pseudomonadota > Gammaproteobacteria > Burkholderiales > Gallionellaceae > Sideroxyarcus. Next base: position 246,107 of record CAWEYD010000001.1, on the reverse strand, counting down.
GCCGCGCGAGACCCTGCGTGTGCGCTTGCATGAGGCGCTTTCGGCAGGTATCGATGGCATCACGCTGGCGGCGGGCCTGCATTTGGGATCATTCGCCCTGATGGAGGACCATCCACGTTTCCGTGATGCCAAGCTGGGCATCATCGTCTCCTCCCTGCGTGCGCTGCAGCTGTTTCTGCGCAAGAACGTCAAGACCAACCGCCTGCCCGATTACGTGGTAGTGGAAGGCCCGTTGGCCGGAGGACACCTGGGTTTCGGTATGGACTGGGCGCAATACGACTTGCGTACCATCACCAATGAAATCATCCAGTACCTGCGCGACGAGAAGCTGGACATCCCGGTGATTCCCGCCGGCGGTATCTTCACCGGTGGCGACGCGGCGGCCTTCATGAAAGAGGGGGCGGCAGCCGTGCAGGTGGCGACACGCTTCACGGTCAGCAAGGAATGTGGATTGCCGCCCAGTGTGCAGCAGGAATATTTCAAGGCCAGCGAGAGCGACATCGTGGTGAACGGGACGTCTCCGACCGGCTACCCGATGCGCATGCTGAAGCACAGCCCGTCCATCGGCTCAGGGATTCGTCCGGGTTGCGAGGCTTATGGCTACCTGCTGGATGCCAACGGCCGCTGCGATTACGTCGATGCGTACAACCGCGAAGTGGCTGCGCACCCGGGTGAGAAGAAGATCGCGGTATATGACAAGACCTGTCTGTGCACCCACATGCGCAACTTCAATTGCTGGACTTGCGGGCATCTCACCTATCGCTTGAAAGACACCACGCGCAAGCTGGCTGATGGCTCTTATCAGCAGTTGACCGCCGAACACGTGTTCAAGGACTACCAGTTCAGTACCGGCAACAAGATTGCCCTTCCGGACTAAGAGGCCCTAAGCTGCTCTGTCGCAGGAACAGACGGAGCAGGACGGATCTCTGGCGAGCCGCAATGTGCGCAACTCCATGTTCAAGGCGTTGATGGTCAGTAACCTTCCGCATAACGTCGAGTTGATTCCCGTCATCACCTTCAAGGCCTCGGCAGCCTGCAGGCTGCCGATGATGCCCACCAGCGGGGCAAAGACGCCCATCACTGCGCAGCGGGTCTCCTCGCTTTCCAGCTGTTCCGGGTACAGGCACTGGTAGCAGGGCGTGTCCTCGCGTCGAAAATCAAACACACTGACTTGCCCGTCGAATCGCGTGGCGGCACCGGATACCAGCGGCTTTTGCAGTTTGAAGCAGGCGCGGTTGAGCGCATAGCGCGTGGGGAAGTTGTCGCTGCAATCCATCACCACGTCGGCTTCGGATACGAGTTGCGTCAGGCGCGCCTCATCGGCCCGTTCCTGCAAGGCGATGACCTTCACCTCCGGGTTGACGTCGGACAGCGTCGCTCGCGCCGAGGCGACTTTTGCGGTGCCGACGCTGGAGGTGCGGTGCGCGATCTGGCGTTGCAGGTTGGTGAGATCGACGGTGTCGTCGTCGCACAGGGTGATGGTGCCTATGCCGCTGGCGGCGAGGAACAGCGCAACGGGAGAACCCAAGCCGCCTGCGCCAATGATGAGTGCCTTCGTGTCGAGTAACTTCTGCTGGCCTTCGATGCCGATCTCCGGCAACAGGATGTGGCGGCTGTAGCGCAGCAGCTGGTTATCGTTCATGCTGCGTCATTTCGATTCGCGCTGGTCCTTGGGTGTGTCGTCATGGTCCCCGTGCGGATGGTGCTCGTAGACTTTGACGAAGATTTCCTGGGAATTGTTCTTGGTCCTCGGCTCGGGCGTCTTCAGGTTGTGGTACTGCACATCCTCGCAGTAATGGATCAGCGTGCGCTTTAGCTGGCCGAGCAGGCCATATTGGAAGCAGAACCCTTCCTTGTGGAGCGCTTTTTCCAAGCCCTCCAGTGAGTAGTGCTCGACGCTGTAACGGATCCGCAGGCTGTTGGGCAGGGGGCCTTTTTCCACATGAAAGTGATCCAGGCCGCCGAGCAACAGATAAGCCTGATCGAGTTGATTGGCGGGCGTATCGCAGAAGACCAGCACACGTTCCTTCTGTAGCTCGAACGGATTCATCGCTTACTTACCCCGCAAGATGCTCATACCCTTGAGCAGGTTCAGCGCCTGGTTCAGCTGATAGTCGTTCTTCGCGCCGAACTCGGTGATCTCAGGCTTGTTTCCGTCGTTATCCTTACCCTTGGACTGTGGCTTGCCGGTCGCTTTTACCGGTTCGCTCTTCTCTTCCGGCTGACGGTCATTGCTCAAGTGCTTTTCCAGATCAGCTTCGCGCAGGCGGAAAGCGCTGTCCAAGCTCGCAGTCGCCGGATCTTCCACGAGGATGTCGGGAACGATGCCCTTGGCCTGGATGGAACGTCCGCTTGGCGTGTAGTAACGCGCGGTGGTCAGCTTGATCGCGGTGTTGTTGCCCAGCGGCAGTATGGTTTGCACCGAGCCCTTGCCGAAGGTCTGGGTGCCCATGATGACCGCGCGTTTGTGATCCTGCAGGGCACCCGCGACGATTTCGGAGGCGGAAGCGGAGCCGCCGTTCACCAGCACTACCAACGGCACGCTCTTGAACTCGGCGGGCAGGTCTTTCAGGTAGTCTTCCTTGCCACTCCCGCGCAGGTAGTAATCCTGGTTGGCGAGGAGGCGCATCTTGGCGTCCTCGGTGCGGCCTTCGGTATAGACCACCAGCGCATCCTTGGGCAGGAACGCTGCCGATACACCGACCGCTCCGGTCAGCAGGCCGCCCGGGTCGTTGCGCAGGTCCAGCACCAGGCCTTGCAGCGATCCTTTGTTCTGCTTCTTCAGATTCTCCAGCGCGGTGGCGAGATTCTCGCCAGTGTGTTCCTGGAACTGGGTGATGCGCACGAAGCCGTAACCCGGGTCGACCAGTTTGGATTTGACGCTCTGAACCTTGATGACGGCGCGCGTCACGCTGATCTGCAACGGCTTCATTTCGTTCTTGCGCACGATGGTGAGCAGGATGCTGCTGCCCGGCTTGCCCCGCATGCGCTTCACGGCTTCGTTCAGGGTGAGCCCCTTTACCAGCGTGTCGTCGAGCTTGATGATGAGGTCGCCGCTCTTGATCCCCGCGTTGAAGGCGGGCGTGTCTTCGATCGGCGAAATGACCTTGACCAGACCATCCTCCATGCCGACTTCGATCCCTAGTCCGCCGAACTCGCCCTGCGTGCCGACCTGTAATTCCTTGAAGCCTTCCGCATCCAGATAGGCGGAGTGCGGGTCCAGCCCACTCAGCATGCCGTTGATCGCTTCGGTGATCAGCTTCTTGTCACTCACCGGCTCCACGTAATCGCTCTTGATGCGACCGAACACCTCGGAGAAGGCGCGCAGCTCCTCCACGGGTAGCGGCAACTGTGTGTCCTTGTCGGCGATTGCCGAGAAATTCAGGCTGATCAGGATGCCAGCGACCAGACCGATAGCGACCAGACCGTATTCCTTGATGCGACGACTCATGTGATTTTCCTTATCGATGCTTGATCCACTTGTCGGGATCGAAGGGTTTACCTTCAAAGCGTAGTTCGAAGTATAAACCGGAATCCTCGTTGCCGCCGCTGTTGCCCACGGCGGCGACAGTGTCGCCGGGACGCAGCGTATCGCCTGCCTGCTTGTATAGCGTTTCATTGTTGCCATACAGGCTCAGGTAGCCCTGGCCGTGGTCGACGATGAGTAGGTTGCCGAAGCCGCGCAGCCAGTCGGCATACACCACGCGTCCGCCAGCCACGGCCTTCACGGGCTGGTTGGCGGACGCGCGTACGAACCAGCCTGTCCATGCCAGCGTGCTTTCCGGGCGGCGCGTGCCGAACTTGTTGCGCACCTTGCCCTTGACCGGCATGGCCAACTTTCCCTTGAGCGACTGGAACGGGGTGGTGCCTATTCCGGGCAGCACATGCGCCAGTTTTTCCACCAACTGCGACAGATGGTTCTCGTTGCGTTGCAGGCGCCCGATCTCGCGCCGCTGCTGCTTCAGTTGCAGTGCTATCTTGCCCAGCATGCGCTGGCGCTCGCTTTTTTCGTCCTCCAGCTGCCGCAATCCCTTGCGTTCTTCCGCCTGCAGCGCGGCAATCTCCTCGCTCTTGGCGCGTGCCTGCTCGGTAACGGCCTGCAGCTTGGCAAGGCTGTCGCGCAGGGACTTCAGTGTCGCGGCGCGGCTGCGGGCGATGTATTCGTAATAGCGCAGATCGCGCGCGACCTGGTTCGGGTCGTCGTTGTTTAGCAGAAGCTTGAGGTAGTCTTGGTCGCCGCCATCGAGGTATTGCTGGTAGAGCACTCGCCCCAGGAGGGCTTGCTGACCCTGCATCTCTGTTTGCAGAACGCTGGCGCGCTGTTGCAGTGCCTGCAGTTCCTTATGGGCGGCACGTTGTTGTTGGGCGAGCTGTTCGAGCGCGCGGTTGCGGTCGCTGATGGCACGCTCGGATACTCGCAATGCGTCTGCGGCTTCGGACTTCGATTCGTTGGCCTTGTCGAAATCCTTTTGCAGTGAGGTGATGCGTGCGCGCAGTCTTTCGAGATCATCTTGCTGCGAGGCACAAGCGCTACCCGAAAAAAAGAGTAGCGCCAGGAATGCCGAACGCAGCAAAGTCGTCACAGGATATGGATGAGCGACTTGCCGGTCATTTCCGGCGGTTGAGGCAAGCCCATCATCGCAAGCAGAGTCGGGGCGACATCCTGTAGCGCACCGGAGCCGGCCGGAGCCATCTCTGCTCTGCGACCGATGTAGAGGAAGGGCACGAGGTTCAGTGTGTGCGCGGTGTGCGCCTGGTTCGTGGTGCGGTCCAGCATCTGCTCGGCATTGCCGTGGTCGGCGGTGATCAGCACTTCGCCGCCGCATTCCAGCATTGCCTGCACCACGCGGTCCATGCAAGTGTCCAGCGCCTCCACGGCTTTTACCGCCGCCTCCATGATGCCGCTATGGCCGACCATGTCGCCGTTCGCGTAGTTGCACAGGATGGCTTGATACTGTTTGCTGCGGATGGCTGCTTCCAGCTTGTTGGTGACCTCGAACGCGCTCATCTCCGGCTTCAGGTCGTAGGTGGCGACCTTGGGCGAGGGCACCAGGATGCGGTCTTCGCCGGGGTAGGGCTGCTCCTTGCCGCCGTTCATGAAGTAGGTGACATGCGCGTATTTCTCCGTCTCGGCGATGCGCAGTTGCTTTAGTCCTAGATTGGAGAGGTATTCGCCGATGCCGTTGTGGATGGAGTCGGCCGTATAGGCACAGGGTAGGGTAAAGTCTTCGCCGTAGCTGCTCAGCGTGGTGAAGTTGGTAAGCTTGGGGAAACGGGTTCGGACGAAGCCGTCGAATTTCTCGTCGGTCAGTGCACGTGTGATCTCGCGCGCGCGGTCGGCCCGGAAGTTCATGAATACCGCCACGTCGCCGTCCTGCATCGCGGCCGGTTCGCCAATCACGGTGGCCTGCACGAACTCGTCGTTCTCGCCGCGCGCGTAAGCGGCGTCCAATGCGCCTTGCGCTGTCGCGGCGCTGAAAGGCGCGGCGCCTTGAGTAAGCAAGTCGTAGGCAAGCTGCACGCGCTCCCAGCGGTTGTCACGGTCCATGGCGAAGAAGCGGCCGACCATGCTGGCGATGCGGCCGGCGCCGAGTTGCTCGCATTTGTGCTGCAGCGCTTGCAGCGATTGTGAGGCGCTGCGCGGTGGTGTGTCGCGCCCATCAAGAAAAGCATGGAGGTAAACCTTTTTCAGCCCTGCGCGCACCGCCAGTTCCAGCATGGCGTGTATGTGCGCCTCGTGGCTGTGAACACCGCCGGCGGAAAGCAGGCCCAGGATGTGCAGCGCTGTGCCGCGCTGTTTGGCGGTTTCCACAGCATGCACCAATGCTGCGTTGTTATAGAAGCTGCCATTCTCGATGGCCAGATCTACTTTGGTCAGGTCCTGGTAGACCACGCGTCCGGCGCCTATGTTCAAATGTCCCACTTCCGAGTTGCCCATCTGGCCGTTGGGCAGGCCGACGTGCAGTTCGGAGGTGTTGATGAGAGTGTGCGGATACTTGCTCCACAGCCTGTCCCAGTTCGGTTTGCGCGCATGGGCGACCGCATTGAAGTCGGCATCCTCGCGATAGCCGAAGCCATCAAGGATCAGCAGAAGGACAGGGGTGGGTGTTGGGGCTGTGCGATTGGTCATGCTGGCTTTTTTCTCACCAAGATATCAAAATATAAGCGGTTGCTAATCTAGCGTGCCGCGCTTGCGGTTCAACGGCGCAATTTTAGCTGATTTCAGTGGGTGATATACCCGCACTTCCATCATGATGGCTGACGAACATGACGAAAAAATTGATCGATAAAGACGAGCATATCCTGCAGGCATCGATGGCGATGAAAGCCATCGCGCATCCCCTGCGACTGAAGGTTCTGTGTGTCTTGGGCGACGGCGAGTTGAGCGTGCAGGAGATCGTCGACAGCGTGGGCACAACGCAGAGCAACATTTCTCAGCACCTGGCCATCCTGCGCGACAAGGGGGTGCTGACCACGCGCAAGGATGCCAACCGGGTGTTCTACCGTATCGGCGACCAGCGCACCCTGAAGCTCGTGGGGATGATGCGCGACGTATTCTGTTCCATCTGACCTGTCGCACCCTGCGAGGGGGCATTGTCGCTAAAACATATTAGAATATGCTAATATGCAGATATGCTATCTATTGAGGTGGCGTGCATCGTTGTACAAGAAATTCCAGTAGAATCTTTAACCATCAAGGAGCTTTAAGCATGAACGCAGAACGCATCGTCCGCATCGTCGCCGGTTTTTTCATCCTGTTGTCTTTGACTTTGGGCGTGTCGGCCAGCCCGCTGTTCGTCAGCGAATATTTCCTGTTCTTTACCGCCTTTGTCGGACTGAACCTGTTCCAGAGCGGATTCACCCAGTTTTGTCCGCTGAATAACATCCTAGCCAAGCTCGGCGTCAAAGGCAGTTGCTAAACAAGAAACTCCCCTCTTCGCTCGGCCTTGCCCACATCGGCCTGACCTTCGTCGGGTTGATGTGGGTTTTGCCTTTTGTGTACTACCTGCATGCCTATCCCATCACCACCTTCTATCAGGAGTGGATGGCCGGTGCGCTGGGCCTGTGCGCGCTGCCATTGCTGCTGACGAATCGTTATTGGCACGATCCGCAAGTTCCGCGCATCGTGTTGCTGCCCATCGGGCTGATGCTGGTGATGCTGCTGCAATTCCTGATCGGGCGCATCAGCTACTTCGACCACTTGCTGCTGTTGTCGCTGTATTTCCTTTTTGCCGCCTTGCTCATGATGCTGGGGCAGCGACTGCGCGAAGAACTCGGCCTGCCTGCCGTGGCCTCCGCGCTGGCGGCGTTCCTGCTGGTCGGTGCGGAGCTGGACACATTGGCGGGATTCTTGCAGCATTTTCGCTGGAACACCTTCATGAACTCGGTCGTCACCGTCAAGACTTCCAGTGCGGTGTACGGCAACACCGCGCAACCGAACCACTTCGCCAACTACATCGCGCTGGGTCTGATCTCGTTGGGATTGCTGTATGTGCGCCGCTCGCTGCGCATGTGGCAGGCAGTGCTGCTGGCCGCGCCCATGCTGTTCGTGCTGGTGTTGTCGGGCTCGCGCAGCGCCTGGTTGTATCTGACATTTGTCTTGGCGCTGGCATGGCTGTGGCAAAGGCGCGATCGTGCGCTGCGTCCCCTGCTGGGCTACACGCTGGCACTTTGGCTGGGGTTCGTCGCCATGCACGGTGTAGTCGAAATCCCCTGGCTGCAGGTTTCGACAGGCAGCATCACCACGACGGAACGGCTATTCGACGAGAACGTATCAAGCGGCCACATCCGCTTCCATCTGTGGCGAGAGGCGGCGCTGATCTTTGTGCAGTTCCCCTTGCTGGGTTCTGGCTTCGGCCAGTTCGCCTACCAGCATCTGCAGCTTGCGGCAGAACTGCATAATCCGGGCATCAACGGGCTTTACAACAATGCGCACAACATCGTGATGCAGCTTGCCGCCGAGGCTGGATCGGCTGGCTTGCTGGTCTTGCTGGGCGCGCTGGGCCTGTGGTTCTGGCATTCCGTGGTGCGCGGAGCGCAATTTACGCTCTATCATTGGTGGGGGTATGCCGTGCTGGCCGTGCTGGGCATCCACAGCCTGCTTGAATACCCGCTGTGGTACGCCTATTTCATCGGCATCGCCGCCGTCATGCTGGGCTTGTTCGATACGGCCAGCTATCGTCTGGAGCTGCGCAATGTCGGACGTCTTTCAGTGGCGGCCATCCTGTTGCTCGGGGTCATGACATTGGTGCAGGGCATGCAGGCCTATACGCACCTGGAGAAAGGGCTCGGGCTGCGCGGCATGGCCGCGAAGAACCAGAATTATGTTGCCCGTGCGCGCGACGAGTTGGTGGCGGCGCACGAATACCCGCTGTTCAGTTCCTATGCCGAAATGTTCATCGCCAACATGATGGAACCCAGCGCCGACCACTTGCGTGAAAAGCTGGAACTTAACGAGCGTGCGTTGCACTTCACCCCGGTCGCGCCCGTGGCTTATCACCAAGCCTGGCTGCTGGCATTGTCCGACCGCCCGGCGGAGGCTAAAGCCATGCTGGCGAACGCGATCTGGTCGTATCCCTCAGACTTTGCCACCGCCAGCACCGAGTTGGCGGAACTGGTGCGCAAGGACCCTGTGAGGTTTTCCCCTCTGCTAGAATTCGCCACCCAAAAAATCGAGGAGTATCGCCGTGCTGCAGTTCCTGCAAAGTAACCTGATCACCGTTTCACTCGCGCTTTTCAGCGGCTTCATGTTGTTCTGGTCGTTCTACGGCAACCGGATACGCGGCATCAAGGACGTGGATACCCTGGAAGCCATGAACCTGATCAACCGCAAGAATGCGCTGGTGCTGGATGTGCGTGAACAAGGCGAGTATGACGCGGGCCACATCATCAACAGCCGCCTGATCCCGCTGGGCAAGCTGAAGGAGCGCATTGGCGAGCTGGAAAAATATCGCACGCGCCCCATCGTGGTGATGTGCCGTAGCGGTGCGCGTTCCGCCTCGGCTGTCTCGCTGCTGAACGGTCTGGGATTCACCCAGGTGCACAACCTGAGCGGCGGCGTGATGGCTTGGCAGAAAGCCAACCTGCCGCTGGAAAAATAAGGACGCGAACGATGGCCAAAGTCGTGATGTACTGCACCGCCGTTTGCCCTTACTGCGTCAATGCCGAGAGGCTGTTGCTGCAGAGGGGAGTGGCCGAGATCGAAAAGATCCGCATCGACCTGCAACCGGAGCAGCGTGCAGAGATGGAAGCCAAAAGCGGACGCCGCACCGTGCCCCAGATCTACATAGACGATAAACACATCGGCGGTTGTGACGACCTCTACGCGCTGGACCGCGCGGGTGGCCTGCAGCCTCTACTGAATAAATAACCGAAGGAAAATGACATGACCGAAGCCGCATCCGCCAGCCAACCGGCAGCCCCACTGTTCAATATCGAAAAACTGTATGTGAAAGACCTGTCGCTGGAGATACCCAACGCACCAGCGATCTTCCTGGAGCGCGAGAATCCGCAGATCGATCTGCAACTGCACACGCAGGCTGCTGCGGTCGAGGAGGGCGTCTTCGAGGTGGAGGTCACCGTCACCGTGACGGCCAAACTGCCCGGAAAAGACAAAGTTATGTTCCTGATCGAAGCCAAGCAGGCCGGTATATTCCAGGTGCGCAACATTCCGGCTGAAGAGATGGAGACAGTGCTGGCCGTGGTCTGTCCGAACATCCTCTACCCGTACCTGCGCGAAGTGGTGTCCGATGTGGCGGTGCGAGGCGGCTTTGCGCCCGTGCTGCTCAATCCGATCAACTTCGATGCGATCTACCAGCAGCAAAAACAACAGGCCCAGGCGCAAGCAGAGGCTGCCGCCACGGTGAAGCACTAAGGGAATGGTGATGAGTCGTATTCTCGGATGCCCTCTCCTCAATCCTCTCCCGCAAGCGAGAGCGGAGGCAAACGAGAAGAAAACTCGTCAATTCCCGAAGAGACTGGCGACAGCATTGCTGTTGCTGGTTGTATGCCAGACGGCTGCAGCGATCGAGTTCGTCTCGGTGGCTGAGCCGGCCATCCTTTACGATGCCAATTCGCTCAAGGCCAAGAAGCTGTTCGTCGCCACGCGTTATTTGCCACTGGAGCAGATCGTGATTCTGGAGAGCTGGGTCAAGGTGCGCGACTCCCACGGCAAGGTGTTCTGGATAGAGAAACGCAATCTGAGCAGCAAGCGCTACGTCGTGGTGACCGCCGAGGTTGCCACCGTGCGCACCAACTGGGACGACAGTGCTGCCGTGGCATTCTATGCACCGCGCCAGCTCGGGCTGGAATGGCTGGGTAACGCGGGTGCGGGCTGGGTCAAGGTGCGCCATCGCGATGGCGCCACCGGTTATCTCAAAAGCGGCGAAGTCTGGGGGGACTGATGAAGATAGCAGTTCTTGGTTCGGGAGCATGGGGCACTGCGCTGGCGATCAGCTTCGCGGCGCGCCATGACGTCACCCTGTGGGCGCGCGATGCGGCGCAGATCGCCGCCATGCGCGACACGCGGCGCAACCAGCGCTACCTGCCGGACATCGGGCTGCCGGATAACCTCGCACTCACGAGTGACCTGAACCAGGCCCTTCACGGGGTCGAGCTGGTCATCGTCGCTGTGCCGGTCGCCGGGCTGCGCAACACCCTGCAACAAATCGCCGCATTGCCCGATCCGGTGGGCGTGATCTGGGTCTGCAAAGGTTTCGAGACCGGAACCTCCTTGCTGCCCCACCAGATCGTCAACGAAACCTTGCCTGCCGCCTTTCCACGCGGCGCATTGACCGGTCCCAGCTTCGCGCAGGAAGTGGCGCGCGGTCTCCCCACCGCCTTGACACTGGCATCCAGCGATGGCGAGTTCGCGCAACGCATGGCCAGGGCATTGCACCATTCGCGCCTGCGCATCTACTCCAGCACCGATGTGGTCGGCGTCGAGATCGGCGGCGCGATCAAGAACGTGCTGGCCATTGCCGCCGGTATCTGCGACGGCATGCAGATGGGGCTTAATGCCCGCGCTGCCCTGCTCACGCGCGGACTGGCCGAGATGACCCGCCTCGGTCTGCAGATGGGCGGACGTGCCGAGACGCTGGGAGGACTCTCCGGCGCAGGTGATCTCATCCTCACCTGCACCGGTGACCTTTCGCGCAACCGTCAGGTCGGCATGTTGCTCGCGCAACGTCACTCGCTCTCCACCATCCTGGTCGAGCTGGGGCATGTGGCGGAAGGCGTCTACACCGCACGCGAAGTGCAACGCATCGCCCAGCAGTACGGGGTCGAGTTGCCCATCTGTCAGGCGGTGTATCGCGTGCTGTACGAGAATCTGCCCGCCAATCAGGCGGTCGAGATGTTGCTGAGCCGCCAGCCGGGAGAAGAGTTCTCCAGCGGGGCTTACCGCGCCATCAAGTAATACGCAGTGCGCTTACGCCGCACCGACGTAAGCGCATTGGCGCCACGCCTCATACACCGCCACTGCCACCGTATTGGAAAGATTCAGGCTGCGATTGTCCGGCAGCATGGGCAGGCGCACGCGTTGCTGCGGCGGTAACGACTCCAGCACCTCGCTCGGCAGGCCACGACTCTCCGGCCCGAATAGAAAAGCGTCACCCGCCTGATAGCGCACCTCGTGGAAGGGACGCGACGCTTTGGTGGTGAAGGCGAACACGCGCGACTGCGGCATGGTCTGCAGACACTGTTGCAGACTGTCGTGCACCTGCAGCGTGGCGTACTCGTGATAGTCCAGTCCGGCGCGTTTCAGATGCTTGTCGTCCAGCTCGAAGCCGAGCGGGCGGATCAGGTGCAGGTGCGCACCGGTGTTGGCGCACAAGCGGATGATGTTGCCGGTGTTGGGCGGGATTTCAGGTTGATACAGAATCACTGCAAACATGGGGAAAAGCCTTGTCAGGAAACGGGAAAACGGCTAACTTCCGTTCACGTCGGGTGTCATCGCAAATATCTCAGGGGGAATTATGGCGCGTCCGGAAAAAGTTCGCTTGGGCGACTTGCTGGTACAGCAGAAGCTGATCTCGCTCGACCAGCTGCAATTCGCACTGGAGCAGCAGAAACGCAGTGGCCGCAAGCTGGGCCGTGTGCTCGTGGACAACGGCTTCGTCACCGAAGACCAGATATCCGAGACACTGGCCAAGCAGCTCAACATTCCCTACATCAACCTCAAGTACTACAACGCCAATCTGGAGATTGTACGCCGCATGCCGGAGAATCAGGCACGCCGCTTCCGCGCGGTTGCACTGGAAGAACGCAACGGCGCGATCCTGGTGGGCATGTGCGACCCGACCGACCTGTTTGCTTTCGATGAGATCACCCGCCTGCTCAAGCGCGACATCGATGTAGCAGTGGTCACCGAAGGCCAGTTGCTGGAAACCATAGATCGCGTATATCGGCGCACCGACGAGATCAGCGGCTTGGCGCGCGAGATATCGGAAGAGTTGGGCGAAGGCTATATCGACTTCGGCGCGCTGAGCGACACGGTGGGCGTGGAAGAGGCGCCGGTGGTCAAGCTGCTGCAGACCATGTTCGAGGACGCCGCGCAGGTAAATGCGTCGGACATCCACATCGAGCCGCAGGAAACGCGTTTGCAGATACGCTTCCGCATCGACGGTGCGCTGCACCTGCAGACCGAAGCCGACAGCAAGATCGCAGGCGCCATCGCACTGCGCCTGAAATTGATGTCCGGTCTCGACATTTCGGAAAAGCGTTTGCCGCAGGACGGACGTTTCAACATCCGTGTCCGCGAACAGGCGGTGGATGTGCGTATCTCCACCATGCCGACGCAGTACGGCGAATCGGTGGTGATGCGTCTGCTCAACCAAAGTGGCGCCTTCCTTACGCTGGACAAGCTGGGTATGCCGCCCGACATGCTCAAGCGCTTCCGCGAGATCATCCAGCGCAGCAACGGCATGGTGCTGGTCACCGGCCCCACCGGAAGCGGCAAGACCACCACGCTGTATGCCGGCCTGGCCGAGATCAACACCATCGACCAGAAGATCATCACCGTGGAAGACCCGGTGGAATACCGTCTGCCCGGCATCAACCAGGTGCAGGTGAATGAAAAGATCGATCTCTCGTTCACGCGCGTGCTGCGCTCTGCCTTGCGCCAGGACCCCGACGTAATCTTGATCGGCGAAATGCGCGATACCGAGACCGCACAGATCGGCATGCGCGCGGCCATGACCGGCCACCTGGTGTTCTCCACTCTGCATACCCGCGATTCTGCCGGTACGCTGTTCCGTCTGGTGGATATGGATGTGCCCAAGTACATGGTGGCCTCGTCGGTGCAGGCCGTGCTGGCGCAAAGACTACTGCGCCGCGTGTGCGAGAGCTGCTGCGAAGTGCATCAACCCACGCCGCAGGAAGTCGAGTGGCTGAAAGTGGAGGGCGTGGACCAGAGCAACTGGGGCAAGCTGATGCACGGCCGCGGTTGCTCGCACTGCAATGGCACCGGCTACCACGGGCGCATGGGCGTCTACGAGATGCTGGAAATGTCCCAGGACCTGGTGGATGCAGCAGCGCACGAGGACAACTCGTTCTTCATGCAGGCAGCGCGCGACCACCTGAAGGGCAAGACACTGCTCGACGCGGCTTTACATGAGATGAAGCTTGGGCACACCAGCATTGCGGAAGTGATGCGCATCAGCAACCAAGTGGAAGACTGATGCCGGTATTCGCTTACAAAGGCAGGAGCGTCCGCGGCGAACTGGTGCAGGGTACGCTGGAGGGAACGGACAGCGGCGCCATCGCCGACCAGTTGCTGAACACCGGCATCACGCCGATCGAGATCAAAGCTTCGCAAGCCATGCGCGCCCAGGCAGAGGGTCCCGGCCTGTGGCAACGCCTGTCGCAAATGTTGCAGAGCAAAAGCGTCGATCCGCTGGAGCTGATGTTGTTCTCGCGCCAGATGTACACCTTGCTCAAGGCTGGCGTGCCCATCATGCGCGCCCTGGCCGGATTGCAGGAGTCGTCGCAGAATCCAGTATTCAGTGCCATGCTGCAGGACCTGCGCGAGAGCCTGGATGCTGGGCGGGAGCTCTCGACGGCGATGCGCCGCCATCCCAAGATCTTCTCTCCGTTCTATCTGAGCATGGTGCAGGTCGGTGAGATGACCGGCATGCTGGATCAGACCTTCCTGCGCCTGTACGACCATCTGGAGTTCGAGAAGGACATGCGCGAGCGTATCAAGGCCGCTGTGCGTTATCCGATGTTCGTGGTTATCGCCATGGCCATCGCCATCGTCATCGTCAATATCTTCGTCATCCCGGCCTTCGCCAAGGTGTTCGCGGGCTTCCATGCGGAACTGCCGTTCATGACAAAGTTGTTGATGGGCTTCTCCAGCTTCATGTTGTACTCATGGCCGGTGTTGCTGGCCGGATTGGCCGGAGCGGTGGTGGCTTTCCGCGCCTGGATCGACACCGTGGACGGGCGCTACAAGTGGGACCGCTACAAGTTCAAGTTGCCCATCGCGGGCAGGATCATCATGAAAGCGACGCTGGCGCGTTTTTCGCGCAGTCTGGCGCTGTCGTTCAAGAGCGGCATTCCCATCGTGCAGGCCCTCAACACCGTGGGCATGGTGGTGGACAACGAATACATGCGCGGCAAGATAGACCAGATGCGCGATGGCGTGGAGCGTGGCGAGAGTATCCTGCGCACCGCTAACACCACCGGTGTGTTCAACCCCACCGTGCTGCAGATGATCGCCGTGGGCGAAGAGACCGGCGACCTGGACGGTCTGATGTTCGAAGTCGCTGCCATGTACGAACGCGAAGTGGAATACGAGGTCAAGAACCTGAGTGCGCAGATCGAACCTATCATGATCGTCGCCCTCGGCGCACTGGTGCTTGTTCTGGCCCTCGGCATCTTCCTGCCGATGTGGGACCTGGGCAAGGCGGCGCTGCACCGATGAGCATAAGGGTTGCGGATCGGGGATGCGGGATCGAGGCGCGAGGATCGAAGATTGAACTCCCCTCTCCCGCGCACGGGAGAGGGGTTGGAGGAGAGCGCGATTTCTCGATCCTGAATATTCAATCCTCAAAAGGTTTTACCCTCATCGAGCTCGTCATCGTCATCATCATCATCGTGGTCATGGCGGGCCTGTTTCTGACGCGCGTTCCGCTCTACCAGGAACAGGCCGAAAAGGCCGCCATGCAGCAGGTGGAAGGTGCGCTGCAGAGCGCGCTGGTATTGCGTTACGGTGCACTGATGGCGCGCGACGCGCTGGACGAAAGGGAATTGAGCATCCTTGCTGCGGACAATCCGATCAGCTGGCTGCAAAAGGCGCCGCGCAACTACATGGGCGAATACTACGATCCCAGCCCGCGTAGCGTCGCCCCCGGCAACTGGATGTTCGATCTCAAGTCGCGCGATCTGATCTACGTGGTGGATCACGCCGAAAACTTCAAGCCTGGCAAAGACGGCAACAAGTGGATACGCTTCCACGTCCGCTTGGATTATGAACCCGCGCTGGGGCGGAGGGGATCCGGCAAACAACTGGCGGTGACGCAGTTCGAACCCACCGAGCCTTACCACTGGCTGGATTGAGATATTTGCTCAAGCCGGTCATACTGAATCACCGAAGCAATCCCTGTCTTCAGTCAGAGGGAAAAAATGAAGTTCTTTTACTAGGAGAATTGTCATGAACCCGTTGCTCCAAACTTGGTTGTTGCAATCCGCAGTCATCTTCCTGGTCCTCGGCAGTTTCACAGGACTGCTGGTGGGCGCGCTGTTGGTGCTGTGCCCGGAACGCTTGCAGCGCCTCAGTACACCGTTCAATCGCTGGGTCTCCACCCGCCAATTCGACAAAGGGCTGGAGCAAAGCTTCAGCATCGACCCGTGGTTGTACCGCTATCGCCAGATCAGCGGTGCCCTGATTCTGCTCGGCGCGCTGTATGTGTTGTATTACCTCACTGCGGGTCTGGATCGCGGCTTGGCTGTCGCTGCTCTTGCCAAACAATTCGCCTATCCCGCCGTAGCGGTCGCAATGCTGCTGGACACAGTGGTGCTGATCTCGTTGCTGGGTGCGCTGTGTGCGATCGTGGTGGCGCTGTTCATGCTGTTCCGCCCCAGCCTGCTGCGCGGGGTCGAGCAGGGGGCCAACCAATGGCTGTCGCTGCGCCGTTCGATCAAACCACTGGAGATCCCGCGCAGCGATGCGGATGTCTATGTGCTGCGTTATGCGCGTGTGAGCGGCATCTTGCTGTTGCTGGGCGCGCTGTACACCTTGGTGTTCCTGCTTATCTGGTTGAGCCGTTACAGCTGAACAGGGGCGTAGCGCAGGGTCTGTCCGGATATCTACAGTGTTATTAAGGTTGCATTTTTAGTCAAAGCTCCTAATATAGGTACAAGCCCGCTAGCAAAGTGCTGTGGCACAGCGCAAAATGGGTTGCATGACGTCTCAAACGGGGCTGCGGCTCCACAACTTGAAGGAGAATTATCATGAAACAACAAAAAGGTTTTACCCTGATCGAACTGATTGTGGTGATTGTGATTCTGGGCATCTTGGCCGCCACCGCGTTGCCTAGGTTTGTGGATCTGCGAACTGATGCAGCGTTGGCTGGAGTTCAAGGGGTGGCAGGAAGTGTGTCTTCCGCCTCGGCAATTAACTATTCAACTTGTATGGCCAGAGGTACCGCGGGTGCTGGATGTACTCGGCTAAACGCTGCTGCTGCTGGCGCAGCATTGGTTGCGGGCGCGTTGGCGGGTGGTGCTTTGCCTGCAGGTTACGCCATTACTACCGATCAGACTTGTGCTGGTCCGGCCGCAGGTACGGCAGTTACAGTCACTATCACAGGTGAACAAGCGCAAACTGCGACCGCAACTGTACTTTGCACTGGCTAATAGACATAGCAGAAGTTGGCAGCAAACAGGGGAGCTTCGGCTCCCTTGTTTTTTCGTGTGCCGTTTGTACCTTTTGTTAAACTGCAGGCACATCTGAATCCCATTCAATAAGGGTGCTAAACCATGCGTTTGAATGCCGCACAAGTCGGAGCGAGCAGGCAGGAGGCCGAACGTCTCGACGGCGCTCTGGCGGAAGTGCGGCCTATCGCTACGCGTGCGAAGGTTCAGCGCGGCTTCACGCTGGTGGAGCTCATCACCATCATGGTCATCGTCGGTATTTTGGCGGTCGCAGCGATTCCTCGTTTTTTTGACCGCAACACGTTCGACAGCCGCGGCTATTACGATCAGGCCATTTCCATTTTGCGTTATGCGCAGAAGACCGCTGTGGCGCAGCATCGTTTCGTATGCGTGGCGTTCGCGGCGGACAGCGTCACGCTGACCTATGGCGCGGACAATATCTGCGGCAGCAATCTGACTAGCCCTGCGGGGCAAACGCCTTACACGGTCACCGCGCCGGGCGGTGTGACGTTGAGCGGCGGCACGGCTTTCAATTTCGATGCGCTGGGCAGGGCGAGTGCGGCGCAGGACATCACGGTGAGCGGTTTTGCGCAGCACATCTTTGTCGTGGCGGAGACTGGCTATGTGCACTAGGTCAACCGCCAGGAGTCAGAGTGGCATCAGCCTGGTCGAACTCATCATGTTCATCGTCATCATCAGCGTGGCGCTGACCGGCATCCTGCTAGTGATGGATCAGGTGACCAGGCACAGTGCCGATCCTCTGCTGCACAAGCAGGCGCTGGCCGTCGCCGAATCGATGCTGGAAGAAGTGGAGCTGATGCCGTTCACTTATTGCGACCCGGACGACGCCAGCGCGGTCACGGCGACTTCAACCGCCGATTGCACCATGCCTGAAGTGATCGGGGTGGAGAACGACGTGTCGCGCTACGACACTTCATTGCCGTTCGATAACGTCAGCGATTACCATGGCGTCGGCATGGCGGCAGGCGCCATCATGGATATCACCAACTCCAACACGGGCTTGACCGGATTCACGCTCCAGCCCATCACGGTGCAGCCGATCGCGCTGACCAACGTCGCGGCCAACGATGCGCTGCTCATCACGGTCACGGTCACCGACCCGTCCGGACAGGACGTCACGGTAGAAGGGATACGCACCCGCTACGCACCGAGGAGCGTGCCATGATGAAGCGGCGCAATCAGCAAGGCTTCACCCTGGTGGAGATGATCATGGTGATCGTCATCACCGGCATCATCGGCGGCATCGTGGCGGTCTTCATCAGGGCGCCGATACAGGGCTATGTGGATAGCGCGCGCCGCGCCGAGATGACCGACATCGCCGACACGGCGCTGCGCCGCGTCACGCGCGATCTGCGCCTGGCGTTGCCGAACAGCGTACGGGTCAGCGGCGTCTGCGGTGACGGCACGACCTGTTACCTGGAATTCATACCCACCAAAGGCGGTGGGCGCTATCGCGCCGAGGCTGCTCCTGCCGGTGCCTCGGCGGGTTGTGGCAGCCTGGCTGCCGACGTGCTGAACTTCACCGCTGCCGACACCTGCTTCGAGGTGTTCGGGCCGATGCCGCCAGTTGCTGTCGGAGACCGGATCGTGGTGTATAACTTGGGCATTGCGGGAGCGGATGCTTATGCGGGCGAGACTGCATCGACACATAACCGTCGCGTCGTCAGTGCGGTGGGGGCGAGCAGCATCAGCATCACATCTACGAATAAGTTGCCGTTTGAATCGCCCGGGCATCGCTTCCACGTGGTGACAACTCCTATGAGCTTTGCATGCACCCAGAACTCGGCAAATCCGGCTGCAGGTACGCTTACGCTGGTGACGGGATATGGCTGGGGGGCGTTGCCGAGTACCGGTACGGCGAATCTGCTGGCGAGCAATGTCAGCGCCTGCAACTTCAGTTACGATCCACTCGTGGTGGGGCGTACGGGTCTGGTGACCATGCACCTCTCCATCACCGAAGAAGGCGAAACCGTCACGCTCTACAGCGCGGCGCACGTGAGTAACCAGCCATGAGTGCTTTGAACCCGGATAATCAATCAGGCCGTCATTCCGGCGCAGGCCGGAATCCAGCGAAGAAATACATTCCGCGAAGCGGACAGAACCAAGGTGTTGTCCCGCTTGCGCGGGGAATGGGTGATCAACTGGATTCCGGCCTGATGAAACTACTAGCCATTCGACTAAGCAGGCAAACAACGCCTACAAAGTCGCTGGTTATGCGCCGGAATGACGTAGTTCTTTCCAATGGATCATCCATTTTGAGAAGAACACAGCAGGGTTTCAGCGTCGTCACCGCCATCTTCCTGCTGGTGGTGCTGGCTTTCCTCGGCACAGCGATGGTCATGTTCTCCGTCAACCAGCAGCAGACCGATACCATGGACGTGATGGGCGCGCGCGCCTACCAAGCCGCGCGCGCCGGCGTGGACTGGGGCGCCTATCAGGTGCTGCGCAACCCGGCGGGGATCAGCTGTCCGGTCGGCGGTGCTGTGAATGGCGTGACCATGCCTGCCGGGAGCACTTTGTCGGGCTTCACGGTGAACGTAAGTTGCTGGAGCTATGCGCCGGTATCAGAGGGGGCGAATACGGTGACCATGTATCGGTTGTTATCGACCGCCACACAGGGCACGGTGGGTTCGCCGGGCTACGTCGAGCGGCAGATGACGGTTACCATCGCGCAGTGACATCCATGCCATCTCGGATGGATGGGAGTGGCCAAGTCAGATAAGCGGAGAAGGAATAAACGTATGAGTGCGAGTGAGCGTGACGGTGTGGGCAGGGTGGGTACGGGGGAAACGCTTGCGTGCCGTGGAGTGGGTTCGCCAAGGCATTCGTATTGCTGGTGTCGCTGACGGGGCTGGGGGCGTGGGGCGGGGATGCGCTGGCTGCGACCAGAACTTCAACCGCAACAGGCGGTAGCTGGAACGTGGGGGGAACCTGGGTTGGCGGCACCGTTCCTGCTGCGGGCGATAACGCCATTATTGCCACGACGGGTGCCGGTGTGGTCACGGTCAATTCGCAGGTCTCCATCACCAATCTGACCGTCAACGCCGGCAGCGTTCTTACGCTTACCGGCGGGAGCAATTTCAGGATAAGGGCAACCGGAACGACCAGCATCGCAGGCACTGTAAATTTTGGCTCGACCTCTTCTTCTTCGCGCTTTACCGGGCTGGTTACGGTTGATGCCACCGGCATCTGGAACAATTCGGGCAACCAGGCGGTCACCTTTCGCGGCGGAATTACCAACAACGGTACTTTTTCCGGCGGCACGGGCACGCAAACTTTTGATACCAACAATCAGGCGATAGGCGGCAACAGCCCCATCAACTTCGGTGGCAATGTCAGCGTGTCGGGCAACAACAGGAGTATCACCAATAACAACACCAGCGTGGTCACGATCTTGGGCAACTTGACGGGAAGCAATACCACTAGCTCATGGACGAATGCGGCGAACTCGACGCTGAATTACGGCGGTGCGGCGGCCCCGATGGCCACAGGTGTGCTCACCGCCAGCGCAGTGCCCAACTGGGTCAACTACGTCGGCACAGCGCAGGCCGTGGAGGGGGCGACCTATTACAACCTCGGTATTGCGGGCAGCGGCATCAAAACGATGGGCGCGTTCACTTACGCGGTGAACGGTACGACCACGATCGACAGCACGCTGCAAATTACATCCGCCACTGGCAGCAAGACCTTCACCGGCGATGTCATCATCAACAACGGCGGAACATGGAGCGAAACGGTTACCGAGGCCATTTCCTTCGGCGGCAATTTGCAGAACGACGGGACGCTGACCGCCAACACCGGGGTGCATACTTTTACCGGTGCCGCCAAAACTTTCAGCGGGACAAATCCGATTGTCATACCGAACGTGACCGTCACAGGCTCGTATACGAACAGTGGAACACTGACCGTCGCGACCGCGCTTGCTGGTACAGGGACGCTGACAAACGGAAACGGTGCGACGTTGAACGTAGGGGGAACAACCACCATCACCAACCTGACTGCCAGCGCTGCGAACAATCTCGTGAACTACGATGGTGCCTCGCAAACGGTCGACCTGCCCACTGGTGCGACCTATTACCACCTGACTCTCAGCGGCAGTGGCACCAAGACCATGACCGGTGTGACGACCATCGGGGGCGACCTGAGTATCTCGGGTGCTGCGACGATGACTGGTAATGCCGCGTTTACCGTCACCGGTGCGTTGAATT
Organism: uncultured beta proteobacterium; assembly: GCA_963813255.1. GTDB lineage: Bacteria > Pseudomonadota > Gammaproteobacteria > Burkholderiales > Gallionellaceae > Sideroxyarcus. The sequence goes on along the minus strand of CAWEYD010000001.1, from coordinate 225,006 downwards.
ATTCCTCTACCGGGGCAACCACCTTGTCCGCCGGAAACAACATTTCGATTGGCAGTTACAACCAGACGGCCGGTACTTTTTCGGCAGGTGCCAACACCATCACAGTCAGCGGCAATTGGAATGAGACCGGGACATTTAATCCGGGTACTGGGACAGTGACGTTTAGTGGTGCAACCGCGCAAACGATCAGCGGTACCAGCCCTGTCACCTTCTCTACCCTGAACGTTACCAATACAACGAGTCCATACAACATCACATTGTCAGCAACCGATGTGACGGCGTCTACGCTGACTGGCACAGTGAATCTCACCCCAAGTTGCCCCAACTACACGCTGACCTCTATCACTCCAGCCCAGACACTGCATAGTTGCACGGAGGTTAGCTCCATCACCCGTTTGGATGCCGATCCTACCAGCGCTGCGACGGTCAGATGGCAGGTGACATTCAGGCGGAGCGTGACCGGGGTGGATGCCACCGCCTTCTCGGTCGTCCCATCAATAGGCTTGAGCGGTGCTTACATCACCACGGTGACAGGCAGCGGCGCTACATGGACTGTCACCGCCAATACCGGCATCGGTTCCGGTACGCTCCGTCTGGATCAGACTGGCCCCGGTTCAGTTGTTCCGACATTGAACGGCACTTTTAACACCGGAGAGCTCTACACCATCAGCGCCACGCCGGCGCTGGCGGAATATCGCATGGACGATGCATATTGGATCGGGACGGCCAACGAGGTGGTCGATAGCTCGGGCAGCGGGAATAATGCGCAGTCCTTTAACAGCGCCAGCACCGACGGCGTCTCTCCGGCCATCGCCCCCCCCCCGGGCACCTGCCGCTATGGGGTGTTCGACAACGGCAGCACCATCACACAAGGCTACGTACAAACACCCCTGCCTGACCTGACCACCGATTTCACCGTCACCGCGTGGATCAGAACCTCCAACAATGCCGTGACGGGGCAGCGCATCCTGATCGACGACCAAAGTGCAGCAGCAACCGGCTATGGAATCAGCCTGGGCGATGGAGGTACGGGGATAATCCGCTTCTATTCGCGCGGCATCACCCCCGTCATTCTCGATTCGGCTTACGCCATCGCCAGCAACACTTGGTATTTCGTGGCTGCCGTGGCGGACATTGCCAACAAGAAGCGCACGATCTATGTGTTCGATGCCGCCGGAGCGTTGTTGAACAGCACTACCGAGGCTGCGTGGACGGCCGGTACATGGGGAAGCGATCCTGGGCCGGTGTCGATCGGGGGGGAAACCAACGCGTCCGGGGAATCGCCTGCAACTTTCCATTTCAAAGGAAACCTGGACGAGGTGCGCGTCTACCAGAAGGTGCTGAGCCAAGCCGCGCTGGCCACCATTGCGAAGCAAACCCATGCCTGCCCGGCACCGCTGCTGGATCACATCAGCATCGAACACGCGAACGGACAGGGACTGACTTGCGCCCCGAGCACGCTGACGATCAAGGCGTGCATAGACCCTGCGTGCACGACGCTGTATACCGGTGGCGTGACCGGGAGTCTGACCGCATCTGGCCCGCCGCCAACCGTCAACTGGGTGGATGGGACTGCTGGCTTCTCTATTCCCGTTGGTAGCAGCAGCGTTGACGTGGGTGTGCAGATTACGACGCCGGGCAGCGTGGTGTTCGGTACCCAGGCGGGGACGGTATCTCCTGCTCCCGGCGGTACTTCTCCCAACTGCAATTTCGGCACTCCTGCCTGTACCTTCACGGCGAGCGATACCGGCTTGCTGTTCGGTGGCGTGGCAAACCATGTGTCAGAGACGTCGCAGAACATAACCGTCAGCGCGGTGAAAAAGGCGGACAACAGCCTGGCGTGCGTGCCGGCCTTCAAAAGTGTCAGCAAGGATGTCAAGTTCACCTGCGGCTACACCACTCCAGCCACCGGCACCTTGCCGGTGCGCGTGGGCGGCTTTGCGCTGAACGCGACCAACGATGCGGCTGCCGCGTGTGATGGCACGGGCCAAACCTTGAGTCTGGCTTTCGATGCCAGCGGCGTGGCGAGCACCACCGTGCAATATGCCGATGCAGGCTCCATGGCCCTCGTTGCGCAACATACCGGCAGTGGTACAAGTGCAGGACTGGTCATGAACGGCAGTGCGTCCTTCATCGCCGCACCGGCTACGTTCGCTTTCAGTGCGATCACGCCGGCACCGATCAAGGCTGGAGCCACGTTCAATGCCATCGTCACCGCGAAGAACAGTGTTGGCAACGCCACGCCGAACTTCCTCAATCAGACCGTGACCATCACCTCCAGCAATCCTCAGCCTGGGCTGGGCAACGCCAGCGCCATCAACACCTCGCTGACCGGTTTTGCCAGTGGTGCGGCAACCGCGAGTCTGGTGTGGAAAGAAGTGGGGACCATAGACCTGAAGGCTAGTCTCGCTGACTATATGAGCTCGGGTTTGGCGGTGACCGGGACGCAGGCGAACGTGGGCCGTTTCCAGCCGGCCTATTTCGATACGGCCGTGACACCGGCCTGCGCCACCTTCAGCTATGCGGGTTCAACCACACCAGCCAAAGCGGGGCAGCCGTTCACTGTGACCGCTACCGCAAAAGAAACAGGGGGCGGAGTAACGGCCAACTACGCAGGCGCCACCTATGCCTATGCCACCACGCTGTCGAATGCCGGTGTCACGACCGGACTAGCCGGCAATACCATCGCGGCGGCTAGCTTTTCCAATGGCGTGGGCAGCGCCGATGTGACCTATGAAATGGCCGTCCCTGAGACTGCACCAGTCACGCTCACCATGCGCGCGACGGACTCTGATCCCACCGCCGTCAGTTCATCTGGCCATACAGAAGGTGCCGCTGATATGCGCAGCGGGCGCGCCAAGCTGGGTAATGCGCACGGCTCGGAGCTGCTCGCTCTGCCGATCCCTTTCCGCACCGAGTACTGGAGCAGCAACGGCTGGGTGGCCAATGCTGCGGACACATGTTCCGGCAATGGGGCGCAGGGGGGCGCGGTGGGCGTGACGCTCAGTGCATCACCGGCTACTTGTGTACTGGATACCGGCAATCCAGGCCGCAGCGCCGCGGGTTGCGCGGCGGCCGGGCCGGCTGGGCAGCGGTTCAGGGAGGGCGGGGTTACCGGTTTCGCGGGCGACTTCAACCTGTGGCTCAACAAGACCGGGTCGGGCAATACGGGCGCGGTCACGGTGACCGGCAATGTGCCGGCTTGGCTGCAGTACAACTGGGGTAGCGGCGTGGCCAACCCGGTCGGTATCGCCACATTCGGTGTTTACAAAGGCAATAACGAATTCATTTACCTGCGTGAAGCCTATTGATTGTCACCCTGACCTCGTCCGGAGGGGCGCTTCGCGGATCGCGGACTTTGCCTCTGAAGGAGTAAGGAATGACGGTGTTGGGTCACGAATGCCGAGAATACGGCGTAAGCCGGGGAATATCTCCTTGACAGCAATAGGTTAGTCAATTAGTTTCACGCCAATTATGAGATTACCGCCGTTCCTCTCTTTGTTTGATCGCAGCAGCCGCGACGCCGGCTGGGTCGCGGTATCTCTTGGAAGCAAAGGCGTGTACGTCGCGCAAGCGAAGTATGTAGGTCTCCGTCCGCAAGTGACCAAGTGCACGTTCTATCCTGTCAATGAAGTGACTTCCTCTGCGCTGGAAAAGATACGCAAGGACGCGCAGATCGAAGGTGGCCGCCATACCACGGTGCTGGCCGCCAACGAATATCAGTTGATGATGGTTGAAGCGCCCAGTGTGCCGGTGGACGAATTGAAGACGGCCATCCGCTGGAAGATCAAAGACTCCCTCAGCTACCACATCGACGACGCGACGATCGATGTGCTGCAGATCCCTTCGGGCAGATTCGGCGGGGGCAGTGACCGACCTCAATCGCTGTATGCGGTGGCGGCCTCGAACGAGACGATACGCAAGCGCATCGCGCTATTTGAGAAAGCCAAATTCGATCTCACGGTGATCGATATCGCGGAAATGGCGCAGCGCAACATCGCGGCTTTGTATGAAACGGAAGGGCGCGGCCTGGCGCTGCTGGCATTCGATGATGAAGGCGGCCTGCTGACCATCACCTGCGACGGCGAATTGTTCCTGGCACGACGCATCGACATCACGCTGGGGCAGTTGCAGGATGCCGACGAGAGCATGCGCCAGCAATATCTGGATAGAGTCGAACTGGAGGTGCAACGCTCGCTGGATTATTTCGACCGGCAGTTCCATCACATTTCGATGGAGCGCTTGCTGGTCTCGGTACCCGACGGCGCAGGTCTGGTGAAGATACTGGCCGACAATCTGGGCTTGCCGGTAGAGGCGCTGGATCTGGCGCAGGGCATGGATATCGTCGGCGTCCCCGAACTGGCCGATAGCGAATTTGTCTGCCATGCCCTGCATACCCTGGGCGCTGCACTGCGGCAGGAGAAGAAGGCCCTATGAGCCAGCAGATCAATCTGTTCAATCCGATCTTCCTCAAGCAGAAGAAATATTTCTCTGTGGTGACGATGCTGCAGGCGCTGGGCCTGATCGTGCTTGGTTCGATCGTCTTCTATGGCTACGCGTGGTATCAGGTGAGACAGTTTGCCGGTCAGGCGATGGAGATGACGAAACGCAACGAAGCAGAGCAAAAGCGTCTGGCTAACTACGCCAACGATTTTTCGCCGCAACGCGCAGCCCAGATCCTGAACGAAGAATTGAAGGCGCTGGAGGCAGAGGCGGCCGCCCAGAGCGAATTGCTGGGTACCCTCAAGAGCGGTGCCATCGGCAATACCCAGGGCTATTCGGAATATCTGCGTGCTTTTGCGCGGCAGTCCGTGAATGGCTTGTGGCTGACCGGATTCGATATCAGCGGTGACGGTGCTCAGATCAGTTTGCAAGGGGCGGTGACCGACCCGCAACTGTTGCCTGCCTATATTCAGCGCATGAACAAGGAGCCGGTGATGCGCGGAAAATCGTTCTCCACGTTGCAGATGAAACAACCCAAGCGCGATGACGACAAGTCGATGGCGCGTAGCTATGTCGAGTTCAGTCTGCAGTCGACTGAAGCGAGCGGAGGGGCGAAGTGATGAAAGAGCGCTGGATCATATTCGTCGCCAAAGTGGACGGCATGTCGTTGCGCGAACGAGCGCTGATCTTCGCCGCTATCGCGTTTGCACTGGTGTCGCTGATCAATACTTTCTTTCTCGATCCGCTGCTGGCGCAGCAAAAACGCTTGTCTGCTCAAGTGGTGCAGCAGCAGGAGAAGATGAAGGAGATACAGGCACAATTGACTACCCTGCTGCAAGCCAGACAAGCGGACGAACACGCGCCGCAGCGCGAGCGTATTCGGCAACTGCGTGAGCAGGTGGCGAAAGGTGATGCCTACTTGAAAGAGAGGCAGGACAGATTGGTGCCGCCGGAGAAGATGGCGGCGTTGCTGGAGCAGGTGTTGAACAAGAACGCGCGGCTGCAACTGGTGGCGCTGAATACGTTGCCGGTTTCGTTGTTCATCGAGCCGACCACCGATGTCGCGACCAAGGCGGCAGTGCAGGAGAAACAGATCTACAGGCATGGCGTGCAGATAACCGTGCGAGGAAGTTATGCCGATCTGCTGCAATACCTCACCGCACTGGAAAAGCTGCCTACGCAGATGTTCTGGGGCATGGCGAAATTGAACGTCGTGCAATACCCGAATGCGGAATTGACGCTGACGCTATACACCCTGAGCTTGGATAAGACATGGCTACAAGTTTGAACCATCTGTCGCGTTGGGCGATGCTGTTGTTGGGGGCGTTCTGCATCTCGGGCCCCTCATGGGCGGTGGAGCAGCTGAACGACCCGACCCGGCCAGCGATCGAGTTGGTGCCGGGGCTGGGCGAGGCGATGCCATCCGGGCAGAAGGCTCCACCAGCGGGACTGCAATCGGTGATCCTGTCGCACGGGCGCGAGGCGGCGATCATCAATGGTATCGAGGTCGCGGTGGGTGAAAAATACGGTGATGCGGTATTGACGGTGGTGAACGAGACATGCGTGGTGTTGATGGGACCGGAAGGGCGTCAGGTGATGCACATGTTCCCTACGGTGAGTATGACCAAAACGGAACTGGCCTGTGTTGGCCGGCGGGGTGTGCAGCCAATCAGCAGTTCAGCCGCCAAGCCGGCGAGAAAAGCAAAAGCCAAGAAGCGCGCCGTGGTTTGTGCGCCTGTTGAAGAAAACAAGGATGGGAGCGGGAAATGAGGCGATTATTAGTGGTGCTATATCTGTTGTCTCTTGTGGGCTGTGCAAGCAGCGCATCCAGTTCCGTGAAGAATAAGATCAGCATGGAAATGGATGCGGTAGCAAGGGAAAGCGCCCGCCCCAGCAAACAGGAGGAGGTAAATAACGCATTGCTTCCCCCGCTCGTAGTGCCGACGCCCAGCGCGGATGGCACGCCGGTCGAGGCCAAGTTCGACTTGGTTGTGAACAACACGCCGGCACAACAAGTGTTCATGGCCATCGTGTCCGGCACCCGCTATAGCATGCTGCTGCATCCGGAGGTCAGCGGCAGCATCTCGCTCAATCTGAAAGATGTGACCGTGTTCGATGCGTTGGAGTCGATCCGTGAGATGTACGGCTACGAATACAAGATGGATGGTTCACGTATCTACATCCAGCCGTTAGGTCTGCAGACCCGCCTGTTTCAGGTGAACTATCTGACTGGACAGCGCGAAGGCAAATCGAATTTGCGAGTGTCTTCCGGCTCGGTATCTGACACTTCCTCCGGCCCCGTGCCTGGAGTAACGCCGACAACAGTCATCCCTACCGCCGGAGCGACATCGCGCGGCATGGACAGCAGCAAAGTGAGCATGAGCTCCAAGACGGACTTCTGGGAAGAGTTGAGCACTGCATTGACCGCAATAGTCGGCACGGAAAAAGGGCGCAGCGTGGTCATTAGCCCGATGTCCGGGGTGATCGTGGTGCGCGCGATGCCGGATGAGTTGAAGAATGTCTCAGCCTATTTGAAAGCCTCTCAGATATCCATCGAGCGCCAGGTGATTCTGGAAGCCAAGATCGTGGAGGTGCAACTGAATGAATCCTTCCAGTCCGGCGTGAACTGGGCAGTGTTCCAGAACAGGCCCAACAGCAAGCTTTCCGCGGGGCAGGCTGGCACAGGCAGCACAATGGCATCTGCCACCGCCGGAGTGGCATCCACGTTGGCCAACACTGCTTTGAGCGCAGTCCCGGGCTCCAATTTGCTTCCGGCTGCGACCACTCCTGCTGGCTCCTTGTTCGGCCTCGCCTTCCAGACCAGCAACTTTGCTGCCCTGCTGAATTTCCTCGAAACGCAAGGCGACGTGCATGTGTTGTCCAGCCCGCGGATCGCAACCTTGAACAACCAGAAGGCGGTGTTGAAGGTGGGTACCGATGAGTTCTTCGTGACCAATGTCTACACCACGACCACTACCGGTACCGCAACGACCAGCACGCCCAGTGTCACCCTCCAACCGTTCTTTTCCGGCATCGCGCTGGATGTAACGCCTCGCATCGATGAGAATGACGAGATCATTTTGCACGTGCATCCTTCAGTGAGCCAGGTGAGTACCGTGAACAAGACCGTGAATGTGGGCGGCGTGGGGGGTACGATGAATCTGCCGCTGGCGTCGAGTTCCGTGTCAGAGACCGATAGTGTCGTGCGTGCCCGAGGCGGCCAGATCGTGGCCATTGGCGGATTGATGCGGCAAGCGACTTTTGACGACCAATCCGGCATTCCGGGTATGCCCAAGTCAGTGTTTGGACAAGTCAGCAAGCGTACGGAAAAACGTGAACTGGTCATCCTGATCAAGCCGACGGTTGTGAACAGTGATAAGGATTGGTCGGAAGACATCGCGCGCAGTCGCGATCGCATCAGCGGCATCTCCCGTTGATGGACGCAATAAATATATCCAGGCCTATTTCTCCGTCTCCAGCCATCACACGCGAGGGGCGGGGGCGGATGCGCTTTGCGAATTTCGGGTAAACCATCATGTATCTGCGGCACTTTGGGCTACGCGAACAACCTTTTTCGCTAACGCCGGACACCAGTTTCTTCTTCGCCTGCTCGAGCTATCAGGAGGGTCTGAACACGCTGCTTGTGGCTGCACGCAACGGCGAAGGTTTCATCAAGATCACGGGAGAGGTGGGCAACGGCAAGACTTTGCTGTGCCGAAAATTCCTTGCCACGCTGAATCACGGGGGGCAGGCCACCACCCCCATCGGTACTCAGGATATAGAGTCCGAAGCCAAACCCGGACTCAAATTCGTAACTGCCTATCTTCCTAATCCTTATCTCGAGCCGCGAAGTCTGTTGCTGGCGCTGGCGGAGGAGTTTCGCATCGAGCTGTCCGCTGAGGTGGACCAGCACAAGCTTCTGAAAGAACTCACTCGCGCACTGCTCAATTTCGCCCGCGAGGGCAAACGCGTACTGGTGTGCCTGGACGAGGCGCAGGCCATGCCTTTGGAGAGCATGGAAGTGTTGCGCCTGCTCACCAACCTGGAAACCGAGAAACGGAAACTGCTGCAAGTCGTGCTGTTCGGTCAGCCTGAGTTGAACGAGCATCTGCGGCACAACTCGGTGCGCCAGTTGCGGCAACGCATCAGCTTCCAATACGAGCTGAAAGGGCTGCAGCGCGACGAGCTGGAACGCTACCTGCAGCATCGGATCAAGGTGGCCGGCTATGCCGGAGACGCGATGTTCACCAAAGCTGCGGTCGGCAAACTGCACCGCATCACGGGGGGGACGCCTAGGCTGGTCAACATCGTGGCGCACAAGGCGCTGATGGTGGCCTTTGCCGAGGGGCGGCAGCAGATCACCGGCAAACATATTTCTTTGGCCGCCGCCGACACACCGGAAGTGCGCCGCGATTGGTTGCCACCGGCATTGCTTGGCGCAGCGGTGGCGTTGGTCGGACTCGTCGCGCTGCTATGGGTGTATTGGCAATGAGTCTGATCAACCGGGTTCTGAATAAGCTGGAACAGCGCGGTGTGCACTCCATGCCCAATCAGACGTTGATACGTTCCGTGCCAGAACGAGCGGAACGCAACTGGATCAAGCCTGTCCTGCTAGTGCTCACGCTGGCGGCCGTCGCCGGGATGTTGTGGCTGGGGCTGCGGATGCGGCAGCAGCCGGTCGAAGCCGTGAAAGTGGCTGCTATGCCGGTGCCTGCTTCTGCTGTGGCGAGCGCGGCGTCGAGCGTGGTGAGCGACTTGCCCGAGGCTGAACCACTGCAGCCTGCCTCAAAATTGAGTTTCGAACTCAGCGCGGTGCCACCCGAGCCGGAGCCTGAACCGCCTCACGAGAACAAGAAAGCGAAGTCAGTCGCGAATCGCCCCACCGTCGTCGGGCAGGCACCCAAGCCAGTAGCGGCTGAGCGCAAACCGGCAGAAAGCAAAGCTCCCGTCGTGAACATTCCGGCAGCGGGCGAAGTGCCGATCAAGCTGGTCAGCCACACACAACAGGCCGATGCGGAATACCGCAAGGCTTTGCTGCTGCAACAGCAGGGACATGCAGCCGAGGCGCTGGCCGGATATGAAGCCGCTCTGAAGCTGAACGCACAGCAGGATGCGGCCCGTCTTGCGATGGCAGCTCTGCTGGTGGAGAACAAGCGTAGTGCGGACGCAGAACGAACGCTGCAAGAAGGCTTGCAGCTCAAACCGGCACATATCGGATTTAGCATGGCATTGGCCCGTGTACAGGTTGAGAACGGCAAGATCGATCAGGCGCTGCAGACCCTGCAGAGGAATATGCAGCAGGCGGAAGACAAGGCGGACTATCAGGCGTTCTACGCGGCATTGCTGCAGCGCCAAGGCAGGCACAAGGAGGCGGTGGATCATTACCAGATCGCCGTGCAACTGGCCCCCAACAACGGGGTCTGGCTGATGGGCTATGGTCTCTCGCTGCAGGCAGTACAGCGTATCGACGATGCGAAATCAGCTTACATGCAAGCGCTCGCTACACGCACCCTCAGCCCTGAACTGACCGCGTTCGTGCAGCAGAAGCTCAAAGGGTTCTAGTTCCCCTCGTGCTGCGGCAACGTCCGCGCCACCACCCAGACACTCACTTCACCGGCGCCCGCGTGCTTCAGGGCGCGCGCCAATTCCCCAGTCGAGGCGCCCGTGGTCATCACGTCGTCCACGATGGCCACGTGTTTGCCGCGGATGTCGGCAAGCGCCATGACCTCGAACGCCCCGCGCATGTTCTTGCCCCGCTCCTTCCAGGGCAGTGCGGATTGTGGGGGTGTGTCGCGCACACGACGACATGCATCCGTAAGTAATGGGATACCTGTGCGTTTGGCGATACGTGCCGCCAGCAACTGAGATTGGTTGAAGCCGCGTTCGCGCAATCGAGACGGATGCAGGGGCAAGGCAAGCAGACAATCGGGGTGCGTGTCCGCCTGTTTAACCAACTGATCTGCCAGGAAATTGACCAGAACCAGGCGCTCGTGGAATTTCAGCGCCTTGATGAGCTGGTTGATCGGAAAGCTGTAGCTGAAGGCCGCTAGCGTGCGGTCGAATGGTGGCGGATCCTTCAGGCACTGCCCACATACTTCGCCAGCCAGTGTGGGTAGCGCGCAGACTGGGCAATGAGGCGCTGATAAGCGCGGCAATTCCGCAGCACACGCCGCACAGCACAGGCCGTCATGGCTCATGGCCCCGCACAGCAAACAGGGCTGGGCGGGCAACAGGCGCGCAAGGAATGGGCGGATGTTCAAAAATCGGTTCATCAAAATTGACAAAGGTGTGTCCTTCAACGAATATGCGGCCCGCCGCAATTTACCGTGCTTATTCCTGAAAGCCAAACCTAATCATGCAGACCCAAACCATCGAATTCGTCCGTCCCGCCAAACCGCAGGCTACATCCCAACGCTGGAGCGTAGAGGCGATCGAGGCGCTGTTCAAATTGCCGTTCTCCGACCTGTTGTTCCGCGCGCAACAGGTGCATCGCGAACATTTCGATCCGAACGCGGTGCAGCTTTCCACTTTGCTCTCCATCAAGACCGGCGGCTGCTCCGAGGACTGCGGCTATTGCCCGCAATCCGCGTTCCACAATGCGGGCGTGGAGAACAGGAAGATGCTGGAGGTGAGTGAGGTGGTGAAGGCCGCCAAGGCTGCGCAGGATGCGGGCGCAGACCGCTTCTGTATGGGAGCGGCTTGGCGCGAGCCTTCCGAGGAAGACATGGCGGCCGTGGTTGAGATGGTCAAGGAGGTGCGCGCGCTGGGCATGGAGACCTGCGCCACGCTGGGCATGCTCAACGACGAACAGACCGAGCAGTTGCGCCAGGCCGGCCTCGACTACTACAACCACAACCTGGATACCACGCCGGAGTTCTACGGCAACATCATCAGCACCCGTGACTACCAGGACAGGCTGGACACGCTGGAGCGCGTGCGCAAGGCGGGCATGCATGTGTGCAGCGGCGGCATTGTCGGCATGGGTGAGAACCTCACGCAGCGTGCTGGACTCGTCGCCCAACTGGCCAACATGGAGCCGTATCCGGAGAGCGTGCCGATCAACAACCTGGTCAAGGTGGAAGGCACGCCGCTGGCTCAGCAGGAAGACCTCGATCCCCTGGATTTCGTGCGCACCATCGCGGTGGCCCGCATCACCATGCCGACTGCGCGCGTGCGCCTTTCAGCAGGACGCCAGCAGATGAGCGATGCCGTGCAGGCACTGTGTTTCCTCGCCGGCGCGAACTCCATCTTCTACGGCGACCAGCTGCTGACCACCGGCAATCCGGATGTGGAGCGTGACCGTGCACTGATGGACAAGCTGGGTATGTATCCCTTCGCTGAAAAACACTGATGCCTTTTGCCGTACTGCAACGTGAGCTGGACGAGCGCGCGGCGCAGGGCCTGCTGCGCAGTCGGCGCACGCTGGCCACGCCACAGTCGCCGCACATCGTGGTGGACGGAAAAAACTATCTCGCTTTTTGCAGCAACGATTACCTCGGCCTCGCCAACCATCCACAACTAACCGCCGCGCTGCAGCAGGGGGCCAAACAGTGGGGTGTAGGCGCAGGTGCGGCCCACCTGGTGAGCGGGCATTTCGATCCGCACCATCAACTGGAACAGCAACTCGCTGCCTTCGTAGGCAAACCTGCCGCGCTGCTGTTCTCCACCGGCTACATGGCAAACCTCGGCGTAGTGCAGGCGTTGGTTGGCAAGGGCGATACCGTGTTCGCCGACAAGCTCAACCACGCTTCACTCAACGACGCCATGTTGCTGTCCCGCGCTGAGGTGAAGCGCTACCGTCACGGCGACGTTACGCAATTGGCGAACCTGCTGGGCCAGACGAAGAGCGGGCGCAAACTCGTCATCACCGATGCCGTGTTCAGTATGGATGGTGACATCGCGCCGTTGCGCGAGCTGCTTGCCTTGTGCGAGCAGCATGATGCCTGGCTGTATGTGGACGATGCGCACGGCTTCGGCGTGCTGGGCGAGCAGGGGCGCGGCTCGCTCTCGCATTTCGGCATCGCGTCGCAGCGCATCATCTACATGGCGACACTGGGCAAGGCGGCGGGAGTGTCCGGCGCCTTCGTGGCGGCGGAGCAAGTGGTCGCCGATACGCTGGTCAATCAGGCGCACAGCTATGTCTACACCACGGCCACGCCGCCAGCGCTGCCCGTCGCACTGTCGCAGAGTCTACAGCTCATTGCGCAGGGCGATGCACTGCGGTCACATCTGAAGGAATTGATTATGCAGTTGTGCAATGGACTGGCTGGCCTGCCGTGGCAGCTGATGCCGTCGGACACCGCGATACAGCCGCTGCTTATCGGCGACAACCAGCAAGCGCTGCAACTGAGTGCTGGCCTGCGTGAGCGAGGCATCTGGGTCGCGGCGATTCGTCCGCCCACCGTGCCGCAGGGCACGGCACGGCTGCGTATCACCTTATCTGCCTCGCATAGTGCAGCGGATGTGGACCAACTCATCGAGGCACTGCATGAGCTTGCACAGGAATCGTAAATTTGTGCAGCGATGCGTTTGCCCCCTCGCCCGCTTGCGGGAGATAACCAACGACTTGGCTGACGTTGTTGGTCAGCCTAGTCGGATGGCTAGTAGTTCCATCAGGGTTGGGGCGAGGGGAATGTGCATGGAGGGCCGCCATGCACATTGAGAAAATCGGCAGCGGTGCGCCGCTGGTACTGGTGCACGGCTGGGGCATGCACGGCGGTGTGTGGATGGACGTGGCCGCAAGGCTTGCACAAGATTTCAGTGTGCACAGCGTGGACCTGCCGGGGCATGGCGCGAGTGCGCCATTGCCGGAAGCTGATCTGGATGCGCTGGTGCGAGCGCTGTCTGCGCGGTTCAGCGAGCCGGTAGCCGTGTGCGGCTGGTCGCTGGGCGGGCAGATCGCGCTGCGCTGGGCGGCACGCGAGCCGGAACAGGTGCGGCGCCTGATCATGGTGGCAAGCACTCCCTGTTTTGCCGAGCGCGAAGACTGGTCGTTCGGCATGGCCAGCGCAGTGCTGGCGAAGTTCGCGGTCGAGCTGGAGCAGAGTCACGTTGCCACGCTGCGCCGTTTCATTGCGCTGCAACTTCGCGGCAGCGAGAAGGAACGCGAATTGCTCGCGCTGTTACGCGAGCAGCTGTTCAGCCGCGGCGAGCCGGACATGACATCCTTAAGAGCCGGGCTCGCAATCCTGCGCGATGTCGATCAGCGGGGCGAGCTGCCGGGCATAAGGCAGCCGACACTGGTCATCGCTGGCGAGCGCGACAAGCTGACGCCGCCCGAAGCCTCGCACTATCTGGCGCGAACCATGCCGTCGGCGCGAGTGGTCGAAGTGGCAGGCGCAGCGCATGCGCCGTTCCTGTCGCACCCTGAGATATTCGTCGAACAATTGAAGAGTTTCCTGCATGAATGAATTCGAGATAGACAAGCGCCAGGTGCGGCGGGCCTTCAGCCGTGCCGCGCGGGATTACGATGCCGCTGCGGTGATGCAGCGCGAGGTCTGCACGCGTATGCTGGAGCGCCTGGATTATGTGAAGCTGAAGCCGGCGCGCCTGCTGGATGTCGGCAGCGGCACCGGATGGGGTACGCGCCAGCTGGCCGAGCGTTATCCGCAGGCGGAGATCACCGCGCTCGACATCGCCATCGGCATGCTGCAACACGCACGTGGCACTTCTAGCTGGTGGAAGAAGCTGTTCGAAGGCCGCCGCGAGAGCTTCCTGTGTGCGGACGTCGAGGCCTTGCCGATCGCTTCCGGCAGTGTGGATATGGTGTGGTCGAACCTGGCGCTGCAATGGTGCAACGACCTGCCGGCCACCTTCGTCGAATTGCAGCGAGTGCTCAAGGTCGACGGATTGCTGATGTTCTCGAGTTTTGGCGTGGATACGCTGCAGGAGTTGCGTGTCGCGTTCCACGATGTGGATGGCTACAGCCACATCAATCGCTTTGCCGACATGCACGACATCGGCGATATGCTGGTCGCCGCAGGTTTTGTCGACCCGGTTATGGAGATGGAAAAGATCACGCTGACCTACGACGACGTGCGCGCGGTGATGCAGGACCTGAAGAGCATAGGCGCGAACAATGCCACCGCCGGGCGTGCGACGGGCATGATGGGCAAGGCGGCCTGGCAGCGCGTCACGGAGAACTACGAGAAGCTGCGCCGAGACGGCAAGCTGCCCGCGACCTTCGAGATCATCTACGGCCACGCCTGGAAGCCCGCGCCGAAGGAAACGTCTGATGGACGCGCGATCATCAGGACGGACTTCAAGCTGTGAGCTACTTCATCACCGGCACCGACACTGGAGTGGGCAAGACGCTGGTGAGTTGTGCGTTGCTGCATGCGTTCGCTGCACAGGGCAAGCACGTGGCCGGCTTCAAGCCGGTGGCAGCGGGCTGTGATGATGACGGCAAGAACGATGATGCCAAGCGCCTGCTTGCTGCGGGCAACGTGCCTGCGACCTACGAGCAGACCAACCCGTACTGTTTTTCCCGTCCCATCGCACCACATCTTGCAGCACGTCTAGCCGGTGTGAGTGTAGAGTTTCCGTGCATCCTGGCCTCTTATCGCGAACTGGCCGGGCGAGCCGATAAGATCATCGTGGAAGGGGTGGGCGGCTTCTGCGTGCCCCTGAACGACCAGCAGGACAGTGCCGATCTTGCCAGCCAGCTCGGCCTGCCGGTCATCCTGGTGGTGGGCATGCGGCTGGGCTGTATCAATCACGCCCTGCTGACAGCGCGCGCCATCGCCGAATACCAACTAGAATGCGCGGGTTGGGTGGCCAACGTGCTGGATGCGGATATGCCTGCTCTGCAAGAGAATATTGAGGCATTGCAGCAACGCATCGCGGCACCGTTGTTGGGTGTGATCCCACATCAGGCAAAACCGGATATAGAGGCCGCCGCTTCGCATCTGCATTTGGAACTGTTAGACAAGCTAGAGACGCATGACTGAATTCAGCATCATCGCAGTGTTGTTGGTTGGACTGCTCGGCGGCGTGCACTGTCTGGGCATGTGCGGCAGCATCGTCGGCATCTTCACCACGCAGGTGCCCAAGGAAAATTCGCGCTGGCCTTTCCATCTGGCCTATAGCAGTGGCCGTGTCGCCAGCTATGCAATGGCGGGTGCACTGGTCGGTGCTATCGGTCAGGCAGGGCTTCTGATGCGAGATGCGGTTCCTGTGCAGCACCTGCTGTTTGCACTGTCGAGCTTGATGCTCATCACCCTGGGTCTCTATCTGGCTGGTTTGTGGGGCGCTGTGCGGCGACTGGAGGAGTTGGGCGCCGGTCTGTGGAAACGCCTGCAGCCCTATACGACCAAATTGCTGCCGGTGAATACGGTGCCGCGCGCGCTGGGGCTGGGGGCGCTGTGGGGCTGGCTGCCGTGCGGGCTGGTGTACAGCGTGCTGCTCACGGCGCTGGCGAGCGGCAGTGCGGCGCAGGGGGCGCTCATCATGTTCGCCTTCGGCGTGGGTACGTTGCCGAATCTGCTGGCGATCGGACTGTTCTGGGAACGGCTTAAGGGCAGGGCGCAGTTGCCGCGCGTGCGTTTGGCGGCGGGGGCGTTGGTGATCGCGTTCGGCATGTATGGTTTGATCAAGGTCGGCTACACCTTTTCAGTCCACGGCTGGGCGGGCGCGTGTCATGTGGCGGCGTAGCCTCGTCCTTATCTTGTCGCTTTCCCTGCTTGCCGCATGCGGCGAGCCCAAACTGCCCTCTCCCTTCAAAGCCAGCGATGTCAGCGCGCAGTACGCGCAAGCGGATTTCCATCTGAACGATGCAGGAGGCAAGCCAGTCAGCCTCGCGGATTATCGCGGCAAGGTGGTGGTGCTGTTCTTTGGCTATACGCACTGCCCTCAGGTATGCCCAACCACGTTGGCAGACATGGCGCAGGTGATGCGCTTGCTGGGAGACCTTGCCGGCAATGTGCAGGTGTTGTTCGTGACGCTGGATCCGGAACGCGATACACGCGAACTGCTGGCGCAGTATCCATCCGCGTTCTATCCTACATTCAAGGGCTTATCCGGTGATAGTATGGCGACCGCGCAGGCGGCACAGGCGTTTGGCGTGATCTACCAGAAACAGCCAACCAAGAGCGGAGGCTATGATCTGGACCATTCCGCCGGAACCTATCTCATCGCACCGGGGGGCAAGACCATCCTGCTTTCCCCGTTTGCACAGCGGCCCGAGTTGTTGGCGCAGGACATCCGTTTACTGTGGGCATTGAAATGATTTCCTTGACCGAAATGTTGCGCTTCGACATAGACGAGACGAATCTGCCTGTCCGCCGCGAGCAGGTGCGCGCGCGCATCGCCGTATATCCGACCATGATCATTCCCGCCATGCTGATGGCGCCTTTGCTGGTCTGGGTGATGTGGGATGCGGCGGTGCATGAGATGCTGCTTGGCTGGATGTCGCTCACACTTGCTACGCAGCTCTTCGAGCTGTCCCAATGGTGGCGCTACCGGTCATATACGCTGGATGCCGAGCAATGCCGTCGCTGGGATGCACGTTTCAAGCGGAATACCGCTCTGGGCGCGCTGGCGTGGGGCAGCGCATGGCTGGTGATGTTCGTGCCCGGCGATGTAGGCTATCAGGCGCTATTGATCGTTACGGCGATGGGCTTCTCGTCGGCTGGCGTGACCATCAATACTGTACACCGGCCATCGCTGTTCATCTATCTGGTGTTGCTGCTCTCTCCCCTGATCGTGCGCCTGGCCTGGGAGAACGACCGCGAGCATTGGTTCCTTGCCTTCATGCTGCTTATATTCGTCGGCTTCCTGCTGCACTCGGCGGTCAAGCTGATGCAGACTTTCGAGTTGACCTTGCGGCAACGTTTCGAGCGGGACAGGTTGCTGCATGCGCTGCGTGCCCGCGAGGAAGAGACCGCCGCGGCGCTGGAGACGGCCGAGCTGGCCAACAAAACCAAATCCCGTTTCCTGGCTACCGCCAGCCACGACTTGCGCCAGCCCTTGCAGGCTCTGCGGTTGTTCACCGAGGCGTTGCAGGATATCGCCAAGGAGCCGGAAACCCTGCGGCTGGCCGGGCAGATCGGCAAATCGGTGAATTCTCTGGTGGACATGTTCGACGATCTGCTCGATGTGTCACGTCTTGACGCGGGGATCATACATCCGCGCTGGCAGCACTTCGCGCTCGACGACCTGTTTGACCGCCTGTATGTGGACTTTACCCCGCTGGCGCAGGCCAAGGGCGTGGCGCTTGAGTTGCCGTACAGCGACAACGACGGTTCCAGTGCTCGCACCTGTACTGAGAGCTGTGATGCTGTGGTCTATAGCGACCCCTTCCTGCTGGAGCGCATGCTGCGTAACCTGGTCTCCAACGCCATACGTTATACCGACGCCGGCCACGTGCGGGTGCGCTGCCAGTGTTCGTCGAATCGCATAGCGATCGCGGTGCAGGACACCGGCATCGGCATAAGGCCAGAGGTGATGCATCAGATCTTCGAGGAGTATTACCAGGCCGACAATCCGCACCGCGACCGGCGCAAGGGCCTGGGACTGGGCCTGGCCATCGTGCGTCGCGTGGAAGAGTTGCTGGGCTACCAGGTCAAGGTCGAATCTGCGCCGGGCCGGGGCTCGACCTTCAGTTTCGTTGTGAACAAGGGCGACCCCGAGATGCTGGCGCGCCCCTTCATCATCACACAGACCCGTTTCAACGTGGAAGACAAGGTGATCGCGCTGGTCGAAGACGATCCGGAGATCCGCGAATTCACTGCCGAGATCATGAGTAGCTGGGGTTGCCGCGTATTCGCCGAGGCGAATGGTGCGGAAGTGTTGCGCAAGCTGGACATGGCCGCCCTTCGTCCGGATCTGCTGGTCTGCGATTACCGCTTGCCGGACAACCAGACTGCACTGGATGTGATGCGGCAGATGCGCGAGTTCTGGGGCGACCTGCCGGTGCTGGTGGTCACGGGGGACACTGGAGCGGAGACGTTGCGGGCTATCAACAACAGCGGAGCGACTCTGCTGCATAAGCCTATCGCTCCGACACGCTTGCGTTCCGCGATGTTCATGGTGATGCAGGGGACAGAGGCGGCGGCGGAGCTGTGAATGGTATGATTGCGGGCAAGGATTGAAAAATTGCTTTTCACGTTCGTCCTTTCTCCCACTTGCAGGGGAAAGTTGGATAGGGGGCGATTTGCGAAGAGTGTTACTGGCGTCCGGCACAGACTGAAAAAAAAGGGCGGGGAGAGGAATGAAAATCAAAGTTCTGCTGGTGGACGATCACGCGCTGTTTCGGGACGGAATGCGCTACGTGCTGCAACAGCTCGCCGACGAGGTCGAGATCATCGACACCGGTAATTTCACCGAAGCCTTGAGGCTGGTCAATGAGAATCCCAATATCGATCTCGCACTGCTCGACCTGAACATGCCGGACAGCGAAGGCGTCCCTTCGCTGCAGCTCTTCCATCAACGCTTCCCCGATATTCCGCTGGTGGTGGTCTCCGGTTCCGATCAGCGCGACGACATCGAGAACGTGATGAACCTGGGCGCGATGGGTTTCATCTCCAAGATGTCACCGAGCAAAGTGATGCTGTCCGCCTTGCGCATGGTGATGGACGGCGGTGTATATCTGCCGCCGCAACTGTTGCAGCAAGCAGTTGCCAAGATGGAAACGGGCATGAACCTGAGTGACAAGCGCAGCCAGCGCGCCAGCAAGTACGGGCTGACACCGCGCCAGTTGCAGGTGCTGCAATACATCGGGGCCGGACTCAGCAACAAGGACATCGCCAGGAAACTCGATCTGGCCGAAGGAACGGTCAAGATCCACGTCGCCGCCATCTATCAGGCATTGCATGTAGGTACACGCGTCGATGCCGTGGCCACTGCGCGGCGCTTCGGGTTCATCGCCACGGGGGATACCGGCGAATACGAAAGTTACAAGGAAGTCTGATGGCATTGCACGATGCACCGCGCACCCCGCTGCCCGAACGTCTGATAGGTCTGTTGCGCGAATCACGCTGGCTGCTGTTGGTGGCGGTGGCGATCTACCTGATCCTCATCCTGTTCGGTTTTAATCGTGACGATCCTTCCTGGTCGCACAGCGCAACGGGTGCGGTCACCCACAATCCCGGCGGTGTGCTCGGTGCATGGCTGGCCGATATGCTGCTCTACCTGTTCGGCTTCTCCGCATGGTGGTTGGTCACGCTGATGCTGCAGCGTGTGTGGGCGAGCTATCGCCGCATGCGCGCCGACAGCCTGTTCGACCAGCGCGCACTGTGGGTCTCCTTGCTGGGCTTTGTCGCGCTGCTGTTGTCCAGCAGCGCATTGGAAGCGTTGCGCCTTTACACATGGCAAGTCGAGTTGCCGCTTGCTCCGGGAGGCATGTGGGGGACGGTACTGGGCGGTGTGCTGTCGCATACGCTGGGTTTTATCGGTGCCACCCTGTTCCTGCTGGTGCTGATGGCGGTGAGCTTCAGCCTCTATACCGGATTGTCATGGCTGCGCTTCATCGACTGGTTGGGTGGTGCACTAGAAGATTCCTGGGCTTGGGCATGCAACCGCTGGCAGACCTGGCAGGACAAGCGCATAGGCGCACAGGCTATGCAGCAGCGCAAAGTCGTCGTCGAGGAAGAGAAGAAGCGGGTGGAGGAGCACAAGCCCATCCACATCGAGATGCCGGTCATCGAAGTGCCGCGCTCCACGCGCGTGGAAAAAGAGAAACAGGTCTCGCTGTTCGCCGAGATGCCCGATTCTCCGCTGCCTCCGCTGCACCTGCTGGATGAGGCCACGCAGCACGTCGAGATGGTCACCGCCGAGACGCTGGAATTCACCTCGCGCCTGATCGAACGCAAGCTCAACGATTTCGGCGTGGAGGTCAAAGTGGTCGGCGCCTATCCTGGCCCCGTCATCACACGCTACGAGATCGAACCCGCCGTCGGCGTGAAGGGCAGCCAGATCACCAACCTGGTGCGCGACCTCGCACGTGCGTTGTCGGTGGTCAGCATCCGTGTGGTCGAGACCATCCCCGGCAAGAGCTACATGGCGCTGGAATTACCCAACCCGAAGCGACAGATCGTGCATCTCTCCGAGATCCTGGGTTCGCAGGTGTATGCCGACATGCATTCGCCGCTGACCATGGCCATGGGCAAGGACATCTCCGGCAAACCCGTGGTGGCTGACCTGGGCAAGATGCCGCACGTGCTGGTGGCCGGCACCACCGGTTCCGGCAAATCGGTGGCGATCAACGCCATGATCCTGAGCCTGCTGTACAAGTCCACGCCGCAACAGGTGCGGCTGGTGCTGGTCGACCCCAAGATGCTGGAGCTCTCGGTGTACGAAGGCATCCCGCACCTGCTGGCACCGGTGGTCACCGATATGCGCCAGGCGGCCTCGGCGCTCAACTGGTGCGTGCAGGAGATGGACAAGCGCTACAAGCTGATGGCAGCGCTCGGTGTGCGCAACATCGCCGGTTACAACCAGAAGGTGCGCGACGCGATCAAGGCAGGATCGCCGCTGACCAATCCGTTCACCATCACGCCGGAGAATCCCGAAGCGCTGGAAGAGCTGCCGTTCATCGTGGTGTTCATCGACGAGCTGGCCGACCTGATGATGGTGGTGGGCAAGAAGGTGGAAGAGCTGATCGCAAGGCTGGCGCAGAAGGCGCGTGCCTCCGGCATCCATCTGGTGCTGGCCACGCAGCGTCCGTCGGTCGATGTGATCACGGGCCTGATCAAGGCCAACGTGCCGACGCGCGTCGCGTTCCAGGTTTCCTCCAAGATCGACTCGCGCACCATCCTGGACCAGATGGGTGCGGAAGCGCTGCTGGGGCAGGGCGACATGCTCTACCTGCCGCCGGGCAGCGGCTACCCGCAGCGCGTGCACGGCGCGTTCGTCTCCGACCAGGAAGTGCACCGCGTCACCGAGCACCTCAAGTCGCTGGGCGAACCGAACTACATCGAGGGCGTGCTGACTTCGCTGGAAGAGCCGGCCGAGGGCGAATACGACGGGGGCGGCGGGGATGCCGAAGCGGACGGGTTGTACGACCAGGCGGTGGAGATCGTGCTGAAGACGCGCCGCCCCTCCATCTCCCTGGTGCAGCGCCATCTGCGCATCGGCTACAACCGTGCGGCCCGATTGATCGAAGCGATGGAAAAGGCCGGACTGGTGTCGCCCATGCAGGGCAACGGCAACCGCGAAGTGCTCGCACCGGCCAGGGCGGAATAAATCATGCTGAAAAAACTATGTATCGCTGCACTGTGTTGCGCAGCACTTGAGGCGCACGCAGCCGCCACCGACAAGCTGAAGACCTTCATCGCCGCCACCCATTCCGCGCAGGCCAACTTCACGCAGGAAGTGCAGGACAAGAACGGCAAGCGTATCCAGTCCGCTTCCGGCACCATGCAGTTCGTGCGCCCGGGCAAGTTCCGATGGGACTATCGAAGCCCTACGAGCAACTCATCGTGGGCGACGGCAAGAAGTTCTGGATGTACGACGTCGACCTGAACCAAGTGACGGTCAAGAAGCTGGATGCCGCGCTGGGCAGCAGTCCGGCGGCGCTGCTTTCCGGCAGCAACGAGATCGAGCGCGGATTCACACTCAAAGACATCGAGGATCGCGACGGACTCGAATGGCTGCAAGCCACGCCCAAATCCGCCGAGACGACTTTCGAGCAGATACTCATGGCGTTCAACGCCAGGTCGGAGCTGGTGGTGATGGAGTTGCACGATGCCTTCGGGCACCGCACCGTGCTGCGCTTCTCTGAGCTGAAGAGCAATCCCGCTCTGGGTGCGCAACTGTTCAGGTTCGTGCCGCCCAAGGGTGCGGATGTGCTGGGGGAATAATCTAAATGGCTTGCATACCCCAAACGCCAAGCAAATCACTTTCCCCTGCACTGCTGAAAGTTAAACCTAGGCGGGAGCAATTCGAGCAATTCAAGATCAAGCTATCTGAACTTCTAGAGCAGATAAAAGGTAGTCCGAGCGAAAGCGAAGAGCATCACAAGAACCACATCTCGGATTTCCTGAAATACGCGTTTAAGTTCCCTGCTTACTTCATCAATACCAGTGACAGAATTGATCTGGTCATTCATAACGGCAGATTACCCACAGATTCGGTTGGTGTAATCATTGAGGCAAAACGCCCAACTAACCAGGCGGAAATGCCTTCGCTGGACAATCTCAATGTCAAAGCGATGCAGGAGTTGGTGCTGTACTACCTGCGCGAACGCCTGCGCATCATGGACAAAAATTACGCCGTAAAGCATCTCATCATCACGAATGGCTACGAGTGGTTTGTTTTTGATGCGCATGTGTTTGAGAAAGCCTTTGCGAACAATTCGGCACTTATTAAGCAGTTCAATGACTTTGAGGCTGGGCGCTTGTCGGGCAGTACTACAGACTTCTTCTACAAAGAAATTGCCAAGCCTGCGATTGAAAAGATGGGTGACGTCGAAGTTACGCACTTCGACTTGCGTGAAAAGAGTAGCGACAAAAAACTCATCGCTTTATTCAAGCTGCTGTCGCCTGAACACCTGCTCAAACTTCCGTTCGCCAACGATAGCAACAGTCTGAACAAAGATTTCTATTCAGAATTGCTGCACATCATCGGCTTGATCGAAGTTAAAGACGGCAGCAAAAAGCTTATTCAGCGCAAACAGGAAGGTGAGCGCAATCGTGCTTCGCTGTTGGAAAACGCTATCGCCAAATTGGATGCTTTGGATAAGCTGCGCAATTTCGACAAGCCGAGCCTGTATGGCGATACAACAAAAGATCAGCTGTTTAACGTCGGGTTGGAGCTGGTCATCACGTGGGTTAACCGCGTTCTATTTCTCAAGCTGCTTGAAGCCCAGCTAATCGCCTATCACAAAGGCGATAAGTCCTATGCCTTCCTCAATTTCCAAAGAATCAGAAGTTTTGATGATTTGGACAATCTATTCTTTGCGGTATTGGCGCGGAAGCCTGACGAACGCGAAGAAGAGATCAAGCGGGCATTCGGCAAAGTCCCCTATTTAAATAGCTCATTGTTCGAGCCGACCGAGATAGAGAGAAAAACCCTCAATATCGGCAACCTGGCCGGCGAGATCGTCTTGCCGCTTTATTCTGCAACCGTACTCAAGGATGCAAAGGGTAGGCGCAGGACGGGCGAATTGAATACGCTGGAATACCTGTTTGCTTTTCTGGAGGCCTACGACTTTGCCAGCGAGGGCAGTGATGAGCTTAAAGACGACAACAAGGCGCTGATCAACGCCTCCGTGTTGGGGCTGATCTTTGAAAAGATCAACGGCTACAAAGACGGCTCGTTCTTCACCCCCGGTTTCATCACCATGTATATGTGTCGCGAAACTTTGCGGCGCGCGGTGCTGCAAAAATTCAATGAGGTAAAAGGCTGGAGTTGCGGAAGCCTCACAGACTTGTACAACAAGATTGAAGACAGAGCCGAAGCCAACTCCATCATCAACAGCCTGAAGATATGCGACCCCGCCGTTGGCTCGGGACACTTTCTGGTATCGGCGCTGAATGAGTTGATCGCCATCAAAGGCGAACTGGGGGTTCTGCAAGATGCCGAGGGTAAGCGACTCAAGAATTATTCAATTTCAGTCATCAATGACGAATTGATTGTCCTGGATGAAGAGGGCGACGAATTCACTTACAACCCTGGCAACCCGGAAAGTGCGCGCATTCAAAAAACGCTGTTCAACGAAAAGCAGACTCTCATCGAGAACTGTCTGTTCGGTGTGGACATCAATCCCAATTCCGTCAAGATTTGCCGCCTGCGCCTGTGGATCGAACTGCTGAAGAACGCCTATTACAACAACGATGGGCAGCTTGAAACTCTGCCGAACATCGACATCAACATCAAAGTCGGTAATTCGCTCATCAGTCGCTTTGCACTGGATGCCGACTTAAAAGACGCACTCAGGAAGAGCAAGCTGTCGCTGATCGATTATCGCAACGCGGTGGATACCTACCGCAATGCCAGCAGCAAAGAGCAGAAGCGCGAAATGGAGCAGCTGATCGCTGAGGTAAAAAACGACTTTCGTAGTGAAATCTTTTACCACGATCCCAAGGCAAAAAAACTGGTGCACTTAGGAACAGAATTAAAAGTCTTGGAACTTCCGCAAACGCTACTTGGAGAATCCGCCAAGGAGAAAAAGGCACGCAAGCAAAAACAGGAAAAGCTGAAGCTCCAATTCGATAAGCTGAATGCCGAGATCGAAGAGATCAAGAACAACAAGATTTACGAGAATGCCTTTGAGTGGCGCTTTGAATTCCCTGAAGTATTGAATGATGAAGGTGTGTTTGTCGGCTTTGATGTGGTGATAGGCAATCCGCCATACATTGGGATTCGCTCGCAAGATGAACGGGCAAAGCAATACTTAAGCAAGCACTATTTATACTCGAAAGGCGCTGACATTTATGTTGCCTTTATTGAGCGCGCTGCGGTGTTGCTTAAGCGCAGAGGATATTTGGCATACATCGTTCCGAATAAATTCTTTGGTGCCGACTATGGAAAGGCGATTAGGCGCTATCTTCAATATGGCGAACTTGAGATTTCCAGTATTTGGGATTTGAAAGATGAAAAGATATTTGACGAGGCGCAAATTTCAACAATATCAATTTCGTTTCGAAAAGAGCGTACAGGAGCTGATCCAATTTTGATTCAAGGTGGCAGTTCGGTACCTTTTCCTAACATCTTTGATGATGATGGCAAGATTCAAATCGAATCACATGGTGAAGAAAAGTCGCTTATACAGAAACTCAATGCATGCCCGAGATTGGAGTCAATCGCTGACATTCGAACAGGAGTCATGGGCTTTGAATACTGGAGAATGTCTGAAATTGTTAAAGATGCACCGCCCGCGAAAGGTTTTGTAAAGCTTTACACAAATGGTAATTTCTCGCGGTATCAAGATGGTTGGGGTGTTCAGGAGGTCGCCTTGTATAAGGCTAAATTTACACAACCATTGATGGAATTAAATACGCAGTACCTTAACAAGAATACAGTGAGTTTGTTCGAGCAGGCACCTAAAATAATTGTTCGGGGTGTATCTAAGCGACTGGCAGGCATAGTTGATTTAGAAGGTGCGGGATTGTTAGTTGCAGTACATTCAATTATTCCAACGTCGGCAAGTTGGCAATTTGTTCTTGCACTAATTAATTCAACTTTGCTGAATTGGTATCACCTCAATACCCAATATTCTGTGCGCATTCCTCAAGGTTCATTGAAATATCCAATCAGCTTCTTCAAGTCATTGCCGATCCCTTTGCAGGATGAGCAGCCTCAATTGGTTGCCAAGATAGCGCGCTTGGTTAGTCAAATATGCGCATTTAGGAAACAAAATCCAAGTGCAGATACATCAGCTGTCGAAAAAGAGATCGACCAGTTGGTCTACGCCCTTTACGGCTTAACCCCTGAAGAGATCGACATCGTTGAAGGCAAAGCGACGCGGGAGCTGCGTGCGCTGGAAACGCTTGAGGGAGCCGGCGCATGAAGAATCGCGTCATCAACGTCAAAGGTGGTGACATCGCCATCGTCACCCGTGAAAAGCAGGATTACATTTCGCTGACCGACATGGTTAAGCACTTCGATGGTGGGAGTGCCTTGATCGAGCAATGGCTGAAGAACAAGGATACGGTGTTGTTCCTGGGGGTGTGGGAACAACTCAACAATCCCGGTTTTAATTCCCCCGAATTCGAGGGAATTAGAAACGAGGCGGGGCGCAACAGTTTTTTCTTGTCGGCCAAGAAATGGATCGATGCCACGGGGGCGGTTGGCCTTTATGCAAAGGCGGGGCGTTACGGCGGCACCTATGCCCATCGAGATATTGCCTTTGAGTTTGGCTCATGGCTAAGTCCTGAGTTCAAGCTTTACCTCATCAAAGAATTCCAGCGCCTCAAGGACGAAGAGGCCAGTTCGAAATCGCTGGAGTGGAGTTTTCAGCGCACCCTCGCCAAGGTCAATTACAAGATACATACCGATGCCATCAAGGAGCGGCTGATACCACCGCGTTTGACCAAGGCGCAGACCGGTGTCATCTACGCCAGCGAAGCAGATTTGCTTAATGTTGCGCTATTTGGCATCACCGCCGCGCAGTGGCGACAAGAGAATCCGAAAGCGGATGGCAATATGCGCGACTTCGCTACGCTGGAACAGTTGGTAGTGCTGTCGAATCTGGAAAGCATCAATGCGGTGCTGATACATCAAGGGGTAGACCAGCCAGCTCGTTTGATGCAGTTGAACACGATTGCTATCAGCCAGATGAAGTCATTGTTGAGCGGTTCGTTAGTCAAACAACTGGTGATTTCAGATAAGAAGATTGGGAAGTCCGAAAAAAATGGCTGACCTCTTCGCGCCCAACCAGCCTGTTGCACCGCTCGCCGAGCGGCTGCGCCCCAAGCATATCGATGAGGTCATCGGCCAGTCCCATCTGCTGGGCGAGGGCAAGCCGTTGCGCCTGGCATTCCAGTCCGGCAAGCTGCACTCGATGATCCTGTGGGGGCCGCCCGGCGTGGGCAAGACCACGCTGGCGCGCCTGATGGCGTCTGCCTTCGATGCCGAATTCGTGCCGCTGTCCGCGGTGCTGTCCGGCGTGAAGGATATCCGCGAGGCCATTGCGCAGGCCGAGCAGACCTTGCAGCAGAGCGGCCGCCACACCATCCTGTTCGTGGATGAAGTCCACCGTTTCAACAAGTCGCAGCAGGACGCCTTCCTGCCCTTCGTCGAGCAGGGCCTGGTCACCTTCATCGGCGCGACCACCGAGAACCCCTCGTTCGAGTTGAACAACGCCTTGCTGTCGCGCGCGCAAGTGTATGTGCTGCAATCCCTGTCCGAGGACGAGATGGGGCAATTGTTCGAGCGTGCGCAGCAGACGGCATTGCAGGGCATCGCATTCGATGCTGCAGCGCGGGAGCGCGTCATCGGTTACGCGGATGGAGATGCGCGGCGATTGCTCAATGTGCTGGAGCAGCTGCAGACCGCGGCCAGCGCGGCCAAAATCGACAAGATAGACACCCAGTTTCTCGATGCCACGCTGGCGCAGAAGATGCGCCGCTTCGACAAAGGCGGCGAAGCCTTCTACGACCAGATCTCGGCGCTGCACAAGTCGGTGCGCGGTTCCAACCCCGATGCCGCGGTGTACTGGCTGGTGCGCATGCTGGACGGCGGCGCCGACCCGCGCTATCTGGCGCGGCGCATCGTGCGCATGGCGTGGGAAGACATCGGTTTAGCCGACCCGCGCGCCATCCAGTTGTGCAACGATGCCGCCTCGACGTACGAACGCCTGGGTTCGCCGGAGGGCGAGCTGGCGCTAGCGCAGGCCGTGCTGTACCTCGCCGTCGCCGCAAAGTCGAACGCGGGGTACGTCGCGTATAATGCCGCCCGCGCTTTCGTCAAACAGGACGGCTCGCGCGAAGTGCCGCTGCACTTGCGCAACGCGCCGACCAAGCTGATGAAGCAGCTGGATTACGGCAAGGACTACCGCTATGCGCACGACGAGGCAGGCGGCTATGCGGCAGGCGAGAACTATTTCCCCGACGGCATGCCGCAAGTGAGTTTCTATCAGCCTACCGAGCGCGGGCTGGAAGCTAAGATTTCGGAAAAACTGGCACATCTGCGCGAGCTGGATGCGGCTGCGAAAAAACGCAATGAATAAGGGGATACAGTTGAGCGATTACCAAACCAATTCCGACCAGTGGCCGGAACATGCAGCCGCACCCAATACGCACAACCGCGTATTCGAATTGGTGCGTCAATATCTGCCAGATGCGAACGGCAAGAAGGTGTGCGATCTGCCCTGCGGTGCCGGGGCCTTTTCGGCGCGCCTGGCACAGCTCGGCGCGCAAGTCACCGCCGTCGATCTGGAAGCGGTCGAGCCGTTCTACTTCGACAAATCGCAACGCATACTGGCCGACGCCAATCTTGCTTTGCCATTCGCGGATGGCGAGTTCGATGCGATGATCTCCATCGAAGGCATCGAACATCTGGAGAACCCGTCGTTCTTCGTGCGCGAATGCGCGCGCGTGGTCAAGCCGGGCGGCCTGGTCATCCTCTCCACGCCGAACGTGGATAGCTATCGGTCGCGCCGCTCCACCCACATCCACGGCTTCCATAAATACTTCAAGCCGGTCAGTGCCGAACACAAGATGGCGTGGCATCTGCATCCGATCGACATGACTTTCATGCGCGGAGCGTTGCGCAGGGCTGGGCTGGAGATCGCCGAGGTCGCGGTGAACCGCATGAAAGGGAAAGGCGTGCTGAGCGAGATGCTGCGCCCTTTGTTCACGCGCAAGCTGCCTGTCGAACTGCGCGGTGCTATTCCCTATTACGGCGAAGTCATCATCTACGTGTTAAGAAAAGGTTCATGAGGTAGTCATGCTAGACATACAAACATTACGCAACGACCTGGCCGCAGTGGCGGCACGCTTGGCGACACGTGGCTATCAACTGGACACCGCGAAGTTCGAACAGCTGGAGGCTGAGCGCAAGACCATCCAGACGCGCACACAGGAACTGCAGGCCAAGCGCAATGCGGCTTCCAAGCAGATCGGCCAGGCCAAGGCCAAGGGCGAGGACGTGTCGGCCATCATGGCAGAGGTAGGCGCGCTAGGTGACGAACTGAAGCAGCTCGAAGCCAAGCTGCCACAACTGCTGCAGGAGATGGATGCTTTCCTTGCTGTCATCCCCAACACGCCGCACGCCAGCGTGCCGGTCGGCAAGTCGGAAGCAGACAACGTCGAAGTGCGCAAGGTCGGTACGCCGACCAGGTTCGATTTCGAGGTGCAGGACCATGTGAGCATAGGCGAAGGCGTGGGCGGGCTGGATTTTGAGACCGCGACCAAGATCGCCGGTGCGCGCTTCTCGCTGCTGAAAGGGCCACTGGCCCGGCTGCACCGCGCACTCGCCCAGTTCATGCTGGACACGCACACCGAGAAACACGGCTACACCGAGACCTATGTGCCTTACCTGGTGAATGCGGACTCGATGCGCGGCACGGGCCAATTGCCGAAGTTCGAGGCAGACTTGTTTCGAGTCCCTCGTTCATTGCTCGAAATGGGGATGGGTGAATCAACTTTATATCTGATCCCCACCGCCGAAGTGCCGGTGACCAACATGGTGCGCGACGAGATCGTGGCGCTGGAAAAGCTGCCGATGAAGTTCGTGGCGCACACGCCGTGCTTCCGTAGCGAAGCGGGTTCATATGGCCGCGACACGCGTGGCATGATACGCCAGCACCAGTTCGATAAAGTGGAACTGGTGCAGATCGTGCATCCGGAAAAATCCTGGGAGATGCTGGAAGAATTGCTAGGCCATGCCGAGACCATTCTGAAGAAGCTCGGCCTGCCGTATCGCGTGGTCAAGCTGTGCACCGGCGACATGGGCTTCTCGGCGGCCACCACTTACGACATCGAAGTGTGGCTGCCCGCGCAGAACACCTACCGCGAGATCTCGTCCTGCTCCAACTTCGAGGCGTTCCAGGCGCGGCGCATGCAGGCGCGTTTCCGCAATGCGCAAGGCAAGCCGGAGTTGCTGCACACCCTCAACGGTTCCGGCCTCGCAGTGGGCCGCACGTTGGTGGCGATCCTCGAGAACTACCAGCAGGCCGACGGCAGCGTGCTGATCCCTGAAGTGCTGCGTCCCTACATGGGCGGCCTGGAGAAGATCACCAAGTGAAAGTCGTCCATCTGCTAGGTATCGCCGGCGTAGCGGAGCACGAGCGTCCTGAGGCCAGGAAGTGGGCCAGACGTTTCGAGTGGCCCATGGTCGGCGTGGCCTTGTGGATCGTGTTGCAGTGGTATCTGGAAGAGACGACGGCAATCCCGCATGAGCTGGCGCGCGTGGCCGACTGGCTGGTGTGGCTGGCGTTCCTGCTGGAAACCGCCGTGCTCAGCGCCAAGGTGGAAGACAAGCGTTCCTACTTGCTGAGCAACTGGCTGAATCTCATCATCATCATCGGCGGCTTCCCCTGGTTCTGGGAATTCGCGCCGCTAATCGGACTCTTGCGCAGCTTCCGGCTGATCCTGGTGATCGCACTCCTGGTGCGCATGTCGAAGTCGGCCCGCAAACTGCTGGCGCAGCACAAGCTCGGCACTACGTTGGGCGTAGCGCTGGCAGCCATGGTGCTGTCCGGTATCATCATGTCGCGCATCGATCCTTCGATAGGCTCGGTATGGGACGGCATGTGGTGGTCATGGGTCACCATGGCCACCGTCGGTTACGGAGACGTCGTGCCCCACACCGGAGCGGGCCGCCTGTTCGGGGCCCTGGTGATCCTGTTCGGCGTGGTGCTGATCTCGCTGCTCACGGCCAACCTGTCGGCCTTCTTCATCGGCAGCGACGTCGAAAAGATCGAGAACGAGGAGCGCGAAACGGATCGCTTGCTGAAGGATTTGTCTGCCCGCCTCGAACGTATCGAGCGGCTGCTGGAAGAGCAGAACCGACGCAGCTGAGTCCCTCGCTGCAATCATTCAACGGTTCGCTCCGCATTTCCCTCGTTTCGTCGCAACACCCTCCCCTTGGAATCAAGAGACAGCGTCTAATCCGATCCACGCAAGTGGCGCAACATGATCGCGTCACTGCCCCGTATTGCGACCAATTCGGAATCGAGGAGAAATATCTTGGGCGATGGCTACCTGTGGCTGAAAACACTGCACCTGTTCGGGGTGACCATATTCATGGGCAACATCATCGTGACCGGCTGGTGGAAGTTCATGGCCGACCGCACGCGCGATCCGCAGATCATCGCTTTCGCTCAGCGTCAGGTCACTCTCACGGACTACGTGTTCACTGCGAGCGGGGCGGCGATCCTGTTTGCGGCGGGGTGGGGCAATGCGGCGCTGCACGGCATGGATGTGCTACAGATACACTGGCTGTCATGGGGGCTGTGGCTGTTCAGCGCTTCCGGCGTGATCTGGGTTGGGATCCTGATTCCCACTCAGATCCGGCAGGAGAGGATGGCGCGGGAGTTTTCCGTCAGCGGAAACATTCCGATTGAGTATTGGCGCCTGTGTCGGAGATGGAATATCTGGGGCACCCTGGCTACCGTGCTGCCGCTGCTGAACCTGTACTGGATGGTGTTCAAGCCGGCTTAGGCTGGAAATTCGATGCGTCGTTAGAACCCCTTGTTGCTATCCGTAACGAGGGGTTCGCTGTTTTCAGGAAGTGCACCTTGCAGTCAGTTCGCTCCCCGATTTCTGCATTTCGTCGCATCTTGCTATGCTCCGCCACTGTGTCCAATTAGAGTGTGCCTGTCATCCAGACGGGAGGCCATATGAAACACATCGCAGTCCTGGCGACCCTGCTGCTGCCCTTGAGCAGCCAGGCGGGAGCGCTGAAACTGACCCTGCAGGGCGCGGGCATCGGAGGCAAGACCCTTTACGTGGCAGTCCATACCTCGGCCGCCGATTTTCCCGTGCGCGACGACAAGGCGCTCCGTGGCAAGGTCGTGGCCACAGGAGATACGGCAGAGCTGTTGGTTCCAGACGTGCCTGCCGGGGAATACGCTGTCGCCGTTTTCGCCGACAGCAATGGGAACGGAAAACTGGACAACAACTTCTTCGGCATACCCAAAGAACCGGTAGGTGTATCGCGCAACGCAAAGGGCAGATTCGGCCCGCCCACCTTCGTCGATTCTGCGTTCCGTGTGGGCGAGGGCGTGACGTCGCAAACCATACAGCTCAAGTGAGGCGCGCCATGAACGAGCAACGCCAACCCATCTTGAGACTGCGCAACATAAGACGCTGCTTCATGCTGGGCGAGACGACCATAGACGCACTGCACAGCATCTCGCTGGACATCCATGCAGGAGAGTTCCTTGCCGTATGGGGGCCATCGGGCAGCGGCAAGTCCACGCTGATGAACATCATCGGCCTTATCGACGCGCCCACCGAAGGTGATGTGCATTTCGACGAGCAGGACACGCGCGTGCTGGACGATGACGCGCTCACCGAGTTCCGCAGCAAGAAACTCGGCTTCGTGTTTCAGAACTTCAATCTCGTGCCCGTGCTCTCCGCGCTGGAGAACGTGATGCTGCCCCTGCAGATACAGGGCGTGGCCGAGCACATCGCACGCGAACGCGCCGCCGCGGCCCTTGTGGATGTAGGGCTGGAGAAATTCAAGGGATCACTGCCGGACAAGCTCTCGGGCGGTCAGCGACAGCGCGTCGCAATTGCCCGCGCGCTGGTGGTCGAGCCCAAGCTGGTCATCGCCGACGAGCCGACGGCCAACCTCGATTCGGAGAACAGCCGCATGGTGGTGGACCTGATGCGCGACATGAACCGCGCGCGCCGCGTGACGTTCGTGTTCACCACGCACGACCAGCGCCTGCTCGATCATGTGGACAGGAAGATATTGCTGCGCGACGGCAACATCGTGAGTGACGAGGTGACAGTATGAAAACAATAAGCCGTCATTCCGGCGCAGGCCGGAATCCAGCGAAGTTATTCAACATGCCTTTGGGTTTTGTCCTTGCTGCGCAAGGGAATATTCTTGCTGACTGGATTCCGGCCTGCGCCGGAATGACGATCACCGAGGTGGCCGCATGAATAATCTGTTCAAGCTCGCACTGCGCGGACTCATGCGCAACCGCCGCCGCTCGCTGGTGACGCTGCTCGCGATCGCCTTCGGCTTCGCCGCCATCTCGCTGTTCGCGGGCTACACGCACAACGTGTATGACGGGCTTGCGCGCCAGTCCATCCACGGCGAGATGTTGGGACACCTGACGCTGTACAAGAAAGGCATGCGCACGGAGGGCAAGACTCGATCCGGAGCGTTACCTGCTGTCGGCGCAGGAAGTCGCCGCCATCAGCAAGCTGGTGGGGGAGGATGCGCATGTGAAGCTGGTCGCGCCGCGCTTGGCGATGAGCGGCCTGGTGAGCAATGGTCGCGTCAGCACCATCTTCATCGCGGAAGGCATAGAGCCGGAGGCGGTGGTGAAGCTGCGCTCGGGAGGCCTGTCCGAAGAAGAGCGCAAGAGCGGCATGTTCGACAACATGAGCATGCGTCTGGACGAGGATCGCCCTGAGGTGGTCTGCCTGGGCGAAGGGCTGGCCGAGATGCTGCATCTCAAGGAGGGCGAGCAGGCGCAGGTGCTGGTGAACACGCTGACCGGCCAAGCCAACGCCGCGGACGTCACGCTGGGTAGATCGTTCAACACCGGCAACGCGAACAGCAACGACAAATTCGCTTTCGTCTCGCTGGCGCTCGCGCGCAGCCTGCTCGACGCGGAAGGGCGCGCGCAGCGGCTGACCATCTTGCTGGATAACGTAAATCAGACTGAAGCGACGCGCGACCGCCTGCTGGCGAAGCTTACGGCTGCCGGCTTCGATGTCGAGATCATGACCTGGCAGGACCTGTCGGACTTCTATACCCAGGTGCACGGCATGTTCGACATGATCTTCGGCTTCATCTTCAGCATCGTGCTCACCGTGGTGGTGATGAGCGTGGCGAACTCGATGGGCATGACCGTGATCGAGCGCACGCGCGAGATCGGCACGCTACGGGCCATCGGCCTGAAACGCAGAGGCGTGGTGCGCCTGTTCACCATGGAGTCGATGCTGCTCACGCTGATCGGCTGCGCGACAGGCTTGCTCGTTGCGCTGGGCGTGCGCTGGGGAGTCAACGCGGCGCACATCTCATATGTGCCGCCGAACAGTTCGGGTGCCGTGCTGTTGCTGGTGGACATAGACGCAGGCCGCACTGTCTTCACGTTCATATTGATGGGGGTGGTGGGAACGCTGGCGGCGTACATGCCCGCAAGACGCGCAGCGAAGAAGGACATCATCGATGCGCTGGGGCATGTTTGAGGTAGGTCGGGTTAGCGGCTTCATCGCGTAACCCGACGCAAACATTGCAAATAACGGTACTCGTCGGGTTACGCTGCGCTAACCCGACCTACATAACAGGAGCAGGTATGAACAAATATCTGGCAGCAAGCGGCGTGGTTTCGGTGTTGCTTGCGGCAGCGCATACCGTGTGGGGTTGGATGAACATCTACGGAGAGGTTGCGCGGTTGAGCGCGACAGGTGGCGCAAGTCTGGAAGGTGCTTTCCTTCAGGTGGGCGCGACACTGCTGGTGGGCGGGGTCGCATTGGTGATGCTGGGCATTCGCCGCGAATTGTCGAATGCGGTGCCGCTGCTGATTCTGGCGATCTATGCAGTGAATTTTGTCATCGGCTTGTCGCTGGTGATTGTCAAATATCCTTCGCTGCTCGATCAAACTGCACCGCAACTTGTTTTGTATGGCGGCATGTTTGCCTTGCTGGTGCTGGGGATCAAGTCGAATCAACGCCAAAACAAACGGACAGTTTTCAACTGAACTCGGATTGGAACAAACATGAAATCAAAAATATTTTTCTTGAGCCTGTTTGCCCTGATGGCGTGGGGCGGTATCGCATCAGCCACACCCGATGCCAACAACATTTTGATTAGCTCCGACCACGCGCGCGGCGGCGGCCTGCCCGGCATCGTGTGGGAGATCAGGCTGCAGTCGCGCGACGGCGACAAGGTGGACGAGCCGCAGCGCATCCTGGTGAAAGCGGTGGATGAATCCAGCGTGGCCGAGACGCTGGAGCCGGTGCGCTTCAAAGGTTCCCGGTTGTTGCAGGTGGAGCGCAACATGTGGCTCACCAAGCCGGGGCTGTCCAAACCCATCCCCATCTCGCCGCGCCAACGCATGAGCGGGCAAGCATCCAACGGCGACATCGCCGCCACCAATTACGCCAAGGACTACGACGCGCAGATGGCCGGGATGGAGACCCTGGATGGCGAGAACTGCTACGTGCTCGACCTTACCGCGAAGCATAAGCGCGCCACCTACGACAAGGTCCGCTACTGGGTGTCGGTCAAGCACGTGGTCGGCATGAAGGCCGAGTTCTATTCAGTGAGCGGCAAGCTGCTCAAGACTGCGCGCTTCGAATACGACAACACCATCGAGTACAACGGCAAGCGCGTTCCCTTTGTGAGCAAAATGACCATCCGCGACGCGCTAGTAGATGCCGAGACCACGATGGAATTCGGTACGGTGAAGGTGAAGAGGATTGCGGCATCTGAGTTTGATCTGGGGCAGTTGCAGTGAGTGTGTGTGATCTCGGTGTGCTGCAATTCAAAATCAGCGTGAGAAAGGCATGAAGAAAATGAAGAGAGGTGTTGTTGCAGTCGGATTGTGCATTTTGGCGCTGGTTCAGTCACGTGCATATGCGGACGAAGACGTAATGGTGCGTCCGCATGCGGGCATCGGCAGTATGGACGGCAAGCAGTACCAACACGCGGGTATACGTGTGCTCCTGGACGCGTCAGCCGAGAAAAAGTACGGGCTGGAGCTGACGCGGGTGAATACGCCCCAAGGCAACTACCTCGCAGCTGGCATCGTGCTCGAGCAAACGAAATTTGGCTGGTTCAACATGTCCATCGGTACTATCGGCTACCTCGGGCGCGGCAATACGCTCAATCTGCCGGGGCTGGTCGCCAACCTGGGCTGGGAGCCGGAAACGTCGGCTGCGTTCAAGCCGTTCGTGACTATGCGCAACGATGTACTGTTCGACAAGAAGATGCGCACCGGAATCTCGCTAAGTGCGGGGTTGTCGGCAAGTTTCTGAGAATATGAACGACACGAGAGCCGTTGTCGTCTGTCTGCTGTTCGCATGCGGCATGAGTGCCCATGCCGACGAGGACACTTGGCGCAGCTCGTGGGACGGCACGCTCTACGGTTACGCCAACAGCACAAGTCTGCGCGGCGACAGCGTGCTCAATCCGGGCAATCAGATCGCGCATCTGGCACAACGCACCGATGTGGCCGAAGCACGTTTCAATTTCAAAGCGGAGAACGAAACGGTGCGTCTCACCGCACGGCCCATCGCTTCCGTGCGCGAGCTTGGCAATACCTTCGGTACGCAATCGCGCCACGAGGGATATCTCAGCCAGTGGCAACTGCGGGTGCACGCTGCCGAAGGATGGAACGTGGCTGCGGGGCGCGAGGTGATGAACTGGGGGGCGGCGCAGTTCCGCTCGCCGTCCAGCCCGTTCTATTTCGATAACGGGCGCGGCGATCCGTTGCGCGAACTCTCGGGCGTGGACGCGTTGAAAGTGGTGTGGACACCGGACATGCAGCGCAGCGCCACCCTGGCGCGCATCGTGCGTTCCGGTTACGGCGCGGCCCAGCCAGACAAGTGGCGCGATAGCTGGCTGGCGAAGCTGGACCAGCGTGGCGACGAATGGGCGTATGGCCTGGTTGCGGTCAAGGCGCCGGAACTGCCCGCGTTCTATGGCGCGCACGCGCAGCGCACGATGAGCGACACACTGCTGCTGTACGGCGAACTGGGTTCATCGGCACGCTCATCGGCGTTGCTGTCGCCAGCCGATGCTGCGCAACCATTCGTCGTGCAGACGGTCTCGCCGCGACGCACCACTGTGCTGGCGGGCGCGAGTTACACCTTTGAGGACGGCAGATCACTTGCCACCGAGTACCTGCGGGAGGCCCAAGGCTACACCGCCGCCGAGGCAGATGCCTATTTCGCCCGTGCGGCAGCATCACCGCTACTGGCGGCACAGGCTTTGATCTACGCGCCGCGTCTGCTCGGCCGCGACTACCTGCATCTGGTATGGCAAAGCAACCTGATGGATAGCGACGGCTACTGGCGCGTGATGTTTACGCGCAACGTGACTGACGGCAGCAACGAGCTCGGCGCTTACGCCGAGAAGACCGTGAATTCGCACTTCAGCGTGTTCGCGACACTGCTGTGGAATGGCGGCGGCGCGCGGCGGGAGCTGTCGGCGTTGTTCGCGCGCAGCGCTGCCCTGGGCTTGAAGTTTGCCCTGCCCTGAACACGCGGAGATAATCGACCCATGCGTAAAAACATTCTCACCGCCGCGTTCATCAACTTTCTGTTCAACACGGCCATCGCCGGCTTGCTCACCCTGATCAATTTCGACGAGAGTTTCTGGATCTCCTTCGTGTTCTCGCAATGTATCGGTTTCTCCATTTATGGCATCAATGCCACAG
The DNA here is from genome assembly GCA_963813255.1 of uncultured beta proteobacterium. Taxonomy (GTDB): domain Bacteria; phylum Pseudomonadota; class Gammaproteobacteria; order Burkholderiales; family Gallionellaceae; genus Sideroxyarcus. The sequence goes on along the minus strand of CAWEYD010000001.1, from coordinate 187,613 downwards.
TGATTTGTCGCGTCGGCGATGTGCGAAAACGCTGGCTGATACTCGTCTTGACGTTCCCCGGCAGCATCATGTTCGGCGTCACGCTAGCTTCGTGGATCACCGGAGTGGGCGACTGGAGCGATCCCCAAGCGTGGGTTTCGGTGGTGATCGGCCTGTTCTTCGGCGGCATCGGCACCATCACCTATTTCCTCAGCCAGCGCATCGAGCAGCTGGATGCCGAGGTCAAGCAGCGTCAGCTGCTGCACGCCGAGAGCGAGAAGCGCCAGATGGAGGCACAACTGAAGATGCTGCAGGCGCAGATCGAGCCGCATTTCCTGTTCAACACGCTGGCCAACGTGAGCAGCCTCATCGACCGCGATCCCGTGTTGGCGAAGACCTTGCTGGAACGCCTCAACGACTGGCTGCGCATCGCGCTGGTGCGCGCGCGCAGCGAGCAGGCTACGCTGGGCGACGAGTTGGAGATGCTGGAGAACTACCTGCAGATACTGAAGATACGTTTCGGCGAGCGCCTGCGCTGGAAGGTCGCGGTGGCTGACGATGCAAGGCGCCTGGTCTTCCCGCCGATGCTGCTGCAACCGCTGGTGGAGAACGCGGTGCGCCACGGCATCGAGCCGAAACTCGGCGGCGGCGAGATCGGCCTCAACGCGACACTCGCCGGCTCGACCCTGCGCATCGAAGTGAGCGACACGGGAGTGGGGCTGCTCGGCGACGAAGGCAGCGGCGCGGGGCTGGCGAACGTGCGTGCGCGCCTGGCGACGCTGTTTGGCGACAAGGGCGGCCTGTTGCTGCGGAACAACCCAGGTGGCGGTGCGACCGCCGTGCTGGAACTGCCGCGATGAAAGCCATCATCGCCGACGACGAACTGCATCTGGCGGACGACCTGCACCGCCGCCTGGCGCAGCTGTGGCCGGAGCTGCAGATCGCGTCCGTGGTGCACGACGGCGTGGCTGCTGCGGCAGCGCTGGCCGAGATCAAGCCCGACATCGCCTTCCTCGACATCCGCATGCCGGGACAGAGCGGGCTGGATGCGGCGCGCGCAGCGCATGGCGATTGCCGGGTGGTGTTCGTCACCGCGTTCGATGACCATGCCGTGCAGGCGTTCGAGCAGGCGGCGGTGGATTATCTGTTGAAGCCGGTATCCGACGAACGCCTGGCGCGCTGTGTGGAGCGATTGAAACAGCGCAGCGAGGCCGCACCTGATGCCTTGCTCGTGCGGCTGCAGCAACTGCTGGCGGCACCGGCCAAGCCGGAACCGTTGCGCTGGCTGCGCGCGCAGGTGGGGCAGACGGTGCGCATGCTGGCGGTGGAGGAGGTGTGCTACTTCCAGTCCGCCGACAAATACACCACGGTGCTCACGCGCGATGCCGAGCTGCTGCTGCGCACCCCTCTCAAGGAACTGGCCGGGCAGTTGGATAGCGCACAGTTCTGGCAAGTGCATCGCAGTACGCTCGTCAACGTGCGGCAGATCGTCTCCGCGCATCACGACATGCTGGGCAAGGTGTCGCTGAATTTGCGCGACAGGCCTGAGAAGGTCGCCGTGAGCCGCAGCTATGCGCATTTGTTTCGCCAAATGTGAGATTGGAGCGAGGGAAATATGCCGAAAGTCATGGAAGTCGAGATTCCTGAAACCAGCAAGATCAGGGAGTCGCTACGTGTGGTGGATTTTGGCGATGCCTATCAGGCAACGCTGACTGATACGCAGATGAGCGTACAAGATATTTACGAGGCGGTATTTGGCGACGAACCCGCGTGGGTCAGGCATTTGATGAGTGTTCGGGGGAAGTTCGCGGCTGTGCTCGGACTTAAGCACGATACAAATGGAATCCGGGTGGAGCCGCGGATGTTGACGGAACAAAATATCAGGTCGGTAAACGCATTGGCTTCTTTACAGTCCAGTTGGTCGAGCCCGGCGAGCTGATCGTGGGGGACGACGATAGACACCTGAATTTCCGGATTTCGATCTACAAGTCATCGTGGCAAGGTGCGCAAACGGTTACTGTTTCCACCGTGGTTGAAATCCACAACCTGCTGGGGAAGCTATACATGTTGGTGGTCAAGCCATTCCACAAGCGGATATCCAGATCCATGCTGCAGCGGGCGGTTGATGCCGGTCGTTTGTGAGCAAACTACTGGCTGGGGACGAGCCCAATTGAAATCTCCGCCATGTCCCTAGCTGCCTGCTGCACTTCGGACGATCGCTTCCTGTGCTGACGGACGAGAATTGAGCACACGTTCTATCTGATTGTCGCGCCGCGGAATTACCAACTTACCCACAGTCAATCCACACGTTCATCCACGTGGATTGTGGAAAATCAACTGAGGACGTTGCGCGACCATACTTCGTAGCGAGATACATAGACCGTTAATTGGCATATTGACCCTGCTGCAGGCGCAAGTTAGGGTGCGGCATGAACGCCTCACATCACCCTCCATATCTCAAAAACGCGCTGCCCCTTAATTCCACTCTGGTCACTAACTCTTCACTATCCTCAGGAGTTCGCAATGTCAGCACCCGTCCTTATATTGCCCGGTATCGGAAACTCAGGGCCGCAACACTGGCAGTCGCGTTGGGAGCAATCAAGCTCTGAGTTTGAGCGCGTGCAGCAGCGCGATTGGGATAATCCGGTCTGCCGAGAATGGGAAGCCGCCCTTGAGGTTGCCGCAAAACGTGCCGGGCCCAGCGTGGTCGTGGTTGCACACAGCCTTGCTTGCCTGGTTGTTGCGCACTGGGCTGCGCAGGAGCACGCGCCAATCAAAGCAGCCTTGCTGGTTGCTGTACCAGATTCCACAGGTCCTAATTTTCCGAAAGAAGCAGTTGGCTTTTCCATAACGCCCATGAAGCCTTTTGCCTTCCCAAGCATTGTGGTTACTAGCACGGATGATCCCTATGGAACAGTTGAGCATACCTCGCGCCTTGCTCAGGCATGGGGCAGCCGCCTGATCAACATTGGAGCTTGCGGCCACATCAATGCAAGCAGCGGCCTCGAAGCTTGGCCTGAGGGGTATGAACTGCTCTCACATTTGCGTGGTTGAACCTGTACTAAATCGCTCTCAACTTTACGGTCGGTTTTGCGAGGTAACTGATGGAAATATTAGTCTGGGCTTTTCTTGGCGGTGTCATCGGTGCTGTGCTTATGGATGTTACCGAGACTTATGCGGCCAAGGTTGGCATCACCAGTGGCGTCAATATCGCTTTAGTTGGCCGTTGGTTCTTGGGTCTACTGCATGGGCAATTTACTCATGTCAACATTCTCAATTCTCCGTCCCTAATGCATGAAGTAAAAATAGGCTGGGCATTTCATTTCCTGATCGGCGGTGGTGGAGTTGCTCTTATCTATCCATTATTTTTCCAAGCTACGGGCTTGCCTCTCCCTGACAATCATTTGATCGCAGGCCTGATATTCGGGCTGCTCACCTCGCTGCTGCCTTGGTTCATTCTGCTACCTTCATTTGGCTGGGGCTTTTTTGGCACACAGGGGCCACAGGGCTCAAATGCTTTGCTTGCAAGTATGCTTTCCCACATTCCCTATGGTTTCGGTGTAGGAGCTGTTATAGCAGCATGCCTGCGTAATTGATCTGAGTATGAAAATTCAGGAAAGGGTCTGCATCGCATCACTAATTTTGAACCGCCACACCCTGAACTCCTGCTGCAATTTGGACAACCGCGTCCCGCTCTGACGAACGAGAATTGAGCACGCTCGCTATCTGATTGTCGTGACGCGGAATTGCCAACTTACTCACAGCCAATTCACATGTTCATCCACGCGGATTGTGGAAAATCAGACAAAGACCCCCGCTGATGTCCCGCAGCACGCTGCGCAGTGTCCCCTGCGATCGCCACACTAGCGCGGTGCAGTCAGACCCAGCTTTCCCTTGAACAGATCGATGAATTTACGTTGTACGCCTAGCGGGGTATCGAGCAGTTCGTTCTGCGCGTCGAGCCGTTTCAGCATGTCGTGATACAGGCGCACCGTTTCGACATGCACGACGGCTTCCCCGCCGCGCGCCTGTCCGTATTTCAGTTTGTCGTAGTAGGCGGGCCGCGATAGCAGGGGCATCGTGCGCTTCACGTCGGCCCACACGTCGGGATTCAGCCCGGCTTGCGCGGCCAGCACGCGGGCATCCTCCAGGTGTCCCATGCCTTGGTTGTAGGCGGCCAGCGCCAGCCACAGGCGGTCTTCTTCCGAGATGCGTAGCGGCAGCTGTTCCTTGAGCAGCTGCAGATAGCGCGCGCCGGCCATGATGCTGGCTTGCGCATCCAGGCGGTTCTCCACCCCCATGCGGTCGGCCGTATCTTCGGTGAGCATCATCATGCCGCGCACGTTGGTGTACGAGGTGGCGTTCGGGTTCCAGCGCGATTCGCGGTAGGCGAGCGCCGCGATGAGCCGCCAGTCCAGCCCGGTGAGGTCGGCGGCGTCCTCGAACCACCGGCGGTAGCGCGGCAGCAGGGTGCGCGTGTGGTTGATGAAGGTCGCCGTATCCACGGTGGAGAGGCGCTCGTTGTATCCGTAATGGCGATCGAGCAGGTGGCGCAAGGTGCCGTCCTGCTTGATCTGGGCGAGGAACTTGTTCACTTCGCCCAGCAGCGCCGGGTCGCCGTCGGCGCCGATGGCCCAAGCCATCGGCGACGGTCTGTACAGACTGGTGCCTTCGTTCAGCTCGGGATAGAAATTACGCAGGGAGGCGATCTGCTCCTCGTTGGCGACGGTGCATTCCAGCCTGCCCTCCGCGACTTCCTGCAACAGCTGCTCCGGAGTGGTCTCTTTGCGGGATACCCACGCCAGGTCGTCGTTCTCGCCGCGCAACCCTTGCAGCGCCACCTCTTGCGGCGAGTCGGCCGCCACCGTCAGTTGGCCGTTGTCCAGATCATCGATGGGTGTGGCGGATTCGCCGGTGCATACGAAGCGTTCATCCAGCGACTGGTAACTGTCGCTGAAGCGCAATGCCGGGTTGGAGTGGGCGCGGAATCCCAGGGCCAGGTGAGCGCGGCCGGCGCTCAGGTCGGACAAGGCGGCATCGGAAGTCTCGGACAGCAGGTTGAGTTTGACGTTGAGATGCTTGGCGAACAGCGCGGCAAAGTCAGCCTCGAATGTCGTATCCGTTTCCATCCCGTCGCTGGGCACGATGACGATCAACTCCCCTTGATGCCAGTCAGGCAAAGGGATTGCTGTCGTGAATTTGAACGCCAACCAGGCCAAAAGCCCGATCACGACAGCGAGTCGCAATGGAAGCAGGCTACGCATTCGAACATTCTGCCCGAAATTCGAATCTTGCTGGTAAAATGCGCGCCCTTCGGAGAGGTGGCAGAGTGGTCGAATGTACCTGACTCGAAATCAGGCGTACGGTAACCCCGTACCGAGGGTTCGAATCCCTCCCTCTCCGCCAAACAAAATGGGCAGGTATTACCTGCCCATTTTCTTTGGCTGAAAGGAAGTGTGGATGAAGCGGCTTGGGTTCGACCAGCGAGCATCGCTCGCGCAGGATGCCGTCAGGCAGTCCCGAGTGAAACGAGGGATGAGGGCTTCGCGGCTGCAACGCGAAGGCCGAACAATCCCTCCCTCTCCGCCAGACAAAGAACCGCCCCTCGTGGGCGGTTTTTATTTGCACGAATGGAAGTGGCAATCCCCCGTATCAGCTTCCGAGCACGATCTTGCCGTGGCAGGCCGAACAGTTCGAACGGCTCCCCACTTGAGGATGGGTCCATTCCCCGGCGGACACGCCGCGATGTTCGTGCCTGAACCACGGCGTATCGCTGATGCGCAGAGTGGCCGAGGTGGATTCCTCGCCGCTACCCGCATTGCGTTTCAGGAATCCGAGTATCTCCTTGTTGTCCCTGGCATCGAGCGTCGCATTCGAGCCGAAGTGCCTGTCGAGGCCGCCCATCAGGCGCTGCCAGTCCTTGGCCGTCAACAACTGCGGAGGATAGGCGACATGGCAGCTGCCGCACTCTTCTTTCCACTTGGCGTTGTTCGGGGTTGTCAGTCTGCCGCCGTCCGCGTGTGCCAGATTCATCCCCAGCATCAGAAAAATTACCGCTATCAGTTTCATGTGTTGCCTCTTCTAAGTGATGGCATGGTTGAGTCTGGGGGGGCTGACGAGGGGTTAGGTGCCGCCCCCGTCGCATCACCTCCAGTTATTTCCCGGGCCTGCAGTCGCTAAGCTTCACTTGCTCGATCACGCGACCACCGGACTCCCGAACGACGACATCATATATCCCACCGAGGTATTGAGCCTTGGTCTGGTAGCTGACGCCAGGGCGAGGTGTGAGCAGCAAGCCGTAGTTGGTGGAGGATGAGCTACGCGCCAGGTAGTTGTGGTTGAAGAAGGTGAATTCAAGATAGAGCCTGCCGTTGGTAGGCAGGCCGATGTCTGTCTTGGCCTCTTCAAGATCGACCCTGCCTTCCTCCGTCAGCGCACAGCTGGCATCCACGCGATAGATATCGAGCGCAGCCTCGGTGCTCGTGACCCTGGAGCCGGAATCGAGCTTGGTCGTGACATGCATGTTCTTGGGCAAGGTATTCGGGTAAGTCTTGATGGAGGAGCAACCGACCATCATCACGGTAACTACACATATCGCAGCAACGCGCTTCATTGTTATTTCTCCCCTTTATTCTTGTATATGTTCCCACTCGCGAATGAAAGGCGACCGAAGTCGTCCCGCACATGGCCTTCATGTGCGGCAAGGACTATAGCATCGAGTGAAAAACATGCGCATGAACAATATAAGCGCCGACTGATGGGGCGACAGCTGACTTGTGCAGGGACTTGGTGTGAGGATAGACTGCCTCCGCGGTATGGTTTTGCTGACTTAGAAGATCTAAAACTACAAAAAGGGGAAAGCTCGTGAATAGTTTTTGTTTCAAGGTTCCAAGCGTCGCAATACTGATGGCCATGATCCTGTCCTTGGTGGGATGTGGCACCCCGCCCAAGAACCCGGCCGAGTTCCGCGCCATGGCGAAAGAAGGCAATTTCTTCCTGTCCAACGAGGCGTATGTGGTGAAGCGCCCGTTCCAGCAGGTGGTGGATACCTACAGGCAAAAGGCACCGAACTGCCTCAACCAGACCATCACGACGACCAGCTGGCAGCAGAACGGCCAATTCAGGACCAAGACCACTTCAACGCGTATCTGGAAAGCGAAAGTCTCTGCGACGGGAAACCATATGGAATGTACCCTGCAGTCGCGCTCGCCAGACGCGAACAACATTGAGGTGTATGACCCTCCCAACAAAGACGGCCACTACTTCATGCTGGTGGATGCCTATCCGGTCGATCAGAACTCGACCCGCATCGTTCTCAGCAAAGCTATCGGTACGTCCGATGTTCTCATCCAGGCGACCAGGAACTGGGCGACGGGCGAGAGCATGGGCTGCCCGGACATGACGCAATAACGCTCAGTCTACCCTTGCCGCGGGGCCGGGTTCGCGTATCCATTTTGGATCACCGAACCCGGCCCTTTTCATTTTAGAGGGCGTGCGGACAGCTTATGCTGCGCGGCAATTTCTCGACGGGCGCACACACGTGCAGTGGTAAAATCCGCGCCTGAAAATTTTGCCGCCTATCATGTCGCAACCCTCCTTCGTCCACCTTCGTCTGCATAGCGAATATTCCATCGCCGACGGCATCGTGCGCATCGGCGAGGCGGTGGGTGCGGCGAAAGCGGACAGCATGCCTGCGCTGGCGCTCACCGACCTGTCCAACGTGTTCGGGCTGGTGAAGTTCTACAAGGAAGCGCGCGGTTCTGGCGTCAAACCTGTCGTCGGTTGCGATGTGTTCGTGAGCAACGACGCGGCGCGCGACCAACCCTTCCGCCTGTTGCTGCTGTGCCAGTCCCATGCGGGCTACCTGCGGTTGTGCGACCTGATCACACGCGCCTATCTGGAGAACCAGTACCGCGGTCGTCCCGAGATACGCAGGCAATGGCTGAGCGAGGGAACGGAAGGGCTGATCGCCCTGTCCGGCGCGCATCTGGGCGAGGTGGGCGTCACCTTGCTGAACGGCAGTGCCGGCGGCGCGCAAGTCATTGCACAGGAATATGCCGCGCTGTTCCCCGACCGTTTCTATCTGGAAGTGCAGCGCTATGGCGCGCCTCGCGAGGAGCAGCATCTGCGCGATACGGTGAAGCTGGCGGCGGAACTGGCGCTGCCGGTGGTCGCCACGCATCCGGTACAGTTCCTTGGCATCGACGACTACAAGGCGCACGAGGCGCGCGTGTGCATCGCCGAAGGCTATGTGCTGAACGACAAGCGCCGCGTGAAGCAGTTCACCGCGCAGCAATACTTCAAGACGCAAGCCGAGATGGCGGCGCTGTTCGCCGACCTGCCGGAGGCGTTGCAGAACAGCGTGGAGATCGCCAAGCGCTGCAACATCACCCTCAGGCTGGGCAAGAACTACCTGCCCAATTTCCCCACGCCGAACGGCGAATCGCTGGAAGAGTTCCTGCGTGATGAATCGCAGCGCGGCCTGGAGCGGCGCATGCTGCAGCTGTACCCGGATGAGGCGGTGCGCGCGGCGAAGATGCCGGAATACCAGGCGCGGCTGGACTTCGAGGTCAACACCATCATCAACATGAAGTTCCCCGGCTACTTCCTCATCGTGGCCGACTTCATCCGCTGGGCGAAATCCTTCCGCGACGAGAAGTTCCCCAACGGTGTGCCGGTGGGGCCGGGGCGCGGTTCCGGTGCAGGCTCGCTGGTGGCGTATTCGCTGGGCATCACCGACCTCGATCCGCTGCGTTATGAATTGCTGTTCGAGCGCTTCCTGAATCCGGAGCGCGTGTCCATGCCCGACTTCGACGTGGACTTCTGTCAGGACGGGCGCGAACTGGTGATCCAGTACGTGCGTCGTCATTACGGCGAGGCCTGCGTGTCGCAGATCGCCACCTTCGGCACCATGGCCTCCAAGGGCGTGATCCGCGACGTGGGCCGCGTGCTGGATTTTCCCTACGGCCTGTGCGACAAGCTGTCCAAGCTGGTTCCGCTCGACGGCGTGAAGCCGGTGTCGCTGCAGAAGGCGCGCGAGATGGAGCCGGAGTTCAATGCCATCATCGCCAGCGAAGATGGTGTGGATGAGTTGATGGAGCTGGGCGAGCGCCTGGAAGACCTGACGCGCAACGTCGGCATGCACGCGGGCGGCGTGCTGATCGCGCCGGGCAAGCTCACCGACTTCTGCCCGCTGTATTGCGCCGAGGGCAGCGAGAGCACGGTGAGCCAGTACGACAAGGACGACGTGGAAGCGGTCGGCCTGGTGAAGTTCGACTTCCTGGGGCTGCGCACGCTGACCATCATCGACTGGGCGGTGCGCTACATCAAAGGCTCGGGTGTCGAAGGCACGCAGGACTTCAACATCGACACCATCCCGCTCGACGACAAGGCTACCTACGACAGGATATTCAAGAACGCGAACACCACCGCGGTGTTCCAGTTCGAATCGCGCGGCATGAAGGACACGCTGGTGAAGGCCCAGCCGGACTGCATCGACGACCTGATCGCGCTGAATGCGCTGTACCGGCCGGGTCCGATGGACTTCATCCCCGATTACATCAACCGCAAGCACAAGCGCGAGCAGGTGGTCCTTCCGCACCCGTTGCTGGAGAAGGTGGTAGGCACTACGTACGGCATCATGGTGTACCAGGAGCAGGTGATGCAGTCGGCGCAGGTGGTGGCGGGCTACAGCCTGGGCGGCGCGGACATGCTGCGTCGCGCGATGGGCAAGAAGAAGCCGGAGGAGATGGCTGAGCAGCGCGGCATCTTCGTGGAGGGCGCGGCCAAGAACAACATCGACGAGAAGAAGGCGAACGAGATCTTCGACACGATGGAGAAGTTCGCCGGCTACGGCTTCAACAAGTCGCACGCGGCAGCCTATTCGCTGGTCGCCTATCAGACCGCCTACCTCAAGTGCCACTTCTCTGCGGCCTTCATGGCCTCGACCATGACCTCGGAAATGGTCAACACCGACAAGGTCAGTTTCTTCTACCAGGATGCCGTGCAGCAAGGGTTGAAGATATTGGCGCCGGACATCAACTCCTCGTGCTTCCGTTTCCAGCCGGTGGATGAAAAGACCATCGCCTACGGACTCGGTGCGGTGAAAGGCGCGGGTGAGTCTGCCGTGGAGAACATCGTGGCGGCGCGCAAAGTCGGTCCGTTCAAGGATCTGTTCGACTTTTGCCGCCGCGTGGACAAGCGCATCGTCAACCGCCGCTCCATCGAAGCCCTCATCCGTGCGGGCGCGTTCGACGGCATCAGCGATCATCGCTACCAGCTGCTCGCATCGCTCGATACGGCGCTGGGCAACGCCGAGCAGCATGCGCGTGCGGCCAACCAGAACAGCCTGTTCGGCGATGACGAAAGCCTGGACATACCGCTGCAGATGGCGGACGTGGCGCGCTGGAAGATGCGCGAGCAACTGGCGCAGGAAAAGACCGCACTGGGTTTCTATCTGAGCGGGCATCCCTATCACGAGTTCGCCGCCGAGTTGTCCAACTTCGTGAAGGTCAAACTGATCGACATCACGCCGGACATCATCACCCCGCCGAGCGGCAATGGCGGCGGCTACGGTGGTGGACGCCGCAACAACGCCAAGGCACTGGTGCTGGCGGGCATGGTGAGCGGCGTGCGCATCCTGCAGACACGGCGTGGCAAGATGGCCGTGGTGACGCTGGACGACGGCAGTGCCGCGCTGGAGGTGGTGGTGTTCAGCGAGCTGTTCGATGCCAACCGCACCTGGATACGCGACGACGAGTTGCTGGTGGTGAACGGCAAGGCGGAGCTGGATGCCTATTCGGGCAGCATGCGCGTCACCGCAGACGAACTATTTGATTTCGCCTCCGCCCGTGCGGCCTTTGCCAAGCGGCTGGACATCTCCTGCTCCCTTGACGGCAAGGTGCGTGTGCCGCAACTGGCGGAAGCGCTCAAGCCCTACTGCGGCGGCAAATGTCCGGTGCAGATCAACTACCGCAACCTCATTGGCGGCGCAGCATTGTGTCTGCCCGAGGCCTGGCAGGTCACTTTGCCGGATGAGTTGCTGGAGAACCTGCGCACATTGTGCGGTGCGCAGAACGTGCAGGTCGTGTACGCATAACCGAATGTTTTGCCGGTGCGACCAGATGTGGTCGTATCGTCCGGGATTGGCAAAAATCTGCCATGAGTGTTACGGTGTGATAGAGGAGAGGTTCGCACGACTGTCAGGAGGCGTTAGATAACGCAATCCGCCGCAAAAGACGGCCAGTAGTGTGAACGGTGTATGAATGAACAAGCAATCTAATCTGTTGATCGACATCGCCACGCGCGATGTCACCTGTCTTGCAGCCGATGCAAGCCTGGGTGAAGCCGCGCATATCATGGCGCAACGCCGCTGCTCTTCCGTGGTGGTGACGGACGATGCCAGGCATCCGGTGGGCATACTCACCGAACGCAACATCCTGCACGCCATGCGCACCGGTTCTCCTGCCGCGACCCCGTTGCGCGACTGCATGTCCGCGCCGGTCGTCGTCGTGCCCTGCGCGACGAACTGCCTGGATGCCTATCAGACCTGCATGCGCGAAGGCATACGCCATCTGGTGCTGGTGGACGATGACGGCGCGGTGTCCGGTGTGGTCAGTGAAACGGATTTTCGATTGCACCTGAACCTCACTGCGCTGGCGGGGCATCGCCAAGTCGTCTCGGTCGCCACGCGCGCAGTCCCCAGCCTGCCTGCAAACAGCAGCCTGATGCAGGCGCTCAACCTGATGCAGACACAACGCGAGACCTGCGTGGTGGTGGTCGAGCATGGAAAGCCCATCGGCATCGTCACCGAGCGCGATGTGGTGCGCTTCTACTCGCGCGAACCGGGACGCGTCGCTGTGCCGCTCTCTCAAGTGATGACCTCGCCGGTGCTGAGCATTGCCGAGGATGCCACCATCAACCAGGCTGCCACGCGCATGCTGGAAAAGAAAGTGCGCCATCTGGTGGTTGTAGACAGCGCGGGCAAGCTGGCCGGCCTGGTGAGCGAGCACGACCTGACCCAGACCATGGTGCTGGGATTGATGGACCAGCAGTACGAAGTCGACGAGGTCTTCCTGCGCACCTTCATCGACACCATCCCCGACCTGGTCTGGCTGAAGGATGCTGAGGGCGTCTATCTGGCGTGCAACCGGCGCTTCGAACTTCTTTACGGCGTACGCGAAGCGGAGCTCGTCGGCAAGACCGATTACGATTTCGTGAGTCGAGAACAGGCGGACTCTTTCCGCGAACATGACCGCAAGGCGATAGCTGCGGGCAGGTCGAGTATCAACGAGGAATGGCTGACTTTCGCGAGCGACGGTCATCGCGGCGTGTTCGAGACCATCAAGACACCGATGTGGAATGCGCAGGGTCGGTTGATCGGCGTGCTGGGCGTGGCGCGCGACATCACCCTGCGCAAACAGACCGCGCAGCAGCTGGAAGACTACCGGCGACGGCTGGAGGGGCAGGTTGGCGAGGAGTCCGGCAAGTTCCGTGCACTGGTCGAGCAGTCGCTGGTCGGCATCTACATCATCCAGGACGACTACTTCCGCTATGCCAATCCCGGCCTGCTCAAGATGTACGGCTTCGATTCGGCCGAACAACTGGTGGACGTTATCCCCGCCAGCCAATTCGTCATGGCCGAGGACAGGGCGCTGGTCATGGAGAACATCCGGCGCCGGCTCGAGGGCGAAGTGGACTCCATGCGTTACAGCTTTACCGCTCGCAGACGAGACGGCACGCCTATCACCGTCGATGCCCACGGGCGCCGTATCGAATATCAGGGGCGGCCCGCCATCATAGGCACCCTGGTCGATATCACCGAGATGCGGCGCAACAAGGAAGAGCTCGACCGTCTGGTGGAAGAACAGTCCGCGAAATTGCGGCAGAGCGAAGAAAAATTGCGCACGCTGATCGAGGCGATCCCGGACCCTATCCAGTTCAAAGACGGCGAGGGGCGCTGGCTGGAATCCAACCAGTCGGCAAGGCAGGCGTTCGGTCTGGAGCACGTGGATTGTCAGGGCAAGACAGACCGTGAACTGTCCGAGATCGCCGACCCGTACTACAAGGCGGCATTGCTGCGCTGCGACGAGACCGACGAGGCGGCGTGGCAGGCGGATGGCACCTCGCGTGTGGATGAGATCATCCCGCTGCCGGATGGGCGCGAACTGAATTTCGATGTCATCAAGAAGCCGCTGTTCTGTGCGGAAGGCGGGCGCAAGGGACTGGTCATCGTCGGGCGCGACATCACCGAGCTGAAACAGGCGGAGGCCGAGCTGCGCATCACCGCCAGCGTGTTCGACAACAGCCAGGAAGCCATCGCCATCACCGATGCGGACAATGTCATCATCGACGTCAATCCGGCGTTCACGCACATCACCGGCTACAACCGTGACGAGGTGCTCGGCAAGAACCCGGGTATCCTGAACTCGGGGCGACAGGACAAGGCGTTCTATGCTGCGATGTGGCAGTCGCTGCAGGAGAAGAAGGCATGGCGCGGCGAGATATGGAACCGGCGCAAGTCCGGCGAAGTGTATGCCGAATTGCTTTCCATCTCGGTCATCTGCGACGACGCGGGCAAGGTGCAGCGCCATGTCGCGGTATTCTCGGACATCACCTATTTCAAGGAACACGAAGCCGAGCTGAGCCATGTCGCCAACTACGATGCGCTCACCGGAATACCAAACCGGCGCCTGCTAGCCGACCGCCTGCGCCAGGCCATCGCGCATGCGCAACGCAACGGGACCCTGCTGGCCATCTGCTACATCGACCTCGACGGGTTCAAGGAGGTGAACGATCAGTTCGGGCACGGGGCGGGCGACGAGTTGCTGGTGGATATCACGCGCCGCCTGCAAGAGGTGTCGCGTGCGGGCGATACCCTCGCGCGGCTGGGAGGCGACGAGTTCGTGGTGCTGCTCAACGACCTGACGTTCGAGTCCGAGTGCTTCCAGGCGCTGGAGCGCATGATGCAGACCATAGCCACGCCGATGACGATAGGAGGGAATCCGGTCGCCGTCTCGGCCAGCATCGGGGTGACCTTCTATCCCGCCGACAACGAGGACGGCGATACCCTGCTGCGCCATGCCGATCAGGCGATGTATGCCGCCAAGCAGACCGGCAAGAACCGCTACCACATCTACGATGCCATCCACGACCAGCGCGTTCGTTCGCTGCACGAATCGAGGCGGCGCATCCTGTTGGGGCTGGACGCTGGCGAGTTCGAACTGTATTACCAGCCCAAGCTGGAACTGGCTTCCAACAAGGTGGTTGGGGTGGAGGCCCTGATACGCTGGCACCATTCTGAACGTGGCTTGCTGCATCCAGCCGAGTTCCTGCAATCCATCGAGAATTCGGAACTTGAGATACGGCTGGGCAACTGGGTGATGGACAACGCGCTGGCGCAGCTCCATGCCTGGGAGAAAGGGGGGGTGGCGATGGAAGTCAGCATCAACATCTCAGCGCGGCATCTGCAGTCGCCGGACTTCGTGGACATGCTGCGACGCAAGCTCGCGCAGTATCCGAAGTTGTCGCATGGCAGGTTGCAGATCGAGGTGCTGGAGACAGCGGCGCTGGAAGATATGGTGCAGTCGTCTCAGATCATCGAAGCGTGCCGCGCGCTGGGTGTCAGCTTCGCGCTAGACGATTTCGGTACCGGCTACTCTTCGCTGGTGTATCTGCGCAAACTGGGGGCCGACACGCTCAAGATCGACCAGTCCTTCGTGCAGGACATGGCCACCAACGAAGGCGATCGCGCCATCGTGCAGGGTGTGATCGCGCTGGCCAAGACCTTCGGGCGCAAGACTGTGGCAGAAGGGATGGAAGACCCGCTGCTGTTGCAGACGCTTACCGAGATGGGGTGCGGTTACGGGCAGGGCTATAGCATCGCCCGTCCGATGTCGGCCGTAGATTTTCTGGACTGGTACAGGAAGCGCGCTGCGGCGTGACCCATGCGGGTTACGCCCCTTGGGTATCGGGCCCATTTCTGCGTTTCGATTCTTGAACAGCTTCCGAACGCAGGAGTAGAATCGCGGCCTTGTTGAATCTGCCGAGATGTCGAGGGGTGTACAAGTAACACCGGATGAGCGTAGCAAGCCTATCGTCGCTGGAAGTGTTGAACGGGGTGATCCTGCTTTGGGTCGTGCTCGGCTTGTCTGCGCTGCTCCTGCATCGTGCGGCCCACCTTGTCTGCAGCGCCATCTTCCCGCTCGGCGCGCTGGCGTCGCTGGCCGTGGCGGCGACTGCCTTCTGCTCGCTGGGTTCTGCTCCTGACTCCCTGGTCTTGCCCCTAGGCCTGCCCGACCTGCCTTTCCATCAGCGCCTCGACGCACTGTCCGCATTCTTTCTGATCCTGCTTGGTGCAGCTTCGTTCGGCGTTTCCATCTACGGCAGCGGCTATTTCCGCCAGATGGAAGGCAAGACTCTGGCGCTGTTGGCCCTTCAGTATCATCTGTTCCTCGCGGGCATGACCCTGGTGCTGCTGGCGGACGATGGCTACATGTTCATGGTGGCGTGGGAAGTCATGGCGCTGTCCTCGTACTTCCTGGTCACCACCGATCACCATGTCCCCGAGATCCGCAAGGCGGGCTTTCTCTATCTGCTGATCGCCCACGTCGGCGCCATCGCCATCCTGTTGAGCTTCGGCGTCATGCAGGGCGGCAACGGCATCGCTGCCTACACCTTCGATGCGATGCGCGATGCGCATCTCGCGCCATTCTGGGCCTCGGTAGCGTTCCTGCTGGCACTGTTCGGCTTCGGAGCGAAAGCGGGCGTGCTGCCGCTGCATGTCTGGCTGCCCGAGGCACATCCAGCCGCACCTTCGCCGGTCTCCGCGTTGATGAGCGGAGTGATGCTGAAGACCGCCATCTACGGCATCCTGCGCGTGACCTTCGATCTGCTCGGCACGCAGATCTGGTGGTGGGGCGTGCTGGCGCTGGGGCTGGGGCTGATCACGGCGGTGTTCGGCGTGATGTTCGCGGCAGTGCAGGGCGACATGAAACGGCTGCTCGCCTATTCCTCCATCGAGAACATCGGCCTGTTGCTGGTGGGCATAGGCCTGACCATCATCTTCCACGTCTACGGCAAGGACACCCTGGCGGCGTTGTCGCTCACCGCGACGCTGTATCACAGCCTGAATCACGCCTGCTTCAAGAGCCTGTTGTTCATCGGCACCGGCTCCATCCTGCATGCCACGGGCGAGCGCAACATGGGGCGGCTGGGCGGCCTGATCCACCACATGCCGTGGGCATCGGTGCTGATGCTGCTCGGTGTACTGGCCATCGCGGGCATGCCGCCGCTCAACGGCTTCGTTTCGGAATGGTTGCTGCTGCAGGCCTTTCTGCTGTCGCCCGGTTTGCCTAACGACTACATCAACATGCTGGTGCCGGTAGCGGCCGCGGTGATTGCACTGGCCGCCGCATTGGCCGCTTATGTGATGGTGAAGTTCTACGGCGTGATCTTCCTCGGCAAGCGCCGCGAGAAAGCATTGGAGCATGCGCACGATGCGGGCTGGCAGGAACGCGCAGGCATGGCCTGGCTGGCATTGCTCTGCATCATGTTGGGGTTGGCGCCGGTGTATGTGGTGCACCATATCGATCACGTCTCGCACCTGCTGATAGGCACGCAACTGGGCAACGCCGCTGCCGACTGGCTGTTCCTGACTCCGGTGGATACCGAGCGCGCCAGCTACAGTCCGCTGTATTTCCTGTTGGCGGTGCTGGGTGTGATGTTGCTCACCACGCTGTGGGTGCGCCGCCTGTATCACGGCCGCGTGCGGCGCAGCGACGCATGGGATTGCGGTTACCCGGCACAGACCTCGCGCATGCAGGACACCGCCGAAGGCTTCGGCCAGCCGATACGCCGCATCTTCGAACCCTTCTTCAAGATCGAGAGCGAGCTGCCCACGGCATTTGACACGCACCCGAAGTACTGCGGACGCAGCGATGACAAGCTGTGGTTCATGCTGTATCTGCCGATCGCGCGCCTCACAGAGAAACTGTCCGGCTGGGCTG
The DNA here is from genome assembly GCA_963813255.1 of uncultured beta proteobacterium. Taxonomy (GTDB): domain Bacteria; phylum Pseudomonadota; class Gammaproteobacteria; order Burkholderiales; family Gallionellaceae; genus Sideroxyarcus. The sequence continues at coordinate 170,628 of CAWEYD010000001.1, read as the reverse complement.
CGCTGCTGCAGCACGGGCGCATCCACCTGTACCTGACCTATACCTTCGTGACGCTGGTCGTCCTGCTGATCTTCGTGTGATGGATAACTCCGAACTGACGCTCGCCATCGTGTTCCAACTCACCCAGTTGCTGCTGGTGGTGCTGGCCGCACCCTTGCTCACAGGCTGGGTGAACCAGTGCCAGGCCTGGTTGCAGAACCGCTCCGGTGCAGGCGTGCTGCAGCCCTATCGTGTGTTGCACAAGCTGTTCCACAAGGATGCGGTGATCGCGCATAACGCGTCCTGGCTGTTCCGCATCACGCCTTATATCTTGTTCGGCTGCATGTGGCTGGCTGCGGCCATCATCCCCATCATCGCGGTAGATCTGCCGTTCTCGCAGGCAGCCGATGTGATCGCTCTTGTCGGTGTGTTCGCACTGGCCCGCATGTTTATCGCGCTGGCGGCGATGGACATCGGCACTTCGTTCGGCACACTGGGCGCGAGGCGCGAGATGCTTATCTCTTTCCTCGCGGAACCGGCGCTGCTGATGGTGCTATTCACCGCGTCCATGATCAGTCACTCCACGCAGTTGCCGCGCATCGTCGATGCGCTGGCGCACCACCAGTTCGTGTTGTATCCGAGCCTGGCCTTCGCCGGGCTGGCGTTCGTGATCGTGTTGCTGGCGGAGAACGCGCGCATCCCGGTGGACAATCCGAGCACTCATCTCGAACTCACCATGATCCACGAGGCGATGATCCTCGAGTACTCGGCGCGTCACCTGGCTCTGATCGAATGGGCCAGCAGCTTGAAACTGTTCGCCTACATCACTATCGGCATCGCGTTGTTCCTGCCTCAAGGCATCGCCGAAGTAGGTAACTGGGCAGGGCTGCCGCTGGCGCTCGCCTTCCTGCTGTTGAAGCTGCTGCTGGCGGGAGCGGGGCTGGCTGTACTGGAGACGCTGATGGCCAAGATGCGCATCTTCCGCGCGCCCGAGTTCCTGGGCACGGCCTTCCTACTGGCCGTGCTGGGGCTGTTGATCCATTTCCTGCTGGGGGCATGAGATGACCATCCCGTTGCCCCTGCAGTTCATCAACCTTCTGGCCGCGCTGCTGCTGCTGATCGTGTTCGCCATGCTGGCGCAGCGCCGCATCCTGTCGCTGATCAACCTGTTCGCATGGCAGGGCGCAGTGCTGGCGCTCAGCACCTTCGTGGTGGCCTACACCACGGCGCAGCATCATCTGTATTACTCCGCCGCGCTGACCTTGCTGCTGAAGGTGCTGCTGTTGCCGTGGCTGCTGCATCGCCTGATGCGCAAACTGAACGTGAAGTGGGATGTGGAGACGCTGCTCAATATTCCCACCACCATGCTGGTCGGTATAGCTCTGGTGATCTTCGCCTTCAATCTGGCGGCGCCGATCACACAGCTGGCCCAGGGCATCACGCGCGGCCTGATCGGCATTGCATTGGCCAGTGTGCTGCTGTCGCTGTTGATGATGCTCACCAGGCGCAAGGCGGTGTCGCAGGTGGTCGCCTTCCTGTCGCTGGAGAACGGCTTGTTCTTCGCAGCCACCAGCGCCACGCAAGGCATGCCGCTGGTGGTGGAGCTGGGCATCGCGCTGGACGTGCTGGTTGCCACCTTCATCTTCGGCATCTTCTTTTTCCAGATACGCGAGACCTTCGACAGTCTGGACATCACGCACATGGAAAAGCTCAAAGATGACAACTCCTGAGAGTCGTTGCGAAGTTTTTTCGGAGGGCGTCCATGATTGACCTGCAACTCATGGCGCTCCTGCTCACGCCGCTGCTGGGCGGCGGGTTGCTGGGGGTGTTCGGCTCGCGCAAGTGGGCCGCAGAACTGAACTCGCTGATGAGCGGCTTCACCTTCCTCGCCTCGGTGGCGCTGACCATGCGCGTCATCGATGGCGGACCGCAGGTCGCCTTCAACGAGCAGTTCTTCATCGACCAGTTCAACGTGTTCCTGGTCGCGCTGACCGCGTTCGTCGCGTTCACCACCTCGCTGTTCTCGCGCCCCTACATGCGCATCGAACAGCACCACGGCAAGCTCTCCACCGGCATGCTGCATCTGTACTACAGCATGTACCAGATGTTCACCTTCACCATGCTGGTGGCGCTCACCACCAACAACATGGGCATAGTCTGGGTGGCCATGGAAGCAGCCACGCTGACCACGGTGCTGCTGGTCTCGCTGTACCGCACCCCGGCCAGCCTGGAAGCCGCGTGGAAATATTTCATCCTGTGCGGCGTGGGCATCGCGCTGGCGTTGTTCGGAACCATCCTGCTGTACTTCGCTGCAGAGCGAGTGCTGGGCGAGGGCGGTACGGCGCTGCTGTGGACGCACCTGAACCAGGTCAAGGGCGACCTGGAGCCGACGGTGCTGAAGCTTGCGTTCATCTTCCTGCTGGTCGGCTACGGCACCAAGATCGGTCTGGTGCCGCTGCACAGCTGGTTGCCGGACGCGCATGCGGAAGGTCCGACCCCCGTGTCGGCTGTGCTGTCCGGACTCTTGCTGAATGTGGCGCTGTGCGCGGTGATGCGCAGCAAGGTGCTGGTGGACGGTTCGCTGGGCAACCACTTCGCAGGTAACCTGATGATGGGCTTCGGCCTGTTGTCGGTGGTGGTGGCCGCGCTGTTCCTGTCGCGGCAGAAAGACATCAAGCGAATGTTCGCCTATTCCTCCATCGAGCACATGGGACTGATCACCTTTGCTTTCGGCATGGGCGGGCCGGTGGCGAGCTTCGCCGCCATGCTGCACATGACAATGCACTCGCTTACCAAATCGGCGATCTTCTTCGCGGTGGGGCATGCGGTGCAAAAAGCCGGCACGCAACAGATGGAAAACATCCGCGGCCTGCTGCAGGTCAGTCCGACCGTTGGCTGGGGTTTGGCGCTGGGCACCTTCGCCATCCTGGGCATGCCGCCGTTCGGCGTGTTCGCCAGCGAGTTCCTCATCATCACCACGGCGATGCACGAATATGCGTGGGCCACCCCCATACTGCTGGTCGCGCTGGGCATCGCCTTCGCTTCCATCTTCGGCAAGGTGCAGCCGATGGTGTTCGGCGAGACCACCGCCAAGCCGCTGCCGCATCCGCCCGCGTTGGTGCCGGTGTTCGCACACTTGCTGCTGGTGCTGATCTTGGGTTTGTATATGCCGCCCTATTTGGCCGATTGGTACCGCCAGGCGGCGGCACTACTGGGATAAGCGACATGCCGATCAAACATCCAAATCTGCAGCTTGAACGCATGAACGGCGCGATCCCCGCCTGGCGGGGCAAAGTCGGAGTGGCCGACCTGCACGAGATATGCCTGGCGGTGCGCGAAGGGGGCGGGCGCTTGCTTGCGCTGTGGGGTAGCGACGAGCGCGCTCAAGGCAACGGATATGTGCTACATGTGGCGCTGGTCAACGAAACGGGGCTGGTGTGTCTGAACGTCGCATTGCCCGCCGAGCAGCCGAGCTACTCCGACATCAGCCAGATATTCCCGGCGGCCAACCGCATGCAGCGCGCCGCCTATGACCTGCTCGGCATCTATGCACAGGAGGGGCAGGACCATCGCAAATGGCTGCGCCATGCGGCGTGGCACAGCGGGAGCTTCCCCTTACGCAAGGATTTCGATGCGACGCAGAGCCGCACCGACGAGGCAGACAATTACCCCTTCGTGCAGGTGGAAGGTCAGGGCGTGCACGAGATCCCGGTGGGGCCGGTGCACGCGGGCATCATCGAACCCGGACATTTCAGGTTTTCCATCGTCGGTGAAAAAGTGCTGCGGCTGGAAGAGCGTCTGGGTTACACGCACAAAGGCATAGAGAAGCGTTTTGAGAGTTTGAACTTGCAGCAAGGCGCAAAGCTGGCCGGGCGCGTGAGCGGCGACAGTACGGTGGCTTACGCATGGGCGTACGCCATGGCGGCGGAGAACATCGCCGGCGTCACGCCGCCGGATCGCGCGCTGTGGCTGCGTGCCTTGTTGCTGGAGCGCGAACGTGTTGCCAATCACCTGGGGGATCTGGGATATCTGGGCAACGATGTAGCGCTGTCGTTCGGCTTCGCCCAGTTCTGGATACTCAAGGAGCAAGTGCTGCGCAACAACGCCGCGCTGTTCGGCCATCGCTACCTGATGGACAAGATCGTGCCCGGCGGAGTTGCGGTGGACATCTTGCCCGAGGGCAAGCATCTGATCGAACAGGAATGCGACATGCTGGAGAAGCGGGTGCGCATCCTGCGGGGCATCTATGAGGAACATGCCGGCGTGCAGGATCGCTTCATCGCAGCCGGACGTGTAGAGCCGAAACTTGCGGCACAGCTCGGTCTGTGCGGACTGGCTGGGCGCGCCAGTGCGCAGACATGGGATGCTCGTGTGCAGTTCCCTTGTGCTCCCTACGACAAGCTGGACGTGCAGATGGCGACACACCGCAACGGCGATGTGGCGGCGCGCGTCATCGTGCGCTTCGACGAACTGTTCGAATCGCTACGCCTGCAGCGCTCGATATTGATGAATCTGCTGGGCGACGAGGTCTTGCGCCCGCTGGAAAAGCTGCCGGCCCATGGTTTCGGCGTAGGCATGGTGGAAGGCTGGCGCGGTGAAGTGATGGTGGCGCTGCATACGGGCGCGCAAGGCGATCTGGCGCGTGTGCATCCGCATGATCCCTCATGGCAGAACTGGCCGGTGCTGGAACACGCGATCATGGGCAACATCGTGCCGGATTTTCCTCTCATCAATAAGTCGTTCAACCTGAGCTATTCCGGACAAGACCTCTGATGGAAGCCTCTAGAAATTCACTCTTGCGGGATGAAGCGCAAGGAGCCGCGCAGCGAACGACGAGACATACCGCTGTTGGTAGGCGAGGAGTGAGCGAACACGCGACGCCGCGATTCGCCAGCAAAATGAATTTATAGGGGCTTCCATGTACCAGATACTCAAACAGATCGTGAAGACCGGCATCAAGACCGAGCCGGCACCGCAAGCCGACGAGTCCATGCGCCTGGTCGAACAACGCTTGCAGCAGGAGATACTGGATGTATTTGGCGGTGCGCTGGCGATCCGCCAGGTCGATGCCGGTTCCTGCAATGGCTGCGAGCTGGAGATACACGCGGTCAACAACGCTTATTACAACATCGAGGGGTTGGGCATCAAATTCGTCGCCAGCCCGCGCCATGCCGACCTGCTGCTGGTCACGGGTCCCGTGTCGCGGCACATGGAAGTTGCACTGAAGCGCACTTACGATGCCACCCCGGAACCCAAGCTGGTAGTTGCCATCGGTGATTGTGCCTGTGACGGCGGCATCTTTTGTCCGCAGGGTGCTGATGGCACGGTCGAGAACTATGCCAGCTGCGGCAGAGTCGCCAATGTTATCCCCGTGGACGTGGTGGTGAGCGGCTGCCCGCCCACGCCTACCGCCATCCTGCAAGGCATACTTACTGCCATCACTGCGAAGAAGTAGCGGCGGAGTTCTGCCGCCGTTGCATCCGGGGGCGTGTAACCCGCTATTTCCTGGGGGGCAGGGAAAGCTCGCGGCTGGCGAGAGTGCTGTGATTTCTTTTGAGATGAGCAAGAAATTGCGTAGCGTTGAGCTCCGGGCTTAGCTCGGATACGCCCTTGGGGAACGAAAAGATGGAGACGTCGCGCTCCACGATCTGCAGGCCACTCTGCGATGTCAGCTCCACGATCTCCCTGATCCTGTCGACAAGTTTCTCTTCGTCCGCGGCGTGCGGCAGCAGTATCCAGAAATCCGTGCCATCACGCGCCACCAGGTCGGTCTTGCGGACGGCCTTGCGCAGGAGTTGCAGGACCTCGTCCAGCTTGTGAGACGCCTGTTTGGCCCCATAAGCATCTCCGAGGACCCTTGGGTTTTCGAAATCTATATGGGCAAGACCGAATTCGAGGCGACCGGAATAGCGTCTGGTCACCGCCAACAACCATTCCAGCGTAAAAAGGAATTTCTCGTGTGTATCGTTCTCTGCGCGGGACATAAGCCTCTCCCCATTGAATGGCCGGTAAAACTGCAAACATGCCGCAACGGCAGGCACCAGGCGGTCGATCCTGGAACGCCGCTCGAGAACCGCGCGGCCCCATTTGTCCTTGCGCCCTTCGTGACAGTCAATGCTGAACTGCAGTTGCGATACTACAGCGCACTACCTGCCTCGTCCATTGGCTTCCCTCATTGTGGTCCAGCGCACATTCTTTATGCAGTAGATGGCAGATACTCGCCCCGTCTCAACAGGGGTAGCGACCCAAGAGATGTAGGGTGTGCCCGCATGGGCAAGTGAGGTGCATACCCCATTGTGGCGACGATGCGGAAATCCATAAGATGATTTCGGGGCAGCGTTGTTGCGTTGATCCTCTGATGAGGCGGTCCTGGGTTCAAGCGGTTTGGCCGGGATTTTTTATGTTTTTTTTGAAAGGATAGTGAAATGGCAACCGGTATTGTTAAATGGTTCAATGATGCAAAGGGTTTTGGTTTTATCACTCCAGACAACGGCAGCGATGATTTGTTTGCGCACTTCTCCGCAATCAACATGGCCGGTTTCAAGTCCCTCAAGGAAGGCCAGAAGGTCAGCTTTGAAATCGTTCAAGGCCCTAAGGGAAAGCAAGCTTCAAACATCCAGACGCCCTAATTGTTCCTGGGCGAAAAAAAGCCCGGCACGTATGCCGGGCTTTTTATTTTTCGCGACAGATTATTTGATACGCATACCCGGTTGTGCCCCGGCATCTGGAGACAGAATGAACAGCCCAGGCTCGCTTCCGGAGGCGGCCAGCACCATGCCTTCCGACAGGCCGAACTTCATCTTGCGCGGTGCCAGGTTGGCGACCATCACCGTCATGCGGCCTTTCAGCTTCTCTGGATCGTAGGCCGACTTGATGCCTGCGAACACCGTGCGCGGCTGTGCTTCGCCGATGTCCAAAGTGAGTTTCAATAACTTCTCCGCACCTTCCACATGCTCGGCGTTGGCGATGCGCGCCACGCGCAGGTCTATTTTTCCGAAGTCGTCGATGGAGATGGTCTCGGCAATCGGAGCGATGGCATGTTGCTGGTGTTCGGCGTGGCGTGTTTCAGAATGAGCTTCGGTCATTGGTTTCAGGCTTTCCTGGTTGGCGGCGATCATCGCCTCGATCAGTTTGGGATCGAGACGTGTCGCCAAATGTTGATAGGCATTGATATGTGTCGGCAATACGGCGAGATCGGCCCAGTTGAAGTCGCGATCCATGCCGAACAGTTCGCGTGCTACGCGTGAGGTCAGCGCGGGCAGCACCGGGCTCAGCAGGACTGAAAGCACATAGAAGCCATGCAGGGCGCGCGAACTGATGTCACGCAGCTCGGCACGCTTGGATTCATCCTTGGCCAGCGTCCAAGGCGCTGCGGCAGCGATCTCGCCGTTGATGCGGTCGGCTAGGGCCATGATGTCGCGCAAAGCACGGGCATAGTCGCGTGCCTCGAACGATTCGGCGACGGTTTGACCGCTGCCAATCGCGCCGTCAAGCAGCGGCTTTGAATCCGCGAAGTCCAGCTTGCCGTCAAAGAACTTGGTAAGGAATCCCGCACAGCGGCTGGCGATGTTGATGTACTTGCCGATCAGGTCGCTATTCACCTTGGCAACGAAGTCCTCAAGATTCAGGTCGAGGTCTTCCATCGTGCCGTTGAGTTTTGCGGCGTAGTAGTAGCGCAGGTATTCGGTGTTCTTGATGTGGTCGACATAGCTGCGCGCGGTGATGAAGGTGCCGCGCGACTTGCTCATCTTCTCGCCGTTCACGGTGAGGAAGCCGTGCGCGAACAGCTTGGTCGGCGTGCGGTAGCCCGCGTGTTGCAGCATGGCTGGCCAGAACAGCGCGTGGAAGTACAGGATGTCCTTGCCGATGAAGTGATATAGCTCTGCGTCCGAACCCTGTTTCCAGTAGTCGTTGAAATCGATGCCGCTCTTGGCGCACAGCTGCTTGAAGCTGCCCATGTAACCGACGGGCGCATCCAGCCATACGTAGAAATACTTGCCCGGCGCATCGGGGATCTCGAAGCCGAAATAAGGTGCATCGCGCGAGATGTCCCAGTCGGTGAGCTTGTTCTCGCCTTCCGCACCCAGCCATTCCTGCATCTTGTTGGCGGCTTCCGCCTGCAATGCGCCGCTGCGCGTCCATTCGCGCAGGAACTTCTGGCAGCTGTCGGCGGAGAGCTTGAAGAAGTAATGGTCGGAGTTGCGCAGTTCCGGCTTGGCGCCGGACACGGCGGAGAACGGATTGATGAGTTCGGTGGGAGAGTAGGCTGCGCCGCACACCTCGCAGTTGTCGCCGTATTGGTCCTTGGCGTGGCACTTCGGGCATTCGCCCTTGATGAAGCGGTCCGGCAGGAACATGTTCTTGACCGGGTCGTAATACTGTTCGATGGAGCGCGTTTCAATCAACTTCGCGTCGTCGCGGAGTTTTCGATAGATTGCCTGTGAATACTCTTTGTTCTCGACGGAATTGGTCGAGCCGTAGTTGTCGTATATGACATGGAACGCGGCAAGGTCGTCGTAATGCTCCTGCCATACGCGGGCGATCAGCTGCTCCGGCGTGATGCCTTCCTTTTCGGCTCGCAGCATGATGGGAGCTCCATGCGTGTCGTCGGCACACACAGAGTGGCAGGTGTTGCCGCGCATCTTCTGGAAGCGCACCCAGATATCGGTCTGGATGTGCTCAAGCATGTGGCCGAGGTGGATGCTGCCATTGGCGTAGGGCAGGGCGGAAGTGACGAGGATTTTACGGGGCATATTGCAGGATTCCTTAAAAAGCGGCTGCGGCGGTGCACTGCGGCGTTGCGCGGTGCTCGAAATCCTCATGCACTATGTGTGCATTCCGGTTTCTGCGCGCCGTGCGCCTTGCATTGCATCCACCTCGCTCGCTTTTACTTAAAATTCGATGAGGGCGCGATTGTAGCAAAACCCACGCACTGCCGAGGAATTAGGTAAAATCGCGCCCGCACAAACCAGCAAGGAAGCATGATGAGCATCAAGTCAGACAAGTGGATACGCCGCATGGCGGAGCAGACCGGCATGATCGAGCCGTTCGAGCCTAACCAGGTGAAGGAAGTGAACGGGCAGCGGATCGTGTCCTATGGCACCTCCAGCTACGGCTACGATATCCGCTGCTCGCGCGAATTCAAGCTGTTCACCAACATCAACAGCACCATCGTCGACCCCAAGAACTTCGACCCGAACTCGTTCGTGAACGTGGAAGCCGACTACTGCGTCATCCCGCCTAACTCCTTCGCGCTGGCGCGTACCGTCGAATATTTCCGCATCCCGCGCAACGTGCTGACTGTTTGCCTGGGCAAGTCCACCTATGCCCGCTGCGGCATCATCGTCAACGTCACCCCGTTCGAACCGGAATGGGAAGGTTATGTGACGCTGGAGTTCTCCAACACCACGCCGCTGCCCGCGAAGATCTACGCCAACGAAGGCGTGGCACAGGTGCTGTTCTTCGAGAGCGACGAAGAATGCGAGACCTCGTACAAGGATCGTGGGGGCAAGTATCAGGGCCAGGTCGGCGTCACGCTGCCCAAGATCTGATGCCACACAGCAAGCAAATCATCTGGCGTTCGCCCGAAGGCAAGGTCATCGCCTGCGTGGAGAAGAACAAGGTGCTGCAGGAGAACCTCGTCGAGATACGCCAGGTCTGCCAGGACGCACTGGAGGACGCCGTGCTCATGGGCTGCGACGAACAGCAGTTCCGCAAGGTGCTGGCCGAGCTGGTCGCACAGCTGGAAAACCCCTATCCGCAGCGCGAATAGCACTCCCTGTAATTTTCCCGTCGCCCGATAAAAACTGCGACAATCCGCGCCACTTTAATTTGTTATCCCCTGTAGGGAGTTTCCCATGAAGTTCAATTTTCCCATCATCATCATCGACGAAGACTTCCGTTCGGAGAACGCCAGCGGTCACGGCATCCGGGCGCTTGCCCATGCGCTCGAAAGCGAAGGCATCGAAGTCGTCGGCATGACCAGCTACGGCGACCTGACCTCGTTCGCGCAGCAGCAGAGCCGAGCGTCGGCATTCGTGCTGTCCATCGACGACGAGGAGTTTGGCGGGGGCAGCGAGGAAGAGACGGAAGTCGCGCTGCGCACCCTGCGCGCATTCGTGGAGGAGATCCGTTACAAGAACTCCGACATCCCGATCTATCTGTACGGCGAGACGCGCACTTCGCGCCACATCCCCAACGACATCCTGCGCGAGCTGCACGGTTTCATCCACATGCACGAGGACACGCCGGAATTCGTGGCGCGTCACATCATCCGCGAAGCCAAGTCCTACCTCGACACGCTGGCACCGCCGTTCTTCCGCGCGCTTGTGGACTACGCGCAGGACGGTTCCTATTCCTGGCACTGCCCCGGCCACTCCGGCGGCGTGGCGTTCCTGAAGTCGCCGGTGGGACGCATGTTCCACCAGTTCTTCGGCGAGAACATGCTGCGCGCCGACGTGTGCAACGCGGTGGACGAACTGGGTCAGCTGCTCGACCATACCGGCCCGGTAGCAGCTTCCGAGCGCAACGCGGCGCGCATCTTTAACTCCGATCACCTGTTCTTCGTCACCAACGGCACCTCGACCTCCAACAAGATCGTATGGCACTCGATGGTGGCGCCTGACGACATCGTGGTGGTGGACCGCAACTGCCACAAGTCCATCCTGCACGCGATCATGATGACCGGCGCGGTGCCGGTGTTCCTGACGCCGACGCGCAACAACTTCGGCATCATCGGCCCCATCCCGAAATCAGAGTTCGAGCCTGAGACCATCCAGAAGAAGATCGACGCCAATCCGTTCATCAAGGACAAGAAGCGCAAGCCGCGCATCCTCACCATCACGCAGAGCACCTACGACGGCGTGCTATACAACGTCGAGATGTTGAAGGCCATGCTGGACGGCAAGATCGACACGCTGCACTTCGACGAAGCCTGGCTGCCGCATGCGGCATTCCACGATTTCTACAAGGACATGCACGCCATTGGCAAGGACCGTCCTCGCGCGAAGGAATCCATGGTGTTCTCCACGCAATCCACGCACAAGCTGCTGGCCGGTCTAAGTCAGGCCTCGCAGATCCTGGTGCGCGACAGCGAGACACGCAAGCTGGACCGCGACTGTTTCAACGAAGCCTACCTGATGCACACCTCGACCAGCCCGCAATACGCCATCATCGCCTCATGCGACGTGGCAGCGGCGATGATGGAGCCGCCCGGCGGCACCGCGCTGGTGGAAGAGTCTATCGCCGAAGCGCTCGATTTCCGCCGCGCCATGCGCAAGGTGGATGCCGAGTTCGGCGCGGACTGGTGGTTCAAGGTGTGGGGGCCGGACTACCTGTCGGAAGAGGGCATGGCCGAGCGCGAAGACTGGGTGCTGCGCACCGAGGATCGCTGGCACGGCTTCGGCAAGCTGGCAGAAGGCTTCAACATGCTGGACCCGATCAAGGCCACCGTCATCACTCCCGGACTGGACGTGGACGGCGACTTTGCCGACAGCGGCATCCCGGCCAGTATCGTCACCAAGTATCTCGCCGAGCATGGCGTGGTGGTCGAGAAGTGCGGCCTGTATTCCTTCTTCATCATGTTCACCATCGGCATCACCAAGGGCCGCTGGAACACCATGGTGACCGAGCTGCAGCAGTTCAAGGACGACTACGACAAGAATCAGCCGCTGTGGCGCGTGCTGCCCGAGTTTATCGCCAAGAACCCGCGCTACGAGAAGATCGGCCTGCGCGACCTGTGCGACCAGATCCACGGCATCTACAAGGCCAACGACGTGGCGCGTCTGACCACCGAGATGTACCTGTCCAGCATGGTGCCCGCGATGAAGCCGTCCGACGCCTTCGCCAAGATGGCGCACGGCGAGATCGAACGCGTGGCCATCGACGATCTGGAAGGGCGCGTGACTGCCGTGTTGCTCACTCCCTATCCACCGGGCATCCCGCTGCTGATCCCGGGCGAGCGCTTCAACAAGACCATCGTGGATTACCTCAAGTTCGCGCGCGAGTTCAACAACAAGTTCCCCGGCTTCGAGACCGACATCCACGGTCTGGTGGCGGAGAAGCTCAACGGCGAACGTGTGTATCACGTGGACTGCGTGAAGTAGTCTTATCACCGCTAGCAATGAGAAAAGGCAGCGCAGTGCGCTGCCTTTTTCTATCTGGAATTTTGCTGTTGAAAACCTGCATTAATGCAATTTGAAATTGGATAGCCCGAAAGCAGAGGGTGGGGGGCGGCAGAAAGTAACCCACAACGGACAGTCAGTATTGGATTTTCATTTCCCTAAAGCAGATGCTCGCCAATTACCCAGTGTGCCCAGAACGGACATCATGACCTTTTTGTTGTGGCCCACCGGTAGACAAGGAAACTTATCATCAGTCCAATTGGGACTATAACTGCCAGAGCAAACCAGTCTTGTAGCCAACTTGGAGGATATGCCCAACCCTCACTATTTGAATGAACGAAAAAGAGCTCCCAAACCCCCAACCAGAATTCGTAAATAAGCAGCATGGCCGCAATAACACGAATTCTCCGCTTTAACTCTGGTTTCAAAATCGAGTTCGCAAGAGCTAATCTACTAATGCGGGAATATGTTGCTAGACCCGCCCATATCACAACCGCAAACCCCAATGGTGGTAGCAGCGCTTTAGGAAGATAACCCGATATTGGTTTCTCCATCGGGAGCGCGCTGGGTTTTTCGGGATCGCATCCAGTTTGACCTATCGCCTCCCTAGCAGCTTGCAGCAAAGCAGAGGAGGAGGTATTTAGCCCAACCGCCTGCTCTGCCTGCGCTATAAGCAAACATAATTCGGTGGGGTGAGGGTAACCGAAGCCATGGTGTTCCTGCACCGCCAGGCGGACACATTCATTTGCGTAAGAATGATTAAAGGATGCACAAGTTTTTATTGCCCATTTTTCAACCTCTGCGGACAACTGTTTTTGGTAAAGCTCATACGTGTTGTTGTATGCGAGTTGCGCGGCAGCCTCTGCCCTAATTCGTTTGTTATCCTCTACCCTCTCATTGAAAACGAGAGCAATCCAAATCATCGACAAGACGATAGCCGGAACTAGAATCCATCGTTTATTTTGAATTGTCAGATTTAACATTAGTGTTTCCGTAGTACTCAGATATTCTGACCATACACGACTATTTCACCCGCGATCTATCGATTAGAGGTTGGCCGCATTTACAGCTCGAGTCCACTTAACGATGTTCTTGGCAACCCAATCAAAGTCTTCGCGCGAATTTGATCTGGCATATAACTGCAACCATACAACCTTCGACTTCACAAGAATTTGGGAGATTCCTCCAATCTGCTCGACGGAATGCGGCTTTCCTCCGGCAACCGATATAAGCGTTGTTGCTTTGGTAACCATAGTCAAAGATGTTGGTGTTTCGTCCAAAATATAAATTGAGCCCAAATGGGGCACATCAGCATGCAATTTTGCATTCATGTCCGATTTAACCCATCGCTCTAATAGCTCTATATATTTCTGAACGACAACTCTATCTTTTGCAGACAATCCAGCAAGAGCCTCAGCTTTGGTTTCGGCTTTATATTTGGCAAATCGATCAAGAGGAATTTGATAGGGCTCCAAGCTCAGAGTTGCTTGAACATACCCATACCTATCCATTCGAGGTGTCCCCCCTTTGGCCTCTTCCTTGACATCGGTTGTCGTGCCAAAAAACACCAATAGGCGGTCCTCTTTTACGGTAGCAAGCTCACCAATTCGAATCATCCTTGGCGTAGTAGCCTGAGAAAATGAGTTGGGCGCAGGAACCATAATTTGCTGGCCTCCCACAATTACCTTTGCAACATCAGGGGGAGGGGCCGCGTTGGCGAAGCTAACCCAAGCAAGCAGCAACAACTTGAGCAAGATTCCAAATTGACGCCATACATTCTTAGTCATGAAACCTCCTTTTACTAAGGATGATATCCGCGTCTTGGGACGCAGCTAAACTGTACTTTGCCAAATTGCTCGCAAAGCCGCCATTCAACAGCGCATTCCAGATGCCCATTTTTACCGACTCCGAACCGGGACTCGGAAGAATTCAGGCTGCGGTAGTTTTCGTGGCAGTCTGCTGATCCGCTGCCGGAGGAAGGTCAAAGAAGAAGGTCGTACCTTGCCCGATGACCGAGTCGAACCCTATCGTGCCATCCATGTTCTCGATGATGGCCTTGCTGATGGCAAGGCCCAGCCCCGTGCCATTCTTTTTGCGGGGCGAACCGCCTTCTGCCTGGCTGAATCGCTCGAAGACATGGGCGCGGAAATCCTCCGGTACGCCGGCTCCGCGATCGCTGACCGAGATGCGCACCTGGTCATCGTGCTTCATGGCAGAGATCGACACTTGTGCTTCAGCGTGTGAATGCTTGGCGGCGTTGGAAAGCAGATTGGTCATGACTTGCATCAGCCGTTGTTCGTCAGCGATGACCGTCATCTCAGGGAGTGGCTGTTCGAGCACGAAGGAAACCCGGTAGCTCTCCGCGTAGGACTGGTTGAGTTCGATCGCGCGCTGCAGAAAAGGTGTCAAAGCGACCGGTTGGCAATGGAATTCCATGCGATGGGCATTGAGCTTCTCGAAGTCGAGGATGTCGTTGATCAGGACCGACAGGCGTTTGCCGTTCTGGAACGCCATATCCACCAGATCCATCGTCTGTTCGGGCATGCCTTGCGGCGGATAACTTTCGATCATGCCCAGCGAGCCGATGATGGCCGTCAGCGGTGTGCGCAATTCGTGGCTGACGTTGGCGATGAATTCACTCTTTGCCGATTGGCCGCCTCTGCGGCTTCCTTGGCGCGGACCAATTCGGCACGTCCGGCCAGCGCACGCCAATATTCGGTATGCAGCCGCCGCCACATAAGTATCATGAAGATGAAGAATGTCAGGAAGAGCAGGGCGATGCCCTTTCCCGGCACGTTGCTGCTGAGCAGGGCGAACGGCATGACCGGGAACAACAGGACCAGGATAAAAATGCCGCCCAGCCAGGTGGCAGGCGCGAGCGAGACGATGCCCCATGCGCCGATGACGGCAGTGGATAGCATCACCATGACGGTAGTCGTGCCCAGTCCGTCGTAATTCAGTGCGAGCGCGCAGACGCCGCCCCAGAGGGCGGCAGACAAAATGGTCCCGATCGCAAACAGCCACGCGCCAGCGTTGCGGATTGGCCGCGTACAGCGCGGTGAAGTGCAATGCCAGATAGAGTCGCCCGACGCCGGCTGCAGCCAGCAGGAAGCCCAAGAACTCCAGCAGTGCATCATTCGCCCGCTCAAGTTCGCTGGCATAGTAAATGATCAGCCAGAGCAGGAAGTAGCAGGAGACACCGGTGATGGAGCGCTGCGCAAGATCGTAGCTCGCCTCCATGCGCAGATCTTCGCGCAACAGGAAGGGCGCGATATCTATGTCCTGACTGTTAAGTGCCTGAATCTCAGCATGGCGGTATATTGGTCCGAAGTCATGGCTTGCGCTGTTGCCAACTGGCGGAGCGGGTCATGGTACCCCATTTGGCCTTGGTGCCGAATCACCCAGTGCAGCAGGCCGCTGAGTCGCCACAGCATGGCCAGTTGACGATAGCCGAAGTTCTCGACGATCGCCATCAGCACCAACAGCGCAAGCTGGCGGAAGCGCGGATAGAGATGGAAAGACATCTCTTCCAGCAGCAACGCGCTGACCGACAGCAAAATACCGAGAACGACGGCGACCAGAGTAAAGCTCAGGAAGGCCGGCAACGAAACCAGCCCGAACCAGAAACCGACGATCATGAAGATGATAACCGAAGACCTCGATCACCGGACCGAGCCATTCGAACAGCAGCGTAAAAGGAAAGGCCAGCCAGCCGACCCAGCCGCCGCGCCGGCTGAAGAGCAGTCGGCCAGTTCATCATGAGACTTTCCGACAAGCCGCGCTGCCAGCGCACACGCTGGCTCTTCAGCACGCGCAAGGTTTCCGGCACTTCGGTCCAGCAGACCGGATTGGGCACGAACACGATGCGGTAGGGGATGCGCTGCTCGCGATGCAGACGATGCAGGCGCATCACCAGTTCCATGTCCTCGCCCACGGTATCGGTGCGGTAGCCGCCAGCCTCGATGACGCTGGCCTTGCGGAACAGGCCGAACGCGCCGGAGATCACCAGCATGGCATTGAGCGGGCGACCAGCCGAGGCGGCCGAACAGGAAGGCGCGCAGGTATTCGACGATCTGGAACAACGGCAGCAGCTTGTGCGGCAGCCCGACGGACGTCAGGAAGCCGCTGCTCGCCTCGCAACCGTTCACCACGCGCACCGTGCCGCCGGCAGCGATGGTGCGTCGCGTCCTCGATAAAGGGCTGCACGATCAACTGCAAACTGTTGCGCTGCAGGATCGAATCGGCATCCACCGCGCAAAACAGCGGGTAGCGCGCGGCATTGATGCCGACATTGAGCGCATCGGCCTTGCCGCCGTTCTCCTTGTCGATCACGCGCAGGTTGGGATGGCGCATCGAGCGCCAGATGCCGCGCTCCGGCTGGGTGGGCAACTTGTTGCCAATAGGCTTCGGCGAAACGGGATCAGCTCGAACTCGCGCTGCAGCTCGGCCAGCGTGCCGTCTTTCGATCCGTCGTTGATGACGATGATCTCGAACTCGTAATAGGTCAGCTGCAGCAGCGAACGCACCGATGCGGCGATGGTCGACTGCCTCGTTGTAGGCGGGAACCAGCAGGCTGATCGGCGGCTTGAAGTTGGTATAGGCCGCGGCAATTCGCCAAGAATCTGGCATCGAGGTAGCGGCGCATGCTGAAGAACGACAGCACATTGAGCATCAGATAACCGCCGTTGACCGCGATGAAGTAGAGCAGGAAGAACCACTGCAACGCCTGCATCGGTCATCGATGAAATCGCTCATCTGCTCTCCTTCTCAGCCATGACCATATCCAGCATGTCCAGGGCATAACGATCGCTCAGCTGCGCGCGCAGTTCGGACATGACTCGGCATCGCCGCGAGTCAGCGCCACGAGTGCCTGGCCGTACGGTAGCGCACCCACCAGACCGGATCGCCCAGCAGCGCCGTCAGTTGTGGCAAATCTTCCCTGGTGCCGATACGGCCGAGCGCACGGGCAGCCTGCAGGCGCACGACCCAGTTGGGATGGTCGAGCAGATTGCCGTACAAAGGGAAGATCGTCCGGTTCACGCAGGAACTTCAGGCAGTGCGCGATGATCTCATCGTCCTTGCTGGCCGGAAAGAATGGTGCGAATTGCCGATATCACGTGCTGGTACGGAGCGACTTCGAGCAACTGCAACAGGCGCTTCAGCTGGCCTGTTCGGCGGGCTGCGGTCGTTGCCGGCCAACCGGATCGCGGTGTCTGACAGCAGGGTGAATATGCCTGCGGTGCCAGATCTCCTGGAGCAGTATCGCCAGTTGGCGCGCAGGCCAGTCTTCGCGTTCGAGCAGTTCGCTGCTCAATTCAGTCGAGCGCGGCATTGGCGTCGATCTGGAACAGGGCGCGTGCGGCTGCAAGCGAAAGCAGCGGGTCGGGGCGGCGCGCCAATTGCAGGATGTCTTTCCAGGCCGATGCGGTCCTTCAGGTGGCCGAGCGTGTTGAGTGCGAGCAACTTGCAGGCCCAATTCCTTTTTCTGCAGCAGCGACTGTGCGTAATGGCGCTATGCCATAGCGTGCTGCCAGTATGTTCAGCCGCGTCTTCGCTTCTCCGCGCAGCGATTCGTGCAGATGATTCCATAGCTTCAGGAAACAGATTTCATCGCCTCTCGTCCAGCGGCGGGATCGTGACTGCTTCCGGCCGACGGTGGCGGCAACCATCAGTGGCCGCCAGACTTCCAGAAAGCGCTGTTCGCGCGCCGTGCGTGCGGACAGATGGACGCGAAACAGGATGATCTGCAGCAGCAACAGCAGCACCAGCACCAGCAGGCCCAGGCTGATCCATACGACCAAGCTGCAGCAGTGGGGTCAGAAGGAGTGACGTAGGCCAAGGCGGATACCCTTGCGCGAATACAGGTTGCCCTGGTGTTCTGCTATGGCCTCATAGCTCACACCCCAATCCGGAGTCAGCCAGTGGCGACCGGACAGGCTGGTGCTGATCACGTAGGTCGTCAGCACGCCCAGACCTGCGCCCAGACTTTCGACCTGGCGTCCTTGGGAGAGACCAAGCGTAATGTAATTACGCTCGCCGTAGTAATAGCTGAGTTGTCCCATAGTGGCTGGGTGCGGCGCCTGCTCCCTGCGGCTTGCCCAGGTAAAACTTGTACGCTGCCCGATAGTTGCCCCAGTAACGCTCGCCGGTCAGCACCATCAGATCGGTGGAGGCGGTGTTGTACTGGGTGCGGCGCAGCCCGGCCTGAACGTTCCATCCGTCATCGAACGCTTTCTGCAATTGCCCGAACACCGAGCTTCTCGGCAGCACCTTGTGATCGGGGCTGACGCTGGCCTCGATCAGTCCGGTCCAGGTTTCGCTGAGCGGATAGTAATAGCCGCCGGATATCTCGCGATCCTGCTGGTTGAAGCGTCTGCGTCTCGCGCAGTTCTCCATAGACCGAGTGCCGTTCTCCGAAGCGATGCGATCCATCCAGGTAGGTGCTGTTCCAGTTGGCGTAGCCTTTGTCTAAGGCATCGTGGCTGAACCCCATCTCGACTTCGTTGGCCGGCCCCGCCGGCGCATCCGCAGCCTGCGAATACAAAGGCGCCAGGAATGAGGCAAGTAACAACAGGTGGAGTGTCGGTCTCAGCATGTCAGGAGTGCTGGGCTACCAAACGGCGGATCCGGGCTTTCAGTTCCTCCGGCAGGAATGGTTTGACCACGTAGTCAGACGCACCTGCATCCAGCGCGCGCACGATGTCCTTTTCCTGCGATCTTGCCGTCAGCATGATGACCGGGGTGTTGCGCCAGTCCGGCTTGGCGCGGATGCGCGCAAGCAACTCGAAGCCATCGGCATACGGCATCATGATGTCGAGGATGGCCAGCTTGGGGGGGGGACTTCATCCATGAGCCTTTGCGCCTCACGCCCGTCCGCGGCAAGCAGGACGCGATAGCCTTCTCGTTCCAGCAGGAACTGCAACAGGTAGGCGATCTGCGGGTCGTCCTCGGCCACCAGTACGGCCGGCTGGTCCGCAGATTCCTTTGATGGGCTGTTGTCGGTTTGCATCGCGATGATTCCTGAAGTTGTCGTTGTTCTTGTCGTATTCAGAAACTGGTGCTTCAATTGCCGCTCTCGAAACGTATACGCCTGCAAGTCCACATCCACTGCCTGTTCGAGGAAGATGAACGTTGCAGTCATTCTGGATGAAATGACTGCGTAGGGCAATAACCGATCTCTGCATTATGAGCGAACCAACAGACAAACTGCGCATCGACAAATGGTTGTGGGCGGCGCGCTTCTTCAAGACGCGCGCGCTTGCCGCCGATGCTGTCGAAAGCGGCAAGGTGACGATGAACGAGGCACGCCTCAAACCCGCCAAGGCGATAGGGGCGGGCGACAGGCTGGTCATCCGTCTCGGCCAGTATCATTTCGATGTGGAGGTGCTCGCACTCTCCGGCCGTCGTGGTCCGGCACCGGAAGCGCAGAAGCTGTACCGCGAAACGGACGAGAGTCGCGAACGGCGTGCCGTTATCGCCGAGCAGAACAAAGCGCTGCAACCACCCACGTTCAAAGGCCGCCCCACCAAGCGCGACCGGCGCGAGATCGAGCGCTTTCAGGCCAACAGCAAAGCCCCGGTCAAGAAAAGCGCGTGGGGGGACCCCGAGTAAAGAGCTGAGGCCGCGCGCGGAGCTCAACCCCTTCTTCCACTATGGCGCACGAAACCGACACCAAACCACGCGCGGCTAGATGGCGCGGCTATGCCATCAACCTGCTGCTGTTCGTCGCAGTCGTAGCCGGCATCCGCGCCTGGCAACAGCGCGACATGGTCAGCGGCGCAGCACCTGCCTTGCAGGGCATCACCCTGGCGGGCCAGCCCTATAAGCTGCCGATACACCCGGCACATCCCGTGCTGGTGCACTTCTGGGCGACCTGGTGTCCCGTTTGCCGAGCCGAACAAGGCAGCATCGCCGCCATCGCGCATGACGATCCGCATGTCATCACCGTCGCCATGCAAAGCGGCACACCGCAGGAAGTCGAGCGCTATATGCAGGAACAGGGGATCAAGTTTCCGGTGGTGAACGACGCGGACGGCAGCATCTCCCGCGCGTGGGGTGTACACGCCGTGCCCGCCGGTTTCATCATCGCACCTGACGGCCAGATACGCTTTGTCGAGGTCGGCTACACCACGGAGATAGGACTCAGGTTACGGCTGTGGCTGGCGAAATACTAAGAGCAGGCGGCGAAGTCGGTGCAGGTGTCTCAACTCCTGCAACAACAAAGGCTTGCAGCTGAAGCGTGCCTGAAGTGACGACTAAGCCGATGTCCTGGGCGCCGCCTCAAGCGGCAACCATACCGAGAAGCGGCTGCCCTTGCCCGGGGTGCTCTCCACATCGATGCGGCCGCCATGCTTGTTCACGACGATGTCCCATGAGACGGACAGGCCCAGTCCGGTGCCAGTACCAACGGGCTTGGTGGTGAAGAAGGGCTCGAACAGGTGCTTGCGCACGTCTTCCGTCATGCCGCTGCCGGTGTCGGCGACCGCTATCCACACGCCCTTATCGTCGTGGCCGCTTTGCAGCGTGATGGTGCCGTGCTTCTCCATGGATTGGGCGGCATTGATCAGCAGGTTCATGAAGACCTGGTTGATCTGGCCGGGGATGCAGCGCACCGGCGGCAGCGGGGCGAGTTCGCGCACCACCTCGGCTTTGTACTTGATTTCGTTCCAGACGACGTTGAGCGTGCTCTCCAGCCCGACCAGTAGATCCGAACTCTTCATTTTGCCGGAGTCGACATGGGAAAACTCCATGAGTGCCTGCACGATGTTCTTGACGCGATCCAGTCCCTCCTGCGACTCATGGATGAGTGCAGCCATGTCTTCACGCAGGAAGGAGAGGTTGTGCTCGATCTTGAGCTTCGCGATGAGGTCCTGGATCTCGGTATGGCCTACGGCACTGGCTTCCCAGGCATCGATGACATTGAGCAGTTGCGTGGCATAGCGGCGCAGTGTGCCCAAGTTGGAATTGACGAAGCCGATGGGATTGTTGATCTCGTGGGCGACCCCGGCCGCGAGCTGGCCGACAGCCGCCATCTTGCCGGATTGCAGCAGCTCGCGTGTACGCTCCTCCACTTTCCTCTCAAGCAAAGTGTTGGAATCGGCCAGCGCCTTGTTCTGCAAGGAAAGCACGTGATAGAGCTGGTGCATCGCCGCCAGCAGCACGGCACTGCTCTGGTCAGTCGGCAGCTGCTCCTGCTCGAACGCCTCCTCTGAGGCAACACCGCGCCGTATCGCCGCAATCTGCCGCGCCATCGACTGGTCTTCTTCCAGGATGTGGTAGGTCAGCCAGGAAGAGAGGAAGCCATGCAGCACATTGGCAGGATTGCCGAGATCGGCGCGCCCCTTCCACATGCTGGAGAGCTGCTCTACGAACTCGCGATGGTGTTGCCGGTGCAGTTCGACATGGCGCGGGGCCACCTGCACCTCGGTCATCAAACGCTCTTCGTCGGCGAAATGGAAGTTCGCATAGGCGGCAAGCTCGGTAAACACCCCGCTGATGGAGTCCTCGCTCGCACTGCTGTCGATCAGCACGTCGCCGATGCGATTGATGATATCGACCAGCCGATGATGTTGTTCGTCCACCGAGGCGATGCCGGTCTCGAAGCGGGCATTCCACACAAAAGCTTCCATAGCTCAGAACCTTTCAAATGATTGATACGGCGTGCATGAATTTCGACGCGCAGTATGCCTGCTAACGGGCGGGATGCGAAGAAGCAGGTATCAGCGACGCAGATGCTTGATCATGAAAGCGGAAGAGGCAGGGCACAATCCGGAGAACTGCGTAGTGGCCTGAATGGACTGCGGTGCGTCTTCGCGCGAGGCAGGTGAATACCCCAGATTGGCTAAGAAAGCATCCGCAGTGGTGGTGAGCAGATACAACGATTCGACGCCAATAGATGCCGCGTACGTTTCTGCATAGGTCACCATTGCTTTCCCAAGGCCTTGCCTGCGCAGTGCAGGGACAACGGCGAGCGAGCGCAGGAGGGCATCAGTGCCATAAACCTCCAGACCGATTACGCCGACTAGTTTGCCCGCGGAATAAGCGCCGAACAACAGCAGTGAGATGTCCGCAGTCGGCAACTCGCAAGCGGACAGCAATTGCCTGACCTCAGCGAGCTGATCGGCAGACTCGGTTGCTAACTGATGAACACCTGATGTGAGTCCTGATCCCATATTGCAGACATCCTAGTTCAAGGGCGCGGCGCGTACCCTGAAACGCCGGATTAGCCCTCTGACGACCAATTGTCGTGACGATCGCGACGCTCTTGGCGGTAGTTTGTGACTTCAAGGCGAATGCCATCGGGATCAGTGAAGAAGGTTGCCCAATAGTCCGGAGCATACTCGGGGTAGCGCTTTGCTTCCGACGCTTCAACACCGACTGCCTGCAGCTGGGTAGCAACGGCCACGACATCATCGACTGACTCGACGCGAAAGCAAAAATGATGAAGTCCTGGCGCACACGAGTCGTGCCCATTGGGATTGCGCGACGGACGAAGAACATAACCGAAATGACGATTGAAATATTGGACGTGTGGATCGCCGCCCAAGGCAAACTTATTCTTTCGGAAGCCAAGCGCATCGAGCAATACGTGATCGTAGAAAGGCTCAGAGCGCTGTAGATCAGACACTGAGATATAGATGTGGTCGATTCCGGTGACTTCAGTCATGGCGCAGAGTGTGAACGAGAGAGTGAATGAAAAGTAGACGGCAAGATTTTATGCCGAACTCGAATTACTTCCGACTATCTGTGTGGATGGAAAGTCACCGGCACGGCGGTCGGCGGCGGCGATTTGAGGACGTGCTTCTTCGCCTTGCCCATCACATGCATCTCGCACTTTCTGCAGTCGAATTCCAGCCTGAGTTTTTCGCTGCCGTTGATGAGCGTCATCGCTTCGGCGCGCACCTGGCCTTGCACGCCGATCACACCCTTGGCCTGTTTCGGGCACAGGCTCAGCGAGTAGCGGATGCAGTGGCGGGTGATCATCAGCGGTACTTCGCCGGCCTCTTCGTGTGCTTCGTATGCGGCTTCGATGAGCTTCACGCCGTGCTTGGAGTAGAACGTGCGAGCGGCCGAGTTGTAGACGTTGGCGAGGAAGGAGAGTGTCTCCTCCGGATATATTGCCGGCGGCTCCACGGCAGCTTTGCGTGGAAGTCTGGCGTAGGCCTTGAGGCGTGATGCTTCAAGTTGATCTACGGCATCGCGGCGCAGTTTGTTGGCGAGCGAGTTGGGCACGAACCATGGCTGGCTCCAGTGGATGCTGAGCTTTTCCCCTCGCCCACTCGTGGGAGAGGGGACTGGTGTTGGAGGAAGCAACTCAAAATCGGTGTTGCCGAAGCGCGCCAGCTGTTCGCGCACGCTGCCTTCCGCTTCCTCTGGATTCTTCGCAGGCTGTTTGTCGAAGGCGGAGCTGGCGGTAACAACGATGCCGTCCTCGTCCTGCAGCGTGAGAGAGAAACCTTCTGCGGTCTCCGCGAACGTCGCGCTCACGCCGATGCGGCGCTCGGCGGATTTCTTGTTGAGGGCCTGTTCCCATGCGTGGTCGCGGTTGCGGCTGATGGCAAGCCCGGGGCGCAAACCTTGCAGTGTGTGCATGGGCTCGTTCGGGAACACGCGCCAAACTTTGCCTCTGTGCTCGACCACGTTGGCCTGCAGGCCGATGACCTCGCGCTTGTGCAGGTAGTTGAGGCCGTCGCTGTTTGCCAGCTCTTCGTTCGCTTCCATCTCGAAGCACTTGTCGCTGACCTGAGTCACCGTGCCCAGTTCCAGCCCGACGAAGGTGGGCGTATCGAACGCGCCGATATCGGCCTTGCGGCCTTGCAAGAAATAATCGGTGGCACCGCGATGGAAGGTCTTGTCCGGGTCCGGTGTGAACAGCAACTTGGTTTTGCCGCTGGAGGCGGCGTGCAACTCCGGGCGTTCGGTGAGGATCTCGTCCAGCAGCTGGCGATAGTGGCCGGTGATGTTTTTCACGTAGGGCGCATCCTTGTAGCGGCCCTCGATCTTGAAGCTGCGCACACCGGCGTCGATCAGTGCGCGCAGGTTGTCGCTCTGGTTGTTGTCCTTCACTGAAAGCAGGTGCTTTTCGAACGCGACGATCTGTCCTTTGGCATCCTGCAGCGTGTAGGGCAGGCGGCAGGCTTGCGAGCAATCGCCCCGGTTAGCAGAGCGCCCGGTGTGCGCATGGCTGATGTTGCACTGGCCGGAATAGGCTACGCACAGCGCACCGTGGATGAAGTGTTCGATGACCGTGTCAGCAGGAACGGCGGCGCGTACCTTGGTGATCTCCTGTATGGTGAGTTCGCGCGCCAGCACCAGTTGCGAGAAACCGACATCAGCCAGGAAACGCGCCTTCTCCGGCGTGCGGATGTCGCATTGTGTCGAGGCGTGCAGGTCGATGGGCGGTAGGTCCAATTCCAGCAGCCCCATGTCCTGCACGATCAGCGCATCCACGCCTGCGTCGTAGCATTCGTACGCCAGCTTGCGCGCAGCTTCTAACTCGGCATCGTGCAGGATGGTGTTGAGCGTGACATATATCTTGGCGTGGAAACGATGCGCAAATTCGACCAGTGCGGCGATGTCTTCCATCGAATTGCCTGCCTTGTCGCGTGCGCCGAACGAGGGGCCGCCGATATACACAGCGTCTGCACCATGCAAAACGGCCTCGCGGCCGATGGAAGAAGATTTTGCTGGTGCAAGAAGCTCCAGGGCTGGGGCGAGCAGTTCGAGGGATGGGGTGGGATGACAGGCAAACATTAGTGAATTATACCGGAGGGGGCGGGTGGGGGACTGCTGGGCTATGAGCAATAAATAGCCAGGATGACATATTGAGGTCTTGGGGCTGCCTATCTGAGTTTCTAAATGGCGAAAGATTGAATTGCCGTATAAACAGCGTGTTCCGAACGCTCTGTCGAGCGGTGACAGTGGATCGCAGCTAACCGTTGGTCAAATTTTGCCGACCGTTCGTCTTTTTGCATATTGCTTCAAGTCGCTTCAGCGCTCATTCTGCGCACGCAAGAAAATTGCACATGCCCACAAAATTTTTAAGGAGTTGAGTTATGTTTACTACTAGACATGTTGCAGCCGTTTCTATCCTGACCGCGCTTTCCAGCACCGCGTTCATGGGGCAAGCCTTGGCTGTTACGACCACAACCACGGCTACAACTACAACGAGCGTGAAAGGTGCGGTTGTCGCGCCGACAACCACAACTACGACTGCCGTTGTCGCGCCGACAACTACAACTACGACCGCCGTTGTCGCTCCTACAACTACAACGAGCGTGAAGGGTGCGATTGTCGCACCTGCGCCGGCTCCCGTGGTTGCTCCGGTTGCAGCTCCGGCTCCGGCTCCGGCTCCGGCTCCGGCCCCCGTGGCCGCCAGCGACTCCGACGAAGGCCATGAGTCAGGAGAGCACGGAGATCATGGGAAACACAAAGGTCACGATAAGAAAAAGGAAGACTCTGACCACCCGAGCATTAGTGCCACAATTTCCGGCAACGTTTTGACAGTAACGGCAATCTCTGCCAGAAGCCTGAAGATCGGCGATGAGCTGGTAGGTTCGGGTATTCCCGCTGGCACCAGAATCACCGGCTTTGGCACGGGTCGCGGTGGAGTCGGTACGTACATTGTTTCGAATCTGAAGAAATAGTGGTTAGGCTACGTTCCTAGGTTTGCGTATTCAGGAATGAATCACCTCTGAGTAGAAGACCTGGTACATAGACCTCAAATGGAAAAGGCAGAGTTCGCTCTGCCTTTTCCTTTGGCTGGGACATCAGCCTAGACTCGCGGGTCTTGAGCGGAGACCAGCGCTGTCGACGCGCCTTGTGGGCGAGGGCAGGTGTCGTGCAGAATCCGCCCGCTATTTCCGCAACTGTTTCGATTCGCGAGGTTGGTTTGATCAGACTGTTTTGGGTTTCGGCTTTGCTGCTGTCGGCGTTACTTCCGCCAAGTGCCTGCGGCGAAGGCTGGTCGTTCGACGATGTGGGGTCGGAATGGGATGAGTTCGCGCTGGGTTTTGCGAGTAGTCTGGCTGCCCACGAAGCGGGGCATTATCTGGTTGCCAAGTCCCGGGGCTACCAGGTCGGCCACGATGGCCTGTCCATCATCTACCCCGGTGCGAGATTCACCCCGGCGGATCAGACGCGCATCGCTTCGGCCGGGTTTCAAACGCAATGGGTGCTGAACGAACTGGCGTTGCACGATCGCGCCGAGCCCAAGCGCAAGCCCGGCAGTTTTGGCGCGGGCATGCTGTGCGCGCAGATCGGTACGACGCTGGCCTACCTGACCGTGCTGAAAGACCATCCGCGGGGCGACATCGCGGGTCTGTCTGAGGCTACAAAACTTTCCAATGACAGACTCGCCTTGATGCTTGCCATTCCCGGCATGCTGGACGCGTGGCGCCTGTTCGGGGACGATATGCCGCGCTGGGTACCGCAACTTTCGCTGGCGAGCAAGGGTGTTGGCATGACGTGGATATGGACGTATTGAACGTATCCATGAGGACCAAACTTGTCATTCCCGCCAGGCCGAAATCCAGTTGAAATAAGCAGCCCCGCAAAGCGGAACATCATTGGATTTTGACTGCTACTCAGGCGATTCTTTCTGCTGGATTCCGGCCTACGCCGGAATGACGAATTATTAGAGATTCCCTTAGAGGCGGCCTGAACGGGCAGCTAGCGATCCATAAGATAGTCAGCCGCCGCGTACATCTTCCATCCGCCATTGCCGTCGAGCTCCAGCACCTGCGGGTGGAATTTCAGGATGGAGTCGCGGTGGCCGACGCTGACCAGCGTGGTGTCAGTGCTTGCCAGCTGCCGATAGAGGCTGTCTTCGTTGGCGATGTCCAGTGCGCTGGTCGCTTCGTCGAGCATGACGTAGCGGGGTGCGGCTAGCAGCAGGCGGGCGAAAGCCACACGCTGTTGCTCGCCCACCGACAGCACCTTGGTCCAGTCTAGCTCCACGTCCAGTCCGCCGAAGCGGTCGGCGATATCGGGAAGGTTCACGGTCTCCAACAAGCGTAGTAGTTCCTTGTCTGCGATCTCGCGATCCAGCTGCGGATAGAACAGCTGGCTGCGCAGGCTGCCCTGCAGCATATAAGGCCGTTGCGGCAGGAACAGCATGCCATCCCTATCTGGGCGGATGATGCGCCCGCTGCCGGAATGCCACAGGCCGGCGATGGCGCGCAGCAATGAACTCTTCCCGCAACCGCTGGTGCCCACGATCATCAGCCCCTCGCCTGGGTTGACCGTCAGAGAGAGGTCCCTGATCAGGATCCGCTCATGGTTCGGGGTGTGCAACGTGAGGTTCTCGATGGCCAGGTGGGTATCGCGCTTCCAGGCGATACCTCCGGTCTTGGGTGCGCCTTCGTCCTTGCCCGCGAGGAACCGGGCGAAGCTGTCGAGGCGGTTGATCCCCGCCCCGAATCTGCTCAGGCTTTCGAAGTTGTCTATGATCAGGGTCAGCGCGCTCAATATCGCCGCAAAAGCGCCCGCCGCCTGCACCGCGCTCCCGACTTCCAGCTCCCCGGAAATCACCCGCCCGGCGATGATCGCGCTGGGCAGGACGATGGTCATGAAGCTGTAGCCGTACTGGAACAGGTTCAGATTCAGTTGTGCCCGGATGACCTTGTTGTAGTTGTCGTAGGCCGCATTGAAACGCTGGCCGACTTGTTTGGCTTCCTGTGCCTCGCCGCGATAGAAGGCGATGGCTTCTGCGTTCTCGCGTATGCGCACCAGGCTGAAACGGAAATCGGCTTCGCGTTTGAGCTGATAGAAGTTGACGCCGATCAGCACCTTGCCGAACACCAGCAGGGTGAACGCCGTGCCGGCGATGGCATAGATGATCAGGAACACGACCAGCTCCGTGGAGATCGACCAAAGTACGCCGGAGAAAGCGACGAGCTGCAGCACCGATCCGATCAGCACCAGCAGAAAATAGAGTGACCTTTGGGTGAACGTGTTGATGTCCTCGGCGATACGCTGGTCCGGATTGTCGATATCGGTGCTGGAGTTCAGTTCGTAATAGGCTCGATTGCTGAAATAGCTGCCCAGGAAACTTCGCGTCATCCAGCGCCGCCAGTTGTTGCCCAGCCTGTCCCGCACGTAGTAGTAGAACGCATAGATTGGCACGGCGGCGACCAGAATGACCAGGCACTCCCTGATGGAAGTCCAGAACCTGTCGGCGTCCTTCGCCGCCAGCGCCGAGATGAACTCTCCTGAAAGCCGGTTGAACTGCACTGCGAAGCCGGTCTGCCCCAGCAGCAACAGCACCAACAGCACCAGCAGCACCCATGCCTGCCACTTCTCTTCGTGCAACCAGTAGGGTGCGGCTATCGCGCGGAAGCGCCGCCACAGGTGAAGGTCAAAGCTGATCATATTTTCCCTGCGCAATTGGTTCGCGCTTGCTCTGTCCAGGACGACTTATATTGGGGGAGCTGGAAGTCCCGGTGTATGCAAGCGCAGGTGCTTTGGCGACACGCAGGTCGTCAGAGGTCAGGTTTGATTGCGGCATTTTTTCTGCGGGGTAATGGATGGTCAGATTGTAAGCCAAAAGGCTCGCGGCTCTAGTGAATTGCCCTCGAAACAGTGGACACCTTCCGCCTGAAATCAGGCGATCAGGGAGGTGTCTCCTCATAAAATCGAATCTGATTTCCACCAGCCTCTTTTGCCTGATACATCGCCATATCACCCCGCTTGAGGACATCTTCTGCGTTTGGCACGTGGTTAATGAACAGCGTTAATCCGATACTGGAGGAGCAATGATGTTCGACCATTGTTTCTGCTTCTCCCTTGTGCTGAATCTTCAGCCAATAAGGTTTGCACAGTGTCGAGCAGATCTTCTCGGCAACGATCAGGGCTTGCTGTCTGGACCTGGTTTCGTCCACGTTTAACTCGGTGAGCACGATCACGAACTCATCGCCACCGAAACGCGCTACGGTATCGACATCGCGTACACAACTGGTGAGCCTCTTTGCGACCTCCCTCAATAACAAGTCGCCAACGGCATGTCCGTGAATGTCATTGAGCGGCTTGAAATTATCCAGATCAAGGAACAGCAGTGCGCCGTAGTGTCCGCTGCGTTTGCTGGCAGCCATGGATTTATCCAGGCGATCACTCAACAGGCGGCGATTGGGAAGCTGCGTCAAGCTGTCGTAGAAAGCCAAATTATTGATGCGCTCTTCCACGGCTTTGCGCTCGGAGATGTCCTGGCCCGTACCCAATATATGCGAGGGCTTGCCGTCTGCATCCAACAGCAGTTCGCCCTGCCCCTCGATGTGATGGATCGTGCCGTCAGGCCACACACAGCGAAATTCTATCAGCCCGGGTTTTTCCCCTGCAGTACATGCCTTCACCCACGTTCGTACAGCAGCCTGGTCATCGGGGTGGACCAGGCTGAGGAACGTCTCAAGGAGTGGAATGAAGGTTTCAGGAGCGACGCCGCAGAGCCGATACAGTTCCTTTGTCCAGGTCAGCGAACCTGTGGTCAGCACATAGTGCCAGCTCCCGATGTGGGCGAGTGACTGTGCCTGCTCGAGTTCTGCGGCGAGCTTTTCGTTCTCGATTCCTTGATGTAGCGATTGCTCGAAGGTGGCAATCAGTTCCCTCGCTGCATTCACTACATACAGCAGATATACGACGAACATGACGCCCCAGAGCAGATGCTGCCAATCCCACTCCCAGAAAATACGGATCACTAGCGGCAGGACAAGTGCAGCCATGTGGATGAACAACGATGGGGGATGGACGGGATTGCTGGTCACGGCGCTGGCCGATATGCCCAGCATCACGCTGATCAAGAACATCTGGTACAACATCTGGCCGGGTACAAACATCAGGATTCCGCCACTGCCCCATACGATACCCACTGTCGCCGAGAGCCAGCAAAATCGGGTATTCCAGCGCTGGCATTGCGCTATGTCTTTTGTCTGCTCATGGAAGAGCTTCCAATAAACGAACTCGACAGAATGAACCGCGCATGCCACAGCTAGCCACGCCAACAAAACGTCGTGCGATATGCCATTCCACATTACCCCAACCAACAAAAAAGCGATCGTCACCTGGGAAACGACCATGCGTGGGTAAAGTCTCAAGCGCGAGTTGACCTGCAAGATGCGAACAGGGAAATTCGCTTTATCGATGTGAAAGCGCACCAACTCTTTTAGTGAGACGGACTGTGATTCGTTCTCGATGTCGATTGCGCTGTCCACGATCAGCATTCGGGAAACGAAGGTATTCCCCGGCGCGGAAAAGAAAAGAGATAGTCATCGCATGAATGCGCATGACCGGGGCCAAAGGCAAAGCCAGCGCTTAGCGAAGACACTACTGACATAGCGCACTCCTTTCGTGAGTGGGCATACTTTAGATTTTCAATCTCGCGAACCTGGCCGATGTGGCCACGTCCAGATCATGGACGGTTTACCTTTGGTGTTTCACACCTGGCGGCATGATAAGTGCGCGAACGTATGCAGAAATATACAGGCTGTGCCGTATTTTCCCCCTCTCGAGTAGGCATTTTCGACCTGTGGCGAATTCCTGCCGTGCCTTTGCTGCAGCTCCGCTTGAGCGCCTGATTAGACGCTTTTCTTCACCACAGTCCGATGACATCCAGGACACTCCAATATCTCAGGGCGCTCAAGGCCATCTTCAGCAAGATACTCGAGGTCATCACCGAGCGTAAGTAAGGAATGGCCGCAGTGGACGCAAACTACACAATGCGCCTTGTGAAAGCCCCTCGCCGTGGCGACGACATACGTGGCCAGCAGCCCGAACCCTGCTAGTACACCAATTAGGACTGCGCCGGCGAGGTACTTCGGAAGAGTGCATATCACCATAAGTACCAGGATAACCAACGCCGTACCAAAGAGCGCGAAGAAGATCCTCAACAGCTGATTTCCTCTGGCGTTGGCGGCAGACCAATAGGTCCCAAGGCGCTTCTCGAACTCTTCGTATGACCACGTCATGCTTGATCGTTCACGTTCTCTGACGCCCGATGCCGTTCTGCGACTACTTCCTTCGGTAGGTGACGAAGTGGTAGTCGAGCGGCTGCGGCGCCTCTTGTGAGTGCACCTCGCGCGTCGTCTCCTGCCAGTCCTTGCTATCGAATTCAGGGAAGTGTGCGTCGCCCTGCACGTCTTGCTGGATCTCGGTGAGGTACAGGGTGTCCGCGACCGGCAGGGTCTGGGCATAGATGTCTGCGCCGCCGACGATGAAGATCTCGGTCTCGTTCGCGCAGGCTTTGATCGCGTCCTGCAGCGAGTGTGCGATTAAGCAGCCGTCTATCTTCAGCGTTTTGTCGCGGGTGACGACCACGGTGGTGCGCCCCGGCAGTGCCTTGCCTATGGAATCGAAGGTCTTGCGTCCCATGATCATGTGATGTCCCATGGTCAGCGTCTTGAAGTGCTTCAAGTCCTCCGGACAACGCCAGGGCAGGGTGTTGTTGACGCCTATGGTGCGGCTCTTCGCCATGGCGACGATGATGGAGATTTTGGGTTTGTCGTTCATTGGTTCTACCAGTGCAGCGCGCGCATGCGCGAGCTCTTCTTCTGTTGATGGGATTGCATGCGCGCCACCACGTGGTCGAGCACGTCGATGGCGTCCAGCACGAAGGGGCCTTTGTTGAGCATGATGCATTCGGCGCGCTCAGCCATCGCGGCGTCAGTCACTTCGGCGCGTGAGGGCACGTTCTGCTTGACCAGGGTTTCCAGCACCTGGGTCGCCCAGATCACCGGCACGTGCGCCGCCTCGCACAGCCACATGATCTCCTCCTGCGTCTCGGCCAGCCGCACGTAACCGACTTCCACAGCCAGATCGCCGCGCGCGATCATCACGCCGAAAGGGTGGGAGCCCGCGCCGCGCACGATGATCTCGGGCAGGTTCTGCAGCCCTTTCTTGGTCTCGATCTTGGCGACGATGCCGAGCTTGCTAGCGTCGCGCGCGGCCAGCGCTTCGATCAGCAGTTCCATATCGGCGGCGGACTGAACGAAGGAGTAGCCGACGATGTCGGCGTGTGCTGCGACAAAATCCAGATCGCGCAGGTCCTTCTCGGATAGTGCGGGCAGGTCGAGTTCGGTCTCGGGGAAATTGAGCCCTTTCTCTGCCATGAGTTTGGCTCCTTGCGCCCCGGCGCGGATGATGCGCAACAGCGCACCTTCACTATCCAGTGTCTCCACCACGGCGGCGAGATGCCCGTCGTCGATCAGCACGCGCTGCCCCGCCTTGAGATGGTCGAGTGCGGCGGGCTGCGCGCAGGAGATGTGGGCGGGGACGATACTGTTGTCGGCTTCATCGATCTCGGCAGGCTCGCCGGGAAGGGGCTCGCGCGTCAGCTTGAGCAGGTCGCCTTCATGCAACAGGATGGTCGTAGGCTCGGGTGCGATGGCGTTGATGAAGGTCTCGAACACCGGATGGTGGCGTGTGGATTGCGGGACATGTTTGAGCAGCAGGTTCTCTTCCAGATACGCGCTACGCTCGCACATGGCGCGGACCTCAAGTTCGGAGAGGCGCTCGGCGACGATCATTTCACCTTCCTTGCCGCGCAGGTCGATGAACTTGATAACGTCATCCGGCTGCAGACGCTGCAGCCAGTCAGCGGCTACACTGAGGCGCGCGGGGAGTCTGCGTCCCAGTCCATCCTTGCTCGCGTTGCAGCCGGGCTTGCCGCTGGCATCGAGGATCACGGTGGCGGGGGCTGTGATGGTTCCGCGCAGGTTGCGCGCGGGCTTGAGGTGCACCACGCTCTGGTCGAGCGCCACCGGGCCGGTGCGCAGCTTGGGGCCTGCCAGGTCCATCATCACCTTGCAGTTATGCCCGTTCTCCTGTGCAGCGCGACGCACGAACTCGATCATCTGCTGCCATACCTCGGGGCTGTCGTGCGCGCAATTGATGCGGGCGCAGTCCATGCCGCGCTGCACAAGTTCCTTGACGAAAGCGTAGTCCGTCGCCGCTTCGCTGGGGAAGGTCACCATGATGCGCACCGAGCGATGCTTGGGGGCAGTACCAAACAGGCGAGTGGTGCGTAGGGTCAGGTTGTCGCCGTTCTCACTGAAGGAGGATGCGGTGGCCATGATCTTTTTTAATTGCGCCGGTGCGCCGGTCATGGCCTCCAGCGCATGGATGACAGCGTCGAGATTGGCGAGCACGTGCCCTTCGGTACGTCCCAGCGACGACAGGCCGAGCGCGGCAAGCTGGGTCTGCATCTCGCGCAGGTCCAGGCGGCGCAGGCCGATGTAGGCTCCCATGTTGGCGGCGGAAGACAGGAACTCGGGATTACGGATGTGCGGCTGCCAGCTCTGCAGCAGGTCTTTCTGGGTCTTTTCCGTCTCTGCGCGGAAATGCCGCAGGTCGTGCAGCAGCTTCGTCAGTTGCGAATCGTCGGCGTGCTCGGCAGAGGTCTTCGCGCTGGTCATGGCGGTGTCAGACTGCTACAGGGGCCTTGATCGCCGGATGCGGGTCATAGCCTTCCAGCGTGAAGTCCTCGAATTTGAAGCCGAAGATATCCTTTACTGTCGGATCAATCTTCATGGTCGGCAGCGCGCGTGGTTCGCGCGACAACTGCAGCTGGGTCTGCTCCATGTGGTTCGAGTACAGGTGCGCGTCGCCGAAGGTGTGCACGAAATCACCCGCTTTCAGGCCGCACACCTGCGCCATCATCATGGTCAGCAGCGCGTAGCTGGCGACGTTGAAGGGCACGCCAAGGAAGATGTCGGCGCTGCGCTGGTATAACTGGCAGGACAGCTTGCCGTCTGCTACGTAGAACTGGAAGAAGGCATGGCAGGGGGCCAACGCCATCTTGTCCAATTCGCCCACGTTCCATGCGGAGACGATGATGCGGCGCGAATCTGGGTTGCGCTTGAGCTGATCGACGGCGATCTGGATCTGGTCGATCACGCGGCCGTCCACCGCTTCCCACGAGCGCCACTGCTTGCCATACACCGGGCCCAGCTCGCCGTTCTCGTCGGCCCATTCGTCCCAGATGGAGACGCCGTTGTCCTTGAGGTACTTGATGTTGGTGCTGCCCTGCAGGAACCACAGCAGCTCATGGATGATGGACTTCAGGTGGCACTTCTTGGTGGTGACCAGAGGGAAGCCCTGCGAGAGGTCGAAGCGCATCTGGTGGCCGAACACGCTGGTCGTGCCGGTGCCGGTGCGGTCGGATTTATGGGTGCCGTGGTTCAGCACGTGCTGCATCAAATCTAGGTATTGGCGCATGGGATGACTCGTTGTGTTGCTGCGCCGGACGGCGCGCGTTCAGGGGCGTAATGCTAGCACAGGGAGAGAGATTGGCCTTAGTGAGAGAGCTCACCTAGTTCAGAGCTAAGGTAGGAATTCCACATTGTTTCAAACACGGTTTTGCTGACTTCTTCGCCTTCAAAGTTTCTTTAACTTCATACCCGTGTCATTCCAAAGGCCATAGTTTATTTTGTCTGGACCGGCTAATAGTGGTTTGCCAAACTGGTCCAACCCAATTTCTCTGAATGGTATGCCTTCTTCATCAAATTCGACGAGCCATTCCTTTACCAGATGTAGCTTATTCCGATAGCCTGGATTGGCTTCAGGAATGAAAAAAAGCAAAGTACGAAGTGCCTTGGTGCCGAAGGATTCCTTCCTAAAGCTAGTTCCCAGCTTTGTTCGTAGATATTGCATTTGTTGAACTCTCTCTAAGTAGAAACTGGTTTTCAGGCTATCCAACATGCAATGTATCTGCAAGGGGGGGGCGAAGGTATGATGATGCGGCCCGTATAATCTGCATAAAATCATCGGAGAACAGAAATGACCCTCGCCCAACTCACCTTTTCCAGCACGCTTTCCGCCTCCCACCAACTGATCCTCTTCCTCAAGGCCAAGACCTTGTCCAAGGACATCGCCCATGGAGAGCTTCTCGCGAGCGTGCTCAAACGCCGCGACATGAAAGCGGACGAGCTGGCAAAGTCACCCGTGTCGGCGAATGGCGCGAACGGCACGTTGGTGGCATGGGCGATGCTCGATTTCGACAAAGATACTTTCACCTTGCAGACGCAGGTGCGCAAGGCGCTGCAATTGCTGCTGGACGAACACCCCAAGTCGATTGTGATCTCGGTGGCTGGTGATGCGGCACAGCGCCAGCGCATGGCGGAGCTGGCAGTATATGGTGCATGGGTGAATGGAGCGCTGCTGCCGGTGCACAAGAAGAAAGACGAGCGCAAGCCGCTGCAGAAGATCGAGCTATACGGCTTCGACGACAAGAAGGTGTTCGATGGCTTGAAAGCGCAAGCGGCAGGTAACCTGCTGTGCCGCGAGTTGACTGTGTTGCCGCCGAACGAACTGACACCGGGTGCTTACCGCCAGCGGGTGAAGAAGCTGGCACAGGACAACGGCTGGAAACATGAAGAGTTCAACATGAAGGCGCTGCGCAAGATGGGCGCGGGCGCGTTCGTCGCCGTGGCGCAGGGCAGCGAGACCGAGGATGCGGCCATCGTGCATCTCACCTACAAACATCCGAAAGCCAAGCAGACTGTGGCGCTGGTGGGCAAGGGCATCTGCTTCGATACCGGTGGTCATAACCTCAAGCCCTCGCGCTACATGCACAACATGCACGAGGACATGAACGGCTCGGCGGTGTCGCTCGGCATCCTGCTCGCGGCCACGCAACAGAAGTTGCCGGTGAACATCGACTGCTGGCTGGCGCTGGCGCAGAACCACATCAGCCCCAAGGCCTACAAGCAGAACGATATCGTGAAGGCGCTCAACGGTACGAGTATCGAAGTGATGCACACCGATGCAGAGGGCAGGATGGTGCTGGCGGATACGCTGACACTCGCATCACGCGCGAAGCCCACCCTGATGATCGACTTCGCCACGCTCACCGGCAGCATGGCGATGGCGCTCGGCGCGCGTTACAGCGGTGTGTTCGGAACCAGCGATGAGTTGGCGCAGCGCGCTGTGAGCGTGGGTAAGCAGACCGGCGAGCGCTTGTGCGCTTTCCCGCAGGATGAGGATTACGAACCTGCGCTGGATTCCAAAGTCGCCGACATCAGGCAATGCACGCTAGACGGCGAGGCCGACCACATCCTCGCCACTCGTTTCCTGCGACGCTTTGTGGAGCACGATACGCCGTGGCTGCACGTGGACCTTTCGGCTAGCCGTTGCGACGGAGGGTTGGGCTCTATTGCTACCGAGGTGACGGGCTTTGGCGTGGGTTGGGGCTTGCGCATGCTGCAGATCGCCTGCGTGTCAAAGTAGTGACTCAAATAAAAAAGCCGGACCTGAGTCCGGCTTTGATCAAGAGCAAAGTAACAGACTTCGATTAGAAGTAGTAGTGAGCCCCGATTGCGAGGCCCTCAAAGCTGGAAAACGAGGCGGAAACACTGACTTCACGAGTGAGCGAATACTTGGCTCCCACGGTGTAGCTCAGACCGATAGAGCTGCCAGTATAAGTCGTGTTTGGAGTCGCTGGAAAGGGGCCGAAAGCAGGAATGCCCGGTGTGACGAAGGTTTCCGATACGCGCTCGAAGCCAAGGCCTGCATAGGGCTGGAATTTGTCGTTGGTGACCTTGAGCGCCTTGCTCAGATCGTAATTGACGGTAAATCCCAGCGCAGATATGTCTGCGTTCGTGCCGAAAAAGGTCTGCGAGGAATTCTTGTAGTAAACGGCAACGGAAAGCGGTTGGCCGTTGGCCTTGGAAGCGATACCGAACTCGCCCTGAATGCCAAAGACACCGGTGTAGTCCAGACCGTAGCTTACGCCGACACTGTTTTTATCCGCAGCAAAAGCTGAAGCAGACGCGAAGACAGATAACAGAACTGCTGCAATAATTTTCTTCATGATTCCTCTTGTTGTAATTGACTAAGGACAGTTTGCTTACGGCTGGAGACTCCCCTCCAGCCGCGGCGCAGTATAACCGTAAGGACATTAGGCATCAAAGCGATGCGGCGGACTGGCAGTCTCAAAAAAACCACGACAGCAGAGCAAGTGTCTGGAAGGGGGCGTGTTTCGGTGCGGGTTGGGGATTGTGCATGATTTCCCGATGTGAGTGAGCTATTTCACAAAATATATAGGTTGTTTCTTTTGTTGATATTGCGGCGAGCACTTTGCTAGTATGACTGCGCCGACGTTAGTCAAGTTGGTAATCGATCAACTCACATGAAGGGGTAGATATATGAACCATGCAATGAAGAAAACGCTGTTGGCTTTGTCTTTGACGCTGGCTGCTGCCGGTGCACAAGCATCTTCCACGCAGGATGCGGCGGGTTGCGGTGTGGGTACCCTGGTCTTCAAGGATTCCCATGGCTTGGTATATAACCTGTTGGCGACTACCACCAACGGCATGCTGTTCGGTACGGTTTCCCAAACACTGGGAATTGTGAACTGTCCCTCTGATGCATCGGTAAACGGCAAGATCGCCAGCTTCATCGAGTTCAACAAGCAGCAACTGGCCGTCGAAGTCTCGCAAGGTCAAGGTGATCGCCTGGCCGCGCTGGTCGAGATGTTCGGTGTGAAGGAATCGGATCGCGCATCTGCTGTCGGCGCCTTGAAGGCCAATCAGGTCGCGATTTTCAGCGCAGGCTCTGCCGCTGCGATCCAGACAGAAATGAGCAAGACTCTGCAAGCCTACGTTTCTTAAGACGAGTAGGAGTTAAGCAGAAAACCGAGGTCAACAGCCTCGGTTTTTTGTTGATGCAAAACCTGTGATGAGCATGCGTTCCCCTATATTTACTTCACTTTTTGGTCTGCTGCTCTGCTTGTTCATCGGTACGGCGAAAGCACAGACGGATGATGCGCAACAGCGCGAAAACATCGACACCATGTTGCGCCTTGCCGATCAGGCACAACTTGCGGACAGCGCCGAGTGGCGCAAGATCAATCTGTATCATAAGGCTTGGGGCAGGACGGAGAGCCGCGTGGACGACCCTAGCTATTTCCTTGCAGCCGACGGCAAGCACGACCCGCAGGCCGAACTGGCAGCGACGATACGCGCGGCTTATGACGAAGGTATGTCGGAGCAGAGCCGGCAGCCGAAGGTTTGTCGCTGGGTAGCGCGCTATCAGTTCCTGAGCCGTAACATGAAGAAGCAGGGATTCGATTATGCGCTGCCGCGCTGCGAGGGATTCGAGCGCTGGAAGTCCGGCATCGCGAAGGATCGGGTCACGCTGATCTTCGCATCCATCTACCTGAACAGTCCGGCTTCGATGTACGGCCATGCTTTCCTGCGTTTCGATAGCGCCAAGCCGGGGGAATTCAATCGCCTGAATGACGCCACCATAGGCTATTCGGTGAACGGTGACATCCAGATGGGCCTGAGCTTCCTGACGCGCAGTCTGTTCGGCGGATTCCCGGGGACCTTCGTGTTCGTGCCGTATTACATGAAGCTGAGCGAATATGCCGATTTGGAGAACCGCGATCTGTGGGAATACCAGACCGACTTCACGGGGGACGAGATCGATCAGATGCTCGCCTTTGTCTGGGAGCAGAGCTTCACCTATCTGGACTACTACTTCTTCGACGACAACTGCGCGCTGATGTTGCTGGCCACGCTTGAAGCGGGACGCCCCAGCCTGAACCTGATCGAGAATGCCAAACCATGGCTGATACCGCTGGATAGCGTGAAACTGATCCAGCACTCAGGGCTGGTGGTGAAGAAGCACTACCGGCCATCGCAATACAGCACGTTGGTGTGGAACGACGCTCACGTCACCTCGGGTGTGCACGAAAAGGCAGTAAGCCTTGCCAGCAGCCTGCAGTTGCCATCCACGCCTATAGGCACCGCCCCGTCGGAACAGGCACAGGTACTCGACCTGGCGATGGGTATCCTGGAATACCAGCGTAACCAGAAGACCGAGCAGGAAGCGCAGCCGCTCAACCAGTTCCAGCTGCAGCTTTCAGGTGTGCGTAGCCGTATCGATGCACCCAGCAGCTATACGCCGGCGCCGACGCCGAGCGAGAGCCCGGATGAAGGACACGATTCGTTCAGGATGGGAGTGGCGCAGGGGCGCGTGGGCAGCGCAAATTACACGCAGCTCAATGTGCGCGGCGGCTACCACGACAGCCTCGATCCGCCGGTCGGGTTCGCGCCGGGATCAAGTTCCAAGATGGGGGATCTGTATCTGCGACTTGATGCCAACCGTATACGTTTCGAGCGTCTCGATCTTTTTGACGTATTCATGCCATCGGTGCGTACTTCCTGGTATCGACCGCTCACGCTCAAGGTCAACGCTGCGCTGCGGCGCGAGGTCCAGCAGAGTGATGCTTTGTCGCCGACCGCTTTGCGCCTGGAGCTGGGGGCGGGCGAGGGGTATCGGGTCAGCGAGCACGGGCAGATCTACTACATGGCCGATGGGTTCGTTCGCTTGGCCGGTGCATCCAGCCTGGCGGCGGGTCCTGTTGCGGGCTGGGTGTGGCAGCCGGAAGGAGGGTGGCGCGCGGAAGCGAATGCGGGTGCTTTCTGGTATGCGGCTGGTGGCCAGAGAAATTCCTGGCTGTATCGCCTGACCGGCGGCATGGCATGGGATGTGTTCGACAATCAGAACAGTATCCGTCTCAATGTCACGCGGCAGTGGACGGGCAATGGCGGTGATGCAGCAGACAGTTATACCGACATCCAGCTGGCTTATTTCCACTACCTCTGATCACATCACGGCCGCGATCACCCAGTAACGCGCGAATTTGCCGACAGCCATGAACGTCGCGGCTTGCCATGGATTGAGGCGCAGCCATCCTGCCGCGATGCACAGGGCATCGCCGATGAACGGTGCCCAGGCCAACAGCAACACCGGCGCGCCGTAGTGCCGTACCTTCTCTACGTGTTTGAGTTGCTGTGTCTGCGGCAACAGCCAGCCCATGCCGAAGGAGATCATCCCGCCCAAGGTGTTGCCCAGTGTGCCGAGCAGCAGTGCGGGCCAGAACAGTTCGGGATGCAGTTTCAGCACGCCGGCCAGCACCAGCTCAGATCCACCCGGCAGCAGTGTTGCGCCTAGCAGGCTGCTGAAGAAGAGCGAGGCGAGGCTGGCGGTTTCGCTCACAAGTCGCGGGTCTTATTGTCCGCGCAGGATGGAGAAGACTTTCCTGGCGAGGTTGCCGGTGGCCTCCAGCGGGTTCGCGCGGATGGCTTTCTCCTGTTCGGCCATCACCAGGAACAGTCCGTCCAGTGCCTTGCGCGTGATGTAGTCGTCGAGATGCGCATCCTGCTCCTTGACCAGGCCGAACCTCACCCCCTTGCCTGCGAACCGGTCATAGGCCTGGGCCAGGCTGACCTTCTGCATGGACTTTGTGACGATGGGCTTGAATCTTTCGCCCAGTGCCGCTTCGGTATTGCGCCGGAAGTATTGCGTGGCCGCATCGTCGTTGCCCAGCAGGATGTCCTTGGCATCGTTCACCGTCATGTTCTTCACGGCGCTGATCAGCAGTGCCTTTGCTTCCGGCACGGCCGCTTCGGCAGCACGGTTCATCGAGGTGTTGAACTCATCCGCATACTTGCCGAGGCCGAGCCTGCGCATGGCACGCTCGGTCTTTTGCAGATTCTCCGGCAAGGGGATACGCACCTTGGGGTTGCCTAGATAGCCGTTCTCTTTCGCGAGGTCGCGCACGGCCGTCTCGGCGCCTTGCGTGAGCGCCTGTTTCAGGCTGTCGACTTGTTCCTGTGCGGAGAACTGTGCCAGCCCGGAAGGCTTTGATGCTGGTGCTGCCGTGGCCGCGGCGGGTTGCTTCAGTTCGTCTAGCCTGGACTTGAGATCGTTCAGGTCGAACGCGCTGGATGGCATGCTCACCGCGAGCATGCCGAGCAACAGGGTGTGCCGCATCATTTTTTCTTTGGCGGCATGATGTCGGTGATGGTGCCTTCCGCCATTTCGGCGGCGAAGCACAACGTCTCCGACAGCGTCGGATGCGGGTGGATGGTGAGGCCGATGTCTTCCATGTCTGCGCCCATTTCCAGCGCGAGCACGCCTTCGGCGATCAACTCGCCCGCATTCACGCCGACGATGCCCATGCCGAGGATGCGGCGCGATGTCGGATCGAGCAGCACCTTGGTTGCGCCCTCGGGACGCCCCACCGAGCCGGCGCGACCGGAAGCCGCCCACGGGAAGGAAGCCTTTTCGTATGCGACGCCCTTTGCCTGCGCTTGCGTCTCGGTGAGCCCCATCCACGCCACTTCGGGATCGGTGTAGGCAACGGAAGGAATGGTCAGCGGTTCAAAGAAGGCCTTGTGTCCGGCGATGTTCTCCGCAGCGACCTTGCCTTCGTGCACTGCCTTGTGCGCCAGCATCGGGTCGCCGACGATGTCGCCGATGGCGAAGATGTGCGGCACGTTGGTGCGCATCTGCTTGTCCACGGGGATGAAGCCGCGCTCGTTGACGATGAGTCCTGCCGCCTCGGCGTTGATCTCGCGCCCGTTCGGACGGCGCCCCACGGCCATCAGCACCTTGTCGTACACCTGCGGTTCGGCGGGAGCCTGTTCGCCTTCGAAAGTGACTTTCAGGCCAGCCTTGGTTGCTTCGATCTTGGTGACCTTGGTCTTCAGCATGATCGCTTCATAACGCTTGGCGATGCGCGTGTGCAGCGGCTTGACCATGTCCTTGTCTGCGCCAGGCATGATCTGGTCCATCAGTTCCACTACGCTGATCTTTGCCCCCAGTGCGTCATACACCGTCGCCATTTCCAGGCCGATGATGCCGCCGCCGATGACCAGCATGCGCTTCGGCACGTCCTTCAATGCGAGCGCGCCGGTGGAGTCGATGATGCGCTCATCGTCATAGGGGAAGCCCGGGATGCGCGCCACGCTGGAGCCGGCGGCGACGATGGCGTTGTCGAAAGTGATGATCTTCTCGCCTTCGGCAGTCTGCACTGCCAGGCTGTTGGGCGAAGTGAACTTGGCCACGCCTTGCACTACCTGTACCTTGCGCTGTTTCGCCAGCCCGGCGAGACCGGCGGTGGACTTTGCGATCACGCTTTCCTTCCATGCGCGGACGCCGTCGATCTCGATCTTCGGCTTGCCGAAGGTCACGCCGTGATGTCCGACCTCTTCAGCCTCGGTAATGACCTTGGCGACGTGCAGCAGCGCCTTGGAGGGGATGCAACCGACGTTGAGACAGACGCCGCCGAGCGAGGCGTGTTTTTCGATCAATATCACCTGCTTGCCGAGGTCGGCTGCTCGGAACGCTGCGGTATATCCGCCGGGACCTGCGCCGAGCACGACGACTTCAGCGTGGAGGTCTCCTTGGGCGACGTTGACTGCTGCGACAGGCGCGACCAGCGGCGCTGCCACAGGGGCAGCAGCTTGTGGCGCCGGAGCTGCCTTGGCCGGTGCAGCGGCTGCGCTGCTTTCCAGCATCAGGATCAGCGAGCCTTCGCTCACTTTGTCGCCGACCTTCACCTTCAATTCCTTCACCACGCCTGCGGCAGGCGAGGGCACGTCCATGGTCGCCTTGTCGGTCTCCAGCGTGATCAGCGTCTGTTCTTTTTCCACGGCGTCGCCGGCTTTGACGGCGATCTCGATGACTGCAACGCCCTTGAATCCGCCGATGTCCGGCACTTTGATTTCGATGGTCTGGCTCATGTGGCTCTCTCTCTTCAATGTCATTCCGGCACAAGCCGGAATCCAGTTCTAAAATCGGCCCTTGCGAAGCAAGGACAAAACCTAAAGCATATTGAATAAAACCGCTGGATTCCGGCCTGCGCCGGAACGACGGATTAAACTCTGATCTGCCCGCTACCCAAAACGACATATTTTTGCGAGGTCAGCCCCTCCAGTCCGACCGGGCCCCGCGCGTGGATCTTGTCGGTGGAGATGCCGATCTCGGCACCCAGACCGAACTCGAAGCCGTCGGCGAAGCGGGTCGAGGCGTTCACCATCACGCTCGAAGAATCCACTTCGCGCAGGAAGCGCATCGCCTTGGTGTAGTTCTCGGTGACGATGCTGTCGGTAT
This sequence comes from uncultured beta proteobacterium, assembly GCA_963813255.1. Classification (GTDB taxonomy): domain Bacteria; phylum Pseudomonadota; class Gammaproteobacteria; order Burkholderiales; family Gallionellaceae; genus Sideroxyarcus. Next base: position 127,636 of record CAWEYD010000001.1, on the reverse strand, counting down.
GCTGCGAGCTGTAGGTGTTGATGTGCTCGATGGCCTCGTTCAGGTTCGCTACGATGCGCACGCTCAGGATGGGTGCGAGATATTCGGTGCGCCAGTCTTCCTCGGTCGCGGCCTTCATCTGGGCGACCAGCTTGCGCGATGCGTCGTCGCCGCGCAGTTCCACGCCCTTGTCGAGGTAGATCTTGCACAGCTCGGGCAGCACTTTTGCCGCGACATTGGCATTGACCAGCAGCGTCTCCATCGCGTTGCACACGCCGTAGCGATGGGTCTTGGCGTTGTCCGCGATGCGGATGGCCTTTGCGAGATCGGCCTCGTCGTCGATATAGACGTGGCAGATGCCATCCAGGTGCTTGATCACCGGTACCTTGGCCTCATCGGAGATGCGCGCGATCAGGCTCTTGCCGCCGCGCGGCACGATCACGTCCACATATTCCTTCATGGTGATGAGTTCGCCCACGGCGGCGCGGTCGGTGGTGCTCACCACCTGCACCGCAGTCTCGGGCAGGCCTGCTTCACGCAGCCCCTGGTGTACGCAGGCGGCGATGGCCTGGTTGGAATGGATCGCTTCCGAGCCGCCGCGCAGGATGGCGGCGTTGCCTGACTTCAGGCACAGGCCGGCGGCATCCGCCGTCACGTTGGGGCGCGATTCGTAGATGATGCCGATCACGCCGAGCGGCACACGCATCTTGCCGACCTGGATGCCGGAAGGGCGATAGTTCAGGTCGCTGATTGCGCCGATCAGGTCGGGCAGGGCTGCGATCTGCTGCAGACCTTCGGCCATGCCGCGCACTGTCTTTTCGGTCAGGGTGAGGCGGTCGACAGAGGCCGCATCGAGACCGTTCTGCTTTGCGGCGGCGACATCCTTGGCGTTCTCGGCGATGAGCGTCGGCGCTGTTTTTCAGAATGGCATCCGCAATGGCCAGCAGCGCGCGGTTTTTGGCGTTAGTGTCGGCCTGCGCCATCAGGCGCGACGCGGCGCGAGCCTGTTGCCCGACGGACTTCATGTAGTGCTTGATGTCTTCCATGATGATTCCAGTGTTGCGAGTGGCGCGCATTTTAGCATTCCGCTTGCGATAGAATGCGCCCCTTCATTCAACAAACCGTTCGCGATGAGCGTTTTTCGGTCCCACTGTAACTCTTGGGGTGAACGGAAAATGTATCGAACCGTATTAACTATGCCCGACATCCTCAACAAGATACTCATGGTCAAGAACCAGGAAGTAGCGGCCGCACTGTCGGCCAAACCATTACCCGTCATCCGCGCCGAAGCCGAGCAGGCTGCGCCGGCGCGCGATTTCGTAGGGGCCATTCGCGGGAAGATCGCTGCCGGCCACGCTGCAGTGATCGCCGAGATCAAGAAAGCCAGCCCGAGCAAAGGCGTGATCCGCGCTGACTTTCGTCCGGCTGAGATCGCGGCCAGTTATGAAAAGCACGGTGCTGCCTGCCTGTCCGTGCTGACCGACGAGCAATTCTTTCAGGGCAGCGCGGAGTATCTGAAGCAGGCCCGTGCGGCCTGCAACATCCCCGTGCTGCGCAAGGACTTTATCGTGCACGAGCACCAGATCTATCAGGCCAGGGCGATGGGGGCGGATGCCATCCTGCTCATCGCCTCGGCGCTGAGCCTGAGCCAGATGAAAACATTCGAGAAACTGTCGCACAAGCTGGGCATGGCGGTGCTGGTGGAAGTGCACAATGGCAACGAGCTGGAGATCGCGTTGCAGCTCACCACGCCGCTGATCGGCATCAACAACCGCAACCTGCGCACCTTCGAAGTCACTCTGCAAACCACGCTCGATTTGTTGGCACGTATTCCACCGGATCGCATCGTCGTCACCGAGAGCGGCATAGTCACGGCGGAAGACGTTAAGAAGAATGCGCGATCATCAGGTGCACGCCTTCCTCGTCGGCGAAACATTCATGCGCGCGGACGATCCTGGGATCGCCCTGAAAACCCTATTTTCATAGGGGTGTGATCTGTTGCAGAAACAACAACTGACTTCGTGAAATTTTTGTTACACACCCGTGAATGCGAATTTCTTGCGGCAGAATCCGCTCCGAATTCTCAACGAGGGAATTTAATTGATTGCGTCGGCTGGGATGAGGGCCGATGAAACCAACCTAAATAAGGAGTAGTAAAGATGCAAAAGAAATTCATCGCACTGGCTGTGGCTGCTGCTTTCTCCGCTCCAGCCTTTGCGGATAATGCCAACGTCACCTTTTACGGCAAAGCATTCCTGAACGTTCGAACCGTAAGCAACAACAGCGGTGCTGTTGGTCCCAACTAACCAGACGCGCAGCGTGTAAACACCAACGCTTCGCGCTTTGGGTATGAAGGGTAGTGAAGATCTGGGTGGTGGTTTGAACGCTGTCTATCAGTTCGAAGTAGCAAATGGATGCAAACGGCAATGCCGGTAACGGCTTGGGCAAGGCACGCGTAACAGCGGTGTCGGCTTGGAAGGTGGTTTCGGTAAGGTCGATCGTTCGGTATCTGGGACACTCCATTCAAGGTCGCGCACAACAAGATCGAACTGTTCGACAACACCACTTCTCTGGCTAGCCTGATTGATCATACCGGTGATCGGGCTGCAGTCTGCTGGCAAGAGACTAATTCAACACTCGCCAGAAGAACATGGTTCAGTACTGGTCTCCGAATTTTGGCGGCCTGCAAGCAGCGTTTCATGTACAGCCCGGACGAGGCTAAGAAAGCAGCAGTTGGAGCTGCACCGGCTAACGACAAGAGCATCCTGTCCATGTCTGCTACTTTCGAACAAGACAACATCTACGCGTCCGCGCTTATGAGAGCCGTAAGGACGTGGGCGTAACAGTGGCCAATCCAAATACAGGCTTCAATGCCACTGACAGTGCATTCCGTTTGGTTGGCAAGTTCAGCCTGGCTGACGCATGGGTCGGCGGTATGTTCGAAAACATCAAGACCAATACCAGTGCGACGGCCAGTGTCACGGGCAAGAACATTGAGTTGGTTGGTGGCTACAAGATGGGCGCTCATAGCATTGCAGCCAGCTATGCCAAGGCGGGTTCCACTTCCGTCGCACCGGCTGTGGCAAACGATGTTAATCAGTTGACCCTGCAATACGGTTACAACTTCTCCAAACGTACAGAAGTGTTTGCTGCCTACGCTTCGCTTAAGAAGACATACAGGCAGTACAACTTTCCGCAGTAACGTTGCTACCAGCTCATCGGTGCAACTCGACCGGCTTTGGTGCAGGTGTAATCCACTCCTTCTAATCTGACCTAACAGTCAGTTCAGAAGTAAAAACGGGCGTCTTCGGACGCCCGTTTTTTTTCTTGCATGAGTTAGCTCATGTCTTAGGCTGTCATGCACTCCGCTGCTTGCACTGCAACAGCCTGTCGTAAAAAAACAACACAAATGAAAATTTACCTTAACACTCCTAGTAAACGAACATAAGGGCAAAATCTCCCGAATCATCGGATTGGGGGATTCTGATGGTAGAAGTGCTACCGATGCAGAGTGACACCATCCAACGACACCCTGTAAGTATGTCGTAAGGTGTGGGTAGTAGGGTTTGGCCCTGAAGTGATGTGGTTATAAGCAATCGTCTTCATGGCTGGAAAATACACTTTAATTCTATCGAGGAGTGTTAAATGCAAAAGAAAATCATCGCGTTGGCTGTTGCTGCTGCTTTCTCTGCCCCAGCTTTCGCTGAAGTGACCATGTACGGTGTCGTTGACGCTGCTGTTGCCAACGCTTCCGGCTGACGGTCAAAAGAGCGACATGTTGGCTTACTTCCGGTGGTCTTGTCTTCTTCCCGCTTGGCGTGAAGGGTGCAGAAGACCTGAACAATGGCATGAAGGCCGTTGTCGTTCTGGAATACGGTCTGGATACACAAACCGCTGGCAGTATTGGCGCAGCACGTCAGCAAATGCTGGCTGTGGCTGGCGATTTCGGCACCGTGGCTACCGGCTACCTGCAAACCACCGGTTATGACTGGGCCGTCAAGTTCGACCCGACCGCTGGTTCCTCCGTGTCTCCGCTGCAAAACGTGACCAAAGGCAGTACTTTCCTGATCGGCTCCGCAGCGGTGCTGCTCGTGCTCAACGCGCTCTGGCCTACATCTCCCCAGAATTTGGGTGGTCTGACCGTTGCCGTGAACTACTCGACCGCTCTGGCTGGTCTGGGTGACTTGGCGGTACCTAGCGCAAATCAACTGGTCTAAGACTACTGCGTTCTTGCTGTCGGCAACTTACAACGCTGGCCCTCTCTCCGTTGGAGCTGTGTATGTGGGGCAACTGTGGTCAGAACGAACGAATGCAGTACTGCTACAGCGGCTGCCGTGCAGTACAAACATCTACGCTTTCCGCGACGGACATCGCTTTTGGTGCTTCCTATGACCTGACCGTTGCCAAGCTGTTTGCAACCTATCAGACCTCCACAACTGGCACGAACAACATCGTTACTGCAGCTGGCACCAACAAGGCTCTGTCCTTCAGTGCTGTCGCTCCAGTCGGTCCTGGTGCTGTCGCATTCAGCTATGCCAAGAACACCGTGGATGCAAATAGCACCTTGTCGTCGTTGTCGAAGGTGGGCGTTGGTACCGACATGGGGGCATCCAGCCTCACCGTGGCTTGGCTGCAGGATCTGTCCAAGACAACGAAGCTGTATGCCGCTTATAGCAGCGTTAGCCAAGGTAAGAACACGTCCTCTTACAGTGTGATTAACGACGCGTTGACCGCAGGCTTTGCTACTGGTGGCGGTAGCTCCATCTTTGATCGCTGTTGGTCTGAACAAGAAGTTCTAATTTGACTGCGGGAAGGTCGCTGATGTTCTGGTGATCCCACCTTATTCAATCTGGTAAAACTAACGGGCATCTTCGGATGCCCGTTTTCATTTGACAGTGGATGGGTGATTGCCTACATTGCCCCCGTTACCAACAGGAGGATGTCATGCTGAATCTGGACAGTCTGATCATTGAATTCGATAAAGGCCTGCGCACTTTATTTGCCAAAGCGCCGACCGCGCGTCCTTATCCCGATGCCGACATCGCCGACTCGACGATGAGTGAAGAAGAGAAGAAACATGCTGCCGCGCTGATGCGCATCAACCATACCGGCGAGATCTGCGCACAGGCCCTGTACCAGGGGCAGGCGCTCACGGCACGCGACCCACTGGTACAGGAGAAGCTGAAACAGGCGGCGTGGGAGGAGACAGAGCATCTGGCCTGGACCTCGCATCGCGTGTACGAGCTGGGTGGACGTTTGAGTCTGCTCAATCCGCTGTGGTACGGCAGCTCGCTGGCAATCGGCGCGTTGGCTGGGGCGTTGGGCGATAAGTGGAATCTGGGTTTCCTGGCGGAGACAGAACGTCAGGTTGGCGCACACCTGCAAAGCCACTTGGACGGTTTGCCGACGCAGGATGCCAAGAGCCGAGCTGTGGCGCAGCAGATGTATGTGGATGAAGTGGGGCACGCCGATATGGCAGTGGAGTTGGGAGCGGCGGAGTTGCCGCTACCGGTAAAGCTGGCGATGCGCGGGATGTCCAAGGTGATGACGCGAACCGTTTACTGGGTTTGATCCGTCATTCCGGCGAAGGCCGGAATCCAGCGGGTCAATATCAATAATGCCGTTCGTTGTTGTCCTCGCTAGGCGAGGGCTTGTTTGTTTTTCTGGATTCCGGCCTTCGCCGGAATGACGGCAGGGCGTTAGCCCTCGACGATCTCGAAGTCGTGCGTCACATCTGCCGTTTTGCCCAGCATGATGGAAGCCGAGCAGTATTTTTCCGCAGACAGGTTGATGGCACGTGAGACTTGTTCGAGCTTGAGGTCTTTGCCGGTCACCGTGAAGTGCAGGTGGATCTTGGTGAACACCTTGGGGTCGGTCTCGGCACGGTCGGACTGGATGTCCACCACGCAATCGGTGATCTGCTGCCGCGATTTCTTCAGGATGTTCACCACGTCGTAGGCGGTGCAAGCGCCGGTGCCGATCAGCAGCATCTCCATGGGGCGTGGTCCCAGATTGCGTCCGCCGCCGGCGGGCGGGCCGTCCATCAAAACCGCGTGGCCGCTCTCCGTCTCACCGAGGAAGGAAACTTCTTCTACCCATTTGATGCGTGCTTTCATGGCGTTGCTCCCAAAGAGTTATAGCTTGGATTTTAACCGATACCAGATCATCCCGATCAACTCGTGCATGAAGATTCTGCTGTCGCGCAAAGCGCCGGCGTTGGGGATGAAGGTCAGCAGGTTGGTCTGGTAGCGTGTGGTGTAGGCGGTGGGCGCGGGGGTAACCTGGAAGCCGGCGCTTTGAAAGGCCAGCACTGACCGCGGCATGTGCCAGGCATGGCTGACCAAATAGATGCGCTGGACGCCTGCCGCCTTGAGTACGGCATAACTCAGGCGCGCGTTCTGCAGGGTGTTGTCGGATTCGCCTTCCACCCAGCGTACCGGTACCTTGAATTCCTGTTCCAGCACTTGTTGCATCTGCCGAGCCTCGGACAGGCTGTTGCCCAGCGGTTTGCCACCTGTGACCAGGATTGGCTTGCCTGTTTCGCGGTGCAGCTTGGCGGCAAAGCGCAGGCGCACCAGGGTCTCCGAGCCCACCGTATCGCCGCCATATTCCGGGGCGTGGAAATAGGTGCCGCCACCCAATACCACGATGGCATCGGCCATCGGCTTGCTGGTGTCGATTATGTAGGGTTCGCCTTCCAGGCTGTGCAGCAATCCATCGGCGATGTAGGGCGTGGAGAGCAGCCACAGCAGGCCGAACGAGATGCCGAGCAGAACGCGCGCGATGAACGGGCGTTTGTGCCACAGCCACAAGCCGACGCCCGCCACGATCAACAAATTGAGCGGTGGCAGCAGGAAGGCGCTGACAAGGTTGGTGATGAACCAGGACATGATTCGTTAGCACAAAAATGTGCGCCATTATGGCAGAGAGGCTGCTTGATGTAATTCAGTCATCATTCATCCTTAAAAGCAAAATGGAGGGTGTCCCCTCCATTTTGATTGCTCACCAAGAGTCGAGATGACTCGACTTAGGTTTGATTACTTCCAGATAGCCTGACCGTTGCCTGCCTTGATCTTGGTCTTCCAGGCTTCACGTATCATGTTGGTCACGTTCTCCGGCAACGGCACATAGTCCAGGCCGCTCGCCATCTTGTCGCCGCTCGGCGTGAATGCCCAGTCGAAGAACTTCAATGTCTCCATGGCGTTTTCAACGTTGGCCTGGTTCTTGTGCATCAGAATGAACGTTGCACCGGAGATGGGCCAGCTGTCCTTGCCGGGCTGGTTGGTCAGCATCATGTAGAAGCCCTTGTCGGCATCCCATTTTGCATTGGCCGCAGCAGCCTTGAAATTCGGAGCATCGGGTGTAACGAAGTTGCCATCACGATTCTTGAGTTGGACGTAAGCCATCTTGTTCTGCAGTGCATAGGCGTATTCCACATAGCCGATGGAATTCTTGATGCGCTGTACATAAGAGGCGACACCTTCGTTACCCTTGCCGCCGGTACCCACAGGCCATGCAACAGCCGCGTCGTTACCCACGCTACGCTTCCAGTCGAGGCTCACTTGCGAGAGGTAGGTCGTGAAGATGTAGGTAGTGCCAGAACCGTCAGAGCGGTGAACCACATTGATACCTGCATCCGGCAGCACGAGGCCCTGATTGTCGGCGGCGATCTTGGGGTCGTTCCACTTGGTGATCTTGCCCATGTAGATAGCGGTCAACGTTTCGCCTGTCAACTTCAGTTGGCCCGCAGCGATGCCTTCCACGTTTACGACTGGAACTACACCACCGATCACGGTTGGGAACTGGGTCAGGCCTTCAAAGTCGAGTTCTTCGATCTTCAAGGGCTTGTCGGAGGCGCCGAAATCGACGGTCTTCGCTTTGATCTGCTTGATGCCGCCACCGGAGCCGATGGACTGGTAGTTCATGCCGGAGCCAGTCTGTGCTTTGTAGCCTTCAGCCCATTTTGCATAGATCGGATAGGGGAAGGTCGCGCCGGCGCCGGTGATGTCTACAGCGGATGCCGTACCAGCGGAAAGCAGCATTGCAGCGATACCGAGGCTGCCAAGAATTCGTCCAGCTATTTTCATAAGATTCTCCAAATTGGTGAGGTTGCTCTTGCGACTAGCGATCCGCCAGTGGCAGCACTTTATGTGAATTGTGTTACAGGATGATTACGGGTTCGTGCGTGGCGTTGCTGGCCGATCGCGAGACTCGATCAGAAAGAGAGCGAGGTAAGCGCGATCACCGCCCCCAGTGCCGCGCCAGCCAGTACGTCGCTGGGGTAGTGCAGGCCGAGTATCGGGCGCGACAGAGCGACCAGGATGGCGAAGGGCGCGACCACCGAGAGCAGCGAGGGGAAGTAGAACACTGCCACGATGCTGAATGACACAGCATGCATGGTGTGTCCTGAGGGAAAGCTGAACTGGTCGAGCGTCTTGCCGACACAGACGATGGCCGGATAGACGTTGAACGGACGCGGTCGCAGTGTCTTGCCCTTGATGAATTTGTAGATCGCGGTGCCGATCAGGCCGACCGCGATCATATGCAGCACAGCGGGCAGTGCGGCTGTCTGGTATTGCAGGAGCAGCGCAACCATCAGCACATACCAGAACACACCGTCCCCCAGACGGCTGACGAGGCGAAACAGATTGCGCACGGTGAAGCTGCGGCTCTGGCGGTTGCAGAACACGCACAGCTCCATATCCCAGGTCTTAATCTGTTGCAGCGGAAAGTTCAGGTTGGACATTTTGTACTCCCTGTGCGCGTACGGTGTCGAGTAACACGGCTTCCATTTCACCCATGATGTGTTCCCAGGTCAGCGTTGCCACTGTCTGCCGTGCATCGGTGCGGATGCGCTGTACGCGCGCCATGTCGCTGATCAAACCCTGGGCCTGAGTGATGAAGGCGTCACTATCGGCGAACGGAACCAGCACCCCGTTGATGCCGTGGTCGATGTGCTGACGTGCGGCGGCATAGTCGTAAGCGACGGTCGCCAGACCGCTGGCCATCGCCTCGACGGTGACATTGCCGTAGGTCTCGGTCAGGCTGGGGTAAAGGAAGATATCGCCGCTGGCGTAATGCTGTGCGAGCGCCTCGCCAGTCTGCATCCCGGCGAAGATCACGTGCGGATGCTGCCTCTGCAATTCGGCGCGTGCCGGGCCATCGCCCACGATCACCAGCCGCGCTCAGCGGATTGACTTCGCGCATACGCTCGAATGCCTGCATGACCAGATGCAGGTTCTTCTCCGGCGCGACGCGGCTCACCAGCATCACCACTGGCGTGTAGTCCTTCGCGCCCCATGAGGCACGCAATTCATCACTGCGCTTGGCCGGATGGAACAGTTCGGAATCCACGCCGCGGGAGACCACGAGCACGTTCCGGTATCCGTCATGCTCCAGTTGTTGCTGCAAGGAAACGGTGGGCACCAGGGTGCAGGCCGCCTTGTTGTGGAAGTGGCGCAAATAGGCCGCGATGGGTTTCTTCAGCAGGCCGATGCCGTAGTGTTGCGTGTAGCTGTGGAAGTTGGTGTGGAAATCCGTGCTCACCGGAATATTCAATTTGCGCGCAGCGGACAGCGCCGACCACCCCAGCGGCCCTTCGGTCGCGATGTGCACGATGTCCGGGCGCTGCTGCTTCCATAAGCGCAGCAGCAGGCCTTTGGCAGGCAGGCCGGACTTCAGTTCGGGGTAACCGGGAATGGGCATGCCGGATACCAGCGTTTCGCGGTAGGTGGGTTCTGCTGCGGCAATATCGCTCTTATGCTGTCGCGGGCGGACCAGGTGGATGGCATGTCCGCGCTGACGCAAGCCCTGCACCATGCGACCGAGGGTGATGGCGACGCCGTTCACCTCGGGCAGGTAGGTTTCGGTCACCAGCGCGATCTGCAGCGGCGCTGGCACTTGGATGGTTTCGTTTGGAGTAGTCATGCGGCGCATCGTGACGCGCCTGCATGAACATTTGATTAAATCTTCTTGAAGAGTCTATGACGCGGGAAGCGCGCCGCAGGAATATATAGGCCGTCAAAGTTATTGACGCACTCCAGGTGGGCGGTTACGGTGCGCGACCGAATTGAAATTGCGTCTCGTCCAGTTTGGGCGACATTCAAGTACAGATTGTCAGACACATTTACGTTAGAAAACTGGAGTCATCTTGGTATCCCCACGCTTAGTCGCAAAAATCGAGTCTGAAGAGCCAACTCTTCGTTTAGCGGTCCTCATTGACGCTGACAACGCACAGGCCGCCGTCATTGAGGGACTGCTTGCGGAAATTGCACGATTCGGTGAGGCAACCGTAAAACGCATATACGGTGACTTCACTGCTCCGACGAGTGCCTCCTGGAAGAAAGTGCTGCAACGGTATGCAATCAAACCCGTTCAACAATTTGCATATACGACAGGGAAAAATGCAACGGACAGTACACTCATCATTGATGCGATGGACTTGCTCTACACGCGTAAATTCGATGGTTTCTGCCTGATTACAAGCGACAGCGATTTCACTGGTCTTGCAATGCGGCTGCGTGAAGAGGGACTCACTGTCCTTGGCTTTGGTGAAAACAAGACACCGGAGGCATTTCGCAATGCTTGTCACAAGTTTGTATTTACTGAAGTCCTGCGCCCAAGCACGACATCGGAGCCTAACGTATTACCTCCAAAAGCCAGTAATGAGCCAAAGGCTGCACCAGCTCTGCCCGTTGCTGAGGCAATAGAAACAAAGCAGGAATTCCCAAGACAATTCGTCCTAACCGCACTTGAGCAATCAATTGATGACGCTGGTTGGGCCCATTTGGGCACCTTTGGGAGCTATCTCACCAAACTGCAACCGGACTTTGACTCTAGGCTTTATGGTTACAGGAAGCTCTCTGATCTCGTCAAAGCAAAGACGGACCTCTTCGTGACAGAGGAAAGGCAAGCGCCTGGGTCAACCCAAAAGGTTCTATACCTTCGTGCAAAATAGTCTGCTAACCCGGTAGCCAATACGGACGCTGCGCAATAAAGTCTTGCAGCGCCGGTTGTTCCACGCTAGCCCAGCAACACCAATCCCCACACCACCATTACATTGATAAGGCTCACCAGCACGGCAGAGCTGCCGATGTCCTTGGCGCGTTTGGCAAGGTCGTGATTCTCCAGCGAGATACGGTCTACGGTGGCCTCGATGGCGGAGTTGAGCAGCTCGACCATGATGACCAGCAGCACGCTGGCGATCATCAGTGCCTTGCCCGGAAAACCGACCGGCAGCCAGAAAGCGAGCGGAATAAGGATGGCAGCGAGCAACACTTCCTGGCGGAAAGCATCCTCATGTTTGTAGGCTGCGCGGAACCCGGCCAGGGAATAGCCGAAGGCGTTACACAGACGGCGCATGCCGGTCTTGCCTTTATATGGACTTTCCATCGAACGACTCCTGCGATCAAAAGTTGCAACTCTAAGTCGGGAATGTGACAGCGGAATTTCAGCCTCAAAAAAAAGCGCACCGGACTGCGTGCGCGAGAAGGAGGAGAGAAACGAACGGGGGTCAGGTGGTTGCTTGTTTGGAGGCGCTGCGCTGCTCGACGAACAAGCTATTGCCGCTGGTCTTCTTGGCCATCTTCTTGGCCTCGCACATGGCGGCCGAGACCTCGTAATGCGAGACGAACTGTCCGAGTGCAACGAGGGTCGCGCCGATGGACAGGCTGGTGAGTGGGTGGAATTTCACCACGCCATCGCGGCCTTCGCTGGCGTAGCCACCTGCCGCCAGATGCTCTTCCCTGAACAGCAGCCCGGCGGCCTGCTCGAAGGAGCGCAACGCCTGTTCGCAACGGGTCTTCCAGTCGCGGCTTTGCATGAGCAGGATGAAGTCATCGCCGCCGATGTGGCCGATGAAATCCAGCTTGGGGTCACAAGCCCAGTTGAGTATGCGCCCGGTGAGCTGGATCATCTCGTCGCCCTTGCGATAGCTGTAGGTATCGTTGAACGGCTTGAAATGGTCGAGGTCGCAATAGCAGGCCACGAACGGCGTGTCCGCCTGCAGCAGGCGCTCGATGTGTTCATTGATGGGCACGTTGCCCGGCAGCAGGGTGAGCGGGTTGGCGTAGCGCGCGGCTTCCAGTTGCATCTGGGTCAGCTCCCGCAGCAGGTCCTGGCCGGAAGCGGCACCGATATAGCGCCCTTGCTCGGTGATGATGAAGCCGTCGGCGAAATGGCGGCTGTCGGCCTCCGCCAGGAAGTGACTCAGCTCCTCGATGGGCATGTTTTTCTCTACCAATAACGGATCGCCCTGGATGAGTTCGCTGCAAGGCTTCTTGCCATGCAGCTCGCGCTGAAACGGCTTGGCAAAGCGGTCGATGAACTGATAGCGGCTGATCAGTCCGAGCGGTTTTCCCTTCTCGACCACCGGGATGATGCGCAATGCCGGGTTGGCGGCAAAGTGTTCGAAGATGACGTCGTTCGGCGTGTCCGGATGTGCCGGTTCGATGTAAGTCAGCAGTTTGAACGCTGTGGTCGGCGAGCGCTGAGTGAATTCGCTCTGGGGGAAGATCGCGATCTTGGACGAATTGAGGATGCGGCTGGTCTCGGTTGATGCCGTAATGGGCGGTGTGGGATTGGGGCGGGCGATAAAGTAGCCTTGTCCGTGCGCGATGCCGAGGTCCTTCACCACTTTCAGTTCGGCTGCGGTCTCCACCCCTTCGGCGATGACCTGTGTGCCGCAACTTTCGGCGATCTGCTGGATGGACTTGAGGAACTGCAATTTGATCGGGTCGCGATCCACGCCCTGCACAAAATGCATGTCGACCTTGATGTACTCCGGGCGCAGTTCCGACCACAGGCGCAGGCTGGAGAAGCCTTCGCCCAGATCGTCGATGGCGATCTTGAAGCCCATCGAACGGTAATGCAGCAGCGCGCCGCGCATCGCGACGAAATCGAAAGTGGGCTGGTTCTCGGTGATCTCGATGACGACGCGCGCCGGATCGAGGCTAAGTGCGCGCAGGAATTCCAGCGTCTGCCCGTTCTTGAAGCTGGGGTGGGTCAGTGTTTCCGGGCTGACGTTGAGGAACAGGTTGCCGGGAAGGTTCTGTTTGGCAAAGGCTTCCAGTACCGTCTGACGCGACAGCATTTCGACTTCCAGCGACAGGTCCTGTTGTTCCGCTGCACCAAACAGGTTGATGGGTGAGTGCAGGGGGCTGTCCGCCGGGCCGCGTATCAGTCCCTCGAAGCCAAGGAATTCTCCGCTTTTGATGTCAACGATCGGCTGAAACAACGCGCTCAGCCTGCGGTGGGCAATGATCTCGTGGAGTGGGGTCATGACTGCCTCCTTCGCTTCCTGGGGCGCGGCGACGCCCCGAAACTGTGTCCGGGCTGCACGAGGGGGCGAGCGATAGTATTCAGCAGGTAGAATGGCGGACATGGTGCCTCCTGTGATCGGGTGAAGAGGCGCACAAGGTAACGCTGGTTTGTTACGTTGATATGACGGAGTGCTGATGCAAAAAGAGGCAGTCGAAGACAAGGGGAAGCTGGGGGCACGACACCGGCCGTCCGGCGTGAACACGAACTTCTCCGGCGCGGGGCTGAGCTTTGCGGATTATGTGCAGCGCACGCGGGCCATGTTGCGGCAGGTCCATGCCGGAAAAGACAATCTGGACAAGATCGTTGACGGCAACGCCCCTTTCGAGTTGTTCCCGCCGGCAGGAGAGGCGGGGCGTGACAAGCCATATCGGCGCGGTGTGCTGCTGACGCACGGCTTGTCCGATTCTCCGTATCACATGCGTCACTTGGCGGCATTCTTTCAGCGCATGGGGTTCCGGGTGATGGCAGTGATGCTGCCGGGTCACGGTACGCAGCCTGGCGATCTGCTCGAAGTGCGCTGGCAGGAATGGGCGAAGGAGGTGGCTTACGGCACTGACTGCTTGGCGGCTGAAGTGGATGAACTGTATCTGGCAGGTTTCTCGGCGGGCGCGGCATTGAGCGTGCTGCAGGCAACGCAGGACGAGCGAGTGCGCGGCCTGTTCCTGTTTTCTCCAGCCTTCGAGATCACTTCGCGCGCGAAGTGGGCGAACCTGCACAAACTATACAGCTGGCTGTTGCCTCAAGCCGCATGGGTGAATGTGCTGCCGGATCGCGATCTCTATAAATATGAATCGTTCTGCAAGAACGCTGCGGCGCAGATGTATGCGCTGACGCAAGCATTGCCTCAACGTGACGTGAATATCCCGGTGTTCGCTGTCGCCAGCGCAGACGATGTCACGGTGAACCCGGCAGCGACCTTGCGTTTCATGCAACGGGTACGGCTGCCGTGCAACAGGCTGGTGTGGTACGCGACCGAGAAGGTCGAGCAGGACAATGTCGAGTGGGTGAACAGCATGTTGCCGGAGAAACGCATCTCTGAGCAGCGCACACACGGCCATCGTCGCTGCCGCCGGAAGACGGGCATTACGGTGCTGCGGGCGATTATGTGAACTGCCTGCATTACTATGAGAACGATAGCGGGCGATACATCGCCTGTCTCGCGCGGCCGCATGAGTCGTGGCTGGGCGAAGTCCTCGCGCAGAACCTGCAACAGGGACTGTTGCGGCGGCTGACGTACAACCCGCACTACGCGGCAATGGAAGCATCGATACAGAAATTCATTGAAGGATTGTCATGAGCAAGACCATGATCTACGCCCATCGCGGGGCGAACAAGGAGGCGGCGGAGAACACGCGCACGGCTTTCGACAAGGCGCTGCATTACGCCATCGACGGCATCGAGACCGACATCCAGATCTCTCGCGATGGCGTGGCCGTGTTGTGGCACGACGACGACCTGGCGAAGCTCGGCCTGCGCGACAAGCGCATCGACGATTTCGATCATGAGCAACTGCGCGAGATGGATCTTGCCGCGCATTTCGCGGGTGCAGCCAAAGAAGGGGTCGATGAGCTTGCAGGAGTTCGTCTCGGCCTACCGCAGCCGTTGTCGTCTGTTGCTGGAGATCAAGAATTATCCCGGCGAGCCGGCGGAACAGCAGCAGCGCAAGGTGCGACAGACGCTGGAATTGGCAGGTGCTGCCGATGGCGACCATGTCATGGCCTCTTCCTTCGATCTGGGCAGCCTGGTCTATGCACAGAGCATCGCGCCCGCAGTTTCCGTTGGTGTTCAATCTGGAGCCGGAGCATCACGCCGATTTCGCACAACGCGCCCTGATCGAACAACCATTCCTGCACGGCCTGTGTGTACACATCGCCACGCTGGATGAGGCGATGGTGGGGGTGGCGCGCGAGCACGGCAAACTTCTTGCCGTGTATACCTGCAACAGCGACGAACAGATCAGCCGCGCGCTGAGGCTGGGTGTGGATGTGCTGATCAGCGACCTGCCGCAAAAAGCCTTGCAGATGAGGGACAGATGAAACGCGATTTTTCTGCGCTGCAAGGCGAGTTCGATCTGCTGGTCTGCGGCGGCGGCATCTATGGCGCGTGGACAGCCTATGACGCGGCACTACGCGGACTGAAGGTCGCACTGGTGGAGCAGGGCGACTGGGCGAGCGCGACCTCCTCTGCGTCGAGCAAGTTGATCCATGGCGGCCTGCGTTACCTGGAGACCTACGATTTCAAGCTGGTGCGCAAGGCGCTGAAGGAGCGGCAGATGCTGCTGCAGGTCGCTCCGCATCGCGTGTGGCCGCTGCGCTTCGGAGTGCCGGTGTATGCGGACAGCCGCAACGGCACCTTGAAGCTGAAGGCGGGATTGACGCTGTATGACGCGCTGGCCGGATTCCCGGATGGGCAGATGCGGCACAGGCATTTCGATCATGCGCACTTCTCCGCGCACTTTCCCTTTCTAGATGATCAGGCATTGAAGGGCGGATTCACTTACGGCGATGCGCAGACCGACGATGCACGGCTGGTGCTGGAATTGGTTGCCGGCGCGCTGGCGCAGGGCGCGGTGTGCGTGAATTACGCCAAGCTCGTTGCGTGGAACGAGGAGCGTGGGCAGGTGTGCGGCGCGACGGTGCGTGACATGGAGACCGGGGCTTCGTTGCAGGTACGCGCCAGGCAATGTGTCAGCACAGCCGGACAATGGATGACGGAGACCGCACAAGGCCGCGCCTGGTGCCGCCTGAGCAAAGGCGTACATCTGGTGATGCCAGCCTTGCCGGGTGACGAAGCCATCCTGCTAACGGCGAAGGAAGATGGCCGCGTGTTCTTCATCATCCCCTGGTACGGGCGCACGGTACTTGGTACTACCGATACCGACTATCGTGGTGATATCGATCAAGTGGATGTGGAGGATGCGGACGTGGACTACATGCTTGCCGCTGCCAGCCGTTATCTTAAGACGGCCTGGACGAAACAGGATGTGATCGGCAGCTATGCGGGAGTGCGAGTGATGAAGCAGAGTGATGCTGCGCATCCTTCCGCCGCCAGCCGCGACTGGGAGCTGAAGACGGCCGCCAACGGCTTGCATCATGCCCTCGGCGGCAAGCTCACCTCGGCGCGCGAGGATGCGACGGTCATCGTCGATACGGTGTGCCAGCGGCTTGGCGTGGCAGCCGCCTGCGCGACGGTGGGCAAGGATTTTCCGTGGAAGCCGCAGGAGGATTTTGCCGCATGGTCAGCAGAAACCGGTACTCGGGCGCAACTTCTCGGCAGTAGACGCGGAGAGCGCGAAGTGGCTGATGCGCCGTCATGGTGTGCGCATCCAACAGGTGTTCCGCCTCATAGAAGAGCAGCCGCAACTGGCGGCGCGCATCGTGCCGGATTTGCCGTTCATCTCATGCCGATCTGCTGCTGTGTGCTCGCGAAGAGATGGTGCTGCATCTGTCCGACCTGCTGCGCCGCCGCCTGCCGTTGCTGATCCTGGCTCAACTGAATGCGGATGAAGTGCGCCATCTCGCCGGAACTGGCGGCGCCGGTGCTGGGATGGGATGCAAGCAGGGTCGAGCAGGAAATCGAGGCCTGCCGCCCATGATCGTTGCTGTCGCACTCGATCTGGGTACGACGGCGATAAAGGCGGGACTGTTGTCGCAAGATGGCACGCTCAGCGACGTCATTTCCCGGCCTGCGCCCGAGATCACCGTGGACGGCGGGCTCTATGAAAGCGATGCCTCGGAGTATGTGGAGATTGCGGACGCAGTGCTGGCTGCATGTCTGGCGCAGACGGATGTGCGCCCGCCACTCGGACTGTGCAGTCAGCGTTCTACCTTCCTGATCTGGGAGCGAGCCAGCGGACAGCCGGTGACGCCGCTCATCTCATGGCAGGATGACCGAGGTGCGGAAAGTTGTGCGGAGTTGCGCCATCAGGAAGGCGCCATCCGCGATCTCAGCGGGTTGCCGCTCACGCCTTATTACCTTGCGCCCAAATTGCGTGTGCTGCTGCGCCAACATCCATCATGGCGCGAACGGCTGTTGTGCGGCGAATGGCTGCTGGGTACGCTGGACACTTTCCTTGTCTGGCGCTGGACCGGCGGCAAACATCATCTGACCGATGTGTCGATAGCCGCGCGTACGTTGCTGATGGATATTCGGAGCCGGCAGTGGTCATCCGAATTGTGCACCCTGTTCGATGTCCCGAAGCAGGTGTTGCCGCAGATCCACCCTTCTGCCGGGTTGGCACTGAGACTGGAGAATGGCTTGGTCATGCAAGCCAGTGTCGGCGACCAGTCGGCTGCCCTGGTTTCCAGCATCGCGCCTGGGGAGCGGGAGGCGCTGGTCAATCTTGGAACGGGCGGTTTCGTTGTCTGTTTCCTGCCTGAGGGGCGGAGCGTGCCGGATGGCTATCTGCGAACGCTGGTCTGGCAGGACGGCAAACGGCGGGTACATTTCGCCTGCGAGGGTACGCTCAACTCCATTGCTGCCGCGCTGGCGCCCTATCCGGTCGAAGCATGCCGTGTCGAGGATCTGGCAAGTGACGACATCTATTGCCTGGCTGAACCGAGCGGACTGGGGGCGCCCTATTTCCGCAGTGACCTGGGCATTACCTTCTCTGAGTCGGTCGAACACCTGTCGCCGCAACGTGTTGCGTTGCTGCTGCAAGAAGGCATCATCTTCCGAGTGGCGCGCATACTGGAAGACTTTCAGCGCGAATTCGGCATTGAGCGCGCCTATCTGTCAGGCGGCTTGGCCGGTTTGCCTTGTCTGCAGCAAGGCATCGCCCGGTGCGTGCCATTCGCCACGTACCGTTTACCACAGGCTGAAGCTAGCCTGACTGGTGCGGCGCTGCTTGCGGCGGGCGTTGCCTTTGGCAGTGGGAGACGCGCGGAAAAGATCGAATTAAGGCGGGAGGTGTCCGGATTGCCTGAAAAATACATACGCTGGAAGGTCTGGCTGGACGCGCAGCTGGATTCGCGACCTGTGAGGTCGGGTCGCCAGATTCTTTGATAAGTGTTTGACAGGGGGAAATGTCTCACATAGAATGCGCGCCCTTCGCAGTCCGTTATTCATTTTAGATTTAGGAAATGCCATGAAAACATTTTCCGCTAAGCCACACGAAGTCCAGCATGACTGGTTGTTGGTGGATGCCAGCGACAAGATTCTGGGCCGTTTGGCCAGCCAGATCGCTGCCCGCTTGCGCGGCAAGCACAAAGCCATCTACACGCCGCACGTTGATACCGGCGATTTCGTCGTGGTCGTCAATGCCGACAAGCTGCGCGTAAGCGGCAACAAGGCACAGGCCAAGATGTACTACCGCCATACCGGTTACCCGGGCGGTATCTACGAAACCAATTTCCTCAAGCTGCAACAACGCCATCCGCAGCGCGTGCTGCAAAAGGCCGTGCGCGGCATGTTGCCGAAGGGTCCTCTGGGCTATGCGATGTTGAGCAAGCTCAAGGTCTACGGCGGTGCGACTCATCCGCACAGCGCGCAGCAACCGAAACCCATCGATCTGTTGAAGGCTTAATCATGAGCGTAACTTATAACTACGGAACAGGCCGTCGCAAGAGCGCGGTGGCACGTGTGTTCATCAAGCCGGGCAAGGGCGACATCGTTGTCAACGACAAGCCGCTGGACGTGTTCTTCTCCCGCGAAACTGGCCGCATGGTAGTGCGTCAGCCGCTGGAACTGACCGACACATTGGGCAAGTTCGACATCATGGTGAACGTGACCGGTGGTGGCGAATCCGGCCAAGCTGGTGCGGTGCGTCATGGCATCACGCGTGCCCTGATCGACTACGACGCTTCGCTGAAGCCGACCCTGAGCCAAGCTGGTCTGGTCACTCGCGATGCACGCGAAGTCGAGCGTAAGAAGGTCGGTCTGCGCAAGGCGCGTCGTCGTAAGCAATTCTCCAAGCGTTAATCCCTTACCGGGGTTGTCGCAGGACAGAAAAAGCCGCCTTTGGGCGGCTTTTTCATTTATTATTCGCAGCCGAATTTTGAGGGGTGAACAGTGCTTAAGGTCGGAATCGTAGGTGGGACAGGTTATACCGGAGTCGAGTTGCTGCGGCTGCTGGCGGCGCATCCGCAGGTTGAGTTGCGGGCGATCACTTCGCGTGCCGATGCAGGTACGCCAGTCAGCCAGATGTTCCCCAGTCTGCGCGGCTATGTCGATCTGGCTTTCACTCATCCGGACGAAGCGAAACTCGACCAATGCGACGTGGTGTTCTTCGCCACGCCCAACGGCATTGCCATGCAGCAGACGCGGGCGCTGCTGGATGCCGGCGTGCGGGTGATCGATCTTGCGGCGGACTTTCGCATCAAGGATATCGCCGAGTGGGAAAAATGGTACGGCATGAACCATGCGTGTCCTGATTTGGTGGCTGAGGCGGTGTATGGCCTGCCGGAAGTGAATCGGGCCAAGATCAAACAGGCGCGGCTGGTGGCCAATCCCGGTTGCTACCCCACTGCGGTGCAACTGGGTTTCATTCCTTTGCTCGAAGCTGGGTTGGTCGAGGAGGACTCACTGATTGCGGATGCGAAGTCCGGCGTGTCCGGCGCCGGACGCAAGGCCGAGATCCCCACGCTATTTTCCGAAGCGTCGGACAGCTTCAAGGCCTACGGCGTGGGCGGGCACCGGCATCTTCCGGAGATCAGACAGGGGTTGGCGAACGTTTACGGCAAAGCAGTCGGGCTGACCTTCGTGCCGCACCTGACGCCGATGATACGCGGCATTCATGCCACGTTGTACGCACGGCTCAAGAAGGATGCGGATCTGCAAGCAGTGTTCGAACAGCGCTATGCCAATGAAGCGTTCGTCGATGTATTGCCCGCAGGCAGTATGCCTGAGACGCGCACCGTGCGCGGCTCCAATCTGTGCCGCATCGCGGTACACCGGCCACAAGGCGGTGACACGGTGGTGGTGCTCTCGGTGATCGACAATCTGGTGAAGGGCGCGGCGGGGCAGGCGGTACAGAATATGAACATCATGTTCGGTTTGCCCGAATCTACCGGGCTGAATGTGATTCCTTTGTTGCCCTGAGATAACGATGATACGAAGCCTCCGACGCAAGTTCAGCATCTCCGCCCCGCGTTTGTCGGTGCGTCCGCATGTTCCATGGTATGTGCGCTGGGCGATTACCTTGCCCTTTCTGTTGGTGACCGGTTACCTGGTATGGTGGTCCTATGATGCCGGCATGGAGTTGGCCGGATTCCATCGCGGGCAGGCGGAGACTGAGATATCTGAGTTGCGGGACCGTGTGGCCTCTCTCGAGGCTGAGAATGCCAGGCAGGTCAACGCGCTCGCAGTGGCTGAGCGCCAGGCACAGATACAGCAAGCCGCCGCCGACGAGGTGCAAGATCAGGTCAAGGCGCTGCATGACGAAAATGCCAAGCTGAAAGAAGATCTGTCGTTTTTTCAGAATCTGCCGCTTACCGGTGGTCGCGATGCGGAATTGTCCATACATAGTCTCAAGCTGGAGGCAGGAAGCATTCCCGGCGAATATCACTGTCGCATGCTGCTGGTACAGGGGGTGCAACGCCGCGGCAGGGAATTCGAGGGCGAACTGCAGATAGTGGTGAACGGTGATCAGGATGGTCAAAAAGTGGTGCTACAATTCCCGCAGCAGGCAGGAAATGAGACTGCGGCACATCGTCTGAGCTTCAAGTATTATCAGCGCGTGGATCGGGTGTTCAAGCTTCCCGCCGAGATGCACATCGATAGCGTGGAAATCAGGGTATTTGAAAAAGGCATGCAAGAACCCAAAGCGAAGCAGACGGTCTTGCTTTCATAACGGAGATAGCTCGATGTTCAGTAAACATAGTAAACCGCAAAATCGCATTGATTCATTGATAGGCCAAGGCACCAAGATCAAGGGCGATGTTCATTTCACCGGCGGATTGCGGATCGACGGCGAGATCAGCGGCAATGTGATCGCCGACCCGGCCAAAGCGAGCACTCTCGTGTTGAGCGAGCATGCCAAGGTGGATGGCGAGATCAGTGTGACGCATCTGGTGGTGAATGGCTCAGTCACCGGCCCGGTCCTGGCGTCCGAATACCTGGAACTTCAAAGCAAAGCGAAGGTCACAGGCGACGTGAAATACAAGACGCTGGAGATACAGTTGGGTGCCATCGTGGAAGGTAAGCTGGTACACATCAGCGAAGCGTCGGAAAAGGTGGTGTCGCTCAAGTTAAGCGGTACCGACTCAAAGTAGGCAAGGAGAAGAGTATGAATGCAGTGACTGAAATTCAAGACCCGCTGTTGTTTACCGACAGCGCGGCTAACAAGGTCAAGCAATTGATCGAAGAAGAAGGCAATGCCGATCTGAAACTGCGCGTGTTTGTTAGCGGCGGCGGCTGTTCCGGTTTTCAATACGGATTCACTTTCGACGAAGTGGTCAATGAAGACGACACCGTGATGACCAAGAACGGCGTGCAGTTGCTGATCGATCCGATGAGTTTCCAGTACCTGGTCGGTGCGGAGATCGACTACACGGAAGGTCTGGAAGGTTCGCAGTTCGTCATCAAGAACCCGAACGCCACTACTACTTGCGGCTGCGGTTCGTCGTTCTCGGTATAACGGGTAAGCGGAATGTTACAAAGAGCGGGGCGCATATTGCGCCCCGTTCTTTTTTATGCGGGATAGATCGCACCTAAGACACAGGGATGTTTTGCGCCTGTGACGGCGGGCAGGTTGGCGGGGTGCAGGCGCAATGCCTGTCGTGCCAGCCAGGCGAAGGCGATTGCCTCCATCCAGTCTGCGCCGATGCCTACTACCTCGGTCTTCTCGATGCGGCATTGTGGCAGAGCGCGCTGCAGGTGTGATACCAGCGTGCTGTTATGTGCGCCGCCGCCGCACAGATAGATCTCTTCCGCGCCGGTACAAAATCGCCGTACGGCAGCTGCGATGCTGTCGCCGGTGAGCGCCAGCAAAGTGGCCTGCACATCGGCAGGCGCTTCATGCCCGCTCAGGTGTCTTTCCAGCCAGACAAGGTTGAACAGGTCGCGTCCGGTGCTCTTGGGTGGGCTGGCGGCGAAAAAAGACTCAGCCAGCAATTGTTGCAGCAGGGCTGGAAGGGGTTTCCCGCTGGCAGCCCAGGCGCCGTCCCGGTCATAGGCTTTGCCTTGATGTTTGGCTATCCACGCATCCATCAGCAGGTTGCCGGGGCCGCTGTCGAAGCCGGATGTGGCGCGTCCTGGGGGCAGGTCGGTCAGGTTGGCGATGCCGCCGATATTGAGGATGGCGCGGTGGATGTTGCCGTGTCGCAACACCTGGTCATGGAAAGCTGGGACCAGCGGCGCCCCCTGTCCGCCAGCCGCGATGTCGCGCGAGCGGAAGTCGCTCACCACATGGATGCCGGTCAGTTCCGCCAGCAGTGCGGCATTGTTGATTTGTATGGTGTAGCCAAGTTCCGGGCGGTGGCGCACGGTCTGGCCGTGGCAGCCGATGGCTTGAACCTGCTTCGCGGGTATGCCTGCCTTTGCCAGCAGGGTGTGTGTTGCCGAGGCATATTCGCGTGCCAACTGGTTGGCGAGGAGTTGCGCCTGGTGCAGCTCGTTGTGCGCCGGCTCGTGCAGTTCGAGCAGCGCCTCTTTCAGTGGCTGCGGGTAGGGCTGGAAATGGGTAGTGTGAAGGCGGGGTGTGGCCTGCGCGAAATCGACCAGCGCGACATCGACACCGTCCAGGCTGGTGCCGGACATGATGCCGATGTAGAGGTCAGCGGCAGGCTTCAACGCTTAGCTAGTCGAGCTTGGCGACGCGGGTATTGCGCAGCAGCGACAGGCGCGTATGGAAATCGCGGGTTGCCTCCACGAACGCCATCTTTTGAACTTCGCTGATCGGCTTGCCGTCGGGCAGTGCCACCTTCAGCGGATCGCGCTGCACGCCGCTTACCTTGAACTCATAGTGCAGGTGCGGGCCGCTGGCCAGCCCGGTCATACCGACATAGCCGATAATTTCGCCCTGGCTGACACGTTGCCCGTTATGGAGGCCTGCGCCAAAGCGCGACAGGTGGCCGTAAACAGTCTGATAACGACCCTGGTGGCTCAGCATGATCACGTTGCCGTAGCCGCCCTGCTTGCCCACAAAAGTTACCACGCCGTCAGAAGTGGCCTTGACCTTGGTGCCGATGGGGGATGCGTAGTCCACGCCTTTATGTGCGCGCCATTTGTTCAGCACAGGATGGAAGCGTGACTTGCTGAAACCGGAGCTGATGCGCGAGAACTCGATGGGCGAACGCAGGAAGGCTTTGCGCATGCTCTTGCCGTCCGGCGAGTAGTAATCCCCGGTGTAGTTGGTGGTCTGGAAATACACGGCGCGGTAGGGCTGTCCGTGATTGACGAACTCGGCAGCGAGGATACGGCCCGTACGCGCCGCCTCGCCATTGATGTAGGTCATCTCGTAGATCACGCTGAATTTGTCGCCCCTGCGCAGATCGCGGTGGAAGTCGATGTCGCCGCCGAATATCTCGGCAAGTTGGTTGGCTGCCGGGTCGGGCAGGCCGGCTTCATCCGTTGCTGCGAACAGAGTGCTCTTGATCTCGCCGGTGCGCACAAAAGTCCTTTGTTCCACTTGCGCAGGCTTGATGTCTGTCTTGAAGCCAGCGTCGCTCTTGGCGATGATGACCTGGTTTGCGTCATTGTCCAGGTAGCGCAGGGCAAGCAAGCTCCCATCCGTCGCGGTCTCGGCTTGGACTTCCTTGCCTACGCCGAGTTGGCGGAACGACGCAGCCGCTTTGTTTTCGCGCAGATAGGCGCTGGCAGCGCCATCTTCCACGCTCAGACGGCGCAACAGTTCGGCGACGGTGTCGCCGCGCTGTACGCGGTCATTGCGCCAGAACGTCGCGGTGCTTTGGGCGCTGACTTCGGAAGGTAGTGCGATATCTTCGATCACGATCTTCTGAGGACCGGACAATATATCGGTCTGCGGCATGATGCCGAACGCGGTCACCACGCCCAGCAAAGGCAGGGTGGACAGGGTAACGAACCAGCGCAGCTTCAACTTGTGCGCGTGTAACAAAGAGTTTTGCGGTAACATTCGCGCCTCCCTAGGCGGTAGAGCTAGTGAGCATCCGCAGTGCCTTTATCGGCGCGGTGCGTCACTTAATCGAAGGCGAACTGTAACAGAAAGCGACCCCCCTTCAAAATCCGCTCAGCCGCCGGTCGGTAGCCGACCAACGGTTCTTCAAACAAATAGCGCTATGAATCAACAAGAAATCCTCAATCAAATCAAACGCGGCAGCGATGAGCTGCTGATCGAGTCCGAACTGGTCAAGAAGCTGGAACAGGGGCGTCCGTTGCGCATCAAGGCTGGTTTCGATCCAACCGCGCCGGACCTGCATCTTGGTCATACGGTACTTCTTAACAAGATGCGCCAGTTGCAGGACCTGGGGCATCACGCCCTGTTCCTGATCGGCGACTTCACCGGCATGATCGGCGATCCCACCGGCAAGAACGCCACCCGCCCGCCCTTGTCGCGTGAGCAGGTGCTTGCCAATGCGCAGAGCTATCGCGATCAGGTGTTCAAGGTTCTGGACCCAGCCAAGACCGAGGTCGTGTTCAACTCCGCCTGGATGGACAAGTTCAGTGCGGTGGACCTGATCAAGTTGGCGGCTACCCACACCGTGGCGCAGATGCTGGAGCGCGACGATTTCGGCAAGCGCTACAGGGCCGGCCAGCCCATCGCCATCCACGAGTTCGTCTATCCGCTGGTGCAGGGTTACGACTCCGTTGCGCTCAAGGCCGACCTTGAACTGGGCGGCACCGACCAGAAATTCAACCTATTGATGGGGCGCGAGCTGCAGCGCCACTACGGGCAACCGGCGCAGTGCATACTCACCATGCCGCTGCTGGAAGGTCTGGATGGCGTCAACAAGATGTCCAAGTCGCTGGGCAACTACGTCGGCATCACCGATACGCCGCAGGACATGTTCGGCAAGTTGATGTCCGTCTCCGACGAACTGATGTGGCGCTACCTGGAGCTGCTGTCTTTCGAAAGCCTGGCGACCATCGCCAAGTGGAAGGACGACGTGGCTGGAGGTCGCAACCCGCGCGACATCAAGGTGTTGCTGGCTCAAGAAATGGTCACCCGCTTCCACTCCAAACAAGCGGCTGTCGATGCGCTGGCCGAGTTCGAGGCCCGTTTCCAGAAAGGCGTGCTACCGGACGACATGCCCGAGATCAGCGTTGCCAGTGCGGACGGTCAGATCGGCATCGCCCACCTGTTGAAGCAGGCCAATCTTGTCGCCAGTACCTCCGAAGCGCTGCGCATGATCGACCAGGGCGGCGTCAAACTAGACGGCGACAAGGTCAGCGACAAGGCGCTGCAACTCAAGGCTGGCGCGGTGGTCGTGGCCCAGGTCGGCAAGCGCAAGTTCGGGCGGATCACGGTACAGTGAAGGGATGCCTCTGAAAATTCAGAGTACGCCCAAATGCAAAGGCGCGGAAAAATTTTCGCTGCGCAGCATATGGTTGATATGTAAGCAAGAAAGTTTTTCCGGAACGCGGCAGTTGGGATGGAATCTGGATTTTCAGAGGTATCCCAAATATAGGTTGTGGAATGGGCCGTACTTTTGTAGAATCGCGCCCTCAATTTTTTGGTAGAAGGTAGTTTGTCCATGACAACAGTACGTGTTAAAGAGAATGAGCCGTTCGAAGTGGCGATGCGTCGCTTCAAGCGTTCTGTGGAAAAGACCGGTCTGTTGACCGAGTTGCGCGCCCGCGAGTTTTACGAGAAGCCCACAGCAGAGCGCAAGCGCAAGCTGGCAGCTGCCGTGAAGCGCCACTACAAGCGCCTGCGCAGCCAGACTCTGCCTCCTAAGCTGTATTAATCCTTTTCAATAAGGCGACGCCGCAATCCTTCGAGGTTGCGGCGTTTGTTTTTTTGCTATGAGCTTGAAACAGCAGATCAGTGATGACATGAAAGCCGCGATGCGCGCCAAGGAAACGGCGCGTCTCGGGGCGATTCGACTTTTGCTCGCCGCGATGAAGCAGCGCGAGGTGGATGAGCGCATCGAGCTGACCGATGCCGATGTGGTTGCCATCATCGAAAAGATGCTGAAGCAGCGCCGCGATTCCATCAGCCAGTACGAAGCGGCAGGCCGCCAGGACCTGGCTGACGTCGAGAAGTTCGAAGTCTCCATCTTGCAGACCTATATGCCACAGCAACTCAGTGAGGCCGAGATCGTTTCTGCCATCGCTGAGGCTATAGCTGCGACGGGTGCTGTCGGTCCGCAGGACATGGGCAAGGTGATGGGCGTAGTCAAACCCAAGCTGGCAGGACGTGCCGACATGGGCAAGGTATCCGGCCTGATCAAGGCTCAGCTATCCAAGTAGCGCATGTCATTCCCGCGCAGGCGGGAATGTTGTATTTCGGTCTCCATAGTTAAAGCGAGGGCGGAGTGATTCCAAAAAGTTTCATTCAGGATCTGCTCAACCGCGTCGATATCGTGGATGTCATCGAGCGCTACGTGCCGCTCAAGAAGGCCGGCGCCAACTACGTCGCGTGCTGCCCCTTCCACAACGAAAAATCCCCGTCCTTTACGGTCAGCCAGACCAAGCAGTTCTATCACTGCTTCGGTTGCGGCGCGCATGGCACCGCCATCGGCTTCGTCATGGAGCACACCGGCATGGGTTTCGTCGAAGCGGTGGAAGATCTCGCCAAAGGCATCGGCGTCACCGTGCCGCAGGAAGCCTCCAATGTTCCGCAGCACAAGGTCGCCCCCGACCTGTACGACCTGATGCAGAGCGCCACGCGCTACTACCGCGAGCAACTGAAAAAATCCCCGCGTGCCATCGACTACCTCAAGGGCCGCGGCCTTTCCGGCGAAGTGGCCGCGCGCTTCGGCATCGGCTTCGCCCCGGATGACTGGCAGAACCTGAAAGCCGCCGTGCCCAGCTATCAGGATGCCAGTCTGGTCGAGACAGGAATGGTGATCGAAGGCGAAGGCGGCAAGCGTTACGATCGCTTCCGCGATCGCATCATGTTCCCCATCGTCAACGTGCGCGGGCAGGTCATCGGCTTCGGCGGGCGCGTGCTGGACAAGGGCGAACCCAAATACCTTAACTCGCCCGAGACGCCGCTGTTCGAGAAAGGCCACGAACTGTACGGCCTGTTTCAGGCGCAAAAAGCCATCCGCGGCCAACAGCGCGTGATCGTGGTTGAAGGCTACATGGACGTGGTGGCGCTGGCGCAGCACGGCGTGGAATATGCCGTGGCCACCCTCGGCACGGCCACCACGCCGTTCCATGTGCAGAAGCTGCTGCGCCTGTGTGACCAGATCGTGTTCTGCTTCGACGGCGACCGTGCCGGCCAGAAGGCTGCATGGCGGGCACTGGAGAACGCGCTGCCGCAACTGGTGGACGGAAAACGTATCGGTTTCCTTTTCCTGCCGGAAGAGCACGATCCGGACACCTACATCCGCGAATTCGGCACCGAAGCCTTCGAGCACGAACTGGAGAATTCGCTGCCGCTGTCCGGCTACTTGCTGCGCGAACTGACTGCAGAAGTCGATCTGCATACGCAGGAAGGGCGCAGCGCCTTGCTCAAGAACGCACAACCGCTGCTCACCGCCATCACTGCGCCGACCACTGCGCTGCTGTTACGCAAGGAAGTGGCCGCGCTGGCGGGTGTCAGCCAAGCGGAACTTGAAGCGTTATGGTCCATCAAGCCTGTTGCAGCACCTCAGCGTGTCGAAGCGCGTAAGGCGCCGCCGCAAAAGGCCAAGCGCTCCAGCCCTTCCGGCCTGCGCTTCCTGCTGCGTTGCCTGGTGATGCGTCCCGAGCTGGCACGCCAGGTGCCGCGCGACTGGCATCACGAAAGTGCGGAAGGTGCGGCCATCGCCGCCCTGGTCGACTGGCTGCATGAATCGGCGGACGAGACCAGCACCGCAGCGATGATCCAGCACTTCACGGGCACGGTGCACGAGGCTGTGTTTGCTGCCGCACAGGGCGAGGTGATGCATTGGGGCGAAGACTTCGATGTGCAGGCTGAATTCGCTGACATCCTGCGCAAAATGCGGCGCGACGCCGTCGAGTCCGAAATGTCCATGCTGCAAGCCAAAGGGCTGGGCATGAACGAGTCGGAACGGGCGCGCCACGACCAGCTCAGGGAAGAACTCAGGCAATTGAAGGTGCAGGCGAGCTGAAGCAACAGGGGCGGGGTCGCCATTTTCGGGTGCCGCAATACGGCCGGACTTGGCTAACCCTCGGAAAGGTTTTGGAAATCGGGTATAATCCGCGGCCTTTTCGACGGCACCACTTTTTTCGTGTGCCGTGTATTTCGAGTACGAATCAATTTCGGGAATCCTCAACATGGCGACTCCGCAGCAAAAAAAACCTACTGCCACTGCCAAACAAAGCGCAGCTAACGGCAAACAACAGGCAGCCAATGGCAAAGCCGCAGCCGCTGCTGCAGGCGCGGTCGATGCAGCGCAAGACGTCGAAGAACGTCGCACGCGCCTGAAGGCGCTGATCCTGCTGGGCAAAGAGCGTGGCTACCTGACCTACGCCGAGATCAACGACCACCTGCCTGAGATGCTCGAAGTCGAGCAGGTCGAAGGCGTGGTCAGCATGATCAACGACATGGGCATCACGGTGTGCGACGTTGCGCCGGATACCGAATCGCTCGGCATGACCGAGACAGCCCCTCCGGTAGCCGACGAAGATGCGGCCGCCGAAGCGGAAGCTGCCATCTCCACCGTGGATTCCGAATTCGGACGCACCACCGACCCGGTGCGCATGTACATGCGCGAAATGGGCGTGGTGAACCTGCTCACACGTCAGGACGAGATCGAGATCGCCAAGCGTATCGAAGACGGCCTGAAGCACATGATCCAGGCCATCTCCGCCTGTCCCGCAACCATCGCCGAGATCCTGTTGCTGGCCGACAAGGTAGCGAAGGACCAGCTGCGTATCGATGAAGTGATCGACGGCTTCGTCGATAGCGAAGACGAGGCCAAGATCGGCGACGACGAAGAAGAGGAAGAGGTAGAAGCCGAAGAGGAAGCCGAAGTCGACGAAGAAGAAGACGAAGAAGCCTCCGCTGCCGCCGCTGCCGCCAACCTGGCGCAACTGAAAGCCGACGCGCTGGAGCGCTTCGCGCTCATCAGCGACCTGTTCGGCAAGCTGGGCAAGGCCTACGAGAAACACGGCTACCGCAGCAAGCAATACGACAAGCTGCAAGAGCAGATCTCCGAAGAACTGATGCAGTTCCGCTTCTCCGCCAAGCAAGTGGACGCCCTGTGCGAAACCATGCGCGGACTGGTGGAAGAAGTGCGCGGCTGCGAGCGCACCATCCAGGAACTGTGCGTGACCAAGGCACACATGCCGCGTCCGCACTTCATCAAAGTGTTCCCGCCCAACGAAGGCAACCTGGACTGGGTGAAGCACGAGATCGCATCCCGTAAGCCGTATTCCGAGACACTGGCGCGCCATGAGCCGGCCATCGTCGATCAGCAGAAGAAGATGATCGCGCTGCAACAACGCGTGGGCATCCCCATCCTGGATCTGAAAGAGATCAACAAGCAGATGACCAACGGCGAAGCCAAGGCACGCCGCGCCAAGCGCGACATGATCGAGGCCAACCTGCGTCTGGTGATCTCCATCGCGAAGAAGTACACCAACCGCGGCCTGCAGTTCCTCGACCTGATCCAGGAAGGCAACATCGGCCTGATGAAGGCCGTGGACAAGTTCGAATACCGCCGCGGCTACAAGTTCTCGACCTATGCAACATGGTGGATACGCCAGGCCATCACCCGCTCCATCGCCGACCAGGCGCGCACCATCCGCATCCCGGTGCACATGATCGAGACCATCAACAAGATGAACCGCATCTCGCGCCAGATCCTGCAAGAGACCGGGCAAGAAGCCGATGCCGCCACACTGGCCGTCAAGATGGAAATGCCGGAAGACAAGATCCGCAAGATCCTCAAGATCGCCAAGGAACCCATCTCCATGGAAACTCCCGTGGGCGACGACGACGACTCCCACCTGGGCGACTTCATCGAGGACGGCAACAGCCTGGCCCCGGTCGATGCGGCGGTGTACGACAGCCTGCGCAACGTGACGAAAGATATTCTGGACAGCCTCACCGCACGCGAAGCCAAAGTGCTGCGCATGCGCTTCGGCATCGAGATGAACACCGACCACACGCTGGAAGAAGTCGGCAAACAGTTCGACGTCACCCGCGAGCGCATCCGCCAGATCGAAGCCAAAGCGCTGCGCAAACTGCGTCACCCTTCGCGTTCGGAAAAGCTCAAGAGCTTCCTTGATGGCGAAAGCTAAGTCTTAAGGGCCCTTAGCTCAGTTGGTTAGAGCAGAGGACTCATAATCCTTTGGTCCCCGGTTCAAGTCCGGGAGGGCCCACCAACAAACGAAAGCCTCGCAGCGATGCGAGGCTTTTTGTTTCTAAATTAACGCTTGGCGCTATTTTAGTTTTTACGTAAAATCTAAAACAGCATCCGGTGTTATTTTAGTAAGGGGGCTCCAATGAAAAATTTCCAGTCTGGCCGCCTCGTTCAGCAGGCGCACTACAAAAGCTTCCAGCCTAATTCCATCAATCGCGCGTGGGTTATGGACGATATGGCTTTGCTCCAGTTGCTCGGTCAGGCAGACCGCGAGCTGGGCAAGCTGGATATGTATTCCGAGTACATCCCGAACATTGATCTCTTTATCCGCATGCACGTGCTGAAGGAGGCGACACAGTCGAGCAAGATCGAGGGTACGCAGACAAACATGGAGGAGGCGCTGCTGGAGAAAGAGGATGTGGCGCTGGACAAGCGGGATGATTGGGAAGAGGTGCAGAACTATGTGGAGGCGATGAACGAAGCGGTCGCGAAGCTGCAAAAGCTGCCTTTTTCTGCGCGGCTGATTCGCGAGACGCACAAGACACTGATGCAGGGGGTGCGCGGCAAACACAAGCAACCGGGCGAGTTCAGGCACAGCCAGAACTGGATCGGCGGGGCGAGCATCAACGATGCGATTTTTGTGCCGCCGGTGCATGCATCAGTCGGCGAGTTGATCGGTGACATTGAAAAATTTGCGCATAACGACCAGCAGTATTTCCCAGAGCTGCTAAAGATCGCGCTGATGCATTACCAGTTTGAGACCATCCACCCTTTTCTGGACGGCAATGGCCGCGTGGGGCGTTTGCTGATTACTTTGTATCTGGTGAGCCGGGGAATCTTGAAGCAGCCTGTGCTTTACCTGTCGGATTTTTTTGAGCGCAACCGCCCGCTTTACTACGACAATCTGATGCGGGTGCGCGAAAAAAATGACCTGCTGCAATGGTTCAAGTTTTTCCTGGTGGGGGTGATTGAAACGGCGCGAAGCAGTACCAAAACCTTTGATAACATTCTCAAGTTACAGAAGCAGGTAGAGGCTCAGTTGCAGACACTGGGCAGCCGGGCTGCGAATGCGCAGAAAGTTGTGTATTCCCTGTACCAACGCCCCGTGGTTAATGCGGCCAAAGTGGGGGAGGTGGCGGGCGTGTCGTCGGCATCTGCATACAAACTGATCGCCGATCTGGAGCGCTTCGGGATTCTGAAAGAAATTACCGGGGGGAAACGCGGAAAGATGTATGTGTTCGATGCCTATTTGAAACTATTCCAATAACGACGGGGTCCCCGGTTCAAGTCCGGGAGGGCCCACCAAACAAACAAAGGCCTGCAGAAATGCAGGCCTTTTTTTCTACAATTCTGCATTGCTCTCGAATCCTGAGGGGCCTGATAATGCCCTTGAAGGTCGGTTGTCCGCCGATGGGTAATGGCTAAACTGCGAAGCGAATTATGCGGGTTCGAGTCCCGTCGCCGACCTTCTCTCAATTCAACGCCTGATCCACCAACAAAAATGACCCAGGCGTAAAAACCTGGGTCATTTTTTTGGGGGTCGCTGAAAGAGCGATGCCTATTTCTTCGAATCGTATTTGAACGACAAGGCGACCTTCGCCCGGTAAGCCGCTACCTTGCCGTCTTCAACCACCATGTCCAACTTGATGATTTCGGCAACCCTCAAGTCCCGTAGCGTTTTTGCGGCGGCGCTCACCGCGTTCGAGGCGGCATCCTCCCAGGATTTCTTGCTGGTTCCGATTATCTCCGTAACACGATAAACACTGTCTTTAGCCATGATCTTCTCCTTCGTCCGTGATGAAGCGCAGGGGGGGTATGTGATGCAATCCGCAAATTACGCCTAACCGCAAATATCTGCCATACCCTTTCCAACCTAACCTGTGGGTACTCCCGGTGGACTATGGCTACAGCTAAGCCTAGGAGAGCCCACCAACAAAACGAAAGCCTCGCAGAGATGCGAGGCTTTTTGTTTGGGTTGATGCGAAAGGAATATAGGCCGAATGGCATATACCATAGGCAAAACATAACGGTTACTATTCGCGCTCGACAGGGGGAGGGGCAGCGCTATGGCGGACAAGAGATCGCTCGTTGTTACCAATGATATTGAATCGAAGATTCTGCTCATTCGTGGACAGAAGGTCATGCTGGACGCTGATCTGGCGGAACTCTACGGCGTTGAAACCAAGCGGCTGAACGAGCAGGTGCGCCGCAATATCGAGCGCTTCCCTGAAGATTTTATGTTTCAGTTGACCGCCGAAGAAGCTGTTAACTTGAGGTCGCAAATTGCGACCTCAAACAGTCCGGCAGGTCGCGGCGGTCGCCGCTATCTTCCCTTTGCTTTTACTGAACACGGGGCACTCATGCTGGCAATGTGCTCAAGTCGGAGCAAGCGGTAGAGATGAGCCTCATGGTGGTGCGCGCCTTCGTCCGTTTGCGAGAGCTGATTGCAGGCAACAAGGAGCTGGCGCAAAAGTTGAACCAACTCGAACGCAAGGTCGGCGCACACGACAAGGCCATCGCCGAAATCATCAACGCCATCCGCCAACTGATGGCACCGGAAGAACCAAAAAAGAAACGCCCCATTGGCTTCGCGCCGTGGAAAGAAAAATAAAACTGCATCGCCTCTACTGAGTAAATCCATCAATGTTTGAACAAGCCTTCAAGAATATCGACGACGTCCTCCGCAAGGAAGCAGGCTGCGCCAGCGAACTCGACTACACCGAACAAAGCTCCTGGCTGCTGTTCCTCAAATATCTCGACGCACTGGAACACAGCAAGGCCATGGAGGCCGAGCTGGAAGGGCGCAAGTACCAGTACCTGCTCGACAAACGCTACCGCTGGGAAACCTGGGCCGCGCCCAAAGGCAAGGACGGAAAGATCGACCACAACGCCGCCATGACCGGCGACGACCTGCGCGACTTCGTCAACCAGACGCTGTTCCCCTACCTGCACCGCTTCAAGGACAAGGCAGACAACTCCAAAACGCTGGAATACAAGATCGGCGAAATCTTCGGCGAGATCAAAAACCGCATCCAGAGCGGCTACAACCTGCGCGACATCATCGAGCACATCGACGAACTGCGCTTTAACTCGCAGGCCGAAAAGCACGAACTCTCGCACCTGTACGAAGCCAAGATTAAAAACATGGGCAACGCCGGGCGCAACGGCGGCGAGTACTACACCCCGCGCCCTCTGATCCGCGCCATGGTGCAGGTGGTCAACCCCAAAATCGGCGAAACCATTTACGACGGTGCCTGCGGCAGCGCGGGCTTCCTGTGCGAAGCGTTTGAATACCTGCGCCAGAAACCGCACCTCACCACGCGCGACCTCAAGACCCTGCAGGAAGCCACCTTCTACGGCATCGAAAAGAAAAGCCTCGCCTATGTCATCGCGATCATGAACATGATCCTGCACGGCATCGAAGCGCCCAACATCGCCCACGCCAACACCCTCGCACTCAACCTCAGTGATGTGCAGGACAAGGACCGCTTCGACATCGTCCTCGCCAACCCGCCGTTCGGCGGCAAGGAGCGCAAGGAAGTGCAGCAAAACTTCCCCATCAAGACCGGCGAAACTGCCTTCCTGTTTTTGCAGCACTTCATCAAGATGCTCAAGGCCGGCGGCCGTGGCGCGGTGGTGATCAAGAACACCTTCTTGAGCAACACCGACAACGCCTCGGTGAGCCTGCGCAAACACCTGCTCGAAAGCTGCAACCTGCATACCGTGCTCGATTGCCCCGGCGGCACCTTCCAGGGCGCGGGCGTCAAAACCGTGGTGCTGTTTTTCGAGAAAGGCGCACCGACGCGCAAGGTCTGGTACTACCAGCTCGATCCTGGCCGCAACATGGGCAAGACCAACCCGCTCAACGATGCCGACCTCGCCGAATTCATCGCGCTGCAAAAAACCTTCGCCGACTCGCCCAAGAGCTGGAGCGTGGAGGCGGCGAGCATTGATCCGGTGACATTTGATCTGTCGGTGAAGAATCCCGATGGCGGCGAGGCGGTGGTGCACCGCAGCCCGCAGGACATCATGGACGAGATCGTTGCGCTGGATGCGGAGAGTGCGGATGTGCTGGGGAATATCAGGGCGTTGCTATGAAGGCTGGGTGGCAAACAAAACCTTTTGAGGAGTGCATCGAGAAGGTGACATATACCTCAAAGATTCAACGCAAGGATTTTTTGGAAGACGGCGCGTACCCAATCATTTCGCAAGAAGATGCGTTTATCAATGGCTATTGGGATAACGAGGACGATCTCTTCAAAGTAACGACCCCCATCGTAATTTTCGGTGACCACACCAAGGTTTTGAAGTACGTCGATTTCGATTTTGTACTTGGTGCAGATGGTGTGAAAGTTCTGCCGCCACGAGACTTTCTGTTGGCAAAGTTTTTCTACTATCAGCTACAGATTGCAGATCTCGATTCGCTTGGCTATGCCCGTCACTACAAGCTACTTAAAGAACTGAAGATTGCTTATCCATCTCGTGCAGAGCAGCAGCGCATCGTCGGTATTCTCGACGCAGCGTTCGACGGCATCGCCACCGCCAAAGCCAACGCTGAACAGAACCTGCAAAACGCCCGCGCCCTGTTCGAAAGCCACCTGCAATCCGTCTTCACCCAGCGCGGCGAGGGGTGGGTAGATCGCACACTCGACCAAGTTTGCATTGTCGAAAGAGGTAGCTCCCCTCGGCCAATCAAAAATTATTTCACGACTGCGCCAGATGGAGTCAATTGGATCAAAATCGGTGACACCGAAGAAGGTGGCAAGTATGTCTATTCAACTGCGCAGAAAATAACGCCAGAAGGTGCCAAGCAATCACGCTTCGTAAAAGAGGGCGATTTCATCCTGACAAATTCCATGTCGTACGGGCGTCCGTACATCATGAAAACGAGCGGCTACATTCACGACGGCTGGTTCGTGTTGAGGCTCAACATCTCAATCGACACGGACTATTTTTACTACCTGCTTTCGTCGGGTTTCGTGCAAGCCCAATTTGCTCAATTAGCGAGTGGCTCCGTCGTCAAAAACATCAGCGGCGATCTAGTCAAACAGGCCATCCTTCCGATTCCGCCGCTGGCTCATCAGCACGTCATCGTTGAAAAGTTATTGGCGATCTCCGCCGAAACCCAACGCCTCGAATCCCTCTACCAGCGCAAGCTCGCCGCCCTCGACGAACTGAAGAAGTCGCTGCTGCATCAGGCGTTCAGCGGGATGCTTTAATGAACTGTTCCCCGTACAATTCTGCAATTCCTGCCTAGCCGGAGAGTCGCCATGAATGCACAGCGCATCGCCAACCAGCACCACACGACCTTTGAAAGCATTCGCCATTTAAGTAATGACGGCGAGGAGTTCTGGTTAGCCAGACAGTTGGCAGGTGTGTTGGATTACTCGCAGTATCGCCATTTTCTACCTGTCGTTGAACGGGCAAAAGAGGCTTGCCTTAATAGCGGCCAACCGGTTGAGAACCATATTGAGGATGTCCTCACAATGGTCGATATTGGCTCGGGAGCAAAGCGTGAAGTATCCGACATAAGGCTGTCGCGCTACGCCTGCTACCTGATCGTGCAGAATGGCGATCCTTCCAAGCCGGTGATTGCGAATGGGCAAACCTATTTCGCGATGCAGGCGCGGCGGCAGGAGTTGAATGACGACGAGAAATTTGCACGCCTGTCGGAAGATGAAAAGCGTCTGGCGATTCGCAATGAGCTGGCCGAGCACAACAAACAACTCGCTGCTGCCGCCAGGGATGCCGGGGTGGATACGCCGCTCGACTATGCGATCTTTCAGGACCACGGTTACAAGGGTTTGTATGGCGGCATGGGGGCGAAGGATATTCATGCCCGCAAGGGGCTGAAGAAGAGCGAGAAGATACTCGATCACATGGGCAGTACCGAGTTGGCGGCCAACCTGTTCCGCGCCACGCAGGCCGAAGAGAAGCTGAAGCGGGACAATATCAGCGGCAAGCAGCGCGCCAATCAGGCGCATTACGAAGTGGGTCAGAAAGTGCGCCAGACTATCCGGGAGCTGGGCGGCACCATGCCTGAGAATTTGCCGATACCAGAGCAGAGCGTGAAGAAGATCGAAAGCGCAAAGAAAAAACTGGATAAGAAAAAGTGAACGAAGCCGAAACCCGCGCCGAACACATCGACCCCGCGCTGAAAGCCGCAGGCTGGGGCGTGGTGGAGGGCAGCCGCGTGATGCGCGAATACCGCATCACCGAGGGGCGCTTGCAGGGCGCAGGGCAGCGCAGCAAGCCGGAGATCGCGGACTATGTGCTGGTGTACCGCAACCACAAGTTGGCGGTGGTGGAGGCCAAGCGCCGCGATCTGCCTTACACCGAGGGGCTGGCGCAGGCCAAGCAGTATGCTGGCAAGATCGGTGCTCGCTTTACTTATGCCACCAACGGGCTGCGCATCTATGGCGTGGATATGCAGAGCGGGGCGGAGGGCGATGTTGATGCCTATCCCTCTCCCGAAGAGTTGTGGAATCGCACCTTCACCGAGGCGAACGATTGGCGCGAGCGTTTTGCCGCCGTGCCGTTCGAGGACAAGGGCGGCATGTGGGGCTCGCGCTACTACCAGGACAGCGCAATCAACGAGGTGCTGGAGGCGATTGCCGAAAATAAGCAGCGCATCCTGCTGACGCTGGCGACGGGGACGGGCAAGACCTTCATCGCGTTCCAGTTGGCGTGGAAGCTGTTCAAGTCGCGCTGGAACCTGAAGCGCGATGCGGCGCGCCAGCCGCGCATCCTGTTCCTTGCCGACCGCAACATTCTGGCGGATCAGGCCTACAACTCGTTCTCCGCTTTCCCCGAAGATGCGCTGGTGCGCATTGCACCGGATGACATTCGCCGGACGGGACGCGTGCCGAAGAATGGCAGTGTGTTCTTTACCATCTTCCAGACGTTCATGAGCGGGCCGCCCCTCTCCCCCAGCCCCTCTCCCGCCAGCAGGCGAGGGGAGCCAACACCGTACTTCGGTGAGTACCCGCCGGATTTCTTCGATTTCATCATCATCGACGAATGCCATCGCGGCGGCGCGAACGACGAGAGCACCTGGCGCGGCATCCTTGAATATTTTTCCCCTGCGGTGCAGCTTGGCCTGACGGCCACGCCCAAGCGTAAGGACAATGCCGATACTTATGCCTACTTCGGCGAGCCGGTGTATGTGTATTCACTGAAGGAAGGCATCAACGACGGCTTCCTGACGCCGTTCCGCGTGAAGCAGTACGCGACCACGCTGGATGAATACCGCTACACCTCGGATGACAAGCTGATCGAGGGCGAGATCGAGGCTGGCAAGCTGTATGAGGAAAAGGATTTCAACCGCAGCATCGAGATCGTCGAGCGCGAAAAATATCGCGTGCAGCTGTTCATGGATGCCATCAACCAGCGCGAGAAAACACTGGTGTTCTGCGCCAACCAGAACCATGCACTGCTGGTGCGCGACCTCATCAACCAGGTGAAGACGGTGAGCAGCGATCCGCTGTATTGCGTGCGGGTGACCGCCAACGACGGCGAACTGGGCGAGCAATATCTGCGCGATTTTCAGGACAACGAGAAGAGCATCCCGACCATACTCACCACGTCGCAGAAACTTTCGACGGGAGTGGATGCGCGCAACGTGCGCAACATCGTGCTGATGCGTCCGGTGAATTCGATGATCGAGTTCAAGCAGATTATCGGGCGCGGCACACGGCTCTACGACGGCAAGGACTACTTCACCATTTACGATTTCGTGAAGGCGCACAAGCTGTTCAATGACCCGGAGTGGGACGGTGAGCCGATCGAGGTCGGCAATGGCGGAGACAAGCTGGTTTCGCCGATCACGCCGAAGCCGCCTGAAGCGAAAGAGCCGCGCCCTGAGTATGAAAGCAAGCCCAAGGTGCGCGTGAAATTGCGCGACGGCAAAGAGCGCACCATCCAGCACATTTCGGTGACGACCTTCTGGGGGCCGGATGGCAAGCCGATTTCTGCTGCGGAGTTTTTAACGCTGCTGTTCGGGCAACTGCCGGAGTTCTTCAAGGATGAGGAGGAGTTGCGTGCGCTGTGGAGTCTGCCGGATACGCGCAAGAAGCTGCTTGAAGGCTTGGCGGAGAAAGGTTTCGGCAAGGATCAGCTAAGCGAGATGCAGAAGATCATCGACGCCGAGAACAGCGATCTATTCGATGTGTTGGCGCATGTGGCCTTTGCGATGCAACCGATCAGCCGCGAAGAACGTGCGCATGCAGCGCACGGGCAGATACACGAGCACTTCAGCGACAAGCAGGAGCAGTTCCTTGATTTCGTGCTGGCGCATTACGTGCAGGAAGGCGTGGCCGAACTGGAGCAAGAGAAGCTGACCAAACTGCTGAAACTGAAATATCACGATTCCATTCCCGATGGCGTCGCCGACCTGGGCGGCGACATCGGGGTCATACGCAATATCTTTTCCGGATTTCAGCGCTACCTGTATCAGGGCGCATAGAACGTCGCCGTAAACAAGCAGGAGTAGCCCACCGTTTCTTAACTTGCACGTAGAGGAGAGCTTCATGGCCGGGAAGAGAAAGCAAAGCGCATTCGAGGATTGGGTCGATGTTGTCGCACTGTTGCCCTGGTGGGTTGGGCTTATCCTGGCTGTGATTTCGTATCTCTGGCTTCATGGCATTGCCGCTGCGCCGTTGGTGGTGTCAGTTCAGCCGGGACAAATCGGTTCGGCAATGACGCAAGGCATGTTCAAGGGGCTTGCCACTGCTGGGCAATTCATCGTGCCCGTGATTTGCATCGCCGGGGCGCTGCTTTCGGCCTGGGGGCGGAGCAAGCGGGAGAAGCTGTTTGCGGATGCCGACGCAAGCGAATCGGTCTCTGCGCTGAACGAGATGTCCTGGCCGGAGTTCGAAATGCTGGTGGGCGAAGCATTCCGGCGCGGCGGTTACTCGGTAACAGAGACTGGTGGGGGTGGCGCGGATGGCGGTGTTGATCTGGTGCTGCGCAAGGATGGCGAGAAGTATCTGGTGCAATGCAAGCAATGGCGAGCATACAAAGTTGGCGTGACAACGGTTCGTGAGCTGTATGGCGTCATGGCCGCCGCTGGCGCGGCTGGCGGGTTCGTGGTGACCTCTGGTGTGTTTACACAGGAGGCCAAATCTTTTGCAGAGGACGAAACGTTGAGCTAATCGATGGCGCTGAACTGAAGCGCATCATCAAGGAAGTCCAACGGCCAACAGCTCAGGTTAAGCCGCAGTTCTCACCTGTAGTATCAGCCAGCCCCAGTTGCCCGACATGTGGCAGCGTGATGGTGAAGCGGACAGCCAAGCAAGGGGCGAATGTGGGAAATATGTTCTGGGGTTGCAGCATGTATCCAAAGTGTCGCGGAGTCGTGCAGATCAACTAAGCGCTGAGCATCAGGATTGGGCATGTTCAACAAGAGCCTCGCCGCAATGCGAGGCTTTTTTGTTGCCAGATGCGTGAGTGATTCTGACAGCACTGCTCGCTTAATAATGCGGTGGCCTTTCGTTCGCAGACGACTTGCCATCATTCCCTGCTTCAGCCATCGACCGGACCTGTCTTGCGAGCGCTTCGCAGATCGCTTCAAGCCGCTCTATCTTTTGTTGCTGCTGGTAGATCGTTTTGTTCAGTTCCTCGATCTGGTCTTCCTGGAAGGTGATCTTTGTTTCGATGTTTACTAGACGTTCTTCAATCATGGTGGGGCTCTGCAAGTTCGGCAACTGGCCGGGAGGGCGGTCATTCTAGCGCGCTAGCGCCTATCCTTCAGCGCAAATGAAAGCACGGAAGACTTACGCCTTCCGTGCCTAGCAGCCTTACAAGGCCGCGTATGCCTGTCAGTTCAGATCAGAAGTAACAGGCTGGATCCTGCAAAGCCCCAAGTGAGGAACGTGATATACATCATCACGGCCCACGCCACCGTTCCGGCCGCGAGAATGGAGCCGGCCAGCAAGATGGCATGGCCTTTTTCCTCGACCTTGAGTACTGAGGGCACACTGTAGAAGATCAGCATGCCGGAGAGTATCAAGGCCGCAGAAATCACGCTGAGGTTGAGCATGAAACTGGGGATGTAGAGGAACAGCGGTGCGATCCACAACGGGGTCGGCACCACTACAGCCAGCTTGTAGCAATCCTCAAAGGTGGGCTTGAGTTCGATTACTTCGCCCAGCCGTTGAATGACATAGGCAACCACGAAGGTCATGATCAGTTCGGCGACGAAGAAGACGACGCCCATAAACTCCAACTGTGTGGTGCTCAACGCTAACAAATGCGCGCCATAGGTGACGCCGGCGTAATAGATCATCACCGGTGGAACCACGGACAGCGGTAGCGCATAGAGCAAGAACAGCTTCAACACTGACATGTGACTGTGGCTGAACGTATCCCATCCCACTATTTGGGGCATACGTGACTTGATTTGAGCCATTATTAACCTCCTAACTTGTGGTTATTCGGTATGTGATTAGGCTGTAATAGTTGAGGAAAGTTGCATGATATTAATATTCGGATAATCAGTTAGATAGATAAATAGAGTCCCCCGCCGGAACTACGCGTTTCAATGTCCCCTGTAGTGGCAATCCGCTGTATTGCTCGAAGCAACCATCACTGCCAAGCTCAAATCGATTGCTGATGGCTTACGAGTCAATCATGGAGGCTTGCGACATGAATCACGATTCCTTGCTGTGGTCGGTTGTCCGGATGCGTTGTGGCAGGTTTGGTTGGTTGTTGGCGTGGTGCCTGGTCTGCATGCAGGCAAACGCGAGCACGCAGGCGCTGGTCTACGAGGAGCAGACGCTGACGGTGGATGGAGCGAACAGGACGGTGCGCGTGCCCAAGGGTTACCAGCTGGAGTGGCTGGCGGCCATGGACGAGCCGCGCATGCTGACCTTTGGTGCGAATGGCGACCTGTTTGCAGGCTCGCATTCGGGCAAGGTGTACCGCTTGCCGCCGCCGTACACCAAGGCGGAGGTGCTGGTGGATGTGGGCG
The DNA here is from genome assembly GCA_963813255.1 of uncultured beta proteobacterium. Taxonomy (GTDB): domain Bacteria; phylum Pseudomonadota; class Gammaproteobacteria; order Burkholderiales; family Gallionellaceae; genus Sideroxyarcus. The sequence goes on along the minus strand of CAWEYD010000001.1, from coordinate 86,029 downwards.
ATTACCCGCACAGCGTGGCGTTCCGCAAGGGCGAGATTCTGATCGCGGAGACGCAAGGGGTCTATCGCGCGCCGTATCGACCTGGGCAATCCAGCATCGCGCCGAACGCGGTGACGCTGCTGGCGGAGCTGCCGGCCGGCGGAGGGCATGACAGCCGCACGATAGGCGTGGGGCCGGACGGGCGGGTGTATGTGAGCCTGGGCATCCAGGGCAATTGCAGCAACCAGTTCCTGGGGGTGAACTATCTGTTCGACGAGCGTCGCGGCGGCGTGCTGGTGTTACGCGAGAACGATGACGAGCAGTACTGGGCGCCCTTTGCATCGGGGCTGCGCAATCCGGTAGGCTTCGACTGGCAGCCCGGCACCGGCGTGATGTTCGCCAGCAACAACGGCCCGGATCATCTGGGCTACGACCAGCCCCCGGAATATTTCAGCAGGCTGGATGCGGGCTCTTATCACGGCATGCCCTGGTTCCAGTTCGATGGCAAGAAGCTGCAACGCGACGATTGCGTGTTGAGCGAACCGCCGCGCCCCATCAACGAGGTGACGTTGCCGGAGGCGACTTTCCCGGCACGCAGTGCGCCGCTGGGCGTGGCGTTCGTGCCCAAGGGGGCGCTGGATGCGCAGCTGGAGTCCGATGCCGTGGTCGCGCTGCACGGTTCATGGGGCACCAAGCCCAGCGGCGGATACCTGGGGCGTGCCGATACACGCCGTCCGCCCAAGCTTGTTGTGGTGCGCTTCCAGGATGGGCAGGCAGTTGGCGTGGATGACTTGGTCACAGGCTTCCAGTTGCCCGACGGCAAGCGCTGGGCGCGCCCGGCAGGTGTGGCGGTCGGGCCGGACGGAGCCCTGTATTTCAGCAGCGACAGCGACGTGAATGGGTTGTTCAGGTTGAAGCGTATGCGCTGACTGGCAATCAGCTATCGCATAAGTTCAGGCAAAAGCCTCGCCTCTTTGCGAGGCTTTCTTGTGTTGTGAGTTGGCGACACGCTGTGTTGCTAGAAAGAAAAATAAGTGCGAAGCTCATGCCCGATTGAAGAAAACAAATGAACGAATCAATCGGGGAGAAATATCAAGATGAATCAGGATTCCTTGCAGCGCTTGGCTGCTCGCATGATGCGTTGCGGCAGCTTCGGTTTGTTGTTGATGGTGTGCTTTTCCGGGGTGCCGGCACAGGCGGGTACGGAGGTGCTGGCTTATGAGCAGCAGACGCTGACAGTGAATGGCGCGAGCAGGACAGTGCGCGTACCCAAGGGTTACCGGCTGGAGTGGCTAGCGGGCATGGATGAGCCGCGCATGCTGACCTTCGCCGCGAACGGCGATCTCTTCGCGGGTTCGCACTCCGGTGCCGTGTATCGTCTGCCGCCTCCATATACCACGCCGGAGGTGCTGGTTGAGCTGGACGATTATCCGCACAGCGTGGCGTTCCGCGGGGAGGAGATACTGATCGCGCAGACGGATGGGGTGTATAGCGCGCCGTATCTGCCGGGCCAATCCAGCATTGCGCCGGATGAGGTGACCTTGCTGGCAGAGCTGCCCAGCGGTGGCGGGCAAGATAGCCGTACGGTGGGGGTCGGGCCGGATGGGCGTGTGTATGTGAGCCTGGGTATCCAGGGCAATTGCACCGACCAGTTCGCAGGCGGGAACTACCTGTTCGATGAGCGGCGCGGCGGCGTGCTGGTGTTGCGTGAGAGCGAAGACAAGGCAAGCTGGTCGCCTTTCGCTTCAGGGCTGCGCAATCCGGTCGGGTTCGGTTGGCAGCCGCAGACCGGTGTGCTGTTCGCCAGCAACAACGGGCCGGATCATATGGGCAACGAGCAGCCCCCGGAATATTTCAGCAGGCTGGATGCAGGTTCTTTTCACGGCATGCCTTGGTTCCAGTTCGACGGGAAGAAATTGCGGCGCGATGGTTGCGTGAAGAGTGCGCCGCCTCGTCCCATCAACGAGGTGACGCTACCGGTGGCGACATTCCCGGCGCACAGCGCTCCTTTGGGGGTGGTGTTCGTGCCCATGGGGGCGTTGGATGCGCAACTGGAACTGGATGCGGTGGTTGCGCTGCACGGTTCTAAGGGCACTAAAGCCAGCGGCAGATCCAAGCGGCGGGCGGACACCCCACGCGCGCCCAAGCTAGTGGTGGTGCGTTTTCGGGATGGGCAGGCGGTGCGCGTGGATGATCTGGTAACCGGCTTTGAACTTCCCGATGGCAAGCGCTGGGCGCGACCTGCGGGTGTTGCAGTCGGGCCGGATGGGGCGCTGTATTTCAGCAGCGATAGCGACACCAAGGGGCTGTTCAGGTTGACGCGGACGCGCTGACGTTCGATCAGCCAGGTATGGAGTTCAAGGAAAAGCCTCGCAGAGATGCGAGGCTTTCTTATTTCTTCTTGCTCTTTTGTGCGGCGACGATCTCGCGGTATTGCCTGAGTTCAGTCTCGATGGTGGAGAGCTGGTAGTAATCGTTGCCTGACTGCTGGGCGAGTTCGAGCTGTTCGATGGCGCCGCGCAGACTGCCGTGCAATATCTGGTAGTAGGACAGCACGTGGTGTTCTTCCTGGTGGCGGCCCAGCGCGGAGTAGGCGCGGGCTTGCAGCTCATAGAGCTTGGCATCGTTGCCGTCCAGCAGGACTTGCGCGTCCAGCAGTTTGAGCGCGTCGACATATTGATGCTCCTGCAGCATCGCTTCGGCGTAGTCGTAGATGAGCGCATGGTGCCCGGGGAACTGCTTCATTGCCTTGCGGTAGAAGTCCAATACGTTCTTGTCATGCTTGCCCAGGCGTTTGATCTGCCCGGCCAGAGCCACGATGGTGGCGTTGTGCGGTTCTTGTTTGTACAGCGTCTCGAATTCCTGGGTGGCGAGTGCATCCTGCTTGTTGCGAAGCAGCGCCAGCACCAGCCCGTAACGCTGTGCGATGGGGTTGCCGAAGCGTTGTTCGCCAAGTGCAGCGTTGAAGTAGGTCACCGCATCCTGCGGCGTCTTCTGCAGCGCATTCAGCCGCGCGCGTATCAGCTGGAAATCCAGGCTGTCCGGCACCAGGTGATAAGGGATCTGCTGCACGCGGCCATCCACGTCGGCGATGCGCTCGAGGGTGAGCGGGTGGGTGAGTAGATAGGAGGGCGTGTTGGTGTCGAGTATCTGCGTGGCTTTTTGCATGCGTTCGAAGAAGGAAGGCATGGCGCGCGTGTCAAAGCCGGATTTGTCGAGGATGCCCAGGCCGATGCGGTCCGCTTCCTTTTCGTGCTCGCGCGTGAAATTCAGCTGGCGCTGCATCATGCCGCCCTGTGCGCCGACGATGGCGGCACTGGCCGCCTGGGGATTGTTGCGCGCGGCGAGGATGGCCACGGCCATGGCGGCCATGGCGGCATAGGAATCGTATTTCTGCCCGGAGATCTGGCGCGCGATGTGGTGCTGGGTGACGTGGGAGATCTCGTGGCTCAGCACCGAAGCCAGTTCGGACTCGTTCTGCGCCAGCTGGATCAGGCCGGTGTTGACTGCGACGAAGCCGCCGGGCATGGCGAAGGCGTTGATGGCGCTGTCGTTGATGGCGAAGAACTCGAACGGCAGGCTGGGCTCGGTGCTATTGGCGACCAGCCGGTAGCCCAGGCGGTTGAGGTAGTCGTTGACCTCTGGATCGTCCAGGTAGCTGCTGCTGGCGCGGATCTGGAACATGCTCTGTTCGCCGATCTGGCGTTCCATCTGTGGCGACACCATGGCCTGCGAGACGTCGCCCAGGTCGGGCAGGCCGTCGGCACGGGCAAGCAAGGGCAGGGAGAGCAGTGCGGAAAGTAGGATCTTTTGCATGGGCGGTATGATAGCACCGCCCCCCATTTGTTCCTGCGCTGTAATCCCTTGTAAAGACAGGGGATGCTGGACAGGTCGGACTTCTAAGCCGCAGAATGCGCGCCTCGTTAGAGCAAGGCTTGCGCATGGAATCCATAGGCAAATATCAGATCATCAAGGAACTCGGGCACGGTGCGACCAGCACCGTCTACCTTGCGCTCGACCCTTTCAATAACCAGCAGGTGGCGATCAAGCTGTTCAGCCACGATGTGACGAAGCACACCGCAATCAGCAAGGCCTTCCGCAAACAGTTGGCTACCGAGGCGGCACTGGCCGGCAAGCTCTCGCACCCGCACATCGTGAAGATCTACGACGCGGTCATCGACAGCGACGAGAACTACATGGTGATGGAGTACGTCGAGGGCGAGACGCTGGAAAGGTACGCCGAGGTGGATCACCTGCTCAGCCTGGGGCGCATCTCGGAGATCGTCTATAAATGCTGCAAGGCGCTGGAATACGCGCAATACCAAGGTGTCATCCATCGTGACATTAAGCCTGCCAACATCCTCATCCAGGGCGAGAGCGACATCAAGATCTCGGACTTCGGCGCGGCGGTGATCGAGAGCCAGCAGACGACGCAGGTGAGCGGGGTGGGTTCACCGGCCTACATGTCGCCGGAGCAGATCAAGGAGCTGACGCTCTCCCACCAGACCGACATCTATTCGCTGGGTGTGACGATGTATCGTTTGCTCACCGGCAAGCTGCCCTTCGTGGGCGCCAACAACTACAGCATGATCTACCAGATCATGAACATCGAGCCGCCGCCGCCCAGCACCTTCCGCCCTGAGATACCGCCAGCGCTGGATGCCATCGTGATGCGGGCGATCAACAAGGACCTCGCGCAGCGCTACCAGACCTGGGACGAGTTCGCGCGCGACCTGGTGGCATTCATCAGCTACAGCGTGCCGCAGCAGGAGGGGATATTCGATACCGAGAAGTTCGATACCCTGCGCGAGTTGCCGTTCTTCCAGGAGTTCAACGATGTCGAGCTGTGGGAAGTGCTGCGCATCAGCGAATGGCAAAAGACGCCGAAGGACATCCAGATCCTGAAGGAGGGTGACGTAGGGCAGAACTTCTACATCATCGCCAGCGGCTCGGTGCGAGTGGTCAAGCAGGGCAGGCTCATCAGCCTGCTGCACAAGGGCGATTGTTTCGGCGAGATGGCGCACCTGTTCGGCAAGGATGCGAAGCGTTCCACCGACGTGTACTCCAAGACCGACGTGAAGCTGATCGAGATCGATCCGGAAGTGCTGTCGCGCGCCTCGGCCAATTGCCGCTATCAGTTCAGCGAGGCGTTCCTGCGCATCCTCGCAAGGCGGGTGTCGGTCGCCAACACGCGCATCTCGCGTCTGTTGCACGACCACATAGATGAACAGTAAATATTTATCGATGGAGAAATAAACGATGTCCGGCTTCAAGAATATCACATGCAATGAATTGCCCGGTTTGCTGGCCAATGGGGCCGCGCAGCTGGTGGACGTGCGTACCGATGCCGAGATCGCGCGCGGACGTATCCCAGGTGCGATCTGCCTGCCGCTGCATCTGCTGCCGCTGCGCCTGAACGAGCTGGAGAAGAAGCCGACGGTGTTCTACTGCCAGATGGGAGGACGCTCTGCACAGGCTGCTGCGTTCGCCGCAGCACAAGGGAGCGCGGACGTGTACAACCTGCAAGGCGGCATCACTGCGTGGGCACAATCCGGCGGGGAGATCGTCGCGTGAGCGGCATTGCCTTCGATGTAGAGCTGGACGTGCGGCAGCTGGCGTGTCCGCTGCCCATCCTGCGCGCCAAGAAATCGCTGGCAACGATGAGCGGCGGGCAGGTATTGAAGGTGGTGGCTACCGACAAGGGCTCGCCCAAGGATTTCGCCGACTTCTGCAGCAAAACCGGCAACGAGTTGCTGTCGTCGACCGAGCAGGGCGGCGAGTTCATCTTCCTGATACGCCGCCGCTGACAGTTTACTCGGCGGCTTTTTTCTCGATCTCTTTCGCCAGGAAATACGCCATCACGGTACGTATTACAACGATACCGCCGAGGATCATCAGCGTCTCCTTGCTGGGTACCACGATGGTGCCGATGATGTCGCCCGCCAGAAAGAAGTCTAGCCCCAGCGCCATCTTCTCCCCAATGGCGATGCGCACGTCGCGCAGCGATTCTTCCACGGGCAGTCTCTGTACAGAACGCCAGCCGCGGCGCAGCAGCAAGAGCAGGCCATGCAGCGTGCCCCAAGTGACTACCGCCGCTCCCAGGAACTCGGTGCACGGCACGATGTAGGCGATCAACTCGACCAGCAGTTCATGCAGCATGGTTCACCTCGTGAAAGTAAAACCCGCGTAGCGACTCGTTCGTCCTCTCTCCCGCATGCGGGAGAGAGTTAGAGAGAGGGGCTTTTGCGGGAAAGTGGTGAGGAGTGGCAACCTGCCACGTCCATTACCCCAGCTTCTTGCGCTGTGCCTGCAACTGCACCAGGGTCGCGCCGAACTCTTCCAGACGTTTCTTTTCCTGCTCCACCACCGCAGCCGGAGCGCGCGCGACGAAGCTCTCGTTGCCGAGCTTGGCGTTGGCCTTGGCGATCTCGTTGGTGAGGCGCGCGATCTCCTTGTCCAGACGCTCGCGCTCCGCTGCCACATCGATCTCCACCTTCAGCATCAGCTTGTAGTTGCCGACGATGGACACGGGCGCATCGCCTTCCGGCAACTCGGCCACGACCTGCACTTCGCTCAGCTTGCCGAGGCTGCTGATGTAGGGCGCGAGTGCGTTCAGCACCGTCGAATCACCTGCGGCGATCAGTGGCACGCGTGCGGCGGGCGACAGGTTCATCTCGCTGCGCAAGCTGCGGCAGGCGGTGACCAGTTCCTGCAATAGCGCGATCTGCGCAATGGCGGCTTCGTCGATCTTGCTGCTGTCTGCCTTGGGATAGGCTTGCAGCATGATACTGTCGCCTTTGGCATTCGCCATCGGCGCAACCGATTGCCACAACTCTTCGGTGATGAACGGGATGATCGGGTGCGCCAGGCGCAGGATGGTCTCCAGCACGCGCACCAGCGTGCGGCGCGTAGCGCGTTGTTGCGCCTCGCCGCCGTTGGCGATCTGCACCTTGGCCAGTTCCACATACCAGTCGCAGTAGGTGTTCCAAACCAGCTCGTACACTGCACGCGCGGCCATGTCGAAACGGTAGTCGGCGAAGTGCGTCGCCATTTCAGCTTCGGTCTGTTGCAGCAGGCTGATCATCCACTTGTCGGCAGCCGAGAATTCCAGCGGCAGCGATTCATCCTGTCCTACATCCTTGCCTTCGCAATTCATCAGCACGAAGCGCGTGGCGTTCCATAGCTTGTTGCAGAAGTTGCGGTAGCCTTCGCAGCGCTGCATGTCGAACTTGATGTCGCGGCCGGGCGAGGCGAGCGAGGCGAAAGTGAAGCGCAACGCGTCAGTGCCGAAGGCGGTGATGCCTTCCGGGAATTCCTTGCGGGTGCGCTTCTCGATCTTTTCTGCATCCTTGGGGTTCATCAGGCCGGTGGTGCGTTTTTTCACCAGATCTTCGAGGGCTATGCCGTCGATGAGGTCGATCGGGTCGAGCACGTTGCCCTTGGACTTGGACATCTTCTGGCCTTCCGCATCGCGGATCAGGCCGTGCACGTACACATCCTTGAACGGAATCTTGCCGGTGATGTGCTTGGTCATCATCACCATGCGCGCCACCCAGAAGAAGATGATGTCGAAGCCGGTGACCAGCACCGAGGACGGCAGGTATTGCTTCACGAATTCGTTCTGTGCGTCGAACGGCTTCCCCTCTTCCCAGTCGAGCGTGGAGAACGGCCATAGCGCGGAGGAGAACCAGGTGTCGAGCACATCGTTATCGCGGTCGAGCTGTCCGGCGTAGCCGGCCTGGTCAGCCAGATGGCGCGCCTCGGCTTCGTCGCGTGCGACGAACACTTCGCCGTTCACGCCGTACCAAGCGGGAATCTGATGCCCCCACCACAGTTGGCGCGAGATGCACCAGTCCTGGATGTTGTATAGCCACTGGTTGTAGGTGTTGACCCAGTTCTCCGGGTGGAACTTGATCTCGCCGGAGCTCACGCATTCCAGAGCCTGCTCGGTGATGCTCTTGCCTTCGGGACCCGCCTTGCTCATCGCGACGAACCACTGGTCGGTCAGCATCGGTTCAATGACCACGCCGGTGCGGTCGCCGCGCGGGACTTTGAGCTTGTGCTTGTCGGCCTTGATGAACAGGCCGGCGGCTTCGAGGTCGGCGCAGATCTGTTTGCGTGCATCGAAGCGGTCCATGCCGCGATACTTGGCAGGCGCATGCTCGTTGATCTTCGCGTCCAGTGTGAGGATGGAGATCATCTCCAGCTTGTGGCGCTGTCCCACCGCATAGTCGTTGAAGTCATGGGCGGGCGTGACCTTCACCACGCCAGTGCCGAACTCTTTATCGACATACTCGTCGGCGATGACCGGGATGGTGCGGTCGCACAGCGGCAGCGTGACTTGCTTGCCGATGAGGTGTTTGTAGCGCTCGTCTTCCGGATGCACCATCACCGCCACGTCGCCCAGCATGGTCTCGGGACGGGTGGTGGCGACAGTCAGCTGGCCGGAACCATCCGCTAGCGGATAGATGATGTGGTACATGAAACCGTCTTCTTCTTCCTGCACCACTTCGAGGTCGGATACGGCGGTGTGCAGTTTCGGGTCCCAGTTCACCAGACGCTTGCCGCGATAGATCAGACCTTCGTTGAACAGACGCACGAACGTCTCTGTAACCGAGCGCGACAGACCTTCGTCCATGGTGAAGCGCTCGCGCGACCAGTCGGGCGAGGTGCCGAGGCGGCGCATCTGCCTGGTGATGGTGTTGCCGGAATATTCCTTCCACTCCCACACTTTCTCGATGAACTTCTCGCGGCCGAGGTCGTGGCGCGAGATCTTTTGTGCATCAAGCTGGCGTTCCACGACGATCTGCGTCGCGATGCCGGCATGGTCGGTTCCCGGTTGCCACAGGGTATTGTCGCCCTTCATGCGGTGGTAGCGAGTGAGCGCATCCATCAGGGTCTGGTTGAAACCGTGGCCCATGTGCAGCGTGCCGGTGACGTTGGGCGGCGGCAGCTGGATACAGAAAGATTCGGTCTTGTTCGGGTCGAGTCCGGCCTTGAAGTAGCCGGAGGATTCCCACTCGGGATACCAGCGGGCCTCGATGTCTTTCGGGTCAAAACTTTTTGCGAGTTCTTTTTGTTGAGTCATGTTCGTGCGGAGCGTATGCCAGCCATGCGGCTGTGAAGGGGCGCGATTATATCAAGTCGCGCCGCAAGCTGCGGGGGCTTCAGGCAGGGCCGTGCGGGGTGTCGAGCGCAGTACGTATCAGTTGCGGCAGTTCGCTCTTCAGTTCGGCGAGCGCCTGTTCGATGGCGCGCTGCTGGGCCGCTGCCAAGTGTTGTTGCAGTTTCTGCACGAACACGTTTTCGATATGCGCTTGCAGGTGTAGCAGCAGTTGCGGGGACGGGTCCCGGATCTCGGGCGTCGGCAGGTCCGGTGCGGGTTCTTCGACCACTTCGGTCAGCGTAGGGAAGCCGCCTGTGGTTTCGCCGACCACTTCGGTCAGCGTAGGCAGGTCGTCAGGAACCATTTTCTTTCGTTTCATGCGCGCAGCTTGGATAGGTCGGTGTGGTTGATCTCATAACCACGGTCGCGGTAGAACTTGAAGCGAGCGCGACCCCGCGCAACATCCTCCTCGTCGCAGCTGACGATCTCGATGACGCGTTCGAAGCGGCTGAAGAAAGTCACGCATTCGTCGTGCAGGCTGATGAGCAGGTCGGAATGCGGGAAGCTCTCGTCGCTGCCGATCACAACCGGCATAGTCGCCGCCCCGGCTTCGCGGCTGCGGCAGTGCGGCATGAAGGCAGTGGCAGGGTAGACCCATAGCAGCTTGTCCAGCTTGTCGGCAGTGTCCTCGTCCGGCGCGTGCAACAACACGCGCAGGCCGTTCTGCATCGCCTTGTGGCTCAGCTGGCAAGCGGTGCGCAGCTTGTCCTCCGAGCCTGAGTAGAAGTCTACCTGTGTCACTTCGAGGTGCGGTTGATGAGGTATTGCGTGAGCAACGGCACCGGACGACCTGTTGCACCTTTGTTCTTGCCAGAGAGGTTGGCTGTGCCTGCGATGTCGAGGTGCGCCCAGCGGTAGTCCTTGGTGAAGCGCGCCAAGAAGCAGGCAGCGGTGATGGTGCCGCCTGCGCGTCCGCCGATGTTCTGCATGTCGGCGAAGTTGCTGTCCAGCAGCGGCTGGTAGTCTTCCCACAGCGGCAGCTGCCAGGCGCGGTCATACGACTGTTCGCCCGCGGCCAGCAGTTCCTGTGCGAGCTTGTCTTCGTTGCTGAACAGGCCGCTCGCCACATGGCCCAGGGCGATGACGCAGGCGCCGGTGAGCGTGGCGATGTCGATCACGGTGTCGGGATTGAACTTCTTGGAATAGGTCAGTGCATCGCACAGGATCAATCGACCTTCGGCGTCGGTATTCAGGATTTCGATGGTCTGGCCGGACATGCTGGTCACGATGTCGCCCGGCTTGGTGGCTTTCCCGGAGGGCATGTTTTCGCAAGTGGGGATGACGCCGACCACGTTGATCTTGAGCTCCATCTCGGCGATGGCTTGCAGGGTGCCGAGCACGCTGGCTGCACCGCACATGTCGTATTTCATCTCGTCCATTTCGGCGCCGGGCTTGAGCGAGATGCCGCCGGTGTCGAAAGTGATGCCCTTGCCGACCAGCACGACGGGCTTCTGTTTCTTGTCGGTTCCGTAGTATTCCAGCGTGATCAGCTTGGCCGGCTGTTCGCTGCCGCGCGTGACGGAAAGGAAAGAGCCCATGCCCAGCTTTTGCATGTCCTTCTCTTCCAGTACGGTGGTCTTGATGCTCTTGTGTTCCTTGCCCAGCGCGAGCGCCTGGGCGGCCAGGTAGGTCGGGGTGCAGACGTTGCCGGGCAGATTGGCCAGGGTCTTGGTGAGTTCTATGCCGTGTGCGGTGGCGGCTGCCTGTTCGAGCACGTGCTTCAATGCGGCAGCCGGTTTGTCCAGTGTGGCGAGAGTGATGTGCTTCAGCGTTGCTGGCTTTGCGGGTTTGCTCTTCATGCCGTCGGCGCGGAAAGCCTGTTCCGCAGCGGCGAACACCGCTTGCCTCACGACCCAGCTGGCATCCTTGCCGACGCCTTCGTCGACGATGTACAGCGCCGCGTCCTTAGCAGGTGTTGCATTCAGTGCCTTGAGGGTCGCAGCGATGATCTCGATGCTGGTCTTGTTGTTCAGTTCGCTGGCCTTGCCCAACCCGACCAGCAGCACGCGTTCGGCAGCGATACCGGGGAGCTTGTGCAGCAGCAGGGTGGATGCTGCCTTGCCGCTCATGTCGCCGCGCGCGATGAGGTCGCTCAGCGCGTGCTTGGCCGTCTTGTCGATCACCTGCGCTGCTGCGGACAATTTGCCGCCTTCGAACACGCCGACCACGACGCAGCCGCTCTTCACCGAGTCCGGATTGCTTTGTTTTATGCTAAATTCCACGCGTAGCTCCCTCATGTCCAAAATTTGAATTCAATGCCGGATTATCCGCAATCCCCAGACCAAAAGTCAAAGAAGCAATATGCGCCCAAAGTGCGCGGCATCTTCTATTGGTCATTGCTGCGCGAATTTGCCAGTACCGGGCTGCTGATATTTTCCATCTTGCTGGGCATCGTGGTTTTCACCCAGTTGATCCGCTTTCTCGGCGAGTCGGTCAGCGGCTTGCTGGCGGTGGATGGCATCCTGGTGATGCTGGGATTCAGTGCGCTGAACTACCTGCCGGTCCTGTTATCCATCAGTCTGTTCCTGTCCGTGTTGGTCACCTTGAGCCGTTGCTATCGCGACAGCGAGATGGTGGTGTGGTTCTCTTCAGGCGTGGGACTTACGCGCTGGATACGCCCGGTGCTGGGCTATGCGCTGCCAGTGGTGGCGCTGATCGCCTTCCTGAGCATGGTGCTCTCGCCGTGGGCGCTGTCCAAGGCGGACGAGTTCAAGCGCAGGCTGGACAGCCGCGATGAAGTGTCCGCGGCGACCCCGGGCGCATTCCGCGAATCCAAGCAGGCCGACCGCGTGTTCTTTCTGGAAGACGTGGATGCCGAGAAGAAGCGTGTCGGCAACATCTTCGTGCAGTCGGTGCAGAACGGCAAAGACGGCACCATGGTGGCGAAAGAGGGATTCCAGGAGACGGCAGCCAACGGCGACCGTTTTCTGGTGCTGCTGAACGGCACGCGCTACGAAGGCGTTCCGGGACAGGCCAATTTCAGGATCGCCGAATTCGAGCGTTATGCCATGCGCATAGAGCCGGTCGAGTTGCGCCAGGAGCTGCCTAACCGCAAGGCGTATTCAACGCTGTACCTTCTGCAGAATCCGGATTCCTGGAACATGGCCGAGCTGGAGTGGCGCATCGGATTGCCGCTCAGCGCCCTGATCCTGGCCTTGCTGGCCATCCCGCTGAGCTACGTCAACCCGCGTGCGGGGCGTTCGCTGAATCTCATCAGCGCCCTGGTGATCTACATGTTCTACAACAACATGATCAGCGTGACCAACTCGTGGGTTGGCCTCCAGAAGATCGGCGTGATGACCGGGCTGTGGGGGATACATCTTCTGATGTTTGCAGTGATGCTGGTGTTGTTCTATCACCGTGTCTCGGTCTTTTCATGGAAGCGGTGGAAGCGATGAAGATATTGAATCGCTATCTGGCCAGGGAGATCTATTTCAGTGTGGCGCTGGTGTTCGCAGCCTTGCTCATGCTGTTTGCGCTGCTGGATCTGATCAACCAGCTGAATGAGATGGGGCGCGGCGATTACCGGCTGGGTTATGTGCTGTTGTTCGTCGCGCTGACCCTGCCGGGGCACATTTATGAATTGTTTCCGGTTGCGGTGCTGATCGGCACCATCTTTGCGCTGGTGCAGATGGCGGCCAATTCCGAGCTCACGGTATATCGTGCTTCCGGTGTGTCCTTGCAGCAGATGATAGTTGCGCTGTTGCGCATCGGGGCGCCGCTGCTGGTGTTGTGTTTCGTGTTTGGAGAGTTCATCGCGCCCCCCAGCGAACATCTGGCACAACGTATGAAGCTCAAGGCGCAGAACGCGCAGATCAGCCTGCGCGAATTCCGCTCAGGGGTATGGGTGAAGGACGAGGGTAGCTTCGTCAATGTGAAGAGTGTTCTGCCCGATACTTCCTTGCTGGATATCAGCATCTACCAGTTCGACGAAAACTATCATCTGCGCAGCATCACCGCCGCGGACCGCGCTTCCTACCAGCAAGGCAGACACTGGACGCTGGAAGGGGTCAGGCAGACGCAGTTCACCCCCCAAGGGGCGACCGTCAACAACCAGGCGCGAACGGAGTGGAATTCGTCACTGAATCCGGGCATCCTCAGTGTACTGATGGTGGTGCCGGAACAGATGTCTGCGTGGAGTCTTTACCAGTACACGCAACACCTTGCGGAGAACCACCAGAAGACCAGGCGCTACGATATCGCGATGTGGAACAAGCTTGTCTATCCCTTTGCGGTGCTGGTGATGATGTTGTTGGCCTTGCCCTTCTCTTCTTATCACCGGCGAGAAGGCGGGATCGGCAGCAAGATATTCGTCGGAGTGGTGCTCGGCCTGAGTTTCCACTTTGCCGGCAGGTTGTTCGCCAATCTGGGCGCACTCAACGACTGGCCTGCGGTGTTGAGCGCCACGGCGATGAGCTGGATATTCCTGGGGCTGGCGCTGACTATGCTCTGGCGTTCCGAACGCAGATGATCCTATGGGCTGCGATTGACCAGCTGCGTTTCTGGGCTGGTTCAGCGGACTGACTGCACAGCCTGAACGCCGCTGGCGGCTGAACGTTCTTGCTGTTCGCGCACCATCTGTTTGACCGCTTCGCGTTTCTCATGCGGTACCTTGCTGAAGGCTTTGTATTTTTCGCGCGCACGCTGCCTTTGCTCCGGCGTGAGTTTGCTCCAGGTTTCCATGCGCGAGTGCAGGCGCTGCCGCTGTTGCGCATTGAGCTTGGGATAGTGCTTGGCGATCGCCAGAAAATTGCGCTGCTGCTTCTCCGGCAAAGAGTTCCACATGCTGGATAGGGGGGCGAGCGCCTCCTGCTGCATCGGATTCAGCTTGTCCCAAGTCTGGGCATGGGCGGCAAGCGGCAGGCTGCATGCCGCGAACAGCAGCATGGCGGGGATGTGGCGAGTTAAAGCGTGCATCTGGCGTCCGTATGTGATTAATCGACGTACATATCAACCGGCAGGTCGTCCGTCAGGATGGCGATATCGATGTCGCTGTGGTCGTGTTCGTAGACTTGCTGCCAATAGATGACGCCGCTGAACAGGATCACCGCGAGCAACGCCGCCATTCCCCAGTGATGGGACTTGTGTTTGCTGTGCATATGGATCAGGCCGTGCTGGTGCAGCCAGGCCAGCACGGGAACGTGCTGCTCCGTCTGCTGATACTGCAGCGCCGTGCGGCGCGCGTCCCGTAGTTTGTCCAATGTGTCGTTGTCGAGCCGTGTTGTCGAATCGTTGAGCAACGGCCCGATATCACGTATGTTTATTTTGGTTTTCATGATAGGTCGATTCCCTTCTCTTTTAACATCGCGGCCAGTGTGTGCGTCGCGCGTGAGCAATGCGTCTTGACGCTGCCTTCGGAGCATCCCATCGCAGCCGCCGCTTCAGCTGTGTCTAATTGCTCCCAGTAACGCAGCAGAAAGGCTTCTCGTTGACGGGCGGGCAGGCGGCTGAGCCCGTCCTCGATCACGGCCACTATCTGTGCCTGGCTCAGGGCGGCGTCCGGTTGGGCCGGCTGGCTGGGATTGTCCTTGTCCTCCAGCACGTCTAGCGGGTCGAACTCCTCCTCGGCGTGTTGCGGGGTATAGGAGGAGAACAGCGAGGTCCAGAACGAGCGCACCTTTTGCCGGCGGAAATGATCCAGGATGGTGTTTTGCAGGATGCGATGGAATAGCATCGGATACTCTTCCGCCGGCTTGTCGCCGTAGCGTTCCGCCAGCTTGAGCATGGCATCCTGTACGATGTCCAAGGCTACGTGCTCGTCGCGTACGGCAAACATGGCGTGTTTGTAGGCGCGGCGCTCAATTTCGGCGAGGAAGTCGGACAGTTGTTCTCTGGTGGCCAATACTATGCTCCTTGGGGGGCGCATGATAGCAAATTCCTGTAGCAGCAAGGGTTTTCGGGTGTGCCGGCCTTTATTGGGGTTGACCAAAACGCCGCCAGCCTTTATCTTGCGCGGTCTTTAATTAAAGCTATTTAGGTAGTTGGCTCATGGAATTGACCGGTGCAGAAATAACCATCCGCTGTTTGCAGGAAGAAGGGGTCGAATACGTCTTCGGCTATCCCGGCGGCTCGGTGCTGTTCATCTATGATGAGCTGTTCAAGCAGGAACAGATCAAACACGTGCTGGTGCGCCACGAGCAGGCTGCCGTTCACGCTGCGGACGGCTATGCGCGTTCCACCGATAAGGTCGGCGTCGCGCTGGTGACCTCTGGCCCTGGCGTGACCAATGCGGTGACCGGCATCGCCACGGCTTACATGGATTCCATCCCGCTGGTGGTGATCAGCGGCCAGGTGCCTACCAGCGTCATCGGCGAAGATGCGTTCCAGGAAGTGGATGCGGTCGGCATCACGCGTCCCTGCGTGAAGCACAACTTCCTGGTAAAGGATCCCAAGGACATCGCCAGCACGCTGAAGAAAGCGTTCTATCTGGCCAAGAGCGGACGTCCCGGCCCGGTGCTGGTGGATATTCCGAAGGATGTATCGAACAAGAAGGCGGAGTATTCCTACCCTGCGACGGTGAGCATTCGCTCCTACAATCCCCAGGTTCAGGGCGACATCGGCCAGATCAAGCGCGCGGCGCAGATGTTGCTGGAAGCCAAGCGCCCGATGGTCTATGCGGGCGGCGGCGTGATCCTGTCCGACGCATCCAAACAATTGACCGAGCTGGTGCGCCTGCTCGGCGCGCCTTGCACCAACACGCTGATGGGCTTGGGCGGTTATCCTGCGAACGACAAGCAGTTCGTCGGCATGCTGGGCATGCACGGCACTTATGAAGCCAACCTGGGCATGCAGAATTGCGATGTGCTGCTGGCGGTGGGTGCGCGTTTCGACGATCGAGTGATCGGCAACGTGGCGCACTTCAATGAGGTGCCGCGCAAGATCATCCATATCGACATCGATCCTGCCTCGATCTCCAAGCGCGTGAAGGTGGATGTGTCCATCGTCGGCGATGTGGCGCATGTGGTGTCCGATCTGCTGTCGGTGCTGAACAGCAGCAAGCAGAAGCCCGATGCTACAGCCTTGAAGGATTGGTGGAAGCAGATCGACGAATGGCGCGGTGCGAAATCGCTGACCTACAAGAACTCGAGCGAGGTTATCAAGCCGCAGTTCGTGATCGAGACGCTGCACAAGATCACGCAGGGCGACGCCTTCGTGACGTCCGACGTGGGCCAGCACCAGATGTGGGCTGCCCAGTACTACAAGTTCAACCAGCCGCGCCGCTGGATCAATTCGGGCGGTCTGGGCACGATGGGCTTCGGCCTGCCGGCGGCGATGGGTGTGCAACTGGCGCACCCGGGTGCGACCGTGGCCTGCGTGACCGGCGAGGGCAGTATCCAGATGAACATCCAGGAACTGTCCACCTGCAAGCAGTTCCGCCTGCCGATCAAGGTGATCGCATTGAACAATCGTTATCTGGGCATGGTGCGCCAGTGGCAGGAGTTCTTCCACGGCAATCGCTATTCGCAGTCCTACATGGACGCTTTACCCGACTTTGTGAAGCTGGCTGAGGCTTATGGACACGTAGGCATCCTGGTGGAGAAGCCCTCTGATGTGGAAGGCGCACTGAAGGAAGCCTTTGCACGCAAGGACGAGCTGGTGTTCCTGGACTTCCGTACCGACTCGACCGAGAACGTGTACCCCATGGTTCCCGGCGGCAAGGGCTTGTCCGAAGTGATCTTGGCGGAGGACCTGTAATGCGACACATCATCTCTCTGCTGATGGAAAACGAAGCTGGTGCGCTGTCGCGCGTGGCAGGCCTGTTCTCGGCGCGCGGCTACAACATCGAGTCACTCACCGTGGCGCCCACCGAAGATCCGACAATGTCGCGCATGACCATCGTTACCAGCGGTTCCGACGAAGTGATCGAGCAGATCAACAAGCAGCTCAACAAGCTGGTGGATGTGGTCTCGGTGATGGATCTGACCGAAGGCGACCACATCGAGCGCGAACTGATGCTGGTCAAGGTGCGCGCGGTGGGCAACGACCGCGAAGAACTGAAACGCATGACCGACATCTTCCGTGGTCGCGTCATCGATGTGACCGACAAGACCTACACCATCGAACTGACCGGAACGGGCCACAAGCTGGATCGTTTCCTTCAGGCGATCGACCACAGCCTGATCCTGGAAACGGTGCGCACCGGCGCTTCCGGCATCGGGCGCGGCGACCGTATCCTGAAACTTTAACGATTTTTATTCATTGATTTTTTCGACGAGGCCAACATGAAAGTTTATTACGACAAAGACGCAGACCTGTCCCTGATCAAGGGCAAGCAAGTGACCATCATCGGCTACGGCTCGCAAGGCCATGCCCACGCACAGAACCTGAAGGAATCCGGCGTCAACGTGACCGTTGGCCTGCGCAAGAACGGCGCTTCCTGGAAGAAGGCTGAAGGCGCTGGTCTGAAGGTCGCCGAAGTGGCTGCTGCTGTGAAGAGCGCCGACGTGGTGATGATGCTGTTGCCCGACGAGAACATCCCCGAGGTTTACAACACCGAGGTGGCACCGAACCTGAAGGCAGGCGCTGCGCTGGCATTCGCGCACGGCTTCAACGTGCACTACAACCAGGTCGTGCCGCGCGCCGATGTGGACGTGATCATGATCGCTCCCAAGGGCCCCGGCCACACCGTGCGCTCCGAATACCTGAAGGGTGGCGGCGTACCGACTTTGATCGCTGTGTACCAGGACAAGACCGGCAAGGCCAAGGACATCGCATTGTCCTACGCTGCTGCCAACGGCGGCACCAAGGGCGGCGTGATCGAGACCAACTTCCGTGAAGAGACCGAGACCGATCTGTTCGGCGAACAAGCCGTGCTGTGCGGCGGCGCGGTGGAACTGGTGAAGGCCGGTTTCGAGACGCTGGTGGAAGCCGGTTACGCTCCCGAGATGGCCTACTTCGAGTGTCTGCATGAACTGAAGCTGATCGTCGACCTGATGTACGAGGGCGGCATCGCCAACATGAACTACTCCATCTCCAACAACGCCGAGTACGGCGAATATGTAACCGGTCAGCGCGTGATCGCCGACCAGGCGCGTGCTGCGATGAAGGAATGCCTGACCAACATCCAGAATGGTTCCTATGCCAAGCAGTTCATCCTGGAAGGCCGCACTAACTATCCCGAAATGACCGCACGTCGCCGTTTGAACGCCGAGCATCCGATCGAAGTTGTGGGTGGTCAGTTGCGTTCCATGATGCCGTGGATCGCCAAGAACAAGCTGGTCGATCAATCGAAGAACTAACAGCTGAATAAAGTGAGGGGGAAGCGTGAAGGGTTAGTGCCCTGAGCCTTCCCCCTTCGCTTCAGGCCCGGACAAATATGACAAACTATCCTCATCCCATCATCGCCCGCGAGGGCTGGCCGTTCTTGGCCATTACCCTGGCTTTGGCCGTCGCCGCCACCGTATGGTGCGCGAGTTGGTCGATCCCGTTGTGGATCATCTTCGTGTTCGTACTGCAGTTCTTCCGCGACCCGGCACGCGAGATCCCGCAGCAGGCCGGTGTGGTGCTGTCGCCTTGCGATGGACGCGTCATCAAGGTGGAGCGTACGCAAGACCCCTATGGTCAGCGCGATGCGATCCTGGTCAGCGTGTTCATGAACGTGTTCAACGTGCACTCCAATCGCAGTCCCATGGATGGCACGATCGAGAAGATCCAGTACTTTCCCGGCAAGTTCGTGAACGCGGACCTGGACAAGGCATCGGTCGAGAACGAACGCAATGCGGTGGTGCTGAAGACCAACGATGGCCAGATCGTGACCTTCGTGCAGGTGGCCGGCCTTATCGCGCGTCGCATCCTTTGCTACGTCAAGGTTGGGGATACCCTGACACGCGGACAGCGCTATGGCTTCATCCGTTTCGGCTCACGCGTGGATGTCTACCTGCCGCTCACTGCTAACGTAAAAGTGAGCATTGGTGATAAAGTGTCCGCAACTACTACTATCCTGGCTCAACTTTGAATCCATGACCGACTTTAACCAGCGCAAACCACTGAATCTGCGTCGGCGCAGTATCTATCTGCTGCCCAACCTCTTCACCACGGCTGCGCTGTTTGCCGGCTTCTACGCCATCGTGCAGGCGATGAACGGCAAGTTCGAGTTCGCTGCCGTGGCCGTCTTCATCGCCATGGTGCTGGACGGGCTGGATGGGCGCATCGCGCGCATGACGCACACGCAGAGCGAGTTTGGCGCCGAATACGATAGCTTGTCGGACATGGTGTCGTTCGGTGTGGCACCTTCCATCCTGATGTACGAATGGGCGTTCCGCGATCTGGGTAAGTGGGGCTGGTTCGCTGCCTTCATCTACTGCGCGGGCGCTGCGCTTCGCTTGGCGCGTTTTAATACCAACATCGACGTGATCGACAAGCGTTTCTTCCAGGGATTGCCCAGCCCGGCTGCAGCGGCGCTGGTGGCGGGTTTCGTTTGGGTGATGCTGGACTCCGGCTTCACCGGTTATGACCTGCGCTGGTATGCGGCTGCACTGACGGTGTTTGCCGGTTTGAGCATGGTCAGCAATCTCAAGTACTACAGCTTCAAGACGATCAACATGCGCAAGAGCGTACCGTTCTTCGCCATCTTCTGGTTCGTACTGTTCTTCATCTTCGTGGCACAGAATCCGCCGCTGCACCTGTTCCTGCTGTTCTTCGCTTACTGTGTCTCCGGCTATGTGTTGGCGCTGATCGAGCTGCGCAAGCCTAAGACGCCGCCGACCTTACCTTAGCAGTTGTACAGCAGGTCGAGATGAGATAAAGCGGCCCCACTTGTGGGGCTGTTTCTTTTTGTATCAAGTGACAGAAACGCGCTCTGCGAGGTTTGTCACATTGTGTGTGGTGACCTGCCTGTTTGTCACTGCCTTTCCAGGCAACTCAGATACACTGCCGCATCCGGCGCGGTCTTGTTGCGCTGGGCCTGCCAGATCATCTCGCCCAGGCAATCCATCATCGCGTGCTGGGCTTCATGCTCCGATTCGTATTTCTGTGTCAGACGCATGAACTGTTCGCGTATGCCGTGCGGCTGGCCGATGGAGATCTGTTCCTCTATGGTCAGGTGCATCATCAGGTGCAGGAAAGGATTCACCACGTTGCCGTCTGGTGCGTAGTCCTTGTCCTGGTTACGTTCTGGATCGTCGAACAGAGCGTGATACTCGGGGTGCTTGTCGATCAGCTGTGCGGTGAGGTCCTCCAGCGGGGTGAGCAATTCTCCGGCGCGCCGTTTGCGCCAGGATTCGAACAAAAAATTTCGCGCTTCGTCGCGGGTGGGATTGAACATCAGAACACCTTCTCTTTGTATTCGCACAGGCTCTCGATGATGCACTCGCCGCATTTCGGCTTCCGTGCCTGGCAGATGTAACGCCCGTGCAGGATCAGCCAGTGGTGTGCGTCGTGCTTGAATTCGTCGGGTACCACCTTCAATAACTTCTTCTCCACTTCCAGCACGGTCTTGCCGGGGGCCAGGCCGATGCGGTTACTCACGCGGAAGATGTGGGTGTCCACTGCGATGGTCGGCTGGCCGAAGGCCGTGTTGAGTATCACACTGGCGGTCTTGCGGCCCACGCCGGGCAGGGCTTCCAGCGCCTCGCGCGTTTGCGGTACCAGGCCGTCATGCTGCTCCAGCAGCATGCGGCACAGCTGGATGATGTGTTTGCTCTTGGTCTGGTACAAGCCAATGCGCTGCACATATTCGCGCAGTTCAGCTTCGCCCAGGTCGAGAATCTTTTGCGGCGTGTTGGCTACGGGGAACAGTTCGCGCGTGGCGAGGTTGACGCTCTTGTCCGTAGCCTGTGCCGAAAGCACTACCGCAATCAGCAACTCGAACGGCGTGGAATACTCGAGCTCGGTGGTGGGATGAGGATTGGCGGCTTGCAGGCGCAGAAAGATCTCGCGCCGTTTCGCTGCGTTCATCCTTGCGGAGCCTCGGGGCTGACAATAGTAGCGGGCCTGTTGCGCGCTTTTTGTTCGGCGCGCAGGTTGAGCCAGTTTCGTCCTGCAATCAGGCAACCCAGACCGATGAAGGCGCCGGGCGGCAGAATGGCGAGCAAGAAGCCCTTGTAGTTGGGGAGTATATGCAACACCCAGTCCTTGGCTACATCGCCCAGGGCGAGGTCGAGGCCGGAGAACAGCGTGCCCTTGCCCAGCAACTCGCGGAAAGCGCCCAGAACGCCGAGTACGGCGGTCAGTCCGAGCCCCATGGCAAAGCCGTCCAGCGCCGAGGGCAGTGCGCCATTCTTGGACGCAAAAGCTTCCACACGCGCCAGCACGATGCAGTTGGTGACGATCAGCGGGATGAAGATGCCCAGCACCACATACAGTCCGTACATGTAGGCGTTCATCAGGTACTGCACAACGGTGACCAGCACCGCGATGATGAGGATGAATACCGGGATGCGGATCTCGTTCGGCACATAGTTGCGGATGGGGGCGATGGATGCGCCGCTCAAGGCCATCACGATGGCCGTTGCAAGACCCAGGCTGACGCCATTCACTACCGTGCTGCTCACGGCCAGCAAGGGGCACAGGCCAAGCAGTTGCACTACGCCCGGATTCTGTTTCCACAGACCGTTGTGGAAGATGTCTTTGTATTCCTGAAGGCTCATTTCTTCTTCTCCTTCTTCGGTGCGCTGGCCGCGAACAGTCTGTCGCGGTTCTCCTCATAGTAGACAAGCGCCTTGTTCACCGCCTTGACGATGGCGCGGGGCGTGATGGTCGCACCCGCCATGTAGTCGAACTGGCCGCCGTCCTTCTTCACCTTCCAGTCGGCGTCTTTATACGCCGCGCGCGATTTGCCGTCGAAACCCTTGATCCACGGGCTCTTGGGCAATTCTATGTAATCGCCCAGTCCCGGTGTCTCCTTATGTGCCACCACGCGCACCCCTGCCAGCTCGCCGTTGGCGCGCACCGCAAGGATCAGCCATATCTTGCCGCTGTAGCCGTCCGGCGCGATGGACTCCAGCACCACGGCGGAAGGCTCACCCTTGATGCGGGCGCGATAGGCGGTGGTGAAGTCTTCCGTGCCCAGCAGCTCGCTGGCAGGGATCGAGAGCGTGTCCTGAATGATGTCATTGTCGAACAGGGCTGGCGGCACCATCTGCGTGATGAGCTTCAGTTTCTCGCCTTCTTCGCTCTTCACGATCGCGTCGCGCGTCATGAAGAACGTGGAGGCCAGCACCGCCGTGCCGAGGACGGAGAAGAACACCAAATTGATTGCGGTCTGCAGGGTGGAGCGGGCGATGCGTCTCATTTTCCATTCCCCTTCCGGCCGAATACCTTGGGCTGCGTCCAGGCGTCGATCAGCGGCACGCAGATGTTCATCAGCAAGGTGGCGAAAGCCATGCCATCAGGAAAACCCCCGAAGACACGGATGAGATAAGTGAGCACCCCGGCGCCGACGGCGAAGATCAGTTTGCCTTTGGCGGTGGTCGGCGAGGTGATGGGATCGGTCAGGATGAAAAATGCACCCAGCATCGCGGCACCCGAGAACCAGTGGAACAGCGGTGTGACGTAATGCGCCGGGTCCATCAGGTGGAACACCTCCGCCGTGGCGAACAACGCGCCGAGATAGGCCACCGGCAGATGCCAGGAGATGATGCGCGTGGCCAGCAGGTACAAGCCACCGATGGCAAAGCCGGCTGCCACCATCTCGCTGCCTTTGCCTGCGAGGCGGCCAAAGATCGGCATGTCGCGGATCTCGTCCACTGACAGACCGAGATGCAGCTGCGTCTTCAGTGTGTCCAGCGGTGTGGCCATGGTCACCGCATCCAGCGTCAATCCGGCGGGCAGCACGCCGTTGAAGATGTAGTTAAGTTGTTCAGCGAATGACAGTTCAATCCCGCCCATCGCGTGCGGCGTGATCCAGTGCGTCATGTGCACCGGGAAGGAGATGATGAGCACCGCATAGCCGATCATTGCCGGGTTGAACGGATTGTTGCCCAACCCGCCATACAGATGTTTGGAGACGGCGATGGCGAATGCCGTACCGACCACCACCATCCACCAGGGCGCAAGAGCGGGGATGGACAACGCCAGCAGCCAGGCCGTGAGTAATGCGGTGTTGTCGGACAGGAAGGGCTTGAGCGGACGCTGGCGCAGCTTGAGCATCGCCGCTTCGGTCACTACTGCGGTGATGGAGGCCAGCGTGATCGAAACCAGGATCGCCGGGCCGAAGTACCACACGTACAGCGCGATGCCGGGGATCAGTGCCAGCAGCACGCGCAACATGATCTGGCTGACGCTGGTGGGTGTAGTGATGAAAGGCGATGACC
The DNA here is from genome assembly GCA_963813255.1 of uncultured beta proteobacterium. Taxonomy (GTDB): domain Bacteria; phylum Pseudomonadota; class Gammaproteobacteria; order Burkholderiales; family Gallionellaceae; genus Sideroxyarcus. Next base: position 62,632 of record CAWEYD010000001.1, on the reverse strand, counting down.
ACATGATCTTGCTGTTCCCTATTGTTGTTTGGGCGGCTCATCGTCCGCACCGGAATCCGCCGCCATCTCGCGTATCTTGGCGCGGCGCGCTTCGATCTCGTCGATGTCGGCCTGCTGTTGTGGTGTGAGCGCTGCGGTGTTCTGCGGGTGCGTGGCGGCGACCTGAGCCTTGGCATGCTCGATGGCCGCATTGATGCGCAGCTGCTGGGTATCTTCAAGATCGGCGTCCATCTTGACCGGAGTCACCATCGCCGCCTGGGCTTGAGCAGCTTTCGCTGCTGCGGCCTCGCGTTCCTTCTGTGCCAGCTTCGCGGCCTTCTCCTGCTTCTCGCGCTCGATGCGGTACTGGCGGTATTCGTGCCGTTCGCGTGCCAGTTCAGCGGCTTGTGCATCGCGCTCGCGTGCCCAGATCTCGCTTTTGGCGAAACGGTAATACTGTACCAGCGGAATGTGGCTGGGGCAGACGTAAGCGCATGCGCCGCACTCGATGCAGTCGAACAGGGAATATTCCTGTGTCTTTCCGAAATCTTTTGCCTTGGCGAACCAGTACAACTCCTGCGGCTGCAGGTCGGCAGGGCACACGTCCGCGCAGCGCGTGCAACGTATGCAGGGCAGCGCAGGTTGTGGAGGAGGGAACAGTGCGTCCGATGCCTCGATGATGCAGTTGGTGGCCTTGGTTACACCCACCGTGCCGGACGGCAAATCCACGCCCATCATCGGTCCGCCCATGATGTGGCGGTTGGTGTCCGGTCTGCTGCCGGCTTGCGCGACCAGTTCATCGACTGGTGTGCCGAGCAGCACCTCGAAGTTCTGTGCGTGCTCGACGTTGCCGGTGACGGTGACGATGCGCGACAGCAGCGGCTCGCCGTAAGTGATCGCACGCCAAATGCAATAGGCAGTGCCGACGTTGAAACATTGCACGCCCATCTCGGTGGAGCGCACACCGAAGGGGACCTCGATGCCGGTGAGCACGCGCATTAGTTGTTTCGCTCCGCCGCCGGGATACAGCGTGGGTACGGCGACCACTTCCATGTGGCTGTGTTTGTCGTCCTGCACGGCCTGGCGCATCGCGGCGATGGCTTCCGGCTTGTTGTCCTCGATGCCGATCAGCACCTCTTCCGCATACAGCAGTTCGCGCAACACTTCCGCGCCGCGCACGATGTCGGTGGCACGCTCGCGCATCAGCAGGTCGTCGCAGGTGATGTAGGGTTCGCATTCCGCGCCATTGAGCACCAGCGTCTTGATCTCGTGCTTGTTGGAATACGACTTCATGTCGCTGGGGAACACCGCTCCGCCCAGGCCGACCACCCCCGCATGACGCAGGATATGGCGCAGCTCGGTATGCTCGGTCTGCTTGTAGTCAACGCCGCTGTGCGCGATCCATTCGTCCTTGCCATCCGGGATGATGGTCACGCACAGATCGGGCAGGCCGGAGTGATGCGCGACCACTTGCATGTCGATGGCGCTGACCGTTCCCGAGGTGGAGGCATGCACCGCGCTGGAGAGACGTCCCTCCGGTCGGCCAATGATCTGTCCCTTGAGCACGCGCTCACCGACTTGTACCACCGGCACGGCGCGGTTGCCCGCATGCTGGTGCAGAGGGATGACCAGTTTCGAGGGAAGTGCCGCCTGTGCGATGGGGGTATGCGTCGATTCGGTCTTATGTGTGGGCGGGTGTACCCCGCCGTGGAATTTATAGAGCGTTCTCATGCGGCGACCTGAATGGGAAATACCGGAGAGCGCCACTTCCAGTTGCTGATGTCTTCCCCGATGGGCAGCATGTAGATGCAATCCACCGGGCATGGCGCAACGCACAACTCACAACCCGTACATTCGGAAGCGATGATGGTATGCATCTGCTTTGCGGCACCGGCGATGGCATCCACTGGGCAGGCCTGGTAGCACAGCGTGCAACCGATACAGATGTCCTCGTCGATGAAGGCGACCATCTTGCCTTTTGGGGCGGCGCCTTCCCCGAACGGCTTGAACTCCACGCCGAGCAGGTCGGCCAGCTTGCGTATGCCTTCTTCGCCGCCGGGGGGGCACAAGTTGATGTCTGCCTCGCCTTTGGCGATGGCTTCGGCATAGGGCTTGCAGCCAGGAAAGCCGCATTGGCCGCATTGTGTCTGCGGCAGCACCGCGTCTATCTTCTCCATCAGCGGATTGCCTTCGACCTTGAACTTGATCGCGGAGAACCCCAGCACCGCGCCCAGCAGCAAGGAGATGCCGACCATTACCAGAAGCGCAGAGATCATTTCACCAGGCCCGAGAATCCCATGAACGACAGGCTCATCAATCCGGCGGTGACCATGGCGATGGCCGATCCTTTGAAGATGCCGGGGATGTCAGCCCCCTCCAGACGCTCGCGGATGCCGGCGAACAGGATCATCACCAGCGTGAAGCCAACCGCGCCGCCGAAGCCGAACAGCAGCGATTGCATGAAATCATGCTTGGCTTGCACGTTGAGCAGCGGGATGCCAAGCACAGCGCAGTTGGTGGTGATCAGTGGCAGGTAGATGCCGAGTATCTGGTACAGCTCGGGGCTGGTCTTCTTGACCGCCATCTCGGTGAACTGCACGATGCCGGCGATGACCACGATGAACGACAGCGTGGTGAGATAAGCGAGGTCGGGGCCGAGCAGGTAATGCTGGATCAGGTAGCTGGCGCCGGAACCCAGCGTGAGCACAAAGGTGGTGGCCGCACCCATGCCGATGGCGGCTTCCAGCTTCTTGGAAACCCCCATGAACGGGCATAGCCCGAGTATCTTCACCATCACGATGTTGTTCACCAACACCGTGCCGACGAGTATGAGTAAGTATTCTGTCATTACAGCCTCTCTCCCCCTGAGAGCCGCCGATTATCCGCCGAATCAGACCCTGCTTCAACTGCTGTCAGGCTATATGGATATAACCTGTCGTTTGTTTTGACTGGGAATGTGAAGATCCGGTGAAGGTGTCGCGTATTCATTCAGATTTCGATTCGCGTGCCCATCTCGATCACGCGATTGGTGGGAATGTTGAAGAATTCCGCCGCGTTCATCGCGTTCCTGGACAAGGTAAGGAACAGGCGCTTGCGCCATTGCATCATGCTGGGTTTGGTGCCGGCGACGATCACTGCATGGGAGATGAAGAAGGAGGTGTTCATCATGTCGAACACCAACCCTTGCTTGGAACACAATTCGAGGGCGGCCGGCACATCGGGCGTATCCATGAAGCCATAGAATATCCTGAGCCGGTAAAAACCTTTGCCCATGTCGTCCAACAGGAAGCGGTTGCCCTTGGTGACGTAAGGCTTGTCTTCCACGATGACGGTCAGCAGGACGTTGCGTTCGTGCAGCACCTGGTTGTGCTTAAGGTTATGCAGCAGCGCGGAGGGGGCGCCTTCGTCGATGGCGGTCAGGAACACTGCAGTGCCCTCCGCCCGCGTGACGCTGTCGGCGCTATCCAGAATGAGCCCGATCGGCACAGGATGCTGCGCGATCTCGTCGGTCAGCAATTTCCTTCCGCGCCTCCAGGTGGTGAGCACGGTAAAGGAAAGGGCCGCGATGCCCAGCGGGAACCAGCCGCCTTGCGGAATCTTGATGGCATTGGCGGAGAAGTAAGCCAGATCGACCACCAGGAAAGTGCCGATCAGCGGGACGACGAGCAAGGGCGACCAGCGCCAGGCCACCAGCACGAAGGCGATCAGGATGGTGTCTATCGTCATGGTGCCGGTGACTGCGATGCCATAGGCCGCCGCCAGATTGCTGGAGTTCTGGAAGGTCAGCACCAGATAGACGACCGCCAGATACAGCGTCCAGTTGGTCAGCGGAACATAGATCTGTCCGTGCGCCTTGTCGGAGGTCTGGCGTATCTCCATGCGCGGCAGCAGTCCCATTTGCACCGATTGGCTGGCTACGGAGAATGCGCCGGAGATCACTGCCTGCGAGGCAATCACCGTGGCGGCGGTGGCGAGCAGCACCATGGGCAGCAAGGCCCATGCGGGGGCGAGCAGGTAGAACGGGTTTGCTATGGCTTGCGGGTCCTGCAGCAGCAGAGCACCTTGTCCGAAATAGTTCAATACCAGCGCGGGCAGTACGAAGGAGAACCAGGTCAACCGGATCGGGAATTTCCCGAAATGTCCCATGTCGGTATAGAGCGCTTCGCCACCGGTCACCGCCAGCACTACGGAGCCCAGCGTGAGAAAGGACAGCCAGGGATCGAAGACCAGGAAGCGATAGGCATAGAGCGGATTGAGCGCCCACAGCACCTCCGGGCTTTGTGCGATGGACAGCGCACCCAACAAGCCCAGGATGGCGAACCAGAAGATCATGATCGGACCGAATGCCAGGCCCACGGCACCTGTGCCGCGTTTCTGCACCATGAACAATGCGGTCAGCACCATGACGGTGATCGGCAGCACGTAGCTTTGGAGTTGGGGCGCGACCACGTTCAAGCCCTCAACCGCGGAGAGCACGGAGATCGCCGGCGTGATCATGCTGTCGCCGTAGAACAGGGCAGCCGCAAATACTCCGAGTATCGCTATGAACCATTTGGTGTTGGCGCTACGTGACGAGAGTTCGCTCGCCAGAGACAACAAGGCCAGCGAACCCCCTTCGCCCCGGTTGTCTGCCCGCATGATGACGATCACATATTTCAGCGACACCAGCAGCATGATGGTCCAGAACATCACGGACAGTACGCCCAATACGTTGGCATCGTTTACCGCCAAGGGATGGTGGCCGGCGAAGGTCTCTTTCATCGCATACAGGGGGCTGGTGCCGATGTCGCCATAGACCACGCCGATTGCGCCCAGCAACAAAGCGGGCAGTTTTTGTTTCGTATGTGTATCGCTCATAACGCCTTCTTTTCCGGCTGCCAAGGCAGAACGGGGCGGCACTCTACGCTTGCGTCCAGGCGAAAGCAATTTGGCGTCGCCAGGCTAGGAGGCAACGTAGTGCATGGCATAAAATCGAACCATCGCGTTTCACCAACCGGCATCTGCGGCAGCGTAGACAGCCTATAAGTCGAGTTCCCGCAAGTCCTATGGCCAAAGACCCAACCGATTACAGCACCGTTGATTTCATTGCGCCCGCCCTGCACGTGACTTGCGGCCAGGTGCTGATGGACAGACAGCGCCACATCGCGATCGTGGCGAAGCGGGGGCGGACCAGTGCGCATCTGGTGCGTGTGAGTTCGGGGATGCTGAAGCTGACCAAGCTTTCCGCAAAGGAGCTGGTCGAGGAGTGGGTGGACGCGGACTATCCCTTCGAGAACGCGGTGGAGCGACTGCTGGAGCTGGGCAGACAGCACGGCATCACCGAGGCGGCGAGAATCGCACTGGAAGAGCTGGGCAGGTTGGGACGTGAGCCGGTGCAACAGCGCTTGTTCGGTTGAGCCCGGATAGTCTATCGGTAAAGATCGCGTCATTCCGGCGCAGGCCGGAACCCAGATGGTCACAAACTTCCACTGGAGCAACGTCATGTTTTGTCTGCTGCGCAGGTGTTTTTTTATGACTGGATTCCGGCCTACGCCGGAATGACGGGCCCGGTGGTTGCTGCGCTACTTGGCCTTGATCGCTGCCGCGCACTTCGCGACCAGTTCCGCGATAGATCATGCTGCCGTAGTCTGAGACCGTGCCACTTCAGCACGAAGAATGCCTGCGATTCGTTTATGCCAGGCCTTTTGCAGGGCATAGGTGTTTGTCCTATGCCGCAACTTCCCGAAAGTCGTTAGAATCCAAAACCAGAATGGCAATAAGGGTATGCACATGCATGCGACAAGAAAAGCCTTCAAATCACCAATGACGGATTCGCGTTTTATGCCCGGGGAGGCCTCCGCATTGCTGTTTCCCATATATATGCACGCGCTTGCCAGACAGTTGACTGGATAAGCTTGGGCCTTCCCGCATCGAATTCTTGAAACGATAAACGCGTTATGAACCAGACAAAGATATCCACTCGGCTGCTCTTCGGCTTTTTGTTGAAATTGACGGGCATCGTGATCGTCGCGGGCATAGGGCTGTATAGCGTCAATCATCTTGCCGAATTGACCACGGATATCTATGAGCATCCGTTCACCTTAACCGACACCATCATCGAAGTGAGGGCGGACGTACTGCAAGCGCAGGTTGTCATGGGTGACATCGAGCATGCGGCCAAGGATCCCGCCGAAGTTGAGCGCTTGCGACGCAAGTTGCAGGAGATAAGGACTGCGGTGGACAAGAACATGGGCAGCCTGCACAAGCTGTACCGCGGTCCCCAATCGGATATGGATGACATCGACGAGGCACTGGCCGAGTGGCGCACAGCCCGCGACGAGGGCGTCAGGCTAGTGCAGGCTGGACGCCTTACCGAGGCGGTCGCGTGGGACGATACTCGCGTCGACCCACTGGCGGAAATTGCATTGAAGCGTATCGAGGTGGTCAGGGATTTTGCCTCGGCGAAAGCAGTCGAGCTCAAACAAAAAGCCGAGGAAGATGCCCGCTTTGCCGTGCGGCTGGTTTCCGCCGCGTTCGTCGTGGTGCTGCTCGGCGGCATTGCGCTGACCGTGTGGATCACCCGCAGCGTGAGACGGTCGTTGGAGCAGGCTGCCTCTGCAGTGAAGAAATTGATAGAGGGCAGCGGCGACAAAGTGCGTGTCGCGGAAGCCATCGCAGCAGGAGATCTGAGCCAGGAACCGGTTCTGTCTGCCCCCCTGAACGTCGATCTGAACCGTTTGCCGGACGACGAGATAGGCGTTCTCATCAAGTCGGCAAGCCACTTGAGCGAAGTTCAACGCACCCTGGAGAAGGCTTTCCAGAAGATGACGCTCTCCTTGCGCCTTGACAGGGAGACGGTGCAAGCCATGGACTGGCTGAAGAGCGGGCAGAATGAACTGAATGAGTTGATGCGCGGGGAGCAGGACGTGGCCGAAATGGCCGGAAAAGTGCTGGCCTACCTGGCGGAATATCTCAAGGCAGGGGTGGGGGCGCTGTACCTGTTTGACGAAGAGCGCAAGGAGCTTTATCTATCCGCGGCCTTCGCTTATGCGCCGCGGGATGAAACGAGAGAACGTTTCCGCCTGGGCGAGGGCCTGATCGGGCAGGCTGCGCGCGAGCAGAAGATCATCCGCCTCTCCGATGTACCTCCCGATTATTTGCCGATAGGCTCGGCCTTGGGCGGGCTCACGCCCAAGGTCATTTCGATCGTGCCGCTGATGCACGGCAAGCACTTGGTGGGTGCGATCGAAATGGCTTCGTTCCGGGAATTCAGCGCTATCGAACTGGAATTTCTGGAGCTGGCCAGGGAAGGAATCGCCATCGGCCTGGACGTGGCGATGGCGCGGCACGTGACGGCGGAACTGCTGGAAGAGACGCAGCAGCAGACTGAAGAACTGCGCATGCAGCAGGAGGAGCTACAGCAGAGCAACGAGGAGCTGGAGGAGCGCGCGCAGATGCTGGAACAGCAGCGCGAGAAGATACGCATCTCCAGTGAGCAGGCCGAGGCTGCAAACGAAAAGTTGCGGCAACAAGCGGAGGAACTCAGTCGCGTCAGCAACTACAAATCGGAATTCCTGGCCAACATGTCCCACGAACTCCGCACTCCGCTCAACAGCCTGTTGATCCTCTCCAACCTCCTGGCGCAAAACAAGGATGGCAACCTGACCGACAAGCAGGTGGATTTTGCGACCACCATCCATAGCGCGGGCAAGGACCTGCTCGATCTCATCAGCGACATACTGGATCTGTCCAAGGTCGAGGCGGGCCAGATGCAGCTCAATTTCTCCGAGCTACCTGTAGGCGGCTTGTGCGATTCCCTGCATTCCCTTTTTGTGCCTGTCGCCAAGCAGAAGAAACTCGATCTCCACGTGCGCATCGAGGATGGAGCGCCGTATGCATTCCAGGGTGATGAACAGCGTGTCCAGCAGATACTGAAGAACCTGGTGTCGAATGCCTTGAAGTTCACCGCGCAAGGCGAGGTGAATGTCCGGGTCTTCACCCCCGCCGAACGGGAGAACCTGTTACCGGTTCCGGCTATTGCCTTTGCGGTCAGCGATACCGGGATAGGCATTCCTGCCAGCAAACAGCAGCTGATCTTTCAGGCCTTCCAGCAGGCCGATGGTTCCATCAGTCGCAAATACGGCGGGACCGGGCTGGGCTTGTCCATCTCGCTGCAGCTTGCCCGCGCCATGCAGGGTGACATCCGTATGAACAGCGTGGAGGGAGAGGGCAGCATATTCACTCTGTACCTGCCGCTGGAGTGGGCGGGGGAGCAGAGACAGGTCGAATACGGATATAACGCCGTCAAGGCCGCCGCCGATATTCCGTTGCCTGTTCAACGCGAGGAATCCGTGTTCTCTTTGGCACCGCTTCCCGATGACCGGGGGCAATTGGCCGATGGGGACAAGAGCATACTGGTCATCGAAGACGACCTGGATTTCGCCGGCATACTTCAGGAGATGATACGCAAACGGGGCTTCTCCGTACTGGTGGCGGAGAACGGGGAAAGCGGCGTCGCGCTGGCCGACCGCTATGTTCCGAGCGCCATCGTGCTCGATGTGATGCTCCCGCATATCGATGGGTGGCACGTGATGCGCAATCTCAAGGACAATCCGCGCACCCGTCACATCCCGGTGCATTTCATCACCTGCATGGAAGACCGGCAAAAGGCGCTGTCCATGGGCGCCATCGGCTTCGTCACCAAACCGGTCAGCACGGAGCAACTGAACACCGTGTTCCAGACCATAGAAGGCTCGCTCGCCAAGTCGGTCAAACAACTTCTGATCGTCGAAGACGAGGCAGCCGAAGCAAAGAGCCTGGTTGCCTTGCTGGAGGAAGATGGCGTAGAGATCACGGTCGCATCCAGCGGCGACGAGGCGATCGGTCTGCTTTCATCCGGCGCGTTCGATTGCATGGTTCTCGATCTGGGGCTGCCCGACATGTCTGGACTTCACTTGCTCGAGCGCATCGCGGCGATGGAGAACGCGCGGAGGATCCCGGTCATCATCCATTCCGGACGCGAGTTGCGGCATGAAGACGAGCGCCAATTGCGGCGCCATACCGAGAGCATCATCATCAAGGGAGCCAAGAGCCCTGAGCGGCTGTTGAACGAGGTCGCGCTGTTTCTCCATCTGATGGAGAGCAGGCTGCACCCCGACAAACAGCGCATGATCCGCACCGCCATCGACAAGGAGGCCATGCTGGAAGGGCGCAAGGTGCTGCTGGTGGACGACGACATGCGGAATGTGTTCTCCCTCTCCAGCATCCTCGCGGAAAAGAACATGCAGGTGATCGAGGCCGAGAACGGCGTGGAGGCGCTCGCGAGGCTGGAAGAGCACCCCGATGTGGCGGTGGTGCTGATGGACATCATGATGCCGGAGATGGATGGCTACACGGCCATGCGCGCGATCCGCAAAGACCCGCGCTTCGTTACGATGCCCATCATCGCCATGACCGCCAAGGCACTGAAGGGGGATCACGAGAAATGCATAGAGGCCGGGGCGAGCGACTACATCGCCAAGCCGATCGAAATGGAAAAACTGTTTTCGCTGATCCGGGTCTGGACTTTCCAGTCTGGCGGTTCTGCGTTGGCCGCAGGCTAACTCGAGTGCGTTCGCACCTTCAGTCAAAGCAATGTCTTGGGATGCGTGGCTTACCGTGGTGTTGTGTACAGTCGTCGACCGTATGCGCCGACTCGGACCGGTTTGAGGTGAGCGCCCCATGAAAGGCACCGTGGAAGACCTGGAGATTCGCCTGTTGCTGGAAGGCATCCATCACATTTACGGTTATGACTTTCGCGAATACGCACAGTCATCGATCAAGCGCAGGTTGACCCACTGGCTGGTCGAATCGGACTTCGATACATTTTCCGAGGCCCAGTCGCAATTGCTGCGAGACCGCACCTTGTTTGAAAATCTTCTGCGTGGAGTCACGGTCAATGTCACCGAGATGTTTCGCGATCCGTGTTTCTTCCGGGCCGTGCGCGAGAAGGTGGTGCCCTTTCTCAAGACCTATCCCTTTGTGAAGATATGGCATGCGGGTTGTTCCACCGGTGAGGAGGCGTATTCCATGGCCATCCTGCTCAACGAGGAAGGTATGGAAGGGCGTTACCGCATGTACGCGACGGACATCAACGAGGCTGTGCTGCATGCGGCGGAAGAAGGCGTGATGCCGCTCTCGGAGATGCAGCGTTTCACCCGGAACTACCAGTTGAGTGGCGGTACCGCGCCCTTTGCCAATTACTACACTGCCCGCTACGACCGGGCCGTTCTCTCGCCCTCCCTCAAGAAGAACATCGTGTTTGCCCCGCACAACCTTGCGACTGACGCCGCATTCGGGGAGATGAACATGATCCTGTGCCGCAATGTGATGATCTATTTCAAGCCTGCCCTTAAGGAGCGCTGTATACGGCTGTTCGACGACAGCCTGCTTGCGGGTGGCTTCCTTTGCCTTGGGAGCAAGGAAACGCTGGAAAGGAAGACATCAGGTGCAGCATTCGCGGAACTGGAGTCCGCCAGGCGGATTTACCGCAAGGGCTATGTCGAATAGGCGGCGACAAGAAAATGACAGTGCAAACGTGGTCGGCGGATGGCAGTTGTAACCGCAATGAACCCGTATTGCACGAAGTGGAAGCGGAATCACACAAGTGGAGGAGATGACGATGTATGAAAACGCGGCGGTGCTGCTGGTTGATGATCGCCCGGAAAATCTGGCGGCCCTGGAGGCGGTGCTGGAGCATCTGGAGGTGGACCTGGCGCGAGCCAAGTCGGGGAACGATGCGTTACGGCTCAGCCTGAGGCGGGATTTCGCGCTGGTGCTGCTGGATGTTCAGATGCCAGGTATGAGTGGTTTCGAGACAGCTGAGCTGATGCGGGCCAATCCCAAGACAAGGCATTTGCCGATCATCTTCGTGACTGCCGGTGTCCAGGACACGCAGCTTCAGTTCAAGGGCTATACCCTGGGCGCGGTGGACTATCTGATCAAGCCCTTCGATCCGCATATCCTGACCAGCAAGGTCAAGGTCTTTTGCGAGTTGTATTGCCAGCGCAAGAAGCAGGAGCTCGCCCATCAGGAGCAGTTGTTCAACACGATGAGCGAAGGCTACGCTCACTGCAGGATGCTGTATGAGGATGGCCTGCCACAGGATTTCTCTTTCATCAAAGTGAACACGGCATTCGAACGCTTGACGGGGCTGGAAGAGGTCGTCGGCGGGAAGATCAGCGAAATGATGCCCGGTATGCGGGAATCCTGTCCGGAGTTGTTCGATATATTTGGAAGAGTAGCGTCGACCGGGAATCCGGAATTATTCGAGACCCATCTGGACTCGCTGAACAAGTGGTTCTCCATTTCTGCCTACAGCACCGAGAGGGGACATTTCGTCGCCGTGCTCCAGGACATCACCGAGCGCAAATACAGTGAGCAGGAATTGATCGCCTTGAATAGCCGCTTGTCTCTTGAGGTGGACAGAAGGACCGCCGATCTGTCCGCGCTCGCGGCGCATATCCAGAATATAGCAGAAGCGGAAAGAGCTAACCTGGCGCGCGAGTTGCACGATGAATTGGGCAGTACGCTCGTCTGCATGGGGATGGAGCTTGGGCGTCTGAAAGGGAAGGTCGCCGATCCTGTTCTTTTGCAGGATATGTCTTCGATCAACGATCTTGTTCTGACGGCTACCAGGACCACGCGCGGAATCGTGAATCAACTCTACCCTACCGTTCTGGACACTTGCGGATTGTTTGCCGCTGTCAGGTGGCTGGTCGGCGAGTACAAGAAACATTCCGGAATCATGGTAGAACTGAGCTTGCCAAAGGAACACATCGCGATGGAGCCAGCTTATGCCTTGGCGGCATATCGCATCACCCAGGAGTGCCTTACCAATATCGCCAAGCATGCGGGTGCCAGCAAGGCGCAAGTCGAGGTCATGTCCGTCGGAGATTTTCTTGATCTCACCATACGTGACAACGGCAAAGGGTTGCCCAAGAAATTAGTCAACGGCGGCCACGGGATCTTCGGGATGATCGAGCGGGCGCGTTGCCTGGGCGGCTCAATGGAGGTCGGGAGCGAGCAAGGGAAAGGAACGACTGCTCGTCTCCGTCTTCCCACGGCACCCCCCAGACCAAAAAACAAAAAGCGGGTGCTGGTGGTCGACGATCATGCCATCGTACGGGATGCTCTGCGCCAGCTTCTGCACACTGAAACCGACGACTTCGCGGTCGAAGGAGAGGCGGCGGATGGGAAGGCGGCCATTCAACTGGCGGTGGAGGGCGAGTGGGATGTGATGCTGTTGGATATATCCATGCCGAAAAAGAACGGTATCAAGGTGCTGGAAGAGATCATGGCGGTGAAGTCCGATCTTCCCATCATCATGCTGAGCAGCCATGCGCAGGAAGAATATGGCGAGATCGCGCTTTCAAAAGGGGCTGCCTGCTATATCGAAAAAGGGGAAACGGGCAAATTGATCGAGGCTATGCGCCAGGCTACTTCGCTTTGCTGATAGGGCCCGCGCTGAAGCGGGCCTATCGCGTTGCTTTGAACGGCCTTGTGGTGATTATCTTGTCTGCCTGATCGCTGCCGCGCACTCCGCGACCAGTTCGGGGCCGCGGTAGATCATGCCGCTGTACATCTGCACCAGCGCGGCACCCGCCTGCATCTTCTCCAGCGCATGTTCGCCTTTCAAGATGCCGCCCACGCCGATGATAGGCAAAGCTCCATTCAGTTCCTCAGCGAGCTGGCGGATGACGGCGGTTGATTTTGCGCGCACTGGCGCACCGCTCAAACCTCCCGTTTCGTTGCCGTGCGGCAGGCCTTCCACGCCCTCGCGCGAAAGCGTTGTGTTGGTGGCGATCACGCCGTCGATGCGGTGCTTGATGAGCAGCGCGGCGATCTGTTTGATCTGATCCGGGTCCAGGTCGGGCGCAATCTTCACGGCCAGCGGTACGTACTTGCCATGTTGCTGCGCCAGCTTCTCCTGTTCCGCTTTCAGCTGCCCGAGCAGTGCATCCAGTTCGTCGCCGCCCTGCAACTGGCGCAGGTTCTTGGTGTTGGGCGAGGAGATGTTGATGGCGACATAGCTGGCGTGCGCATATACCTTGCGCAGGCCGATCAGGTAATCGTCCGCGGCTTTCTCGATGGGAGTATCGGCGTTCTTGCCGATGTTGATGCCGAGGATGCCCTTGAATTTCGCGTGCTTCACGTTCTCGATCAGCGCGTCCACGCCGTCGTTGTTGAAGCCCATGCGGTTGATGATGCCCTGCGCTGCGGGCAGGCGGAACAGGCGCGGCTTGGGGTTGCCCGGCTGCGGGCGCGGCGTGACGGTGCCGATCTCGATGAAGCCGAAACCCAGCGCGGCGAGCGCGTCGATGTAGGCGCCGTTCTTGTCCAGGCCTGCGGCCAAGCCGACCGGGTTGGGGAAGGTCAGCCCCATCACCTTGCGCGGATCATCGGCCGGACGTTTGATCAGCAGACCAAGCACGCCGGTGCAGTTGGCGGTCTTCAGCGCATCGAGCGTGGCGTGGTGGGCGGTCTCTGGATCGAGGGTGAACAGGGCGGGGCGCAGCAGCTGGAACATGGTTCAGTCTTTCTTGACGACAACGGGAATAGGGAATGCTTTTTTCTTGAACACCTGGGCGCGCGTCTTGCCGCGCCAGTTCTCGGCGATGACGTCGCCGAGTTGCAGGCAGAGCAGGCCGAACAGCGCATAGCCCAACTGCGCGAACGCTGCGTTGGGCAGTTGCAGGATGAGCGTGCCGCCCGCGCTTTCATAAACGACTGCGGTCAGATTGCCGACCACGAGGCCTGCCAGCGCCGCGCACACGACACGTCCCCAGTCGCCGCGAGCGAGTCCGGAAAAGATCGTACTCTCGTGCCACAGCAGTTGCAGCGAGACCAGCAGCAACAACGGCGCGCTCCACAACAGCCAGAACAGTGTCGCCGGCCATGCCGCACCGCCCAACAACCCTAGCAAGGTCAAAGGCGCGAGCACGAGTATCCAGGTTTCGTCGGCGGGGGCGGGCAATGCAAGGGCGCGCGACAGGCGCTTAAGCAGGCTCGCGAACGACCCGAGCAGGGCGCGCGTGCTCAATACGGCAGGCGCCAGCAGGGCGAACAGCAGCGTCTGCATCACCACGGAGGTGGCGTCGGTCGCACCTTCCGTCAGCCAGCTCGCGCTGTAGTGGTCGAGATAGACCAGCAGCCAGCCGAGTACGCCGCTGGCGACGGCTACGGCGAAGAAATAGTTGCGCTGCAGCTTGAGCGGGTTGCTGCCGGAGCGCCGCGTGACCATGAAGTTGCATAGCAGCGTGTAACACAGCAGGACGATCAGGGCGATGAGCAAGGGCGCAGTAGCTGCCGGTGTGGCTGCTGGATGCGATAGTTCATCCCACTGTCCGCCGCTCAGCAGCATGCCGGCGTAGGGGAGTAGCAGCAGGATCGCGACAAAAATGGCGAGGCGGGTCTTCATGGTGTGCTTTCCGATATGGGGGCGATGGCTTGCCAGATGTCGTCCTGCAGGCCCTGCAGCGGTTGGAATCTGGCTTTGTAGGCCATTTTTTTGGAGTGTTCTATCCAGTAGCCGAGATACAGGTAGGGCAGCTTGAGCTTGCGGCACATTTCGATCTGCCACAGCACGTTGAAGGTGCCGAAGCTGGAATGGGGCACGGTCGTATCGTAAAACGTATAGACCGCAGACAAGCCGTCGTCCAGCACATCCACGATGCTCACCATGCGCAGCGCATCGTTGTCGCGGAACTCGACCAGCAGGGTGTCCACATGGCTTTGCAGCAGGAAGTTGCGGTATTGCTCAGGGTTGTCATCGTCCATGCCACCTGCGGCATGGCGAGCTTGCTGGTAGCGCAGATACAACTCGAAGTATTCCGCCTCGTCCTGCAAGGGATGCAGGCTGATCTGCAGGTCGCTATGTCGTTTCCAGCTGCGGCGCTGCGCGCGCGAGGGCTGGAAATCCGCCACCACCACGCGTGCCGGGATGCACTGCCAGCAGCCGTCGCATTGCGGGCGGTAGGTGAAGGTGCCGCTGCGCCGAAAGCCGTGGCGCACCAGTTCCGAATAGACCGGCGCGTTGATTAGGAACGCCGGCGTCGCGACCTGGGATCTCGCCTCCAATCCGCGCAGATAGCTGCAAGGGTAGGGTGCAGTCAGGTAGAGCTGGATAGAGGAAAGCGGGATGTCGTTTATCAAACTCATCGGAACAAGTCGGGATCGAACTGGAAGTGAGCCACGGGTGCGCAGTTTATCAATTCCTGTAGCCGAGCGATGAATTCCGCGCGGGGAATTTCGCGAGCGCCCAGCGAGGCGAGATGCGGTGTATGCATCTGACAGTCGATCATGTCAAAGTTCCAGCGTTCAAGTTGGCGTGCCAGATGGGCGAGGGCGATCTTGGAGGCATCGTTGCGGCGGCTGAACATGGATTCGCCGTAGAACATGCGGCCGATCGCCACACCGTACAGTCCTCCGGCCAGTTCGCCCTCCATCCATACCTCCACGGAATGCGCGTAGCCCAGACGGTGCAGTTCGCAATAGGCTGCGATCATCTCCTCCACGATCCAGGTGCCGCTTTCGCCTTCGCGCGGCGCGGCGCAGGCGCGCATGACCTGTTCGAGGGCGCTGTCGGTGCGCACTTCGAACTGCCCTTTGCGCAGCGTCTTGCGCAGGGAATGCGAGAGCTTGAATTCGTGTGGGAACAGCACCATGCGTGGATCGGGACTCCACCACAGGATGGGATCTCCCGGCCCGAACCAGGGGAATATGCCGTGCCGATAGGCATCGAGCAGGCGCGCTACCGACAGGTCTCCGCCCGCTGCGAGCAGGCCGTTGGGGTGTGCCAGGGCCTGTGCCAACGATGGGAATGGGCTGTCTTCGCGCAATAACGGTATCATCTTGGTTGTATGGGAAAATATATAGGCTGCTAGGTATGTAGGCAGAGGCTGAGAATTATGCTTATATTACGGCCGATAAGGCGCCATTGCGCAAGGAGACTAGTGTAGTGTTGGGATTGTTTGGAAAAAGATCGGATCACCCCCTGGCGGATATGAAGTCGGCCCAGCTTTTGCTGGACGACATCTCCAAGACCGATTCGCTAAAAGCGCTGCAGGAATTGACTGAGTGGCTGGAGACGTTGCGGGCAGAAGCAAAGGATTTTCGTCTGGATCACCATTGGGCGGTGTTGCGCCTGTTCGATCAGGCCGCGCAACCGCATCTGCGCAAGCTGCTCTACGACTACTTCTCCATCCAGCCGCTGTCCAAATTCCAGGAGAATCGCCTTTGGTCGTTGCTGGAGACTTACTATGCCCAAAGCGACCTGTGCCACTACGAGGTGTTGAGTCGGTATCGCGATGGCGCCAAAGGTGCGTCTGCCATCAAGTCGGAGCTATCCTTGGTGTGCGCGCGCGGTATCGCGGCCATCGCCAGCCGGCTCAAGCTCGCGGCGGCGCGCTATACCCTGGTGGACCCCACATTCTGGGAGCGCCTGGCCGGCTACTACGCTCGGGCTGAAACACAAGGCCTGCAGCTTGAGCCCGTGGTCATCTATCCCGCTGTGAACACATCCGTGGCGCAGGAATTTGCGGCGCTGATCGCCTGGTATGGCACCAGCTCGGGGACTTTGAGCCCGCTGCAGGAACACATCAGCGAGCGCCTTTTTGCTCATCTGGGCAAGGGGTTGCAGATCAGCAATTCATACAATGGCGCGGGCTTGTTCGTGTTCGATACCGCACAGCCCACGCCGCCTATGCGTGTCACGGCAGAGACCACGCTGCATCCGGCGTTGCGCTATATCGATGCGGAGGGGATGAAGCTGCAGCTGGAAAGCCTGATCAGAACGCTGGACAAGGGTATCGTGCCCGACAACCTCAATCTGTACGGTGCTAAATTCGAAGCGGAACTGGTGCGCGACGTTGCACAACGTTTGCTGCAAGGTTTGATTCTGCCGCCGGCGACGCGCCGCAATCCGCGCCGCAAGATCAATGTGAGCCTGAACGTGGCCAGCGGCTTTTTCAAGATGCTGGAAAAGACAGACATCGGCCTCAATTTCGGTGCAGATGAGAGCGACGTATGGGAGGTGGAGGACATCAGTGCCACCGGTTTTCGCAGCGTGGTCCCATTGGCGCGTGCCGATGGCGTCAAGATAGGGACGGTCATAGGCAGCAGGCCGGAGAGCATTTCGCATTGGGGTGCCGGTGTGGTCCGGCGCTTGCACCGTGATGCCGAAGATAATCTGCACATCGGAGTCGAGATATTGAGTCCGCGTTTCGTCGGCGTGTCCCTGTCCGATCCTTCCATGCCGGGTGCAGAGAGCGATCTGGTCGGTATGTACCTGAACCGTCCATCCGATTCCAGCGGGGAAGCGTGGCTATTGATGAAACCGGAAACCTATACCAGCAGCCGCAGCTTGACCATGCAGATGAACGGCAAAGGCTACCTGCTGTTGCCCGTAGCGCTGGTCGAACGCGGGGAGGATCACGATCTTGCCCGCTACCGGATGATGGAACAGGATACGGCAAGCGAGGAATAGCTGCCGTTACATCCTTTGTTTCAGCCACTGTTCGATGGCGTTGACCTCTTCCATGCAAACCGTATGTGGCATAGCGTACTCGTGCCACTCCAGCCCATAGCCGCGTCTCCGCAGATCCGCAGCTGACGCCTTTCCCAGCGCGTAAGGCACCACCGGGTCGTTGCGTCCGTGCGCCATGAAGATGGGCGTGGACAAGGCCCTGGTGCTTGCCTCGTCTGACAGTGTTTCTGCCAGCGGCAGGTAAGTGGAGAGCGCGAGTATCCCGCCCAGTCCTTCATTCGCACGCAATCCCGCGTGCAAGGCGATCGCTCCGCCCTGCGAGAATCCGGCAAGGAAGATATGCGACGGTGCAATGCCGCGTTGTATCTCCTGTTCGATCAGCTTGTCCACTTCATACGCTGATGCGCGGATGCCATCTGCGTCCGTTTCCTTACCGATGTCTTCGCTGCGAATGTCATACCACGCCGGCATGATGAAGCCGCCGTTGATGGTGACAGGACGCTTCGGAGCGTGGGGAAACACATAGCGCACCGCGTGCGGCAGGTGGATCTCGTCGACGATGGGCACGAAATCCGTGCCGTTCGCACCGAGACCGTGCAACCAGATGATGCTGTATTGAGGATCGCGACCGCTGAGCAGGGTGATATGGGGTAACAGGCCGCTCATGGTTCAGGGATGATGTCGCGCAGTACCTGGAAGATCTCGCGATAACTCTTGGGCGGCTTCATCAGCTCTTTTTCTTTTTGCGCGTTGCGTATTAAGGTGCGCAAGTGTTGTGCGTCGGCTTGCGGATGCGCGGCCAGCAACTCGGTCAGCGCATTGCCGTCTTCCAGCAGGCGGTCGCGCCACTGCTCGACCTGATGCAGCCAGGCGGTGTGCTGTCTGGATGTGCCGCTCCATGCTTCCAGTTTCGCCTGGATAGGGGCCGGGTCCACATCGCGCATCAGCCTGCCGATGTACTGCAGCTGGCGGTTCAGCGCGCCGAACTTGGTCATGCGTTTGTAGTCGGTGAGCGCCACCAGCAGGTTCTCGGGCAGGTCCAGTTCGCGTAGCTTCTCGGTGGACAGTCCGGTCAGCGTCTTGCCCAAGTCCTGCAAGTCAAGCATCTGCTTCTTGATCTTGGTCTTGCTGGGTGGCAGCTCTTCCAGGTCATCATCGTGTTGTTCGTGGGGTCTCATCATGGGGGTCTGCAAGGCTAAAGATGTTGATATGATAGCGCCCCCGCAGCATCCGCCGGACGAAAAAATTTATGCACGCCCCCGCAAAGAACGTTAAGCCAACCCCGGATATGCTCCGCCAATTGGCGTCAGACATCGTCACCTATGCCAAAAAACAGGGTGCCTCGGCCAGCGCGGCCGAGGTATCCGAGGGCTTTGGCCAGACCGTCAACGTGCGCCAGGGTGCGGTCGAAACCATCGAATACAACCGTGACAAAGGTTTGAGCGTCACTGTCTATCTGGGGCAGAAACGCGGCAACGCCAGCACCTCGGATTTTTCCGCGCAAGCGGTGCATGACACCGTGGACGCTGCGCTGAACATCGCGCGCTTCACCGCCGAAGACGATTGCGCGGGGTTGCCCGACGCGGACCAACTGGCCAGTGAATTTCCCGATCTCGATCTTTATCATCCGTGGGCGCTCGACGTCGAACAGGCCATCGGCTTGGCACAGGAATGCGAGCAAGCGGCGTATCGCACCGACAAGCGCATCGTCAATTCCGAGGGGGCATCGGTCAGCGTGCATGAGGGGAATTTCGTACATGCCAACAGTCTGGGCTTCGTGGGTGGCTATCCCACTTCGCGCCACAGCGCGAGTTGCTCGGTGATCGCCGGCAAGGGTGATGGCATGCAGCGCGACTATTGGTACAGCGTGGCGCGCGATGCGCGCGAGATCTTGCGCGTGGAGGAGATCGGTCGCATCGCTGCAGAGCGTACCGTGCGCCGCCTCAAGGCGCGCAGACTGCCGACCATGCAGTGCCCGGTGCTGTTCGAGGCGCCGGTGGCGGGCGGCCTGTTCGGGCACTTTGTGAACGCCGTGAGTGGCGGCAGCCTGTATCGAAAGTCCTCTTTCCTGATGGACCAGCTGGATCGCCCGGTGTTCTCCGACATCGTGCATATCGACGACGTGCCGGACATCCCGCGCGGCCTGGCGAGCAGCCCCTTCGATGCCGAGGGCGTAAGGGCGCGGCGCCGCGCCATCGTCGAAGATGGCGTGTTGCGCGGCTATTTCTTGGGGAGCTATGCCGCACGCAAGCTGGGCATGCAGACCACGGGCAACGCCGGTGGCACCCATAACCTGGTGGTCGGACACGGCGAGCTGGATTTTGCCGGGCTGTTGCGCAAGATGCAGCGCGGGCTGGTGGTGACCGAGTTGCTCGGCCATGGTGTCAATCCGGTGACGGGCGACTATTCGCGCGGGGCGGCGGGGTTCTGGGTGGAGCACGGCGAGATCCAGTATCCAGTGGAAGAGATCACCATCGCCGGCAACCTGAAAGAGATGTACCGCGACATCGTCGCCATCGGTAACGACGTGCTGGTGCAGGGCTCGCGCCAGTGCGGGTCGGTGTTGATCGAGTGTATGTCGGTCGCCGGACAATGATCGAGCGAGCGCAGCTCTTTACGGTCCGTGGTGGGCTGTTCAACTAGTGCCTCCGATGCCGCTCCCTGTGAGCGGCATTTTGTTGTCCAGCGTCGCTGTTGCCTGCCGTGATAAAATGCGCGCCTTTCTCGTTTACCCTTAATTGGAAGGCACGTCATGTTCTCGCGCAAAAACACCATCGCAGTTACCGATCCCGAACTCTGGAGTGCGATCCAGAATGAAACACGTCGTCAGGAAGATCACATCGAACTGATCGCTTCGGAGAACTACACCAGCCCGGCTGTGATGGAAGCGCAAGGCAGCCAGCTCACCAACAAGTATGCCGAAGGCTATCCCGGCAAGCGCTACTACGGCGGCTGCGAATACGTGGATATCGCCGAGCAACTGGCTATCGATCGCGCCAAGGCGCTGTTCGGTGCGGAATACGCCAACGTGCAGCCGCACTCCGGTTCGCAGGCCAACCAGGCGGTGTATGTGTCGGTGCTGAAACCCGGCGACACCATCCTCGGCATGAGCCTGGCACACGGCGGTCACCTGACCCACGGCGCCACGGTGAACATCAGCGGCAAGCTGTACAACGCCATCCAGTACGGCCTGAACGACAAGGAAGAGATCGATTACGACCAGGTGCAGAAGCTGGCCAACGAGCACAAGCCCAAGATGATCGTGGCTGGTGCCTCCGCCTACGCGCTGGTCATCGACTGGAAGCGTTTCCGTGCCATCGCCGACAGCGTGGGTGCTTACCTGTTCGTGGACATGGCGCACTACGCAGGTCTGGTCGCTGCGGGCTACTACCCCAACCCTGTGGGCATCGCCGACTTCGTGACCACCACCACGCACAAGACCCTGCGCGGCCCGCGCGGCGGTCTGATCCTGGCCAAGGCTGAACACGAGAAGGCGCTCAATTCCGCGATCTTCCCGCAGCTGCAAGGCGGCCCGCTGATGCACGTCATCGCTGCCAAGGCTGTGGCGTTCAAGGAAGCAGCGAGCAAGGAGTTCAAGGACTACCAGAAGCAGGTCATCGACAACGCACGCGTGATGGCCAAGGTGTTGACCGAGCGCGGTGTGCGCATCGTATCCGGCCGCACCGACAGCCATGTGTTCCTGGTCGACCTGCGCGCCAAGAAGCTCACCGGCAAGGATGCCGAAGCTGCACTGGGCAAGGCTCACATCACCGTGAACAAGAACGCCATCCCCAACGATCCGGAGAAGCCTTTCGTCACCTCCGGCATCCGCATCGGTTCTCCGGCGATGACCACACGTGGCTTCAAGGAACTGGAGGCCGAGAAGCTGGCCCACCTCATCGCCGACGTGCTGGATGCACCGAACGATGACGCAGTGATCGCCAGGGTGGTCGGCGAAGTGAAGAAGCTGACCACACAATTCCCCGTGTACGGCGCCTGATTTAGTGCCAACGGAAAACCTTCAAGAACCGTAGCGAGCTAGCCAAGAGCAAGGCGCCGCGCAGCGAATGACGAGACATATCGAGATAGATAGGCGAGGAATGAGCGAGCACGTAACGCGGAAATTGGCTGGCGCAGTAGGTTATTGGAGGTTTTCATGAGGTGCCCGTTCTGTAAAGGTCCCGATACCCAAGTAGTGGACACCCGCGAAAGCGAGGAGGGCGACAGCATCCGCCGTCGCCGCCGTTGCCTTTCATGCGACAAGCGCTTCACCACCTTTGAAACGGTAGAGCTGCGCATGCCGCAGGTGGTCAAGCAGAACGGGATGCGCAGCGATTTCGATGCGGAGAAGTTGCGCACCAGTTTCACCCGCGCGCTGCACAAGCGCCCGGTTCCCACCGAACTGGTCGATGCGGCCATCGACCATGTCATCCAGAAAGTCTTTGCCTTGGGCGAGCGCGAGATCGGCTCCCGCCAGATCGGCGAGATGGTGATGAAGGAGCTGCTCAAGCTCGACAAAGTGGCCTACATACGTTTTGCCTCCGTGTACAAAAGTTTCCAGGACGTCGGTGATTTTTCCGATGCCATCGATGCGGTGAGCAAACAGAACAATCGTCGCCGGAAAACGGATTGAGCCATGCCTGAGGCAATCGACAGTCAGTGGATGGCGCGTGCGCTGCAACTGGCGGAGCGCGGGCTGTATACGACATCGCCCAACCCGCGCGTCGGTTGCGTGCTGGTGAAGGCGGGCGCTGTCGTTGGTGAAGGCTGGCATGAGCGCGCGGGCGAGCCGCACGCCGAAGTGCATGCCTTGCGTGCGGCGGGCGATGCAGCTCGCGGCGCGACTGCCTACGTCACGCTGGAGCCCTGCAGCCACCACGGGCGCACACCGCCCTGTGCCGATGCGCTGATCGCAGCAGGTGTCGTGCGGGTGGTGATCGCGGTGCAAGACCCCAATCCTTTGGTCGCAGGGCAAGGCATCGCCAAACTGAGTGCCGCAGGAATAGCAGTCGAATGCGGCCTGATGGAAACATCGGCGCACGAACTGAACATCGGATTCTTCTCGCGCATGTCGCGCGGCCTGCCTTGGGTGCGCGCCAAGATCGCGGCGAGTCTGGATGGGCGCACCGCGCTGGCCAACGGCACGAGCCAATGGATCACCGGGGCGGAAGCGCGACTGGACGTGCAGCACTGGCGCGCACGTTCCTGCGCGGTGCTGACCGGAGTCGGCACCGTGCTCGCCGACGATCCGCAGCTCAACGTGCGCAGCCTTGAGACGGAGCGCCAGCCGCTGCGCGTGGTGCTGGACAGTCAGCTGCGCCTCTCGCACAGGGCCAGGGTGCTGGAGGGCGGGCGTGCCTTGGTCTACACCACCTGCACCGAGGCTGCCAGGCTGAAGGCCGTTGAGGCCGCCGGCGCCGAGGTGCGGGTGCTGCCAGCTGCCGCAGGCGGGCAGGTGGGGCTGCGGACCGTGTTGCGCGACCTCGCGCAGCACGGCATCAACGAGGTGCTCGTCGAGGCTGGACGCACGCTGAACGGTGCGCTGTTCAGGGCGGGGCTGGTGGACGAGCTGGTGCTGTATCTGGCGCCGCAACTGTTGGGCGATGCCGCGCGCGGCATCGCGGATCTGGGCGAGCTGGTGCAGCTCGATCAGCGCATTTCATTGGCATGGCAGGACGTACGCCATGTGGGCAAGGATTTGCGCATCACAGCGAGGGTGAAGAATGTTTAGTGGAATCGTGGCCGATGTCGGCCTCATCAAATCGGCACAGGACAGGGAAGGCGGTCTGCGCCTGACCGTAGCGACCAAGGTGCTCGGCATGGACGACGTGGCGCTGGGCGACAGCATCGCGGTGAATGGCGTCTGCCTCACGGTGGTGAAGATCGACGGCAACGACTTCACCGTGGATGTCTCGCGCGAGACGTTGAACTGCACCACCGGACTGGACAGGCAGGGCGCGCACGTCAACCTCGAGAAGGCATTGCGTCTGTCGGACAGGCTGGGCGGACATCTGGTCAGCGGCCATGTGGACGGCGTGGGCGAAGTGGTTGCGTTCAACGACATCGGCGAAAGCTGGCGTCTGGTGGTACGCGCGCCGCAAGCTCTGTCCAAGTACATCGCCATGAAAGGTTCCATCACCATCAACGGCGTGAGCCTCACCGTGAATCAGGTGGCTGGTAGCGAGTTCGAGGTGAACCTGATCCCGCATACGTTGGAAGTGACCACCCTGAATGAACTGAAGGTGGGTGCGACGGTGAACCTGGAGATAGACCTCATCGCGCGCTATGTCGAGCGCATGCTGACTGCGGAAGGTAAATAAAAAAGGGTATCCTGATCCTGGTGTTGAAACGCTCTCTTAACGGGAGCGTTTCTCATTTAAGAGGACGGAATGTAGTATTGATTTAACACTGAATGTCTTAAATCGATAGAGCATCAGACATTAGCGTGTGCACTGTTGAAGAGGCGGAAAACGGCCACAAGCGGTCGTTGATGAAAAGGATCAGAATTGACACATAAGCGCATTATGCAAAGCGTGCTTGCCTTCGCGGGGTCACTAATATTGGTTGTTGCGACGTCCGTTTATGCCAGCGAAAAGGCTGATCTTGTTGTCGTCGAAAAAAGTAAAAACCTATTGTCTCTTTACAAGGCCGACCGACTGCTCGCGTCCTATCACGTTGTCTTCGGCGGGAATCCTGTTGGTTTCAAAGAAAGCCAGGGTGATGGCAAGACTCCTGAAGGCCGATATATCCTCGATACCAAGAAATCCGACAGTGCGTTCCACAAGGCATTCCACGTTTCATACCCTAACGCGGAGGACGTAGATCGTGCCAAGAAATTAGGCGTCGATCCCGGCGGCGATGTTATGGTTCATGGTCAAAAAAACGGCTTTGGTTGGGCGTCCTTCATTTCCCAAAGCTTCAACTGGACCAAAGGCTGTATCGCGCTAACCAATGACGATATTGATGCAATGTGGGAGGCCGTAGATGCTGGAACTCCAATCGACATCCGGCCGTAATACTTGGTGATAGGATGTCCGCCGACGAATACTCTTCGGCCGTTCGCTTTTGCGACATTGGATGGGCAGAACCGGCCAACAAGGGACATTTAGCAGTGCTCTTCAATTGAGACACTAGTGATTATCGAATGAAAGGTTTAGATGAAAAAAAGTCTATTTGCATTGCTGTTTAGCATATTTATGATGCTACCGATGACTTGTTGGGGCAAGCGCTTTCCCTCACCCCATGTAGCCGTTGATGAATCGCCTAGTCTAGGTGTATTTGACCCGTACTGGGATAGAGATCAATGGATGTGGGAGGATTCTGCCGGCATTAACCAGCCGCTAAAGCATAAAACTCTAAAGGACTGTTACGTTGAAGGAGATCAGCCGGGGGACGTGTATCCCAATTCCAGAATCACAAGGGAGAAAAAGAAACTCTTTGGCTCGCTCTACGAAGTGATGCGCGCGTATAACGAAAAAAATGTGCTTAGCGAGGTTTATTACGCCAAGGTAGAACAAAATATCGTGCTTACAGTCTTTGTAGGTAAAGGGGCTAATAAATGTATTGCAGAGGCAGAAGAGATACTGCGTCGATACGAGTCACAGCAAACTAATTAAACAAACCTAAAACGACTGCTTTGGGTTAACTAGAGTCCTTCGAACTGTACCAATCCATCGTCATCAGTGCCCGCTATCGAGGGTATAGCGGACCTCAAGACATAAACCCAATATACCAAGTGCCGAACTGAATTCCGCATACCCAACAAAATGGCGGAGCAGTTGAAGTGCCCCGCAAAAAATCTCAAGTATGTCATTCGCGCTTGACGTTGAACCATGCCGCATACAGCGCAGGCAGGAACAGCAGCGTGAGCAGGGTGGCCACGAACAGGCCGCCCATGATGACCATGGCCATCGGCCCCCAGAACACGCTGCGCGTCAGCGGGATCATGGCCAGCATCGCGGCGGCAGCGGTAAGCATGATGGGACGCGCGCGGCGCACGGTGGAATCGATGATGGCGTCGTAGCGCGACAATCCCTGCTTGATGTCCTGTTCGATCTGGTCGACCAGGATCACCGAGTTGCGCATGATGATGCCGGCAAGCGAGATCATGCCGAGCATGGCGACGAAACCGAAAGCCACATGGAAGCCCAGCAGTACGGCGGTCACGCCGATCAGGCCTAGCGGGGCGGTGAGCAGGACCAGCGCCACGAGTTTGAAGTGGCGCAACTGCCACATCAGCAGGGTGAGGATGATGAAGCACATCAGCGGAAGGACGGCGATGATGGAGTCGGTCGCCTTGTCGCTGTCTTCCTCCGAACCGCCAGTCTCGATGCGGTAGCCATTGGGCAGCTGCGCACGGATGCTATCGAGCTTCTGTTCGATCGCATGGGTCACGTCCGGGGCCTGTACGTTGTCCGGCACATCGGCACGCACGGTGACCACCGGCATCATGTTCAGGCGCCAGACGATGCCTTCCTCGGTGCGTTCGCTCAGCGTGGCTATGTCGGAGAGCGCCACGAATTTGCCGCTGGCGGTATGGATGCGGACATGCTTGAGGAACTCCTCGCTGCGCCGGTCATCTTCTTCCGAACGCATGACGACCTCGATGCGTTTGTCGGCTTCTCGGTAATGGGTCACGGTGATGCCGGAATGCAGCATCTGCAGATAGCGCGAGAGCGCCTGCGAGGAGATGCCGTAAGCGCGGGCCTTGGCCTGGTCGAGTTCGATGTTGACGGTCTTGATCGGCTCGTTGGAGTCCTGGCTGACGTTCTTCGTGTGCGGGTTCGCCTTGACCACCTGCAGCACCTGGTCGGCGATCTCGCGGACCTTGTCCAGTTCCTTGCCGACGATGCGGAACTGCACCGGGTAACCTACGGGCGGGCCGTTCTCCAGGCGTGACACGCGGATGCCGAAGTCTGCGTATTCCGTATCCAGCAGCTTGCGCAGCTTTTTGAGTTCCGCTTCTCTTGCCTCGAGATCGCGTGTGGTGATTACGATCTGTGCGTAATTCGACGCGGGCAGTTGCAGGTCGAGCGGCAGGTAGAAACGGGGGGTACTGCCGCCGATGTAACTGGTGTATTGCTCCACGTTCGGGTCACCCTGCAGTCTGCGTTCTATCTCCTCCGTCACGCCCTCTGTCATGGAGAACGCTGTTCCTTCCGGCAGCCATACATCCACCAATAGCTCGGTGCGTTCGGAAGGAGGAAAGAACTGTTGTTCGACCTTGCTGTATCCCAGCAGCGCCAACGCGAACAACACCAGCGTGGAGCCAATCACCAGCTTGCGGCGCTCGATGCAGGCGACGACCAGTTTCCGGAAACGTGTATAGAACTCGTTCTGATAGAGCGGCTCTTCGCTGTGCCGGTGTTCGTGCAGCAGGTGGTAGCCGATGAATGGGGTGAAGATGACCGCAACGATCCAGGACACCAGCAGTGACAGGGTGACCACGATGCAGATCGAGATCGTGTATTCGCCCGCCGAGGATTGGGCCAGCCCCACCGGCAGGAACGCGGCGGCGGTGATCAGGGTGCCGGTGAGCATGGGGAATGCGGTGCTGGAGTAGGCGAACACGACGGCGCTGGCCTTGTTCCAGCCTTGTCCCAGCTTCACCTTCATCATCTCCACGGCGATCATGGCATCGTCCACCAGCAGGCCGATGGCGATGATCAGCGCGCCGACGGAGACACGCTGCAGGTCGATGCCGAGCAGCTTCATCAACAGGAAGGTGCCGGCCATAACCACCGGGATGGACAGCGCGACCACCATGCCTGCGCGCCAGCCGAGGCTGATGAAGCCGATGGCGAGCACGATGAGCAGCGCTTCCAGCAGCGACCGCATGAATTGGCTGTTTGCCTGCTTCACCACCTTGGGCTGGTCGGCGACCTGGTGTATCTCTACGCCTTGCGGCAGATGCGCGCGGATGTCGGCGATGGACTTGTCCAGAGATCTGCCAAGTTCGATCACGTTGCCGTTCTTGTGCATGGAGATGGACAGCCCGACCGCCTCCTTGCCCTGGTATCTCATCTTGAAGCGTGCCGGGTCTTCATAACCACGATAGACGCGGCTGATGTCGCCCAGACGATAGATCTTGCCTTGTGCGCCAGGGATGCCGATATGCTGGATGTTCTTGACTGAGTGGAAGTCACCGCTGACGCGCAATCTGGCGATGTCGTAGTGGGTGATGATCTCGCCGGCCGGCTCCATGGCATTCTGTGCCTTGAGGATGGTGGCGATCTTGAGCGGGTCGATGCCGAAGGCGGCGATCTGGTTGCTGTCGAACTCGATGTAGATCTCTTCTTCCTGCTCGCCGATCAGGTCCACCTTGTCCACGCTGGCTATCTTTAGCAGTTCCTGCCGGGCGTAGCTCGCTTCGAGCTCCAATTCGGCCGGACTCAGGGTGTCCGAGGTGAAGGCGTAGATCGAGCCGTAGGTATCGCCAAACTCATCGTTGATGATGGGTCTGCCTGCATCCTCCGGCAGCGAGCGGCGCATGTCGGCGAGTTTCTTGCGCACCGTTGCCCACGCATGCCCCAGTTCGGCGCTCGGCATGACGTCCTTTAGGGTGACGAAGATGATCGCCTCGCCCGGCTTGGAGGCGCTGGCGACGTTGTCCAGCCAAGGGGTTTCCTGCAGCATGCGCTCGATGCGGTCGGTCACCTGCTGTTCCACTTCGCGCGCGGTCGCGCCTGGCCATTGCACTTTCACGGTCATGACCTTGAAGGTGAATTCGGGGTCTTCGTTCTGGGGCAGCTCCAGATAGGCGATGGCGCCCGATATGAGCAGGGCCAGCAGCAGATAGAGCACCATGGCCTGGTTGCGGATAGCCCATTTTGAAAGATTGACGCGCAGCATGATGTGAACGGTGAGAGAGATGCCGAAATTATAGGGGGTATCGCCTAGACACGCTGTGATTGAAGTGGATCGTATATACCGCGACAGGCGCACTCCACAAGTTCCGGATGAAGGAGCGAGGTTGGTGCCGATGGTGCTAAAATCTGCACCCCGCGCCAGAACAAAGACCCAGCAGAGCCCCACATGACAGATATAGCACCAATCACCGAGATCATCGCCGAGATACGCGCCGGGCGCATGGTCGTGCTCGTGGACGAGGAAGACCGCGAGAACGAAGGCGACCTGCTGTTCGCAGCCGAGTTCGCCACGCCGGAGATGATCAACTTCATGGCCAAGCACGGCCGCGGGCTGATCTGTCTGACGCTCACGCAGGCGCATTGCCAGCAACTCAATCTGCCGCTGATGGTGCGCGACAACGGCCTGTCTCTGGCGACCAACTTCACCGTTTCCATCGAGGCGGCGACCGGTGTCACCACCGGCATCTCGGCTGCCGACCGTGCGCGCACCATCCAGGTCGCGGCGGACAAGAATGCCAAACCTGCCGACATCGTGCAGCCCGGCCACATCTTCCCATTGCGCGCCCAGAACGGCGGCGTTCTGGTGCGTGCGGGGCACACCGAGGCCGGTTGCGACTTGGCGCAGCTCGCCGGGCTGACACCTGCCGCCGTGATCTGCGAGATACTGAAGGACGACGGCGAGATGGCGCGCCTTCCCGACCTGATCCCGTTCGCCAAGCAGCATGGGCTGAAGATAGGAACCATTGCCGACCTGATCGAATACCGCAGCCACAACGAGACACTGGTCGAGCGCGTGGCACGGCGCAAGGTGCAGACCGCTTATGGCGAACTCGATCTGGTGACCTATACCGACAAGAGTTCGCATCGCACCCACCTGGCGCTGGTGAAAGGCGACATCCAGCCGCAGACCGAGACCCTGGTGCGCGTGCATGAGCCGTTGTCAGCGCTGGATTTCCTGGAGCAGGTCAGTCTGCCCAACAGCACCAGCGTGCACGATGCGCTGAAGAAGATCAGCCAGTCTGCTGCAGGTGTGCTGGTGTTGATGCACCACGCTGAATCTTCGGCCGACCTGCTGGCGCGTGCCGCCGCCAAACCCGAAGCCCAGCACGCGCAGTGGGACCCGCGCAACTACGGCATCGGCGCGCAGATCCTGCGCGACCTCAATGTCGGCAAGATGTGCCTCATCGCCACTCCGCGCAAACTGCCCAGCATGACCGGCTTCGGCCTGGAAGTAGTGCGTTACTGTCAAAGCAAGGATATGAAATAAGAATGTCCCTCGAAATCCATTTTGCGGGATGAAGCGCGAGGAGCCGCGCAGTGAGGGACGAGACATATCAAGTTGATAGGCGAGGAGCGAACGAGCACGCGACGTGGCGATTCGCCCTCAAAATAGATTTATAGGAGATATTCGTGAAAGAGATCGAAAAGAATTTGAATGGCCGCGGCATGCGCATCGGCATCGTGCAGAGCCGCTTCAATACTCCGGTGTGTGAAGGATTACTGGCTGCGTGCCGCGCACAGCTGGTGCAGAGCGGCGTGAACGACGACGATATCACGCTGGCCACCGTGCCGGGAGCGCTGGAGATCCCGCTGGTCCTGCAGGCGATGGCGCAGAGCAGCAAGTTCGATGCGCTCATCGCGCTGGGAGCGGTGATACGCGGCGACACCTACCACTTTGAAGTCGTCTCCAACGAGTCGGCGCGCGGTGTAGGCGAGGTGCAATTGCGGGGCGGCGTGCCCGTCGCCAATGCCATCCTCACCACGGATACCGACGAGCAGGCCGAAGTGCGCATGAGCGTGAAGGGCGCGGAAGCGGCGCTGGTTGCCATCGAGATGGCGAATCTATTGAAGGAAGTCGCATGAGCGAGAACAAGAATCCGACACCGGCCAAGAGCATGCGCCATCGCGCACGCGAGCTGGCAATGCAGGGTATCTACGAGTGGCGTCTCTCCGGCAAGAGCGCGACGCTGATCGAAAGGGATACACGCGCCGAGAAGAGCCTGGGCCGTTACGACACCGAATTGTTCAGTCAGTTGCTGCGCGGCGTGATTGCCGGGAACGAGGGACTGGCCGAGCAGATCGCTCCGCATCTGGACCGTGCCGTGGACGAGTTGAGCCCGGTGGAATTCTCCGTGCTGTTGCTGGGCGCGTATGAATTACTCAACCACCCCGAAGTGCCCTATCGCGTGGTCATCAACGAAGCGGTGGAACTGGCCAAGACCTTCGGCGGCAGCGACGGGCACAAGTTCGTCAACGGCGTGCTGGACAAACTGGCTGCCAAAGTGCGCGCGACTGAGGTCGCAGCCAAGTAATCAGTCAGGGTCATACGGATGTTCACAGATAGAACCTGCGTCTCCGGCCTTTGTTAAGCATGTCTGAATTCGATCTCATTCAGCGCTATTTCACTCGTCCCACCCCAAGCGCAACCTTGGGCGTGGGTGACGACGCGGCATTGCTTCGTATCACCGAAGGCATGGAGCTGGCGGTTTCCACCGACATGCTGGTTAGCGGCACCCATTTCCTTGCTGATGCCGATCCTTACCTGCTGGGGCACAAGACGCTGGCGGTGAATCTCTCCGATCTGGCGGCGATGGGGGCGACGCCGCGCTGGGCGACGCTGTCGCTGGCGCTACCCGAGGCGAACGAGGACTGGTTGCGCCAATTCAGCGCGGGCTTCTTTGCCCTAGCGGATGAGCACGGCGTCGAACTCATCGGCGGCGACACCACACGCGGCCCGCTCAATCTGTGCGTCACCATCATGGGCGAAGTGCCGCGCGGCCAGGCATTGCGCCGCGACGGCGCGCAACTTGGCGACGACATCTGGGTGTCGGGAACCTTGGGGGAAGCCGCATTGGGGTTGGCGCATCTGCAGGGCAAGGTCGTGCTGCCCGAGCAGGTGCGCACCACCTGCCTTGCAGCCCTGCATCGCCCGCAACCGCGGGTGCCGTTGGGTATGGCATTGCGCGGCATCGCCAACAGCGCCATCGATATCTCGGACGGATTGGTGGCCGATCTGGGGCACATACTCGAATGCTCCAATATCGCGGCCGAGGTTCGCTACGACAAATTGCCGGTGCCCTCGTTCTTCGCTTCATGCGGTGATGTGATGTTCGAGTTGGCGCAGCAATGCGTGCTGGCCGGCGGCGATGATTACGAACTGTGTTTCACCGCTCCGGTCGCCGTGCGCGACGACATCGAGGTGCTGGCGATCCGTTTCAATCGGCCCCTGACACGCATCGGCAAGATCGTGTCCGGATGTGGCTGCAAGGTGCGTACGGAGAACGGCAGCGTGATGCAGATTGAAAAGGGTGGGTATGATCACTTCGCATGATGAATTGAAGATTCAACCGAGCTGGCGCTTCCTGCTCAGCCATCCGGCGCATTTTCTTTCCTTCGGTTTCGGCGCCGGCCTGGTGCCGCGTTCGCCCGGCACGGCGGGTACGCTGGTCGCCTTTCCCATGTACTGGTACCTCGCGCCCCGCCTGACGGACGCCATGTTCCTGCTGGTGATCATCTGGGCGTTCGCCTTCGGCGTGTGGGTGTGCGACATCACAGGCAAGGCGCTGGGCGTGGGTGATTACGGCGGCATCGTGTGGGATGAGATCGTCGCCTTCCTGCTGGTGCTGTTCTTTACGCCAGCAGGCCTGGTGTGGCAGTTGCTGGCGTTCTCGCTGTTCCGCTTCTTCGACATCGTCAAGCCGCAACCAATACGCCATTTCGACTCGCACTGGCACGGCGGCCTGGGCGTGATGTTCGACGACATCCTTGCGGCAGGCTACACGCTGCTGTGCCTGGCCTTCATCAAGAGCGTCCTGCAATGAGAGCGCTCATCGCATTGCTGTGCAGCATTGCGTTGAGCGTACAAGCAGAGACCTTCAGCGCCAAAGTCATCATGGTGATGGACGGCGACACCGTCATGGTGCTGCGCGGCAACCAGAAGATAAAAGTGCGCATGGCCAACATCGACGCGCCGGAAAAGGACCAGACCTTCGGCAAGCAGGCGCGCGATTCCCTGCAGGAACTGGTGGGCAAGAAGACCGTGCAGGTCGACAGCCAGGCTGTCGATCAATACGGGCGTGTGGTCGGCCTGATCTCGGTGGACGGGCGCAACGTCAACCAGGAACAATTGAAGCGCGGCATGGCCTGGGAGTATTCGCACTACCACAGCGACAAGACCTACATCGGCCTGCAGAGCGACGCGCAGCGCTCGCAGCGCGGACTGTGGGCGCAGGGTACCCAGCAGGCGCCTTGGGAGTGGCGCAAACTTCATCCCTCCATGAGACTTCCCCCGCTGCCTGTCCAACACACCGCTGCCAACGTTGCACCGAAGGCGGCTCACGATGCGGGGTGCGACAAAAAGCGCCTCTGTTCGCAAATGAGCTCTTGCGACGAAGCGAAGTTCTATCTCGCGCATTGCGGCGTGCGTACGCTGGACCGGAACAAGGACGGCGTGCCTTGCGAGAGCTTGTGTAGCGGCAAGCACTAGTTGCTGTAACGCTGACCGCCTACGGTCAACACCCCATTCGAATTTTCTCTCTCGTAGTGGAACATATGGTTCCGGCCATTTCGTCCGGCTGCCTTGGTGTATCGCTGCGAAGGAGAAGATGATGAAGCCTGTGACTCTGCTTGTAACAGCCATACTGACTTTGAGTATGCCCGCCATGGCCGTGGACATGCCGCCTGCGGCAAAGAAGCTCGGCTGCACCACCTGCCACGCCATCGACAAGAAGATCATCGGCCCTGCCTGGAAGGATGTTGCCGAAAGGTATACGGGGCATGGTGTCAAGAAGTTCAAGTACAACGGCAAGGAATACCCGCTGATCGAGGGGCTAGTGATGAAGGTATCCAACGGGGGCTCCGGCAACTGGGGCCCTGTGCCCATGACGCCCAATGATCCCAAGGGGCTGCACAAGGCGGAGATAACCGAGCTGGTCAAATTCGAGCAGAGGCTGGCCAAGAAATAGTTTTCCAGTTTCCCAGTCGAACTGCGAATGGAGGACGCCATGATGGTGTCGCGCGTGATGAGCATCTCGATCAATCGTCACTGGCACGAGGCCTATGACGCCATCTGGAGGCCTGAAGACTTCCCGAAGTGGGCCTCCGGCCTCAGCCAAGCCGGGCTCGCCAAGGATGGCGACGTGTGGAAGGCAAAGGGGCCTGAGGGGCCGATCACGATCAGGTTCACGCCGCACAACGCATTTGGCATCATGGATCACTACGTGAAAGCGGGGGACGGGCCGGAGATTTATGTCCCGCTCAGGATCATCCAGAACGGAGATGGGGCCGAGGTGCAGCTGACCTTGTTCCGGCAGCCAGGCATGTCCGACGAGCGATTCGAAGCTGATGCGGAATGGGTAAGGCGCGATCTGCTTGCGTTAAAAGCGCTGCTCACGCGCTGACTATTTCCTTTTGTCGCACAGGCTCAGCGTTGGCTATCCGGCGATACCTAAAACGGCAATAACACAGGAAGACAGCCTTTCTGCCATATCGATCGCCTAGCGCCCAAATCTGGATGATGCAAGCACTTGCCGGAATGTTGTATGCAAATGACTGATTTAACGCAAATTTAACGCAAAAAATATTGACCGGTATTTCCTTTTTCATTATCCTGACAAAAATACACGGAATAAGACTCACCTCGCGTGATGTGGTTGTTCTGCAAAAGGCAAACTGGCCGAAAGGCCAGGGCGCAAAGTTACCGGTCTAAGGTGCTTCGGCACTATGACAGCGGGATCGCCAGATAGTATCGCGCTTGCAATCGCTCGAATTTCTGCAGCTCCCCCTTTCCTGAAGACCCCTAATCTTGTTGCTTATGACCTTTGCCAATCAACGCAGAGCTGAATTGTATTAACAAAAAAATCGGGCTTGCACCCTACGACGCTAAGTATGGGTTTGGCCTTAAGGGGGAATCGTGAAAGTTTTATCTAAGCAGCAGCCTGGAGAGGTTGCGCTGAAGCTGCTGGTAATGGGCTTCACTCAGTCCGAGCAACAATTGCTGAATGCCATCGTGAAGTTGTCGCAAAGGCGGCAGCCTCAGATCAATCTGCTCGGCGTTACCGACGGTGAGAATGCGGATGTCGTGATGATCGACTCCGCCGATACTCTGGCAAAGAAGTGGGCCAGCAGCCAGGCTTGGCTGGAGCGTAAGGTGGTTATCTGGGTTGATGCGCCGGCCGCCCCGGGTCGTACTGTAGTACAGCGTCCGGTACAGTGGTCAGCCTTGCCAATCTTGTTGGCGCGTGTGCTGGAACAGGTTCCGGGGGATAAGCGGAGCGCGCCGGCGACCATGTCGGGAAACAGCTCGGTGCTGGTTGTCGACGACAGTATCGCGGTGCGTGCCCAGCTACGCGCACTGCTTGAGCCCCGCGGCCTGACTGTTACCGAAGCGGAAAGCGCCGAAGTCGCCATCAAGGCCGCCTCTGCCTCATCCTACGCCTGCATCCTAATGGATGTGCTCATGCCCGGCATCGACGGATATGAGGCCTGCCGTCGCATAAAACAGAATAGTCACGCCGGCAACAAGCCGAACGTCGTCATGCTGACCAGCAGATCGTCCCCCTTCGACCGGATCAGGGGAAAGATGGCCGGCTGCGACGCCTACCTTACCAAGCCGATCGACCCCGACTATCTGCACGAAGTCATCTCACGATACACCGCGGCACAGGAACAGATCACGTCGCCAATGTATGCCTAACTACTCTTTGTCCAACCACCCGAAAGGAAACACATCATGGCCCAAACCATCCTGATCGTTGAAGACAACCAAGCTGAGCGCAGCCGCCTCGAAAAGCTGTTAAGCGATGCTGGCTATCTTGTCAGCTCTGCCGAGAACGGCACCCAGGCACTCGCAGCCGTACAGCGCAAAAGGCCCGATGCCATATTCATGGACGTGAATATGCCTGAAATGGATGGTTTCGCAGCTACTCGTGCATTGCGCAACGACGCTGGAACCAAGGATATACCGGTCGTACTGGTCACCTCCAAGGATCAGAAAGCCGACAAGGCCTGGGGACAGATGCTCGGTGCCAAAGGCTACATCACCAAGCCCTACACCGACGAGCAGGTTCTGTCGCAAGCGCGCGCTCTGTAAGCTGGACGTGCTCAAGGACATCGCCATGCCCCGAAAGGCACCGATAGTTGACGATGCTCAACGCGGCTGCAACCTTGAGCAGATCAAGGATTGAAGGAATGACTAAGGAAGATACCCCCGCTACCGATTCCGACCTGGTCGCGCTTCCGGCAGAACTGTTGATGTCGCCGACAAAGGCGCTGACAACCAGGTTTGATGTCGATGCGAGCGGCGATATTGGACGATCCGAGCCAGGAACGGGAACTCCGCACAGAAATTCACTGCTCGTCAGCGGTGAATCCCGACAGGGATTCCGCATTGGCGAGGTGCGATTGATGATCCGCTACGAGGACGCCAGCGAGCTGTCGGAAATGTCCGTTATCCACCGGCTGCCGAATGCTCCGGCATGGTTCTGCGGCATCGCCAACTTGCATGGCAAGTTGACGCCGGTTTTCGATCTGGCGGGCTACATCGGTGTCGACCCAGACCCCGAATCCAAGCGCATGCTGCTGGTGCTTGCAAGCGGGAGTGATGCCGCCGGAGTAGTGATCGACGGCTTGCCCGAGCGCCTACGCTGGTCTGATGAAGAACGCACCGATGCCGGAGCTGCGCCGGAACGTTTGGCGCCTCACTTGCGCGGCGCCAGCTTCGTTGGCGGGCGGCAGTGGTTTGATCTCGACCCCCACTCTTTGCTCGGTGCGATGGAGCAATCTCTTGGCGCGTCGCAATGAACGTAAGGTTCTCGCTTAACGAACGCGTGGACGCAATCCTTTCCCATTTCCTTATCTGGAGTTAATTACTATGCAACTGAATATTTCCCGTCGGCTGAGCAACATGATGATCGGCCCTCGGCTGGCGCTGAGCTATACCCTGATCCTGGTGCTCATGATGGCGACGCTGGTCTACATCGGTACTGCCATGGACCTCGCCGACGAACACACCACGGCGATGTTCGAAGACGACATCGTGAAGCTCGACATCGTGGAAGAGATGGCCAACTCGGTGCACGTGGTTTCGCGCGTGATGCGTTCGGTCATGCTGCTGCAAAACGATCCGGCCGCTGCGGCACGCGAACGGGAGAAGATCGATGAGGCACGAAAGGAATTCGACAAGGCATATGCACTGGCCCTGACCCTCCCCGCCGATGACGCCGGCAAGGCGCTGCTGCAAATGATCGGCACGGACAAGGAAAAGGCGCGTCAGCTGAACGACCGGATTCTGTCGCTGATCGACCAGGGCAAGCACGACGATGCACTGGATCTGTTGCTGAAGCAGGCCCGACCGGCGGTTGAAGAGTGGCAAGGAGCGATTGCCGAGTACTCTGACCTGCAGAAGGCAAAGGCCGCGAAAGCCAAGGAAGTGATCTCGCAGAAATTCAAGGAGACGGTCATTGTCTCGATAGTGCTGTCCGTCCTCGTTCTGTTGATGGGCGTAGGCGCGGCCTACTTCATCACGCAAAGCATCACGACGCCGCTGCATGCTTTGCAGAAGGCGATCAACGATGTGCGGCAAGGCGGTGACCTGGGTGCCCTGGCGCATATAGACACCAAGGACGAGATGTCCGACATGGGCTTCGCAGTTAACCAGCTGTTGCAGGATCAGATCTCTGCGCGTGAAAAGGCCGAGGAAGATCGGCAAAAAGCCGAGCAGGAACGCCAGAAAGCCGAAGCTGAAAACGAAAGCCTGAACAACTCGGTTATCGCGCTGCTGCAGGCCGTGAACCAGTTGTCGGAGAAGGACCTGACCGCTCGTGCGCCCGTATCGCGAGACATCATCGGCACCGTGTCCGACTCGATCAACCAGTTGACCGATGAAACCACGAAGGTTCTGCACGGCGTGAACCAGATCGCCAGCCAAGTGGCTCAAGTATCCGCAAAGGTGCGATCACAAGGCGAGCAGGTGTCCCTAACCGCAGCGGACGAACGCGAAAACGTGGGCAAAATGATCGACTCCCTCGGCGAGGCGACGAAAACGATGAACCAGGTTGCAGACCTGGCCGAGCAGTCGAACCGCTCGGCTGAGCGCGCGACTCAGGCGACCGACACCGCGCTGGTGACGGTAAACAGCACCGTCAAGGGCATGGAATCCATCCGCGAGACCATCGCCGAGACCGAAAAACGCATCAAACGCCTAGGCGAACGTTCGCAGGAAATTTCCGGCATCGTTAACCTGATCAATACCATTTCGGAACGTACACACGTGCTGGCGCTGAACGCCTCCATGCAGGCGGCGGTCGCAGGTGAGGCTGGTCGCGGCTTCGCGGTGGTGGCCGAAGAAGTGCAGCGCCTTGCGGAAAGCTCGCGTCATGCGACGCAGCAGATCAGCACGCTGGTTAACAACATCCAGCTCGAGACGAATGAGACGATCTCCACGGTGAACCGGACCATCGGCCAGGTGGTCCAGGGTTCGGAACAGGCGCAGAAGGCTGGTGAGCAGATGCGTATCACGCAGGAGATCACCGGTGAGCTGGTGGAGCAGGTGCGCCGCATCACCGAAGCCTCTGAGCAGCAGAAGAAAATGTCGGCTCAGTTGCTTAAGTCGGTTGAACGCCTGGGCCAGAGTAACGAGCACACTGCGCAGCAGATCGACACGCAGAGCCGGGAAACCCTGACTCTGCTGGAGTCTGCGCAGCAGCTGGTTAAATCGGTGACCGTGTTCAAGCTGCCGAAATTCGCCTGATGCCCTTGAGCGTTGCCGACCTGGTACGAGAAGCTAAGTCCTCCACATGAAACTTAAACACCTGATTGAAGCATTCGCCAGCGAGATCGAGCTGGCGCAGGCGCGGCTAGACCATGATCTGGACGCGCTGGCCACTCTAGACATCGACGATCCAGACTTTATGGAGGCGCTCGACCAATACAGCGGCCAGGCCCAGCGTATGGGGGAGGCGGCCGAGCTGGCAGGCTTCTCGGGGCTACAGCTGGTATGTGCGCATGTGGTGGAGAACAGTCTGATGCTGGCAGGCCAGTCTCGCGAAGAACGTGCCGCGCTACTGGCTTTTCTGCGCGCCTGGCCGCCATTGATAGTGCACTACCTGCGTAACCTGAGTGACCCTTCAACTGCCGCCGGCCTGATAGACCACCTGTGCGCTGCGCCCTATCCCATGGGGGCAGAACAGGCCATGAGGGTGATGCACAAGTTGGGTGCCATGCCGCTGCAGGTAGGGCTGCCCGGCGAAGGCGAGGGCCAGCCGCGCCGCCAGGTGCTCGCGACACCCGAGGATGTAGCGCTGGCGATGCCTGAGGACGTGGATCAGAAGTTTCTCGAAGGCTTTTTTCAGGAAGCTCCCGACCAGGCGCGCTACCTGGTCGACCTCGCACGCAATATGGCATCAGGAGAAGGGGATAGCTCGGATGTCATCGCCGCCAAGCGCGTGGCACACACGCTCAAGGGATCGGGATCAACCATTGGGCTGCGCGGGATCGCGTCGCTGGGTC
Source organism: uncultured beta proteobacterium (assembly GCA_963813255.1). Lineage (GTDB taxonomy): Bacteria > Pseudomonadota > Gammaproteobacteria > Burkholderiales > Gallionellaceae > Sideroxyarcus. The sequence continues at coordinate 23,776 of CAWEYD010000001.1, read as the reverse complement.
ACCATCTGGAGGACATACTCGAACACTTCGAGCGCGAGGAGTCTCAGGTAACCCGCCACGGGGCCAATACCCTGCTCGACGCGGCCTATTGCCTTGAGCACATGATCGGTTATGTGACCGGCACCGACGATTACCCGCAGCAGGCACGGGGTGTGCTGCAAGCCGTGCTTGATCTGGCAAACCGTATCGACGCCGGCGAATCACTGGACTTGCCGATAACGCGTGTCGCTTCGACATTACCGGTACCGCTCGAAACCGCATCTTCGACTTCACTGGCAAATTCGGATATCGACGACCGCAATACCTCGCGCCTCTCCAGAACGACCGCGGCGCCTGCGACGGCGTTGCGCGTCAGTCAGCAGCGTATCGAGGACCTGTTCCTCATCTCCGGCGAGATATCCGTGAACTCTTCGGCGATGGAGTCTCGTATCAAGGCGCTGGTCGAGAGTTCGCGCGAGTTGCTGGAACAGAACCTGCGCGTACAGAAACGCCTGTTCGAGCTGGAGACGGTGGTCGAAGTGCGTACGCTGACCATGATGCGATCACGCAACCGACGCGTCGACGACGCGGCGTTCGACCCGCTAGAGATGGACCAGTACAACGAGTTGCACAGCACCTCGCATGCGCTGGCTGAAGAGGCTGCAGACGCGCGCGCCATGGCTTCTCGGGTCGAGGAAGATATTGCACGGGTCGCCAGCCAGCAGGCGCGCCAGCGCCGTTTGAGCGACGACCTGCAGCATCTGGTGATCGGCACGCGTATGGCCGAGGTAGGCGTGCTTGAGTCGCGGCTGCAGCGCAACGTGCGCTCAACGTGCCAGGTCACCGGAAAAGAGGCGGTGCTGGTGCTGGAGGGAGGCGATACCCTGATCGACAGCGAGCTGCTGAACCGGCTCGCCGAGCCACTGCTGCACCTGTTGCGCAATGCCGTCGACCATGGCCTGGAGACACCAGGCGAGCGACTCGCTTCCGGCAAGCCGCGAGCCGGGCGCATCCTGCTGAGCTTCACGCGCCAGGGGCAGCAGGTCGTGTTGCGTTGTCAGGACGACGGCCGCGGACTGGACCTGCAGGCGATCCAGCAGCGAGCTGTCGAACGCGATCTGCTCGCAGCAGAGCAGGCGCTAAGTGACACCGACATCGCGCGGCTGATCCTGCTGCCGGGCTTTTCGACACGCCATTCTGTCAGCGAGATCTCGGGGCGTGGCGTCGGACTGGACGTGGTACACGACTGGGTCCGCGCGATCAACGGCTCGATCCAGATCGCCTCCAAGCCAGGCAAAGGCTGCACGTTCGAGTTGCGCTTCGCCGCCTCGCTTTCGACCGTGCAGTCGCTGATCGTGGAGGTTGCCGGTGAGCGTTTTGCGCTGCCTTCGGTGCAGGTCGAGCAAGCCGTAGCACGCGGTGTGGGCACGTTCGAACTGCTGGGCGGACAGCTCGTGTACCGCTTCAACAAGCGCTCGTACCCGGCCCTGCGTCTGGCCGACCTGACCGGCTTGCCAGATGAATCCAAGCCGCTCGACGACTACTCTGCGGTGATCGTGCGACTTGACGACAAACTTCAAGTGCTCGCCGTAGATCGCCTGCTCGATGCGCGCGAACTGTTGGTCAACAACCCGGGACGCTACGCACGCCATGTGCGCGGCGTGGCCGGATTGTCCATACTCGGCGACGGTGCCGTTGCGGTGAACCTCGATCTCGCCCAGTTGCTCGCCTCCGGGGTGCGCAGCACGGCAGCAAGCGGTGTTACAAGGGCGGAAACCCAGAAGCGCGATCTGCCCAGCGTGCTGATCGTCGACGATTCACTGTCTGTGCGTAACTCGCTGTTGCAGCTCGTGCAAGACGCCGGCTATCGTGCCGAAACTGCACGTGACGGCATCGATGCGATCGACACGATGCGTACCTTCAAGCCCGACGCGCTGCTTACAGATCTTGAGATGCCCAACATGAACGGCGTCGAACTGACGTATCACATACGTGAGCGCGATGACATGAAGGACCTGCCCATCATCATGATCACTTCGCGTTCGCAGGATAAGCATCGGCGCATGGCCGAACAGGCCGGCGTCAACACCTATATCACCAAGCCATATAACGACGGTGATCTGCTGCAGACGATACGCCGCACGATCACCCTCTGAACAAGGGTGAAGGAAAGGATCCATGACTGCGAACATCAAGTCTCGGCCGGAAGCGGCGCTACGTGGCAATTACGTGCTGCTGACCGCCGACGCGCTGCATCTGCTGTTGCCACAGCAAGAGGTCGGTGCGGCTGAATATCTGGAAGGATCGCTTGAACGCAGTGACGAACCCGGGCTGCTGCAGCTCGCGGGCGCGGAAGGTCCGCGTCGTTACGCGGCACTGTCGTCGCAGATGACGCTGCTGCCGCATTGCCCACCCGACCGCTTCATGGTTGCCCCGATCGGCGCTGGAGATGACGCTCTGGTCTGGTGCTGGAACGAGCTTCAGATATTGATCGATGTCGAATTGCAGCCTCAGCCGTTACCGGCGCTCTTGCTGACGCCAGACACCCCGTTCGATCGATACGTCGAATTCGGCGGAAAAATTTCCTACCTGTGCAGCGCACATCAGTTGCGCGCATACGCGCTTGGTCGAGGAGCTGAATGATGAGCCTTGAACTGGATACGTCCATCGATGCGGCCGAGTTTGAGCCTGCTGCCGCCGCGACAATTGCAGCGGAACCGGAAGTCGGCCCGAAAGCGGTTGCGCGCCTGATCGAGTATGCGCGCGGTCGCCATATCGCATTGCCGCCGCACACCACATACGCGCTGATCGAGAACCCCGCAGTCGTGACGGTGCCTGGCGCGGCACACTACGCATACGGGCTGCTGACCTGGCAAGACACGCGAGTGCCGCTGCTGGACCTCAATGCGCTGCTGCATGCCGATTCGGGTGCCGTGCAAACCGCCATGCCACGCTATGCCCTGATCGTCGCCTACCAGAGCAGGGCACGCGGGCCACTGGAATTCGGTGCGCTCGGCCTGGCCGCATTGCCACAGACCGTTGCCATTGGCGACGAGGCTCAATGCGAGCTGCCGAGTGACAGCAGGTTGTGGTCGCGGCTTGCCTTGTCCTGCTTCCAGCACGAAGGGCAGGCAGTCCCTATCCTCGACACCGCCCGTCTATTCACCGGCTATCACGCCTAAGCGTAACCAGACCCTGCCGGAGTTCTTGGCTGCGGTGGTCAGGCGGGAATGGTTTCCCAGCTGATGCCGTTGCTGTCACAACGCAGGAAGAGCGCTTTCCCGCTATCCCAGTCGCCCAGCACCCAGCGTTCGCAGCTGTGTCCGTCCAGATGATGCAGATGCCTTGCCGGGCGGTGGGTGTGGCCGTGGATGACGCGCGGATAGTGATGCTGGCGTAGCAACTCGTTCACCGCATCGCAGTTCACGTCCATGATGTCCATGGCTTTGATGTCCAAGGCCTTGAGGCGTTTTGACTGCTCGCTCTGCGCACGTATCTGCTCGATCTGCGCCTTGCGCTGTGCCAGCGGTTGCGCGAGGAATTGCGCGCGCCAGCCGGCATCGCGCACTGTGCGGCGGAATTGCTGATAGGCCACGTCATCGGTGCACAGCGCATCGCCATGGGAGAGCAGGGTGCGCGTGCCATAGAGGTCGAGCAGCGTCGGATCGGGCAACAGGGTGGCATGACAGGCGGCGGCCAGTCTCGTGTCCATCAGGAAGTCGCGGTTGCCGTGCATGATGAAGATGCGCGTACCCTGTGCCTCCAGCTCCCGCAACGTGCCGCAGATGGACTGGTGGAACGGTTCGTCGAGATCGTCGTCGCCGGCCCAGTACTCGAACAGGTCACCCAGGATGTAGAGCGCCTCCGCTTGCGGCGCGTGGTCGGCGGCGAAGTGCAGGAACAGTTCTGTGCTGCGCGGATGTGCGCTGCTCAGATGCAGGTCGGATATGAATAGGGAATGAGGCATGAAATCAAAACGGCGCCGAAGCGCCGTTTTTTGTTATTGTTTTGTTATTGCACTACTTCTGCTTTGGTGATGATGACGTCTTCTTTCGGCACGTCCTGGTGGAAGCCGCTGTTGCCGGTCTTGACCTTGGCGATGGCATCGACCACTTCCTTGCCTTCGACCACCTTGCCGAACACGCAGTAGCCCCAGCCATCCTGTCCCGGATAGTCGAGGAAGCTGTTGTTCTTGGTGTTGATGAAGAACTGCGCGGTCGCGGAATGCGGATCGCTGGTACGCGCCATGGCGATGGTGTAGGTGTCGTTCTTCAGGCCATTGGCGGCCTCGTTCTTGATCGGCGCCTTGGTTGTCTTTTGCTTCATGCCTGGCTCGAAACCGCCGCCTTGGATCATGAAGTTGGGGATCACACGGTGGAACACCGTGTTGCTATAAAAGCCGCTGTTCACGTAGTCGATGAAGTTCTGCACAGTGACAGGGGCCTTCTCGGCGTCGAGTTGTAGCGTGATGATACCGTGGTTGGTGTGGAGCTTGACCATCTTGGTTTTTCCTTGTGTTGAAGAAGCGGCGTGTGCGGGCAGGATGCAAAGTCCGGCCAACAAGATAGTAAGTGCGAAGCGTATCGATTTCATCATGCGGAGCCCTCATAAATGATCTGCCAGCGCCCGTCCCGTTTCATCCAGTATTGGCGCTTGTGCATGCGGTTGGAAAGATTGTTGCTCTGGTAATCCTGCTCGAAATTGACCACCACCAGGCCGGCCTGGGTGGGGTAGGGGAAGGCGCTGACATTTAGCATCCTGACCTTGATCCAGGTCTTGCCCGAATTGACCAGGCGCTTCTGTTGCGCGAACTCGGGCAGCTTCATGCCGCCGCTGGTGAATTCCTGAGCGTAATGCGACAGGTAGCTGTCGGTGTCGCGGCTCTCCCAATCGCTGCGCCACTGCTCGATGGATTTCAGCAGCGTGGCGCGCTCGTCGCGGTCGGCCTCGTCGCTCCAGTCCATCTTGTTGGTGATGATGACCGGCGTGATGCCGACTTGTAGGTTCTTTTCGATGTGGGTCAGGTCTTCATTGGTCAGCACCACGCAGCCGTTGCTGGCGCGCGGCGGACGGCTGTAGGTGTCGGATGGCACGCCGTGCAGCCAGATGCCGTGCCCGTTGCGGCCGTGCTGTTTGTCCCACTCGTTGGGATAGCTCAGGGGATAGGCGCCGGTGCCGTAGAAGTCGGTGAGCTTGTCGCGGCTGATGTGGCCGTCGATGAAATACACGCCCAGCGGGGTCTTCTGGTCGCCTTCGACCGACTTGTCCGCGCCTTTCTTGCCCACGCTGATGTAGTAGTCGGCGACATAACGCGGCTCGCCCTTCACGTTCTCATACAGATAGAGCGTGGACTTGCTGGTGTCGACCACGATGGCGTAGCGCTGCTTCGCATCGAGTTGCCAGAGGTATCTCGGCGCTGCGACGGGCTGTTGTTGCTGCACGCGCTGTAGACGCGCCTTGGCCTCTTCGCGCAGGTCCTGCACGCGGTCGCGCGGCGCATTGGGCGCATCGCCGAAATCGCTGATCGGCTTGGCGCGCGCCAGCAGCAGGTCGCCTTTGACCAGCTGTGCCAGTTTGAAATTGGGATTGAGTTTGAGCAGCGTATCGACCTCGTTCAGCGCCACGTCGAGATGGTTGTTGCCTACTGCCTGCAAGCTCTTGGCCAGCGCCTGTTCCATTTCGCGCGACGCGGGCTCGGCCGCCGCGAACGGCGCGCCGCAGGAGGCGAACAAGAGGACGGAGAGGGCGCCGAATCTCATCGCTTATTTGCCGGAACGCTCTTCAGCGATCCGCCACTGCCCGTTTTCCTTCACCCACAGCAAGGTCTTGCCGGCGTTTGTCTTCAGATGGCTGGCGCGGTAGGTCTGCCGGAAGCTGACGCTGGCGTGCTGCCCATCCTGCACCTTGACCTTGGCTTCATTCACCTCGACATGGATGGTCTTGGGCTTGGCGATGCGTTCCTTGCGCTGTTCTTCCCAAGTGCCGCGGTCTTCGCCATCCGGTGTCTTAAATTCCTTGGCGTAGAAGGAGAGATATTTCTTGCTGTTCTTGGCAGACCAGGCAGCGGCCCAGTCGCGGGTCGCTTTCAGCACTTCCGCGTCCACATCCGCCGCGACGGGCGCTGCTTCAACCTTGGGTGCGGCAGGCGCGGGCACGGGCGCAACAGCAGCGACCACAGGTTTTGCGGGCACGGGGGGGGGGGCGACAGGTGTCGTTGCTAGAGGAGCGGTAGCCACGACCGGCTTGGCGGCGACCGGTGCCGCGCTAACCGGAGCAGTGGCGACCACCGGGGCAACAGCGACCGGGGTGGCCACGCTCGGGGCTGTCACGACCGGAACGGTCACGGTGGCGGTTGGTGTGGCAGGCGCTGCAGCAACGGCAGCGGGTGCCTTGCTGCGTGTGCCCTTGCCGAACAGGTCGCGGATCAGCGCCAGTTTGGTCTGGGTGGTGGTGTTGCCCTTGTCCAGTTGCAGCGCGCGGTCGTAGGCCTGGCTGGCCATCTTGGCGTAGATGTCGCCCAGATTCTCATGTGCGGTGGCGTAGCTGGGGTGGGTGCGGATCGCCAGCTCCAGTGCGACCTTGGCCTTTTCGTATTGCCCCTGGCTGGCGTAAAGCACGGCGAGGTTGTTGTAGGGCTCGGGCAGCTCGGGATAGTCGTCGGTCAGGTCGCTGAATATCTTGATCGCTGCGTTGGTGTCGCCCTGCTCGTTGACGATCAGCCCTTTGAGGAAACGTGCCTGCGCATCTTTGGGCTTGGTCGCGAGGAAGGCGTTGACCTTCTCCAGCGCCTGCGCGTTCTGTCCCTGCTTGAACAACTTGTTGGCGTCCTGGATCTCGTCCGCGCTGCTGGTCAAACTGAACGACAGCAATGCGCACAGCGCAGCACCCAGACTGAATTTCTTAAGCATGTTCATCGTGTGTGATTTTCTTGAATTGGTTCTGACGGCATAGGGCCATCGGCAGGCGGCGATTCTACCAAAGAAGACGGGGACTTACACGGATTGCCTGCGCCGAGAAGTGATCGCAAGCGCGTGGCGGGTTTCGGGTAAAATCGCGCACCTTCATTGCAGACACTATTCCGAACAAAAATGAGCAGCAACGCACCCGTCTCCGCACCCGTTTCCAATTTCATCCGCACCATCATCGATGGCGACCTGGCCTCCGGCAAACACCAGAGCATCGTCACCCGCTTCCCGCCCGAGCCCAACGGCTACCTGCACGTCGGCCACGCCAAGTCCATCTGCCTCAACTTCGGCCTGGCGCAGGACTACCACGGCAAGTGCAACCTGCGCTTCGACGACACCAACCCGGAGAAGGAGAGCGAGGAATACGCGCTGTCCATCCAGGACGACGTGCGCTGGCTGGGCTTCCAGTGGGACGGCGAGGTGCGCTGGGCGTCGGACTATTTCGACGCGCTGTACGACTACGCGGTGGAACTCATCAACAAGGGCCTGGCCTATGTGGACGACCTGACGCCGGAGCAGATGCGCGAATACCGCGGCACGCTGACCCAGCCCGGCAAGAACAGCCCGAACCGCGACCGCAGCGTGGCCGAGAACCTCGACCTGTTCGCGCGCATGAAGACCGGCGAATTCGCCGACGGCGCGATGGTGCTGCGCGCCAAGATCGACATGGCCTCGCCCAACATGAACCTGCGCGACCCGGCCATCTACCGCATCCGCCGCGCGCACCACATCCGCACCGGCGACAAGTGGTGCATCTACCCGATGTACGACTACACCCACTGCATCTCCGACGCGCTGGAAGGCATCACCCATTCCATCTGCACGCTGGAGTTCGAGGACCACCGCCCGCTGTACGACTGGGTGCTGGACAACATCACCATCCCCTGCCACCCGCGCCAGTACGAGTTCTCGCGCCTGGAGCTGCACTACACCATCACCAGCAAGCGCAAGCTGCTGCAACTGGTGAACGAGAAGCACGTGAGCGGCTGGGACGACCCGCGCATGCCCACCATCACCGGCATGCGCCGCCGCGGCTACACGCCGGAAGGCATCCGCGAATTCGCCAAGCGCATCGGCGTGTCCAAGAGCGAGAACAGCGTCGACATGGCGGTGATGGAAGGCGCGATCCGCGAAGACCTGGAACTGCGCGCACCGCGCGTGATGGCGATCATCAATCCGCTCAAGGTCACCATCACCAATGCCGAAGGCGCGCAGACGCGCGAAGCGGATTTTCATCCCAACATGCCGGAGCTCGGCAAGCGCGTGGTGCCGTTCGGCAAGGAACTGTTCATCGAAGCCGACGACTTCGCCGAAGTGCCGCCCGCAGGCTGGAAGCGCCTCACCCTCGGCGGCGAGATCCGCCTGCGCCACAGCTACGTGATGCGCTGCGACGAAGCGGTGAAGGATGCGGCCGGCAAAGTCATCGAACTCAAGTGCAGCATCGACCACGACACGCTGGGCAAGAACCCGGAAGGGCGCAAGGTCAAAGGCGTGATCCATTTCCTGTCGCGCGAGCACGCACTGCCTGCCGAGATCCGTCTGTACGACCGCCTGTTCACCGTGGCCGGAACCGGACGCGGACAAGGAAGTGGATTTCTGCACGCACCTCAATCCGGCTTCGCTCACCGTGGTGCAGGGCTGGGTGGAAGCTGCTGTGAAAGATGCCGCGCCGGAGACGCGCTACCAGTTCGAGCGCCTGGGCTATTTCTGCACCGACCGCCGCGACCATCAGCCGGGCGGCAAGCTGGTGTTCAATCGCACCGTGACGCTGAAGGATTCCTGGGCGAAAGAACAAGGTTAACCGTCATACCGGCGAAGGCCGGTATCCAGTGCTTTTTTCAAACATGCCGTTGATTTTGTCCGTGCGTTGCACAGGATATTTGACTAACTGGATACCGGCCTGCGCCGGTATGACGGAACTGGGAGAGGCGATCGATGAACAAGCTGCCGTGTGTTTATCTGCTAGCCAGCAAACGTAACGGCACCTTGTATGTCGGAGTAACCTCGGACCTGGTCAAACGGGTGTGGGAGCATAAGAATCACGTTGTCGATGGTTTCACCAAACAGTATGGCGTGGATCAACTGGTTTGGTACGAAGTGCATGAAACGATGGAGTCTGCCATTCAGCGCGAGAAGGCGCTCAAGGAATGGCAACGGGCGTGGAAACTGAAATTGATTGAAGAGTTCAATCCTGACTGGAAGGATTTGTACGACTCGGTATGTTAGGCCGCCATACCGGCAGCGAGTTGTCATACCGGCGAAGGCCGGTATCCAGTCAAAAAATAACATCCGTCCGCAACGCGCGGACAAAACCAACTGCATCTTGAATAAAACCGCTGGATTCCGGCCTGCGCCGGAATGACGGCTCAGGTAAGAAACGGAAATGCTAAAAATCTACAACACCCTCGCCCGCGACAAGCAGGACTTCAAACCCATCGACGCCAACAAGGTCCGCATGTACGTGTGCGGCATGACGGTGTACGACTACTGCCACCTCGGCCATGCGCGCGTGATGGTGGTGTTCGACATGGTGTAGCGCTGGCTCAAGGCCTCCGGCTACGACGTCACCTACGTGCGCAACATCACCGACATCGACGACAAGATCATCAAGCGCGCGGCGGAGAACAAGGAATCCATCCATGCGCTGACGCAGCGCTTCATCGACGCGATGCACGAGGATGCCGATGCGCTGGGCGTGCAGCGCCCCGACCACGAGCCGCGCGCCACGCAATACGTGCCGCAGATGCTGGACATGATCGCGCAGCTGGAAAAGAACGGCCTGGCCTATCAGGCGGCGGACGGCGACGTGAACTACGCGGTGCGCAAGTTCGACGGCTACGGCAAGCTCTCCGGCAAGTCGCTGGAAGACCTGCGTGCCGGCGAACGTGTGGACGTGGCCGAGAACAAGAACGACCCGCTCGACTTCGTGCTGTGGAAGCACGCCAAGGACAGCGAAGCGGACGAAGTGAAGTGGGATTCGAAGTGGGGCAAGGGCCGTCCCGGCTGGCACATCGAATGCTCGGCGATGGGCTCGGAATTGCTGGGCAAGCATTTCGACATCCACGGCGGCGGCGCCGACCTGCAGTTCCCGCACCACGAGAACGAGATCGCGCAGTCCGAGGGCGCACACCAGTGCCAGTACGTGAACTACTGGATGCACAACGGCTTCGTGCGCGTGGACAACGAGAAGATGTCCAAGAGCCTGGGCAACTTCTTCACCATCCGCGAAGTGCTGAAGAAGTACGACGCCGAAGTGGTGCGCTTCTTCATCCTGCGCGCGCACTACCGCAGCCCGCTGAACTATTCCGACGCGCATCTGGACGATGCCAAGGGCGCGCTGACGCGGCTCTATACCGCGCTTAACCGGCGTCTGTTACTGAAAGTGGTGAACCGATTCAGCTTGAAGACGGCAGCGGCTATCTGCTTCTGGAGCAAGGGGTGCCCACGGCAGATGTCGATTGGGAAGAGTCCTACGCCCAGCGCTTCAAAGCCGCGATGGACGACGACTTCAACACGCCGGAAGCGATGGCCGTGCTGTTCGATCTCGCCAACGAAGTGAACCGCAGTCAGTCAGTCGAAGCGGCGGCGCAACTCAAGGCATTGGCGGGCGTGCTGGGCTTGCTGCAGCGCGATCCGCAAGAATTCCTGCAGGGCGGGGCGAGTGAGGGCGGGCTGGACGACGCCGCGATCAACGCACAGATCGAAGCGCGCATCGCCGCCAAGAAGGCCAAAAACTTCGCCGAGGCCGACCGCATCCGCAAGGAACTGCTGGAAGCGGGCATCGTGCTGGAAGATACAGCGCAGGGGACGACCTGGCGCAGAGCTTAAGGTAACTTGCCTGCCGTGACCATGCGGTTGAACAGTTGCGGGCGTGAAATCCAGATCAGCATGTCATCGAAGGTCGTTCCAGGCACATCGCTTTGGTAGATGGCATTGGTCGCCTGGAACGTTGTATTCTGACCATCCTGCGAGAGGTTAGGGCCGGTTGAATACACGATGGCAACTGGACATTCCGATGTGGGATTGGTGTTGAGGCATCCGCCAGTGGGTGGTGTGATTAGACTGTTATTGTTGTCAACGATACTAAGCTTATCGGATGAAAAGCCAGTCGATAGGTTGAATGCTGTGGTGAAATTTCGATCAGGGCGATAGCGCCAGTAGCCTGTCCACGGACTGCTGGTACTGGTGCGTTTAATGCCCCACGCATCGGTTTCCGAAACGCCTAATGTTTTCCAGGGTAGATAGCCTTCTGAGGTGGGTAAGCCTGCGCAGCCAGTTGTTGGCTCCTGGCCGTAAAGTGTAGCGGAAGGATTGGCTTCGGTGGTGGGGCAAGGCAGCCTGCCGTTGATGATGGCAAAGCCGAGCAGTGCCTGTTGAATCTCATCGAGTTGTTTACGCGTTTCGGTTCTGCGGCTTTGCTCGATCTGGCCGGAAAGTGTGGGCAATAAACCTGCCATGAGTAGTGCAATGATGGCCAATACAATGGCCATCTCGACCAGAGAGAAACCGCCCGACCTTCTCAAATGACTGCGTGCGGTATGGCTATGGGAGTATGAAAAGCTGGTCATTGGAATTGGAGGTTGGAGTAACGTAGTTGAAGTCCGTGTCTAGGTTTTCCGTGTCTTCCAAGTACCACCCCAAATTGTTGTTGGTATATGTACGTACCACGGTGCCCAGTGGGGTGCCTGGCATGAAGAACAAGGCGGCTTTGTTATTTCCGTCAACATGAATAGTCGAGGGGCAGCCGGACGGGTGTGAATGGAGGCGGTCCGTTCCCACACTGTAGTAGATCACGCGATACCAGCGGTTTTGGATAAACCAAGGAGAGCCACCTGCTGTCGTGGGAAGAGAGTAATTCGGTTGTCCGCCCCAATCCGTAGGTTTTGCTTTATACGGAAATCGACCTCGGCAGATGGAAGTGTCGCTGTCGCAAGAGGGGGAGCCACTGGAACAATTACTGAAAGAAGCGGGAAAGGGATAGACGCCATTGTCTGCGTAATAATTCGCCAGAATGGTTTGAAGCTCTTTTGCGACCCTTTTTTCAATGGTAGGCATGAAATCTCGCGTTCTTATGATCATCAGGCGGTCGTTGAAGGAATCGCTTTTATCTGCAGCGATGAACGGGCCGTTGACAGTGGAGTTGTTGCGACTATTGGCAGTATCCAGATAATTGGAAGCAGTGGTTTTGTCTAAAGTGGAGTTTCTTTGTTGGTTGCCCAGCGCCGTGCCGGGAGCAAATACAATTGCGACAGCTTCACTGCCCTGTGGTGTCAGCTGCGTGGTGCCATCCCGGTCATAAACTTGCAGCGTCCCCTTGGTATCGCTATTGATGCGGCTAGATACTTTTCGGAAGTTTCCGGAAAGGGCATACCACAGCGGCTCGCCATACCCATCAAGCAGTTCCGGCACGCCGAGCGTTCTCCAAGGTAGTCTTCCAACTGTACCGGAAGAACATGAACCTGATTCGTAGCCAGTGCTTGGTACATTATTATCTGGGCATGGAAAATTGCCGGGCCTTGCAGCGCCAGTGCCACCATTGACGTTCTCGCTGCTGATGGCATATGAGATCAATGCTTCCTTTGCCTGAGCCAGCGCTTCCGCGGTCTTCTTGTCGCGCTCGATCTGCAGCGTCGCCGTGCCGAATGAACTGACGAGTATGGTTGCCGCACCCATCACCAAGACGACAATCATGACGATGAACGCGGCGCCACGCTGGCTGCGCAGGTTCGAGAGGCAGTACTTGGCGTGAGAGGTGGCGGACATGACCTAGTCGTCCTCTCCGGCAGCGGGTTTGGCGGGGGCGGGTTGTTCGGATTTGTCTTCGCCGTTGGTGCTTGGCGGCGGTGTGTTCAGCAGCAGTCTCTGTCCTACCTTGAGCTGCACGGGCCGCGATTTGCCCGGCACGGTGACGGGCACGGTGGCCGGGGTCCTTTCGTTGCCCTGGTCGGCGGGTTGTTGCTTGCCGTTGATCCACACGGTGCGCGGGCCGCCCTGTTTCTGGATCACGCCGTTGACGGTGATGAAGCTGCGCGTGCCGCTTTCGGGATTGTCGGGTGAGGTTTGCCCGGCGTCGAGTTGGGCGCGTTGCTGCGGGGTGTAGAACAGGCGGCCGAGTTCGGCGGCGTGTGCGCAGGTGAACGCTACAGTGCTCGCAAACACTGCAAGAGCGACAAGCATTATTTCTTTTGCTGGATTCCGGCCGTCGCCGGAATGACGGAAGGCGTTCATGGCGCGTTCCTATTCTTCATGGTGAGCCAGCCGCCTGCGCATTCCGCTTTGAGCGTACCTGGCGTGGCACCTTGTGCGCCGGTCGGGGTCAGGCTGCAGCGCTCGAGTATGAACCAGCCTTTGATCTGGGTGTTCAATGCGGTGAACAGGTGCAGCAGTTGTTCTTCATGCAGCAGGTCTATCTGCAGCGTCATGGGGCTGATGTTGAGCGCGAGGTTGCCGGTATCCAGAGGCGGATTGGGCGCATAGGCCTGTTGCGGAGCGATGCCGTACTTGAAGTCGAGCACATATCCTTGCTGGCGGATATTTTCCAGGCCTTCCATCCAGTCCAGCCGCTGTTCATCGCCAATCACTCTTTGTGCGTCCAGCGCCAGAAATTCCCTCTGGTAGGTCGCCATGTTCTCCTGGTCGCTCTGGGCGGCGATTAGTTGATTGCGCGCTTCGTTGAGCTGATTCTGCGCTGTCTGACGATCCTGCTTTGCTTGGTGCTGGTAGCTCGCGCTGAGTTCTATCAGGCCTGCTGCCACGACCAGGCTGGCACCAAAGGCAAGCAGGCTCCATTTGATCTCTGGGATGTCGGCAACGGAGAAACTCATGATGGATGTCTCCAGATGATCCTCAGGGTGAACTGTGCGGGCTTGCCCGCGCTGGTTCCGACGTCGCCGCTGATGCTGCCTTTGGAGCTGACATCCAGGGGCAGGGTCTGTGCGCTGACGGTGTACCCGCTTTGGACCAGAGCCTTCTCAAAGCGTTCCAGGTAGCTGAGCGCCTGGCGGTGTTCATTGCCAAAATCGGTCAGTTCGCCATCGAAGGTGATGACCTGTGCCGGGTAGGGCGAGGGGGCGGCGTCCGCAGGGCTGGTCTGCCACGCGAGCTTGTTCATCTGGATGCGCGGGAATCGTTCCAGTACTAGACTGAGTTGGTAGAGCACCTCCTTGGGCGGCGGCGCATAGTCGCCGAGGCTGCGCGCCAGGAGCACCGCCGTCTTCATGTCGGCAGCGGGTACCGTCGTGTTGGCGAAGCCGCGCTGCACCTGTTGCGTCTGCTGTTGTAGCTGAGCTGTTTGCTCCTGCAGCGGCTCGGTGTCTTTGACGAACTCGTTGCCCTGCCAGAACGAGATGCCGCTCCACAACAGACCCACCAAAGTGGTTGCCGCCGCCAAGCCGAAGAAGAGACGGCGCAGTTGCCACAACAGGAAGAAGTGGGTGTGGCTGGCACTGCCGTAGTGTGCGGCCGGCGCACTGGTGGCGAGCAGGTGCAGGAACAGTGGCGTGGCGTCGGAATCGGTGAACGGGTGCCGGCATTTGCGCTGCTTGGCGAACTCGATGATGTCGAGGTAGGTGTAGCGCAGGTCAACGTCATTGGACAGTTGGGCCTGCAGTTCGGCTCTGTCCGAAGCGTGGCAGATGATGTGCACGTCCAGCACGTCGCCCGGCGGCGGCAGCGACAGGCTCTTGAGGTATTGCTGGGTGCGCGGGGTTTCCTCGACGACCGCCTTGGCGAACGAGCCATCGTTGGTTACCGGAATCAGGCGCGAGAAGTGCAGGCGCTTGTTGTGGAAATAGGTCTGGCGCAGGCCGGCGCTCTTCTCCCAGGACAGCAGCAGCACGTGATCGGAAGCGATGTGGTGCAGCAACGGGGCGCTGATGATGGGGATCGAATAGAGACCGACCAGCGGGGTGTGTTGCGCAAGCAGGGCGTCCAGCCAGGGCGAGATGCGCAGCGGGTTAGTCAATGCGGAGAACAGGAACTCGTCGTCGCGTCGTCCTTCGCTTAGGCGCTGTACCAGCGTGGCCTGACGGAACGGGGTGCTGCGATAGTACTGTTCGAATTTGCGTTCCAGCAGTGCACCGCGGCTGGGGCCGATCAGGTGCGGCACGGTCTCCAGATGGAAGTCTTCCTCGATGATGTCGACCAGCAGGTAGGTAGGGTGGCGATGCTGTTCGAGGAAGGCGGCGAAGCGCGCGCGTCCATCGGCATCATTGGAGAAACTGCTCGCCACAGTCAGTTCCGATTTTTTCCACAGATAAGCCTGGAAAGAGTCGGCGCTCAGGAAAAGGAGAGTGCGCGGCATTACATCTGCACCTTGCTGATGATGTCGTAGATCGGCGACAGCACGGACAGCATCACCCAGCCCAGCATGACACCGAGGATGATGGTCATGGTCGGTTCGATCAGGACCTGGACCTGCTTGATCGAATCCTTCACGTCACGGTCGTAGAAGTAGCTGACGTTGAGTAGCGCCTGGTCGAGCTGTCCGGTGGCCTCGCCCACCTTGAGCATGCGCACCACCAGCGGCGGGAAGATGCCGGTCTGCTGGAAGCTCTGGGTCAGGTTCTTGCCGGATTCGATCTCTTTCATCACGTTCTGCAGGCTTTGTGCGATGACCTGATTGCCCACCAGGTCGCGCGAATTGGAGATGCAATCCAGTATGGTGATGCCCGAACTGTACATCATGGCGAAGGTGTTGGCGAAGCGCGCCAGGATGATCTTGCGCAGGATGGGGCCGGTCGGCCAGATGTTCAGCTTGAGGTTGTCCACGTGGTATTGCAGTTTGGGATTGCTGACCAGGGCGAGCCGGTAGCTGCCGAACAGCACGAACGGCGCGAGCAGCAATACGTACCAGTAATTGACGAAGAAGGCCGAGGTCGCCAGCAGAAGTCGCGTCTGGAAGGGGAGCTCCTGTCCCATGCCCTTGATGAAGCCGACCAGTTGCGGCACCAGATAGATCATCAGGAAGAAGGTGATGGCCAGCACGATCACGCCGACGAAGGCCGGGTAGATCATCATGGTCTTGGTCTGCGAGGTCATCTCGTCCTGCCATTTGAGCGATTCGGTCAGATGCTTGAACACGTCCACCAGGCGTCCGCTGTCTTCGCCCGCCTTGGTGAGGTTGGTGGTGATCTTGTCGAAGGCATTGGGGTGTTCTGCCATGGCCTGCGACAGCTTGTTCCCGCTTTCGATGGATTCGATCATGCTGGCGATGATCTCGCGGAAAGCCGGTTCTTCCATGGTGTCGCGCAAGTCGCCCAGACATTCCAGCAGCGGCACGCCGGCACGGGTGAGCTGTTCCAGGTTGAAGAAGAAGGTGATGAGGTCGACGCGCTTGATCTTTCCGCCGCCGAAGGTGGCCTTGTTCTCTTCTTCGCTGGCCTTGATGAGGTCGAGCCCGCTGCGCTTCAGGCGCAGTTCGAGGTCGATCAGGTTGGCGGCATCCTGCAAGCCCTTGGCGGTCTTGCCCTTGCTGTCGATCGCCTTGTAGGAATAGAGCGCCATGGCGGGTTGCCTAACGGCGATCGGTCAGGTCAACCACGCGCGAGACTTCGGCGATCGAGGTCACGCCCTGCAGGATGCGGCGGATGCCGTCTTGCGCCAGCGGACGGAAGCCGCGTTCCAGCGCGGCCTGCTTGATGTCGCGGATGCTGGCGCGGCGCGCCACGAGGTCGTCCAGGTCGGAGTCCATCTTGAGAATCTCCATGATGGCCTGGCGTCCGTTGTAGCCTTGATGGCGGCACATGTCGCAGCCGGCGGCGCGGTACAGCGTTAGTTCATCGTGGTGGCCCACGCCGAGCAGCTTGCGTTCCGTCGCATCCGGCTGGTACGGGTATTTGCAGTGGTTGCACAGGATGCGGATCAGGCGCTGCGCCATGATGCCGATGATGTTGCCGGCCAGAATGTCCGGCAGGATGCCGATGTCCAGCAGGCGCGGTATCGCGCCGACGGACGAATTGGTGTGCAGCGTCGAATAGACCTGGTGGCCTGTCATGGCGGCGCGGAAGGCCATCTCTGCCGTCGGGTGGTCGCGGATCTCGCCGACCAGGATGATGTCCGGGTCCTGCCGCATCAGGGAGCGGATGCCGCTGGCAAAATCCAGTTTTGCCGCTTCGTTCACCGAGCTTTGGCGTATCAACGGAATGGGGTATTCCACCGGGTCTTCCAGGGTCATGATGTTGACCGACTCGGTGTTGACGTGGTTCAGCACCGAGTACAGCGTGGTGGTCTTGCCGCTGCCGGTGGGGCCCGTGACCAGCACGATGCCTTCCGGTTTGGCGATGATGGTCATCAGGATGGAAAGAGCGGCCTCGTCCAGACCGATCTGGTTGATCGGTACGATGCCTTTCTGCCGGTCCAGGATGCGCAGCACCAGATTCTCGCCGTATTGCGTCGGGTGCGAGGCGACGCGGAAATCGATGGGGCGGCCGGACAGGCGCAGCGAGATGCGCCCATCCTGCGGTGCGCGGGTCTCGGCGATGTTCATGCCGCTCATCACTTTCAGGCGCACCACCATCGCCGGCCAGAAGCTCTTGTGCAGGCTGCGCACCTGGCGCAGCACGCCATCCACGCGATAGCGGATGCGCAGGAAGCTGTTCTCGGGTTCGAAGTGGATGTCGGACGCGCTTTGCTGCACCGCCTCGGTGAGCAGCGCGTCGATCAGGCGTACCACCGGCTGGCTGAATTCGTTGACCCCTTGTTGCAGGCCCTGGTGTTCCAGCTCGCCCGGTTCGATCTCGTGCAGGATGCCGTCGATGGACAGCTCGAAACCGTAGTACTGGTCGATGGCGCGCAGGATGTCGGATTCGCTGGCGAGCAGGGTGATCAGCCGGTATTCGTCGCGCAACAGGGCGCGCACCTGGTCGAGCGCGATGATGTTGTCGGGGTCGGCGATGGCAAGGGTGAGGTTCTTGTTGGCCTGGTCGACGGAAAGCGGCACCAGCAGGTAACGGCGCGCGATCTCTTTGGGGATCATCAGGACCGCGGCAGGATCGACGATCACGTTGGACAGGTCGACGCTCTCCTGTCCGAGGTTTTCCGACAGCACGTCGCGGATGGTGGCTTCCGACAGGAAGCCCAGGCGCACCAGCAGGCGGCCCAGCGGCTGCGGCGATTTGCTCTGTTCCTGGGTGGCGATGCGCAGCTGGTCCTCGCTGATGACCCCCTTGGCGATGAGCAATTGTCCGATAGGCTGCTGTAGCTGTTGTTGCGGCACTGCCATTTTTGTCCTCAGCGGCCGGATGCGGTCAATTCATTCAGGCGTTTCTGTGCTTGCGCGTGATCGAAACCGGCGTTGTTGTTGGTATCAAGTTGCAGGGCTTGTCGGTAATGCTGTGCGGCGGATTTGCCTTGCCCGAGATGGTCGAGGCTGACGGCGAGATTGTATGTGAACTGCGCGTTGGACGGCTCCAGCATGCGCGCGTTGAAATAGGCTTGTTGCGCATCGGCCCAGCGCGACTGTTGGGCATACACATTGCCCAAGGCGTACTGCAATGCAGCCGAGCGCGGCTGTTCCGAGATCATTTGCTTGAGTTGGCTCTCGTTGTCCTCACCCGTGCTGTAGGCGGACATCGCGCCCAGCGCGACCGGGTCACGCGGGTCGAGCAGCAATACCTGACGGTAGTAATACTGCGCGGTTTCGTCCTGTTCCTGCTGCTGCGCGATCGCTGCCAGTCCGAGCAGGGCATCGCGGTTGCGAGGGTCCTTGTTCAACACCTCGCGATAACCCTTGGCTGCGCTGGCGTAGTCGCCGTGCTGATAAGCCTGATAGGCGTTGAACAGCACGGGAGTTACGGTGTCATTTTCCTGTACGCGCTCGATAGTCATGGCTGAAGGAGCCGCACGGGTTCGCAGCTTGGAGGCACTCCTGGAGCGGGGCTTGGCTGTACTGAAGAAGGGCTTGGGTGCGGTCTCAGCGGCCTCCACTTTCGGTGGTAACTCTTCTGGCGCCGGCTGCGCCTATGGAGGCAACCAGCGGCCGTGGTGCGGGTGTTGCTATGGGAGCGGGCGGCGGCGGAGTCACCGGACGCTGCACTACGCGTTGCGCCGGGGGATTGAGTTCACGCCACAGGTAGACGCCGTAGGCAGCCCCCAGCACGCTGCATATCAGGAATGTAGTGGGAACCAGCCCAAGGTTCCAGCGGAAGCGCGGCGCTGCCGGCTTCTTCTTGGCGGCGAACAACGTCTCTCCGGCAGCGCGGGTCGTGCTGGTCTTGTTCGTGTCGGTCGCCGTTGCGCCGGGTTGTGCTGCTCCAGGATGTTCTTCCAGGGTCAAGTTGGACAGCCCGGTGCTCCGGTCACTCACCTTCTTCATCGCGTCGAGTAACAAGCTCATGGTGCGGCCTTCTCATCTTCCGGCTTCAGGTAATTCGCGTCCGGAAGAGCATTGCGGAATTCGCCGTAGTCGCCGTTGACGCTGGCGTCCTTGATGACGATCGGGCGCAGGAAGATTACCAGTTCCGTCTTGTTCTTGGTGTCGTTGCGGCTCTTGAAGGCATTGCCTGCGAACGGGATGCTGTCGAGTAAGGGGATGCCGTCGCTCAGGTTGTTGATCTCGTCCTGCATCAGGCCGCCGAGGACGGCGATCTGTCCGCTGTTCACGCGTATGATGGATTCCATTTCGCGGGTGCGCAATTCCGGGACCTGGTTCTTGATGGCGGGAACGTTGCAGGTCGCCACGCCCGGGCCGCAGGGATATGCCAGGCTAGGGTTGGGGTCGTCCACATAGCGGATGATGCGCGTGATGGTCGGGCGCACATTGATGGTCACATAGTCGGAATCGTTGATCTCCGGCGTGACGTTCATGGTGAAGCCGACTGCGACCGGGATCGGGGTGGTGGTATAGGTGGGCGCCGTGTTGCCGTTGACCGAAGTGGTGCCGGGTGTGACGGCTATCGAGAAATAGACCCGGTTATCCACCACCTTGAGGGTGGCGGTCTGGTTGTTCATCACGCTGAGCTTGGGGCTGGATAGAACCTTCACATCGCCAAAGGAGTCGAGCAGTTTTACTGACGCGCTCAGGTTCCCGAGTTTGGAGGCTGGATTGGCGTAGCCTAGTGTGAACATGCTACTGGTAGTTGCGGTCGAGGGCAGCGGGTTTCCTCCCCCAACCTGATTCAGGGTAAAACCTTTCCCGCCCAAGGCCAGCGCAGACCAGTTGATGCCCTGCTGGTAATTGCTGCTCAAGGTGACTTCCGCGATGGTGGCTTCGATCAGCACCTGACGGCGTGCCGTGCTCATGACCCTGTCGATGAATTCCTGGATCTTCTTGTGCTGGCGTCCGGTGGCGCGAACGATCAACACCCCGGTTTCCTTGTTGGCATTGATGTTCACGGCAGGCTCGTATTTGCCGCTTTGCATCACTGTCGAGGCTTGGCTGGCAAGGTCTTCATTGCCGGTGCCGGATACTACGCCGCCGGTCTTGCCGGGCTGTCCTTTGCCGCCGCCTGACACTCCGCCGCTGGCGGAAGCGCTGCCCATCCCTCTCGCGGAAGCTGCTATGTCGGCCCGGAGTTCGGTCCTTTCCGTATATCTGATCCGGTCCTCATCGACGATGATGGCCCGTACGTTCTCGACCAGGCTGTCCATCAGGTTGTTCTTGGTTTCGCTGGTGACCGTGGTCGAGGCGGTATTGCCGCCCGTCGTGGTCCCGGTGGTGGCGCCCCCGATCTGGCTGGAAGTGAAGACCGAGCTTTTCACCGAGCGCGACATGTTGATGAAATCGATCTTGTACGTCTTCATGAACGGCTTGTCCGGCATCACCAGCAGATTGCCGCTGCCATCGAACTCGTAACGGATGTCCGCCTGTTTCGTGATGCGCTCCAGAATCTGGGGCAGCGTCTGATTGATGGCGTTCAGCGTGATGGGCTGTCCCATCGCAGGATCGGCGCTGTCCTTGAGATCGACGTTGATCTTGGCATCGCGCGCCAAGGTGAACAGTACGTCCCTGACGGGGACGCCGCTGCTGAAAACGACGGTATACGTTTCGACCTTGGCGACCGGTTTCGGCGGCGGCAGTACAACAGAATTTTTGCTGGTTTGCGGGATGTTGCTGGTGTCGTGGAGGGCTGCGTCAGGGGTCTGCTGGATGTGCTTGTCGGATGGCTTGATGGCTTTGGTGCCGCAGGCAGCAAGCAAGACGCAACCGAAAAATAGCAGTGCCTGATTTTGCCTCATTATCCTTATCCCTTTTATGTCCGGTGCAAGGTAACACTATATTGCCGACTCAGGCAATACACCTTGGACTTAAGTATGTTTTTGCTATCAGAAAGTTAAGGGATGTTCCGTGCGTCATCCAGCAGATACAGGGTGGGCGTGAATGCTTCCTGGTAGCGTTGGGGCAGTTTGGTCATCCCTGCGCCTGCTGCATTGCTGTCGGCATAGACGCCATACAACGCACGGTAGGCATCGCGCCCCTGGAGCTTGATGGGCAGGACGTAGATCTCGTCCAGCTTGCCCAGTTTCTTGGCCCGCTGCAGGAATCCTTCCATGCGTTCTGGTTGTGTGTTCTCGGTGTAGTACAGCTGGATGCTGGCACTGCCTTTGGGCGCCGTATTCAGCACGCCGCGCGCGGCGTCCAGCCGTTGTTTCAGCAGGCTATGTTTGGGTACGGTGGCCAGTGCCTGGATAAAGGCTTTTTCGTGGGGGGGCGGGTTGCCGCCGGACGTGGGGACGGCAGTTTCTGCGCGTGAAAGCCCAGCCGGCTCATTGCCCGACGGCGCGAGGTCTGCCACGGTAGTCGCCATGGCTTGCGTCGTGCCGGAAGATGTCGGGGCGACTGCGATCGCGGAGACAGGGCTGGTTACGGCCTTCGATTGTCCGTTCTGTTCGTGCCCGATGAACCATCCTGCTCCTAGCAGCATGGCCGCAAGCAAGGCCACGGCACCCATCACACCGATGTTCTTGCGGCTGAACCATGGCTGTGTGGGCATCATTTCACTGTCGCGTATCGCCGCCTGCACATGGCGCACTTCGATCGCGTGGGTGTTCTCGACAAAGGCGGCGAGCAGCGACTTGTCGGCAAGGATGTTCACGCGGCGCATCAGGCCTTGCGAGGCTTTTCCGATCAGTTTTTCGGCGGCGGAGGTAAAGTTGTCGGGGCCTTTGTATCCTGCGGCGCGCATGCGGAACATCAGGTAGGTATGGATGACCTTTTGCGACAGGGGCAGGATGGTGAAGTGGTGAACGATGCGGTCCTTCAACTGGCGCATGTTGCTTTGGGCCAGTTTTTCGTCCAGCTCGGGCTGTCCGAACAGGACAATTTGCAGCAGCTTGTGTTTGCCGACCTGCAGGTTGTACAGCAGGCGCAGTTCTTCCAGGGTTTCCGGCGGCATGGCGTGCGCTTCGTCCACTAGCACCACGCAACGCTCGCCCCGCGCATATTTCGCTTCCAGGTCGTTCTGCAGATTCTGGAGGATGACGTTGACGCGCTGTCCTTCCAGGTCCAGGCCCAGGCGGTCGGCGATGGCATACAGCAACTCGTCGCGCGACAGGCTGGGGTTGGCGAGGTAGATGGCCTTGAGGTTGGTGGGCAGCCTGTCCAGCAGCATGCGGCACAACATGGTCTTGCCGCTGCCGACCTCGCCGCTGACCTTGACGATGCCTTCACCGTCCGTGATGGCATAGACCAGCGCGTCGAGTATCTCGCCACGGTTGGCGCCGGAAAAGAAGAAATCGGTAACTGGCGTGACTTTGAATGGTGGCTCGTTGAGGCCGAAGTGCTCCAGATACATCAGTTTTCCTTTGCTAGGTCTGCCATCGAAAATCAGCGTTTAGCGTCCCGTTGTTTTTGCGCTGCTTCCATGCGGCTATACAGGGTGGTGCGCGCGATGCCCAGCAGTTTTGCGGCCTCGCTCACATTACCTTGCGCCAGATCCATTGCGGCATCGATATATGTTTGAGTATAGCTCATCAGCATGTCGTCCAGATTGAACCCACCCAGTTGCAGGGCACGCCGGGCATCGTTCGCTGATTCGGACGCCCCGCCATTCGGCGTAGGAAGTTGCGGGTCGAACTCGGTTTCCAGTTGCGAGATGCCGATCTCTGTCCCCGGATGCTTGGTAATCAGGCGGATGACGATGTTGCGCAGCTCGCGTGTGTTACCGGGGAAGGGATAGTTCTGCCAGGCAGCATTGGCCGCAGCGTCCAACGAGAAGGGCACGCGCTGCATCTGTTTCGAGTAGAAATCGCGGAAGTGATCGAGCAAAAGGAATTTGTCCCCGCCCAGCGCGTGCAACGGCGGTACGTTGATCGTGAACACGCTCAGGCGGTGGAACAGGTCGGCGCGGAAGCTGCCGTTGCGTACCGCCTGCGACAGGTCGAGGTTGGTGGCGGCGATGATGCGCGCGGTGCTTCTGCGCGTCGCAGTTTCGCCGACGCGTTGGTATTCGCCGTTCTCCAGTACGCGCAGCAATTTGGCCTGCAGTTCCTGCGGCAAGTCGCCCACCTCGTCTAGGAACAGAGTGCCTTTCTCGGCTTTTTCAAAGAAGCCGACCTGCGCGGTCGTTGCACCGGTGAAAGCACCTTTGGCGTGGCCGAACAGCGTCGACTCAAGCAGGTTTGGCGCGATCGCAGCGCAGTTGAGCGCGATAAAGGGGGCGCCAGGATCATTGCTCAGTTGCTGCAACGCGGCGGCCACCAGCTCTTTGCCGCAACCCGACTCGCCCTGGATCAGCACCGGGAAGGGGGTGTTCGCATACATCTTGATCTGGCTGCGCAGCGCCTGTATGGGTTGGCTGTCGCCGACGATACCGAGCAGTTCCTGGCTTTGCGCGGCGGCGCGTTGCTCGCTGTGCAGCGCGATCAGTGCCGCTCGCAGTTCGGCGCGGATGCTC